>NZ_BALM01000022.1 GCF_000614975.1 Shewanella marina JCM 15074
CTGATGAAACTAAATACCCTGTGGTTGATAAGCACTTTACTCCTATCATTGCGGTTAACGATTCTGAATTAATGGTCGCAATGCCTAAATTCTTAACTGCTGCGACTGGTATGGACGCATTAACTCACGCCGTTGAAGCTTATGTCTCTACTGCTGCTACACCAATTACTGATGCATCTGCTATTAAGGCGATTGAGTTAATTTCTCAAAACCTAGCAACTGCCGTTGAAAATGGTGAAAACCGCGAAGCACGTGATGCAATGCAGTATGGTGAATACCTAGCAGGTATGGCGTTCTCTAACGCATCTCTTGGTTATGTTCATTCTATGGCGCACCAATTAGGTGGTGTTTATGACCTAGTACACGGTCTATGTAACGCTATCTTATTACCTGAAGTATCTCGCTTTAACGCCAAAGTAAGCCCTGAGCGTTTCGTTGATATTACTAAAGCAATGGGTGTTGACGTTACTGGTATGACCCAAGCACAAGCTATTGAAGCGGGTATTGCGGCGATTGAAGCGCTATCTGCTCAAGTGGGTACAAATCAGCGTTTAGCTGACCTTGGCGTGAAAGAAGACAAGTTAGCATTTATGGCACAAAACGCCCTAAACGATGCTTGTTCACTAACAAACCCACGTCAAGCAAGTCTTGAAGAGATTGTTGAGATCTTTAAAGCTCGCATGTAATCACTGATTAGCTAACCCCGTTTAGCCAATCAATAAAAATCGACTTAATCATCGATTACCCAATAAGGAAAGGCCGGTGCCTTTCCTTATGCCAATCACATTAAAGCGGTGATGGGCATTATTTTTATTAAAGGATCATAATGACTAGTTTAACCAACCAGCCAAACAAAATTACCCTGATAAAATCAGGTTCATTCAAACTAAACGATTTAAGCAAGTTACTTAATGTCGCTAACTTAAAAAGTGACATGGCAGAAGTGAGTGTGACTAACAACAGTAACGCATTGACCGTTGGCCACTTTACCATGTCACCAGGCACTGAATTTGAATACTTCTATGATTCTGTTGAATACAAAGTCATTACTAAAGGTAAAATCGTAGTACGTGACACTGACAACGTTAAATACGTAGCTGAAGTTGGTGATATCTTACTTTTCTCACCCGATGTAACTGTTATTTTTGATGCAGAAAGTGATGGTGAAGCAATCTATACTGCTCACCGCGAAGCCGCAGCCGATTTTGCGCCACAAGCATAAAAAAACACCCAGCTAAGCTGGGTGTTTTACTATTCACGATGTTTTCAATATAGAGAATATACGCTTACTCTTTGTATTTAAGAGTGCCGTTTTCTTTAATCTCATCAAACCATAGATTGTGGTGTTGACTTGCCCAGTTCTCATCACAGTAACCAGACACCATACACTCCATACCACCTTCAGACATAGCTGTCGCCATGAAGATATGTACGATAGAGAATGCACAGATAATAATTGCACTCACACCATGTAAGATAAGTGAAAGTAAGCTAATGGTACGGCTTGGTTCAAATAAGTTAGGGAATAGCAAAATCATACCGGTCGCAGAAATCACTAGACCGAAGATTGCAAATGCCCAGAACCATAACTTCTCACCTGCGTTAGCAAAGCCAGCATCAGGGTGCTTGCCTTTGAACGGGCCAAAGTTAATATAACCACCAACAACCATGAACCACTTAACGTCATACATCTTTGGCATCTGGTTTTTAGCCCATAGCACGGTCATTAATAACCAACCGGCCATGAATGGGAAAGCAACCACATCGTGGATCTGCTTTGCACCATAAACTAAGCTGCCCCATGCACCTTCACCGATATACGGCTGGATGAAGAAACGGCCTGCTAATAAACCAATACCCGTTAAGATAAGTAATAGACATGGAATCGCACCTAACCAGTGGATTGACACATCAAACTTAGACCAACGGTAAACCATCTTGCCAGAGAAACCATGGTGCAGCTTAGAAATGCCGTTCACCTTGATAAATAACAAGAAGATAATAATCATACCGAATGACGCAGCAATTAATGCTGGTGCCAATAGATCACGCACTTCTAATACACGTAGATCATAGGTATTGATTGGTTGGTTATGAAACTCACTCTTTGAAGTAGTGTAACCCTGTGCGCCCTGCTGCAGCTGAGCCCAAACTTGAGCATCACTGTGCTGAGCAAGTTCAGCACCACCATTAGCGAAACATACCGCACTAAACATCAGTGCAATGGCAACGCTATGTGTTTGAACAATTTGTTCATATTAGATCCTCTCTCACCATTTGATACCCGGTTAACCGGGTATCAAAAATGGTACTGTGGCTTACTTCCAAGCTGCGTTTTAGCACCGCGATAAGCAACACGCTCGCTATAAATAGCAGAGATCACTTCAGCATCACCTGCTAGCAGAGCTTTAGTTGAACAAAGCTCAGCACACATAGGTAGCTTACCTTCAGCGATACGGTTAGCACCGTACATCTTCAGTTCAGCTTCTGAATGATCTTCTTCTGGGCCACCAGCACAGAAAGTACACTTGTCCATAGTACCGCGAGCACCGAATGCACCGTTCTTAGGGAACTGTGGTGCGCCGAATGGACATGCATATAAACAGTAACCACAACCAATACAGGTTGACTTGTTATGTAATACGATGCCGTCTTCAGTACGGTAGAAACAGTTTGCAGGACAAACCGCCATACAAGGTGCATCACTACAGTGCATACATGCAACAGAGATAGATGCTTCACCTGGTTTACCATCATTGATGGTTACAACGCGGCGGCGTTGAATGCCCCACTCTAAAGCAGAGGCGTTTTCGTTTTTACATGCAGTGACACAGCCGTTACATTCGATGCAGCGCTTGGTATCACATAAAAATTTCATTGTAGCCATTATGGCAATCTCCTAGCTTATTGCTGCGCTTATGCTTTCACAACTTGACATAGTGAAGCTTTGGTTTCTTGCATCTGTGTTACTGGGTCATAACCGTAAGTCAGAACCGTGTTACAAGATTCACCAATCACATAAGGCACAGTACCTTCAGGTACTTAGGCGCTAAGCTTTCACCTTCCATCACACCAGCGAAGTGGTAAGGCATCCAAGTTACACCCTTGTTTACACGAGGAGTCACCATAGCTTGGATCTTAATCTTGCCACCTTCAGGACCGTGAACCCATACAGTGTCACCGTTCGCAATACCGCGATCAGCAGCATCAGCTGGGTTGATCTCGATAAACATCTCTTGCTGTAGTTCAGCAAGCCATGGGTTAGAACGAGACTCTTCACCACCACCTTCGTACTCAACCAAACGGCCAGAAGTCGCGATTAGTGGGAATTGACCTGTTACATCTTTATCTTGAATTGACTTATACAACGTCGGTAGACGGTGAATTTGCATATCTGGGTACGTTGGGTACTTAGATACTAAGTCACGACGAGAGGTATATAACGGCTCACGGTGAATAGGTAACTTGTCTGGGAATGTCCAAACAATACAACGCGCTTTAGCGTTACCAAATGGTGTACAACCATGCTTAACAGCAACACGTACGATGCCGCCTGATAAGTCAGTCTTCCAGTTCTTACCTTCTGCAGAAGCTTTCTCTTCAGCAGTCAGCTCATCCCACCAACCAAGTTGCTTAAGCATCTTGTCAGTGAACTCTGGATAACCGTCTTGTAGCTCAGAACCTTTCGAGAAGCTGCCTTCAGCAAGAATGTTCACGCCTTGGTATTCAACACCGTAGCGAGCACGGAAGTTACCACCACCGTCTTTCACTTCTTTGCTTGTGTTATAAAGAATCTGAGTACCAGGGTGCTTCTGCTCTGGCGTACCCCAACATGGCCAAGGTAGACCGTAGTTTTCGCCTTCACATGGGCCGCCTTCCGCTAACAATGTCTTGTTATTGAAAGAACCCCAGTTCATGGTGTGTTGCTTGATACGCTCTGGGCTTTGACCAGTTAAACCAATGGTCCACATACCGCGGTTAATTTCGCGAGTAATGTCTTCGATAACTAGAGTATCAGTTGCCTTATCGATCGCTAGACGCTTAGTGTATTGCTCAGCAAAACCTAGCTTCTGTGATAGACGGTACATGATCTCTAAGTCAGTCTTAGATTCGAATAACGGCTGGATTACCTGCTCACGCCACTGTACTGAACGGCCTGAGTTAGAGATAGAACCTTGAGTTTCGAACTGAGTTGCCGCAGGTAAGATGTACACGCCATCTTTACGGTTACCAAGAACAGCAGCGATTGTTGGGAATGGATCCACAACAACTACAGTTTCCATCTTATCTAACGCATCACGCTGATCGCGAGAACGTACGCCAGTGTTGATAGATTGACCCCAGAAGAATGCTAGACGGATGTTATCCTTCTGAGCTAACTTGTTCTTCTCTTCTAATACACCGTCAAACCAACGCGAACAAGGAATGCCCGGCGTAGTCATTGGTGTACGGCCTAAGTAGGTACCGTGATCGAAGCGGCTCTTCATCCACTCCATATCCAGTTCCCATACGTTAGTCCAGTGCTGCCAAGCTGCAGATGTTAGACCGTAGTAACCAGGTAGGTTGTCAAACAGTAGACCTAAGTCAGTTGCGCCCTGTACGTTATCGTGACCACGGAAAATGTTAGTACCGCCACCAGAAACGCCCATGTTGCCTAATGCAAGCTGAAGAATACAGTATGCACGAGTGTTCGCGTTACCTACGTGGTGCTGAGTACCACCCATACACCAAACAACAGTACCAGGACGGTTGTCTGCCATTAATTTAGCAGCTTGGTATACGATCTCTTCTTTAACGCCAGTAACGTTTTCAACTTCAGTTGGCGTCCAACGGCTTACTTCTTCACGGATTTCGTCCATGCCGAATACACGTTGGTCGATAAACGTCTTGTCTTCCCAACCATTTTGGAAGATATGCCATAACATACCGTAAATGAATGGAATATCAGTACCAGGACGAATATCACAATGTAAGTCTGCGTGTGCAGCTGTACGAGTAAAGCGAGGATCAACAACGATGATCTTAGCGTTGTTACGCTCTTTCGCTAACAAGATATGCTGCATTGAAACTGGGTGAGCTTCAGCAGGGTTAGCACCGATAAAGAAGATCGCATGTGCGTTCTGGATATCGTTGAAAGAGTTAGTTTGCGCACCGTAGCCCCAAGTGTTAGCAACACCAGCTACCGTGGTAGAGTGACAAATACGTGCAGAGTGGTCGACGTTGTTTGTGCCCCACATAGCTGCAAGTTTACGGTACATGTAGCAGCCTTCGTTCGAGAACTTAGCACTACCCATGAAGTAAACTGAATCAGGACCCGACTCTTCGCGGATCTGCATCATCTTGTCGCCAACTTCGTTAAACGCAGTTTCCCAAGAGATACGCTTCCACTTGCCATTAACAAGCTTCATTGGGTACTTAACGCGCTTCTCACCGTGACCATGTTCACGTAGAGCAGCACCTTTAGCACAGTGACCACCAGCGTTGAATGGGTGATCGAATGCAGGCTCTTGACCTGTCCACACACCATTTTGTACTTCAGCGTATAGACCACAACCTACCGCACAAGCACTACAAATAGTACGTTTGATTTCGATTGGTGCATCATAAGGTACGTCAGCAGCTTCTGCACGACGCATCATGCCTGTGCCCATTAATGATGCAGCGGCGATACCACCAGTAGCAATACCAGCGTGCTTCATAAATTGACGACGGCTAATGCCAAGCGTCTTTTTCTCAACCGTTACGGCTGATTCTGACTTGCGAGTTAATTTCATCGCTCAAAAACTCCTAGTTGCCGCGCAGACTGTTGTAGTAACGACGGATATGATCAGTTTCACGGTAGCCGTCAGTTTTTGACTGAGCGTCAACGCTAGTTTCAGATGCTTGAGCCACACTCACACCAGTCACAGCTAATGCAGCAGTTGCTGCGCCGCCAACGGTAATGGCTTTCAGCATAGATCTACGACTTAGATCAGGCTGTTGCTTTTTCATGTTTACTCCACTCCAAGAGCGCCACCAGATACATAGGTGACTTTTATGTTACTTTTATCCAACCAAACCAACTTTAATTAACACCAATCCGCTAAAGTGTTACCGCATTGATGCAATTACATGTTAATTAAGTAGTTTATTGTTCAAAGCTGGGCTGATATAAACATATTTCGACATGAAAAACATGAAGAAAAAAGCATCTGTGAGGGGTCAGTCATTAGATGTTTAAGTAAGTGCTAAGTAGATCACAAAAACAATAAGATTTTACTAATAAAAGCATATAGTTATGAGATACAAACTGATACAGATGTGGTAAATATTAGATCTTTAAAATGTACAGAAACAAGCCGCAAACAGTCCTTAAACCCTTCGCATAGCGCCTCTAAAAATAACCAGAAATAGTTTTTAAATTCAACACCTTAAAAACCACTACCGATAACATCAAAATTACATTTAAAAGCAAGCATAACGTATCGTCTTTATTGCTATAAAAACTAACTGCATAAGTTCAAATTTAGTCACCACTGAACTAACAGTTAAAAACCTGTAGACACCACGGCAAGTACATTTATTCATCAATTTGATATGACATTTTGACCCACATTATGATTTAGTGATTAATACTGGTGCAGCTTTTGCTGTAGGAGGTAACAAGCAGATGTTTGAAATTAAGAATGTAACAATTGCGGTAATTTACTGACGGTCATAAAAAACCCCCAACACGAATGTTGAGGGTTTATATTTGGCTTAATCAAATAAACTAATCTTGGTACTTAAGGCTACCGTTAGCTTTGATTTCGTCATACCAGATATCATGGTGTTGAATCGCCCAGTTCTCATCACAATAACCAGACTTCATACACTCAAGACCACCTTCACTTAACGCGGTAGCCATCCAGATATGAACAATAGTAAAGCCGATAATCACAATCGCACTAACACCGTGCACAAGCACTGCAATCATCGCCACTTCACGCGGTAATGCCAAACCAGGGAACACTAACATTAGGCCAGTGGTACAGATAAATAGACCAAAAATGGCTAAAGACCAGAACCACATTTTCTCACCCGCGTTAGCATAGCCACTGTGGGGATGTTTACCTTTGAACGGGCCAAAGTTGATGTAACCACCCGCCACAAGGAACCATTTTAAGTCATAAGACTTAAAGGTTTGGCGTGGCATCCATTTCAATACACAAATTGCCCAGAAGACAAAGAATACTGGACCGACCCAATCATGGACGGTTTTACAGAAATGGATGATAAATGCCCATGCTTCATGCCCAATAAAAGGTTGGATAATGTGTCTACCCAGCATGATCGTTAATCCTGTTAAGATTAATGCAAAACAGGAAATCGCCATGCCCCAGTGCAGTATCACATCAGCTCTACTCCAGCGTAATACCATCTTGCCAGAGAAACCTTTTGTTAGCTTTGAAGGGCCATTAACCAAGAAGAAAATTAAAAAGATGCTAAATACACCAACCACAACCGCCATCATAGCGGGGTTGATATAATCATTCTTAATAATCTTACCTTCATTACCAAAAGTATTAATTAATACGCCAGCTTCAACTTCAGTTGCAGCTGTTGTACCGACTTCACCCGCTTTAACCGCGCGCCACATATCGGCTGTACTTTGCTCGGCATTCGCCATTTGCTGACTCGTTTGTTCATTTGCAGCATAACTCGGCATGACAACCGAGACACTCATCAGAACAACTAACAAAGTAAGCAGTCGACGCAATGATTTAATCATCATAGTCACTCCTTGAGGTGTGCTATGCACACCTCTGATACTTCGTTATTTAAAGTCAGCTGCTGTTTGTGGATCGTAACCCCAAATCACATTTGGATTACTACGAGCCGCAACACGCTGGCGGTAAATGCTAGAGATCACTTCAGCATCACCTGCAAGTAGTGCCTTAGTCGAACACATCTCAGCACATAATGGTAATTTACCTTCAGCAATACGGTTTGCACCATATAGCTCAACTTCCTCTTTAGAGAAATCAGGTACTGGACCACCTGCACAATAAGTACATTTGTCCATTTTGCCACGGCTACCAAAGCTGGTTTTCTGTGGGAACTGTGGTGCACCAAATGGACAAGCATAGAAGCAATAACCACAACCAATACAAGTTGCTTTGTTATGTAGCACGATGCCGTCATCGGTACGGTAAAAACAGTTAGCAGGACAAACTGCCATACAAGGGGCATCGGTACAGTGCATACATGCAACTGAGATTGATGCTTCACCTGGCTCACCCTCTTTCAAGGTCACAACGCGACGACGTTGAATACCCCATACAAGCGCTTCAGAGTTTGAGTTTGAACACGCAGTGACACAACCGTTACACTCGATGCAGCGTTTGGTGTCACATAAAAATTTCATGACTGCCATAATGGCTTATCTCCTCATCAAGTTAAGTTAGGCTTTTTTGATCTGGCAAAGTGTTGCTTTAGTTTCTTGGATCTGAGTCACCACGTCATAACCGTAAGTCATGGCAGTGTTAGCTGCTTCACCAATCACAAATGGCTCAGTACCTTCTGGATATTTAGGTCCTAAGCTCTTGCCTTCAAATACACCTGCAAAGTGGAACGGCATAAAGCTTTCGCCTACCGCAACACGAGGAGTTACCATGGCCTTCACAAATACTTTAGCGCCTGTAGGACTTAGTACTTCGACCTTATCACCATTACGGATGCCGCGATCGGCTGCATCTGCAGGGTTAATTTCGATATACATCTCACGGGCTAATTGCGCTAACCATGCATTTGAACGAGTTTCTTCACCACCACCTTCGTACTCAACAATACGACCAGTGGTTAAGATCACTGGGAAGTCTTTCGCGTAGTCTTCTTTCTGAATTGACCAGTAAAGGGTCGGTAGACGCGCAACACGACGGTCTTGATAAGTTGGGTATTTAGCCACTAAGTCACGACGCGGTGTATATAACGGCTCACGATGCACTGGGATATCATCTGGGAAATTCCAAACGATACAACGTGCTTTAGCATTACCATTAGGCTACAGCCATGAGCAATAGCAACACGTACGATACCGCCAGATAAGTCGGTCTTCCAGTTACGGCCTTCAGCTGCAAGCTTCTCTTCTGGTGTTAAGTCATCCCACCAGCCAAGTTGCTTAAGCATCTTGTCAGTAAATTCTGGGTAACCATCTTTGATGTCACTACCTTTAGAGTAGCTACCTTCAGCCAGAATATTAACGCCGTCATGTTCAACACCATAACGGGCACGGAAAGTACCACCACCGTTACGTACTTCACGATCTGTACGATATAGAATCTGAGTGCCTGGGTGCTTCTGCTCTGGAGTACCCCAACAAGGCCAAGGTAAACCATAAGTTTCACCTTTAGCTGGACCACCTGGTGCTTCTAGGGTTTCAATACTGAATGTACCCCAGTTTTGCTGGTGCATCTTCAAACGCTCAGGGCTTTGACCGGTATAACCCACTGTCCACATACCGCGGTTAAACTCACGAGTAATGTCTTCAATAAGTGGTTCTGAACCATTCACCTTGATGTGCTTACAAAGCTGCTTTTCAAAACCAAACTTCTGCGCTAGCAGATACATGGTTTCGTGATCAGGCTTACATTCAAATAATGGCTCGATAACCTTGTCACGCCATTGAATTGAACGGTTAGACGCAGACACAGAACCATAAGTTTCAAACTGAGTACATGCAGGTAAAATATACACGCCGTCAGTACGGTTACCTAAAATACTAGCAATCGTTGGATATGGATCGACAACCACAACAGTGTCCATCTTTTCCAATGCTTCTTTCACGTGTTGACCACGGGTTTCAGTTGTTACTGACTGACCCCAGAAGAATGCCATACGTACGTTATCACGCTGTGCTAGCTCGGCTTTATTCTCTAACACACCATCGTGCCAGCGAGAACAAGGGATACCGGTAGAGTTCATTGGAACCTGACCTAAATAAGTACCTTGGTCGAAACGGCCTTTAACCCAATCGTAATCAAGATCCCATACACGACACCAGTGCTGCCATGAACCTGTTTTCAAGCCATAGTAACCAGGTAACGTGTCGTTCAATAGACCGAAGTCAGTTGCACCCTGTACGTTATCGTGACCACGGAAGATGTTAGTACCACCACCAACAACACCCATGTTGCCTAATGCAAGCTGAAGAATACAGTAAGCACGAGTGTTAGCGTTACCGATGTGATGCTGAGTACCACCCATACACCAAACCACAGTACCTGGACGGTTATCCGCTAGCATTTTAGCTGTGCGGTACATTTGCTCACGTGGTACACCAACAACGTTTTCAACTTCTTCAGGCGTCCAGTTTTTACACGCATCTTGAATACGTGAAATACCGTATACACGCTCATCAATAAATTCTTGAGCCTGCCAACCGTTATCGAAGATGTGCCATAGCAGACCATAGATAAATGGAATGTCAGTACCTGAACGGATATGAATATACTCATCACACTTAGCTGCGGTATGAGTAAAACGAGGATCAACTACAATCACCTTCGCACCGCGTTCTTTACCTTCAAGAATATGCTGCATCGCAACTGGATGCGCTTCTGTTGGGTTAGAACCGATGAAAATCATTGACTTAGCATTACGCATGTCATTGATTGAGTTAGTTTGCGCACCGTAGCCCCAAGTGTTAGCAACACCGGCTACCGTGGTAGAGTGACAAATACGAGCAGAGTGGTCGACGTTGTTGGTGCCCCACATTGCTGCAAATTTACGATATAAATAAGCTTGTTCGTTTGAAAACTTAGCGCTACCCATAAAGTAAACTGAGTCAGGACCTGACTCTTGACGAACCTTAAGGGCACGTTCACTTACTTCATTGATCGCAGTTTCCCAAGAGATACGCTTCCACTTACCGTTCACTAACTTCATTGGATATTTAACGCGTTTTGCGCCGCTACCCACTTCACGTAATGAAGCACCTTTAGCACAGTGACCGCCCGCATTGAATGGGTGATCAAACGCAGGCTCTTGATGAGTCCATACGCCATCTTGTACATGAGCATAAACACCACAACCTACCGCACAATGTGAGCAGATAGTACGTTTTACTTCAATTGGTGTATCGTGCGGTACAAACTCAGTTTGAGCTTCCGCTTTACGCATCATGCCCATACCAAGTACAGAAGCCGCTGCAATACCACCAGTAGCCAAACCTGCAGAGCGCAAGAATTGACGACGGTTTAAGCCAAGGTGTTGTTTTTCAACAACCTCAACTTGCTCTGATTTGCGAGATAATCGCATCGCAATCTCCTATTTTCTGCCTAACGTGGCGTAATAACGACGGATATGGTCAGTTTCGCGGTAACCTGAACCTTCTTCCTCAGTAGATACTTTTGCATCCTTTGGTGTCGCAGCTAGCACTTGGCTACTTGCGGCAACAACCGCTGTAGCAGCACCGCCAATTGCTAAGGTTTTTAGCAATTCACGACGACCCATATTGGAAACAGACTTTTTCATAGAGTCTCCTTTTTGAATGTTACAATAAGTTACAACTTATCAACGTTTATCAAGGCGTTTTGCAAACGCCCTTAAAGACTGCGCCCCGCTCAGATTGCTCTGGCGGGGCGCGGTATACTTGCTTTTAGACAATGTCACTGGTGGTTGGGGTGATACCCTCAGCACCGGGACAGTTGACAGGGATGTCCAAGCTAAGTTGCTCAAACTCGTAAGCTTCTCGTGCAAAAAATGCCTTTGCAAGTGCGCCAACAGTCGCGTAAAACGCGGCGCTAGGGGCTTTTGCAAGATCATCACTAAAGCGTTCAATCCAACCACCAAGATGGCGCTTGTAGAAAGCTAACTGGCGAAATCCTGGAGCTTCCAGAATTAAACAGCCCATGACTTCACATAATGCAGCCACATGATCTTCAGGTTCTTTCACATCATCTTGACGTTCAAAACCTAATTGTTTTAAATCTTGACGCAATAGAGCTAACGGCTTATCCATTAACGAACCAGTAACAAACCAGCTACCGTAAGGGATGATTTCACCACAACCTACGCCTAAAAACAGGTCAAAATATTCATCTTCTAACTGTTCAGGGGTAAATTGCGCAGCAGCTAGCTTTAATGCTAACCATGCTTTAGTCATATCGTTATCATCATCAGCATCAATTTCAAGTGATGCTAAAAAGCTTAATAACTCAGCCGTCGGCTCGCGACGCAGTAATGCAGCTAGCAGCTGATAGATATCTGCGCGTAACTGATCGTTTTCTGATACTTCTCTTACTAATTCGGTCATGGCGGATCTCTTATTTCAGTTGCTTTTCTGGCTCGGCAAGAATGTCTTCAAACATATCTTTAACCCGGCAGTCTGCACACATCTTTAAACGTTCAATATTGGCACCAAATGCACTGTGGCTACCAACCATATCAAGCATACGTGTAATCATAGATTGCGTCGCAAATGCGGTACCACAAGTAATACATTCAAATGGCGCTTCCTCTTTTAACGTTTGTGGTGCTTGACGCACGGCTTGATCAAAATTCACCTGTGGTACAAGGCTTATCACCTTTTCAGGACATGCTTGCGCACATAAACCACATTGAACACAATCTTGCTCAACAAAACGAAGCGCTGGCATGTCGCCACCATCTTTTAATGCTTGAGTCGGACAGGTCGCCACACAAGATAAGCATAAAGTACATTTATCTTGATTAACGGTAACCTTACCGTAAGGGATATTGCTCATTGATAAACAAGTATCAACGGCTGCAGCTTGCTGATTCAGATGATCTAATGCTGCATATAAAGTTTCACGTTTAGTCGTTGCATCAAATGCCGCTGGCATAATGATTGGCCAATCACGACTAATATCTAAAATCGGTGCTACCACTTCAGTATCAACACTATTCACTAGCTCAATACGTTGCGGCTGACCCATCTCTTCAAGTATGCGATTAACTAAGAGTAATTCGCCATTTAGCATTTGGGTCAATGTTGGCGCTGTCGCAGGCGTATTTAGGATAAGGACTTTACGTGCGCCCCATGCTAATGCAGATAACCAATGATCAATGCTCGCAACTGTAATTTCTTCTAGTTCAACTGGTAAAATTTCACCAGCAAGACTGTCATCAATCATTGCCGCACCAGCGTCGCTATCGTGGAATAAAACCACTGGAGCAACATTAGTTTGCTCACGGAAACGACCCACAATTTTCTTTAAGAAAACTTGCAGAGATTGCGGTGTCGGTAAGTCATAAGCAATTGCCCCTGTCGGGCATGCATTAGTACAGCTGCCCGCACCATGACAAAGGTAAGGATCGATCTCAATCACATTATCAATGCTGCTAATGGCATCTGCTGGACAGAAGTTCAAGCAACGATTACAACCCGCATTACCATGACGGTAATGGGCGCATAAATCTGCATTCACTTTAACGTAGCGTGGCTTATCGAACTCACCGATTAAATCAGGCAACTCTGTTAGGGCTGTCGCTAACTTAGTTTGATCTTGACCGACATAAAAATAGCCTGGCGGTAACATCTCTAAGTTAAGACAAGGTGTTGCACTTAAATCCAAAATAAGATCAAAGTGAGGCTTGCGAATAGCCACCATGCTCAATTCAGCAATGGTGTCGCCATTATCGACTGTCACTTGGAATTGACCAAGGAAGCCTTTAACACTAATAAGTTTATTGTAGAAAGTCTCTACATCAGTAGCAGACTCAAGTACGCGCTCAAGATGCTCAGGATCTTGAGATGTGATGGCTTCATTAGCCAAAATAACACAAGCGCCCATACCAGACAGCTGTCCAGCGGCTAATCGTGCCAAATCTTCAGGGCCAATGATTAGTACATTACCTTCAGTGCTATAAGTCACTGTTGGTGGAATTAAGTTTTGTAGTATTTGCGTTTGCGCAAGCACCTGTTGACGAACCTGTTTAAGCTCCGTCGGCGATATAATATTACTCACATTGCATTCCTAAGCAGTTTGCTCATCACTGCTGTATTTGAATCACTGCTTTATTGAACTGCTGCTTTTGTTTGTATGCTCTATGGCTAAGTCAGCATTCGTTATATATCATTCAATAAAGCAAAAGTCGTACCAGTTTTTATGAAATTAAAATGATTTATTATCACCTTAAGCAACTGGCTTATCGGTTTTATCGTCTACAACTGACCCAGATTGTACTAATTCAGTCTCTTGTTCACCCAATTTGTCCGCAGATATTTCAGGGGTATTATTAACGATATTGGTATGATTAATCGCGGTTTCAGATGCAAGCTCTGGTTCGGTCGCATCAAGTACTTTTTCAACGGTATCTTTAACGTTATTAAATAATTTTCTAGCAACTTCAGCGGATTCTTCGGCCGTCATTAACGGTTGCTTATGGTAATCCAACCCATACTCAACCATACCGTCTAACTCACTAAAATGAGGCTGTTTCCATAAAGCACGTAACGCTGCGGCCTTTGCTGCTGGATCAACGTTATTTGCCATAAATTGGGCAAAACTGCCGCCTACTTCAATCGAATCTGGATCGGGCAAATCTGCTGCAGTTAGCACTCGATTGGGATCTTGCGGTTCAGTTGACTCAACAACTGAAGCTTCAGCAGCATTATCAGTCGCAGGGGAAACTTCAAGTTCAACTGGAGTCTCTGCGACAGGTTCAATCGGCTCAGCGCTCTCAACCACAGGTTTTGCTTCGACTTTAGCCTCCGCTTCTACCTGTTGACGACGCAGTTGCCAGCGGCTTAAAAAGCCACCACTTTGCTCACTCATAGCCCTTTCCTCTGCTTTTCAGTCGCTAATTCTTTACGACGATTCACATGTTTACGGCGATGAGCAGTAATTTCAACTTCACCATGTTTGGTAATAAATGCTTCAATCCAGCAGGCAATTGCATCTGGCATTGGCATATTTAATACTGGCGTATCACCTTCTAAACAAGCTGCGGCAACACCTTGATCTGCAGAAATAGCGGCAGGGATCCAAGTACCATCGCCTAACTCATCGCATACAACATAGATCATGGGATTGTTCATATCTAAATTTAAACGATAACTAGCACGCTCATCTAAATGCAGTTCTAACAAAACCAAACTCGCACCTTCTGGTGCGTCATAATTCGCAGGGATAACTTGATCAAGTTCCCACTGCTCTGTGAGCCAACGACCGATCTGTTTTTCTGATCTCTTTAGCGAAACATACATTGGCCACTGGCTTTCGGTGTGTTGCATATGATAAACCTTTATAAAATCGGTCATAGACAGCTTGTCTGACCAGGTGATAATACTTAAAACAAATGCAAATAATATGCCAGCTTACAAAACCCTAAACAAATAGCGACTTAGTGATAAATCTACACTTTAAGATTAGGACATTTTGTCCAAACTTCAATTAAAATATAGACATATTCAACCGACCACAACCCTATAAATGAGATAAGCATCACATTTTATATATAGTTAATACGTTTAGGTACAATTATTGCTATGTTTATTCTACTTTCGTTTTTATGGCCTTTATTATGAACCCATTATCGATCAACCTAGTTAAAACCCGCGCCGAAGTACCGCTAACCATCGCTGTCACCGCTGTTAACGAGAATGGTGAGGTGGTCGATAAACATGTCGCCTGCGAACGACCATTGACCGTATATTTAAACTGGCGTCCTATTGTGACATTAATGACATTAGGGGCAAGACCAGAAGCTCTGGCGTTGGGATACCTGAAAAATCAAGGTTTTATTACAGACGCAAAACAACTTGAATCCGTCATCGTTGATTGGGATGTCAATTCAGCCGCCATTATCACTACTGAACAAACTGAAAATTTAGAGCAACAGTTATCAGAAAAAACGGTCACCACAGGTTGTGGTCAAGGTACTGTTTTTGGTGGCTTTATGGATGGTGTTGAAGATATTAAATTGCCCACACCACAAATAAAACAGAGCACCCTATACAGCCTACTTAAAAATATTAATGAGTATAATGACACCTATAAAAATGCAGGTGCAGTACATGGTTGTGGCATTTGTCATGAAGATCAAATACTTAATTTTGTTGAAGATGTTGGTCGTCATAATGCCGTTGATACCCTTGCTGGTGAAATGTGGATTAACCAACAAGATGGTGCGGATAAAGTATTCTACACCACAGGCCGCCTGACCTCTGAAATGGTCATTAAGGTAGCCAAAATGGGTATCCCTGTTTTATTATCTCGCAGCGGCGTGACTCAGATGGGCTTAGAGCTAGCTCAAAAATTGGGAATAACCACCATTGCTCGAGCCAAAGGCCGTCACTTTTTAATTTATAATGGCAGCGAAACCATCGAATTTGATGCCCCAAGCAAGCGTTAATAATTACCGCAGGAATCAAAATGACCGAAGCTAGTGACCTAGTTTATATGAGCGCCAAGCAAGTGGCCGAATACTTAGATCTTAATGAAAAAAAGGTCTATGCCATGGCTAATGACAGGATTTTACCTGCCACAAAAATCACTGGTAAGTGGCTATTTCCTAAGATTTTAATTGACCGCTGGATCATGGATTCATGCCACAGCGGTATGCTAACGGACCGACTCTTAATTACGGGCAGTGATGACCCATTATTATCAATGTTAGTGGCACGTTTAATGTCGCATGTGGGTAGCCGAGAATTAATTAGCTATAGCGCAACGGGTTCAAGATTAGGACTCGACTTACTGTCTAAGGCTATGCCGACGTGTGTACCTTGCACTGGGGCAGTGTTGATGAACGTAATATTCGCCATCCCGCGCTACTTAAGGGCTATGCCAACCACCAACAATGGATCATGGTACATGGCTACACCAGACAACAGGGATTAATCGTTCGCCCAGACATGCTACATCGCTGCCAAGAGGCCGACAAAGTACTGAGCTTAGCTTGGCGCTGGGTTAACCGTCAGGAAGGTGCGGGCAGCCAGCAACATTTAGCGCATTGGTTAAAAACTCAAGGTGCTGAAATTGAAGACTTAACCAGCACGTTAACGGCATATAGTGAACGTGAATTAGCAGGCTACATTGCCAGGGGTGACGCAGATATTGGTTTTGGTTGCCAATCTGTCGCACTTGAAAGCGGCTTAGGATTTATTCCGTTAGTCACTGAATCTTTTGATTTTGTGATGCCACAAAGCATCTATTTTAGACGCCAATTACAACAGCTATTTAGCATGTTAACCAGTCCGCAAACACGTCAACTAGCGCTGATGTTAGGCGGATATGATTTAACCGACTGCGGCAAGCTATTGTGGAACCCAAGCAAATAATACAAGCAATAACGGCATCTATTGATGCCGTTATCTTTTATGCTTTAGCCGCGATATTTAGCCCATAACTGCCGCTGCTTGTCAGTTAAGAAACTCCACGCCAATACCCGCGTTTGCTTATTACCCTGCTGCATATCAATGGTATTAACAGTCACTGCGCCAACTTGCTCCAATTGCTGGTAACAAGCGGGTAAACTCTCTTTTTTAGACACTAAACTGGTAAACCATAAACACTGGGTCGCAAACTGCTGACTCTCTTTGATCATATTGGCTAAAAACTTAGCTTCACCACCATCACACCAAAGCTCAGCTTTTTGGCCACCAAAATTAAGTTTAGCCTGAGTCTTAAGCTGTACTTTCTCACCACGATTAGCCTGTAAATTACGCTCTTTACGCAAACTGCCAGCCGTTGCCTCCGCCAAAGAAGCGTGAAAAGGTGGGTTGCACATGGTTAAGTCATAGCGTTCATCTGCAGCAATAACGCCGTTAAAAATATGCTGACTGTCACTTTGCAGTTTCAAGCTTATCTTGCTCGCAAGCTGCGGATTATGACTTAAAATCTTATCCACATTCGCTATCGAAATAGGATCAATATCCGTTGCAGTAAATTGCCAGCCATAAATACTCGCACCCAATAATGGGTACACTCCGTTAGCGCCAGTACCGATATCAAGTACTTTTATTTTATGGCCTTTCACAAGCTTATCGCTCGTCATCAATAGATCGGCAATATAGTGCAAATAATCGACGCGACCGGGGATTGGCGGGCATAAGAAACCCGTCGGAATATCCCAAGCTTTAATCTGATAATGTGCTAATAAGATAGCTTGATTAAGTGCTTTTACAGCGAGTGGATCAGCAAAGTCTATCGACAGTTGACCATATTTGGTTGGCTTAACAAACGGCGCAAGTGATTTTGATGCATTAATTAATGCATCAAAATCATAAGCGTCATTATGTATATTGCGAGCATGCAATCCTTTTGCTGTTACAGCAGTTGCTTGCTCCTGCATTAAGCTAGATTGATGATTATTGCGGGCATTTTTTTTGGCAAACTTGTTCATGCATTCCACTCGGCTTGCCAACAGGCAAATTAATCGTATAAATATTTGGTAAATAGCAGGTGATTAATAGGCTCTTTACCTGTCTCCTGCTTTAATAAGCGCGACATAGTATCAAAACATTGCTTACGGATCGCTTCTCGTCCTGATAAAGATTTTATGCGTTCTTCAGGTTGGTTGCCTAAAATTTCAATCATAGCGGCCCGTAATAATGGCGCGTGCTGCTCAATTTCCACTAAATCAGCCGCGTTTTTCACCATCAACTCAACAGTCACACGGATATAACCCATCTTCTTTTTTGAAGTGACGTAATTAGTAATAATATCGGGCTCAAACCCATAGTAAGCGTATTCGATTACGGCTGGGGCATCTTCTGCTGCGGCTTCTTTTTCTTCCTCTTCAGCCATGACTGGCAGGGTAAAAAACAGCAGCGATATAAGTAATAAAGATAGCGTTTTCATTATTGATAATTCCTTTTATCATGGTTAACACATTCAACAACTATCAGGCTAGTCGATGGCATGTTAGACTCGTTTCAAGCGATTATTCGATTGAGTAGTAGATGCCTGAAACAAGCTTAGGTTTTCCTTATGGTGAATCAATTCAATGGTTTTCACCATCCAATATGCTGACACGTCCTGAAGCACCATTAACAGATTGGTTATTAGCTCAAGGCAGTTTGACCTTAAGACTAAAACAATGTTGTAAACACTTTCAGGTTAAAGTGTTGGGCGAAATGTGGCAACAAGATCAACACAATAACCCTGTTTGGGTGCGTGAAGTATTGCTATGCCTAGACGGTGTCCCGTGGGTATTTGCCCGCAGCATCATTCCAGCCCTATTGGTCAACACGCCTAATAACGACTTTTTTCATCTCGGTAATCGGCCTTTAGGCGAATTACTGTTTAGTCGTGACGACTTTACTCCTGGCCCGATTGAAATAGCAAGATAGCCCCTTGCAGTAAATTGGCACGATTAGCACAATCACTACAACAACCTGTTGATGAAGTACTATGGGGCCGACAACGTCAGTTTTATCGACTACAACAGCAAGTGCTGGTCAGTGAGATTTTTCTACCCGCGGCCAAGCAGCAAATTATCACAACCCCTTTCTACCCTTAGGTTATCGGTCAAAGCCGGCAACGCTTTAGAGGAATACAAAAAAGCCAGCATTTCGCTGGCTTTTTGATATCACTTAAACATGTTTTAAGTAACTGGCGATACCATCAAGGAACATCTGCACAGAGATCATCACCAACACCATCCCCATCAAACGCTCCATCGCGGTTAGACCTTTATCACCCAACACTTTCGTGAATAGTTGATTAAATAACAGGATGAGTGAACTCACGCCCCAAGCTGCAATAAGCGCAATGGTCCAATCGACCATGCGAGTACCATCAGTATGAGCAAGCAATATCAGTGCAGCTAATACTGATGGGCCTGCCATTAATGGGATAGCCATCGGCACGATAAAAGGCTCTTCACCTGCTGCAAGCCCTGTTACACCGCCCTCTTGCGGAAAAATCATTCTAATCGCAATTAAAAATAGAATAATACCGCCAGCAATACTGACTGATTCAGAACGTAAATTGAGGAAATTAAGAATGGCTTCACCGGCATATAAAAATGCCAACATAATGAATAATGCAATCAACAGCTCACGGATCAATACTTTACGGCGCTTCTTAGGATCGATATGGCGTAAAATAGAAGAAAAGATAGGTAGATTACCTAGCGGATCCATAATTAAAAATAACATTACCGCTGCTGACAATATATCCATAAATATAACTTTTAGGTGAAGAAACAGTCCGTTATTATACACTTCGCATTACACACTGTTGCATTTTTTAATAAGTTTTATAGATATGTGACATTCTTTAATTACTCGTGGCGTTACAAATAAGCAAATAGGGCTTAATTACCTCAATTTTTGTAAAAGTAATTTACGTAGCACACTCTGCCCATTTGCTAATCTGCTGTTATACTATGCCGCTTCTAAACCAAGCCTGTGAGACCTATGCTGTATCTATTCGCCAGCTGTATTGCCCTATTAATTGGCCCACTTTTTTATCGCTACTTTTCATCGGGTAGTGGCTTACAAAAAGGCTTAGATGGCTTTATTTTTGTCTCTTTGGGTGGCTTAGTTCTTATCCATATTTTGCCTGAATTGCTAGAACATGGCGGTTTAATGGCGATTGTATTCGTGATCTTGGGTCTTTGGGGGCCGACGCTCAGCGAACGTATTTTCCATCGTTACTCAGAAATTACCCATAACCTAACCTTAATTTTAGGTGTCGGCGGCTTAATGTTGCATACCATCACTGATGGTGGTGCTATGGTCTTAGCGCAACACGGTGGTAACTCACCATTACTCGCATTAGGCGTTATTTTGCATCGCCTACCAGTTGGCCTTGCTATTTGGTGGTTACTGCGACCACAAATCGGCTTACGTTGGTCAATTGTTGTTCTAGCGAGCATGATGTTATTAACTAGCTTAGGCTATTTTGCTGGCGAACACTTACTAGCGCAGCTAAGTTTAGACAATACCGTTTATTTACAAGCCTTTGTAACAGGTTCGATTTTGCATGTGGTATTACATCAACCGCACGGCACCCCTGAAGATAAAAAGCATAAATATGAATATCAAGCGGGCATAGGCAGCTTATTAGGTATTGGTTTACTGATTTTATTGCTCACTGTTGGTTCAGATGGTCACGACCACGGCGGTCATGATCACGGCCATAGTACAGAACAGCTAGTCGAGTGGATGTTTACTATTGCACCGGTATTACTGTTGGCCTACGTCACTGCTGCAATTCGGTTTGCATTAGGTTTATCACCACGAAGTCACTCTTTAGCCGCTCGCTGGTTACAACGATTAGCAGGCCCTGAAGCGCTGATTATTACCGCACTGTTATTGAGCCCTTGGTATGCATTAGCACAAGCCGTCATTTTATTGGTGATCGGTGCCTTCTTAACCTTAAATAAAGTGCAGCTGATTGATCCACACGCATCAGTGCCTCAATCAGCGTTATGTTTTGGTTTATTGCATTTAGTGGATCGCAGTGCACCTTGGGTGTTACTCAGTCTAGTGCTGGCTAATCTCATTGGGCATCCAGCGATACCGCTTGAGCATCCTGCGCTACAAGTGGTGATCTTGCTATTGGTCTTTTTACCGATGCGCTTCTGCAACTTGGGCGCAGCAGTGTTAGCACTGGCATTAGCTTATAGCGGCTGGTCAACTGCAGCGGTAATGCTTGCACTTGTGGCAGCGCCATTAATCAGTATTGATCAACTGAAACTGTTAAAGCGTCCACAACAAATTGGACTGGTAGCGCTCATTATTGCAGGTATTAGCCTAGCGGCATGGTCACTACCTGCACGCGTGCAGTTACTGCATTTACCAGCAAGTATCGAATACCTTTGCTTAATTGCTATTGCGGGTTTATTTGCTGCAAGCCTACTGCGCCAAGGACCTCGACAGTTTTTAAGACGCTTAGTAATTAACCGTCCAGCTCACCACCACCATGAACATGCTGCTGAATCCCATGGTCACCACCATCATTAATGGTAAATTATTAAGGCTCGGGCTAAGCTAGCAACTTACCAGAGCCTTAAGCGAGCTAACCATTTATGTGCATTGTCTTTATCGCCATTAATCAACATCCAGACTACCCATTAATTGTCTGCGCCAATCGCGATGAATTTCATCTACGGCCAACTCAATCTGCACATATATGGCCTGATAAACAACAGCTTATTGCAGGTAAAGATTTACAAGGTGGCGGCACTTGGTTTGGTGTTAATCAAGTGGGTGACTTTTGTACCATCACTAATATTCGCGTGGCCGAGCAGCAATTGAATATGCAAAGTCGCGGTGAGCTTGTGGTCAATACCCTATTACATCCCAGCACTATCAATGCTGACTGGTTGGCTCTGCATTACCAACAATTTAATCCATTCAATTTGCTTTTTAGCCGACAACAACAGATATATTGTTTTCATAGTCCCAGCCAAGAGATGCGCCAACTAAAAGATGGCTTTCATGCCGTCTGTAATGGGGCCTTAGATGATAACTGGCCTAAAATGGCTAAGGGACAACAAGCACTGGAGCAATTGATTAATCAACAAGCAGATATTGATGTTGATGCCTTACTGAATCTACTTAAAGATCAATCACAAGCACCCGATGAGAGCTTACCTAATACTGGCGTGAGTTTAGAGTGGGAGCGACAATTGTCTGCCATTTTTATTTGCCAGCCAGAATACGGCACCCGTTCGAGTACTGTGTTGTTAATGGATAACCACAAGCAGCTGCAATTAACTGAGGTCAGTTATACTCCAACAGGCAAGCCTTTTAATCGACAAACCTTTCATTTGCCAACAGCTAAATAAACGTTACGACGAAGTATGATCATGGGTAATCACCCATTGATCATTAATGCGCTCAACTAACAAGGTAAAAACTCCACCAGGCTTATCTTTCTCACGCTCAAGTTGCCAACGCCCCACCACTAACGCAGCATAATTGCTAAGCATTTTAATATCTTTAATAGTAAAAGTTAGATGCCCTAATGTGGCCTTATTTGGATAGTGTTTCTTGTAGGATGCTAATGTCTCATGCCAGCCATATCTAAGCTTACCATTTGAAACAAAACGCATTTTGGGATCATTCCAATAGCCTTGCATATAGCTATCTAAATCTCCACGATTCCATGCATCTTGCTGAGCAATGATCACCTTGCTGATTTCATCAGAAGGCACCGCTAAACTCTGAAAACTGGTTAAACAAATTAATATAGATAACAGCAGCTTGAGTAAAATAGGCATAATCATCTCTTGTTAACTGACCGATAATCGTTATGGTAGGATGATAGCGTATTTTTAATATTTGACCTAAAGTCTTGTTTTATAATTGCAACAATCATAACAAAGAGAATAATAACAGATGATGCAGACACTAAGCCGTTGGTTACTTAAACAATGGGGTTGGCAGATACAAGGACAACTCCCCAAACAAGCACAATACTTGATTATTGTTGCACCACATACCAGTAACTGGGACTTTATTGTCGGTTTGTTAGCTCGCTTTGCACTTGCTACTCATATCCATTTTTTAGGTAAACATTCTCTCTTTATTAAACCCTGGGGTTGGTTTTTCAGCGCCATTGGGGGGACGCCTGTCGATCGACGTACCACCAATAACTTAGTTGATGCTGTAGCAGATCTCTTTAAGCAAGATGCTAACTATAAATTGGCATTAGCCCCTGAGGGAACCCGCAGCCAAGTCACTCGTTGGAAAACGGGCTTTTATCATATCGCCTATAAAGCACAGGTCGATATTGTTCCTGTTGCGCTGGATTTCAAATTAAAGCAGGTGATTATCACAAATCCATTAACCCCGACTGGCAACATCGAACAAGATATGCAACAACTGATCGGTTTTTATCGTTCGGTATCAGGCAAATACCCAAAAACAATCCCAGACTTTCATACTGACAAATAACTAGAATAAATATTATGACTTTTGAAACTTGGCTACTGTACCTATTTGCAATCTTATTAATCGCAATTTCTCCCGGCACCATTGCGGTATTGTCGATGAGTCATGGCATCCACTATGGCAAAACGAAAAGTTTAGCCACAGCAGCTGGTAGTGTCACTTCGGCGCTATTACTCATGATGGCATCAGCAGCAGGACTTGGCGCACTACTGAGCGCCAGTGAGTATGGCTTTACGGTATTAAAATGGTGTGGCGCAGCTTACCTATTATTTTTAGGCGTTAAACTACTGCTTTCAAAACAGCAAGATCAGCAATTTAATTTAAATAAAAAACAGGGTACAGGCAGTCCATTACAGCTGTTTAAGCAAGCGTTTATGGTGGGTATTAGTAATCCAAAGGATCTACTGTTTTTTGCGGCGCTGTTCCCGCAGTTTATTAATATGAGTGAGCCTCAAGCACCGCAATTATCCATTCTTGCCGGTACTTGGGCTGTGGTCGATTTCAGCTTTGTAATGATTTACGCTTGTTTAGCCAGCCTATTAGCCCCTAAATTAAAACGCAGTAATCAATTGCATTGGTTCGACCGAGTCAGTGGCGGCGTCTTTGTCAGCCTCGCCGCCATCCTAGTCACGAGAGAAGGCTAAGATTTCAGCGAGCGAATATCCGATCCTGATGGCCCTTGGAACGCACGCAAACCAAACTCAGGCAGTATCGAAAAGATATGATCAAAGATATCTGCCTGAATGCCTTCATAAATTGCCCAACGAGTATCATTGGTAAAGACATAAATTTGAATCGGTAACCCTTGGGCTGTTGGCTCAAGCTGACGAACTAAAAATGTCATATCTTCACGAATATTAGGATTAGCATGTAGCATCGCCTCCAAATACGCTCTAAAAGTACCAATATTAGTCAGTCTACGAGTATTACCGGCAATATTATTGGCTTCAGTTTCTGCATTGGCATGCTTAATTTCATCTGATTTATTAACCAAATAAGCCTTTAATAAATTAATCTGAGTTAAACGCTCATAATCTTCTTCGGTTAAGAAGCTAATGGTTTCAATATCAATAAAGAGTGAACGCATAATCCGGCGACCACCAGACTCTTGCATGCCACGCCAGTTTTTAAAAGAATCTTGAACCAGTGCATATGCAGGTATATTGGTAACGGTTTTATCCCAGTTACGCACCTTAACCGTGGTGAGTGAGACCTCCTCTACCGCACCATTGGCACCGTACTTATCCATCTCAATCCAGTCATCAATACTAACCATTCGGTTAGCTGCTAGCTGGATCCCCGCCACAAAACCAAGAATAGTATCGCGGAACACTAACATCACTAAACCAGTTGCAACACCTAAACCACTTAAGAAATAAACCGGGGATTGATCCGCAAGAATGGAGATCGACACAATGATGCCGACAAAGAACAGAAACAGCTTAAATAACTGCACAAAACTTTTAATCGGTAAACGCCGACTCACTAAATTCAGATCAGCAATTTCATTGGCGGCATCCAGCGAAGCATAAGCGGCACGGATTAATAACACCACCAGCCAAACACTTAAAATGCGATCAACCAGTGTACTCATCAGTTTATGTTCGGTAAGCGCTAATGGTACTAAAATATTCAGCACTAACGCAGGCACAATTAACGCCAAAGTTTCTAACACTCGATGACGCATAAACACATCATCCCAAGTCACTTTAGAACGACGGATCACCGCGTTCATTGCTTTAATCACGCCACGACGAACAAAAAGATATGATAAACCTGCAACAATAACGCAGCACACTAAAACAACCGCAGTTGCAGTGCTATCAGACGGCTGAGTATTAATGCCAAATTGAGAAAGCCAAGTGGCTATTTCAAGTCTGATTTCTTGGTTCAAAGAAAGCACTCCGAGTAAATCCTACACACACTTATATTAGCCGCAAGAGTAACACACACGAATAAAAAAAAGGGGCGAAGCCCCTTTAAATATTATGGTTTTTACAAACTTGGTAAAATGTTCTGCGGTAGATAGTCATTTAAACAAGCACCACAGAGTAACTCGGTGGCAGCCTCTATATCTGGCCCAAAATAACGGTCTTTATCATAAAAACTGACAACTTCTCTTAATTCGGCGTGTGCTCTTGCCACTGCCATACTGGGTTGCAATGGTCGACGGAAATCAAGCCCTTGCGCAGCAGCTAACCATTCAACCGCCAATACGCCGCGGGTGTTTTCGCTCATATCACGTAAACGCCGTGCTGCAAAGGTTGCCATCGACACATGATCTTCTTGGTTTGCAGATGTTGGTAAACTATCTACAGAAGCAGGATGGGCAAGGGTTTTATTTTCTGAGGCTAATGCAGCAGCAGTCACCTGCGCAATCATAAAGCCCGAATTAACCCCACCGTTATCGACTAAAAATGGTGGCAACTTAGATAAGCCTGCATCAATTAATAGTGCAATGCGACGTTCAGCTATCGAGCCAATTTCAGCAATAGCGACCGCAAGATTATCTGCCACCATCGCCACCGGTTCAGCGTGGAAGTTACCGCCGGAAATAATATCAGCGTTATCAATAAACACTAATGGGTTGTCGGTTACACCATTAGCCTCAACCTCTAGCACGTTGGCAGCGTGTCTGATTTGTGCCAAACATGCTCCTAGCACCTGTGGCTGACATCTTAATGAGTAAGGATCTTGCACCTTTTCACAATCAATATGATTTTGGCTAATTTCAGACTCATCCCCCAACAAATGCCGGAACACGGCAGCAGTATCAATTTGCCCAACTTGGCCGCGGGCAGCATGAATACGAGCATCAAATGGACTACGGCTGCCCATAGCAGCTTCAACGGACATCGCGCCAATTACCGTACTCGCCGCATACAGGTCTTCAGCATTAAACAGTCCTTCTAACGCCAACGCCGTTGAAGCTTGAGTACCATTTAATAGCGCCAAGCCCTCTTTAGCCGCTAATTCAATCGGCGTTAGCCCTGCAATCTCAAGCCCTTCCATCGCCGAGATGATTTGACCTTGATAGCTCATTTCGCCCTCGCCCAATAATGGCAAACACATATGGCTAATGGTGCTAAATCACCGGAGGCACCCACTGAACCTTTTTCTGGTACACAAGGATATACGCCAGCATTAACCAACTGGATAAGAAAATTAATCACCTCAAGTCGAATACCTGAAAAACCACGGCTCAACGAGTTAATTTTTAAAATCATCATCAAGCGTACAGTGGTATCTTGCATATATTGGCCAGTGCCAGCCGCATGCGATAATACGATAGAACGTTGTAATATTTGTAAATCTTCTGCTGCAATACGGGTATTTGCTAACAAGCCAAACCCCGTATTAATGCCGTAAACCACTCGGCCTTGATCTAATACTTGCTGCACAATAGCAGCGCTTTGGTTGATATCATCTAGCGCACTATTGGCAATACTCACCTGTACATTATGTCGACTAATATGACGTAAATCAGCAAGGGTTAGCTTACCCGGTATAATCTCAATATGTCGCATCCTTGTTACTCCTGCATTGGCAGATCTAAGCCCTGCTCCTTGGCACAATTTTTCGCTATCTCATATCCCGCATCGGCATGACGCATCACCCCGGTTGCGGGGTCGTTCCATAATACCCGCGCAACACGTTTAGCCGCAGCATCACTGCCATCACACACAATCACCACACCTGAATGTTGACTAAAGCCCATGCCGACACCACCACCATGATGGAGCGATACCCAAGTGGCACCACCCGCCGTATTTAATAGCGCATTCAATAATGGCCAATCGGATACGGCATCGGAACCATCTAACATAGATTCAGTTTCACGATTTGGACTGGCAACAGAGCCTGAATCTAGATGGTCACGACCAATAACAACTGGAGCTGATAATTCACCACTCTTAACCATCTCATTAAAGGCTAAGGCTAAACGAGCACGGTCTTTCAAACCCACCCAACAAATACGCGCAGGTAAGCCTTGAAAGGCGATACGTTCACGCGCCATATCCAGCCAATTATGTAGATGGGGGTTATCAGGAATGAGTTCTTTTACTTTTTGATCGGTTTTATAGATATCTTCAGGGTCACCCGAAAGCGCGACCCAGCGGAATGGGCCTATGCCCTCACAAAATAGCGGTCTCACATAAGCAGGCACAAAACCGGGGAAATCAAATGCGTTTTCAACGCCCTCTTCAAGCGCCATCTGCCGAATATTATTACCATAATCGGTTGTTGCAGCACCACGTTGCTGCATGGTTAACATCGCACGTACTTGCACTGCCATCGACTTTTTAGCCGCAGAGGTAACAGCCGCTTCATCAGTACTACGCATATGAGCGGCATATTCTAAACTCCACCCCTGTGGTAAATAACCATTGAGCGGATCATGGGCAGAGGTTTGGTCAGTCACAACATCTGGCGTAATCTCACGCGCCACCAGCTCAGCAAACACATCTGCAGCATTACCTAACAAGCCGACTGACACAGGTTTACCATCCTGTTTTGCTTGCTCAATCATTGCCAATGCTTCATCTAGACTAGTGGCTTTTTTATCAACATAACGGGTACGTAATCTAAAATCGATACGGGTTTCATCAACTTCACAGGCAATCACAGAAAAGCCAGCCATCGTACCCGCTAATGGCTGCGCACCGCCCATGCCACCTAAACCACCAGTTAAAATCCACTTGCCCTTAGCACTACCGGCAAAATGTTGCTTAGCCATCGCCACAAAAGTTTCATAAGTACCTTGCACAATGCCTTGTGAACCAATATAGATCCAAGACCCTGCAGTCATTTGACCGTACATCGCCAGTCCTAACTTATCGAGTTCATTAAAATGCTCCCAATTAGCCCAATGCGGTACCAGGTTTGAGTTAGCAATGAGCACTCGCGGTGCATCTGCATGAGTTTTAAACACGCCCACAGGTTTACCAGATTGCACTAACAAGGTTTCATCGTCTTCTAAGCGCTGTAGCACCTCTATAATTTTGTCATAACATTGCCAATCACGCGCGGCGCGCCCAATACCACCATAGACCACTAAATCCTCTGGTCGCTCGGCCACATCAGGGTGTAAATTATTCATCAACATCCGCATGGGCGCTTCAGTTAACCAGCTTTTACAACTTAACTGTGAGCCCGTTGGCGCAATAATGCGGCGACTAGGGTCATGTCTGCTATCCATAGTGTGCTTCCTCTTTTTTATAATAATGACAAGGCTGTTAGCCCTTAATCGTTAAATGTCCACCCAACTTGAAACGACTGCCCGGATGAGTCAATTTGGCCACGCTCACCACACCTTGAGTAGACCAAGTGCGGCGTAAAATTTGTAAACAGGGTTCGTTAGCTTCAATCGCTAAATAGCCACGCATCTTGGCATCAACCATTACCGCCTCAACGGTGTGATGGGCTTCAGTTAATGGCGCAACTAACGATAAATATTCATGGGGTGTTTGTTGGCTAAAATCTTGTTTAAGGTAATCAGTCGCAATAAATGGATTGACGTAGCGAGCTTCTAATTGCAGTGGGATATTTTGTTCACAGTGCAGCAGTAATGAATAAAAAACTGAAACCGTTTCAGGTAAAGCCAGTGCTAAAGCCACTTCAGTTGGTGCAGTACAAGTTTCTAGCCTTAACACCTGCACACTATAACCATGCCCACGTTGGCGAATTTCATCTGCAATATTGTGAATCGCCAACATTGATGACTGACTTTTAAGTTCAGCAACAAAAGTGCCCAGTCCTTGGCTCCGCTCTAAAATTCCCTCTTCTGCAAGTTCGGTTAACGCCCTTCTTGCGGTCATTCGACTGCAATTGAATGACTCGGCTAATTGATTCTCTGATGGCAACTTGGCAAATTCAGCCCAAATACCAGCATCTATACGTTGCTGAATATGAAGCTTAATTTGCTGATATTTTGCTTTTACCATCACCCTATGCCACCCTAATTCCAGATTTTAACGCCGTAACACATGATTACTGCTTAAAAATACGGCTATAATCCTAACTTGTATATACAAGTAAATACAAGTTGATTTACATTGATAACGTTAATTAAACATTTGAGGATTGGTTATGTGCTGGGATCAAGTTTGGATTGAGGTCAATATTGCCACTATGGATAACACCATAGATAACCATTATGGCGCGATTACTGATGGTGCGATTGCAGTCAAAGATGGCAAAATAGCTTGGATTGGTCCACGGGCAGATCTACCGCAATTCGATCCACTGGATACCCCCGTTTACCGCGGTTATGGTGGTTGGATTACCCCAGGTTTAATTGATGCACATACTCACCTTATCTTTGCCGGTAGCCGCGCTAATGAATTTGAACAACGCTTAAATGGTGTTAGTTATCAAGAAATTGCCGCCGCAGGCGGTGGCATTATTAACACGGTCAATGCCACTAGAGCCGCTACTGCGGGTGAGTTATTTGAGCTTGGTCGCCGTCGTTTAAATGCATTAGCTAAAGAAGGTGTCACCACGGTTGAAATCAAATCCGGTTATGGTTTATGCCTTGAAGATGAATTGAAGATGCTACGAGTAGCAAGAGAATTAGGTAAGCATCACCATGTGGATGTTAAAACAACATTTTTAGGTGCTCATGCGTTACCTCCTGAATTTAAAGATGATTGCCAAGCTTATGTTAATTGCGTCGTCGAGCAGATGCTACCCGCGGTAATTAATGAAAACCTAGCCGACGCAGTTGATGTATTTTGCGAAAATATCGCATTCAATCTTGAGCAAACCGAACAAATACTCACTGCGGCAAAAGAAGCTGGCTTAGCTATTAAACTGCACGCCGAGCAACTTTCCAATATGGGAGGTTCTACTCTGGCAGCAAAGATGGGAGCACTGTCAGTTGATCATATTGAATACCTTAATGAAACAGGTGTTCAAGCCTTAGCTCAAAGTGGTACTTGTGCAACCTTACTGCCGGGGGCATTTTATTTCCTACGTGAAACGAAAATGCCGCCAATCGAGCTTTTACGCCAATATAAAGTGCCCATGGTGCTAGCCAGTGATTTTAATCCAGGCTCATCACCGCTTTGCTCAACTCTACTAATGCTCAACTTAGGTTGCACCTTATTTAGATTAACGCCAGCCGAGGCACTACAAGGAGTGACAGTCAATGCTGCTAAAGCACTCGGTATCAGTGATCAAGTTGGTGTACTGAAAACAGGAATGAATGCAGATTTTTGTTTATGGCAAATCGAGTCGCCAGCAGAACTCGCCTATAGCTATGGTGTTAATCCTTGCAAAGAAGTCGTTAAAACAGGCAAATTAGTGCATCAATAGCCCTGATATTCTGTAAACATGGGCAAGATCTAATATTGCTGCCGAAAGGCTAGCCAAGCGCGGCTTTTCGGCATAGCATTGAGATCGGATAATTATTATATATGTTGCGGAGTCTTCATCTTATGAGTATCAGAGCCATTGTTGTTGATACAGCAGGAACAACTACCGATTTAGCCTTTATTCATCAGGTGCTCTTTCCTTATTCAGCTAAATCATTGCCTGATTTTATTATGCAAAATCAGCATAGTGTACTGGTTGATAACTGTATTAGTGATGTAAGAGATATCGCCCTAGAGCCTGATGCCTCAATTGAGCGTGTGATTGAGATTCTACAGCAGTGGATCAGTGAAGATCGTAAAGCAACACCATTAAAAACCTTGCAAGGATTAATCTGGAAGCAAGGTTATGCGGCTGGCGAATTTACCGGCCATATCTACCCAGACTTCATTGAAGCAATCAAACGCTATCGCGCCCAAGGCATTCGAGTTTATAGCTTCTCTTCTGGTTCAGCCGAAGCACAATCAATGCTATTTGGTCACAGTGATGGCGGCGACTTAAATCCACTATTTAATGGCCATTTTGATACCCGAACAGGTAGTAAACTGGATCGACAAGCTTATTCAAATATCTGTAATACCATCAGCTTAACACCGCGTCAGATTCTATTTGTGTCTGATTTAGCCGATGAGCTAAAAGCGGCTCAAGCAGCAGGCTTGATAACCAAACAAATGGTACGCAGCCCTGATGTCATCAAAGGGAATTTTGAACAAGTCACTAGCTTTGATGAGATTCAGTTCGAATAACCTTAAGTCATTCAAGACAAAGCCCGCTATACGCGGGCTTTATTGTTTAATAACGCTGATTTTATTTGCTCGCTAATTGGCTGGCTACGCTCAGTTTGATAATCATAATGCACCATCGCTGTGGTCGCCTCCGCCGTTAACTTATCTCCTTGCCAACAGCATTGTTTAACATCAAAGCTACTATTACCAATCCGAATCACTTCAGTCGTAATCGTTACATCTTGGCCAAAAAATGTCGGCGCTTTATAGGCAATAGTGAAACCCGCCACAATCAAATTCCATTCACTTAATGCCAGTGATGGATTAAATATTTTAAAAATAGGCTCTCTACCTGCCTCAAACCAAATAGGGATCACCGTATTATTAATATGGCCTAAACCATCCGTTTCATTAAATCTTGGGCTTAACTCTAGACTAAAGTGTGCCATTAAATGTCCTTATCAATATTGTTACTACAATCGAGATTATCATTTTCTGACTTATTTAATCATACAAAAAAGGACGCTAATGCGTCCTTTAGATATTTGTTTTACTACTACTTACTATACATCGCCTTAATTTCGCGCGCATATTTGTGATAAATCATCTTACGGCGTAATTTCATGGTCGGTGTAATTAACCCAGATTCCATTGAAAATGCTTCAGGTAATAGGGTGAACTTTTTGATTTTCTCAAATCCCGCCAGTTCTTTTTGTAAGTGCTTTAAACGCTGTTCAAAATGTTCTACCACATGACTATGACGCAACAAATCCATTGGCGACTCATAACTTAAGCCTTTATCTTTAGCCCAAGACTCAAGTGCAGAAAATGCAGGTACAATCAGTGCCGTCACATAGTTACGGGCGTCAGCAACAATCGCCACCTGCTCAATGAACGGGCAGCAGCCAACCTTACCTTCAACCCGTTGCGGCGCAATATACTTGCCGTTTGAGGTCTTCATTAATTCTTTAATACGATCGGTTATATAGAGATTACCTTGCGCATCAAAACGCCCTGCATCGCCGGTTTTTAACCAACCATCTTCAAAAGCTTCAGCCGTTTCTTGCGGGCGGTTATAGTAACCACGCATCACGATATCACCACGAACTAAGATTTCATTGTCTTGACCAATCTTAATCTCAACATCTGGCAATGCTTGCCCATTAGAACCTGTAACGCGATTTGCTAAAGTATTGCAAGTCACAGTTGCTGTGGTCTCAGTCATACCATAGCCGCATAGCACTGGTAGATTAATACTATGGAAAAATGCCGCTACGTCAGCATCTAACGCCGCGCCACCGCAAGGCATAAATTTAAAACGGCCACCAAGTACGTTACGTAACTTGCTAAATACCAATTTGTCAGCCAATAGCCACTGCAATTTCAACGCTGTCGAACCTTGCTCTCGGCCTTGATTCACTTCAAATTGGCGTTGACCCACATTAATCGCCCACGCAAATAGTTTTTGGCGCATCGCAGGTGATTTACTCACTTTATCTTGAACTGCGCTATACACTTTCTCTAAAAATCTTGGAACCACACACATAGTATGTGGCTTAACCGCTAAAATCGCCTCTTTTGCCATCATGGTGTCTTGCAAATACACATTGCGACCACCACGGCATAATACGTAGAAGCTCCAACCACGCTCAAAAACGTGACTTAGCGGTAAAAATGCCAGTGATACATCACCAGGTTCAAAGGCAAGTTTTTGATCATGTTGGCGTACTGTTGAAGCGACATTACGGTAATCCAACATCACCCCTTTAGGGTCACCAGTCGTACCTGAGGTGTATATCAAGGTTAATAAGTCATCTAAGTCGGTATCTTGTAAACGCTGTTGTAATTCAGCTTCTACCGCAGGGCTAACCTCACTTGAAAGTAAGGTATCAAGATGACGATGATTAATGTCATTGGTTAATTTTACAGAAGCATCGAATGCAATAACATGCTGCACTGTATTGCAGTCTTTTAATGCTGCACAAGCTAAATCATACTGGGCTTGATCACCCACAAATACCAATTTTGCTTGGGCATCATTAATAATATAAGCCGCTTGTTCAGCAGTACTGGTTGGGTAAATAGGTACCACAACAGAACGAGCTTTTAAGCTACCAACGTCGGCACAAGTCCATTGTGGGCAGTTTTGAGATAAAATAACAACGCGATCTTGTACAGCGATATCGTATTGAATCAGCAGCTGAGCAATCTTATCACTGATGCGATCAAACTCGCTCCAGCTGACATGTTGCCATGCGCTGCCATTGCATAGCCTTCAAGTGCAACTGCATTTTTCAATGTCTGACATTGTTGCTTGAGAAGACGAATAACATGATATTGTTCAAGTGACATTCATTAATCCTATATTTAAGCTTACAAGTGTTCCGCTTTTCATAATCATTCTACTGCAAGCTCACCTAAACACTAACGATATTTACTAAAATTATGGTGAAAATCACAATTACACTGCTCCGATCTGTTGATAAAATCACACTGCAAAATAGCCTTATTTCATTTATATTTCATAAACATAATAGACAATAGATTGCCTCAATCGGACACTTAATGGTTTACAAACTGATACACTTTAAAACTAAAAATTGTACAAACTTCAAACACCTATATTGACTAACAGCACCGCTAGGGTTAGCGTTGTAAAAATAATGTTAAGTGATTTCTTAATGGAAGGTTATCACAATGCTCATACATGCTAAATGGCCAAAATTCGCCCTTCAAAACATGACTCGAAAATCGCATTTTATTCTTTTATTCACCTCTTTAGTGAGCTTCAGCGCCAGTAGCATGGCGGCAAGTACAGCCTGTTATCTCAAAGGCGTAGCCGATCAATTACAATGTGGCAGTGTCAGTGTGTCTGAAAACTATCAACAACCTAATGGCAAAAAAATTGATATTCATTACGCCATTTTACCGGCAACTAAAGCCACTCACCCACAACAAGCATTACTTGCTATAGCAGGCGGTCCAGGACAATCCGCGTTAGAATTAGCGCAAGCATTTAATACAACCTTTAGTAAAGTCAGACAAACGCGCGATATATTACTCATCGATCAACGAGGGACTGGGCGTTCAAATAAACTCGATTGCGAAGAGATCAGCAAGCCATTGTCATTTAATGACGAACAACTTGATATTACCGAGTCGACTCAGACTTGTTTGGCTAATATTGATGCAGATATAAGCCAATATGCCAGTCAAACTGCAGTAAAAGATCTTGAGGCAGTGCGGCTGCAATTGGGCTATCAAAAACTGCATATTTACGGTATTTCTTATGGTACTAGGATGGCGCAGCTATATATGCGTGATTATCCGCAAGCCGTTGCAACCGTAACATTAGATGGCGTTGTGCCTATGCAGCAAAATGTGCTGGCAATCAGTGATGCCGTTGCTCGCAGCTTTAATTTATTAGTCGAAGAGTGTCAGCAATCACCGAGTTGTCATGCGCAATTCCCCCATTTACTTGATGATTTTATGAAGCTGGACCAACAGTTAGCACAGCAGCCTATTATCGAGAATATTAGTGACCCTCTCACAGCTCAACAAACTCAATTGACCTTAACTCGCGCAAAATTTAATGGCGCGATCCGAATGGCGTTATATATGCCAAGTATCCGTAGCTTAATTCCGCTTGCGATTCATCAAGCTGCTAACGGCAATTACCAACCATTATTAGGTTTGTATGCCATTACATTGCGCGGAGATGGCTCAATGGCAATGGGCATGCATGCTGCGGTGATTTGTAGTGAAGATTGGCCGAGGTTAACTCAAGCAGAACGCATACAACTCAATAGTACCTATATGGGTCAAGAGATGTTGACTACGTTTGATATCTCTTGCCCCCTTTTGAATGTTACGCCGACAGATATCTCAACCCCAGTTAAGAGCGCATTACCCGTTTTATTGCTCTCTGGTGAGTTAGATCCGGCAACACCACCAAGCTGGGCAGAATTAGCCAAAGTTGACATGAGCAACGCCACCCATTTAATCGCACCGCATGCGACTCACGGCGTCGCGCAACAGTCTTGTGCTAACAGTTTAATTGCGAAATTTATTGATGCTGGCAACATGCAAGATATCGATACTAGCTGCCTTGATAAAGATGTATCTCGCAGTTTTTATTTAAATGCCAATGGCGTAGCCACGATTAAAAATAAGGATTAGCCATGCTTGAAGTCAAAAATTTAGCGAAACGCATTGGTGAGGTACAAGCGCTCGACAATCTGAGTTTTAGTGCTCAAGATGGTCATATTACGGGCTTATTAGGTCCAAATGGCGCAGGTAAAACCACCTGCCTGCGAACCTTATTTGGCTTATTGACACCTGACAGTGGTCAGGCTGAAATTGATGGTATTGATATTGCCCTAGATCCTATTGCAGCTAAACAACAGCTTGGATTATTTCCTGATCCTTTTGGTTTGTATGAACGCCTCACACCTCGGGAATATATTAGCTACTTTGCCAGCCTAAATGGATTGAGTAATACTCAGGCAGACCAAGCAACTCAAGCCGTTATTGATAAACTTATGCTCAAAGATATTGCCGATAGGCGCTGCAAAGGTTTCTCACAAGGGCAAAGAATGAAAACCGCGTTAGCACAAGCTATCGTGCATAACCCTCGCAATATTGTATTAGATGAGCCGACCCGAGGCTTAGATGTCATGAGTACTAGAGTGCTACGAGGCATGCTCAGTGATCTGCGCGACCAAGGTCATTGCGTTTTATTCTCTAGCCATGTGATGCAAGAGGTCGCTTCATTATGTGATCATGTCATCGTCATGGCCAAGGGTAAAGTTGTCGCTACAGGCAGTCCTGATGAATTATGCCAACAGGCTGGTCAAACATCACTAGAAGAAGCATTTATTACGCTAATTGGTACAGATGAAGGAATCGCAGCATGATGCATGTACTGGCGAATATGATCAAAAAAGAGCTTAAAGATGCCAGCAGAGATAAGCGTTCAGTGATGGCCGGGTTGTATTACGCACTAGGCACACCGATTGTCATGTGCTTATTATTTATGGTGCTTATTAAACAGTTATCGAGCCCTGAGCAATTACTAATTTCTATTGAAAATAGCCAAGCTGCACCGGATTTAGTGCGCTATTTAAGTACCGCTGAAATTAATCACGCTGACAGTGATAATAGCGAACTCAAACAAATCACTATCATCATTGATAAAGATTATAACAGCCACATTAGCCAAGGCATGCCTGCGACGATAACGCTAATTGCCGATAATTCAAATGATAAACTACAAAGCTCAATTAGACGTATTGAACGAGCCTTGCAAGCATACAGTAGTGACATTGCCAGTTTACGCTTAATAGCAAGGGGAATAGATCCTCGTGTAGTGAGTCCAATTCAAGTACAAGTACAAGATCAAGCCACGGTAGATTCTAAAGGCGGCATGATTATTGGCTTAGCCATTTTCACTATGATCTATTCAGTATTTATTTCAGGGATGAACCTTGCCATTGATACCAGTGCCGGCGAAAGAGAGCGTAACTCTCTCACCTTGTTACTGAGTCATCCTATCAGTACTTGGCAAATTGTATTATCGAAAGTGATTACCGTTACCCTATTTGCCATGGCAGGCTTATTACTGATCCTGCTTGTTTCAAAATTTGCTTATGCTTTAGTACCTTGGCAAGAACTAGGATTTAGCGTCAATATCAGTTTACCTTTTATATTATTAATGCTGCTGATTGGCTTTCCCGTTGCCCTGCTAGCATCAAGCTTGCAGTTGTTTGTCTCGTTTCTCGCAAAGAGCTTTAAAGAAGCGCAATCATATCTCACTATGGTACTGATTGTGCCCATGGCAATTTCTATGATGTCGAGCTACAACATCGCCCCTAAAGTGCTTGAGTGGGTGCCGGTATCGGGCCAACAGCAGGCATTAATGGCATTTGTAAAAGGCCATGATATTGGTCTTACTCAACTGGCATTATCGTCATCCTTAACCTTAATTATCGCCATTGTATTAATTTATGGGATGCAAAAAATGCTAAAAAGCGAGAAGGTTATTTTTGGTTTATAGCATGCTTATAAATAGCAAAAAGCCGCAATCATGCGGCTTTTTTATTAAAGTAGACAGCGTTATTTTTGCTGATGTTTAGCGAGTAATGCTTGCGTCACTATCGGTGCCACAAACTGACTGACATCACCACCATGCAGTGATACTTCTTTTACCAAGGTTGAAGAAATAAACGCATTTTCTTCCGCGGGCGTTAGAAAGACACTTTCTAAATCTGGCGATAAGCGGCGATTCATATTGGCTAGCTGAAATTCATATTCAAAATCAGATACGGCACGTAAACCACGAATTAACACACTGGCATCTTGCTGCTTAGCAAAATCGACTAACAAGCCACTAAAACCAACAACTTCGACATTATCTAAATGTGCCGTCACTTGCCTTGCCATAGCAACTCGCTCTTCTAAACTAAACTTAGGTTGTTTAGATGGATTCGAAGCAATGCCTATTACCACATAACTGAATAATTTAGCTGCACGTTCAATCAAATCGCTATGGCCATTGGTGATCGGGTCAAATGTACCTGGATATACGGCTCGAATTTGCATAATGATGTCTGCTCAAAATGAAGTGGAAAGGTCACATAATCCCTGCAATTTAATAATATAAAACTCAGGCATTAATAAAAATACAATTAGCTTACCTATATTGATGATATTTGTGAATCATCATCAATAATAAAGATTGCTTAGCTTGTCAAAGCCCCATTAATGCAACATTTATGCATTAATTGATAATCAATTATTAACCTTACATCCCTAGTAATAAACAGATGTAATTGTGTAAAATATACTTAGTTTAAATATATTTTTAGTTTGATATTAGCCATTTTAGCAGCAAGTATCAGTGAACACGCTAACATCAGGAACATTCATAGCATGAAAAGACTTATTGTCGATCTTGACGGGACCTTAACCCAAGCAAATACCAGTGACTATGAACAAGTTGCCCCTCGACTTGATGTGATTGAACAGCTGCGCCACTATCATCAACAAGGCTTTACGATTGTGATTTCAACCGCCCGTAATATGCGCACTTATGAGGTAATGTAGGTAAAATTAATATCCATACATTGCCCATCATTACGGCTTGGTTAGATAAGCATCAAGTCCCTTATGATGAAATTCTAGTCGGCAAGCTTGGTGTGGTCATGAAGGATTTTATATTGATGATCGTGCGATTAGACCCTCTGAGTTTGCAAAATTATCGCTCGACGAAATCAACCAACTACTTGCAGAAGAAAAATCATGTATTTAATTACTTCAGCAGCTTATATCGGCTCAGATCTGCAATCAGAGTTTGGACAATTACCGCCAAGTTTTTTACCTGTTGGTAATAAACGCCTATTTCACCATCAAATTAGTAAGATACCTCAAGGTGAACAAATTTATCTCACCTTACCTGAGGATTTTGATATTGGTCCTTACGATGCTCAATCATTAGCGGATTACCAAGTTACTATTTTAAAACTGCCACTCTATTTAAGCTTAGGTAAGTCAATCAACTACGCCTTAAATCTGATCGAGTTTGATCCGCAAGAACCCTTGTATATCTTACATGGCGATACACTGTTAGATGAGCTACCACAGCATTCCAATATGTTGTGTGTTAGCGAAGTTGAAACCAACTATGAATGGACTGAATACGATCAAACCAGTCAACAGCTCAAACCGTATCAAGCTGATAACCAGCAACAAAGCTCATATATTGTCAATGGCTTCTTCAGCTTTGCTTCACCCAAAAAATTGATAAAACATATCACCATCGCAAATTGGGACTTTATTGAAGGGATCAACGGTTATCATCAAGAACAGCCATTAACCGTGATTAACTGTGAACAATGGTATGACTTTGGCCACAGTCAAACTTATTATAATGCTAAATCGAAAATGACCACCCAGCGTGCTTTCAATGAAATGAGCATCAGTAAGCATGTCGTCACCAAAAGAAGTCACAAAGCATTTAAGCTAGCAGCGGAAAAAAACTGGTATCAAGTACTTCCAGGGTATTTAAAAATATATACACCACAACTACTTAATTCAGTTCAACAAGACGATTATTTTGAATATAGCATTGAGTATTTACATCTTACTGCGCTCAATGAACTTTATGCATTTAGTCAATTACCCGCATTTGCTTGGCAACAAATCATTGATGCCTGCTGCCAATTTATTACGGACGCGCAGCAATATCCGACCACATCAGTGATCCCATCTGCGGCTTTAACACAGTTATTCCAGCAAAAAACAGCCAGTCGACTAGCCCAATTTGCTCAAGAGAATCAATTTGATTTAGATATGCCATTGATTGTTAATGGTGAAGCAAGCCTAAGTATCAATCAATTATCACATGCCAGTGAACCGTGGTTACCAAAAGACAACCAGATACTCAATGTATTACACGGTGATTTTTGCTTTAGTAATATTTTATTCGACTTTAGAACCCGCGCTATTAAAGTGATTGATCCCCGTGGTATTGATGGTGACAATCAAGCCTGTATTTTTGGCAATAGCTTATACGATATCGCCAAATTAGCGCATTCGGTTATTGGCTTGTATGATCTTATTATTGCTGGATATTTTACTGTTGAACTCGTCGATAACCGCCTTAACTTCTCGATAGCAGAAACCCCGAATCGAGAGCAGATTATTAGCTTATTTAATCATAGGATTGCTAAATCATTTGGCGTGTCATATACACAGATGCTCGCCATGCAGATCCAACTATTTCTATCTATGCTACCTTTGCACGCTGATCGACCAGAACGTCAATTAGCCTTTATTGGCAATGCTTATCGCCTATATCAATTATTACTTGGAGAAGAAGCGGCATGATCGTTATTCCAATGGCAGGACTGAGTTCCCGTTTTTTCAAAGCAGGCTACCAACAGCCTAAATATATGCTTGAAGCTCATGGTATTTCACTATTTGATCATGCCATTTTAAGTTTTAAAGCTTATTTTGACAGTGAGCCATTCCTATTTATTGTGCGAGCAGATTTTGATACACCTGCATTTGTAGAACAGCGCTGCGTGGCACTCGGCATTAAACAATTTGAGATACATGTACTCGATCAAGAAACCCGTGGCCAAGCCGAAACAGTTTATCTTGGTTTAACGGATATTAACGACAGTACCCCAATCACTATTTTTAATATCGACACCTTTAGACCTGAATTTCAATTACCCGCATTATGCCAATTCGCCGATGGTTACCTTGAGGTGTTTAAAGGTGAAGGTGATAACTGGTCTTATGCCAAACCAATCGCTGCCAATAGTGATAAAGTAATTGAAACTGCAGAAAAAAATCCAATTTCAGATTTATGCAGTACCGGCTTATATTACTTCGCTCATGCTGGTGAGTTTAAACGTGCATTTGAAGTTGAAGCAGCAAAGCCTGCCAGTCAATGGCAAAAACAAGAGCTTTATATTGCACCACTATATAACCAACTCATTGCTCAAGGTTTAGATATTCGTTATCACTTAATCGAACGCGAACAAGTGATCTTTTGCGGTGTACCACAAGAGTATTTAGACTTCTTGAAACAAGGCGAAATGAGCTAATAACATGATTGCAAATTCTGATATCACTTTTGTTATCCAAGGCCCAGTACAAGCACTACCTGGACGAGATCAACCTTTAGGCGTAACAGCAAAATGCATTGCCTCAATTCGTCAATTTGTACCGGGTGCTAAGATTATCTTATCGACTTGGCAAGGACAGGATTGTAGCGCATTGCAAGTTGATACTTTACTGCTCAATCAAGATCCCGGTGCCAATATAGTGTCATACGCTGAAGATGGGACTCCCGGTCGCTTAATTTCAATCGCCAAATTGTGTCAACAGCGGCAGGATTACGCGAGGTCACCACCCCCTATGCAGTCAAAATACGTTCGGATAACTTTCTGACTGGTAATGGTTTTATTACCGCTCAACAGGCATACCCGCACCGCTTAAAACAAGATAGTGTTTTTCAAGAAAGAGTTGTCGTCAATACTAGTTATTTCAGGCGTTATGCAGAAGGTCAGCGAGTTATTCTGCATCCAAGTGACTTTTTCTATTTTGGCCGTACAGAAGATTTACTTAAAATTTGGGACTTACCGCTATTTGCAGATCGCGTTTTCGACCCAGCCAAAGCTGGCCAAAAACAATACGATGGTGCGCCTGTAACAGCAACCCATGCAGAGCAATGTTATTGTCGACATTGGTTAGCCTTACTGGATAAAAATGCGCCAACGGTCAATCATAGACATGATAAAACTGCAGAGTCATTGATTTACTGGGATCGTTTTATGGCATCTAACTTTGTGGTGTTAGAGCCAGAACAAATCGGCTTAGGCTTGATTGAGCGTTTTATACCTAAAGCAAAACGTCCCAATGAAATGAGTCACTATGATTGGTTAAAATTATATAAACAATATTGCGATCCAAGTATTGACGCAAAATCCTTACATAACTTTTTAACGGTCGGTTGGCGCCGAGCCATTAAATTTCCATTCAGCTACTTAAAATTTAAGATAGCTAAACCGCATCATTAAACTTAGTGGGCTAATTCAGCCACAATTTGCTCAAACTGATGCATTACAATCTGCAGACCTGATTCGTCAGGCTGCAGTGCTAAATGCGACTGCAGTTGTGATAACGACTCTTGTTGTAACATATCCTTGATAGTCGAAGCCATATGACCCGCATCGGCAACGGCCGACTGCACTAGTCCTTGCTGCACGCAAATATCAATTCGGCTGGGTTGATCTTTTGATACCGCAACCGCGACTGTCGGCACTTTCATCGCTATCGCTTGCAACATAGTATCACCCCCACTGAGTAAGGCGACCTTAGCTAACGAGAGCAAATTAATAAACTCATTGTGATTCATTTGTGCCACACAAATCACCCCCTCAATTTGAGGAAGTTGATTGGGATAATTAGGACCGAAAACCATGACACAAGGCATTTGTTGCTGCTTGGTAATTAACGCTGCCGCTTCAGCAAACTCATCAGCTATCAGTTTATCATCGCTATAATGACCCCCTGATCCCGCATTAATCACAATATATTGCTGAGCTGTTAATTGATGTTGCTCAAGGACACTCATCTGCAATTCAGCATAAGGTTGATGGTAAATGGGTCCAATAAAGCTCGGTTCTGCTTTGCCTATCAACTTCAATTTAAAACGCTCAAATGCACTAATATCGCCTAATACATACTCAGGTTGTACGACCCAATGATGATCGGTAACGCGGGCTCGGCTTAAACGCATACCACGACTACGCTTACGCTTATGCTGGCTTAAAAAGATAACTTTCGCCCCCAAACGATGTGCATGTTGTAGTTGTGATTGACGTCCAGATGCATCAAATATCACCACATCAGGCGTATAGCTATCCATGATCTGTTTTACCGCATTAACCTCTTTAGTTGGAGATTGTGCTAATAAATCGGTCGCGTAGGGGCATTGATTCGCGGAAGGAGAATGGCGATTTAAAATAAAACGGATTTGTGCCATTGGCCAGCGTGCTTGCACGGCATCGGCCAAAATAAGTGAGCGCATATACTCACCGATACCTTCGCTCGAAGATACGGGAACAAATAAAAATTTAGGCGCTAGAAAAGGCATGTCCATAAACCTACTACAAAACAGTTAATAATTTAGTTAATTGTTGCAGCAAGCTTATCGAACATCTGCTCAACCTCACTTACTTCAATATAACTCATCAAATCCGCACCTTTTGCTCTGGTACCCCATGCTACATCAGCTTGATGTTGTAACTTAATCATTTGCGGATAAACGCTTACGACATGATCTAATGAGGTATAAGGTCCAGTACGGCCAGGATTTGAATGTGCATATAGACCAATGACAGGCGTTCCCTGAGTCACTGCCATATGAGCTGGCCCAGTATCTGGAGCAAGCACCATACTAGCACGCTTTAATAATGCTAATAGTTGCGTTAGCGTTGTTTTGCCAACTAGGTCATCTATCTGATTATCACTGCAGGATTGAATATCTGTAGCTAATTGACGCTCCAATGCACTAGGGCCGCCACACAATAACACCTTATAGCCTTTAGCTATTGCATAATCAGCTATCGCAGCATAACGCTGAGGCAACCAATTACGTTCCGCTTTACTCGCCGCAGCGCAAATAATTAACGTTTTCTGATGTTTAGTAATCTGCACTTCGGCAAATTGAGTATCCGCTTCTGGAACAGGAATATGCCAATGTGGCGTTAAATCTGTCACTCCTACCGCTTTAGCAAATCCCATAAATCCTTCTAACACATGCGGCGTCGCTAGAGGCTCGACCTGTTGATTAGTCACTAACCATTGCCCCTCTTTCGCTCGAGCACGGTCAAAACCAATACGGATTTTTGCAGGGATCATGAGTGAAGCGATTGTCGCTCTTAAGGCAACTTGCATATGTAATAACACATCAAATTTACGCCCTTTAAATTGCTGACGTAATTGCTGATAACTGCGCCAGCCCTGTGATTTATCAAAAATCACAAATTCTATATTATCAATGTGTTTCACCAGCTGATATTCAACCTTACCAATCACCCAGGTAATTTTAAGGTGCGGGTATTGGCGCGCAATCGCTTGTACCATCGCTACCGCATGACATACATCACCAATAGCAGAAAGGCGTAAAACACATAAGGATTGCATCGAGGTTAAATCTAAAGCCATGATGAAAAATCTTCTCTTATTCGTCAGTCACGAATGTTAATTGAATATGAACTCTGATTCTACGACCAAACACATCGTGAAACAAAAGGATTAGCTTCGCTTTAATATAAAAGCATTAAATCTTGAGGTAGAATGAGCACGGAACCCACAATAACCCCAATAAATGACCTCACTATGCAACTAAAGAAAATACCTCAAGGTTACATTGCCACTTGCTCCGCTTGTCCTGATGGCATTACTCCACAGTGGTTTTCGGCAGACTTCTGGCAACAACAAGATGCAATAGAAGGTCAATCTTGTGGCCGTTATACCACATGGTTTATTGCCAGCCATCAACAGCATTGGGTACTAAGACACTATTATCGTGGTGGTTTAATCGCTAAAGTTTGCCATGATAGTTATCTTTTTAGCGGTATTAATCATACCCGCGCCGTCGCGGAGCTCGCATTGCTCGAACAACTTTATCAAGAGCAATTTCCAGTACCTAAACCCATCGCAGCACATGTGCAACGTCGTGGTATAAGTTATCGAGCCGACATTCTAATTGAGCGAATTGATAACGCAGCAGATCTGGTTGCCATTTTAGCTAAACAAACATTAACGGCATCACAATGGCAGCAATTAGGCCAAACATTGGCAAAATTCCACCAGCGTGGGGTTTATCATGCCGATTTAAACGCCAAGAACATTTTATTTGATCAGCAAGACTTTTATCTTATCGACTTCGATAGAGGTGAACTGCGCCAACCGAATAAACAATGGCAACAAGCGAATATCGACCGTTTATTACGTTCATTTAATAAAGAGAAAAACAAACTATCGAGTTTGAATTTCTCAGACTCAGATTGGCAACAATTAATGCTTGGTTATATGAAATAATTGCTCCACCACGGCAAATTGTTGCTGTAGTGCACCGCGGTTTTGCGCCACCACGTTCAAAGCCGCTTGCCCCACCTGCTCACTCATTTCAGGTTGTTCAATATAACCAATTAACTGCTTAGCAATAGCCTCTGCATCATCAACCACAGTTAAGCCACCCGCAGTTTGCAGCATTTCCGTAATTTGTAAAAAATCACGATAATTAGGCCCCATCAATACTGGCTTAGCTAACGCAGCAGGTTCTAATGGGTTATGGCCCCCATGAACAATTAAACTGCCGCCAACTAACGCGTAATCTGCAGCCGCATAGAACAATAATAACTCGCCCATCGAGTCACCTAATAACACTTGTGTATCAGGCATCAGCGCTTGTTTACTACTGCGTCTCACAGACTTTAGTTTATTGGTTGCTAGCAATTGCGCGGCGGCATCAAATTGCTCGGGATGACGTGGTACCACCACCAACAAAGCATTAGGATGTCGCTCAAGTAATTGTTTATGAGCATCTATGATGACCTGAAATTCGCCAGGATGAACACTACCAGCCACCCAAATTGGCGCATCATTGCGTTGCCAACCTGACCTTAACTGCTGGGCTTGTTCAATCACAGTGTCGGCAATATTCAAATCAAACTTTAAACTACCACAGACACTAATTTTGTTTGCATTCACACCTAACTCAATAAAACGTTGAGCTTCTGCTTCTGTCTGCAAAGCCAAATAATCTAAACAAGCGAGCATAGGTTGAACCAACTTTAGGCGCTTATGATATTGCGCCGCAGACTTAGCCGATAAACGGCCATTAGCTAACATACAGCGACAACCACGCTTAGCTGCGTAGTGCAATAAATTAGGCCACAGTTCTGTCTCCATTATAATCAAAGACTGTGGTTGGATTTGCGCTAAAAAACGCTTAATGGAATAGGGCAAATCAAAGGGTAAATAGCAATGTTGAACTGTGTCCCCAAAGGCTTTTCTTACTTGTGCAGAGCCTGTTGGACTTGTGGTTGTCACGGTGATCTGCAGCTCAGGATGCTGCTGCATAATTAACTTAATTAATGGAATAGCGGCCAGCGTTTCGCCCATAGAGACCGAATGAATCACTACATCACTTGGTTGCAACTTAGCGAAACCAAAACGTTCACTCCAACGACCACGATAATCAGCGCTCTTGATCGCCCGAAAGCCTAGATACAGCAGTAATAGCGGTGAAATAAAATAAAGTAGTAACGAATATAGTGAGCGATTCATTTAATTAAGATTATTTTTGCGTGGTCAATTGTGCCAATGCTAACATAATCGATAGAACTACCATAATGCCACGAGCAATTAAGACGCCATATGCCAACCTCAAAAGCGACATCTAAGCCATTAAAAACCCGTGATAAAATAATCGCGGCCAGCCTTGCTTTGTTTAATGAGCAAGGTGAGCGTAATGTCACCACCAACCATATTGCAGCGCACCTTAGTATCAGCCCTGGCAATCTTTATTACCATTTCCGTAATAAAGAAGACATTATCAGTTCCATTTTTTTGCAATACGAACAACACCTAAAGCAAGGTTTTGTGCCCTATGAGAAACAACCTGTTGATGTTGAGTTATTAATGGGCTATTTCGACGCTATGTTTTATACACTCTGGCAGTTTAGATTTATGTACGCCAATCTTGCCGATATATTGGCTCGAGATGAGCAATTAAAACAACGTTATCTAATGGCGCAACAGCAAGTGCTGTCACAATCTAGCCATGTACTACAGCAACTCAAACAAGATGGTTTTCTCGCTATTGAAGCCAATCGCATTGAAGAATTAGCCGACACCGTCAAAATGATTGTGAGCTTTTGGATCAGTTACAAACTGACCCAATCCAGCATCAGCACCATCAATAAAGCAACACTCTATGAGGGACTGTTACGGGTACTGATGATCTTTAAAGGATATGCAACCGACGCCGCACTTCCTGCCATTGCGCGCCTAGAGCAACATTACCGTAGCCTATCCAGTCAGTAACCTGCACAAAAATGATGCTGTGCCATCAGATAAGCGCTAGAATGCCACCAGCCTACAATTAGATTTCCTTAAGGAGCAACAAGGTGGCATCAACGTCTTTCTATACCCAAATCAATCAACAACTTGAGGATGTAAAAAACGAAGGACTGTATAAGTCTGAACGTATTATCGAATCTCCTCAGCAGCCCCAAATCGAAGTTAATCAACAGCAAGTCATTAACTTTTGTGCCAATAACTATTTAGGCTTAGCCAACCACCCAACCTTAATAAAAGCCGCCCAACAAGGCTTAGAGCAACATGGTTTTGGTATGGCATCAGTTCGCTTTATTTGCGGAACTCAAGACATTCATAAGCAATTAGAAGCCAGTTTAAGCGAATTTTTAGGAATGGAAGATACCATTCTTTACTCTTCATGTTTTGATGCCAATGCAGGGCTATTCGAAACCCTACTTGGCGCCGAAGATGCCATTATTTCTGATGCGCTAAATCACGCCTCAATCATCGATGGCGTACGTTTATGTAAAGCGAAACGTTACCGTTATGCCAATAATGATATGGCAGACTTAGAGCAACAACTTATTGCAGCAAAAGCTGCTGATGCCCGTCATATCCTAATCGCGACCGATGGTGTGTTCTCTATGGATGGTGTAATCGCTAACCTCAAAGGTGTTTGTGACCTTGCCGATAAATATGGCGCCTTAGTGATGGTTGATGACTCTCATGCTGTAGGTTTTGTTGGCGAACAAGGCCGCGGAACCCATGAATATTGTGACGTAATGGATAGGGTCGATATTATTACGGGTACCTTAGGCAAGGCACTTGGTGGCGCATCGGGTGGTTTTACCTCAGCTAAAAAAGAAGTGATTGATTGGTTACGCCAACGCTCACGCCCATATCTGTTTTCTAATTCACTAGCACCATCAATTGTGACCGCTTCAATTACGGTATTAGAGATGCTTAAAGAGGGGCAACAGCTACGTCAAACACTGAAATATAATAGTCAGTATTTCCGTGAGAAAATGACCCAAGCAGGTTTCACCTTAGGTGGTGCCGATCATGCCATTATCCCAGTGATGATTGGCGATGCAAAAATTGCTGGTGATTTTGCCAATCAGTTACTTAAAGAACAAATCTATGTCATTGGCTTCTCATTCCCCGTTGTTCCTAAAGGACAAGCTCGGATCCGCACTCAAATGTCAGCAGCCCATACACAAGCTCAATTAGATCATGCTATTGAGGCATTTACCGTATCGCTAAAGAGATGGGAATAATCTAACCATGAAAGCATTAAGTAAATTAAAGCCAGAAATTGGTATCTGGATGACCCAAGTTGAAAAGCCAGTGATGGGCCATAACGACTTGCTGATTAAAATCCGTAAAACGGCTATTTGTGGTACCGATATTCATATTTACAACTGGGATGAATGGTCACAAAAAACCATTCCCGTGCCTATGGTTGTCGGCCATGAATATGTGGGCGAAGTTATCGATATGGGGCAAGAAGTTCGTGGCTTTAATATTGGTGACCGAGTCTCTGGCGAGGGGCATATTACCTGTGGTCATTGCCGTAATTGCCGTGGTGGCCGCACTCACTTATGTCGTAATACCATCGGCGTTGGCGTCAACCGTGAAGGATGCTTTGCTGAATATTTAGTTATTCCAGCATTTAACGCCTTTAAAATTCCACACGATATTAGTGATGACTTAGCCGCAATCTTCGATCCTTTTGGCAATGCTGTCCACACCGCATTATCATTCGATCTAGTGGGTGAAGATGTATTAATTACAGGTGCTGGCCCTATTGGTATTATGGCTGCGGCGGTGTGTCGTCACGTTGGTGCTAGACACGTGGTGATTACCGATGTAAATCCTTATCGTCTTGAACTTGCTGAAAAAATGGGAGCAACTCGTGCCGTTGATGTCAGCAAGCAGTCCATTAAAGATGTGATGCATGAACTTGGAATGACTGAAGGGTTTGATGTCGGTTTAGAGATGTCAGGCGTTCCAAGTGCTTTCCATACTATGCTTGATACCATGAACCATGGTGGCAAAATCGCCATGTTAGGTATTCCAGGTGATAATATGGCCATTGATTGGAGCCAAGTTATCTTTAAAGGCCTAACCATCAAAGGTATTTATGGCCGTGAGATGTTCGAAACTTGGTATAAAATGGCCAGTCTGATCCAATCAGGATTAGATATCACGCCAATTATCACCCACCACTACCCTATTGATGATTTCCAACAAGGATTTGAACAGATGCGCTCAGGTGCTTCTGGTAAAGTCATCTTAAATTGGGATTAAATTAATCGACGGTTTGAGGCTGTACATATGCAGCCTCATATTGCACTATTACACCTCAGCGATAGCTCATCTAATTGCGAGGTAAGTATGTCTAGTTTCCAACATCTAGATGTCATGCAACTAAAACATCTAATAACTCAACATCCTGAATTACAAATTGTCGACATCCGCGATAATGCAAGTTTCAACACGCAACATATTGAAAAATCTACTAACCTATCTAACGAGAACATCGCTCATTATATTGCCGATGCAGATTTAGATGCGCCTATTGTTGTCGTTTGCTATCACGGTATTAGCAGTCAAGGTGCCGCTAATTATCTACATGAACAAGGTTTTGATGATGTTTATAGCCTTGATGGTGGCTTTCAAGCATGGCATGAGGCACACCTATGATAGCCATAGGAACCATAGATAATCCCCGCGCGGCACAAGCATTAGTGGATTACCTACAAGGGCTCGATATTGAGTGTCGACTACAACCAGATGAAAATGGCGTTACCCTCTACATATCAGATCATAGCCAACTAGAACAGGCTCAAGTTGAGTTTCAAAAATTTGTAGAAAATCCCTATCAAGATAAATACTTGCAAGCATCATGCAGCATGGCGATAGTCACACTAAATTTGATTATGGCGCTCCTGGGTTACAACTTTTTAGTCAATTTATGACCGGTGCAGGCCCTGTCACCCTGACCATTTTTGCTGTTTGTTGCGCCATATTTGCAGCACTTAATTTAGGCTTTGCACAAACCGTATTTAATTACTTATCATTTTTTGGTGCAACCCCAGATAGCAATATCAATCAAGTATGGCGAGTCTTTACCCCCAGCTTATTACACTTCTCTGCCCTACATTTAATCTTCAACTTATTATGGTGGTGGTATCTAGGTGGCAAGATTGAGAATAAGTTAGGTAAGACCCCGCTTATCATTTTGCTGGTTGTGGCCGGTACGCTCCCTAACATTATTCAGTATTTTGTCGCGGGACCAGATTTTGGTGGTTTATCTGGCGTAGTCTACGCATTAATTGGCTACTGTTATGTGATTAGTCAACGAGTCCCAGAAAAAGGCATTGATTTACCCCCCGCCTTTATGGGGTTTATGCTGCTTTGTTTAGTCTTAGGTTTTACCGATATTTTTGGCTTTTCAGTCGCTAATGGCGCTCATATCGGTGGCTTAGTCATTGGTTTACTACAAGGCTTTATCGATAGTCAACGTTATAAAAAATCCAACTAAACATCACCAAAGAGGGTCATTGACCCTCTTTGGTGATCCTGCGGCTTTAAGCTAACTCAATCACTTTTGCGACTAACTTTTGGATCCCTTGATTCGCCTCTACAATAGATTGCGCCAACATATATGCTGGTGTACTGATAATTTTGTGCTGCTCATCAACTACAATTTCATCAACATTAACGGCTTGATGAATGCCGCCCATCTGCTCAAAAGCAGCGGCAGTATCAGCATCTTGCCCAATAGTTCCTGTTGCTCCTTTCACAAAATGAGGGATCATCACCGGCGCAATACAGATAAAACCAATAGGTTTGCCCGCTGCAATAAATTGCTGCACAAACTTATCAACAATAGGGTTAACTTGGCACTGTGCGCCTTTAACCGCAAAATCACATAAATTTTTAGCAGCGCCAAAACCACCTGGAATAATCAAACCATCAAATAATTCAATATTTAACTGCTCCGTATCTAGAATCTCACCACGGGCAATACGTGCAGATTCAACAAGCACATTACGAACTTGATTTGATTCAACTTCCCCAGTTAAGTGATTAACAACGTGTAATTGCTCAATATTAGGCGCAAAACATTGGTAACTCGCTCCTTGCTAGCAATCGCCAACAAACTTAATACCGCCTCATTAATCTCGCTACCATCAAACACACCACAACCACTAAGCAATACGGCAATACGTTTCATTTATAAGCTCCATTTTTGCAAATAAAATTCAATAAAAAAATAACAAAACACTTGATCTGTACAAAAAACATGCTAGGTTATCAACTCTGATAAAAAAGCTTGAGTTGATAGTTAGGTTTGTATTTATTATTTTTTAATCAATAAAATAAAAATCCACAAATCCTACTTTACTAAATAAAAACTGATCAAGATCACATAAAAAATAAAATCACTATTTATTCAAAAACTTACAGCAACCCATTTTTTTAATGGACTGTAATTATTCTGCTTTCAAATTTTTTGACCCACAGAGTTATCCACAGGGATAAAGGTTATTTTACATAGCCGATTTTACGACTCTGTGGCATCCTTATAGCCATAGATAAATAACTCGTTCGATATCAAATTATGCCTAAAATTGCTGAAAACCCACTCATTTTAGTAGATGGTTCGTCATACCTATACCGTGCCTACTATGCACCACCACATTTAACCAACTCAAAAGGTGAAGCCACCGGTGCCGTTTATGGTGTAGTTAATATGCTACGCAGCTTAATTAGACAATATTCACCATCACACATGGCGGTAATCTTTGACGCAAAAGGCAAAACATTTCGTAACGAGATGTACAGTGACTACAAAGCAAATCGTCCACCTATGCCTGATGATTTGCGTACCCAAATTGCGCCTTTACACAAAATAATTCAAGCCTTAGGTTTACCATTAATTTCAATTTCTGGTGTAGAAGCTGATGATGTAATTGGCACCATTGCACGCCAAGCCAGCCTTGATGGTCGAGCAACGCTTATCAGTACTGGTGACAAAGATATGGCTCAATTAGTTGATGAGAACGTCACTCTTATCAATACCATGACAGATACGGTTTTAGGCCCTGAAGAAGTAAAAACTAAATTCGGTGTTGGCCCTGAATTAATTATTGATTTACTGGCATTAATGGGCGATAAGGCTGATAACATCCCAGGTTTACCCGGTGTAGGTGAAAAAACTGCACTAGCAATGCTGATTGGTGCCGGTGGTGTAGAAAGCATTCTTAGCGCCCCAGAAAAAATGCTAGAGCTGAGTTTCCGTGGCTCAAAGACCATGGCAAAGAAAATCACTGATAATGCTGAAATGTTGCAACTATCATATGATCTTGCCACCATCAAAACGGATGTAGAAGTTGAACAAACTTGGCAAGACTTTGCCATTAAGCCCGCGAAAACTGATGAATTAATTCAGTGCTACGGCGAAATGGAATTTAAACGTTGGTTAGCTGAAGTATTGGATGGTAATAACCAACCAGCAAACATAACAGCGACGGATGAAACAGAAGAGGAAATCGTTGCACAAAACATTGAAACTCATTATGAAACAATTCTAACCCAAGCTCAGTTAACTTCTTGGGTTGAGAAACTAGCTCAAGCGCCGCTAATCGCTATCGATACCGAAACCACGAGCCTCGATTATATGAAGGCCAAGTTAGTGGGTATCTCTTTTGCTGTCGCAGCTGGTGAGGCCGCTTACTTACCATTAACTCACGATTATCTTGATGCTCCAACACAATTACCATTAGATCTTGTGTTTGATCAACTCAAGCCAATCTTAGAAAGTGAGTCAATCAAAAAAGTCGGCCAAAACTTAAAGTATGACATCAGTATTTTTGCCAATGCCGGCATTCAATTACGCGGTATCGCTTTTGATACTATGCTCGAGTCATATGTCTTTAACTCTGTTGCAACCCGCCATGATATGGATTCATTAGCGCTTAAGTATTTAGGACATAAATGCGTCAGCTTTGAAGAGATTGCAGGCAAAGGAGCAAAACAACTTACCTTCAATCAGATCCCACTAGAAACAGCAGCTCATTATGCGGCAGAAGATGCAGATATTACGTTAAGGCTGCATCAACACCTGTGGCCTCACCTATCAAAAACACCTGATTTAGCATCAGTGTTTACCGATATTGAGCTACCTTTAATCAATATTTTGTCAGAAATTGAACGTGGTGGTGTACTGATTGATTCAATGTTATTGAGCCAACAAAGTGAAGAGTTAGCGCGTAAAATTGATGTTCTAGAAAAGAAAGCTTTCGACATTGCAGAGCAAGAGTTCAACCTCAGTTCACCAAAACAGTTACAACAGATTTTCTTTGAACAATTAAAGTATCCAATTTTAAAGAAAACCCCAAAAGGAGCACCATCAACAGCCGAAGAGGTATTAGTTGAACTCGCACTGGATTATGCATTACCAAAAATCATCTTAGAGCATCGTAGTTTAAGTAAATTAAAGAGCACTTATACTGATAAGCTACCATTAATGGTTAACCCTGTTACAGGACGAGTACACACCAGTTATCACCAAGCTAATGCTGCAACAGGACGTTTATCATCTAGCGAACCCAACTTGCAGAATATTCCAATTCGTACAGAAGAAGGCCGTCGTATTCGACATGCTTTATCGCCCCAGAAGGAAAAGTGATTCTCGCGGCAGATTACTCTCAAATTGAATTACGGATCATGGCCCATTTATCACAAGACAAAGGCCTACTAACGGCTTTTGCTGAAGGCAAAGATATTCATAGGGCAACCGCCGCTGAAGTTTTTGGCGTTGATTTTGAAGAAGTGACCAATGAACAACGTCGCCGAGCAAAAGCAGTAAACTTTGGTTTAATTTACGGTATGTCGGCATTTGGTTTAGCGAAACAATTAGATATCCCACGTAACGAAGCACAAACGTACATTGATACCTATTTTGCTCGCTACCCTGGCGTACTAAATTATATGGAGCAAACCCGAGCACAAGCCGCTGAACAAGGTTACGTATCAACGCTATTTGGTCGTCGTTTATATTTACCAGAAATTAAAGCTCGAAATGCGATGCGCCGACAAGCAGCTGAAAGAGCAGCAATTAATGCACCAATGCAGGGGACTGCAGCAGATATTATTAAGAAAGCAATGATCAACGTACAAGCATGGATCAAATCAAATCCACAGTACGATGTAAAAATGATCATGCAAGTTCACGATGAATTGGTTTTTGAAGTCAATGCAGAGCAAGCTGATGAAATAAAGACATGGGTATGTGATCTCATGGCCCAAGCAGCTACGCTTGATGTCACACTACTTGCTGAAGCTGGTACCGGAGAAAACTGGGAGCAAGCTCACTAACCAGCAAAACATTAAACAACCAAGATCACACTTTTTATTGGTTTAAATTTTAATTTGGTAAATTAATTACGTAAAAATAGGCTTATTTCTATTTACAAGCCTATTTTTATCGTAATAAACATAAATATTTGTTAATTAATGACCAATAACAGCACTTGTTAATGTGACATGCATCACATTAGCTTGGTTTTTTGTAAAAAACAGTTTTTCATATTATGACAAATAGCGTAATATTCTCGGCGTAGGGTACAGAGGTTAAGATGTTCTATCTTTCAGACCTTTATTTCACTTATAGTGATCTGCCAAATTATGGCGCCCCAGCAACTTTTTTGCTGGGGCTTTTTTTATGCCCAAATAAAATTTAGAGTATTTACTTTAATTTCTTAAAAAATCAAGATATGCTGTCATCATTGAGAACCACTTGAACAAGTGGAACTTGAGTCTTGTTGAATTTAGCTTCTCCCCAAAAGAGCTAATTTTAAGCCGATGACTTTATATCATCGGCTATTTTTTTATTCATTTTCAGAAGCTTGTTGCTCTATTAGCCAATCAGGGTTACACCAAGCATTTAAAATACCAAGCACTTTACTCTTACCAGTACCTTTCAATGATGAAAAGGGTTCAACCATTACCCAATCACCAAAATCAGCCAGTTCTTTACGAACCATATTCACGCTTTTCATTCTAGCGCTTTGAGCTAATTTATCAGCTTTAGTCAGTAACGCTAACACTGGAATCTCACTCGCAACTGCCCACTCAATCATCTGCATATCAAGATCTTTTAGCGGATGACGAATGTCCATCAATACCACCACACCAGATAAACACTCACGACGCTGTAAATATTCACCTAATGCATTTTGCCATTTTTTCTTCATCACAATAGGAACTTGCGCAAAACCATAACCAGGCAAGTCAACTAAACGGCGGTGTTCATCTAAAGCAAACACGTTGATTAATTGAGTTCGACCAGGGGTTTTACTGGTACGAGCTAAGCTTTTTTGCTCAGTTAGTGCGTTTAATGCGCTCGACTTACCCGCATTAGATCGACCTGCAAATGCAATTTCAATCCCAACGTCACCGGGTAAGTGCTGATCTAAGTGAGCGATATCAGGTGCACTAATCAAAAAGTGTGCTTTACGAAAATCGATTCGTGATTCTGTCACTATAAACTCCAAAAGTTTTAAATTTAATGCGCAAATGTTAATCAATTACTTACTTTTACGCATTTTCGTGTAAAATATTACCCGGATCACAAAATATCAATATGATCATGTTCACTTAATTATATAGTGAATACGGAATAATAATCTTAACAAGAAGATGGAACGCCATGAAAAAGTTAGCAATAGCGCTGTCAATCATCGCAGTCACCTCAACCCCAGCTCTTGCTGAAGGAAATGCTGAAGCGGGTAAGACTAAAGCAGTAACTTGCGCGGCATGTCACGGAGCTGACGGTAATAGTGTTATCAGTATGTACCCTAAATTAGCAGGCCAACATGCCGCTTATTTAGAAAAACAGTTACATGATTTTAAACATTCCGCACAAACCGCCGGAAAACAGGGTCGAATGGATCCTATCATGGCCGGCATGTCACTCCCACTAAGTGATCAAGATATTAAAGATGTTTCTGCATTTTTTGCATCACAACAACAAACTCAAGCAGATATAAAAGATGTACCTGCATTGGGTAAGCAATTATATCAAGGCGGAGATCCCTCTCGGGGCATTACCGCTTGCATCGCCTGCCATGGCCCTAATGGTAATGGTGCAGAATTAGCAGGTTTCCCTAAAATTGGCGGTCAGCATGCTGATTATATCAAAATCCAATTAGAAAAGTTTCATAATAGCAGCAGAGCTAACGATCTAAATGGCATGATGCAGGATGTTGCTAAAAAGTTAACTCCAACAGATATTCAAGCACTATCAAGCTATATCGCTAATTTAAAACAATAAATAGAAAATTTAGTCGTGTTTATATAAAGGAGCTTCGGCTCCTTTTTTACTGGAATTAACAATTATTAAACTTTTTATCTATTTATCATTGACATTAGCATGTCATTTAGGTCTAATAGACCCCGTAAAGAGCTGAACCCAACTATAAGTACATAATAATATCAATAGCTTATAGTGTTCTTTAGGTGCATTTAAGATATAAGAATAAAGACCTTTAATAATAACAATTATATAACTTTGTTTTGGCTGTGACTGATAATATTTTTATTCAAGCTAAAATGTTTTTCTAAATAAGAGAGCTTAAGGATATATGTGCTTAGCATGGTCTCTTATTAACTTTTAACCACTAATGGATAATTATTAATTGTATATTAGTTGTTAAATCAAGAATAAACATGGATTGTTTATTTCGTCATTGAAGACGATAGGAAATTTGATGAGTCATGATGACCGTCTAGGGAAGCTGTTGCCAGGATGGTACAGGATAAAATAAAGCGTCAGGATGACCGTAAACGATAATAAATCGTATGGAAACAAATAATAACAATAGGAAATAGGCTGGGAAGGCCTCATAGCAAGTATGGATACTTGAGTCAGGATTAAGTGCTTGGAATGGTACTGAATAATAAGGCGACAGTTTTACTGTCGCCTTTTTTTATCTTGTTTTACCGTAATCTCTATTGTTTTAAAGCGCAAAATAGATCAATCTTATAAGTAAGATAGGTAGTCAATATCATTCAGGTAATTAATGCGCATTTGTCCTCTTTGTCATCACAACAACGCTCACTATTTTTATCACGATAAAAAACGTCATTTTTACCAATGCCCTGATTGCCAATTAGTATTTGCAGATGGCAAAAGCCACTTACCCAAACAAAATGAAATCGAGCGCTATCAAGATAATCAAACTAAAAATAAACAACTGCAGCTCGCTAATTTTATCCAAACCGTCATAAATCAACTACCGACAAATAACAGTACAGTGACAGGATTAAATTTTGGTAGGCACTTAGTAGGAAAAGCGCTCTCAAAACTAATTTTAGGCGAAATTGAGCTCGTTCAATACGATCCATCTCAACAGTACGAACGCCATGTATTACAGCAACAGTATGATTTTATCTGTTGCTATCGCGTCTTTGATCACTTTAAGCAACCTTCTATTCAATGGCAGCTGCTGACCAAGTTATTAAAACCTAATGGCCTGTTAATCATTAATAACCATCTGCTGCATGATTTAAATGCATTTGCTAAATGGCATAATAAGAATAATCTAACCCATGTCAGCTTCTATAATCTGGCTTGCTTTCAATATTTAGCTAATTTAGGGCAAATGCAGTTAATTTTTGCAGAAAAAGATCTCATTTTGATGCAAAAAGCGTCATAATTTGATATAAAGCGCGGTCTTATTTAGTGCACGCTCAGCATTCCAATCCTTCACAGCATGGTTATATGAATTAAAGCGGCTAATTATTATTAATTTTTGAGTAAAACTATGTCTCGTTCAAGAAAAACACGTAAAGTCGACCAAAATGCGCCAAAGCTTGCGCCACGCCAAAAGAAACAAGAGCGTCAACTTGCGGCTAAAAAACAGAAAACAGGTAACAAAAGTGGAAGTCGCCACAATGAAAGCCTGATCCAGCAACAGCTAGGACAAACCACTGCTGCTAAAGATCCACGCCATGGCAGTAAAAAGCCTGTTCAACTCACGATCAATAAAGAAGTTGCTGAAGTTAAAAAGGTTAAGCAACCAAAACTATCTGACGAACAGAAGCTGCTCAAGTTAGAGGAAGATCCACGCCTTAATAATCTACTCGATTTACTAGAAGAAGGCCGTGATTTAAATAACGATGACCAAAAGTGGCTTGATGCACAGTTAACTAAAATTGAGCAATTAATGGATAAGCTTGGTATCAATGATGCCCAAGTAGAAGAAGATATGCCAAAGCGTAGTCGCAGTGATGATGAACTATTCGATAAGTTTGAATCGGGTATTGATCTACTGAAAGACTACCAATAATAGATTAATTAAGCGCAGTTCAAGGAGAGAGCGTGCCGACTATTTATATTATCATTGGTTTACTCATTATCGTCGCGTTAGCGAGTTACGCGACGATTTTAATCATTAGGGTTCGACAACAACATCAACTTCAGTTGATACAACGCCAGCACGCCAAACAAGCAGCAGAGAAGAAAGCCCTAGAATTAGAGGCTGACATTCGTTATATCGCTCAAGCCATGCTAGATGAGCGCTGTGAGCTTTCTGAGGGCGTGATGCGCATAGGCAAACTGTTACAGCTATTATCATTATCAGATGCGCTGATAGAGACCTACCCTAAACTATTGCAACACTTTAGCGTTATTGAGCACCATCCAATCAAAGATAAGCGTAACCAATTAGCCAAACAACAAAGAATGCGTTTGGATTTAGAGCGGATGCGTTCTGAAACGACATTAGAGTCTGAAATATTACAAGAAGCTAAGCTGTTAACTCAATTCAGTAAGCAACAATTTCACTAAATCAATAATAACCGCAGCAGATAAAGCTAATCGTTACAGTCTATTTTGCCTCTTAATAAAATGAGAGTAGACTGTTTTTTTATTGTTTTAACCGAGTTTGCTCGAAACTGTGGTTAAACTAACAGACATTTAGTGAAAATTAATAGATATTGGCCTAATAATTCATCATTGAATTTTACAATCTAGATCAATTTAATTTGGCAAATAAATACGCATACTTAACGTATAGCTAATTTACACTTGGAGGACACGCCTTGGAGCAAGCGACACAAATGAGTTGGGATCAATCGATGATCGAAAAGTACAACTACAGCGGTCCCCGTTATACCTCATATCCAACGGCACTCGAATTTAACGACTCTTTTACTGAGCAAGATTTGCTAAGTGCAATTGAGCACAGCAAAAGTGATAAATTATCGCTATATATTCATGTACCGTTTTGCGCCAAACTTTGTTACTACTGTGGCTGTAATAAAATTATTACCCGCCATCAGCATAAAGCAGATCAATACATTGAGTATCTGACCAAAGAGATCATTAAACGCGCACCACTATTTCAAAATTACACTGTCACGCAAATGCATTGGGGCGGTGGTACACCAACATTCTTAAGCCCTGAGCAAATTTTAAAACTCTCAACGTTATTAAAGCAACACTTTAACTTTGCAGAGCAAGGCGAGTTTTCGATTGAAGTAGATCCTCGAGAGATTGAACTTTCAATGCTTGATACGCTAAAAGAAGCTGGTTTCAATCGAATCTCTATTGGTGTGCAAGACTTTAATAAAAAAGTTCAAGTTGCTGTTAACCGTGAACAAGATGAACAATTTATCTTTGATCTTATGGCAAAAGCCAAAGAGATGGGATTTGTTTCAACTAACGTTGACCTTATCTATGGTTTGCCGCATCAAACACCAGAAACGTTTGCAGAAACCATTGCGCGTATTATTGAACTCTCACCTGACCGTTTGTCTGTATTTAATTACGCACATTTACCAGCACGTTTTGCCGCGCAACGTAAAATTAAAGATGAAGATCTACCAAGACCACAGCAAAAACTTGATATGTTGTATCAAACAATTAAGACGCTGACAGACGCTGGCTACCAGTATATTGGTATGGATCACTTTGCTAAGCCTGATGATGAACTCGCTAAGTTACAACGCTCTGGTCACTTACACCGTAACTTCCAAGGTTATACCACCCAAGAAGAGTGTGATTTATTAGGTCTAGGTGTTTCATCAATTAGCCAAATTGGTGACTGTTACGCACAAAACCAAAAAGATATCCGCCCATATTATGAAGCGATTGATGACCATGGTCATGCATTATGGAAAGGTTGTGCACTAAACCGTGATGATGAAATTCGCCGTGTCGTTATCAAACAACTTATCTGCCATTTCAACTTAGATATGGCAAAAATTGATGCCGAGTTAGATATCAATTTCGAAGACTACTTCGTTGATGATTTAAAGTTATTACAAACCTTTATTGATGATGGTTTAGTTGAAATTAACGATCGTAAAATTACCATCAACCCGACAGGTCAGTTACTTATCCGTAATATCTGTATGTGTTTCGATGTTTACTTTAGAGAAAAAGCACGTCAACAGCAGTTCTCACGAGTGATTTAATCAAAAAAGCCCCATCATTTGATGGGGCTTTTTGTTATCTATCTACTTTTAGGTAATCTTTTTAATATCTTACGTTGAATTTTTATCACTTTCTTCATCCATGGTTTAGGATAAAACTCAGCTAATGAGCCTCCTTTAGCTACCACGGTAAATGACAATAAAAACTCATTTATTGCTGCTATCCCTTTTAATTTAATTAACTCACTGTTATTACAATTTGCGTTGTACCAACCTTTTCCTTTTTCGGTCGGAAAAATATAATCAGTTAAACGTTTTTCAATATAAGGGTTACTATCTTTCAGTTTAATCTGCTTTGAATCGAACGTAAGCGCGTTATAAAAGTCCGTATCAGATCTCACCTTATCAAAGGGTATAAGAAGATTTAAATCTGACTGTTGAGCAAGAAATAAGTATGATGATAAAAAAGAATCAGAAACCATTCCATTTATCTGACCTACTTCACCAAACCAAATTTTATCACCAACAAGTTGACCAGCTTTAATATGCTTAATAGCATCATTAATAAAAGCTGCATTTACTTTAGTAAATGACCGATGATGACAAAATGTATCATTCGCAAAAATAATAATATCATTACTTTGAGGTTGCCAATTTTCTTGAACCCATGCATTACCTTCATCCCATGCAGAAAATTCCCAACCTTTATTACTACCTAATATTTCAGCATCTATAATTGACTGATAATGAACAACTTTATCTTGAGCGCTTTGATTGTTATAAACCACACATAACTTGCAATCTAGATCTGAAACTTCTTTAAATTTCTTGATACTTTCAATCGCTTTTTGTTTATAACTGGCGTAGTAACTCACTAAAATAATATAAATTTGACGTTTAACTATAGGCATATACACAACTTAAAATACAATTAAAAACTAGGCTAGATCAGCGTACTTCTGCGCAACAGTCTTCGCTTGAACCTTTTCCAAAATATCGGCATCACTGCAGTCTGGATACTGCGCTAAAGCAAAATCAACTTTTTGAGCTAACTTTGTAGGGTTTCTTCGAGGCACCATATATTGTGCAAACTTCCCCGTTAAGATCTCATTAGGGCCATGACGGCAATCAGTGCTGACAACAGGGGTACCAACAGCTAATGATTCAATTAGTACAGTTGGTAATCCTTCGTAATCGGAACTAAGCACCATTAATTTGGCATTTTTAACCCATGGGTAAGGATTTTCTTGAAAACCCGGAATAATAATCCGCTCTTCGACACCATATTTTTTCGCTAGCTTTAACGCTTTTTTCTTATTTTTACAGAGTAATACTATTGGTAACTTATTCGTCATCTGAGCGAGTGCTTGAAACAATATGTCATGTCTCTTTTGCTTTGCACAACGACCCACATGAATCATATATTCTTGCTCAGGGATTAACTCATTTTCAACCAGGCTCAACTGTTTGATCTTCTCTAAATCAAATGGATTATATATCGTCTGTACAGAGGCAGGCTGTATACGACCAACCTCTTTAATCTCTTTTGCAATACCATCTGAAACAGTAATTAGATCTTTACCCGACAAACAAGTTTTTGCTTTCCACATATTCCAATAATTAAAAGGGCCGAGCTTTCGAGCACGAGTAAGCTCTTCTTCAATTGAGTTATGCACAACAAAATATACATTTTCTAACTTAGAGCGTGCCATTAACACGTTAGCTTTATCTAAATTTGAAATAAATAGATCGAATTGACCTACTTCACTTTGCACTTGATGAATAAAAGCTTCTAATTTTTTTGCTGAAGCAGATACTTTCCAAAAACTATCAAGGTTCTTTTCGTGCTCGGCAAAACATGAATGTATCGGTAAGCTCTGCGGTACAAAATGATCACAATCACTTTTGAGTAGAATTAAATGAGGCTCATGCCCCATAGATTGTAATGTGTTAGCCAAAACTAACATCACTTTTTCGGCACCACCGCCAACTAAGCTATCGATAACAATAGCAATACGCTTACCCATGTTAATAACTACTCCAATTGAGACCTGACAGCGCTAAAGGCAGTTATAAACCACATCATTTAGCAGCCAGCATTGTGAGGTAAATGGTCATGAAAGTCTATGAGCTCAATTAAACTCACATCAATATTTATATACAATTAATCAATATGATAACAATTTAAGGAAAAGATAATTTATTGAATAAATAAGTAATTTAAACATCCATAATACATATTTATATAACATTATAATAACGTTTATAAATCCCTAAGATTAGACAAATAAGTTGTCTTCTACCCTAGATTAAAGCGATAATACGGTCGATTTTTAAAGGCTTAGCCTGAACAACTCGATTGAATTACTAAATGTTCGTAGTTCAAAGATATAGACTCAAAAAGATTAAACTTCCTACTATGACCCAGACTAAAGTTTTCATCATAAACTTAGACCGTTCACCAGAACGTCTACAATCAATCCAGCAACAGTTGGTTTCATGTCGATATGATATTGAAAAAATTAGTGCGGTAGATGGTAAGTTTTTACCTGATCTTGAACATATCGAACATTACAGTGTTAACAACAATAAAAAGCAATATTTCCGACCTTTAACTAAAGGTGAAATAGGTTGCTACTTGAGCCACCGTGCTGCATGGCAAGCAATTGTAGACCAACAACTCGATTTCGCGGTGATTGTTGAAGATGATGTTGTCATTGATTCTGATGTCAACTTAGTTATTGAACAGCTCAGTAATATTAATATCGAATGGGACTATATTAAACTAGCTCCTTATCGAAATCGCCAAAGTAAGCCTGTTTTTAAACGTAATTATCAAGGTACCGAGCTAGCCTTTTTCCACAAAGCTATGCCCGGAACAGCCGCTCAAGCCGTGTCATATAAAGGTGCTGAAAAGTTATTAGCAGCCAGTACTGCTTTTGGTCGTCCTGTTGATACTGACTTACAACATTGCTGGGAAAAAGATGTCATCATTTTGAATTTGTCCCCCTTCCCGTTTAAAGATAATTGCGAATTTGAAAGTGATATCAGCGCAATATCATCTAGAAAATCACTGACTTTAAGTAGCAAATTTAAAAAGCAGCAGATACAGATAAAAAAATACTTCAATAATAAGAAATATATTACGGCAACAATTGCCAAGTTAAGCAAATAATTAAGGGGGAATAACATCCCCCTTTAGTCTTAAGATTTTGCTAAATAAAGCGCTCTTTTTTCATTGTCACTTAAAAAAGCCATCTCAACACCATTACGCTGCAACTGAGCAAGTTCGCCATCAGACAAGCCCATTTTCTTCGCGGCAACGACATACTCATGTCCAATATCAATTGCACTCACGCCGGGATCATCGGTATTTAATCCAACCAAAATTCCAGCATCTAAGAATGTTTTTAACGGATGTGCTAAATAGGAATCGACCGTAGATGTATGTATATTACTGGTTGGGCAAGACTCAATGCCAATTCGGTGTTGAGCTAGGTATTCCATTAGTTTAGGATCTTCAAGCGCCTTAACACCGTGACCAATACGCGTTGCACCTAAATCATTAATTGCCTGCCACATACTTGCAGCACCTGCAGCTTCCCCCGCATGTACCGTCACATTTAAATTTCCATCTCGAACCTGTTTAAAGTGAGAAACAAACAATTCACCAGGGAATCCAAGTTCATTACCAGCAAGATCAACCGCAACCAGTGCATCTTTATATGCTAATAAACCAGACAACTCAGCCTGGCAAGCTTCAACACCAAAAGAACGGGAAAGAATACCAATTAAATTAATTTTGATTTGATGTTGCTGTACCCCAGCTCTAATGCCATCAATAACGGCTTCAACCACACCTTCAATCGGTAGTTTATGATTCATCGCCATATAATATGGACTAAATCTAAGCTCTGCATAATCAAGACCTGAAATGGCTGCATCAGCAACATTTTCATATGCCACACGTTTTACAGCATCTAAATCAGCCAAGACCGCGACCATCCAATCTAATTTCTTAAGAAAGTTGACTAAACTCGTCTCTTTACCCTGAATTTGAACCCAAGGTGCTAATTGTTCAAGAGAAGATCCTGGAAGTTGAATATGGTGTTGTTGACCAAGCTCCCAAATGGTACTCACTCTAACATTACCATCGAGGTGACGATGTAAATCAACAAGGGGAATGGATTTGTCTATCATATGTAACCTCTTAAGCAGTATAAACCAGACATAAAATTGAAGTTACGCGACATATTATCATGCTTAACGAATAAAAAACTCTGTTTTAATCGATTACACATAACGAAAAAGAGTGTTTAAATTTTAAATGCGGATTCAATTGTCAATAATGGCAAAAGTGGAGTATTTTTAACCAAGATACCCTCTCATAAATTAAGGATAATTTTGTGCGCTTACCTATCATCACAATGCTAATAATTATATTACTTAGTGGTTGCCAACTCACAGAAACACAATCAACACTCAATGATGAACAGGTCGCATTAGCAAAAATTATCGAACTAGACTGGGAAATTAAACTACATCACAACCCCAGAACAACACCCTCTAAGTTACTGAAAAAAAATAATTATCAATTAAAGAATATGTCACCAGTAGCATTAGAAGATGAATATCAACAGAAAAAAATGCTATTACAGCAACTGCAAAAAATAAATACAAAACAGCTCAATGATCAAGATAAAATAAACTACGAAATCTTAATTTACCAACTTAAAAATAGTATCGACTTATACCGTTACAACGCACATTATCAACCAATAAACTCTGAAGGTGGATTTTACTCGTACCTAGCCAATGCCGCGGATAAATCTTTTAAATCAGAGCAAGATTATCAAAATTATCTCACATACTTAAGCAGTATTCCTCGCTATTTCAAACAACAACAATACTGGTTAAAACAAGGGCTTAAGTCGAAAAACACACCACCTCAAGCTGTGCTTATCGGAATAGACAACTCAATTGCTGCATTTATAAAGCCTTACCAACAAAGTGAGTTTTATCAACCGTTTACCCATTTTTCAAACAATATAAGCCAACAACAACGACAAAAATTAAGCCAACAGGCTAAGCAAATCATTAGCACTCAAATAAACCCGGCTTACCAACAACTATTCGTTTTTATGCGAGATAACTATATCCCTAACGCTCGCACAACTATCGCAGCTAATGAACTACCCAATGGAATAGCGTTTTATCAAAACAGAGTGAAGCACTACACCACGTTGGCATTATCAACGGATGAAATTCATCAACTAGGTTTAGCAGAAGTAAAACGAATAAAAAATGAAATGCACCAAATTATAAATGATTTGAAATTTGAAGGAACATTCGCAGATTTTCTACAGTTTTTACGTACATCGCCTCAATTTTATGCGCAAACACCAGATGAACTATTAAAACAAGCGGCCTATATTTCAAAGCAAGCAGATGCAGCTCTGCCAAAGTTATTTGGTAAATTACCAAGGACCCCTTATGGTGTGAGCCCTGTTCCAGCACAAATCGCACCTAAATACACCACCGGTCGATATTCAGGCTCAAATGATGATAGTCAACCGGGCTATTATTGGGTCAATACCTACGCGTTAAACAAGCGACCTTTATATGTACTCGAAGCACTAACGCTACATGAAGCGGTTCCAGGCCATCATTTGCAAATATCGCTCACGAAAGAATTAACATCACTGCCTAATTTTAGACGCTATAGCTATATCTCGGCATTTGGTGAAGGATGGGGATTGTATTCAGAATATTTAGGAATAGAAGCAGGATTTTATCAAAACCCATACAGCAACTTCGGACGTCTAACCTATGAAATGTGGCGTGCTATTCGCCTAGTTGTCGATACCGGAGTGCACACAAAAGGTTGGAGTAGACAACAAGCTATCGACTATATGGCACAAAATACAGCATTATCAATGCATAATGTAACAACAGAAGTCGACCGCTATATTTCATGGCCGGCTCAAGCACTTTCTTACAAAATAGGCGAACTCACAATTAAGAGACTACGCAATAAAGCAGAACAACAACTGCAAGATAAATTTGATATCAGAGAATTTCACGATGCAATATTAGCTAATGGCAGTGTGCCACTTCCAATACTAGAACAACAAATAAATCAATATATTAAACAAAAAATACAGAGTCAAAGTTAATAGCGAGCACTAGTAACTTCGCTATTGATTAGGCACAATATATTTTTAAACCTGTAGAGACAAGTATGCAGATCGGCCAAAATTATAGTTCAGAACAGTTTCTTGACTCTGAAGAATTTAAAGAATTTACTCATTCAATTAAACAAGCACATCTGCACACTCAAGATGGAATAAAGTTATCCTACGCCTATATCAATCACCCCAATAGCGACAAACTAATCGTTTTTAGTAGTGGTAGAGTCGAATCTCACCTTAAATACCAGCAATTTTTTTACGATTGCTTTCAACAAGGCTACAGTATTTATGCAATGGATCATCGTGGCCAAGGACTATCGCAGAGATTGACCACCAATCCACAACAAGGCTATGTCGACAAGTTTAATGATTATGTTGATGACTTAAATTTATTTATAGAGCAGATAGTTAAACCATTAGATAAAAAAATGGCATTAGTCTGCCACTCAATGGGCTCAGCCATTGGTGCTCATTACATTAAGCAGCAACCCAATACATTTAACAAAATAATTTTTTGTGCACCAATGTTCGGCATTAAATTACCCGTCAATAAACATATTATTTATTGGCTAGCTAAATGCTTAGATTCGAATAAAAGCGGCAGACAACCTAATTATGTTTTAGGCGGCAAAGACTACCATCGAGTGCCGTTCGATAATAATGATCTGACCCACAGTGAGGTTCGATTTAGTTATAACCAACAACTTATTGAACAAAATCCCCAACTCAAACTGGGTAGCCCAACCAACCATTGGCTAACTGAAAGTATTAGTGCAGCAGATAAAGCCATAAAGTATGTCAACACTTGCAAACTCCCAATACTGATCTTGCAAGCAGCGCAAGATATAGTGGTCGACAATAAAGCTCAATATAGAGCTTTAGGTTCGTCAGCAACACTCTATCAGGTTGCAGGTGCAAGACACGAAATATTGATGGAATCAGATCCAATTAGAAATGATGTTTTAAATCAAATATTTAATTTTCTATAGCATGAGTTTGTGTATTATTTTATAGCGTCTCTGTTGAAGACTATGATGACATACCGCAAAGCAATAGATCCGCTTAGCGCGGGTAAGCCACAGGGATGTGATGAATGTTGCTATGGTCTGGAATATTTAGCGACCGACATCGAATTAGGTATGCAATACCTACATTAAGTAGATAAGCCACCTATTACAAAGACCAGCACTATGGGCAAGGTCTTAAAATTTTTAATATCCCAAACGCAAAAAAGCCACCTTATTCAGGTGGCTTCTCTACTTCGTTTTGTTCACTTTTTTAAAAGTGAACATAAAAAGAGCGCTTTTATGCCCTTTGGGTA
>NZ_BALM01000021.1 GCF_000614975.1 Shewanella marina JCM 15074
ATCTCAAATAATTACGACTATTGCTGCAGTTATTTTTGCAGTAGTCTCTATTGCAATTTTGACTATTTTGTTTACAAACCCAAATGCTGAAGTAGCTTTATTTTCAATAACAACTCCTGAAGCTAAAGCTGTTGATGGCTCATCAATAGCTATGTGGGTTCATGCTCCTTTTTTTATGATGCTTATTTTAGGCTTGTTGGGGGGAGTACTTTCTTGGTTAACCTTTGATAATACTAGTAAGCTTTTTTCGAGAATATGTTGCAAGCATATTATTACAGGTATTCTAGCGACATTTATGGTGCCGCTTTTTTTACAAATGATTGGTAGTGGGTTGTTAGATGAAATTTCAAATACCCATAAACAATTTTATGTTTTCTTAGGGATATGTAGTGCTGCAGCATTTGTTGCTCAACGTTTTGCGACATCAATTTCCGACCAATTAATTAAAGATGCTAATAGAAAAGCTACACAAGCTGAGCAAAAGGCAGAAGAAGCTACGACAAAAACCTATGAGATTCATATTGAGCAATTAAAGCTTCAAGGTTCCATGCATATGATTAAGCATGAGTTTGAAGAGGCGTTAATATTAATGAATCAATATCTAGAATATAACCCAAAAGATTCTAATTCTTTATGTAGAAAAGCTTTTTGCTTAAAAAGAGTCGGACGTATTGAAAAGGCTTTAGAGGCTATCAATGCAGCAATCGGGAGCTTAGATAAGCCAAATGGAATATACTTTTTTAATAAAGCTTGTTATATGACTTTATTAGATAAAAATATAAAAGAGATTATAGAAAACCTTGAATTAGCTATACTTCATGGAGGAAGTGATGTTAAACAAGCAATAATCAAGGATTGTGACTGTGATCTCAAAGCATTGCTAGATAAACCGGAATTCATTAGCTTTTTGAAGAAGCATAATGTAGATTTACCCAAGCAAGGTTGAGTAAATGTAAATATTTTGTTTACCAATGTTGCGGTAAGATGTGATAACTAGTATAAGTTGACTCGTAGAGACTATTTAATTAGTAATTTTAATTTGGGTTTAATCGTTGTAAATGAGGCTGCATATGAAGTGCTATAAATTGTTAAGTGTTCGAGATATGGAACCACCAATTTTAGGTTAAATAAACGAGCTCAAATAAAACCGCCGGATTAAGGCGGTTTTTTAATATCTACGCTAAACATCAAACCTCAGCAATAGCTTATCTCGTACCTCATTATCCCTTGCCACTGCATCTTGTATGTCTAAGATGAGTGGCTTGGTTTCATTCTTATAATACACTTCATCGTAAGCGGTCGGATTGCCTAAACCACTGGTATTGACGGGGATAATGCCTGCGAGCCCAGGCGGGAAACAATGGGCGGTTAATACATCCTGGGCAGACACATTTTTGACATTTAAGAACTCATCTTTTGATTCAAAATTTCCGACGGGGATGATTTGAATGCCTTTGTCTTTGCCGTCAGGAATGTTGACGAATAACGAGCGAAAGTTACCCACGCCCTTAGAGTCTTGAATTTTTTGTTTGAGTTCTTGTTCGGTTTCAATGTCTAAATTTGGATCCGAGGTATACATAATAAACCCCATGTGAGCGCCATTAATATAGTACTTGCGGCGAAATAAGGTCGCATCTTCATTGAGCAATGCGGCTTGCAGTCCACCTAAATAATCAGGGCAACCATAAACCTGTTGTAGTGGATCATACTGTTTTATCCATATGACATCGTGAGCTTGGTAGTGTTTGAATTGGTTATCTCGTTCTAATACCACAGCCCCTTGATGACGAGTTGCGCGGGTGCGATAACTGGGTAACGGATATAAACGGATGACTTGACCAAAACCATTGCGCACTTTGAGTAGGGCGACATCACCAAACAAAATATAGTTATAAAAAGTGGCTTTGACCTCTTGCGCACTCATGCCACCTTTTATAAAACGGGCAACGGCCATATTGGCGCGGCTTTTGACGATGCCGCCATGTTGTGCGTTTCGGCGAGGTAAATTAGCCAATAAATGGCGATCAATAGGTGGCTCCCAATACTGCTGAAACTCATTAAAGTAGAGGCCGTCATAATCTGTTAACCAAGATTGCGGCATAACGGGTTCAGGTAACGAAAATACGACCGGTGATTTTTGTTGCTGCTTTAACTTGCGAGCGCCCATGTTGATGTTCCCCGTTGTGCATGGTTAATGGGTTCGTTAATGACGGCATGGGCGATGGCAAAAAATACATCGGCATGGCCTGTTGTTTGGTCACGTCCTGCTTTAAACGTAATGTTGTCGCCATTGGCGGTACTTGAACGGCGAATCGCTAAAAAGCTGGATGCGATATCTTTGTGGCTGACGTCCCATAAAATGCGGCGTGACTCAACCACATCAATCATTTTGAGGACTAAGCGCGTTTTACTGCTGACACTGTAATGAATGGCGCGGGCTTCACGTGGGTAAAGGGTGTTGATTAAATCAAATACGCCTGCACCAATGCCGGTGGTATCAACGCCAATATAAGTGACGCGATACTTACTGAATATTTTTTGGATCTCGGCTACATGATGTTGAAAGTTGAGGCCGCGCCAGTGGTGTTTTTCTAATACTCTAAATGGGTGCCCTGCTTGAATTGGCGGGGCGATAACCACTAACGTGGCATTGTCGCGGGTACGGCTTGGATCATAACCGAGCCAGACTTCAGCATTCGCAAAAGGTCGACTTTGTTTAGGTTTGAAGTCTCGCCAGCTGTGTTGGTCAATACCGCATTTTTCTAAGTCTGAGAACTTAAAGACGCAATCATTGCCATCAACAAAGATGCACATAAACAGGTTATTAAAATCATCACCATTGTATTCATCGCGCAGTTCGTTAATGTCGAATAGCTTACAGCCACCGGCGATGGCATCTTCAATCGTCACCACATAACGCCACTGTTTATCAGGCATAAACGGCCGCCATCACGTAATTCGTCTTGACTCGGAAACGGCACATGTTCGCGGTTTGCTTTACCTTTGCGCCAGTGATCCCCTGTCCAAAATCCATAAGCAGAATGCTCTTTACTCGATGGGGTAGAAAAGTAGGTTTTACGCCAATGTTTATGGGTTGCCATGGCCGAAGCAATTTTATTGAGTACATCAAATTTAGCGATCCAAAAGTACTCATCAATATAAACATGACCATGATATGACTGTGCTGTTTTACTGTTAGTGCTGAGAAAACGTAACTCAGCAGCGCCATGAGCTGTATTCAATACAATAGGGTTACCGCTTAATTCGACCTCAAAAAATTGCTGACTAATCGCAATAATATAACTGCGGAATACTTCTGCCTGAGCGCGTGACGCTGACAAGAATATTTGCGGTTCGCCTGTTAATACCGCTTGTTCAAAGGCTTCGCCTGCAAAGTAATAAGTGGCACCAATCTGCCGGCTTTTGAGGATGTTTCTAATACGCTGATGCAAATTAGCGTGCATGGTTTGTTGGTATTCAAACAAGGACTCATGCCAGGCACTAAAATCTTCAGCACTAAGATGGGACACATCATTTTTACGTTTACGCCCCTTTTTCTTAGTGGACAGATGTTCTGTATTGGTAGGCGTATTTGGGGTGGCACAGCTTGATTGTTGTCGCTGCTTTTTGAGTTTGACATGCTTTTCAATCAGCATGTCGAGCTCTTTAATTTGATTACCGGTTTTATCAGCAATGTCGGTCAGCATGACAATGCGGCGGGCAATCGCTTCATCAACTTCTTCTTCGCGCAGCATATCGCGCCAGCCATATTTATCAGCCCAGTAATAAATAGGCCGTGTTGATGGTAGCGCTAATTCAAGCCTAATTTCTTCAGGCGTAAAGCGTTTGATATAAAGCCGTTTAGCGGCTTCACGTAGCTCAATGCTATACGCCATATCGTCGATTAATCATCTTCATTTGTGCCAGTGTAGTCATTTGCATATAGGGTTTAACCTACTGAAATTATGATTAATTCTGATTCGTTGTTGTTTCCGAATAGGGGCGAGTTGTGCTTACTGCGAAAGGTGAAAAAAGTCACTAGGCTGATGTCATATCGAGTTAATTGAGACACGGCATGAGTCAACTGACAACAGATTGGATACGCGTTGCAACAGAAGGGGAAACATTCAGAAATGTACCCATTCAACGACAATGGTTAATTGATATTGCTGACAGTTACGAGCCGCTAAAGTATGGCGCTCGTATTTGGCCAGATCACCGTCGCTGGTATGGCGCTTGGGGTGATGTTGTTGCGGTTAAACGTGAAGAACATGATAAAAAATTAGTGTTATTTGCCAAGCTTTGCCCCAATCAACAATTGATTGCCGCTAATGAAATGGATCAAAAGGTCTATTCATCCATAGAGATTGAACCTAATTTTGCCGGCACAGGCAAAGCCTATTTAACGGGGCTTGGTGTGACCGATGAACCCGCCAGTTTAGGCACAGACCGTTTGAAATTTAGTGCTGACAGCCAACAAATTTATAGTGCACCGCAACCTTTAAGTTTGCGTTATCACAGTGATGTGAATGAGCCTTCTTCTGCCTTAATGCAGCTATTCGAAAAATTCTTTAGTCAATCCCAACAGCCAGTAGAGGACAAACCTCCCATGGAACAATTAACCACGTTGATTGAAAAAGTGGATGCCATTGCAACGCACTTAACTGAGTTAGATAGCAAAGTTGAGCAATTCTCTGTGCAGCCAACGCCACCACAAGGTGATGCAACCGATTCTGATGATGCGAGCGATTCAGCACAATTTGCTCAATTAACTGAGCAAGTATCGGCATTAGCCACTCAGTTGGGCGAACTGAACCAGAAGTTTTCAACGCTTCAACAAGAACAACCCAACCAATTGCCAACACCTGAAGGTAATGGCGATTTCGTGACATTAGTGTAAGGGCCTGATTATGCAACTCACTCAAGCAACACGAACTGGGCTTCAACAATATAGTACAGCGTTGGCTAAATCTTATGATGTAGACAACGTTAGTAAGATGTTTGCCATTCAAGGCCCGCAAGAAACACGTTTAAAAAATGCGTTATTAAATGCCGTTCACTTTTTACAACTCATCACCCTTGAAGATGTTGACCAAATTAAAGGCCAAGTGGTGAGTGTTGGTGGCAATGCGATTGCTACTGGTCGTAAGAAAAAAGGCCGTTTTAGTTCAAAGCAAAGTGTTGACGGTAATACCTATGAGCTTATTGAAACTGATTCCGTTTCTGAAACCTCTTGGGAACTGTTATCAGTGTGGATTAACTCTGGTTCAACCAATGAGTTTATGCGCCGTTTAAGCCAAAACACCACATTACGCTTTGCATTAGATATTTTACGTATTGGGTTCAATGGTACCAGCGCGGCGGTTGATACCGACCCTGAAGCATTTCCGATGGGTGAAGATGTCAACAAAGGCTGGCATCAGTTGGTGAAAGAGATAGCACCCGAGCAGATTGTGACAAGTCCAATCGTGTTTGATCCTAATGGTGGCGGTGATTATAAAACGTTAGATGCCATGGCGGTTGAGTTAAAGAACTCGCTTATCCATGAGTCATTAAGAACCGACCCTCGTCTTGTTGTTCTGGTGGGGAGTGACTTAGTCGCAAGTTCACAAACACATATGTTGAATGCTGCAGATAAACCTACTGAACAAGTGGCCGCCATGAAGATGGATAAAAACATTGGTGGCATGCATGCCTATACTCCGCCGTTTTTCCCAAGTAAACGCATGGTAGTGACCACGCTTTCTAACCTGCATTGCTATACCCAGCGCGGTACCCGTCAGCGTTCAGCTGAAAATATTGATGACCGTAAACAGTGGGAAGAAAAGTATTGGCGTATGGAAGGTTATGCCATTGAAGAATTTGAAAGCTATGCCGCGATTGATGAGTCAGCAATGACGATTGCGGAATAGGGGGCCATATGGGTGTGATTGCAGATTTTAGACATCGAGCAATAGCGAAAGCCAAAGGCAAAGCTAAGCCATCAACACAAGATGTTGAGTCGATTAGCCTTGCTGCGGCACAAATTAATGATGCTGCAGATGAAATTCAAGAGGCGGCAGCGGAAGCAAAAAAGCCGGCGGCGCGCTCATCCTCGCGTGGAAAGAACAGCAAAAAGTCAAAACGCAGCTCGAAAAAATCAGATTAACGGGCAACGTAGACACCGCGCCAAGTTTGCATTTGCAGTTGCTTGAGTTAGAAGCCGATTTAGCCAAGCTCAAGGCGATGCCAAGACGGCAAGATAAGGTGAGTTATAAACGTGATGAGTTATTGCCTAAATGGATGCCGATTGTGCGTGAGTATTTGCAAGCGGTTAACACGAAAGAAGTGACGGCATATGACCATCAAATTTTTGCTTATAGCGTGGTGTGGTTGTTTGATGTGAGCAATTACCAAGAAGGGATAGCGATGGGGCTGACGGCCATTAAATTAGGTCAACCCATGGCAGGCAAAATTAAACGCAACTGGCCCAGTTTTATGGCAGATACCATTTATGACTGGGCAGAAAAACAGGCTGAAGCAGGCAACAGTATTGAACCTTATTTTAGCCAGTTATTTAAAAAGGTCAGACGCGATTGGCGTTTACCTGAACAGATAACAGCAAAGTATTACAAGCAGGCAGGGTTATCACTATTACGCAATTTACATGGCGAAGTGAAACCGAGCGAATGTGGTGATGCCACCGTACTTGAACAAGCTGATGAGTTATTGGCAAAAGCCGCATTAATTCACGACAAGGTACAGGTTAAAACCATGAGGAACAAAATAGCGATGCGCTTGCGGGCATTAGCCGATTATCAAGCGCAGCACTAGAGAGGCTCCCACCCCTCCAGTGCATTACCGGAGTGATTAACGGGTGACCGCTAATAACCACTGTGATGGTAACTGCACTGAATCTTTTTAAGAGGCACAGCATGACGTTTGGATATGAAGCACCATTACAAAACGACATCGCCATTACGGTGGCAACAGGCTGGCCGACACTTACAACGGCAGAGTTTCGAGCCGTGCGCCGTATACCTGAACAATACAGTGAACAGGCATTAGCTGACTCGCTGGCGCGCTCAAGTGAAGAAGTTCGCCAACAAATCATGGCATTTAGTTTACGCCAAAGCGTGCCCTTTTTAGTGGGTGACACTGTGCAATTTGATGAGCCGCAGCTGCGTATCTATCGCGGTGCTGTGTATGCGCGAAGCCATGCGGATTTACTGGGATATTTTGCCGCAGTTGATATGAAAGAAGCGGGCAATAACAAGGCTCAAGATGATGAGCAACAAGATATTTTATTAGCCCAAAGTAACCGTGGCGTGCGCTTGTTATTGGGGCATGGTCGTTGTGGGGTGCACAGCTTATGAGCCAAGCAACGACGCAATTACAGTGCCTAACAGATTTCCTATTAAGCCAGCTTTCAACTGTGATTAAAGCTAATGATATAGATGCCTGGCAAGAGCATGGCGAGTTGCATATTACGGGTGAAGATAAAGGCGCCAATGGTTATTTACTGGCGAAGTGGCAGCATACTGCAGTGATTGCGATTGAGCGTTTTCCACATCGAAAGTGTAACCCTTATAACGTGTTCGCATTAGTGGCGGCTTACATGATAGATACCCAACCACAAACCGATACCGCGCCTCAGTTTGATATTGAAGTGATCAGCAAAGACCACGCTCAAATATTAATTGAAGTTGAACTCGTTGATGACATCGAGGTGACGCCTAACGAGCACGGTTGTGTGTTGTTCCAGGGCCAGCATTATCAAGTGGAACAATCTCCGATTTATGTCGCAGAAACACTCGATACCAAGGTGAGTATTAAGGGGGATGAATGAGCTTAGTCATTGCCCCAAATAAACAACAAGCATTGTCAATGAAGCAGCAATTACAGCTATTGGCATTACCGACAAACAAGCGAGTGTTGTTACTTAAAAAATTAGGCCGTACTCAGCGAGCTAAAGCGCTTAAACGTATTCGGCAGCAAAAGACCGTTGATGGTCAATCATTCACGCCGCGAAGCAATGGCAAAAAACAAAAGATGCTAAAGCGACTTGGGCAAGGCTTAGAGCCTTATGTAATGAGTGGGCAACGGTTAGAGCTCAAACACAAGAAAGCGTTTACAGGGCGTATTGCTGCGTTTCAGCAATCAGGTGGACGTGAGCAAATGTCAGCTAGAGATATGGCGCGTATTCATGGCAAACCCGACTACGAAGCACCATGCAGCCGATCTCAAGCCAAGGCGCTTGCGACTGAAGGGTATCGCGTCAAACGTGCAAAAGGGCATGGTTATCGTAAAGCCAGTATTAAAGAGCTGATGACGCGATTTTCACAAGGCCAGGCCGGATTCATTTTACGCAAATTGCGCAATAAACGCAGTCAATCAAGCTGGTCTGTTGCGGTACCGGCGCGACCATATTTAGGTGATGCACCTGCGAATGTGCAGGCTGAGATTGCCACACTGTTAAGTCAGATAAGAGGATAATCCCATGGCATTAGGTGAAGTGACCATTAACAATCAAAACCAAGGGCAAGGTGAAGTGCAAGCCATTGAACGTCACTTTTTGTTTGTGGGACGTGCCGGTAATGATGATGAGCAAAGCCAGTTGTTTTCGGTGAATGCACAGTCAGATATTGAAGCGTTATTTGCCGAGAGTGAATTGCGTCAACAAGTGATTGCCGCGCAATTGAACGCGGGGCAAAACTGGACAGCGGCCATTTACCCATTGGCCGAGGGTGAAAGCATTGATACCGCAATCGCCTATGCAAATGAAGTACAGAGTTTTGAGTCTGTGGTGGTGTGTGATGTACAGCAATCTGCAGAGGCTATTCAAGCGATTTCGGACAACGTTTTAGGTTTGCAAGGTTCACATGGGCGTTGGTGTTCTGCATTAGTGGCATTGCCCGGTATTGATAATCAGACCTGGACCGAATACGAAAGTCAGATAATTGAACTGGTTGATGAACTGGCGTTGCCGTTAGTGGTTCCAGTCCCTCAATTACATGGCAATAATGTGGGTGTACTTGCAGGACGTTTGTGTAATCGCAGTGTGAGTATTGCTGATTCACCTATGCGAGTGGCTACAGGTGCAGTGGCAGGGTTAGGAATACAGCCTAAAGATAAACAGCAAATGCCGTTATCACTGGCCACATTGCATACGCTGGCAAAAGCGAGGTTAAGTGTGCCGCAATGGTATCCCGATTTAGCCGGTATTTATTGGGGAGATGGCTCAACACTCGATGCACAAGGCGGTGATTATCAAGTCATTGAAAATGTGCGAGTGGTGCACAAAGCCAGTCGAGAAGTCAGAGTCCGTGCGATTTTGCGTATTGGTAACCGCATTCTTAATTCGACCCCTGCCAGTATCGAACTTAACAAAGCCTATTTTATGAAGCCATTACGCGCCATGAGTAAAACCGTGACTGTGAATGGTGTGCCGTTCCCTGGTGATATTAAGCCACCACAAGAAGGGGATATTGCCATTGTTTGGATGAGTAAAACACACGTCACCATTGCAATGGTTATTCGTCCATATAACAGCCCTAAATCTATCACGGTCAATATCATGTTAGATCTCAGTACGCTGTAACCGACACTAATGACATTAGGAGATGAATCGATGCGTTTATCTGGTATGAATTTTAGAGTGCACATGGGAGACACCATGGTGCATGTCGACAGCGCATCGGTCACGATTACCGATAACAGTGCTGTTTCACTGACTGCGGGTGTGCCGGATGGTGCCGTTGATGGCGATGTATCGGCCAGTGGTGAACTAACCGTTAATGCCGCAAATTTTAAGCTTGTGAGTGAACAGGCAAAAGCCGCGGGTGCATGGCGTGGGATGGAGAACTTTGATATCCAGTTTTACGCCAAAACATCACAAGACGAAACCAAAGTTGAGTGCTTTGGATGTCGGATCAAACTCAGTGATTTACTCGATATTGATAGCAAAGGGGGCAATGCGAGCTTATTTAAAATTCCTTTTGACGTCACCAGTCCAGACTTTGTGCATATTGATGGTGTGCCTTATCTGCGCCCTGATGAAATAGAGCACATTGTGCAATAGGACTCACAATGCGGATGACTCGGGTTAATTTTGCATTTATCACCGTACTTGAAGGTGGCACCGCATTACATGGATATGTTCCTGATGCGGTGCATTCTCAGTCAGGTGTGACTATTGCCACAGGATTTGATTTAGGTCAGCGCAGTGTGGATGAACTCACCCAGTTATTACCGCAACCGTTAGTGCAAAAGCTTGCGCCTTATTGTCATTTAAAAAAACAGTCTGCCATTGATGCGTTATGTCGCTTTCCACTTGAACTCACCCATGATGAAGCTGAAGTGATTGATTTGAATGTTAAGCATCAGATGTTAGCGATATTAAAGAAAAGGTATGACCGAGCATCGGCAATCTTCTTTTGTATGCTCCCCGAACAAGCGCAAACCGTGATTGCATCAGTAGCATTTCAATATGGTGACTTAGCCAAACGATGCCCACGTTTTTGGGGCTTTGCTGTGACACAAAACTGGGCAGCGATGGAGTCTGAGTTACGTGAATTTGGTGACCGATATTCGACGCGACGCATACGTGAAGCAAATTACTTGAGTGTAAGGAGTGAATGATGGGTTGGTTTTCAACAGTGTTTGGTAGTAACCCCATTGAAGCTATTGGCAAAGCGGGGGACGCGTTGTTCACTTCAGATGAAGAACGTCAGCAACTTGATAACGAGTTAGTTGAGTTAAAACAAAAGCCGCTATTGATGCAGGCATTAGCCAATACGATGGCAGCACAACATCGTTCGGTATTTGTGGCAGGCGCTCGACCATTCTTGATGTGGGTGTGTGGCATTGGTTTTTTATTTGCCTTTGTGATTAACCCCATTCTGCAATGGATATGGCCTGATGTAGGGACGCCAGAATTGCCATTAACCGTGATGATGGAATTGACCTTAGCCATGCTGGGATTAGCGAGTTTACGCACCATTGAAAAAATAAAAGGGGTGGCTAAATGAATGTAGTAGCCAACTGGTTAATGGTAGCTGTCGCGGTAACAAGTCTAGTGCTGAGTGTTTGTATTCCCATTTTAGTGGGATTGTTTAACAGCCATAAAAAAACGGCCAAAGAACTCAGTGAGCATCGTACCCATGTTGCTGAAAAATATGCCACCAAAGATGACGTGAAGTACCTCGGTGACAGGATGGAACGGCAAATGAAAGATGGCTTTAACAACATTAAAGAAATATTGATGACCCATAAGGATGACGTATGAAACAGACCATTGTATTGAGCATTGCTAACACAGATTTTTCATTCAATTTAACCGTGAATGATCATGCCGATTACGTTGATGCGATTGCCCGTGGCGGTTCGTTATGTGGCGCTTCTCATAATTTTGCAGCGCGTACGGTAGACACCAAACAAAAAGAAGCCTTGATGACATTATTAGAACAATCACCAGGTGCAGAAGTACAAATTGCAGGGGCGTTAAAAGGTGAGTTTTCACCAGTATTGGACATCACAGTAAAAAAATAACTGCACTGGTTGATGCGATGGAACACAACCAGTTTGAACAGATGTTAGCGATAAGACGGCATTTATTACCCCATGAAGATGATAGCGAACGCTCAATCGCAAGAGCTTTGTGGTTACATAAAAGCCATTTAGAACACCTTGAAATTGTAACGGCCAATGGCGTGAATCGTGCGTTTACAGGCAATACAACTTAGCGAGGCTTAATACATTATGAGTTTACCCAAACCGTTAATGTTTACTGTGGGGCTAATTGACCAAATTACTCGGCCTATTGCCAAAATCAGTAAAAACTTAACGGGATTAACAGAGAACTATCAAGCCGGTACCATGCAAATGGCAACGGGCATTGGTGGTATTGCTGCGTCAGGGTATGCGCTTCAAAATGCATTAATGCCAGCCATTGAAATGGATAAAGCACTAGGCGAAATTGAATCGCTAGGTGTACGTCAATCAGGGTTAGAAACGCTAGCCAATACCTCATATGACTATGCATTAAAATACGGCAAATCTTCCACTGAGTTTGTACGTTCAAGTTATGACATTCAATCAGCTATTGCCGGACTTAATGATGCAGACCTCTCACAATTCACCCTTGCATCAAATGTATTAGCCACAGCGACTAAAGCAGATGCAGCTACTATCACCAATTACATGGGCACCATGTATGGCATCTTTAAAAATGATGCGTTGGCGATGGGCAAAGGTAATTGGGTAAAGCAAGTGACGGGGATGACTGCCAGTGCCGTACAAGCATTTAAAACCACAGGCGCTGAAATGTCTGGTGCATTTACGGCAATAGGGGCTGAAGCAAATAGTGCTGGTATTAGCATGAGTGAGCAAATGGCCGTGCTTGGTACCTTGCAAGCTACGATGTCAGGCAGTGAATCAGGTACCAAATATAAAGCGTTCTTAGCCGGAGTCGGTAAAGCACAGAAAGCGTTAAATCTGAGTTTTGTTGATGCAAACGGCAGCCTATTACCGATGGTGGATATTCTCAATCGCATTAAAGGTAAATTTGGTGAAACGTTTGATGTGGCTGAAAGTGATGCATTAGCCACCGCATTTGGCTCAAGTGAAGCCGTAGCCACAGTTAAGCTATTAATGAGTGATATTGATGGTTTAGCGGGGTCAATAGATGACTTAGGCAAAGTAAAAGGCATGCAACAAGCGGAGATTATGGCCGCTTCAATGACCGACCAAAGCGAGCGATTAACGCAATCTTGGTATGTCATTCGTGCGGCATTAGGCACGGCAGTATTACCGGCATTTAATGACTTTGTGAGTAAAATTGCGGATATGGGGAAAGATGTATTGTGGTTTGCTAATACCTTTCCTAATTTAACCAAATATTTAGGATATTCTGCCATTGCATTATTAGGGGTAGTTGCCGCCGGTGGGGCATTTACTGTGATGATGGGCCTCGGCAAAATGGCTATGACAACCTATGGTGTTGCGGCTATGGCCTGGGCTGGCATTAATGCATTACTTACATCAGGATTAGCCAGTTTACGAGCCGTGATGTTGGCACTAAATATTGCGATGTATGCCAATCCTATAGGCTTATTAGTGGCGGGCATTGCGTTAGCCATTACTGCTGTGAGTGCATTGATTTATTACTGGGATGACCTTGTTGCTGTGATGTCTAAATGGCAGTGGCTTCAACAGTTAATGGGCTGGTTCAATCAGGTATGGATTAATTTGAAAAATGGCGCCATAGATACGATAAATTGGATCATCAATAAGCTGAATTTATTGCCAGGTTTCGAGATTGATGTCATTTCTAAAGTTGATGGGATTGCGCAGCCAATGGCGCTACCGCAGTGGATGCCACAGCAAACAAAAGCGGAAGTGATTAATGGGCCGTGGTTACCTGAAGCGGCAAATGATCCCGTTTCACCCTATACATTTAATCATTCACAAAACCATATTGCCCAGCAACGGCTTGAGCTAGTTAAGCCTAATCCTTATGCGCCTGAACCCCTCACGCAATCCTTAAACGTGAGCCGTTCGCCAATCCCTGAATATCAACCAAGTCCGATGGCGCAGCAACTTGAGCTAGTTAAACCTACCCCTTATGCGCTTGAACCTCTTACACAATCGTTAAACGTGAACCGTTCGCCAGTCCCTGAATATCAGCCAAGTCCGATGGCGCAACAACTTGAGTTAGTTAAACCCGCAGCCTATTCAGTCGAGCCAATCACTCAACAGTTACAAGTTAAGCGTGACATTCCAGCACCTTATTCGCCTGAAGTGCTTAATCAAGAATTGAATATAAAGCCGAGTATGGATGAGTCGGTTAACCAAGTGATCCATCCTCGTTTTGATAAACAAGCGGCAAGCCGTGCGCAAGCTAGTCGTGTCGCAAACCAAGGCCATCAAAAAACAGTGAGGTTTGGCGATGTAAATATTCATCATCCACCCAAACATTTCAGCCTTGCAGAGCTAGCAGAGCAGCAGGAGTTGATGACCGGATGACTGATAAAAAGTATCGCGACTTATTGATTGTAGAGGGCAGTTTATCGCTCGACGTTGGGGCGCAGCGTCATTAACAGATTCACGTGCCAGTATTGCGCAAGACGTAAAGCATTTACTGATGGAATCAGGGCTAGTGTCAAAGCTATTAGCGCAGCGCAGTTTAACCTTGCGTAGTGATGTTTATACAGAAATGGAATTGCTAATTGAAACTGATACTCGGTTGGTACCAGGTTCAATTGAGTTAGACACAAATCATGCAGAACTCATCACCATTACCGCCACCACATATGAGTTTGGCCAATTAAAAACTGAGGTGAGTTATGTCGCGCCCACACGTTAACTTTGAAAAGGTATTAGCCAAACAAGGTGTGCCAACAACATCAAAAGAGGTGGCGACATTACTTGAGCAGGATGTGCAGGCGGCCAACTCAATTATTAGTAATGACAGTGCCATGAGTCCATTTTGGAAACTGTTTTCGGCTTGCGTGGTGACGCCAATACTTTGGTTAGTTAAAACATTATTAGCCAAGCATGTGTTGCCCGCCATGTTCGCGGCAACAGCAACCGATATTTACCTAGAATTAAAAGCTTGGGACGTTGGCCTAAAGCGTAAATCAGCAGTGAAAACACAGGGCAATATCACCTTTACTAAAAAAGCTATTGATACTGATATCACCATAAAAGCAGGGACGGAAATTCACAGTGATAGCCGCTTAGGTGGACGGTATGTGTTAAGGGTGTTGCAAGATACCATCATCGCGCCAGGCACACTTAAAGGATTGGTGGCATGTGAGGCAACCGAGGCAGGAGAAGGGCATAATTTAGCGTCGGGTTATTACCATACATTGGGCACTGCCATTGACGGCATTGCGAGCGTAAGCAATGAAGGCGATTGGATTACCACAACAGGGGCTAATCAAGAAACTGATGAAGAATTGGCTCTGCGTATACGTGACCAATTTGGCAGTGTAGGACATTACCATATTGATGCCGTATACCGTGGGGCAATAGCCTCTTTTGCGGGTATTCGTAGTGATTTACTTTACTTTGAACACAATGCCCCGCGTGGGCCAGGCACGGCGAATTGCCATGTCATGATGGCCGTAGGGGAAACGCCCCAAACCATGATTGACCGTATTAATGATTATCTACATGCCCAAGGGCATCACGGTCATGGTGATGATTTATTGGCAATGCCAATTCAATCTGTGCCAGTCGATTTATCAGTAGATATTTGGCATAGCAGTAATTTAAGTGCTGAGGACATCAGCACACTAATTAATGATATTGAGTCGCGTATTCGTGCAGCCTTTCGAGAGTCAGACCGTCACGCATCTATCACACGAACTGCACCTCAAACTACCTTTGTGTTTTCACTGCTCAGTAGTGAGTTACATTCTTTGTTACCTGATTTACAAAGTGTGCGTTGGCACCTTAATGACCTACAAAATGGGCTTGAGCTTCCGCGAATTAATCAATTGATGATTCATAATCGAGGGGTGCGCTAATGACAGATAAAAGCCCTAAATTACCGCCGTTATCACTACCATGGTGGATGGATGGCGAAACATTACCAAGCAGTCCTGAAGCACAAGAACCCGCATTATTAAAACAGGAATGCAGGCTTTTTGGCAGCGTGTTCGCCGTTGGTTTATTTGGCCGCTAGCGCAAAAAGATCCATTAACTTGCTCATTAGAAATGCTGGCGCTTTTAGCTGGGAACGCAATATCACCCGCTTTAATGATGAACCTGAATGGTTATATCGAAAGCGGGTCGCTTATGCCTTTGTTAATGCCGCAGATGCAGGCAGTAACATTGGCTTTATTAAGATCATGCAGCGCCTAGGACTGTCAGTGATTAGCTTGAAAGAACGTCAGCCAAATATTGATTGGGATGTAATTTCAGTTGAGCTAGATGACAAACAACTGTCTAACGCCCGCCTTGTTCATGTGTTGATCCAAGACTATGGCCGCACGTGTCGCCGCTATGAATATGTCTCAACTCGACTCTTTAGTAATGCCATTAGAGTGGATGATTGCCACCATGATTTTCAAACCTTACATGTGCGCAGTGCACATGATTCTGTCATGCAGTTACGAGGGCCATTAACGTTGCCGGTTAACCAGTGTGATAACGACATTTCAACTTTAACCGTAAGGAGTGCATAGATGGCGAGATTAACCTCGTATGGCCAAGATTACATTGCACAAGCCGTTGGCGGTGTGACTGAATTTGATATTGATGAGTTTGTATTTGCCAATATAGCAGGCTTACAACCTGATGATGTTGAATCGGCGAATGAGACCATGCCAGCAGCAAACGATATTGTGCATCGTGCAGAACCGTCAAGAAAGGGGCGAGTTGATGCCAATCGTGTGACCTATAGCCAAATGCTATTAACCGATGTAGGTGACTTCAGTTTTAATTGGATTGGCCTTTGCGCACAGGGGCAATTGGTGATGTTTGCCTATTTACCTTTAACCCAAAAGATTAAAACGCGCGGCAATATGTCGGGTAATACGTTAACCCGTAACTTTGTGATTGAGCATTTAGGGATTGCAGATGCCACGCCTATTACCGTTAGCGCAGAAAGCTGGATGTATGAGTTCACCGATACCTTAGTTGAAATGCAAACCCTCAGTGCTGAACACAATGCTGCAATGATTCAAACCAATACCCGTGTGATCACCAATACGCATCGCCATTTACAGTTAAGTGAGCGAGTGCGCTTACTGGAGAATCAATTATGAATACCGATCCAATATTAGCTGCGCTTGAGCAATCCACTCAGGCGTCGATTGACCAAACCCGTGTAGCACAAGCATTAGCGGAGGAAGTGGCAGGAAGATTCAAAGTATTGACCAACGCATTGCAGTCAAAGAACAAGATGTTGAACAAGCAATATCGGATTTAATGGTTCTTGGTGATGGAGGTCGAGGTTCTACAGTGATTAATGCTGCCAATTTTTTCACTACTGAACATGGCAGTTGTTATTTACATTTCAAACTTCCACTAAAAGCAGATGAAGACCATGAGATGATTCATTTGCGTGTGAGAGGCTACGCTTATGGAGAGGCAAAAATAGTAGACGCGACATTGGTTGGTTACTGTTACAAACCGTCTGACAATGTTATTAACGTCGAAACTCAAGGCTCTCACCAACCGGCCCTATACAAAGGTAGTGATCAAATGATTTACGCACGTCTATTCTTCCCAAACAATTACTTTTTAACTGTCACTATTGATACTACAAGAGTTGGGAACGGTAGACTGTTTAAGCGTGGTGATATTGAAATAATTAAATCTTCAAGTTCAACTTTATAAGGTGAATACTATGTCTTCAAATTTAAATATTGCAGCGGCACCAACTCAGGACGAAGAAGTGATAATTGCAAATAGGGAGTTTATAAAGTCTCTTAGGCATCGTATAGAAATTAAAGCTGGCGATAATTCATCATTATTAGGCACTACCGCAGATGGCGTGCAATTGTTGTTATTTGCATTTTCAAACTTAATTGTAAGCTCAATCAAGCCCAAACATTAGCACAAGTACGTGAAGCAGCTGCGCCATTCAACGATATATCAACGTCATTTTTAGCTAAGCTTGATTCAGGTGAAGTGGTTATGCCATTTCACGTAAAAGGGCTTGATAGCGTGATAGATGATATTGAAACGCGCGCGACGGCAGTGGCCCAAGTGTTAGCGGACAACGGTTAATAAACTATGAGTCAGTTAGCGCTAGATGGTGAACTCATCCGGTTAAAGTCATGCAAGTTAACCTTGAGTATGCGCCTTGCAGACCAAGATATGTCTGGGCAATCGTCCAGTACCGCAAGTAGTGAACAAGGGGATAAAGCCAAGGAACTCAAAGTAACCGGCTTAATCCCATTTGTTGATCAACCTATGCTATCGCGCTTATTTGAGTTGTCATTGCTACGTGATGACAAAGGTAATAGAAAAGTGAGCCGCATTGGGGCCGACTTAGCCAGGGCGGCAAAGATTCGACAAGTTAAATTTTTTGGCAATATCACTGCGCCAGAACATCCCACCCTAATGGCATGGAGTGTATCATTTCAATTAAGAGAGCATTTAAGCGTACCTGAAGTGGCAGAAGCAAGAGAAGAACCGCCAGAAGCAACGACCAATCAAACCACTACGCAATCAGCCGAGGTTATCCCGACACAAGCATTAGAGGATGCACCGCCTAAAGTAGAAATGTCATCAGTAGAAAAAGCCTTACATTATATTGATGACCAATTAGGAGACTAATGTGCGCCTAGTGAAGCAGTTGACAGTAGGAAAACAGACACTGCCATTGTGCGATTATCGCTTAGTGCTTGAATTATCTTCAGGCGGTAGAGGTGTATTTGAAACAACTGGTGAGGTAACGTTAGGCAGGCAATAGCATTAGATATTGGTTACAACAATAAGCTACAACGTTATTTCAGTGGTTATATCGTAAAAGTGACACCGGCTAGCAATGGCGTGACACGATTTGTTGCCCGAGAGTTTGCCAGTATCTTAGCAGAGCACTTCCCCGTAAATATTCGTCATGCCACATTTAGGCAAGTAGTCACTCAGTTGGCAACTGATAGTGGCTTGAGTCTTGTCATACCTCAAAGCGCAACTTATTTAGATGAGCGAGTGCCACACTTTACCAGTCAAGGAACCGGTTATCAGTTACTTGCTAGTTTAGGTAGCGTATTTTCGGTACCTGATTGCATTTGGTACCAACAGCCTGATGGTCAAATTTTTGTAGGCAGTTATCAAGATAGTCGCTGGCCAGAACGTCCTATTGAAATCCCCCAAGCATTAAGTCAAAAGCAAATGGCCAATAGCTGGCAGCTAATGGCGATGCCATCCATGCGACCTGGAGCAATCGTTAATGGTCATCGGATCAAGCAAGTCGAGTTTGAAGATGATGCCATGACGTTAACCTGGACAACAAACAAAGCTGATGAATTGACCGATAAGCGCAAGATTACCAATGTTTTTCCTGAGTTAGCAGGCGGCTATCATTTACCTAAATTTGGTAAAGTAATAGCACTACCTGAATTGCCAACTGAAGCAGGTGAAAGGCTAAGTGATCCTTTCTACCCACGTTATGCCGCAGACATTCAATTACTTGATGAAAATGGGAGAGTAACACAAGATAGTGTATTAGAAGCAGTACCATTACCACTATCCGCTGTAGGTGACAGAGCGGGGCGATTAGAGCCGCCAGCCATTGGCGCAATTGTTGAAGTGGCTTTTGCTTATGGCCGACCTGATATGCCATTCATCCGCATGGTACTGCCATTTGATTGGGAACTACCGGCGATTAAAGCTGGCGAAAGCCGTTATCAGCAGCGTGAGGGCGTTTATCAGTTAGTTGATGAACAAGGTAATATTGAGACTAAAACTGATGAGTCTTTAACTGAAATTATTGCCAAAATGACAGAGCTACAAACCGAAACTCGCAAGGTCAGGGCAAGCGCAGAACAAGACCATCGCAGCCCTAAATCATGGTTCGGCAGTGAACAAGAAAACATATTAGCTTTGTTATCTGAACTCATGGCCACAGTTGCACAATTAGCTCAAACTTGCGCGTCGCATACCCACCCTGGTATCAAACCTGGTCCGGCAAATACAAAAGCACCGGCACAAGCCGGTGATTTTAATGACCAAGCGAATCAAGCTAATCAACAGAAGGGAAGATTAGACCCGATTACTAAGGTGTAGATATTTTTGTATTTACAAGGTGTTAGTTTTAATTTAACTCGTTGATTTTGAAATTTGAATTTACTTATAAGGGAACTAAGATTGGTCTATTTATTATTTCTTTTAAAAGGAATTTTATTTGTTTCTATTTTCAAATTGGAGTTTTTTTTAATTCATTTTTTGCTTCAAATAATTTCTCAGAAGCTAAATGAATGATATCCATTTGTGTTTCTCTACTGAGTGACACAAATTGATCGTTAGCGCTTAACACAATTAGAATAGCACCTATCTCATCTATAATTTTTTGTACTTGTTCTATTTTGTTAGACATGTTGTAACTCCTAAATACTTTGTTACTTTATTCAGCCTCACATAATTAATGGGAAAAAAACTACACTAAACAAATGAATGATGTGAAATAAATTTAACTTTTTAATTTTAAATACTATGCTGAATTATCCTTATGTTTTTGAGGGAAAGGAATTCAATGAAATTGGTCAAAATTAAAGGTATAGATATTCGACGTCTTAGAACAAGCCCACCTAAAGTTTCAACACAAAAGCTTGCAGATGCTTTAGGAGTTAGCCGTAAAACAGTGATTAATTGGGAAAATGAGGTTGGATGTCCGTCTATTGTACAATTCGCACAGATTTGTTTTTACTGCAAAATAAGCATAGGCAAGTATTTATCGGCAATAGAAGAAAGAAAAAGTGAAATGCAACCAATTGATTTAAATCACGTTAGAGATAATGATGATGATTAAATACACTGTTTATCTTATTCTTACAATAAGTGCATTTTTTTTCGTTTCTCAAGCGGAACACGGGTATGTAGAACTCGCTTATATTACGGCTTGTGCTACGGTGATTTTATTTTATTTTCGATATATTAACTTGATTTCTCTTGCTGTGATATTGATGACAGTAAAAGTGTTGGAATACATTGTTTTCGAAAATTTCTTTGATTTATTTAATGCTTACTGGTTATATTTCACTTATATAGTAACCGATCTAATAGTAATGCTTTTACTCTATTTTAGAGTGCCATTGCTAAGGGGAATAAGTGAAAGGTATAGATTTAAATTTGATGAGGGTCAATGGTTTATAACAAGTACAGATTTATTACTTGCTTTAGTTCAGTTTGCTCATGTAATTGTTGGAGCTTTAATGCTGATGGAACATACTTTAAGGAATGTTTTCTCAGTTAACTCATTAATTATTTACAAAAATTTTGGGTTCTTAGAATTATTACTTGCTGGTACTGAGTTTATAGTCATTATCAGTGGCGCAAAATATTATTTAAAAGAACAGAAGGCTATCAGTAAGTCATATAGATAATATTCTCTCATAGTATAGACTGAGTAATGAATTACTCAGTCTAAGGCACACACTATGAAATATATAAAATTCTCTTTAATGGCTCTAATATTAACTATTACGGCATTAACCATGATAAACCCTAGTTATCTGTTTTCGAGTAATACATGGGATAAATCACAGTCTATTATGCAACATACTTCAAATTACCAATTAGCTGGGGGAACACGGACTAAGCCACCAATCGTCACAAAAATATGTTCTATGATTATGATATGTGATGTAGAAGAAGAAATTAAAACGACATAAGTTTGCGTTTTTTAAGGCTACTAATGTAGCCTTTACATAATTTAAAGAGACTTGGTTAGATACAAGAATTAAATGCTGCGTTAATTATGGCACCTTGAATCAACAACCTCATTAGCATTGCCCTGTAACTGACGGATTAAGACACTGCGTTTACATTCCCATTCAGTAACAGGATATTGCTTATCCCAAGCATTCATCAATTGACGCTGCTGTTTACTCATTTTGTATTTTGGGTAAGTTGTTTCCATATACAGATAAGTTCTAGCAATGACACCTCTAGCCAGCTCAGGTGGTTGAGCTTTACGGCTATCGATCCTCATATCACATGAGCCAAAATCAGATTGTTCACCTGGCAACATAGTAAAGTTGTAATTGCTACGTAGAGCATTAACTGCGCCAATTGCAGGATACAAGTTGTACATATCTGCCTGCATATAGCGATATTCCATATTCACTTTTTCTGCGCACTTTCTACCTTTGAAAGACTTACCTTTGCGATCAACACATTCGGCATGTCCCTCGCGCCATTCAACAAATGTTCGGCCAAAGTTTTCTGCAGGCACAATGTGCTCCCATTCTATTTTCTTAGAACGTTTAAGATATTTGTCTGTGGTAAAACCGTTAGGTGGGATAACTTTCTTTTTGGACGTGAACTCAGCATTGCAATAAATTGTGTATCGATGAGTCGGGTAGACTTTTCGTTCAAGGTGCTTCTTTGCTTTAGAAAATGAATCAATGGATGTGTTGCCAGCAAAAGAGGTGAGCGGGATAAACAATAAACCGAGCATAAGAGTTGAGAAACTAACTTGTTTAAGCATTGGCAATCCTTTGCATTGTTATAGAACGATAAGGTGTAAAGTTATAAATCATATCGACGAAAGGGGAGTGATGCTTTAGTTCGTTTCACTAAAAAGAAAACATCTGCCACGAAATCCGCACTCCTCCTCCCCTCCTGCGAGCTATTTGTATGTCATTTTTTTCAGTTTTATTTGTTTCATTTCTAATGGGCAGCCTGCACAGCCCTTGATGATCTCATAAGATCGAAGATCTGAAATGATCGCGAAAAATTTCAGTTATAGACTACTAAATGAAAGGGTTAATAATCCATTACTTATTGATAAATAAAGATAAAAACTGAATTTCGTGAGGTGTGGGGGTAGGTTGATATAATTAGCTATGATTAAAAGTCTTAATAATCAAAGATTTAAAATTATTTTAACTGAAATGAATATTTTTTTGAATGAGGTGGGTTTTGATAAGGATTTTGGCTGTTTTTAGGGCTTGTGAAAATTCTCTGTCGCCACTTTGTCGCCACTTCAGATGTGACAAAGGGTTAGCATTGCTGCTAACCCTTTGTTTTAATTGGTGGAGGCGGCGGGACTTGAACCCGCGTCCAGAAAGCCTACATCCAAGGCGCTACATGTTTAGTCTCTCTTTTGGTTAACCTAAATAAACTCCGAAAGACAGGATTTCGTTAGGCGAGTCCAGTACTATTTCGCGGTTCACCCCTGAACAAGGTTCCCTCGCTATCAAATGTTAGATGACCATCTGTTGTTCTGCCCATTTGAGAAACCTGAACCAGATGGCTAGCGGCATTAAGCGGCTAGAGCGTAGTTATCGTCGTTTGCAACTATAACAGTGCGGCTTTTTACGAGGCCAACCGCCCCTCGACATGCTCCCAGGGTTTCGTGAATCCTGTCGAATCCATAATCGCCCCCAAGTATTTTTCAATTGTAACCTGTTGTTTGAATAACACAAGCAACATTTACCCTTGATAGGTTCAACTGATTGTTATCCAACCAGTTGCACCTCTATTTTGCTTTCATAATCCGTGCTTTTTCGATACCCCATTCACGCTGTTTGGTATCTTCGCGTTTGTCGTGCTCTTTCTTACCTTTACCTAAACCGATCTCTATTTTAACCCAAGTGCCTTTGCCCCAATACATTGAGATGGGTACGATGGCATAACCTTGACGTTCAACAGAGCCTGCTAGGCGGTCTAGTTCACGACGGTTAAGTAAAAGTTTACGGACACGAATTGGATCACATATTACATGTGTTGATGCCGTGTTTAGTGGCACAATATTACAACCGTGCAGATAGGCCTCACCGTTTTTAAGCATCACATAGCTTTCAGACAAGTTAATCTTGCCCATACGGATAGACTTTACTTCCCATCCCATTAAGGATAGGCCCGCTTCGAATTTTTCTTCGAATCTGTATTCGAACGTCGCACGCTTATTGCGAGCAATTGTCGCTGAAGCGTTTGCGGATTTTTTTGAGTTCTTCTTAGCCATAGGCTAGCTATTATACGCTTAGATTTTCAATTTGGAATTGCCTAAGGGCTAATATTACACAAATTATTAAAATCAGTGTGTTAATGGTGATTCTTTCACCAATTTTAGCTGTTTTTAAAGCTTGCCATAGTCGTGACGTTGACCCTGTTAGCATGATAAAATTGGTTTCATTAATATAGAATAATGATGGAATATAGCATGCCAAAAATAGCTCGTAGTGCATTAGTACGTTTTAGTGCTAAGCAGATGTATGACTTAATTAATGATGTTGAGTCATATCATGAGTTTGTTCCTGGATGTGCGGGTGGCAAGGTAATTGAAGCGAATGAAATGATGATGTTAGCTTCAGTTGATGTGAGTAAAGCTGGAATGCGCAAAACATTTACGACGCGTAATCAGTTAACGCCACATAATTCGATAAAAATGCAGTTAGAAAATGGCCCATTTAATCATTTAATCGGTGAATGGCGGCTAATTGAATTGGATGAGTCTGCGTGTAAAGTTGAGTTTGAACTTGATTTTGAATTTAAAAGTTCTGTGGCTGATTTTGCGTTTGGTAAGATATTTAATGAGTTAATGTCGTCGATGGTGTCGGCGTTTTCTGAACGAGCAAAGGTGGTTTACCGATGACTACAACATCAGAATTGTTTAATGTTGATGTAATTTGTGCCCGTACTGACTTGCAAAAAGTGGTCACAGTACAAGTGCTGAAGGTACAACATGTTTAGATGCGGTCAAATTAAGTAATATTCTTGATTTCTTTCCTGATATTGACATTGATACCGCAAAATTGGGTATTTATAGCCGTGTGGTGAAACCCTCAGAGGTATTACAACGTGGTGATCGGGTTGAGATTTATAGGCCTTTGATTGCCGATCCTAAAGATGTGCGTCGCCGCCGAGCTGAGCAAGCCGCTAAGAATAAATCATAGTGGTCAATCTTAATAAAAAAGAGCGCAATTGCGCTCTTTTTTGTTGTTCTTGGGGTTCTTTTATTCGAATGATTTTTCGATTTGTTTTGCTTTTAGTTTCTCTTCAACTAAAGGCTTTTCGTCATTACGTGACTTAGGCAGTAATGGCTCTGCTGCTGGTGTGTTTACGCTAGGTAATGCCGCTTCGTTTAGTGGTGTACTAAAGTTAGCGCCTAGTTTGTAATCACCCTCAACATTGGTTAATTGGTCATTTTTAAAATGAATAATTAACTCTTTATGGATAATGCTAGCATCACGTCCACTTTTGAAGTGATAAACATAGTACCAAGTATTGTCTGCGAAGCTGTCTCTTAATACTGGACGTCCAAGAATATATTCTACTTGGTCTTTGGTCATATCTACACGTAGCTGTTCCACTTGCTGTGGTTCCATGTAGTTGCCTTGAGGAATGTCAGGCTTATATACCAACCAATCAAACACACTACATGCACTTAAGCTTAATGACAGCGCCGCTGCCGTTAATAGGGTTAATGTTTGTTTTTTATTAATCATGGACTACTAACAGTTGTGGGATCTGGAGCCATGATAACTAGCGCGTTAGGTGCTGACAAGGGTTGTTTAGTGTTTGCTGCATGAATTTTAAGGTTTTTAACGGTAAAACGAGATGTTGAAAATAGGGGCTTTGGTTTCGTTCGCGCAATTTGAGTCGTTTTTATATCAGCGGCTTCGTGCCTTACTGTGGCGAGATGTCGGGTTTAACCACCAGCAAATCTTATATTTATTAATTATTTTTGGATTATACCAAATTAATTTTAAGCTTTGATCGGGCAACATTGTGTCCTTGTTTAGGTCAATTTTTAAGTGCCTAGATTACCTTTACGTTAAGGTAAGATTAAAACGCTTGTTTGAAGTTCTGTGTTGTTAAATAATTATTTAACATTATGTTATTAAAGATGATTTACTTTATTTTACTACTTTGTATTTAAACGGATGAGTTTGTAATCATTTAAATACACTTCAAAATATATAGTATTAAAATATTTACATTAAGTAATTTAATTACGTTCTTATATTTATTTTACTACTGCTGGTTTACTTGTCTTACAAATTTAAAATTAGATTTTTGTATTTAAATTTTATACATGATTTACTTCTTTAAAACATATACTTATTTTTATTTAATCATGTTGGTATGACCAATTTTTATTGCGTTTATTTTAATAATTTATTGGTCAATGGCGTTTTACATTATTTGCAATTATTTCATTGTGTGAGTAGTTTTTAATCAAACACAAGGCGAACACATAGATGTTAGCCATATAAAAATACTTCAACCTTTAAGTTGCATTTACATCAGTAATCGACTTAGCAAAAGTAAAAGTAAGTAGATACTCAGCAAGGGGCTAATAATGATGACTGCGAATATTTCTGATATTAAGCAACAAACATTGCAGATAAGTGCATCGAATATTGATGGTCATGACGAGATATTTAATGAGGGGGCATGTAGTTTATTAACCGCACTTGCTGCTGAATTTGGTACGGAAGTCGAGCCGTTATTAATTTTGCGTAAGCAACGTCAACAACAAGTTGATGCTGGGACTAAACCTCACTTTCTAGCAGAAACTCAATCTATCCGTGATCAAGATTGGAGTATTCGTGGTATTCCTCATGATTTACAAGATCGCCGCGTTGAAATCACAGGTCCTGTAGAACGCAAAATGATTATTAATGCCTTAAATGCCAATGTGAAAGTGTTTATGGCTGACTTTGAAGATTCATTAGCACCCAGCTGGCCTAAGGTGGTGCAAGGGCAGATTAATTTACGTGATGCGGTAGCCAATAATATCGACTTTGTTGCTGAGACAGGCAAAGCCTATAAATTAAATGCAGATCCTGCGGTATTAATTGCGCGTGTGCGAGGGCTGCATTTACCTGAGCAACATGTCACCTTTAATGGTCAAGCAGTACCTGGGGCATTAGTTGATTTTGCACTGTATTTTTACCATAACTATCGTCAGTTAATTGCTAAAGGTTCTGGCCCTTACTTCTATATTCCAAAATTAGAAAGTCATCTTGAAGCTCGTTGGTGGGCTAAAGTGTTTGCTTTTGTTGAACAGCGTTTTTGTTTAGCCGCGGGGACGATTAAGTGTACTTGTCTGATTGAAACTTTACCTGCGGTATTTGAAATGGACGAAATTCTATATGAATTACGTTCAAATATTGTGGCGTTAAACTGTGGCCGTTGGGATTACATTTTTAGCTATATTAAAACCCTTAATAATTATCCTGAGTGCGTATTGCCTGACCGTCAGGCAGTGACGATGGATACGCCGTTTTTAAGTGCATATTCTCGCTTATTAATTAAAACCTGTCATAAGCGCGGAGCACTTGCTATGGGCGGCATGGCGGCATTTATTCCTGCTAAAGATGCGGAGCAAAATAAACAGGTATTAGCTAAGGTGCGTCAAGATAAAGAGCTTGAGGCGCGCAATGGTCATGATGGTACTTGGGTTGCGCATCCTGGCCTTGCGGATACTGCGATGACTATTTTTAACCAATATATTGGTGATGGTTGTACTAACCAATTACATATTAGTCGCGATGTCGATGCACCTATTACGGCAGAAGAATTATTAACGGCATGTGATGGTGAGCGTACCGAAGCTGGCATGCGATTGAACATCCGTATCGCACTGCAATATATCGAGGCATGGATCAGCGGTAATGGCTGTGTCCCTATCTACGGCTTGATGGAAGATGCTGCCACCGCTGAAATTTCTCGTACTTCTATATGGCAATGGATTAAGCATGAAAAATGTTTATCTAACGGCCAGCTTGTCACTAAAGCGCTATTTAGTCAGATGCTTAGCGAAGAATACCGCAATGTTGAACTCGAACTGGGTGAATTGCGCTTTAAGCAAGGTCAATTTGAACGCGCAGCACAATTACTTGAACAGATCACCACGGCTGATGAACTTATCGATTTTCTTACATTGCCGGGTTATCAGCTGTTAAACGAACTCGCTTAATCATTCACTTAACTATTTAGGCGACACGTTGTCGCCAATAAACCAAACCAGCATAAATACAACAAGGAGTTACCCTATGAGCCAAGTTAAAACACGTCAGCAACAGATCGATGAGTTAAAGCAAGATTGGGCTGAAAATCCACGTTGGAAAGGGGTCACTCGTACATATACTGCCGAAGAAGTTGTTGCATTAAGAGGATCTATTGTGCCGGAGAATACGCTTGCTAAACGCGGCGCGGCTAAATTGTGGGAACTCGTTAATGGCGGTGCCAAAAAAGGTTATGTTAATTCGTTAGGTGCATTAACGGGCGGACAAGCGGTTCAACAAGCTAAAGCTGGCATTGAAGCTATCTATTTATCGGGCTGGCAGGTGGCTGCAGATGCTAACCTTGCGGGCACTATGTACCCTGATCAATCGCTTTATCCTGCTAATTCAGTTCCTGCCGTTGTCGGGCGCATTAATAACTCGTTCCGCCGTGCTGATCAGATCCAATGGGGCAATGGCGTTGATGTTAATGATGATAAATATACTGATTATTTTTTACCTATCATCGCAGATGCAGAAGCGGGTTTTGGTGGCGTATTAAATGCGTTTGAGTTGATGAAGTCGATGATTGACGCTGGTGCCGCGGGGGTTCACTTTGAAGATCAGCTTGCGTCGGTTAAAAAATGTGGTCATATGGGCGGCAAAGTTCTGGTACCGACTCAAGAAGCAGTACAAAAGCTTGTTTCTGCACGTTTAGCCGCTGATGTAAGTGGTGTTGAAACGTTAGTGATTGCCCGTACTGACGCTAATGCTGCGGATCTATTAACTTCTGATTGTGACGCTTATGACCGCGACTTCTTAACCGGTGAGCGTACTGCTGAAGGCTTTTACCGAGTGAATGCTGGGCTAGACCAAGCAATTTCTCGTGGTCTGGCTTATGCTCCTTATGCTGATCTTATTTGGTGTGAAACCGCTAAACCTGATTTAGACGAAGCGCGCCGCTTTGCTGAAGCTATTCATGCGCAATATCCAGATCAACTACTGGCTTATAACTGTTCTCCTTCGTTTAACTGGAAGAAAAATCTTGATGATGCAACGATTGCGAAGTTCCAACAGGAGCTGAGTGATATGGGTTATAAGTACCAGTTCATCACTTTAGCGGGTATTCATAACATGTGGTACAACATGTTTGATTTAGCCTACGACTATGCGCGTGGCGAAGGCATGAAGCACTATGTTGAGAAAGTGCAAGAGGTTGAGTTTGCTGCGGCGAAGAAGGCTATACCTTTGTGGCGCATCAACAAGAAGTGGGCACTGGCTACTTTGATCTAGTAACTAATGTGATTCAAGGTGGTCAGTCGTCAGTTACTGCACTGACTGGCTCAACTGAAGAAGATCAATTTTAAACAGCTTACCTTGCTGGTGTTGCGGCTCTTTGGAGCCGCTTTTTTGTGGCAAAAACTAGTGCCAATTAACGGGATCGAGTTGATAAAACTGGCTTAACTCTTGATAAAGCTCTGGATGCAGTTCATTCACTTTAAGGGGTTGTTCAAAGAATACCTCACTCACTACAGCAAAAAACTCTGCTGGATTAGTGGCACCGTAGTAACTGAATAAGCTTTGTTGCTGGGTTCGAGCTTGCACGCATAGGGTGCGATACTCTTTATCTAGAATGGCTGACCAACTCGGATAATCGGTAATATTTCGTAGTGGAGGCGCACCGTTAGCAGGGCCATTTTCTTGATCAAGTTGATGGGCGAACTCGTGGATGACGACGTTACTGCCATCATGGGGATCGGCTGCATCATTTACTGTGGTATGCCATGAAAGGACGACTTTGCCATATTCCCATGACTCACCAGAAAGTACATTTTTTTGTGCCGAGACAACGCCTGCGGGATCGGTTCTTTGATTTTCTACCCAAAAAATATCAGGATAAATTAAAATCTGCTTAAGCTTTGGGTAAAAGTCTGTGCGTCGGTTAAGTAGCAGTAGGCATGCTTGGGCTGCGACGGTGATTCGAATGTCATCATCAATAACAAGGCCATTGCAGCCGATAAATTCTTTTTCAGCGACAAAGATTTGAATTTTCTTTTTAAGTTGTAGTTGTAGATCGGCTGGCATGGAATGAAAGTAGGGAAAACGGCGTTTAATGATATGTCGCCATGCGGTAGGAAATGGCTCGGCGCATATTTTTGCCCGCTGCTGACGTTTACGCCACGGGATAGAAGCTATCCATATAATTGCAAATATGGCGATTAAACTAACGACGATAATACCAATCATAAGATCCCTAAACTCAAAATGCTCATATTTTAAACATTGGGATGATTTTACTTAGATTCAAGACGTCCGAAGCAGTTTTGTTGAGGATAATCTAAATTAACTGACTCATATGCGTCATACCACTTATAGATATTCATGAATATTATTGTACATTTTAGTGCAGTTTCTGCCCGTTTGTTTTGCCGTATACAAGGCGGTATCTGCTTGCTTGAGTAAGTTATGAATTTTGGTCTTGGTGATTCCTCGATAGGTGGTTACCCCTAAACTGACGGTAACCAGTTTATGCGGTTCGTTGTGTTCATGGGCAATAGCTTCTTGGAAAATACTGAGTCGCAAATTTTCTGCCTTTTTAAAGGCTTCTTGTTCACAACAAGCTGGAAGTAACATGACAAACTCTTCACCACCATAACGTGCTATCAGTTCGAATTCACCCGAGATGACTCGTTTACAGGCCTCTACAACCTGTTGTAAGCATCGGTCACCTGCAATATGTCCATAGTGGTCGTTATATTGTTTAAATTGGTCTAAGTCGAATAAAACAATGCTGAGAGCTTGCTTATTCTTATAGGAGAATTCAATTTGCTGTTCGAGCCTGATATCAAAGAAGCGGCGGTTATAAGCACCTGTTAAACCGTCGATTTCTGAAATTGCTTTAACTTGAGCCGCATACGTTTTTAAGGTTTCGAGTGAATTCACCATTTGTTGCAATTCAAGATTATCTGTTTGCGGTAAGGTGGTATCTAATTTCTCATTGGCAATATCTTTCATTGCATTGCTGGTCGCAATCACCGGCTTGATAATTCCCTTGGAGATAAAGTGCCAATTGGTTAGCCAAATAAAAATGGTGTACAGAAAGCTAGCAATGAAAACTAGGATCATAAAGGCGGTACTGTCTGCTTTTAACTCTTCGCTAGAGTAATAAATATTACGTTTTAAATCGCTAACAAAGTGCTGCGTATATTTATCAATTTTACTGACAGTTTCTGCTTGTTGATTAAGATGTTTTTTGGCAATTCTATGGCTATTAATCACCTCTCTTGATACTTCAAAAATATTATTTTGACCTAATATTCCTGTTTTTATTTGATGTAGCCAATTTAACTTAAAAGATTGGTATTTTTCATCTAATTCGATCTCTTGCATTTTTATGAATAAACGCATGCTGGTACGTTGGATCTTATTAATATTAGGGATGCTATCTTGATGTGCTAATTGTGAGATATTAGCAAATAATGCTTCGCCAATATGCACTAACTGACTGAGCTGATTATGTTGTTCTAAGGTGATTTTTAGCTGTTGATACTGCTTATTACTTAATGTCGCTAATGCTATATCATCTTCATCCGAAAGTATGGTTTGAATTTCATGGGAAAACTGATGCTGTAAAATCACAAAATTATCATGAATATGTTGAGTCTGTTTTCTTGAATTGGCTGATTTTAATGTTAGTTGTTCTAATACTGGCATCTGTTGTTTAGCTTGTTGCAGCGTTTCAAGGTAATGATTGATTAATTCTTGTTTTTCATCGACTAATTGATGCTTAGCTAACATCTGTGCTGTTTTAATCAGTTGTGACCATTGATTGGTTAATGCGGCTAATTGTTGGTTGAGTACCAACTCTGAAATGCTCTCATTTTCTAATGAAGTGGTAATAATTTTTAGGCGTTGACTCTCTTTTGCCAGTTTTAAGGCTAAATTGATTTTATTAAAATCTTCATTAATCAGTGAATCGACATCATTTTTTAATTCTTGTGAAAGCAATAATGCAATGATGCCAATCCCTAGGGTCATGGCAAATACAATATAAAATGCAAAAGATATTTTTTGCTTGATACTAATTAATGGTTTATCTGTCATGGCGTAACCGCAGGGTATTCACCATGATTGTTTTGTAGATTCTGAATTTTCTTTATTAGCAGCTCTACTTCACCTTTAATATCTTTGTTTGTATGGCTGAGGGTATAGCTTTTTTCTGCTAACAAAGGGTAAATTTTGCCCATGGCAGAGCTGGTAAAATGACCATAGTTCAATACTTTTTCGGCCCAATGAATATTAGCGTTGTGGCTGGCATTAAAGGCTCCAGCAATATTACGATATTTTTCTTCGCTAAAAATAGGGGCATTAACTACATCCATTCTGCATGGGTTACCACCGCCCATTGCATAGGCATATTGTGCTTCATAACTGCCTAAATATTTAAGTAACCAATAAGCAGCTTGTGGATTTTTGCTGTCATAGCTGACGGCAAAAGCATAAGCACCGTTATAAGGTTTTCCGCCTGGGACTTGCGCGACTTTGAGTTTGCTGCCTTTGATATTTTGTTCAACTTTAAATGACATGCTCCATAAGTTGTTATAGCAAAAGGCCACATCGCTACTTGTCCATTTGCCATGGCCTGTGCTGATTCATAAAAAGCAAACTGACTATCAGCAGGATAAGCATATTGTTTTAATTTTTGATAAAACATAGTCGTTTCAACTAAAGCTGAATTTTGACTATCGACTTGGAAGTGTTGCAGTTTGTTCTTCTTATAAATAGGGGTCATCCATTTACCATCTAACCCCCATAAAATAGCTGAAAATTCATCATTAATATGAGGTCTTAAACCTGACATTAATGCCATGCCATAGAATTGTTTCGTCAGCTTGGTATCAGCCAGTTGCTCACCAATTCCACGGGTAAAAAACTCACCAATATCGACTAATTGTTGGACTGTTTGAGGCGGGGCTAGAGGGTAGCCATAACGTTTGATAAAGTTTGCTTGCTCAACGGGGTGCTCAAAAAGATCGGCACGGTAATGATTGCCCATCACGTAGTTATTATATGGAATCGCATGGATCTCGTTTTCATAAGATAAAATATTTAGCAGCGATGGATAATAAGGTTCTAAATAATGCTCCATTGCTTGAGCACCATCAGGATCATATAAATAGGCTAGTTCTTCTAGGGGAACGGTATAGCCATTGGCGGCCCAATCTTTGGCCCAACCGGCTCCATCGATAATAGGTCGTATTGGCCTGTACCACTGCTTAGGCCTTGTTGCTGTAATTTGAACATTTCATCTAGCGTTACTGATGTCACATGCACGGTAACGCCGGTTTTTTTTGTAAACTTTGGTAACATGCTTTGTTGTAAATATTGGGTCCAAAATCCAGTTTCAGCGACCAAAGTAATGGATTTTTTATTGTTGAGCTGAGGAATTTGCTCTAGTGAGAATTGAGCATGACTAAAAAAACTCAGGAAGAGTAGACAAGGGAGTAAAAAGAGGTGCTTCCATAATGTAAATTGCTGCATTCCAGTGCCTTTATTAACTTTATCATCCATTATAAGCGTTACAACTATACATGTTATGTAAACAAGTTGCTAACATTTGATGGTGTTATGGCATTTTGTTTTTACTCACCGGTATAATTGCAGCGTCATATTCGACAATACGTTGCTTAATATCATCGCAGGTATTGACCCGTAGTAATTCACAGGTGAGGTTTCTTATTTCATTAGCGGCTTGACAGTCTGGTGCCATATCGAGCACTGAATGCCCAGCTTGTTCGCTATCATCATATATATCATGTTCATACATAATATTATTTAAGACGTGTAATCCATATGTGGAGCAGGCTTCTTTAGTATCAAGCACGCGTTTATCATAGTTTGCGTTTGATGGACATTGCGTGATCACAAATGAAGCTTTTAATTCAGGGTTAATCATTAGACAGGTGGCAACAATGTCATCTATATTTTTGATGGAATTAATGTCACGTAACTTTGGCCGAATCGGTATTAATGAATAATCAGATACCGACATACTGGCGCGTAAGGCTAAATTGTCTTGGCTACCACAATCGATAATGACGTAATGATAGTGTTTTTCCAGTTTCAGTAAATCGTTGCGAATTTTACCAAATAATTGAATGCATTTTATTGCTGACAACTGCTTATTTCTTGCACGACAATAAGCCCAGTCTGAGGTTGATCTTTGTGGGTCACAATCAACTATTATGACATTGGCATTACACTCATCAGTGAGAAAAACTGCCATATTTTGAGCTAGACAGCTTTTGCCGCTGCCGCCTTTTTCGCCACCAATAAGAATAATCATTTATCACCTATGTCATTACAGTTCGATCATTAGTTCCATATTGAAAGTTGTAAGTTAAATGTTTAATTAATTTTAAATTTAGGGACTTAGTGGTTTTAGGTCAAAAGAAAACTGAATAATTCTATAAAAATAGTCACTTGGTCTTATGCTTGAGTTATGATCAGTCAGTGATAGGTATGATGTAGGGGGTAATGGTAATGACACAACAGCAATTATTAATTGAAGCAATTAATCAGACCATGCCATTTGGTAAATATTCGGGACGTAAATTATTACAGTTACCTGAGCCTTATTTAGTTTGGTTTCACAGTAAAGGCTTTCCAGAGGGAAAGTTGGGGCAGCAGTTAGCATTGATTTATGAAGTAAAGCTCAATGGATTAGAGGCCATGTTGCAACCATTGTTAAAAGACTAATAAACAATAAATACCAGAAAATCATATTAGGGATTTATCATAAAACTGTGAGCTAAATTCGCGACAGGTGATATCAACCATGATTTAATGCGGCCAATTGTTAATGGTTAGGGAAATATCATGTTTACTAAATTAGTTAAAATCGCAGCTGCAGCAACGCTAGCGCTAGGTATGTCAAGTGCATGGGCGCAAGGTGCAATGCACCAAGGTACCGTTCTTGATACTATGAATGGCGGCGGTTATACCTATGTTCAGCTTAAAGAAGCGGACAAAACAATTTGGGCAGCAGGTCCACAAGTTGCGATCGCTAAAGGTGATAAGGTTGAGATGCAAGGTCAGATGTGATGAAAAACTTCAACTCTAAAACCTTAAACCGCACTTTTGACGACATTCTATTTGTTGGCCAAATCGTTAAGAAGTAATTATTATGTAGGGAGTTATAATTGATATATCTCCCTATTTTTTTATGTACCTTGTTAAATACCACTCATCTTTTGCACATCAGATAAGTCAGCTGTTCCATCAAGCTGTTCAACATATCGATCACGCTATCTATTCTAAAGCTCAACTAGACGCATGGTCATTTGCACCTCGGTCAGCTCAATACTGGCATAATCGCTTAAAGCATATGTATTGTTTAGTTATGCTGCATGAGGACCGTTGTATCGGCTTTATTGCGATGGAAACCCACTTTAAACAACAAGGCTACATTGCACATTTGTATATTGCACCTGAGTTTCAAGGTCAAGGCATCGCAACCCAATTATTTGAGTCCGTGCTGCAATATGCACAGAGCTTGGATTATGCACAACTTATAGTTGATGCGTCATCACTCTCGGCGCCCTTGTTTCGTCTACATGGATTTATCAGACAATCGCGCTGTTATCAATTACAGCGCGGACAAATGTTACCCGCATTAGTGATGCGTAAGAGTTTGCTCGTATAATTATAAATGACTTTGATAATTAACTTGTGGACTCAGCAGTTTATCTAAGCGGTTATTTTTACTGATAAATTGAATGAAAGCACCGGGCAAGGTTAATTCCGTAAGTGTGTGTTGCCATTTTGCATTAAGGATAGCTTCATAACCCTCTTTGCCTAACACGGTATAGCAACTCGATACGCCGGTATAATAACTGTTTGGATCAACTGCTAGCCATTGTTTGTTGCCATTAAACCATGCCATGATTTCTAAGCGTACAATGCGTTTTCCCAATGGCTGCTTGCCATCATAAAAATACTTTAATCCATAAGTATAAGGAAAACCGCCAGTACCAGAGCCAATCACACTGTTGTCAGTGGCTGAGTTGATTGCTGATTCTAGCAACTCAAATAGGTACTTACCTTGAATGTTATAAGTTACTAGCGGCAGATCATAAGGCAGTATTTGACCGATAACATCAGCGAGGCTGAGTTCTCCCTCTGGAAGAGATTGTCTGACACCGCCAGCGTTATGCAGTGAAAATTGGATATCAGGGTTAATCACTCGACTTTCATGATACAAACTGCAGCACACCCAAGGTGCTATTTCACTGCCATGGGGGCATTTTTTGCTTGGTAAGCGGGTGTGAATAAAAGGCCTTGGAATAAAACCTAATATTTTGGACTGCATTGCATGGACGGATGGTCGGTATTTATCATTCAGTCGTTGTTCGATATCTTCATCAACTTGGTGCCACTTTATGCCATTATGTTGTTCTAAATAATGGCGAACTAATTGATAGTCCGTTTCAGCAATAGTTTGCTCAGATTTTAAGATAAATTGCTTATCGATCATAAAGTAGTTATTACCCTGACACTCAATGACATTACCTTGTGAATCAAAAGTCAGTTCCGCTAAGCCATATGTTTCTGCATGCTTACCTGCATGTAAAATAGGGACGCCAGCCACCATTTCGCCATAAGGCATATTACTTAAACCAAGATCACTAAAGTCACCTTGTAAAGTGTGTGTGTGGCCACCCACAATCGCACTGATGGCGGGGAGGGCTTTGGCTAACTCACGGTCTTGGATAATGCCCAAATGACTAAGCACGATGATGTGGTAAATGCCTGCTTGATGTAACTGTGCAATGGTTTGTTTGCATGTTTCAACTGCATGATGAAAATCGCTATCAGGATCAGGACGAGAAATGATCTTCATTTGATCGAGCGTGATGCCAAAAATAGCCACTTGAGTATCGCCAAGTGGTTTTAATAACACTTTTGCACATTGTGTCTGCGGGTCATAGTCATAAAAGCGAGGATGCTGCTTAAGCTTATCGGCTCTATCATCTGCTTCGCGACTCACGTCCATATTGCCCGCCATGACGGCAAAATCAGTGTTATCTAAAAATGCTCTAATAGGTTGGTTGCCACAATCAATTTCATGATTACCTAATACCATCGCATCGGGTTTGAGTCGATTGAGTAAGTCTGCGTTAGCTAAGCCATTATGTTGGCTAAAGTAAAGCGTACCGTGGAAGCTATCGCCAGCATGTAAAAACAGAAAATCACGTTGTTGCTGTTGTGCTTGATGGCGCGCTTGCTCTACTTGATAGCCGATACGCGCATAGCCACCAGTATGGCTTTGTAACTGATATGATTTGTTGGCTAACGTTAACTTAAACTGAACCCGGCTTGGATCAAAATATGAATGGGTATCATTGATGTGCGCTAAAGTTAACTTATATGTTTGCATAGTCTCTTAAAGAATTGGTATACCAATTTGATTAAAGATGTGATTTATTCAGAGCTTGTCAGCCTTTTCAGTTCTAGGCGCATTGATGCAGTAATGGCTATTCCCTTTCAAATCAATGCAACATCGAAATGGAAAGGCCTGAAAAGCTCACTTCGTGCGGGTTTCAAGGCACTGTATACTGCGTTGAACATTTTCAAAATAGAATAACTATTCCATTCAAATGTCCGCAAACCACATGGATGTGGTGAATGTCAGTATTGCAGGAGCAAATACTGACCTTGTCTACAGCACCTTGAACTCCCGCTGAATGATCATCTTCTTAATCAAGTTGGTATTATACAAAAAACTAAGGGAGCTTGCGCTCCCCCATGGTATTTATTTCTGCTCGTCTTCGTCGTTTTCGAAATCACCGTCATCTGATAAACGGATGCCTTTGTCTTTCATTCGACGTTTCCATAACTTACGTGCTAATTGCTGCATGTCAGTTGCTGGGTCATTTAAATCGACAATCTCAAGGCCAAGCATAGATTCAATAATATCTTCTTGGGTCACAATACCTTGGCTACTACCGTATTCGTCAACAACCATCGCAATTTGAGTATTACGCTTAATCATTAACTCGAATAGCGGTAAAATTTTAGCGGTTTCAGGTACTGCTAATAAGCTGCGCTTTAAACTATCTAATGTCGCAGTTGGGTTGTCACGTTCAGATAATAGAATATCTGTACGGTTAACATAACCCACAATATCGTCATGGTCAGTCGCAAATACCGGAATTCGCGTAAACGGCTTACGAATATAACTTTTCATAAACTCGCTTTGAGGCATAGATACTGGTAGTGAGAATAATACCGTACGTGGTGTCATAATCGCAGACACAGGCATCTCTTTAACCGACAAAATTTGGGTTAAAATTTTAGATTCTTGCTTGTCTAACTCACCAGACTCATGACCAATCTTCGCCATTGCGCTCATCTCTTGACGAATATATTGGCCATCTTCGCCTTTACCCATCAAGCTGGTCACTTTTTGTGACATCCAAATTAGCGGTAATGTTGAACGTTCCATCCATAATAACGCCAATGAAACTGTTGGAGCCATTCCGCGCCAGTAGTTTGCACCCAGTGTTTTAGGGATAATTTCAGAGAAGAATAAAATAAGAAAGGTTAGTACCGCTGAGAACACACCTAGCATTTCATCGCCAAAAACCTTAGCAGCCTGCGCACCTGCGACAGCAGCACCAACGGTATGTGCAATGGTGTTAAGTGTCAAAATAGACACTAAAGGTGATTCTACATTTTCTTTTTGCTTAGTTAATCGAGCAGCCGCCGCGGGGTTAGTTTGCTTTAACGATGCAATATAACTTGGGGTTACTGAAAGTAAAACTGCTTCAAAAACACTACAGAAAAACGATACTGCGATAGCAACTAACACTATAATGATAAGAGTAATCATAAAAGTGGAATTACAACTCCGAATTTAAGGCCAACATTAGCCCGCGCTGATTCTAGCATAGACTTTTCAAACCGTGATAAAAATATCTTATCGGTTTTGAATGTTGTGATAATAGTCTCTTCACTAGCTAAAGTGGCACTGGAACTGTATACTTCTGCGCCCTGCAGCAGGTTTTGGTTTTGAGGTTAGAGAAATGACGGAAAAAAAGATCAATTTATTGGATCTTGATCGTAAGGCAATGCGCGCACTTTTTGCTGAAATGGGCGAAAAGCCGTTTCGCGCAGATCAGCTAATGAAATGGATTTACCATTTTGGTGTTAGCGATTTCGAAGAAATGACTAATATTAACAAAGTGTTACGCAATAAGCTTGCGGCACGTTGTGAGATAGTTGCGCCTGAAATTTCTAGCTTTCAAAAATCGACTGACGGCACGATCAAGTTTGCTATCCACGTGGGGGAAGGGCAAGAAGTTGAGACGGTTTATATCCCAGAGGATGACCGTGCGACTTTATGTGTTTCATCACAAGTGGGTTGTGCGCTTGAATGTAGCTTTTGCTCGACTGCACAGCAAGGTTTTAACCGTAATCTAACGGTATCTGAGATTGTCGGTCAAATTTGGCGCGTATCACATTTCATCGGTTTTGCTAAAGATACGGGAGACCGCCCAATTACCAACGTGGTAATGATGGGAATGGGTGAGCCGCTACTTAACTTATCAAACGTTATTCCAGCTATCGATATTATGCTTGATGATTTTGGTTTTAGTTTGTCTAAGCGCCGCGTAACAGTCTCAACTTCGGGTGTGGTGCCTGCACTTGATAAGTTAGGCGATGCACTTGATGTCGCATTAGCCGTCAGTATTCATGCTCCTGATGATGAATTACGTAATGAGTTGGTACCAGTTAACAAAAAGTACCCTCTGAATGAATTTATTGGTGGTATTCAACGTTATATTGCTAAATCAAATGCGAACCGCGGTCGTGTTACGGTTGAGTATGTGATGCTCGATCATATTAACGACAGCACAGATCAAGCGCATGCGTTAGCTAAACTGATGAAAGATACACCGTGTAAAGTGAACTTAATTCCATTTAATCCATACCCAGGTTCTCCTTATGGTCGTTCATCTAACTCACGTATCGATCGTTTCTCTAAAGTACTAATGGAATACGGCTTAACCGTAATTGTACGTAAAACTCGTGGAGATGATATTGATGCTGCTTGTGGTCAATTAGCGGGTGATATTAGAGATAGAACTAAGCGTTTAGCAAAAAAACGCATGCAACAAGATAAAATTTCAGTCACAATGGAGTAACTCTTTGTTTGTATAGATTATAGGTTAACTATGAAGCACGGATTGCTTATGTCTTTAATTGCCGCTTCTTTAATACCTGTATTAAGTGGGTGTGTGACAGAAAGTACTTATACTGGTACCGATATCAAGGTTGCTGAGCGTAAATTCAATCCTGTCTCAGCGGCAAGAGAAAGAACTCAGTTAGGGTTAACTTATTTACAGCGCGGTAATAGCGAACAAGCGAAGTTTAATTTAGATAAAGCCATGAAATATGCACCTGAGCTAGGTGAAGTTCATATTGCCATGGCTTATTATTATCAAACGGTTGGTGATATACGTATGGCTGAAAAGTCATATGTAAATGCAATTGAGTTTGATGATATGACGGGTGATGCAAAAAATAATTTTGGCGTTTTTTTATGTCAACAGGGCCGTTTTGACCAAGCTGAAAAGATGTTTTTGCAAGCCATTGAGGTACCGGGTTATACCCAGTCAGCCTCAAGTTATGAGAATTTAGGCTTATGCGCACGTGATGCGGGTAAGCTAGATGCAGCGGTTGAATATTTTACCATCGCGTTAAAATACGATCCGCGGCGTCGAGCTTCATGGAATGAATTGATTGGTACCACATTGTCGCAGCAAGATTTTGCGACAGCGCGAACCATTATGAATAGATACAACCGAGTAATCCCTCAATCGCCACAGAGTTTGGCACTTGAAATTGAGATTGAGCGGGGGCTAAAAAATGCCTCTGCTGTTAAAAGATTAGGGATTACATTGTTGGCCAAGTATCCGACATCCCCTCAGGCGAAACAGTATCGGGCTAGTATGCACTAATGACTACAAATCAATATGAATCGCTTCCTGACGAAGCACTACAACACACTGAAGAACTTACTGACACTGTAGGTTCATTACTCTCTTCTGCAAGAGCATCTCATGGCCTAACGCTAGAGCAAGTCGCTGAGCGGTTGCACCTTCGCCCAAGTCTTGTTGAAGAAATTGAAGCTGATAATTTTACCCATATTCCGTCGAATACCTATGTGCGTGGTTACGTCAATAACTATGCTAAATTGGTTGATGTTGATAAAAAACTGATCAGTCAATGTTTAGATAAACAATTAGTCACCACCGCCGCACCTGCGATGCAGAGTTTTTCTCGTAAAACAACTCAACAAGCAAGAGACAGTCGTTGGACGGTTGTAACCTATATCATTTTCGTGGTGTTATTAGGGTTATTGGTCGTTTGGTGGGTACAGAAGTCATCATTACTCACTGAAATTGATGTGTCTAAGCCTTCTGTAGAAGAAGTGGCGGCATTGGATTTAGATACTGCCGGTTCACTGCAATCGAATCAAGTTGAACCAATTGCAGCTAACGTTAATGTTGATAGTGGAGCCAGCCCAGCACTTGAGGCAGAAGCTAAAACTGAAGCGAGTTTAGATACGCCAATTCAAGTCAATTCAGCTATCGCTGCAAAGCCTGAGGATAAGCCTGTTACTTCAGGTAGCAGTGATACAACGCCTGCTACTACCGTATCACCATCAGTTGACACTGAGACAACTCCTGCAACGACACAAAATGCGATTGCTATGACATTATCTGCCGATTGTTGGATGAAAATTACCGATGCTAACGGTAAAGCTTTAGTTAATGGTGTGCGAAAAGCCGGCAGTGATATTGCATTAAATGGTGTCGCACCGTTCAAATTAGTGATTGGCGCACCTGCAGCAGTATCATCATTAAAATTTAATGGTCAAAGTGTCGATATGGCTAAGTTTCCTAATAACCGTGTGGCACGATTTTCATTACCACTAGCTCAGTAATGAGTTAGTAACGAGTCAATAGAGCAACTAATCATGTACAACGAATCTCCGATCAAACGCCGCGCATCTTCACGTATTTATGTGGGTAATGTCCCAATTGGTGACGGTGCTCCTATTGCTGTTCAGTCAATGACGAACACTCGTACAACTGATGTTGTCGCCACATTAGCTCAAATACATGCACTGGAAAAAGTGGGTGCTGATATTGTGCGTGTTTCTGTGCCGACAATGGAAGCTGCTGAAGCTTTTAAGCTGATTAAAATGCAGTCTCGAGTACCATTAGTTGCAGATATTCATTTCGATTATCGTATCGCACTAAAAGTGGCTGAGTACGGTGCAGATTGCCTCCGTATTAATCCTGGCAATATTGGTAATGAAGAGCGTATTCGCGCCGTTGTTGATTGTGCACGTGATAAGAATATCCCTATTCGTATCGGTGTTAACGGTGGCTCGTTAGAAAAAGAGATCATGGAACGCTACCATGAACCTACACCTGAAGCATTGGTTGAATCAGCCATGCGCCATGTTGATATTCTCGATAGACTTAACTTTGATCAATTTAAAGTCAGTGTTAAAGCATCAGATGTCTTTTTAGCGGTTGAATCATATCGCCAATTAGCTAAGCAAATTAAACAACCTTTACACCTAGGCATTACTGAGGCAGGCGGCGCTCGTGCTGGCTCTGTTAAATCGGCGGTTGGCTTAGGTATGTTATTGGCTGAAGGTATTGGCGATACCTTACGTATTTCATTAGCTGCGGATCCGGTTGAAGAGATTAAAGTGGGCTTTGATATTTTAAAATCATTGCGTATCCGTTCTCGTGGTATCAACTTTATTGCTTGTCCATCATGCTCGCGTCAAGAGTTTGATGTGATCAATACTGTCAACGCATTAGAGCAACGGTTAGAAGACATTGTTACCCCAATGGACGTATCTATTATCGGTTGTGTGGTTAATGGCCCCGGTGAAGCATTAGTGTCACATATTGGTTTGACTGGTGGTAACCGCAAGAGCGGTTACTATGATGAAGGTGTTCGTCAAAAAGAGCGTTTTGACAATGATAATATCGTGGACCAACTAGAGCAAAAGATCCGCGCTAAAGCTGCTGAGATTGAAAATCGTATTCCAGCAGCAGATATCACTAAGTAATTTCAATTTTACGCAGTTTATTGAACAATAAACTGCGTTTTCATTTATCTAATAAAATGATGCTAACCGCGTTATTGGTTTACTTAACTTATTCGTTAAACTGAAATATCCCCAAGTGCCTGAAGGCTTCTGAAAGTAGCAACTTCGAGTCATTTGGGAGAGATACCCAAATCACTCAACGTTGCATAATTCAGTGGGAATTTAGCGTTTTTAGACAAAGCATTGGTTGAAGTTAATGGTGATTGCCTTATCAACATCAATAATGCAGTATGAAAAGTGTTAAACCCCATCAGAGAAAGTCTTAAGCAAGCCCTCTTCATTGTTGTATCTATTAGAAATAGAATGACTATTACTGAATAGATACGCCTCGAATTGAACTTGCTTAAGGCTTCTGAAAGTAGCAACTTCAAGTCATTTGGGTATATAATGCGGTCAATTTTATTTAAGCAGAACCTAAACGAGTCGATATAGTGGCAAAACAGATCCAAGCGATTCGCGGAATGAATGACATTCTGCCGAGCCAAAGTCCTTTATGGCAAAAAGTTGAAGCAGTTATTCGTGCATCAGTAAGTGCTTTTGGTTATAGCGAAATTCGCACTCCATTAGTAGAGAGCACAGACCTTTTCAAACGTTCTATTGGTGATGTTACCGATATCGTTGAAAAAGAGATGTACACTTTTCCAGATCGTAACGGCGATAGCTTAAGCTTACGACCTGAAGGTACGGCTTCAACGGTTCGTGCTGGTAACGAGCATGGTTTACTTTATAACCAAGAACAACGTTTATGGTATATCGGTCCGATGTTCCGTCACGAACGCCCACAAAAAGGCCGTTATCGTCAATTCCACCAATTTGGTGTTGAAGTTTATGGTATTGGTACACCAGATATCGATCTTGAAGTTCTAATGTTATCTGCGCGCCTATGGGAAAAACTAGGCTTAACTGAACACGTATCATTAGAGCTTAACACCTTAGGTGACTTGGCTGAACGTAGTGTTTATCGTGATGCATTAATTGCTTTTCTTGAGCAACATAAAGATGTGCTTGATGAAGAAAGCCAACGTCGCATGTATACCAATCCATTACGAGTATTGGATACTAAAAATCCAGATATTCAAGCTATTTTAGGCGATGCGCCGCAGTTAATGGATTATTTAGGCGAAGAGTCTAAGCAACATTTTGAACAATTATGTGAACTCCTAGATGCTGTTGGTATCCAATACACCATCAACCCTCGCTTAGTACGTGGTTTAGATTACTATAACCGTACTGTTTTTGAGTGGGTTACATCAAGCTTAGGTTCTCAAGGTACAGTATTAGCTGGCGGTCGTTATGACAGCCTAGTTGGCCAATTAGGTGGTAAAGATACCCCAGCTGTTGGTTTTGCTATGGGACTTGAACGTATTGTATTACTGCTTGATACTTTAGGCTTAGTTGATGATATTGCGCCAGAAGTTGATGTATATGTCACAGCGATGGGCGATTCTTGCCGTATTGAAGCAATTAAAGTTGCGCAAGAGTTGCGTAAAGCGATGCCAGATCTTAAAGTGATGAGCCATTGTGGTGGCGGTAACTTTAAGAAGCAAATGAAGCGTGCTGATAAAAGTGGCGCTGCAATTGCTTTAATTATTGGCGAATCTGAATTAGAAAATAATCAGGTTGCAGTAAAACACTTGCGAAATAACAATGAACAAATCATGGTAGCTAGAATGGATCTAGTTACTGTTATCGCAGAACTCATTTAATTTTTAGGGGACGTGCGCGTGGAAATTTATAGCACAGAAGAACAACAAGTAGATGCTATTAAGCAGTTCTGGAAGAGCTACGGTATACCGGTTGCGGTTGGTGTAGTTGTTGGATTAGGTGGTTTGTATGCATGGAATCATTATTCAGATTCTCGCATTCAAGACTCTGAGCTATCTTCAGTTGCATTCCAAAATGCGAGTGCTAAATCGGCTAATGACCCTGCAGTTGAAGCCGCATTAGCTGATTTCGATAAAAAATATGACCAGCCTGGTTATCAAGCATTATTGGAGCTTATTGTTGCTAAGTCAGCAGTAGAAGCGGGTAATTTTGAACAAGCTGAGAATGTATTAAAGAAAGTCATTGCTGATAAGCCTGATCAAAGCTTACAAATGCTCGCATTATTACGTTTAGCACGTCTTCAAGCTCATCAAGGTCAAGTTGCTACAGCATTAGCAACACTTGAACAAGTAACTGTGACTGCATTTGATGCACAACGTGATGAACTTAAAGGTGATTTCTTAGTTGCTCAAGGTGAGTTAGATAAGGCTAAGCAAGCTTATCAAGCGGCTATCGAACACGGTGGCGCGACCAACAATCCTGCTTTGCAAATGAAACTTGATAATCTTAATCAAGCATAAGGAATCGAGCCTATGAAGTCTTGGCATAAGACCCTCATTGCAGCTGGTTTAAGCTTAGGTTTGCTGTCTGCATGTTCGTCAAATGATGTTGATGAAGAACCAATTAGTCCGCTACCGCAGATCCAAGCTAGCATTCATCCTGAAATTTCTTGGAGTGCAGATGTTGGTGATGGTGTCGGTGATTACTACTCAACCTTACGTCCGGCAGTACGTTACGGCAAAATTTTTGCTGCTAGCCGTTTTGGTCAAGTAGAAGCATTCGATGAGAAGACGGGTAAATTAGTTTGGTCGAAAGACTTCAGTCAAATTTTCCGTGATAACCCATTGGCTAAAAATAAAGGTGCACGTATTTCAGCTGGTATCACAGCTGCACGTGATAAAATCTTTATTGGCAGTGAGTCCGGTTTACTTGCTGCGTTAGATGAAAAAACTGGTGAGACAGTATGGACAGCCATGAGCGATGGTGAGTTGTTGGCCATGCCAACAGTTGCTGAAGACATGGTCGTTGTTAATACTGGTTCAGGTGCATTGGATGCATTTAATGTTGATGATGGTAAAAAGCTGTGGAGCTTTGATACACAACTGCCAAAACTAACATTACGTGGTACTAGCTCTGCAACATATGAAGCCGGTGGTTTCTTTGTTGGTACCGCAGAAGGTAAGGTCGCTGTTGTTATTCAAAACAATGGTCAACCTGCTTGGGAACAAGCTATTTACACACCTAAAGGTGGTAATGAGTTTTCACGCATGGCTGATGTTGATTCAACGCCTATAATTATCGGTAGTAATTTGTATGCCGTCAGTTATAACGGTAATTTAGTCTCAATGGAATTACGTACTGGTCGTATTGTATGGTCACGTAAATATTCAAGTTTTGATGAAATTGCCTATGCAGGTTTAAGCTTGTATATCGTTGATGACCATAGCCGTGTTTACTCTATTGATAGCCGTAATGGTTTAGAGCAATGGAGTAATACAGAGTTAACCAATCGTCAGTTAACTTCGCCAGCGGTTTATAAGAACTACATTGTAGTGGGTGACTATCAAGGTTACTTACACTTTATTGACCGTGAAACAGGTAAAATTGAAGGTCGTATCTTAATTGACGATAGCGGTTTGTACAGCCAGCCATTAGTGGTTGGAGATAATATTTATGTACAAACTCGTGATGGTGAGATTGCCTCGGTAACTCTTCCGTAAGTTACGGTTTTATATGAATTAAAGCCCCCGGAAGTGTTTTTCGGGGGCTTTTTATTGAACAAAATAATGTTGTATTTAGAGGTAAAAACATGATCCCTGTAGTAGCCCTTGTGGGTCGACCTAATGTGGGTAAATCGACCTTATTTAATCGTCTCACTCGTACGCGCGATGCGTTAGTGGCTGACTATCCAGGCTTAACTCGCGATCGTAAGTACGGTCGTGCGTTTTTATCTGGCTATGAATTTATTGTGGTCGATACTGGCGGTATTGATGGTACCGAAGAAGGTATTGAAACTAAAATGGCAGAACAATCGTTAGCAGCGATTGAAGAAGCGGATGTGGTACTGTTTTTAACAGATGCTCGCGCTGGCTTAACTGCAGCTGATTTAGCGATTGCTCAACACTTACGTAGCCGTGAGAAAACCACCTTTGTGGTAGCCAATAAAGTTGATGGTATTGATGGTGATTCTGCTTGTGCAGAGTTCTGGTCACTTGGTTTAGGTGAAGTTTACCAAATGGCTGCGGCACAAGGCCGTGGTGTGACCAATATGATCGAATATGCGTTAGCACCTTATGCTGAAGCAATGGGCTTGAATCGTGAAGACGATGAAGAACAAGCTGAAGATGTTCGTGAATATACCGAAGAAGAAGCTGAAGCAGAGCAAAAGCGTCTGCAAGAGTTACCGATTAAGCTTGCTATTATTGGTAAGCCAAACGTTGGTAAGTCAACACTAACTAACCGTATTTTAGGTGAAGATCGAGTTGTGGTTTACGATGAACCCGGTACAACTCGTGACAGTATTTATATTCCATTTAAACGTCAAGAGCGTGAATATGTGATTATTGATACAGCTGGTGTACGCCGCCGCGCTAAAGTACATGAAGTTGTTGAAAAATTCTCAGTGATTAAAACATTGAAAGCAGTCGAAGACGCTAACGTTGTTTTATTAGTGATTGATGCCCGTGAAGGTATTGCTGAGCAAGATCTTGGTTTACTTGGTTTTGCATTGAATGCTGGTCGTGCGTTAGTGATTGCAGTGAACAAGTGGGATGGTATTGACCAAGGCATTAAAGATCGTGTTAAGAGCGAACTTGATCGTCGTTTAGGTTTTATCGACTTTGCGCGCATTCACTTTATTTCAGCGCTACACGGTACTGGTGTGGGTCATCTGTTTGAGTCAATTGAAGAGGCTTATGACAGTGCAACACGTCGTGTTACGACTTCAATGCTAACGCGTATCATGCAGATGTCACAAGATGATCACCAGCCACCAATGGTTAACGGTCGCCGAGTGAAGCTTAAGTATGCGCATGCGGGTGGATATAACCCACCAATTATTGTAATCCATGGTAACCAGGTTAAGAAATTACCTGATTCTTACAAGCGTTATATGATGAACTACTTCCGTCGTTCATTAAAAGTGGTTGGTACCCCAATCCAAGTACGCTTCCAAGAAGGTGCTAACCCGTTTGAAGGTCGTGTTGAAAAGTTAACATTAAGCCAAGAACGTCGCCGTAAGCGTATGGTGTCACACATTAATAATAAGAAGTAATTTTTGTTATTAACTAAAAAAGGTAACCCTCGGGTTACCTTTTTCGTTGCTTGACGCATCGCAATGTTAAAGCTGGTAATCTTCGCCATCTTTGGCTGTGAATTCGCCATGCTTATCAATGCTATTTGTCACTTGACCTTCATGCAGTAGGCTCACCCAAGTTTTATTACTGGTTTGCACTTGGATATTGCATATGCCTGCGGGATTAGAGCGACCCGTATCACTACAACGATTAAAGTCGATCTCAATATGACCTAGTGGTGATTTTAGTAAAATGGCACTGGGCTCACTCTTATGACCCGAGAGGGCAACAAACTGTCTGGCTGTTTGTAATCCTGTCTCACTGCCATCTTGCATAAATGCCATCAGGTTTTGGTAATAGATCACATAGCTCTTAACTTGTGCGTGCGAACCATTTTCTAGCGGAAAATATTGATCCAATAATTGGTAGGCATTTTCCAATTTACTGTCCGTTTTGGTTTTTGCCATTTGGGCGACAATAGTGATCAGTTGCTCACCAATGAAGCGTTGGAGGTCTGGATTGCTGATTGTTGCTTGAGTCAGTGCCATATTCATAGCCTCTTCTCCTTCGTTGGTTGATTACATCTAGTAAATTGGCCCGAATGTTTATTGATGTGTTTGGGCTTAATTTGTACTTTAGTTACTTTTTATCTACAATTTCACAATAAAAATTTTACAGTGTGAATTTTACAAAATGAAGAGTGAACAGAGCTTGATTAGAAAGTCACACTTTCTGGGTACCAAGATCCGTAATTTGCGCAAACGTAACCATTTGACCATGGAAGATCTGTCGACACGATGTATGCGGGTTGATCCGCAATTAGCACCGTCAGTGTCTTATCTCTCTATGATTGAGCGGGGTAAACGTGTTCCCAGTGCCGATATGCTGGCTGTGATTGCGGTGGTATTTCAAAAAGATGTGCATTGGTTTTTAGATGATAATCCTGAGTCTGAAGCCATTATTCCGACTAAAGGCAATCGTGGTGGCATTGAAGGCATCGCTTTAGAGCCTAGTTTTTTGTTCTCGCAAGATATCCTACAAATTGCCATTCCAGAGATGTTGTCGCAAACAGGTACGACGGGTCGGCAGTTTGCCCATCTATTAATTCGTGCTCATCAAGAGCATCACCAAAATCACTTTCCTGATTTAGAACGTGCGGCTGAAGAGGTCGGCTTAAAGCAGTTGGCTATGTCAGTTGAAGAAATGATGTTTTTAGCAAAACGGTTAGGTTTTAGTCTGAACTGGCAGTCTAAATCCGTCGAGTATGGGGTTGATGAAATGGGCAATCCTTGCCGCGCTATTCAAACCTCATTTGCTGAAGATAATAAAATCTACCTTAATGATATTTTACAGGGGTGTCCGACTCGACTTAAATATGATCTTGCGGTGCATATGGGGCATAAAGTATTACACAGTCAAGCAGGGTTGAAGACGGTGTTAATGTCTGGGCGTAAACCTGTTTCAGATAATCCTACTCCTTCATCTGGGTTGAATGCACAGGATATTTTACATGCATGGCGTAGTTTTGAAGCCAGTTTTTTTGCAGGAGCCTTATTATGCCCCAAGCTTGCTTTCAGGCAGCTATTAGATAAACAAGGTTATGATATCAAGGTGCATCAACAGCTCGGCGTATCAGCTTCTGTTGTGATGCGGCGTATGACTGTGGTATCGCCTTATCCTCATTGGCACTATTTTGATGCCTATGCTCCAGGGAAATTAAAGGCCGTTTATCGTGGTAATGGCATCCCGCTACCATGGGGCAATATGCGTCAAGTACAAGATCCCTGTCAGCATTGGGCCGTGTTTCGTTTGATTAATCAAAAGCAGACTGAGTCATCGGCACAAATATCAATTTTGGAAGTAGATGGTCAGCCGCGTATATATTGTTGTGAGTCGATGAATGTGGATGACTTAACTGATATTTCACATGTACTTTGTGCAGGGATTGATTTAAACCCTGCGATTGAAGCACAAGGTAAAGATGCGACCGCTATCGCTACTGCGCTGAAACAAGCCTGCGTTAAAGGCGGTGGCAGTAGTGCTATCCCGTCTAAAATTAAAAGAGACATTGCCACTGTGGCTAAAATTTTAAATATTGGTTGGATTGAACGTGGATTAGATTCTGAAGCACGGCTTATTTGTGCCCGAGGCAATCACTGTCCAAGAATGCCAAGTTGCTATCAAGGGGACACGTCATCGTGTGAATAAATAATGACAATGACGTGCTCACTTCTGATGGCTACAGTACCTTTGACTTGATTTCACCTTGTGCGAGTTGAGTCGTCATAATATCACCTGATTGGCATTGACCCGCTTGGGTGAGAATATGGCCCTGTTGATCGCGGCTAATACTGTAACCTCGGCTAAGTGTCGCCAATGGACTTACCGTATCGAGTTGATGCGCTTGGCTATTAAATTGCTGCTGTTTGCGCGCCATAATATCTTTCATTACCTGTTTTAAGCGGCTCGATAAGTGTTGAACATTACGGGCTTCGAGATTAATCACCTGTGTAGGGGATTGACGCTCCAATCGACTTTGTAGTTGTTGTTGGCGCAGCTTGGCTTGGTACAATTTATTAGCTAAGGCACTGTCTAAGCGTAATTGCATTTCATCAAAGAGTTGTTCAAATTGCTGTAGTCGACGTTTAGGATCCTGTTTTTGTAGGCCATAAGCGAATTGTTGTAATTTGCTTTGTTGGTTAAGCTGATAGTGCGACCAACTTTGTTGTAATCGTTGCTGTACAGTGATGAGCCGTTGTTGTTTATCTTGGCTATCTTTTGACAGTAATTCCGCGCCCGCTGAAGGTGTCGGTGCCCGTAAATCAGCAACGTAATCACTAATCGTAATATCAACTTCATGACCAACGGCAGAGACAATAGGTAATGCTGAGTTATAAATGGTATGAGCGAGGCCCTCATCATTAAAACACCATAAGTCCTCTAATGAACCGCCACCACGAGTGAGCAATAATACATCAACTTCAAGTCGACTATTGGCTAAATTGATGGCTTGGCAAATTTGTTTAGCCGCTAATTCCCCTTGAACTTGGGTCGGATAAATAATTATTTCAAGCGATGGGTCGCGTCTTTTTAGGACCTGTAATACGTCACGAATTGCAGCGCCTGAAGCTGATGTAATGACACCAATTTTATTAATTTTTGATGGCAGAGGTCTTTTAGTATTGGCCGCAAAAAGTCCTTCAGCCGCTAATTTTAGTTTTAATGCTTCATATTGCTGAGCTAATAGACCGTCACCAGCTGGTAACATTGATTCAATAATAAGCTGGTAGTCGCCGCGAGGTTCGTAAACGCTAATTGCTGCTTTTACAATAACTTGTTGGCCATTCTTGGGGGTAAAGGTTACCGTCTTGTTACGACCTTTAAACATGGCACAGCGAATTTGTGAAAGCGTATCTTTTAGGGTTAAGTACCAATGACCTGAGCTTGGTGCAGCAAAATTAGATATTTCGCCGTTAAGCCAGACTTTACCTATTTGGCCTTCAAGCAATTGCCTTACTTCACCGTTTAACCGGGAGACTGTGTAAACATTATTTTCAGGTTGTTTCATCTAAACGATTCTCTGCGACCTTATTTTTTCACTATTTTCCATTTACGAACCCCAACTTGCAAGGTATAATCCCGCCGCAATATTTCACCTCTTACAATTCCATTCCAAATGGGGAGATGTTGCGCCATGTTACGAGTTATAAAAGAAGCCCTTACCTTTGATGATGTTTTGCTGGTTCCAGCTCACTCAACTGTTCTCCCAAATACTGCCAGTTTAAAGACCCGCTTAACTGACAAAATCGAATTAAATATTCCCCTCGTTTCTGCTGCAATGGATACTGTAACTGAATCTCGTCTAGCAATTGCTATGGCGCAAGAAGGTGGCCTTGGCTTTATTCATAAAAATATGAGTATTGAACAACAAGCTGAGGAAGTGCGTAAAGTTAAAATCTATGAAGCCGGTGTTGTACAACAGCCTGTGACTGTTACCCCTACAACAACACTTGCTCAACTTCGCGAGCTAACGGTTAAAAACGGTTTTGCTGGCTATCCTGTTATCAATCCTGAAAATGATGAACTTGTTGGTATTATCACTGGCCGTGACGTACGTTTTGTGACTAATGTTGACAAAACTGTCGCTGAAATGATGACACCAAAAGATCGTTTAGTAACCGTTGCTGAAGGCGAAACTCGTGATGAAGTGCAAAAGTTAATGCATTCAAACCGAGTTGAAAAAGTGCTTGTGGTTGATGATCACTTCAAATTAACAGGTCTTATTACCGTAAAAGATTTCCAAAAAGCAGAGCGTAAGCCAAATGCATGTAAAGACGAGTTAGGTCGTTTACGTGTAGGTGCTGCTGTAGGTGCAGGTCCTGGAAACGAAGAGCGTGTTGATGCATTGGTAAAAGCTGGTGTTGACGTATTGCTTATCGATTCTTCACATGGTCACTCTGAAGGTGTGTTACAGCGTATTCGTGAAACTCGTGCTAAATACCCTGAGTTACAAATTGTGGGCGGTAACGTAGCGACTGCTTCTGGTGCGCTTGCATTGGTTGAGGCGGGTGTGAACGCTGTTAAAGTGGGTATTGGTCCTGGTTCAATTTGCACTACTCGTATCGTTACTGGTGTACCACAAATTACTGCGATTGCTGATGCTGCTGAAGCGGTATTAGCATTGAATATTCCTGTTATTGCTGATGGTGGTATTCGTTTCTCTGGTGACTTAGCCAAAGCTTTAGCTGCTGGTGCATCATGCATTATGGCGGGTTCAATGTTTGCGGGTACTGATGAAGCGCCAGGTGAAACCGAGCTTTACCAAGGTCGTGCTTATAAATCTTACCGTGGTATGGGTTCATTAGGTGCGATGAGCCAGACTCAAGGTTCATCAGATCGTTACTTCCAATCTGACAATGCTGCTGACAAATTAGTACCAGAAGGTATTGAAGGTCGTGTACCTTACAAAGGTAAGATCAAAGAAATTATTCACCAGCACATGGGCGGTTTACGTTCATGCATGGGGTTAACTGGTTGCCCTACAATTGCGGATCTAAACGTTAAAGCTGAATTTGTTAAAGTGACTTCAGCTGGCATGGGTGAGTCTCATGTTCATGACGTAGCTATCAGTAAAGAAGCACCTAACTACCGTTCGCGTACTTAATGTGATATAAGGCGGCTGCTTGGCCGCCTTTTGTTTATTAGGCTGTGCCTAGCAATACTTAAATTAAACTAATAAAAAAGGTTTACCATGAGCAATATTCATGAGCATAAAATCCTGATCCTTGATTTTGGTTCTCAGTACACTCAACTTATCGCCCGCCGAATTCGTGAAATTGGCGTTTATTGTGAATTATGGGCTTGGGATGTATCCGAAGCACAAATTCGAGAGTTTGCCCCTAACGGTATTATTCTTGCTGGCGGACCTGAAAGTGTTACAGAGGAGAATTCTCCTCGGGCTCCTGAGTATGTATTCACTGCTGGCGTACCTGTATTTGGTATTTGCTACGGTATGCAAACCATGTCTGAACAGCTGGGTGGCAAGGTTATCCAAGGTGTTGGTGAACGTGAGTTTGGTTATGCTCAAGTTGAAGTTTTAACCCAATCAGCATTATTCAAAGATATTCAAGATGCACTGACTGAAAATGGTCAGCCGCTACTTGATGTATGGATGAGTCATGGTGATAAAGTTTCTGAAATCCCTACAGATTTTATTGCAGTAGCAAAAACAGACACTTGTCCATTTGCTGCAATGGCAAATGAACAGAAGCGTTTTTATGGTGTGCAGTTCCACCCTGAAGTGACGCATACTCGTCAAGGTATGCGTATGCTTGAGCACTTTGTACTTGATATTTGTGAGTGCGAAGCAAAATGGAAACCTGCATCAATCATTGAAGACGCAATTGAACGTATTAAAGCCCAAGTGGGTGATGATGAAGTGATTCTTGGCTTATCTGGTGGTGTTGATTCATCAGTTGTGGCTATGCTTTTACATCGTGCAATTGGTCCTAAGTTAACATGTGTATTTGTTGATAATGGTTTATTACGTCTAAACGAAGCTGATCAAGTACTAGAGATGTTTGGTGATCGTTTTGGTTTAAACATTGTGCATGTTGAAGCGGAACAACGTTTCTTAGATGCGCTTGCAGGTGAAAATGATCCTGAAACTAAGCGTAAGATCATTGGCCGCGTATTCGTTGAGATTTTTGATGAAGAATCTCAAAAGTGCGTTAATGCTAAATGGTTAGCACAAGGGACTATTTACCCAGACGTTATTGAGTCAGCGGGTAGTGCAACAGGTAAAGCACACGTGATTAAGTCACACCACAATGTGGGCGGTTTACCTGATGATATGGCAATGGGCTTAGTTGAACCTTTACGTGAACTATTTAAAGATGAAGTGCGTAAAATTGGTTTAGAACTTGGTTTACCATACGAAATGCTTTACCGTCATCCATTCCCAGGCCCAGGTCTTGGTGTGCGTGTACTGGGTGAAGTAAAGAAAGAGTATTGCGATCTATTACGTCGTGCTGATGCTATCTTTATTGAAGAACTGCACCGTGCAGATCTTTACCATAAAGTCAGTCAGGCATTTACCGTGTTCTTACCTGTACGTTCAGTTGGCGTAATGGGTGATGGTCGTAAATATGATTGGGTTGTATCATTACGAGCTGTTGAAACAATCGACTTTATGACTGCGCATTGGCACATTTACCTTATGATTTCTTGGGTCGTGTATCTAATCGAATTATCAATGAAGTAGATGGTATTTCACGCGTTGTTTATGATGTATCAGGCAAGCCACCAGCGACTATTGAGTGGGAATAATTCCAGTTATTAGTTACTAAATTTAAAGGGCGCGATTAGCGCCCTTTTTAATGAAAGGAAAATGTTGTGCAACAAGTTGAACGTGATCAGTTTTGGATGCAAAAAGCGATAGATATGGCGGCCAAAGCAGAAGCTCATGGCGAAGTACCTGTTGGTGCTATCTTAGTGAAAGACGATGAGATTATTGCCGCAGGATTTAATCATTGTATTGGTTTGCATGATCCTACTGCACACGCAGAGATGCAATGTATAAGACAGGCAGGGTCGATTTTACAGAACTATCGGCTACTGGATACCACTATGTACATTACTTTAGAGCCGTGTGCGATGTGCGCCGGAGCAATGGTGCATGGCCGAGTCGGACGGGTGGTTTTTGGTGCGAGAGATTTAAAAACGGGGGCAGCAGGTTCAGTTTTTAATATTTTACAGCATCCACAATCAAATCATCAGCCAGAAGTTGTTGAAGGTGTTCTAGCTGATGATTGTGGTGCGCAACTAAGTCAATTCTTTAAGCGCCGTCGTGCTGAAAAAAAAGCACTTAAGCAAAATCAAGCACAAGGTGCATCTTGAGGCTGCAAGAAATTAAAAAATAGTTTATGACGATATAGCGCTCTCTTACGTACTTGATTATCTCGCATACGGCGACGGGCTTGCATATTGCTACGAACGACTCTTTTTTTCATGGTAATCCTTGGCAGTACAGTGTCAGACTTTTATATTAGCAGTTAATATCTAAACTACCTGATGTTACTATTTTCAGAAGTGCTTAAGCAAGTCCAATTCTAGGCGCATCTATGTCTTGTTTAAAGCACATTCAATTTCTACGGAGTTCTGCAACCTCAGGTCGCTTGGGTATAGATATTGCGTTTAATCTACCAGAGTCAAGATTGGACGTAAGCGATTATATAGTGTTGTGACAGACACTGGTTCTGTGGCTTCTATTTTATCGCTTTGTTCATCAGTAAAGGGGGCTTTTAACGGTTGCATCAAATCAAGTTTATGCTGATTTTTTTGGCTATCTAACCACACGAGAGTGTCATAATAGCGACGAATACTATCAACATAATGTACCGCTTCACTGCCTCTGGCATACCCATAACGGGTATTTTTGTAATACTGACGTTTCTGTAATAATGGCAGCACCTGTTTGACATCTCGCCATGCACTTGGTTTAATCCTTTACTCTGTGCAAGTTTTCGCGCATCTTCAACATGGCCAAAACCGATGTTGTACGAGGCCAGCGCAAACCACATTCGTTGGTTTTCAGGTATTGATTCTGGCAAGCGTTTCAGAATTTTTTCAAGGTATTTAGCACCGCCTTTAATACTTTGTTCGGCATCAAGGCGATTGACGATACCCATCTGCTTGGCGGTAGGTAAGGTCAGCATCATCATTCCCCGTACTCCAGTGGGAGAACGAGCATGTGGGTTCCAGTGCGATTCTTGATAACTGGTTGCCGCTAATTTACGCCAATCTAGTTCACCTGCATAATTTTCAAATAAAGGCTGATATTTAGGTAGTTTACTGTTAACTGCACGAATAAAAGCGCGAGTATCAACGTAATCAAAGCGCTTCACATGACCAAAATATTTCTCATCTAAGTGTTCAAGCGTGCCAGCTTGTTGCTGTTGATGCCAAAATGCCAATAATTTACTCATCAATATATCGCTGTCTGTGGCTCGTAATAGCCATACGATAGGTTGATCTTCAATTAAGGTGATGCCTTGACGTAACTCCGGCATATAACGGCGATTGATATCAAGTGTGGTTGAATCAGTGATACTGTAATTGAGTTCACCGTCATCAATCATCGCTAGAATTTCTTCACTGTCTTTATCATCAATGGTTTGCCAAGCGAGTTGTGGGTGTTTATTTTTAAGGGCATTTAATGTTTCTACAAATGATGAATTGGCAACAACAGTAATCCCTTTAATTTCCCATAGATTCTTAGAGGGTCTTGCACCTTGGCGATAGACTAACACCTGATCGGCATCATATAAGGTGGGGCCAATTCTAAAATGTTTACGTCGCTCTGGTGTATCCGCTAAACCTGCCGCAATAATATCAATATCGCCATTTTGTAGGGCAGTGTAGAGATCATCAATACTAATATAGGGCTGCATATATAAGTCGACCCCAAGAAACTTGGCAAATTTATCAGCTAAATCATAATCGAAACCACTGTAACCTTGGCCGGTACTGATATAGCTTTGTGCGCCATAGAGTGTACCCACAGTGAGGACACTGAGGTCTTTTTTGTTTTTAGTTGGCTTTGGCAATGTGGTTTCAGAGGTTTCAAAACAGCCAGATAATGCTGAAATACACACAAGCGTTATAATAATTCTTTTCATAAATAAGGTGTATGTTACCTAAAAGCGTCAGGTTATTTGCTGTATTCGCAATTGTTATATTTTGTTTTTACTCTTATTAGAGTATGAGCATGACGTTGTTATTTTAGCTTAACTCTTTTTATATCACAGGAAACTGTTTTTTGAACTGCGTATGATGATGATTTGTTAAACATCTTTCCCTATAATAGCGGCCAAATCATACCCTGCAAATATAATAAAAAGGTGAAAATACGTGATGGAAATCATCCGCGGAGCGCCTGCACTGTCTTTATTCAAAGTGCAAAAGCTGATGGCTGCTTGTGTTAGTGCAGATTTACCAGTTAATAATATCTACGCTGAATATATCCATTTAGCAGATTTAACAAGTGAACTTGAACTACATGAATCAACAACCCTACATAAGTTACTGACTTATGGCCCACAAATAGAATCACACTCGCCGCAAGGCACATTGCTCTTCGTCACTCCCCGTCCTGGTACCATTTCGCCTTGGTCTTCTAAAGCCACTGATATTGCTAAAAATTGCGGCTTAAAAAAAGTCAAAAGATTAGAGCGTGGTATTGCTTATTATATACAAAGTGAACCACTTAGTGTTACCCAACAACAAAATTTGTCGTCATTGCTGCATGATCGCATGATGGAAGTCGTATTAGACAATTTTGAACAAGCGCAATCTTTATTTACTCGCACAGCGGCAAAACCTTTCACTAGCGTTGATATTTTAGCGCAAGGTCGGGGGGCGTTAGAGCAGGCAAATATCAATTTAGGTTTGGCGTTAGCTGAAGATGAAATTGATTACTTAGTGGAAAACTTTACGCGTTTAGAGCGCAACCCGAACGATATTGAGTTGATGATGTTTGCTCAAGCAAACTCTGAGCATTGTCGCCATAAGATTTTTAATGCCGATTGGACGATTGACGGGGTTGAACAGCCTAAATCGCTGTTCAAAATGATCAAGAATACGTTTGAGCAAACACCTGATCATGTGTTATCTGCATATAAAGATAACGCGGCAGTTATGGAGGGAAGTGTCGCAGGTCGCTTTTTCCCTGATCAGCAAGGTGTCTATCAGTATCATGCTGAACCCATGCATATTTTAATGAAGGTTGAAACCCATAACCATCCGACGGCAATTAGCCCATACCCTGGTGCCGCTACAGGTTCAGGCGGTGAAATTCGTGATGAAGGCGCAACTGGCCGAGGTTCAAAACCGAAAGCAGGTTTAGTGGGTTTTAGTGTCTCGAATTTGAATATTCCGGGCTTTGAACAGCCATGGGAAGTGAATTATGGCAAACCCGATCGCATTGTTACGCCATTAGAGATTATGCTTGATGGCCCGTTAGGCGGTGCAGCGTTTAACAATGAATTTGGTCGCCCTGCTTTATTAGGCTATTTCCGTACTTATGAACAGCGTGTGACTAGCCACAATGGTGAAGAGGTACGTGGTTACCATAAACCGATTATGTTGGCGGGTGGCTTAGGTAATATCCGTGAAGAACATGTACAAAAAGGTGAAATCACCGTTGGTGCTAAGCTGATTGTACTGGGTGGCCCAGCGATGAACATTGGCTTAGGTGGCGGCGCAGCTTCATCTATGGCATCGGGTCAATCAAGTGAAGATCTTGACTTTGCTTCAGTGCAGCGTGAAAACCCAGAGATGGAGCGTCGTTGCCAAGAAGTTATCGATCGTTGCTGGCAGATGGGTGATGCGAACCCCATTCAATTTATTCATGATGTTGGTGCGGGCGGATTATCCAATGCTTTCCCTGAGTTAGTCAGTGATGCTGGCCGTGGTGGTAAGTTTGAATTGCGTAATGTGCCATCAGATGAGCCGGGAATGAGTCCGCTTGAAATCTGGTGTAATGAATCTCAAGAGCGTTATGTATTATCGGTTGCTGCTGAAAATCTTGATACTTTTGCTCAGATTTGTGCGCGTGAACGTGCGCCATTCTCTGTTGTCGGTGAAGCGACAGCAGAGCAGGATCTTATTCTGTCTGATGAGCAATTTGATAATAACCCAATTGATTTACCGCTTGAAGTGCTGCTAGGTAAAGCCCCTAAAATGAGCCGTGATGTGGTATCAAGTAAAGCGGTTTCTGCACCACTTGAACAGGCTAATATTACCGTAGCTGAAGCCGTCAAGCGGATATTAAGCTTACCGACCGTTGCGGACAAATCGTTTTTGATTACCATTGGTGATCGCAGTGTAACGGGTCTCGTTAACCGTGATCAAATGGTTGGCCCTTGGCAAGTTCCAGTTGCTGATTGTGCGGTTACGGCAGCGAGTTTTGACAGTTATAGTGGCGAGGCCATGTCATTAGGTGAACGTACACCATTAGCCTTATTAGACTTTGCCGCATCTGCGCGTATGGCGGTTGCCGAAGCGATTATGAATATGGCAGGGACCGATATTGGTTCGCTTAAACGGATCAAACTGTCGGCTAACTGGATGAGTGCGGCAGGTCACCCTGGTGAAGACGCAGGCCTTTATGAAGCAGTAAAAGCGATTGGTGAAGAGCTATGCCCTGAACTTGATTTGACTATCCCGGTAGGGAAAGATTCAATGTCAATGAAGACCGCATGGCAACAAGATGGTGAACAAAAGTCTGTGACATCACCAATGTCGTTGTTGATTACTGCATTTGGTGTGGTTCAAGATATTCGTAAAACAGTGACACCTGAGCTGCGCGGTGATTTAGGTGAGACTCAGCTATTACTGGTGGATTTAAGTGCGGGTCAGCAGCGACTCGGGGGTTCTTGCTTAGCTCAAGTCTTTGGTGAGTTAGGTGACTTAGCGCCTGATTTAGCTAATCCAACATTATTACGTAATTTCTTTGAAGTGACCCAAGAGTTAGTGGCAAAGCAGGCCATTATTGCCTATCACGACCGCAGTGACGGCGGCTTATTTACCAGCTTAGTTGAAATGGCATTTGCCGGACAAACGGGGTTAGATATTGATGTCGCTGCACTCGATGGTACTGATTTAGCTCGTTTATTTAATGAAGAGCTTGGCGCTGTAATTCAAGTTAAGTGTGAGCACGTTGCTGCTATTATTGAGCAATACCAGCTTAAAGGTTTAGCTTGTCATCAAGTTGCAACATTAAATTCAACTAAACAGATTAATATCAATGATGGTGAGCGCGCTATCTTTAGTGACGCTTTAGCACAGTTACGTCAGTTATGGTCTGCAACGAGTTATCAAATGCAAGCACTACGTGATAACCCTGAATGTGCTTTAGAAGAGTTTAATATTGCATGTGATAGTAATGACTTAGGATTAACGACAAAGTTAACCTTTGATCCAAGTGAAGATGTGAGCGCCCCATTACTTAACTTAGGCGCGGCGCCTAAAATGGCCATTTTGCGTGAGCAAGGAGTAAATTCACATTTAGAGATGGCTGCGGCATTTGATCGCGCAGGCTTTGAAAGTGTTGATGTGCATATGAGCGACGTCTTATCAGGCCGAATTAGCTTAGCAAGTTTCCAAGGTTTGGTTGCTTGTGGTGGTTTCTCGTATGGTGATGTGCTTGGTGCTGGTGAAGGTTGGGCGAAGTCGATTTTATTTAATGAACAAGCTCGTATTGAGTTTAGTCGTTTCTTTGAACGTCAATCAACCATTGCCTTAGGCGTTTGTAACGGTTGTCAGATGCTCTCTAACTTAAAAGAGATCATTCCTGGTACTGAATTGTGGCCACATTTTGTGCGTAATCGCTCGGAACGATTTGAAGCGCGTTTCAGTTTAGTTGAAGTACAACAAAGCCAATCATTATTCTTTGATGGTATGGCGGGGTCAATGATGCCAATTGCGGTGTCACATGGGGAAGGCCGAGCAGAATTTAAAGATGCCGAGCAACTAGCGCAATTGAATGCTGCTGGCATGACAACTTTAAGATATGTGACTGCTGATGGCAAAATTGCACAGTTGTACCCACAAAATCCAAACGGTTCACCTGAAGGCTTAACGGGTATTTGTAGCAGTGATGGACGTGTGTCATTAATGATGCCACATCCTGAGCGAGTGTTTAGAACGGTTGCTAACTCATGGCATCCTGACTCATGGGGTGAAGACAGCCCATGGATGCGGATGTTCCGTAATGCGCGGGTTAAATTAGGTTAACATTAGACAAATACTAAAAAAGCACCTTTCTAAGGTGCTTTTTTTATAGCGGCTAATTTGGATAAATACGGCTAATCAAACAAATCATTAACATAACTCTGAAGTCGTTAAAATCACAAGTTATTGCTTTTATCTATTTTTGCAAATTAGCGCCAATAAAAAACCCCTCATTTTTTGCAAAATGAGGGGCGTTTTGCGCTAACAAAACATTTTTTATCACATCAAAAGGTAACTGCTTATAGTTCTCTAGCAGTATACATTTCAACGAAAACACGCTTGTAGCCTACAACTAAACGATCAAATAACTTTTTCATATCTATTATCTCCACACAAAATTTGAATTGAGTGCGCGGAGTGGGTTTGCTGGGCTACTTCACCAGGTTGTATAAACCGTCTCCTGAACACGGGGCGTATATTAAGCTTGTTCATGTGAGTGTTCAAACGAGTAAAATTGTGATTTCACATTAAAAAAACTAATCCATTATATGATTTATCCTTGTCTGTTATTTACTAATTTTTATTAGTGTCATGAAATATAAGTTTATTTTTAATTGTGTCAAAAATGTTACTGGTAAATATTCTAACTCAAACTTAAAAATAAAATGTTTTTTCAATCGGTATGTAGACGTTTTATTGTGAACGTCTTATTTCTGGGTGTTACTGTCATTTGTTAAATTCTCCCTATCATTAGTGTTTGTGGTTGGCAATCGGTTGTTATTGCGTGATGTGATGCAGTTAAACAAAATGCGTTCTTTATCTGTGATTGATTGATTTAGATCATAAAATGAAATGTACATTTTTAAGGCTAAAAAACGATAACTTATAGCTAAGTAGTTGATTTTAATTTTTAAATGTTAATTTGCTTATATAAAGGTTTGATTCTGGTTTTTAATATCACACAATGTGCAAACAATGTGATTGCTGACACATTTTTGTGTAAAAATAACATGTTTTAGGTGTTATCTTTGTGGAAGCTGGCAAAATCAGTAAAAAGGCGGTTTATCTTTGCTTTAAACCGCGTTAAACAATGTAGCAATCGCTAAATTAAGCTATGAAGCACTAAGTTGTGATGTAACAAAATACTCACATTAGGATACGCACCACGTAAGGAGTCACCAATGATTGTTGAAGAGGTTGTTGAGCTATCGCGCTTGCAGTTTGCGCTAACGGCCATGTATCACTTCCTGTTTGTACCGCTAACTCTCGGGTTGGCATTTTTGCTTGCTATTATGGAATCACTTTATGTGATGACTAATAAGCAAATCTATAAAGATATGACCAAGTTCTGGGGTAAGTTATTCGGTATTAACTTTGCGCTAGGTGTCACAACTGGTTTAGCAATGGAATTCCAGTTCGGTACTAACTGGGCTTACTTCTCTCATTACGTAGGAGATATTTTTGGCGCACCACTAGCGATTGAAGGCCTAATGGCATTCTTCTTAGAATCTACCTTAGTGGGTATGTTCTTCTTTGGTTGGGATCGTTTCAGCAAACGTCAGCATCTTGCGGTGACTTGGTTAGTGGCAATCGCTTCTAACATGTCTGCATTGTGGATCTTGGTTGCTAATGGTTGGATGCAAAACCCTGTGGGCTCAATCTTCAATTACGAAACCATGCGTATGGAGATGACAAGCTTTGCTGATGTGCTATTTAACCCTGTTGCTCAGGTTAAGTTTGTACACACAGTAGCATCGGGTTATGTGGCTGGCGCGATGTTTGTACTATCAATTAGTGCTTACTATATTCTTAAAAAGCGTGATTTACCGTTTGCTCGTCGTTCATTTGCAATTGCAGCAAGCTTTGGTTTGGCGTCAATTTTATCAGTAATGGTATTAGGCGACGAATCTGGCTATGAAGTAGGTGAAGTACAGAAGGTGAAACTTGCAGCTGTTGAAGCTGAATGGCACACAGAACCTGCTCCAGCGGCATTTACTGCATTTGGTTTCCCTAATCAAGAAACGATGGAAACGGATTACGCGGTTAAGATCCTTATTTAATGGGGATTATTGCAACACGTTCATTAGATGAGCAAGTGACGGGTATTCGTGACTTAGTGGTTGATCATGAAGTACGTATTCGTAATGGTATGAAAGCATATGCAATGCTTGAACAACTACGCGCGGGTAATGAGACTCCTGAGCTACGCGCACAGTTTGAAGCGGCTAAAGTTGACTTAGGTTACGGCTTATTACTGAAGCGTTATACCAATGATGTGGTTGATGCGACTGAAGAGCAGATCAAAGCGGCTGCACTTGATTCTATTCCGAATGTAGCGCCTATGTTCTGGAGTTTCCGCGTGATGGTTGGCTTAGGCATGGTGATGTTATTTGTATTTGCTGCTGCGTTCTGGCAAAGCACACGTCATAAGATCGATGAAAAGCCGTGGGTACTAAAAGCTGCACTATACAGTTTACCACTACCTTGGATCGCGATTGAGTGTGGTTGGTTTGTGGCTGAATATGGCCGTCAACCATGGACGATTTCTGAAGTGTTACCTACCTTTATGTCGTCATCAAGTCTGACAACGGGTGATGTATGGTTCAGTATCATCTCTATTACCGTGTTCTACACTATTTTATTGGCGATTGAGATGTTCTTAATGTTCAAGTTTGCTCGTCTTGGCCCAAGTAGCCTAAAGACGGGTCGTTATCACTTTGAAAAACTTGAAGCTTAAGCGAGGGATGCAGTTATGTTTGACTATGAAATACTAAGATTTATTTGGTGGGCATTAGTCGGTGTGCTTTTCATCGGTTTTGCTGTAACAGACGGTTTCGATATGGGTGTTGGTGCGTTATTACCTATTATTGGTAAAGACGATACTGAACGCCGCATTATGATCAACTCTATCGCCCCGCATTGGGATGGTAACCAAGTGTGGTTGATCACTGCCGGTGGTGCATTATTTGCAGCATGGCCAACAGTTTATGCCGTGTCATTCTCTGGCTTTTATATCGCGATGATGTTGACTCTATTTGCACTGTTTTTACGTCCAGTAGGTTTTGACTATCGTTCAAAGATTGAAGATCCAAGATGGCGTAAAGCATGGGATTGGGCATTATTCGTTGGTGGCTTTGTACCGCCGTTAATCATCGGTGTTGCATTCGGTAACTTATTACAAGGTGTACCATTCACATTTGATGAATATATGCGCGTAAGCTACGAAGGTAACTTCTTTGGTTTACTTAATCCGTTTGGCTTACTTGCTGGTTTGGTCAGTGTCTCTATGTTTATGATGCAAGGTGCATCATGGTTACAGATGAAGACTGAAGGTGAACTACGAGCACGTGCTGCGTTAGCGAGTCAAATTGCTGCATTTGCATTATTCACTTTATTTGGTATTGCTGGTGCTTGGCTATATATGGGAATTGATGGTTATACCGTTACTTCAACGATTGACACTTTTGCGGCGTCAAACCCAATGTTGAAAACGGTTGCGATTGAGCAAGGTGCTTGGTTGGTGAACTATGATAAATACCCAATCACGATGTTATTCCCTGTCTTAGGCTTAGCAATGCCACTATTAGTATTAGTGAGCAGTCGTTTAAACCGCAGTGGTTTCGCATTTTTATTTAGTTCAGTTTCGATTGCAGCGGTTATTTTGACGTGTGGTGCAGCGATGTTCCCATTTGTTATGCCGTCATCACTTGCGCCTAACTATAGTTTAACGATGTGGGATGCAACGGCGAGCGAAGTGACGCTAACTGTGATGACTGTGGCTGCAATTATTTTCGTACCAATAGTCCTTAGCTACACTCTTTGGACATATTGGAAGATGTATGGTCGTTTAAATCGTCAATTTATTGATGATAACAAGACTTCTCTTTACTAAGCATAGGAGTAATAACGATGTGGTATTTCGCATGGATTTTAGGTGTGTTACTAGCTTGTTCATTCGGCATTATTAATGCCCTATGGTTAGAAACGACTGAAAATATGGATCGTGAACAAGAGCAAGATTAATTGCCCTTGGTATTAAACGGTAAATGTTGTTAGTTATCGTTTAAACGTGACATTGGTTAACGCTCAGTATCGATTATGATGCTGAGCGTTTTTTTTTGTTAATTTTCTATGTATTTACAATGATTTAATCTTGTGTTAGGGGAAGATTAAAGTTTGTTAAACATTGCCTGATCTAAATAAAAAGTGTGATTTTGCTCACACACTCAATTGTGTTTTGATGTAACAATTTGTATCTAGCTAATCTGTTTTACTTCCTAGAATTGCATCTTTTAATCGAACTGTTGGTTAAATGAGCAATATTAAGGCTTAGAGGTCATTTCGACTCGATAAAGAGTTAACAAGCATAAAAAGTTAGTGGTTATCGGGTTGGATAGCATGGTGATACTCATTAAACGAGTCATATCAATTTATCTTCAATCTGCAAGTGTTAAGCGATATCCAATATCGTTAAATAGAAACACATAGGCCACCATTTTTACGTTTGTCATCTCGCCTCAAGTGGAATTGCAGTCATTAGAGAGTTTTTTGCGTTAACTATTTTATTCATTGTGCCCATTGGCATTAATGAAAGCGTTAATTTACGCACTATTTGAGGAGTGTGAGATGATTGTTGATCAGGTTGTCGAGTTGTCGCGTTTTCAGTTCGCGTTGACGGCCATGTACCATTTCTTGTTTGTTCCATTAACTTTAGGTTTAACCTTTTTGCTCGCGATTATGGAGTCACTGTATGTGATGACTAAGCGTGAAATCTATAAGGATATGACTAAGTTTTGGGGTAAATTATTTGCCATTAACTTTGCGCTGGGTGTCACTACCGGTTTAGCAATGGAGTTCCAGTTTGGTACTAACTGGGCATATTACTCTCATTATGTGGGTGATATTTTTGGCGCGCCACTTGCGATTGAAGCATTAATGGCATTCTTCCTTGAATCTACCATGGTAGGTTTATTCTTCTTCGGTTGGGATCGTTTAAGCAAGCATCAGCATTTGGCTGTGACTTGGTTAGTGGCGATTGGTACTAACCTATCTGCATTGTGGATTTTAGTCGCAAACGGTTGGATGCAAAACCCAGTGGGTTCTGTATTTGATTACCAAACTATGCGCATGGAGATGGTGAGCTTCATGGATGTGGTACTTAATCCTGTCGCTCAGGTTAAGTTCGTCCACACTATCGCTTCAGGCTACGTTGCTGGTGCAATGTTTGTGATGTCTATCAGTGCGTTCTACCTACTTAAGAAGCGTGATATCGCTTTTGCTCGTCGCTCATTCGCGATTGCAGCAAGCTTCGGCCTAGCATCTATTTTACTGGTAATGGTAATGGGTGATGAATCTGGCTATGAAGTGGGTAAAGTGCAACCTGTTAAATTAGCAGCGATGGAAGCTGAGTGGAATACTGAGCCTGCTCCTGCGGCAATGACAGTATTTGGCTTCCCAAATGATCAAACTATGACGACTGAAGCTGCTGTTAAAGTGCCGTATGTTATGGGCTTAATTGCAACACGTTCAACTGATACTCCAGTGATGGGTATCCATCAGTTGATTGAACGTAATGCTGTTCGTATTCGTAATGGTATGAAAGCTTATGGTTATTTAACACAGCTACGTGCGGGTGATAAATCGCCTGAAGTTCAAGCTGCATTTGATAAGACCAAAGTGGATTTGGGTTATGGTTTATTATTAAAAGCCTATACCAATAAAGTTGTTGATGCGACTGACGCACAGGTTGCGGCTGCTGCGCGCATGACTATTCCAAATGTGGCACCACTATTCTTTAGCTTCCGTGTGATGGTAGGTATTGGCATGTTGTTAATGCTGATCTTTGCTTATTCATTCTGGCAAAGTGCACGCGATAAACTTCAAACTCAACCATGGTTCTTACGCTTAGTGTTATTTAGCTTACCGTTACCATTGATTGCTATTGAGTGTGGTTGGTTTGTTGCGGAGTATGGTCGTCAGCCTTGGACGATTACCGATGTGTTACCGACTATCATGTCTGCATCTACGTTATCGGTTGCCGATCTTTGGACCAGTATTATTGCTATTTCAGCGTTCTATACCGTGTTCTTGATTATTGAAGTGTTCCTTATGGTTAAGTTTGCCAAACAGGGGCCAAGCTCATTACACACTGGTCGTTATCACTTCGAACAGCAACAAGATGCTTAAGCAGGAGAGATAAGCATGATTGATTATGAAGCGTTACGTTTTATTTGGTGGATATTGCTTGGCGTACTATTTGTAGGCTTTGCGGTAACCGATGGTTTTGATATGGGTGTTGGTGCATTATTGCCATTCTTTGGTAAAAATGACACTGAGCGACGTGTGATGATTAACACCATCGCACCGCATTGGGACGGCAACCAAGTCTGGTTAATTACCGCTGGCGGTGCGCTATTTGCAGCATGGCCAACCGTATTTGGAGTGTCATTCTCAGGCTTCTACTTAGCGATGGTGATTGTGCTATTAGCACTTTATCTTCGCCCTGTGGGCTTTGACTACCGCTCTAAATTAGATAATACCCGCTGGCGTAAGTCTTGGGATTGGGCACTATGTGTCGGTGGCTTTGTACCGCCGCTTATCATTGGTGTTGCTTTTGGTAACCTATTACAAGGCGTACCGTTTAAGTTTGACGATATTATGCGTGCAACTTATGAAGGTAACTTATTAGGTTTGCTTAATCCATTTGGTATTTTATCTGGCTTAATGTGTGTGGCGATGTTTTTGATGCAGGGCAGCGTTTGGTTACAAATGAAAACCACTGCTGAAATGCGTCAACGTGCAAGTAAATACTCACTTGTATTTGCATTTATAGTGTTAGCACTGTTTGTGATTGCTGGTGCTTGGTTATATATGGGGATTGATGGTTATGCATTAGCATCTGTAATTGACCATAATGCACCATCTAATCCAATGGTTAAGAAAGTGGTCGTTGAAGCGGGTGCTTGGATGGTTAACTTTGATAAGTATCCAGTGACTCAAATCTTCCCATTACTTGCATTAGCCGGCCCAGTATTGGTGATGTTAATGAGTAAGTTTAACCGTAGCGGTTTTGCTTTCCTATTTAGCTCACTTACCGTGCTAGGTGTGATTGTGACTTGTGGTGTGATGATGTTCCCATTTGTGATGCCATCATCAATCGATCCAAATGTGAGTTTGACTATGTGGGATGCCACAGCAAGTAAATTCACTTTAGAAGTGATGACTGTTGCTGCAGCAATCTTTGTTCCTATCGTACTTGCTTATACATTGTGGGGTTACTACAAGATGTTTGGCCGTATCGATAGCAAGTTTGTTGAATCTAACACCACATCTCTTTATTAAGGACTGACAATATGCTTTATATTATCTGGGGATTAAGTTTCTTATTAGCGAGCTTTTTAGCCATTATTAGTGCGTTACGATTAGAAACCCGTGATGACAATATTAAACTCAATAAGTAGTTAGTCATTTTCGAAAAAAGCCAGTCGCATGCGACTGGCTTTTTTTATATCACAAATTAACACTCCTAAAACTTCAAGTTGTATGGCTACATTAAGTCAATATTCGACTAGGCTTAAGTTGGTGACATTAAAATCAACTTTTATTAATTGAAGCTTGGTTGCGATTAATGATGATAGTTTTGCTATCTATCGACTTTCATTTATAACTGAAGGGGTGATTATGTTAGGAGAGAATCATTTACTGGTATTGGAATTTCCAGAAGATGCAGAGTTAATTGAACACTTAAAGCAAAATGATGAAGCTTTTGCTCAAAAAGCCAAGCGTTATCATCAACTTGATCATACGATAAGAGGCCTTGAAGTCTCAAATGTGCCCACAACTGATGAAAATTTTATGCAGTTGAAATCAGAAAGAGTGGTCCTCAAAGATGAAATATACCAATACTTACAACAAATAAAAACGGGATAATCGGAACCATTTAATCAGCCCCGTATTGGGGCTGATTAGTATTTTAAAAACGATAACGATAACCTACCTGATAGTTAGTTTCTGCTAATGTATGCCAGTCACGATAACCCAAATTAAGCTCTAACGCAGAATGTTGGCCGAATAATATTTGATTATTAAGATTAAATTGATGTTGGCCGCCATTAGGGTAATCTGCATAGCGATAACTTGGCTGAGTTTGCAACCAAGTTGTCACAGCAAACGTAAGACCTGTTTCTAGTGCTACGCCACCATTATCATTTTTTCGATGTCCGCCAGAAGAAGTGGTGCGGTCAGCTTTGTAATTGGCATAACCAACGGCATTAAACCAGTGCAGATTTGATGTCACGGCAAGGTTATAGCCCGCAGCGTAAAAGTACTGGCTTAAGTCGGTTGACATACGAGTACTATAGTCATGATTGACTCTAACAAAAAACTGCTGATTTATGTGCCATTTAGCATCAATATAATAACCATGGAGATCTTTATTGACATCATTGTTATATAGCTCGCCAAAATAAGTTTGCATGCCATTTGCCGAGATTTTGCTATGTTGGCCGCCGACTGCAATATAAGACTGACTTATGGCAGCGTTACTGGTTGCTGTGGCTGAAAATGTGCTTAATAGGCTAATAACGGCTAGGCTGATTGTTATTTTATGAGTATCCATCTCTTTGTGCTCACTTTATAAGAATATTCTTGGATGCTAGGTTACGCAAAGTACTAATGCAAATATTGCTTTGCTAATCTAATTTATTGTTTAATCTGAATAATTATCAAATAACCCTATGATTATCAGGTGTGTGTTATTAAACATGGAGCAAACAAGATTAACTGGTTAGGGGCAGGGGATTTTTAACTGAAGGTTTAAAATGAAAGTGAATGTTTAAAATAATGAGCTGATTCGCATTAATCTATGCCT
>NZ_BALM01000020.1 GCF_000614975.1 Shewanella marina JCM 15074
GAAAAAGCCAAGGCTGAACAAGAAGCGCAAGCTATCGCAGCACAAGCGGCGGAACTTGAGCGTCAAAGAATTGCTGCGGCAGCACAGGCACAAATTGAAGCCGAAGAACAGGCTCGGATCCTTGCGGAGCAAGCTGCACAGCAGGAGCTAGCACGTATAGAGGCTGAAGTAACTGCGAAAGCCGAAGCTGAAGAGCGAGCACGCATCGTTGCAGAGTTAGCTGCTAAAGAAGATCAAAAACGAATTGAAGCAGAGCAAGCTGCCAAAGCAGAAGCGGAAGAACGTGCTCGAATCGTTGCGGAATTAGCAGCCAAAGAAGAATTAAAGCGAATTGATGCAGAAGCAGCTGCACAAGCCAAGGCTGAAGAGGAAGCTCGATTAGCTGCTGAGGCTGCGGCGAAAGCCAAGGCTGAAGAAGAAGCTCGATTAGCTGCTGAGGCTGCGGCGAAAGCCAAGGCTGAAGAGGAAGCTCGATTAGCGGCTGAGGCTGCGGCGAAAGCTCAGGCTGAAGAAGAGGCTCGATTAGCGGCTGAAGCTGAAGTACAAGTTAAAGAAGAGTCTCAACCTGAACCACAAGCAAAACCGGCTAAAGAAGGTTTCTTTGCTCGCTTAAAGCGTGGCTTAATGCGTACCAGTGAAAATATTGGTAGTGGTTTTATTAGCTTATTCCGCGGTAAAAAGATTGATGATGATCTGTTTGAAGAGCTAGAAGAACAATTATTAATTGCTGATGTGGGTGTTGAAACAACCACTAAATTAATTGCTAGCTTGACGGATCATGCTTCACGTAAACAACTTAAAGATGCTGAAGTACTTTACGATTTAATGCGTGAAGAGATGCAACAGATGCTTGAACCAGTGAGTGTGCCATTAGTCCCTGAAAATGCGAATGGTCCATTTGTTATCTTAATGGTGGGTGTTAACGGCGTAGGTAAAACAACCACTATTGGTAAACTGGCGAAACAATACCAACGTGAAGGTAAGACTGTGATGTTAGCTGCTGGTGATACTTTCCGCGCCGCTGCAGTAGAACAGCTACAAGTTTGGGGTCAGCGCAATGATATTCCTGTGATTGCACAACATACTGGCGCAGATAGTGCATCAGTGTTATTTGATGCCCTGCAGGCTGCAAAAGCACGTAATGTTGACGTATTAATTGCTGATACTGCGGGTCGTTTGCAAAATAAATCGCATCTAATGGAAGAGCTAAAGAAAGTTGTCCGCGTGATGAAAAAGCTGGATGTTGATGCACCACATGAGGTGATGTTGACGCTAGATGCGAGCACGGGGCAAAACGCCATTAGCCAAGCACAATTATTCCAACAAGCTGTTGGGGTAACAGGTATTTGTATCAGTAAACTAGATGGTACAGCTAAAGGCGGCGTGATTTTCGCGATTGCTGATAAATTCAATATCCCTATTCGTTATATTGGTGTTGGTGAGCAAATTGATGATTTACGTACCTTTGACGCAAAAGACTTTATTGATGCATTGTTTACCCAAGACAAAACGAGCAACTAAGTTATGATCAAATTTGAGCAGGTAAGTAAAATTTACTCTGGTGGCCAAAAGGCGTTATCGGATGTGAGTTTTCATATCCAAAAGGGTGAGATGGCGTTTTTAACCGGCCATTCAGGTGCAGGTAAAAGTACTCTGCTCAAATTGATGACTGTTATTGAACGTGCAACAACCGGCACAGTTTCTATTAATGGTCATAATATTGCTCAGGTTAAGCCCAAGCAGGTGCCATATTTGCGTCGTGATATCGGCATGATTTTTCAAAACCATCATCTATTAATGGATCGCAGTGTATTTGATAACGTTGCTTTACCTTTAGTGATTGAAGGCTTTTCTCATGGTGAGATCCGTAAGCGTGTTGCTGCCGCGCTAGATATGGTGGGGTTATACGGCAAAGAACGTCATAACCCTATTATGCTTTCTGGTGGTGAACAACAACGTGTTGGTATCGCTAGGGCTATCGTCAATAAGCCACTGTTATTGCTTGCCGATGAACCTACAGGTAACTTAGATCCAAAGCTTTCAATGGATATTTTACGTTTATTTGAAACCTTTAATGATTCAGGTACAACAGTATTGATTGCTACTCACGATCTTGGTTTGATTGCACGAATGAAATACCGCACTTTGACGTTAAAGCAAGGGCGTATTCATGGTGCAATGGAATTAGATGCTGAAAGTTTTTTAGATTAACTAGGTTAATGGATTTATGAGCATAACTCCTCAAATCAATCGCAGTAAATTACCTCTGTCAGGTCGCATAGTGATGTTTTTTATGCGCCATATTCAGCAATCAATGGCTAGCTTAGGCGAGTTATGGCGTAATCCTATTTCGTCAATTATGACGATGGCGGTGCTGGGCGTGAGTCTTAGCTTACCTGCAGCAATGCAAGTATTAGTGAAGAATGCACAAGAGATTGTACAGTCTTGGGACAGCGCAGCTGAAATTTCATTATTTGTTAAACAAGATCAAACTGATCAAGCGATTCAAAGTTTATTAGCGCGGGTTAAGGCTTTCCCTGAAGTGAATGGGGTGCATTATATTGATCGCGAACAAGCTTTAACTGAGTTTAAAAAGCTATCTGGTTTTGGTGAGGCATTAGATTATTTAGACAGTAATCCATTGCCTGCGGTCATTACAGTTACCCCAAGTGCTGAGTTTTCTAGTCCTGCTGGTGCACGTGCCTTATTGCAAAAGCTCGAGCAGCAACCAGAAGTGAGCTTTGGTAAGTTAGATGTTGAATGGTTAGAGCGCCTACAAGCCATTGTTAATTTACTTGAACGCACCGTATTTGCTGTGGCAAGTTTATTAATATTAGCAGTGGTATTGGTGATTGGTAACACAATCCGTTTAGCCATTATGAATCGTCGCAGTGAAATAGAGGTGATGAAACTCGTTGGTGCAACAGAATCTTTTATCCAACGACCATTTCTTTATACTGGCATGTGGTATGGCGTGATTGGCGGTATTTTGGCATGGCTTATAGTTAATATTATGGTGTTCTTTTTAGAGGGCGCTTTAGTTAATTTACTTAATTTGTATGGCAGTCAATTTAACTTATCGGGATTAGGACTGGCTGACTTAATTGAACTCGTCGTAGTCGCCTCTTTCTTAGGCTGGTTAGGGTCATATTTGTCAGTGAAACAGCATTTGAAGCGTATTGAACCTAATTAAAAATGAATTAATTTTTACTTGCTTTGTCATATTTTCAGTACAAAATAGCAGGTCTTGAAACTTTGAAGGTTGACATATTTTGTCCAATCGTTGATAGTTCGTCAGCGAATTTGTTGTGCAAATGCAACAAATCCTCAATAGTAATTGGTTATGTAGGAGCGTAAATGACTGAACAAACGCAATCAATGGCTTTAGCTGTACCTCGTGGTAGTGCTAGCCTTGAGGCTTATGTACGATCAGTAAACAGCATGAAAATGCTGGAAGCCGATCAAGAGTACGAGCTGGCTAAACGTTTGCAGACCACTGGCGATCTACAGGCTGCAAAACAACTTATTATGTCGCACCTGCGCTTTGTTGTGCATGTGGCAAAAGGTTATTCTGGTTATGGTTTACCACAAGCTGATTTAATCCAAGAGGGAAATATCGGCTTGATGAAAGCGGTTAAGCGTTTTGACCCTGATGTAGGCGTCCGCTTGGTCTCTTTTGCGGTACATTGGATCAAAGCTGAAATCCATGAGTACGTGTTGAAAAACTGGCGTATTGTGAAAGTGGCGACCACTAAAGCACAACGCAAATTGTTTTTTAATCTTCGTAAAGCTAAAACCCGTTTAGGTTGGTTTAGCGACGAAGAAGTTAGCATGGTTGCTGAGAATCTTGGCGTTTCTAAAGCTGATGTGACTGAAATGGAGTCACGTATGGCGGCGCAAGATCCTGCATTCGATTTAGCCAGTGATAACGATGATGAAGACACTTATTCACCGTCATTTTATCTAGAAGATCAATCTTCAGACTTAGCCAGTCAGATTGAGCAAGACAACTGGGAAAATGATGCCCAAGCACGTTTATTTGCGGCAATTAAGACCTTAGATGAACGTAGTCAGCATATCTTACAAGCACGTTGGTTAGATGAAGATAAAACCACCTTGCAAGAATTAGCTGCAGAATATCAAGTTTCAGCAGAGCGTATTCGCCAGCTCGAAAAAAATGCGATGAATAAGCTAAAAGCCTGTATGGAAATCTAATTTAATATTAGATTGACCACTGCGAATAAGACCTGCCGAGTGCAGGTCTTTTGCTATTATATATTAGGCGGTGACCGCCGCAATAACCTGTTTGCGCTGTATTTTCAAACCTGTACTGGCAAGTTGCTTAGGCCAGTTATGGTACTGTCTTGGTCGTTTAAAGCGGGCTATTTTAGTTGTTAAAAACTGATCTAACTCTGCTTGGGTCAGTGAGCTATCAGTATCTTTATATTGAATAGTGGCATGGGGTAATAAACCAAATTCTTCATCTGCAATTGGATACACAATAGCTTCACTAATTAACGGATGTTGTTTTAGTGCGGCTTCTATTTCTTCAGGCTGAATATTCTCACCACCACAAATAAACATATTATCGGCACGGCCAAGTATTTTAAGCTGACCATCTTGCCACAAACCGCGGTCTTGGGTACAAAACCAGCCATCTTGATCAAGTTCAAGCTGTAATTGGTCTTGCTTTAAATAGCCTAAGAACAGGGTTTCACCACGCACATAAATCAGCTCATCTTTAATCATTAACTGACGCTGTGGTAATACCTGACCACATAACCCCGCACTATTGGCGTGACCAGTACTGATTTGAGAGCTCATTTCCGTCATCCCATAACTGGTAAACGCATTGACGTTTAGCTGCGACAGTTGCTGTAGTGCATGGGCATTGATCGCACCGCCACCCAGTAGCAGTACTTTAATTTGGGCTAAACAATGCGGGTCTTGTTTGAGTAGACGCACAAGTTGGGTTGATACTAATGATAGATGGCTAATGTGATGTTGAGTTATCTGTTGTGCTAGCGTTTGTTGTTTATCTTCAATGGTGATGGTTGCACCTGCCAATAAACAACGATTCACAATCGCTAAGCCACCAATATGGAATAATGGCAGTGATAGTAACCAGTTATCTTGTTCTTCAATGTTAATTAACGTGGCTGAACCTAAAGCACTTTGATAATGATTATTAAAGCTATGCACGGCTGCTTTTGGGGTGCCGCTGCTGCCTGAGGTTAAAATGATATTACAGGCCGTTAGGGCGTTAAAATTGACCTTGGTGTAAGTGGTCATTAACTGCGGTTCACAGTGTAATGGCTTGGCTATTGTGTAATTAACACTATCATTTGCAAGGTAATAGTGAATATTAAAAGCCTGTAATAATTGCTCTATTTGAGATTGAGGAAATTTAGGATTAATCGGGCAAAAAATAGTGCCAGTTTCCACACAGGCCAAATAAAGCATGATCATCATGCTCGAATTATTGCTAACACAGGCAACTTTATCACCGATTTGCAAACCGTGGTTTTGCAGCTGCCCAGCCAGATTAGAGACTTGCTGCTGTAGTTGCTGATAGGTCAGTGAGCGCTCAGCTTCAATAATGGCTATCTGCTGTGGCTGCTGCTGAGCAATATAGGTTAATGGTGAGCAGATCAGTTGTTTGTTGTTATTCATAGCGACAAATTAACGTAAGTTGATCCAGATTTAAGCAAGGGCGTTGGCCATTACTGATTAATATGTCTTGGCTAAAAGCGGCTAGCGTATCGACACCCGGTGCTTGCATTGGCGTAATTGCTGCAGCTAACGTACAGATATCATTAATACCTAAGCTTGATTCTAGGCTTGAGCTTAATACGCTACTCACGCCATCTTCATTTGCCTGTTCAACCAGCTGTTGTAGTTTAGCAATATCACCAATAATCATAGGTTTAAGCACTAAAGCGTTCAAACCTGCTTGGTATTGGTACCGATAGTCGGTGTCATTAAGGGTTTCATCTAACGCATAAGGCATACTGGTCGCTTGATAAAAGGTGACGTTATCGGCCGGCTTTTGACACGGTTCTTCAATATAGATGATCTTGTCTGCATCAAGGCAACTGCCAAATTCTATGGCCTGTTCTAAGGTAAACCCTTGGTTGGCATCTAGCTTTAATTTGAGTTGTGGCTTAATGGCCAGATTTGATGGATGAGTTGTAATTCTTGCGCTAAATCAGCTTGGGCGACTTTCACTTTGGCAATGTTAATACTGTCATCAAGCTGGGCAATTCGAGTTTGAAAGTCAGTGATTGCTTCGTCTTGATTGCGGTAAAGCAGCGGTACTTTTGTCCAGTTTGGCTGATGCACTGGCAGCTGTTGTTGCAATTTAGCGGCTAATAGACTTAAACCATAAGCGACTGCTGGCAAGTCAGTTTGCTGACTTAATTGATTGAGTACCTCGATGGGTTGGCCAACCAATGTCGCTATAAATTGGGTTAATTGTTGCTGGCATTGTGCGAGTGATTCGCGGCTGAAACCTTGCAGCGGCTCCCCATGTATATCAGTACCTGAAAGCGGGCTAACTTCAACTGAAGCTTGATTGGTTTGAGTGGTCGCGGTTAAGACTAAACCATGGCGGCGGTTAATCCGCTGACTTGCTACTGGTAGCTGCCGCGATAGTGCGATATCAAAACGGTGTAATACAACTGATGTAATAATCATAATGCGAGAACTACCTGACTAAAAGCTTGTGGCTGGGCAAGGTGAACGTTATGGCCTGCATTGGCGATATGATGCAATTTGAGTGGTGCGCCAGTTTGTTGCCATGTTTGGGCTAACTGACTAAATTTTTTATCGTTTTCGCCTAAAATATAATGGCATTCACAATTGAGTTGTTGCGGTATAGTCCATAAGTTTTGTTGTTTGGCGAGCGAGGTGGCCTGATAGCAATTAGCCAGTGAAAGTGGATTATTATGAGCGCGTTTATCGATTAATTGCTGCCGTTGTTGGGCACTGAGTCCGGCAAATACGCCTTGTTGATACCATAAATCCAAAAACTGCCGTATTGGCAGCAGTGCTAGTCTATCTGCCCATACGCTATCATTCTGCCAACGTTGTTGTTGCTCATCTACTGAGGTGAGCCCTGGATGACATGATTCAAGGGTGAGGCTGAGTAATTTAGCAGGAACTCGCTGCGCCATATGTAAGGCTAAACGGCCACCTAATGAATATCCGAGCAGGTGGTAATGCTCAATATTAAGTGCACTAAGTGCGCTATCAATTAATTGGCAACAGTCGCTAAAACCTGGGTTGCTAATGTTGATGTGAGCGCTGTCACCATGGCCAGGCAAGTCAGGAATAATGCAAAAAAAACGACTTGAGAGTGCTGTGATAACCGTTTGCCAATCATGATGATCCCCTAAAAAGCCATGTAGTAAAACTAATGGCTCGTTATTGGGATAACCTGCAAATGTGATATTTAAGCCTGCTTTATCCATTGCGCTATATTCGCTATTTGGGTGCTAGATTGTTGTGGTGCCACAATGACTTCGATAACGCTACAACCCTCATATGAGATGGCTTCTTGGTAAGCGTCATTAAAGTCTTCAATTGACTCTACTCGATTATAAGGCAAGTTGAACATCGCTGCGGCGTAGCCAAATTCTAAGCCATGGCTTAAGCGATAATAATCTTGCCTCACTTGCTCTGATGGCACGGGTAATAAGTTAAAAATATTACCGCCATCGTTATTTAAAATCACAATAACCATTGGACTTTGTAGCTTACTGGCGATCGCAAATGAATTAAGATCATGTAGTTGCGAAATATCACCAATAATCAAGGTCGTTGGCGTCATCTTATCGGCAGCAACGCCACAGGCGGTTGCCAGTAGGCCATCAATACCTGATGCACCACGGTTAGTATAAGTACAAGCCGTGTGTTGCTTAATTGGCGCAAACATATCGAATAAACGTACGGGTAAGCTATTGCCAATAAAAAGCTGATTAAGGTTTGTTTGTTGGCTGGTGATCGCGCGAATAATTTTGGCTTCACCAAATTCACCATCATCAATATGTTGAATAAAGAATTGCTCTAATTGCTGATTCAACTCAGTTAGGTTTTGCGCCCAATCGGCAAAGTTGCTGCTTGGCCATGGCAGGTTGGCAATATCGGCAGCGGTGCCTAAAAATAACTGTTTAGCGCTGTTACTTTGGTCTAATCGTTCTTGTTGTGGCAATACTTGCCAGTAACTGCGCCATTTGTGCTGCTCAAGATAACTGATTAAGCGTTTTGACAGTAATCGACCACCAATCACTAATACATGCTCAGCTTCTGCCAATATCGCTTTAACCTGTGGCTGGTGCAGTAATTGATCAATATGATTGATCGCTTGTGGATGTTGGCGTAACTGACATTGAGCGTCGGTTAGTAATGGCCAACCTAAAATATCAGCCAAATCGATCAGTTCTTGTGGTGATTGCTCTGGACTTAATGTGCCAGCCACTATCACCCCTTTAGCTTGGCTAAACTGAGCTAACTGAGCTGCATTCGGTAAGGCTTTTAGATGATGATGGGCAACTTGTAGGTAAGGATGGTTGTGATATTGCCATTGCTTTATTTCAAATAGGTAATCAGTAAACTCAGCCATAATATTTAGTTGGCTAATCTCTGCTGGATAAAGTGGCTCACGATACATGCAGTTAATATGCAGTGGTTGTTGTTGATTGGTGACTGCAATATCGATTTGACTAAGTAACGCTTGTGGTGCGATTTGAGTATCAGGTGTTGGCAGGTTTATCTGCTTCGCGTAATGCATAAAAATGCCTGGCTGGATAATAGCCTGATTGGCACCACAGTCAATTAGCTCAGGAGGACGATCGCCAGATAATACAATTAATGGCACCTTGGTTAACCATGCTTCTACAATCGCAGGATAAAGGTTAGCCACTGCGGTGCCTGAGGTGGTAATAATTGCTACTGGCGCCCGGCTTGATTTTGCCAGTCCTAACGCTAAAAAACCTAAACCACGTTCATCAAAATGAATATGTTGCTTTAGTTTATCTTGTTTTGCCGCAGCCAGCGTAAGCGGAGTTGAGCGTGAACCGGGGGCCATACAGATATGTTGTACGCCCAAGCGCGCCAACTCTTCTAATATCAAACTGCCCCAAAGTAAATTGAGTTTTGCTAGCTGGTGTGATTGCATGAAGATGATACCTAAAGTGATATATGGCCTGATTATACAAAGAAACTTATACAATTTAGCTAAATTCAGCATATTTTTATATTTTTAGAGATAAAAATAGTCTTGAAAATGGTGAACTTGCTAAAAAATGACCAAAGAATAAGGCCCGTACCTGATGAATTGAGTACGGACCTTGCAGGGAATAGTTGGAAAATATGAATATGATGGCTTGAAGCAATATTTTTATTGGTATGAGCATTATTGCTTTGATCGCATAGGCGACATTTTAGTTGCGTTTAACATTGAAAAGAAGTTTTGTGATATCTATCTGTGAAGATATGCAATAATTGCAATTAAGAAATAGATGAATCTCATTTTTAGAAATTTTAATTTATAAAATCTATTTATCATTAGTTAAACAATAGTTTGCATGATATTAAACCTATTAAATCGTTGGTCAGAATAACAATAATAGGTGTCAAGATGTTGAATTTAGAGATAAGGTCATTATTCGTTTTTAAATCCGTATTTGAAACAGGTAGCGCAAGATTAGCTGCAGAAATGCATGGCATATCGCAATCTAAAGTAAGTCGTTATTTATCAGAATTACGTGATATATATTCAGATACTTTATTTATCCGTAAGAAGACAGGTTTTCTTGCAACTGAAAAAGCTAAATTACTTTATCCTTATATCTGTCAGTTAGTCGAAACTTTTGAATGTGTCGAGAAACTCAATACCCATATCCCTGTAGAAAAAGAGTGCATTATTGCTGTTCCTCCAACTTTTTCAGTTGGTTTAGCAGAGCATTTGCAACAGAAGTTGGCCAATATTCCTGAAAAAGTGTCATTCACTATCAAGCCAAGTCGCCGTGCTATTTGTGAAGAAGTGATCCAAGGTACAGTTTGTATTGCATTAACACATCGAGATTGTAGTACTTATACCGAATGCCCTAAATCAACCATAGGTTTGCTTGAATCTGAGTTGTTAGGTGCTGGACAAGCGGTTTACATGGTTGCACGTGAAGGTCACCCTATTTGGGAGACAGATATGGCATTAGAGTATATTGCTCAATATCCATTTATGGTGACTGAAGTCGCAGGCTTTAATGACGATAAAGACCCATTAGAGCGTTTTTGTGAACAACAACAGTTAGATTTGCAAGTGACCTACCGTAGTCATAGCTTAGCTGCAGTGATTGAGCGAGTTAGGTGTTCAGATACCATCACGTTTGTTGGCGCCAAATGTGCAGCTGAGTTTATGGATGGTATTACAGGTATTCAAGCCGATATGTTGCCGTTCTCACAGTTCGCAAGGTTGCATGAAACTACACCATTAGCACAATATAGTTTGTTATATCGCAAAGATAAAAAGCAGGTGATTCCCCCCTTATTATTAACGGAAGTACGTCGTTTTATCAGTCAGAATGTTTTACAGCAAATATAGCAGTGCGATAAATAACCAAAAGTAGACACCTGTATATAAACCTGTTGGCATTATATTTATAAAATATGATCTAGATTGTATTTTGCAAACTGGAGAATACTATATTTGGCTATTTGGAAATTTAAAACAGATAAACCATTAATAAAATATAAATTAGCATAAACTAATAATAAATAAAAATCAGGTGTTTAACGTTATTCTGTAAATGATAACTATTATTGCAACTGTGAGACATTATTCACGAAATATAATTAATATGTAAGCTTACTCCCATATTAATTAGAATATAGCCAACTCTATTTATATAAAATTGTGCTTAATAATTAAAATGTGGTCTTAGTAAATTACTCGTTATTTATACATACCTCTTGATGTCATTTTGAGGCAATTATAAATAACAATAATAAGGCCCAATTTATAATGCAGCGACTTTTTACCAAGTTATGTTGTGGTGTTATCGCACTATTTTGTGTTACAGCTCAAGCAACGCCATGGGATAAGCTAAGCTCTGATCAATTAGAGCAGCAACTCACCAAAAAGTTCGAACAAGGTCTGTATTCTCCAAAAGGTGCAGATACTTGTTTGATGTGTCATAAAAAAAGTGAGCAAGTGATGGCTATCTTTGATGGCGTTCACGGCAATATGTCTCATTCTGAATCACCAATGGCAGGATTGCAGTGCGAAGCCTGTCACGGCCCTATGGGCAAGCATAATCGTGGTGGTAAAGAGCCGATGATTAGCTTTGGTGAGGACAGTAAGTTAAGCGTTTCTGCGCAAAACAGTGTGTGCCAAGGTTGTCATAATGATACCGAGCAAATGGCATGGCATAACAGCAGCCATAATTTAGCAGATATCAGCTGTGCTGATTGTCACCAAGTGCATGCCGCTAAAGACCCAGCCCTAGACCGACTTACCGTTAATGACACTTGTACGAGCTGTCATACCCGCGAAAAAGCCGATATGAATAAACGTTCTGCTCACCCGATGAAGTGGAATGAGATGACGTGTATCGACTGTCATAATCCTCATGGTTCGATGAGCGAAAGCGCCTTAGTTAAGCCAAGCCTAAATGACACCTGTTATAGCTGTCACGCTGAAAAGCGCGGCCCATTCTTATGGGAACATGCGCCAGTGACTGAAGATTGTAGTGCGTGTCATAACCCACATGGCAGTGTTAATGAAGACCTATTGAATAGCCGTGCACCACAGCTATGTCAGCAATGTCATATTGATGATGGTCATGCTGGTCGAGTGGTTGCTCAAGGTGGTCAAAATGCTTTTGGTGCAGGTAAGAGCTGTCTGAACTGTCATAACCAAATTCATGGTTCTAATCATCCAGCTGGCAGTTCTCTGCAGCGTTAATAAGGAGCAAGACGATGCGATTTTCACTCAACCTGATTACCTTGTCTCTGTTAGCGTTGTCAGGCAATGCAATGGCGATGGATTTTTCAGTGGCAAATGCCAATACCAGTAAAATCAAAGAGGGTGCTTATCAATGTAAGCGCTGCGTAGTCAACGAGGGATATCAAGGCCAAGTGAGTGCCACTGCGCACTACCTTGAGCAAAATGATATTCATGCTGGCAATGCGTTTGGTACCGATAAAGATGGCTTAGCAAGTAGCGTAAGCGGCGATGTTCATTATCAGAACAAAGCGGGTTACCAAGCAGCAATGCAAGCTCACCAAGTCGGTTTAGATAATAGTTTTATTACGCTTACTGGTGAAAAAGCGGGTGTATTTGAATTAGCCTTGGATTACCAACTATTGACCCGTTACCAAGCTGATGATGCTCGTAGTCAATATTGGTATCAAGATGGCATGTTAACGCCTGTGTCAGCGCCACAATATTACCAGTTTGACCTATTAAAGCAGCGCGAAATCTTAGGCTTAGCGGCTGAATATCAAGGCAGTTTTTACGATGCTTATGCCAGTTATCAGCGTCAAGATAAAACGGGTAACCGTGAAGCAGTGATGTTTGTGCAAAAGCCAATCGCCTTTGGTTTACCGATTGATTCAACCACTGACAACATGAATCTTGGCATGTCATTTAGCGGTGCTAACTGGCTGGCTGATATGCAATATAACGGTAGTCTTTACCGTAATAATATTGATTCTGTGAGCTTACCGTATGCCTATGATGCTTACAGTGCCACCCCTGATAACGAAGCACATCAAGTGGCGTTTTCTGGCCAGTATCGACTCAACGCGACCGTGATGAATGGTCGTGTGGTCGTAGGCCGCATGATCCAAGATGATGACTTAGTCACTGTTAGTAATAGTCCAATCCAGAACTGGGATGGGCAAGTTGATACTTTGGATATGTATTACGGCATGAGCAGTATGCTCAGTAATCGTCTGCGCTTAGGCGGTAGTGTTGATTACAGTCAGCGTGACAACAAGGGCTCACAGTTCGATTTTATGCAGTATAGCTATAACAACCTATCAGGTGCGTTTAAGCAAAATCTACCATTAGATATCGACCGTACTACGGTAAAAGTGAATGCCAGTTACCGTTTAATGCAGGGTTATCGCCTACAAGCGGGTTATGAGCGCAAGATGGTTGACCGTAATTATGGTCAGCGTGAGCAAACCCATGACGATAAGTTATGGAGTAAGTTAGCGATTCGTGCGATTGATGATGTCACGATTAATTTAGAGGCGGCTTATGGCATGCGTGGCGGTTCTCGCTTTAACGCCAATGAAGTGACCTCAGCAGAAGAAAACCCATTACTGCGTAAATTCTATTTAGCCGATCGTAATCGCGCTGAAGTGGGTATGCGAATTAATTACAGTCCATTGTCATGGTTAGCTGTTGACTTAAATAGCTATTACGCTGATGACGAATATGACGCGACCCAAATCGGTCTTAAATCATCGACCGATGTAGGCTATGACTTGAATGTGAGCCTGCAGCTAAGCGAGCAAGTTAACGCTTATGGTTTTGCTGGTCAGCAGTGGATTAAGTCAGCACAAGCGGGGAGTCAGTCAGCGATAAAGCCTGATTGGTTTACTGATATCAATGATGAATTTATCAACCTAGGTGCAGGTTTAAGTTATGGCGGTTTATTGCAAGATAAGCTGACATTAGGTGCTGATTACTTGTTTGCTAATTCTGCCAGTGACGCTGACACCTATTTTGGTCTTAGCGCCGATTATGGTGACTACTACAGCTATAGCCATAGCGTTAATTTATACGCAGATTATCAAGTATCAAGCCAATTTGCAGTGAAGTTAGCTTATCAATATGAGCGCTATTACGACACTGATCCTGCCAAGGTTGAAATTGCACACATTCCAGGTTTAGTGACATTAGGCCAATTTAATCATAACTATAACGCGCATCAAGTGATGTTGTCGTTTAGCTACCAGTTGCAGTAATGCTGGTCACAATTGCTATTTGTATGAGGAAGAAATAATGGAACGCAGAAGTTTCCTAAAAATGAGTGCAGCACTAAGCTGCGCCGCGACGGTGACTGGTTGTAACTCAAGTTCAAAAGATGCTGAAGTGCTACCACCACAACCACCAGTAACCAGTGATGAAGTACAAAATTGGTCATCATGTTTAGTAAACTGTGGTTCAAACTGCCCAGTTAAAGTGTTTAGCCGTGATGGTGTGATTACCCGTGTCGAGACTGATCATGAAACTGATGATGAGTATGGTAATCATCAAGTACGTGCTTGTGCTCGTGGCCGCTCATTAAAGCAACGTACCTACGCAGTTGACCGTCTAAAGTCGCCAATGAAGCGTGTTGGTGAGCGTGGCGAAGGTAAATTTGTGCCGATCTCTTGGGATGAAGCGGCGCAAGTCATTGCGGATAAATTAGGTGAAGTGACCGATCGTCGTTCAGTGTTCCGTAGTTATGGTTCTGGCGCTTACTATGGTTTTGCTTCAAATGCCTGTTTTAACCGCTTATTAAATTTAAGCGGTGGTTGTTTAAATGCTTATGGTAACTACTCATGGGCACAGCAAATGGAAGCTGCTAAGCATACCTTTGGTACGGGTAGTACTGATGGTTCATCAATCATTACTATGAAGGACAGTGATTACTTCTTGGGTATTGGTTATAACCCAAGTGAGATCCGTCAAAGTGGTTCGGGTGAGGGCTATGATTATCTTCAGGCATTAAAGCAAAATAATCATGCTTTAAAAGTGATGATGATCGACCCGCGTTATACTGATTCTATGGCGGGTAAAGAAACTGCTTGGTTAGCCATTCGCCCTGGTACTGATGCGGCATTTGCTGAAGCTGTAGCTTATGAAATGATTAACTCGTCACAGTTTGCCACTCAATCTTTGCCATTTATTCAAAAGCACTGTGTTGGTTTTGATGCGGCTTCAATTGAAACGCAAAAGGCAATATTTGCTAAAAGTAATGATACAAAAGAGCAAGAGTATGCATTGCATATGAATGCTAAAGATAACTACCAAGATTACATCTTGGGACGTGGTATTTTTACTCAAGCACGTACACCTGAGTGGGCTGAAAAAATCTGTGGTATTAGTGCTACTAATATTCGCATGATTGCAGCAGATTTAATGACGGCTAAAGCGCCATTCATTTTGGTCGGCGCGGGTGTTAACCGCCAAGCCAACGGCGAGCAAAATATGCGCGCGCTATATATGCTATCTATATTGACGGGTAAATTAGGTCGTATGGGTACTTCTAATGGTGAATTACCATATCAAACGGGTATGTCTGCTGGTGGTATTCCAACAGGTACTAACCCTATTAAAGAAGCTATCTCATTCTTTACTTGGTCTGAAGCGATTCACAATGGCGTCAATATGACGGCGCGCACCCATGGGGTACAAGGCACAAAAGATCTTGATACGCCATTAGGTGCCAATATTAAAGTGATTATTTCAGCAAGTGACAGTTCATTACTGAACCAGCATGCTGAAATCAATAACACAGCTAAAATTCTACGTGATACCTCTGGTGTCGAGCTGATTGTCAGCTGTGATTGCTGGATGACGCCGGGTGCTAAATTTGCCGATATTATTCTACCTGATACCAGTTGGTTAGAATCTAATGATCTTGCGGATGACAGTTATGCATCGGGTTCACTAGGTTATTTCACTGCGATGAGCAGTGCGATTACACCAATTGGTGATTGTAAGTCGATGTACGATGCTTGTGCCTTAATTGCTGAAAAGATGGGCTTAGGCAATGAATTTACTGAAGGTAAAACAGAAGCTGATTGGTTAGAAGAGCAATATCAAAAAGTAAAACTGATGAGCAATAACCAAGGTGTTAATCCTCCATTCCCTACAACATATGTAGATGCACAGAAGATCGGTTTCTTCCGTAAAAATATGGATGCGAAACATGTGGCATTAGCTGATTTTATCAGTGGTGGTAAAAAATTAAATACTCCAACAGGCAAGATTGAAATCTATTCAACTGAACTTGCATGGCGAGCTGCAAACTGGGCTTTCGATAGCACGATCAAAGGTGATGCTATCACCGCTATTCCACAGTACACAGTGACTTGGGATGGTTATGAAGATGCTGACAGTAAAGAAAAATATCCATTACAGCTAGCAGGTTTCCACACTAAAGGCCGAGTGCACTCAAGCTATCACAACGTACCTTGGTTACGTGAAGCGGTTGAAGATGCAGTTTGGTTAAACCCAATTGATGCTGCTAATTATGGCGTTAACTCTGGCGATAAAGTTGAGATGTTTAACGATCGCGGCAGTGTTGAAGTCGTAGTACGTGTGACCCCGCGTGTGGCGCCTGGTGTTGCGGCATTAGGTCAAGGTGCTTGGTATCTAGCAGATGCCGCTGGCCGTAAAGGTAGCTCAGGTCATGTGATTGATGTGGGCGGCGCGATTAACTCATTAACTAAGTATGTACCAAGCCCAGTGGCTAAAGGTAACCCACAACATACTAACCGTGTACAGATTATCAAGGCTTGATGGAGTATTAATAAATGACTAACCAAACTCAATACGGTTTTTATGTAGACACCAGCAAGTGTACAGGTTGTAAAGCGTGTCATGTATCGTGTAAAGATCAGCGCGATTTACCTGTGGGTATCAACTGGCGTCGTGTGTATGAATACACGGGTGGTACTTGGACTGTCGATCCTAACACGCAAGTGTATCAACAAGATGTTTTTGCTTATTACGCTTCTATTGGCTGTAACCATTGCTCAAACCCAGTATGTGTGAAGGCTTGTCCGGTTGGCGCGATGTATAAGCGTCGTGAAGATGGCATTGTTCGTGTAGCAGAAGAGCTATGTATTGGTTGTGAGAGCTGTGCTCGAGCTTGTCCATACGATGCGCCACAAATCGACAAAGAACGTCAGATCATGACTAAGTGTGATGGTTGTTATGAGCGTCTTGCTGAAGGTAAAAAGCCTATCTGTGTTGAATCATGCCCATTACGTGCGCTTGATTTCGATACCATGGAAAACTTAGAAGCTAAGTATGGTAAAGGTGATGCTAACATCAGCGCCTTGCCATCAGCATCAATCACTGCACCTAATTTAATTATTAAAGCCAATAAACATGCTCATCGTCAGGGTGAAATTGTTAACAATGCCGAAGTGTAAATAGTTAAATTAAAGGCGCTTTCGGGCGCCTTTTCTTTTTAATCTCTATTTCATTAAGTTTACCTAAACTAGGGTGTTTACTGAAGTAGTGATATCGGAATCCAGTATGTACGATTTTTATGAGTTACAGGGCATTGCCCGTATTTTGCAGCACAGTTTAGCTGCTTATCCCGAAACCGAATTGGTTAATGCCTTGATTGATAATCAAGTGGCACAATCTTGGCCTGAATTTACCAAGACACAAGAAAATAGCGAAGGCCGAATGGCGCTAGCAGCCTATTTAGCTCAGTGGCATAGCAATCAACTGATTGAGCTTAAACTTGATTATGGGCAACTATTTTATGGCCCAGGCGACCCTAAAGCCGCACCTTGGGGCAGCGTTTATTTAGGTGAGCAACAAATATTAAATGATGACTCAACGATAGCATTAATGGACTTTTATGCAGCCAATCAGATCCAAGTTGAGCGGCCACAAAACCAACCTGTTGATCATTTAAGTTTGGTGTTTGCTGTGCTTGATAGCATTTTGGGCGAATTAGCTGAAAACCCAGATAATCAACAGCTTAAGCAATTGACTAATGTGTTATTACAACAACATGTGATGACATGGGCGCCGCGTTGTTTAACGCTGGCAATTAGCCATGCAGAAACTGACCTTTATCGCGGTCTGGCGTTATTAGCTTTGGATTATTTAAATCAATTAAGCCACGTGTTTGCGGTAATACCTAAAACGGTAAAGTTATACCGCTAGGGGTTATATGACTTTTATTCGAGCCCTTGGTGGGCAATGGCAAAAAGCTGAGTTTGCTCATCAATTAGCCTTATTTATCGTCAAAGATAACAGTGTGCATCACTATTTTAGTGGTGCGACTAATCATATTACGGTGGCAAACTTAATTGCGGCGATTAGCTATCAAGAACAAGATCCCCGTTTTGCTAAAACGGTAGAGATTAATCCCTCGTTATTGGTGTCAGTATTATTTGATTGTTTTCATCTGCTATTTATAAAAGCGGTTCAACTTGAGAGCCTTTCACAAGCTGAACATATTATTATGCAGCTGGCGAAACATTATGCCACGCAGGTCAGTGAAGCACCGCAAGCTGAGCAGATTTTACATTTATCAACTCAATTAGAACAAGTTTATGCCTCGCGCCGTAGTCAACAGCGCAATATGGGACGGCATTGATTGTGCGTAATATTGATGGACGCATAAGGGGCTTGTGGTGATGCTTTTTCTGCAGCTTGAAAGTCTTTGAAATAGCAATTTTAGTTAATTTGAGTATATAATCAGCGCCTTTTTTATGCGACCTAAGTAGATTCAAATGACAGTAGAAACAGGCACCATTGGCCGTTGGCAAGGTGCAGGATTAATGGCCACCACCTTATTGGGCACCGGCGTATTTATTTTGCCGCAAATTACCGTAGAAAAAGCGGGCATTGGTGCTTTATTTGCGTGGATAGCATTAACGTTAGCCATTATTCCAGTGACGCTGGTATTTGCTCGCTTAGCCAGTGTATTGCCCCATGCGGCAGGCCCCGCTTACTTTGTTGAAAAGGCATTTGGGCGCGTACTTGGTCGTACCGTTGGTTTACTGTTTTTGTTTGTGGTGCCATTTGGTGCTCCTGCCGCCATCTTAATGACCTTTCAGTTTGTTAATGCATTAATGCCGGTTCATGGCTGGGCGAAAGTCAGTATGGAACTAGGTGTTATTGCCATGCTATGGCTACTTAACCTACGTGGTATTCAAGTCTCTGCTAAGTTGCAGTTTGGCTTAACCTTAGCGATTGTCTCTGTGGTCGTGATCTTAATGGGCGGCGCAGCTATTGAACCTGCGGGTCTTATCCCATTAAGTGAGCATGCGCCAGCGCAATTACCTTTGGTATTAACCGCTGCTGGTATTGCTTTTTGGAGTTTTCTTGGTGTGGAAGCGATGACCCATCTTGCCAATGACTTCAAAAATCCTGAAAAAGATATGATCCCTGCAATGATGATGGGCACCGTGCTGGTGGGCATTATTTATGTCAGTTGTGCGTTACTGATTTTATGGACACCAACCGTAGATGGCGTCGCCATGATCAGTGCTTTTGATCACCTGTTTGGTGGTTATGGTGCCGAAGTGATTGGTATTTTAGGGATTTCAAGTGGTTTAGCGACTGTGAATATTTATGCCGCAAGTGCTTCACGCTTATTATGGAGTTTTAGCCAAAATGGTTTGCTGCCACGTTATTTTGAAAAACGTAACCAGCATAATGTGCCATTGCGTGCATTAACTGCAATTTTAGCGGCAATGGCTGTGATTATCGTACTGACGTTTATTGGTGGCCAACAACTTGAGCATTTGATTGCATGGACTAATGGCGTATTTGTCATTATTTATTCGATGTCTATGCTCGCCGCAGTTAAGCTTTTGCCACAACAAAATAAATTATTAATTAGTGCAGCAATTGGCTTTTGTATCGCAATGGCGATTGCGTTAGGCAGCAATATGCTTTATTCCGGCTGCTTAATGTTGTTTATTTTGCTGGTGGTAAAGTGGCAATCAAGAGCGAAAGCTTAGCTTAACGCCTGATTGCGCATTTGGATCAATTCGCTGTGCTTGAGATAGAGTAAATCTGCAGTGCGGCGAATGATCTGATCTTCATATTGGCATAGATGCCCATCTGCATAAGCTAACTTCCACATCGCCAGCAGTAATTGCTGTTTTTGTTGCAGATTAAAGTTGGCATTCACTTGTTCAGTAAATTGAAATAATGAGGTGGATTGTCGCTGAGTTTGCTTGGCTTCGTCGATAAGTTCAAGTGCCTGATTATGATCAATATTGAGCGAGGTTTGCAGTAGTTGCGGCAATAATTCGCTTTCTTCAATACTAATTTCATCATCAGCATTAACCACCTCTATCAGTAAGGTCGCCGCAGCAAGATTTAATTGGTGAGTTTGTTGCTCTGGCGTCAATGTAGGCTCAAAGCTAAAGAGTTTTTTAAGTTTAGCTAACATAAATACCTCAACCATCAGGCTCCTTTATACTGATGTCGTCTTTATTGTCTTGAAATTAAAATGCGATAAATATCGGTTTGATATTTATCGCATCACCATGAATTAAAGTAGGCTGCTTAAGCCTTGCTTTAATAAATCTGCAGCACCGTTAGTGCCGTTAGTTTGTAGGTATTGAGTCACAATATTAATCATTGGTGCAGCAAGATCTTTTGAGATACCTAGTTTTTCAAATGCAGTGTAAAGCATTGCACTACCTTGTAGGCCTTTACCTAAATCTGTAGAACCTGCAGCTTGTGAAATTAATCCACCTAAACCTGATTTTGTGTCAAATGCAGGAGCAGCTTGCATGAGTTGCTGTGCTCCAGGAATGCTATCTTCAATCGCTTTAAATTTGCTATCACCTAATGCTGTTTGAGCGATACTTAATAGGCTACCAATACCACCTTGAGCTTGGTTTTCATTTAATTTTAGTTGTGACATGACATCGTTAACTAGGTTAGTACCTTGCTCTGTAGCAGCGGTTTTAGTGGCTTCTACTTTGGCTGCCGCTTGTTGTTCCTGAGCTTGAGTTTTTTCTACAGCCGCTTTCGCCGCCTCTAATTGTGCTTGAGCATCTTTTGCAGCTTGTTCTGTTTTTTGTTGTGCTTGTTGAGCATCATTGTCAGCACTCTTAAAAAAGTCATCAAACCAGCCAGCGTGCGCTGATTGACTCATTACGGTGGCGCTTAGTAGTGCAGCAACTAATGTAGATTTTTTCATGACATTACAACCTTAAAAAATGTGTTTATGATCACATTTTACCTTATTTATGTGAAATTTATCATTATTTTTATTTTGGTTGAAAAGATAGGCAAGACAGAATTGATATTTGGCTGTGCAAAAAATTGAATTTTTCGGTATTCTAGCGACCCAACAACATTGTTTACTTATTTATTGGAAAGACGCATGTCATTGTCAGCGATTTTGACCGAAGCTTATCACTTCTTCCGCAATCACTTAGCTCAGCTTGCTGTGCTAACGATGCCAATTTTATTAATCCAGATTGGGCTACAGATGTGGTTAGGATTGGAGTTAAGCAAAGCTGCTGAAACACAAAATCCACAATTTGGTGCGCCTCATATGGCTGCAATGATGGCGCTGTTATTGGCTTTTTCATTGCTTATCGCCGTATTGACCGTATTTTTACAACTACGTTCAGAAGGTCATCAAGTGACCACTGGCTTAGTATTTAAAACAGGCTTAACCTTTGTTCCGCCTTTATTGATTGCTGGCGTATTTTCAGGTTTAGCGATTCTTGCTCCAGTATTCTTATTTGCCGCGTTTGGTCCATTTTGGTTAATTGGTTTGGTGATCAGTTTTTACCTATTTGCCCGCTTAGCTTATGTTAACTTTATGGTCATCACTGAACGCTTAACGCCAATGCAAGCTATTAAAGCCAGCTTTGCCTTCTCTGGTGGTGGCATTGCTTTTAAAACACTAACATTATTAATGTTATATATTCCGTTATCTATGATTGGCGGCGGTTTGGTTGAATTAGTTAAGCCAGCTGGTTTACCCGCAGAGTACTTAGTCTCTGTTGTCATGGCATTTATTGGTTTATTTGTGAATGTCGCTTTATTCCGCTTATACATGGTTAACCGTCAACCACAGCTTTAATGTGGTGAGATCAAATCATGCCTAAGTGGGTTATTAGCTTAGGTACAAAAGCGGCCTAGGTGCCGCTTTTTTTATAAGGAGTTGTTGTTAATGCGTAGTGATGTGGAGTTTGTCAGTCAGCTGTCTGCGCGATTAGGTGCTGATTACAGTGAAACTAAAAGTTATGTGCGTGATGTGCCCACTCAAGCATTACTGCATATTCGCAGTATGACGCATTGGTTGGTCAACCAAATTGGTCAAATGCAGCAACTTACATTTGATGGCCCTAATCTATATGACAGAATTGAGCAGTTAAATAAACAGCGCTTAATCAACGTACGAACAACCCGCTTGTTGCATAAGTTGAGAGGTCATGGTAATCGTGGCGCTCATCCTGAGAAATACCATTTAAGTTCAACCCAATTGGTCGCATTAGCTGAAAAAGCCGTGGCTGATTTTTTAGCATTAATTGAGATGCTATATCCGTTATTTACTCAGCAACAAGCCCCTTCATTTGCATTTGTTCACTTTGATCAATCTGCTGGCCGAGATCTTTGTTATCGCGCATTATGGAAGATGATCACCATGCTCAATACCTTGTGGGGATGTCACTTAAAAATAAGGCGTTAATGTTAAAAGAGCAGCAACTAGCACTGGCTGATTCCGGTGAGCAGGATGTTGAGGCGCAAGCATTATTGAATAAAAGTGTTAGTGCTAAGTTGGAGAATGCGGCGTATTGGTTTGCCAAAGCGGGCCCATTTGATGCGGATGCGTTATTTGAACATGGCGTGGCATTACTTCATGGCTATTTAGGTGAGGCTGATGAGGTTGCCGGGCAGGCTGCCATTAAGCAGGCCGCTGAGCAGGGGGTCGTTAATGCGATGGCACTGCTAGGTTACTTCTATCTAGTCGGTAGTCATCAAATAGCACAGGATCTCAAGCTGGCTGAACATTATCTCTACGCTGCGGCGCAACAAGAGCAAGCTGAAGCTATGTCTAATCTAGGGGTGCTCTATTATCAGCAGGGGCAGCTTGAACAAGCTTATGATTGCATTAGTCGCGCGGCTAAATCGGGATTCCCGAATGCGCAGTATCATTTGGCATTAATGCTGGCTAATGGCGATGGCTGTCAGATTGATCTTGGTGGCAGTGAACATTGGCTCGCGGAAGCCGCAGAACAAGGCCAATTAGATGCGATGTTAGCACGTGCACAGCATATGCTTAATGATGATAATGCCTTTGGTGAGCAGTTATCACAAGCTGAGGTTTATTTGCGTGATGTGATTCGATATGGCCGCAGTGTTCCCGCGATGATTGAGTTAAGCGTGGCATTAGCGGATGGCGTATTAGGGCGAATTGATGTCGTTGGTGCGGCAGCATTATTAAAAATGGCGGCTGATTATGGCAATGAGCAAGAACTGCAAGTGATTGAGCGATATGGCAGTCGTTGGAGATGCAGATTGAAAGTGTTATTGCAGTGACTCAAGCTAAAGACCAGCTAAAGTCACTATATCGTGCCCAAGAGTTACTTTCTTGGGCTGAGTAAAATCAGTCTGATTAGACTCGTTCGTTGGGGTCGTGCTCAAAAATACGACCCTGATGTGGACGAGGTTTAAAGCTATCATCACCAAAGCGGGTTGAATGACTCACCACTTCTTCTGCCTCCTCGGTAAAGCCTTGCTGCTGATATTGTGCTTGCTCAGCCTGACGTTTGAATTGGTCCATTTTAGGTTTGATATAAAAACGGCCAAATAGGCTTACAGCAATAAATCCCACCGCCAAAAACAGCAACACAAATGGCAATGCGAGTAATCCTAGGGCGATAACGGTGATACCTATGGCAAAAGCTAACCAGCCTTTGCTACCGCTAAAGCGTTGTTGAAAAGGTTGTTGAAACTGACTGTAGATCATAGATCCTCCAAAATCATTTACTCATTAGCATACTGGTATCAGCTTGATAAAACCAAATTAATGAGCCGTATCCAGTTTGCACATTTGTTAGAGCATCGGCACGTTAATTTAGTTTAATTTACACTAATTAAATAATGCTTAAATGTAATGAGTTATTTCAAATTGATTCGCTAAAAACATATGAATATATTTAATTATCTTTAAAATCATTTCTTTAGATGTAGTTCGTAGCGAGGTGTATGGATCGGTTAATCGATGGGAAGTAAGTTGTTAGATGATGCTTTGTTCTTAACTTGGAGTGTTAAGTTCGCTAATTCTACTTACTAGTAAGGTATATTAAGCAATAGATATTCCAATATGGAATTTAAGTGCTGAAATAATATCATTTCTGCTCATAACTAGAGTCGCGTATTATGAGCAACCTTTTTTGTATCTTGAGTCAAATATGCAACGCAATTTATTACCGATTCTAATGGCAACCGTGTTACTTAATCCATTAGCCATTGATATCTATCTTCCTTCAATTCCTGCCATGGCAACCGATTTCTCTATTGCAGTAAGTGAAGTACAGTCGACTATTGCGTTATTTTTATTTGCCTTAGGTGTTGGTCAAATCATTATCGGTCCTTTAACAGATCGTTTTGGGCGTCGACCTGTGGCACTGGCAGGTGTATTACTTTACTGTGCAAGTAGTGCTCTCAGTGCCGGTGCTGTTGATTTTCACTGGCTGCAAATTGCACGTGTATTACAAGGTTTTGCTGCTTGTGCTACTTCTATTGTGGTATTTAGTGCTGTACGAGACTGTTATGCCCCTAAAGATGGCGCTAAATTATACAGTTACTTAAATGGCATGATCTGTATTATTCCGGCATTAGCCCCAATGTTAGGTGGTTTATTAGCCATGCATTTCGGTTGGCGTTCTAATTTTGCCTTTATTGGTTTATATGGTTTAGCCATCTTTATCTTATTGTGGTTTAAATTACCTGAAACTCGACCAGCACATACTGAATCGACAGGGCCTTTATATCGCTGGGCGCGCTATCAGCCAATTTTAACTAATGGTCATTTTGTTTTTTATGCTTTGGTTTGTATGTCTGGTATGGCTGCTATTTTAGCTTATGTTTCATATGCGCCTGTATGGATTATTGGTCACCTAGGTTTGTCAGAGTTGACCTTCAGTGGTTTATTTGGTGCGAATGCTGCGCTTAATATTGCCGCTTGTTTTTCTGCACCATTGGTGATTAAGCGTTTAGGTAATCGCACGACTGTGAAGTTAGCATTGAGTATGATGATTACCGCTGCTATCACTTTGGTTGGGTGTTATGAGTTTATCTCAAGCACGGGGTTTACCGCAGCACTCTATTTTATGGTGCCAATGGTGTTGTTATGCTTTGGTTTTGCATTACTGCTTGGCCCTGCAACAAGTATGGCGCTAGGTGGTTTTGGTGAGCGAGCGGGTACGGCTACTGCCATGCTTGGTTTTATTCAAATGAGTGGTGCCGCATTATTAGCTGGCCTCATACAACAAACCAGTTTAACTGCACCGTTAGCGGTTGGACTATTGATGTTTGTGGTGCCAACTGGATTATTGTTGGTGATGGCATGTTCTCGTTTTAATGGTTGGCACTTAGAGCAGCAACACGGTTAAAATATGCTGCTTAATTGTAGATTGAGTATTGATTGTGGCTCGAGATTATTGCGATAACTGTAACTATCCCCAAAATGCTTGTGTATGTTATGCAATACAACCATTTCAGCATCGCACTGAAGTGATTGTGTTGCAGCATCCTAGTGAAGTGAAACATCAAAAAAATAGTGTTCGATTACTTAAACTAGTGATGCCTGAACTTGCAATATGGGTCGGTGAGTCTGCAACTGATTTTGCCGAACAACTAACCTCGATTCAAGATAGCAAACCGACGTTTGTGGTTTATCCAACAGATGATAGTTGCGACATCAATTCAGTTCAAACTAGTCAAGATTGCCGCATCATTGTTATTGATGGCACTTGGCGTAAAGCTTATAAAATGTGGCAGTTAAATCCATGGCTACAGCAATACCCTGTGGTGCATTTAGCGGCTGAGTCGATATCTCAATACACCATTCGTAAAGCGAAGCGAAGTGACAGTTTATCAACATTAGAAGCGGTTGGTTTGAGTATTCAAGCACTTGAAAAAGAAATTAATCTTACACCACTTAATAATATTTTAGCGGCATTAGTTGAGCAGCGTATCGGTCATATGAGTGATAGCGTAAAACAAAGATACTAAGTTAAAAGAGTTTTGTATCAACAGCTTGTAACGAGTGTGAGTTCGCTGTAATAAAATACAGCTTGCTTGGTTAAGATAAAATAATATTAATCTTTTGCTGCTAGTGACGCATATATTTTATGCTGTTTTTCTACTAAACTGTCTGCGTTTTTTATTTTCTCGAGCAGTTAGCAATTTTGAAGAAATTTCATCTTAATAGAGCGTTTGTTTTATTACTGGCGGCCATATTGGTTAGTATTATTACGGGGGCTATGAGCTATTATTATGCTTATTTTGATGTCAAAATTGAAATGAAAAGTGATGCTGAACAATTAATCAGTTATGTGGATAATAAATTTGATATTGCCACTCACTATTTAAATGAGCTCGATCAAATTGATTATCAAGAATGTAACTCACCTGATAGATTAAGACTTACCCATTTTTTATTTGAGCATCTTGATGCGGGTCTATTTCTGGTGCGTAACTCTGCTGAGCCACCACTAACATATTGCTCTTTTGGTGGAAAAATTATATTTGAGTCCTCTGCATGGGCACCACAAAATATCACAAAGTTAGGCAATAGCACGGATCGAGTGCTAGTGATGGCAGAATATCAATGGCGTGGTCATTGGTTAAAAGGCCTATTTATGGGCTATCGTGGCTCTAACCATATTAATTTAATCAATATCCCTTTACGCGATACATTTTCGTTTCTCGATGATGAGAATAAGGCCTTTAGACATACCCAAATTCGCCTTACAAATGGTCAAACGGTATTAACTATTGGCCACTTTAAAGGTGAGTTATTAGATCGTATTCGGGTATATAGTCAGAAATATCCTTTCTATATTAAAGCGGATATTGCCAAATTAAGAGTGTTAGAGAAATTACAGCAGATTTTACCTATTACCGTTGTGATCAGTATTTTAGTATTTATTGGCTTAGTTTTCGTTATTCGCAGTTGGTATAACGTGCGTGAAACCTTGGTTTACCAATTAAATAAATCGGTCGAAAAAAATGAATTTAAGCCCTACTATCAGCCGATTATTAATGCCAGTAATGGCCATATGATAGGTGTTGAGGCTTTGGTTCGTTGGATTAAAGCGGATGGTACCGTTATTCCTCCGGCTTACTTTATCCATGAACTGGAGCAAAGTGAGCTGATTAATCGGGTTACATTGCAATTATTGGTGCAAATTGAACGAGATATTGCATTAATATTTGCTAAAGAACCGTTTTTTAGATGCAGTATTAATATTGCCCCACAGCAACTTGAATCGGATCAATTTATTGACCAATTAGAACAGCTTGCAGAAGTCGGTTTTTCTTTTAATCAAATGGGTATCGAATTAACCGAGCGCTTACCTATTACTGATTTAGCTAAAGCACAATTTAATATTTTACGTTTAAAATCATTAGGCTGTATTATCGAGCTTGATGACGCTGGTACGGGTTATGGTGGCACATCCTATTTACAAGAATTAAGTTTAGACGTGGTTAAGATTGATAAGCTATTTGTTGATAGTTTAGAAGTTACACCGGATAACACCCCAGTACTTGATGCGCAAATTCAGATGGCTCAGAAGCTGGAGAAAGCAATTATTGCGGAAGGTGTTGAAACCGCGGCGCAGAGTAAATTACTCCTCAGCCGTGGGGTGAATTACCAACAAGGTTATTTCTTTGCGAAACCTATGCCTGCTGATGAGATAATTGAGTATTATAAGCAGCTAAATTCGGATCAACAGAGCGTCTAAACGTGCCATTAAGCTGTCCTTTATGCCATTCAAATCAAGTGGTGTTATTTCATCAAGATAAAAAACGTCACTATTATCGCTGTGATTGTTGTCAATTAGTCAGTGTCCCTGCAACTGAATACGTCACAGAGCAAGCTGAAAAAGCCGTTTATGATCTTCATGATAATGATTGTGCGGATGCGGGGTATCGGCGTTTTCTAGGCCGTACATGGCAACCATTAGCGGAGCGATTAAGCGTTGATAAGCGGGGCTTAGACTATGGCTGTGGTGAGGGCGCAGTATTAAGCTTGATGGCGCAAGAGCAAGGCTATCAGGTAGCAAACTATGATCTGTTTTATCATCCCAATAAACAAGTGTTAGCGTGCCAGTATGATTTTGTCACCATGACCGAAGTGATTGAACATATTGCGGATGCTAAAAAGATGTGGCAACAGTTAGACAGTTTGCTTGTTGCTGGTGGTACGCTCGCGATTATGACCAAGATGGCGCTTGATAAAGAAGCATTTGCGCGCTGGCACTATATCAATGATCCCACCCATATTAATTTCTATTCAATTGCGACTTTTGAGTGGTTAGCTAAACAGATGAATTGGCAATTAGAAGTGATTGCTAATGATGTGGTTTTTTTTAGTAAACCATAATGGCCTGATATCTCCAAGTAACGTCTGGTTATTTGGGAATGCTGCTTAAAAAATAACTTTATTTTGTGAGTCAGATTCAGCATAGTTTCTTGGTAAGAAATATAAATTATAAGGATATATGATGAAATGGCTCTGCAGTCTTCTATTGGCTTGCGTAAGTTGTTCACTATGGGCAACAAGCGCAGACGATATTCAACGATTTACCCTTAAAAATGGCATGCAAATAATGGTGATAGAAGATGATTCTATCCCTAATGCCAATATGTACCTGTTTTGGAAAGTGGGTTCTCGCAATGAGGCGCCAGGTATTACAGGTATTTCTCATTTCTTTGAACATATGATGTTTAACGGCGCTAAAACCTATGGCCCTAAGCAGTTTGATCGCACTATGGAAGCCGCTGGCGGTGCCAATAATGCCTATACCACTGAGAATTTAACGGTTTATACCAATTGGTTTCCTGTGAGCGCGATGGAAACTATTTTTAAATTAGAAGCCGATCGGATTGAACATCTTGATATAGATGCCGCTATGGTTGAAAGTGAGCGACGAGTGGTGACTTCTGAGCGCTCAACTGGACTTGAAAACTCTAATTGGCGCACCCTAAGTGAAGAAGTTAAAGGCGTAGCTTTTAGAGCCCATCCTTACAGCTGGCCTGTGATTGGACATGAGTCTGATATTGCGGCTTGGTCATTAGCTGATTTGCAGCAGTACCATCAAACCTATTACGCTCCCAACAATGCCTTAGTTGTGATTGCTGGTGCGGTAAAGTTAGCTCAAGTTAAAGCTCTTGCTGAAAAATATTTCGCACCGATCCCAGCTCAAGCACCACCACGATCAATAAAAACGGTTGAACCTAAGCAAAAAGGCGAGCGCCGTGTATTTGTTCATAAAGCATCGGTATCTACGCCTAATATTATGCTGGCGTATCATGTTCCTGCGACAAAAGATGCGGACTATTACGGCTTAGATCTATTGGCGGGTATTTTGTCTGAAGGAAATAGTTCTCGCTTAAGTCGTGCCTTAATTGATAAACAAATTGCGATTGCGGCTGAAACTTATATGCCGCAGAGTTTTGATCCTAATTTATTTTATATCTATGCCATAGCCGCCCCTAAGGTTTCAGCGAAGCAGCTAGAGCAAGCATTATTGCAGCCAATTGAAAACATTGCCAAAAATGGGGTGACTGAAGCCGAGCTGAGTAAAGTCAAAAATATGCGCTTAATGGACTTTTATCGGGCCATGGAAACTATCAATGGTAAAGCCAATACCATTGGCAGTTATGAGTTATATTTTGGCGATATGAATAAATTATTTGATGCGCCAGCGGCTTATAGCCAAGTGACTCCCGCTGATATTCAGCGTATCGCGCAACAATTTTTGAAGAGAGAGAATCGTACTGTGGGCGTGTTATCTAGCGCTAAGGAGTCTGGTCTATGAGAACGCATATTATCAGTTGTGCTATTGCAGCATTATTCTGCTTTGGGATCGCAGGTTGCAGCACTATGCCCGCATCTAGTACCGATGCTACAGCCGTTAAATTCACCATGCCAGAGTTCGATAATTACACTTTAGACAACGGCTTAACTGTTTATCTGCTACCACAAAAAGAGGTGCCACTCATCAGTATGGCTGCGGTGGTTCGTGCAGGCAGTATTGATGATAATCCGTCGGGCATCGCATCTTTGACTGCGCGTTCCTTAATGCTAGGCACGCACCGTCAAACGAAGGCGCAGATTGAACAAATAGCCGATGGCCTTGGGGCGAGTATTACTGCAGGCGCAGATAAAGAAGATAGCTTTGTATTAGCACAATTTATGAGTAAAGACAGCGCGACTATGGTGCCGTTATTTGCCAATATTGTGCAAACTCCAAGTTTTAATTCTGATGAACTCAATAAACTAAAACAACGTCAAATTGCCGGTTTATCGCAAGCTAAAGAGAGCCCTCGAGCGGTGATTAATCGTTATTTTGAGCAGTTTTTGTTTGCTGAGCATCCCTATGCAAAACCAGTTTCAGGTAATCGAGATTCATTAGCGGCGATTACAGCAAAGCAAGTTCGTCAGTTCTATGATGATTATTATCAGCCGCAAGATAGCGCCATTATTGTGGTTGGTGATTTTGATGTGGGGCAAATGAAAGCTCAATTGCAGCAGTTATTTGGTCAATGGCGTGAAGGTAGCCAAGTGGCGCGTAGTGATCTAGATAAACAGTTACCTAAGCTTGATAAACCACGAGTATTGGTGGTGAATAAGCCTGATGCACTTGAAACGACTTTTTTAATTGGTGGTATAGGTATCAGCCGTGACAATCCTGATTTTATTGGGCTAGAGGTGGTGAATACTATCTTAGGTGGTCGCTTTACTTCATGGTTGAATGATGAATTGCGCGTCAACTCAGGACTTACCTATGGTGCTCGCTCTCATTTTAATACTCATGCTCATGCGGGGGTATTTACTATCAGCAGTTTTACCAATAAGAAAACCACTCAAGCAGCGATCGATCTTGCGTTAAAAACTTACGCTAAACTATGGCAACAAGGTGTTGATGCTAAAACATTAGCTTCGGCTAAAGCCTATGTCAAAGGGCAATTTCCGCCAAATTATGAAACCAATCAGCAGTTAGTCTCTTTGCTTAAAGATATGTATATCTATGGTTTAGATGAAGAGGTCATTAACAGTTTTGATGAGCAGGTGGATAAGTTGACGGTAGCGGATACTAAGCGCTTAGTGACCCAGTATTTTCCGCAGCAAAATCTACAATTTGTACTGATTGGTAATGCCGCTGAAATTATGCCAATTGCTAAGCAGTATGGAGAGGTGAAAGTGGTTAATATTAACGATATTGGTTTTAGTGCTAACTAATATCAATTAACTCCAAATCAATAAAAATCCCAGCGTGGCTGGGATTTTTTTATGTGTGTCATAAAGCTTGGCAATTAATGGCTTAAATACCTTGGTAATCTAGCTGGCGCCAAGCTTCGTAGCTAATTATCGCTACCGCATTTGATAGGTTTAAACTGCGACTGGTTGAAACCATTGGAATACGTAAACGTTGTTCTGTCGGTATAGACTCGATGATCTCCATTGGTAGACCGCGAGTTTCAGGACCAAACAGCAACACATCATCTGCGCATAGCTTAATTCGCTATGGGGACGACTGCCTTTGGTCGTACAAGCCATAATACGCTTGCCTTTCATTGCTTCTAAAAAGGCTTCAAAGTTAGCATGACGATATACATGGGTTAAATCGCCATAATCTAAACCTGCGCGGCGTAATTTTTTCTCTTCTAAATCAAAACCTAGTGGTTCAATAAGGTGAAGATCACAGCCATTGTTGGCGCATAGTCGAATAATATTACCTGTATTTGGGGCAATTTCGGGTTCATAAAGGGCGATATGGAACATGCAACTTAACCTGATAAAAAGTGAGCGGCTATTATCACCGAATCAGGCGCAGTTTCAATCATAAATCATCATAATCTGCAGCTTAATAAATGATATGCATCAAATGCATGTTGTATATGCAATATTGGCAGTAGGCGCATTTACATTTATAGCCTATTCTTAGCGCATCAATCTAAGTAAGGAATTGTCCCAATGTTTAAAGCCTTAGTGTTAACCCAACAAGAAAAACGTACCATTGCGAATGTTTGTCAGTTGCCAGAATCTGATTTGCCAGAAGGTGAAGTGTTAGTGAATGTGGATTACTCATCACTTAACTACAAAGATGGTCTAGCAATTACTGGATTAGGCAAAATTGTACGTCAATTCCCAATGGTACCGGGTATTGATTATGTGGGTACGGTAGCGGAATCAAAAGATGAGCGTTACCAAGCAGGCGATAAAGTGATTCTAACTGGCTGGGGGGTCGGAGAAAATCATTGGGGCGGCATGGCAGAAAAGGCAATGGTTAAAGCTGATTATTTAGTGCCATTACCTACCAATCTTAGCGAAGATAAAGCGATGATGATTGGTACTGCTGGTTTAACTGCCATGCTATGCGTACAAGCTTTGCAACAGGCTGGTATCACTTCGGACATGGGTGAAATACTAGTGACTGGTGCAAGTGGTGGCGTAGGTTCTGTCGCGGTCACATTATTAGCTCAATTAGGCTATAAAGTGGTAGCGTGTACTGGTCGTGTAGAGCAAAACCAAGATTGGTTACAAGCACTTGGTGCGACTGAAGTGATGGATCGCAGCGTAATGGAAGCCGATGGCCGTCCATTAGAAAAACAACGCTGGGCAGGTGTGGTTGATACTGTAGGTAACAAGGTATTAGCGAATGCACTGGCACAAATCAACTATGGTGGCGCTGCTGCCATTTGTGGTCTTGCGGGTGGTTATCAATTGCCGACAACAGTAATGCCATTTATTTTACGTGGCGTAAATCTATTAGGTGTTGATTCAGTTGCTTGCCCATTTGAGAAGCGTACTAAAGCATGGCAGCAACTAGCAGAGTTATTACCTGCAAGTTACTACACTGATGCTTGTGAAATGATTAGCTTAGAGCAAGTACCTGAGTATGCAGCGCAAATTGTAAAAGGCCAAGTTAAAGGTCGCGTACTAATTAAGCTGTAATAACACGCTTATTTAGGTTGATTTAACAGCTTAGCGGCGGCGCTGCTAAGCTGTTGCCTTAACCATTGTTGAGCATTATCAGTTTGGCAGCGACTATGCCAACATAAGCTGTACTGCAGCGCGGGTAATACAATGGGCAGCGGTTTGGCGATTAGTCTATGACGCTGGGCAATAATATTGGCAAGCTCATCGGGTAACGTCATAATTAATGGCTGTTGATTTAACATCGCCAGAGCACAATCCAGTTGCGAACTGCGCAATCTCTCTTCACGGGCAGGGTAATCTGCTAACGCATCATCTAATAACGCTTTAACTCCATCACTAATGGCAATGGTTGCATGGGGATAGGCAAGATAATCTGCTACCGTCATCTCTTTATCTGCTAGCGGGTGATCTGGTGCGACCAAGCATCTCACTCCCACATTACCTAAATATTGATATTGCACTAATGCTTCTGGCCGTAAGTTACGACAAATCGCCATATCAATCCCTTGCACGCCTAATTGAGCTTGCAGTTCATGGTGTCTGACCTGTACTAATTCAATTTTAATATTGGGTGCTTGCTGATAGATGGTTGGTAAAATAAAGGGCAATAAACCTAGCATGGCAAAATCAGTGGCAGCAATACGAAAGCTTTGATGACACTGCATCGGATCAAATTGCTGTGGAGTGAGCAACTGAATTAATGCTGAGGTAGGTTGTTGTAATTGTTGGTAGCTATCCAAGGCAAATTGAGTGGGGACCAACTGACTACCAACACGCGTAAAAAGCGGGTCATTTAACATTTCGCGCAGACGCGCCAAAATTCTGCTGGTGGCAGATTGACTTAAATGTAGTCGTTTAGCGGCAAGCGTAACACTACGCTCTTCAACTAAGACCTGTAAGGCGATTAATAAACTTAAATCGCGGCGGTAAATATCTTCTAATTCCATAGCTTCCATTATACCTGATAATTGTTAAAATTCCCGCAACTTGAACTTGCTTTAGGGCTTCTGCAAATAGCCGATTCAGCTTGTTTGATGATATTCAGCCAACCGAGTTGGAACCTGTTCCAAAATGAGTTATGGCCGATTGTTTTACGATTTTTACTAATATATCACTATAAAATTAAGCGTTTATTCCCATTTTGGAACGCATTCCATCATTAAGCTAGTTGCATAATTAAATAGCAATGAGAGTTGATGATATGGTTGATAAATCAGGACGTCGCAGTTTTATTAAAGGTTTAGGTGCTGCTGGTATTACGGCATTAGCCATGCCTGTTATGGCACAAACAAATACTGAATCTGCTGCAAATATCAAATGGGATAAAACTGCCGATGTAGTGATCATTGGTTCTGGTTTCGCTGCATTAGCTGCGTCAATTAAAGCTAAGCAATTGGGCGCAACTGACGTCGAAATCTTTGAAAAAATGCCGTACTTTGGCGGTAACTCAGCAATCAATGGCGGCCTATTTGCCGCACCTAATACGCCATTACAAGCGAAAGAAGGTGTTAAAGATTCGATTGATACCATGGTAGCAGACCAATTAAAGTCTGGCCGCGGTATCGCTGATGAACCTTTATTACGCCATATTGCAAGTCATGCCGCTGAAGCGCTGCAAATGACTATTGATGCTGGCGCAGAATATCATCCATATCTACAACAATTAGGCGGTCACTCTGTGGCGCGTACATACCAAACCACTGTTAGTTGTGGCGCTGGTATTACTCAACCTTTATTAAAATATAGCCAGAAACTTGGCGTTAAAACCAATAACCGCGCTAAGTTTATCGGCTTTGTACAAGATGATAACGGTAAAGTTATTGGCGTTAAGCTATTAACGGGTCATCATTTTGAAGATCCTAATAGCGGCAAAGTGACCTATGTAAAAGCTAATAAAGGCGTACTCATGGCAACGGGTGGTTTTGCACAGAACATTAAGCTACGTATGGCGCAAGATCCAACCCTAACCAATGAAGTGGGTTGTACTAACATTCCAGGCACGACGGGTGAGGCTATGTTAGAGATGTTCCGTTTGGGCGCGACGCCGGTTCACCTTGCACATATCCAATCAGGCCCTTGGGCATCACCTGATGAAGGTGGATTTGGTTATGTCTCTAACTATTCTATTTTTAACTTCCCTCATTCAATCGCAGTTAACTTGCAAACGGGTCGCCGTTTTATGAATGAAATTGCTGACCGTAAGACTCGTGCTGATGCCGAGTTACGTTGTCGTGATGAGGCTGGCAAGCCACAGCCACCAATTATGATCACCAGTTACGAAGATGCAATGGAGCATCCGACTTGTAAGAAAGTATTAAAGTACAAGGTAGGTTGGAAGTTTGACTCAATTGCAGATATTGCCAAGCATTACGGCATTCCTGCTGCTGAATTACAAAAGCAAGTAGATGAATATAACCAGTATGTTCGCACCGGTGAAGATAAGCAGTTTGGCAAAGCGATGGCAATGGCCCACGGTAAAGAGTTAAGAGCGCCATTTACGGTAGTGCGTTTGTGGCCAAAAGTGCATTACTGCCAAGGTGGCGTGCAGATTAATACTAACGCTGAAGTGGTTGATAGCTTAACTGGTCAACCGATTCCTGGTTTATATGCTGCTGGTGAAGTTGCGGGTGGCATTCATGGTGTGAGTCGTTTAGGTAGCTGTTCTATCCCTGAATGTCTTGTCATGGGCATGACAGCCGCAAACACCTTAATGAACGCATAATCAGGAGCAAACAGATGAATAAATTAACTTTAGTATTAGCGATTATGTTAAGCGGTAGTCTAGCGTTTTCAGCACAAGCGCGTGATCAACGTGATTACCACGAAATGGTATATGACTCAGGTTGTAAAACTTGTCATGACCAAGGCATTAAAAATATGCCATCAGATCAGGCTTGTAGTCAGTGTCATGATATTGATGAATTAGCGGTTACAACGGCTAGACAAGGTGATGAAGAGTGGCAAAACCCACATAACAACCTGCATTACGGTAAAGAAGTGCCATGTACAGAATGTCATGGTGAACATACTCCTAAGCAAGTGTTATGCAGTAATTGCCATACTTTTGAGTATCCAAAACACAAATAAATTCACTTGTAGCATCACCACTTCCACATGATTTATTTTGCCTCTAATGCGCAATGTGATTAGAGGCTTTTTTTTGGAGTTAATATGAAGAAGATCTTATCTGCAGCTGCATTATTACTGAGCTCTCCCGCTTTTGCTGCCACGGTTCCCGACTTTTTAGATGTGAACGAGATTAATAATGCTGAGTTTGTTTGCTTACCAACTCAGCATGATTACACCCCGCAAGAACAAAAGTATGTCGATCAACTTTGGCAAGAAACCTTAGTGTATTTAGAAGGCTATGCTAAAGCATTGACCAATGATGTGAATGCTAACTGTCTTAACTCTGCCCGCTCAATTTATGAAACAGCTGGTGGCGTCAAGAGCATGTGTATTATGGATAATCGTGATATGCGTGACATGGTGAAAAATATCTATCAAGTATTAAATAACCCTGATAAAGCCAAACAATGTTTTTCTGCCCGTGAAGAGATGACTTGGAATTATAGTCCTGGCGGTAAATTAGTTGAAAACTCAGAAGTCGCGCAGTGGATTAACCGGATGACATTTGCTGAGTTTTTCAAGACGAAAGTCACTGATAAAGCAGTAGCAAAAGAAGGTGCTCAATTTGCCCAAAATTTTGAAAAAATGGTGACGGGTGATGACATTAAAATGCCACCACAATTCCCTTTTGATATCAGTGCTAAAGCGCTACCCAATTTATGGGCTTCTGTCGGTTGGTTCCCTATGTATGCTGAAGAAAATCAGCGTAATTTACGCAATTTCACTAATATTCGTGGCGGCTATGCTTATGCTGAAGTCATGGGGCATTGGGGCCTATTACGGATTGATGAAATTAATGGCGCTAAGGTTGGTGCTGAGATTGGTATGGTTACCCAAGCGGTTGATACTTTTTATCCGTACCATAATCATGCGATATCTGAGATTTATTACACCATTAGACAACCAGCTTGCATTAATCAGTTTAAGAACTTTGCTATTCGTGAAGATAATCCACTACTGACAACGGTTTCTGAAACTGACACACAACGAGTGGTGCAATTTGATTCAGGCATGGTTAATGAACATCAGATGTGGACCAATACTACGCCCGATAAAGATGCTTTAGTTTATTTCCATCAAAATAATATTCATGCGTTCGATATTGATGGCAGTTGTGAAGCTAAACCTGAAGAAAAGGCTATTGTTACGGTTTGGGCACGCAGTAATGCCAATGACAAACGAAACGATTATGGTACGACGTTATTGTGTGAATCAGCCGAGCATCCGAATACGCCAGCCAAACATGGTGAAGTGATTCAGTGTCAATTAACTAAAGTGAAGTGGTAATACTTTATGTAAAGCCCACGCATGTGGGCTTTAATGTTTAATGGCTTGAAACAGATCCGATAGAAAATTCACGGCAGCGCTGTCTGGTGTTGCCACATAAATAGATTCATTAAATGTTGGCAGTGGAGGTAGCTGATATTCGCTTGGATCTAATATCATCATATTATCGTTAATTCTAAACTCAGCAATCGGCGCGATGGCTAAATCAGACTCGACCACTTGGCATAATGCGTGTGGTGAAGGAGAGGTCAGTACGATATTGAGTAGAGGCATGCCTATTTGATAATGGGCAAAAACTTGTACTCGAATTGGGCAATTTTCAGGATATAGGGCTATTGGGCGTGGTTGCTGTTGATGCGAGATGCCATCTTTAGCTGCAACCCAATGAAACCTTCTTTCATAGAGTAATGTCGCACCTGCTTGTTGTTGCCAATGCGTTGCTAAAATTAAATCAAATTCTTGGTTATCTAATCGCTTAAATAAATTACCACTGACATCAGTGTCGATATTTAATTCTATATTAGTAAATATTTTTATAAAGTTAATTAGATAAGTCTTAAGATATATTTCAATATAATCAGTTGGCATACCAATTCTTATTGAGAATATTTGATCATGATCAGTTAACTTGATCATGTTTTTATGATTTTTCATTAATAAAGTGTGAGCGAATACAAGAAATGTCTCACCCGCATTTGTTAAATTAAAATTGTTTTTGCTATGTTGTATCAGTTTGGTATGAATAATCTCTTCTAATAATGATATATGGTTATAAATATCTGACTCAGACATTGAAAGTTTATTTGCGCTTAAAGAGATATCTTTAGTTTCACAAATAGTCGTAAATGTCTTGATTAAGCTCAGTTTATTCATTTTTATCTCATGCCAAAAGTGATGAAATATTATCAAGGATTTGAGCATATTTATAAAGATCAATATATGTGACTTAATGCATGTTCTTCGTAATTAAGGTGTCAAAATGAGCAGTTGGCAAGAGAGAGAATCATATCTCATTGATATTGCAGGGCGCTGTGTTAGCGGTCATAAGTGGTTTGATCTATGCCGTTCCCACCTTGTGCAAGCTAGCCAAATATCTAAGGGCACTATTTATAATCACTTTCCTGCAGAAACTGACCTATTATTTGCATTAGCAATTAACGACTATCAATTAAAAATTAACAATCTAGAGTTATTGTATGAAAAGCATTCAGATCCATTGGAATGTTATTTATTACATCATTGTTGGTGCTTAATGGATATTTTAAAAAGCAAAAAGTTTGTTGTAGCAAGAATGCTACCAAATGATGCTTTATTAGCATTATCATCTGATATCTTTAGGCAAAAATTCACTGACGTTTTTAATCAGTATAATCAATTAAACTATGCATTAATTGATAAAATTGGTGATGTAAATGGTTATAATCGTCGTGAGTTAGTGACGGCTTATGTTCGTGGCGCTATTGTTCATAGTGATGATGAGAATAAGCAGTTTGATGATATTCAGATGTATCAACAATTATGTTATGCCATTATGCAATTATTAGGGCAGTCACATCGACGGGTTATTAATACTCAATTAATTGAAGAGTTGCTGGCAAATATCACTAATAGTCACCAGCAGTCTTTAAATGTACTTTAGCTATTCATTAAAATAATCTCGACTTGCAAACCATGAGGTTGCAGGTTACTCGCAGTAATGGTGCCCATATGGCTTCAATTGCCGCTTGAGTGATCGCCAGCCCCAGTCCCCAGCCGCCCGTTTCACGTTCTCTAGCTGATTGTGGTCGATAAAACGGCTTAAATATCGCTTCTAACTCCTGTTGCTCGACTCCTGGACCATCATCGCTAATGATAATATGTAGCTGCTCATTAACCTGTATCGCTTGAATATTGATCTGTTTATTGGCGTAACGAATACTGTTGCGCAGTAAGTTTTCAATGGCTCTTGAAAGCAGTTTAGGGTTTAGGGTTAAGTTAATATCTTCATCAATATCAATTACTAACTCTTTTCCTTGTTGCTGGGCTTCAAACTCCGCATCATCTAATACTTGGCTTAAGCTTTCTGCTAAACCGGTTGTGATTTTTGCTTCATGGCGTTGATTCCTTACTCGAGATAAGGTGAGTAGCTCACTAATTAATTGCTCTAGTTGCTCTGCTTCATAACTTATTCGGTCAAGTTCGACTGATTGTTGTCCTTTTTTACGTGCTAAAGCTAAGCCGAGTTGCAGGCGCGTCAACGGGGTACGTAGTTCATGGGAAATATCACCCATTAAACGTTGTTGATTATTCATCATCGCTTCAACGGCATCAGCCATGCTATTAAAAGCATTGGCTAATTGGCCAATTTCATCTTTACGGTTTAATGTATCTGCATCAACACGGCTACGTAAATTACCCGCGGCAAGGGCATCGGCACTTTGTTTTAATGAGCGTAATGGTTTCCCCAAATACCATGCGAGTAGGCCGCATAATATGCCAGACATTAAGATAGCTAGGCTAAGGGTGAGTAATTTATTATTAAGAAAGAAGAAAAACCAAGGCCGTGGGTGGTGATCTTTTATGCGACCATACAAGTTGTAATTTTGCCCCTGAACAACAAAGCTGTAGGGGCCAAATAGTAATTCATCTTTAAGTTGATGACTGATCGGTTTTCCTTCCTCATCAGCATTAAGAATAAAGCGCCGCATACGATGATTTACTTTTCTAATATTAATAATGTCATCTTGATTATTGGCAATATAAAGCTGCAGAGGTTTACCACTGTGACTGAGTCGCCTACTTAACATTTTTATATTTTTTGGCGAATTTAAGTATTGTGGTTTTTTCTGTAATACTTCGGCAGCATTAATCAATATTCGCTCTAATCTAGGCGATAATGGCGCTCGATCTTGTTGCTGTTGGAGTAATGGCAATAGCCCGACCATGGCAATAATCAGTGAACTACAAAGCCAGAAACCCAGTAATAATTTTATAAATAAACGATTAGGCAAAATTGAACTCATTAAGGTAACCAAATATAACCTTTACCACGCAGGGTTTTGACCCGCGGGCGACCATCACTGCGGTCAGGTAATTTTTTGCGTAAATTAGACATATGCATATCCAGACTGCGATCAAATGGCATCAGTTTTTTACCTAATACTTGCTCGCTAAGCTGATCTTTTGTCATTAATTCGCCTGCATTTTGCAGCATGATATGCAATAAACTAAATTCAGTTCCCGTAAGTAATAGCAGCTGCTCATGGCAAAATGCCTCCTGCCGAGCAGGATCTAAATTTAAATCACCGTATTGGTGAGGTTGTGAAGTTGGAGTGCTATTCGCTTGGGTGCGGCGAATAATGGCTTTGATACGAGCCACCAGTTCACGGTCATTAAAGGGTTTAGGTAAATAGTCATCGGCACCAATTTCGAGGCCAACCACTCTATCAATTTCATCACCTCTGGCTGTTAGCATCAATACTGGAGTCTGCTTTTGGGCTCTAAGTGCTTTAAGGACTTCAAAGCCATTCATTTGCGGCAACATAACATCTAATAAAATAAGATCAAACTCAGCCGTTAAAGCTCGCTGTAACCCCGTTTTACCATCATGAGCAAAGGTGAGGTTAAAACCTTCTAACTCTAATAATTGGCCCAATAACTCTGACAAACCTAAGTCATCGTCAATCAGTAAAATGCGATTCATAGTAACGCCTTGAATTAGTGATATAGATATAGCGCTGAGTATATCGATATTTGTATTAGGATGACGCTATCTTTGCAATAAAAGCACACAGCTTTACGATGATTTACACAAGCAGCACCCTTACTTACATTCAGCTAGATATACTTATTTCATCCCAACAATACAGTACCCCATAGGAATGAATATGTTAATGAAATCTAAGATTAAGATGAGTTTGGTTGCTTTAGTCGCAAGTTCGACATTATTAAGCGGTGTAGTTTATGCGCATAACAATGATGGTCAACATGATGAGGGAGCAAAATCTTGCCACAGTAAGCATATGAAGGGCCATAAAATGGGACGTCATATGTTTCGCGGTTTAGATTTAACCGAGCAACAACGCACAGAAATTAAAGCACTTTATAAAGCCCAGCGCGAGCAGTTTAAAGCTGAGCATCAACAGATGAAAGGTGACAAAAGCCAACATAAAGCTGAGATGCTAAAGCTAATTACTGCCGATGGTTTTGATAGTAATCAAGCGCAACAGTTGTTTAGTCAGCGTGAAGATAAACATGAAAAGCGCATGTTAAGTCAGCTTGAAATTCAAAATAAGATCTACCATATGCTGACACCTGAGCAGCAACAAAAATTTAAACAGCGTTTTGAGGATATGGGAAGTAAACACAGTCATCGTCAATCACATTAATCCGTAATTTAATTAAATAGTGTTTATTCTATTAACCTCAAAAAATGTAATAAACCAATAAAATCATGATGTTAGTGTTGATATTGCTCGGTTGTATGATATCGCAATCGAGTGATACACATTTTGATGTCTGTTAGGGATAACGTACAATATAACCATTGTTTCCCGACGCTGGTGTGTATGAAAAACGTTTCTCAGTATGATTTTTGGGTCAAGATGGCAAGCCGAGCAGCAATGGCTACCGCCTTGACTCTAATTACGATTAAATTGATTGCTTGGCAATATTCTGGTTCTGCCAGTATGTTGGCCTCTCTCACTGATTCTTTTGCCGATGGCCTGGCATCATTAGTTAACTTTATTGCGATTCGTTATGCCATTGCGCCTGCTGATGATGATCATCGCTATGGACATGGTAAAGCTGAGCCGTTAGCGGCATTAGCTCAGTCTGCTTTTATTCTTGGTTCTGCGGTATTACTGTTATTACATGGTGTTGACCGATTACTCGATCCTGTACCAGTTGAAAAACCGATGGTGGGTATTATCGTTTCTGTGATTGCGATTGTATTAACCTTTGCTTTGGTACTATTACAACGACGTGCACTTGCTAAAACCAATAGTACAGTGATTGCCGCTGATGCATTACATTACCGTTCAGATCTGTTATTAAATGCCGGTGTATTAATTGCATTAGTATTGGCGCAGCAAGGTTTTATCTGGGCTGATGGCTTATTTGCGTTATTGATTGCACTTTATATTGGTTTGCAGGCCATAGAACTTGGACATGAATCGATTCAGTCATTACTCGATCGTGAAGTGGACGATGATTTACGTGATAAGGTAATTGCGCTAATTGAACAAGATCCTGATATCTATGGTTACCATGATTTACGTACTCGCCAAGCGGGTAAAATGACCTTTATTCAAGTGCATTTAGAGTTAGATGGGTCGCTGACCTTAAATCAATCGCACGCTATAGCTGACCAATTTGAACGTGAAGTACATGCTGCGTTTGAGCATGTTGAGATTATTGTGCATCAAGATCCTGCATTGTACGCATAAGTTAAAGGCGCCGATGGCGCCTTTTTATTGCTGACTATTGCAAGCCTAACTCTTTCAATTTTCGGGTCAATGTATTGCGTCCCCAGCCCAATCTTTTGGCTGCTTCTTGTTTATGACCCTTGGTATGTTTTAATGCGGTTTGCAATAAAATACGTTCAAAATCAGGTTGGATTTGTTTGAGCAGATCACAATCTCCAGCGTCTAAATGCTCCGTTAACCATTGGCTGAGCCCAGTTTGCCAATCAGTTAACTCATTTTGTGGCATTTGATTGATATTGAGCAGTTCAGGCGGCAAATCTTGGACTAAAATCTCTTGCCCAGAAGCCATCACAGTTAACCATTTGCAGGTGTTTTCTAATTGTCTGACATTTCCCGGCCATGGTAATTGTGCCAGTTTCTCTGATGCTGCGGCGGTGAGAATTTTGACCTCAACATCCATCTCTTTAGCGGCTCGGCTTAAAAAGTAATGAGCTAACTGTGGAATATCTTCCCGACGCTGGCAAAGTGGCGGTAGATGCACTTTTATAACATTGAGGCGATGGAATAGATCTTCACGAAAATCACCGCGTTGAACTAATAGCTCTAAGTCTTGATGGGTTGCAGCAATAATACGTACATCGACTTTAACTGGAGAGTGGCCGCCGATACGATAAAACTGACCATCGGCTAGAACGCGTAGCAGTCGAGTTTGAACATCAAGTGGCATATCGCCAATTTCATCTAAAAATAGGGTGCCACCATCAGCTTGTTCAAAACGGCCTTGGCGTATACTTGAGGCACCTGTAAATGCACCTTTTTCATGACCAAATAATTCAGATTCAATCAAATCTTTTGGGATGGCAGCCATGTTTAGGGCGATAAACGGTTTGTCTTTGCGGGGGCTATGTTTATGTAAAGCGCCAGCAACTAACTCTTTACCTGTACCTGATTGGCCATTAATCAGCACACTAATTGATGAGCGTGATAAGCGGCCAATAGCCCGAAATACCTCTTGCATTGATGGTGCTTCGCCAATAATTTCAGGCATTTTCACCTGTTGTTCTGGTATCGCGGCTGGCGTTTGTTCATTGGCGCGACTAATGGCTCGCTCAGCTAACGCTGTTGCTTCATCAATATCAAAAGGTTTTGGTAAATATTCGAATGCGCCTGCTTGATAGGCACTTACTGCGCTATCAAGATCTGAATGGGCTGTCATAATAATGACCGGAATATGGGGGAAGTGCTGACCTATGCGTTCTAATAAGGTTAAGCCATCTGTGCCCGGCATTCTGATATCTGAAATAATGATTTTAGGTTGTGACGTTTGCAAAGCTTGCCAAAGAGATTCTGCGGCAGCAAAGCTGGCACAACTTAAATTAGCACTTTTTAAGGCACGCTCTAGTACCCAACGTATGGAGCTATCATCATCTAGGATCCAAACTTGTTCTGTCATTGATAGTTCCTATTATTTGATTGGTAGAGTAAGGGTAAATTCGGTATGGCCAGCAGTAGAGACACAATCAATACGGCCACCATGTAAACGCGCAATATTATGTGCAATTGATAGACCCAGTCCTGAGCCTTCTGGTTTGCCGGTGACCATTGGATAGAACAAGGTATCTAACAGATCATCGGGTACGCCGGGGCCATCATCAATGATGGCTAATGTCATCACCACTCGGTGACGTTTATGGCCAATAGTGACTTGATTTTGAGTGCGAGTTTTAATCCGAATACTGCCGCCTTGATTATCTAATGCCTGAATCGCATTTTGGACGATATTAAGTAAGGCTTGCAGCATCTGATCATTATCCATATCAATGTCTGGGATCGACGGATCATAATCTTGCACAATATTAATATCTGCAGGACAGGTCATTTCTGTTAACTGCAGTACTTTTTGAATAATTTGATGGATGTTATGAGGCGTATGACGTGTTGGACGTTGTGGCCCTAATAATCGATTAACTAACTCAGTTAAACGATCCGCTTGTTCAATAATAAGCGTAGTAAATTCTTTTAATTGTGGATCGTCTAATTCCCTAGACAGTAACTGCGCTGCGCCGCGTAAACCACCTAATGGGTTTTTTATTTCATGGGCTAAATTGCGAACCAAAAACTGAGCGGCTTGCTGCTGCGCATCCAAATGTAATTGTTGATGAATGCGTCTTTGTTGATCAACCTGTCGTAATTCTAATAGGCCAAGACGACGTTCGGTATCAAATGGCGTTAAGGTCAGATCAATGGTGTGGTGTTGGCCTGTTAAGGTAATTAAATCGGTAGTATTGACGGTTAAGCCTTGGTTATCTGCAATTGATTGACTCAGTAATTGGCTATCAATACCTAATAATTGGCAATGTTCTAAGAGGGGTTGCTCGACCAATTTATGTAAACCAATACCAAACAATTGAGTGGCGGCTGGGTTGGCATAATGGGCAGTAAGCTTATTATCGATCACGATAACCGCCGTCACTAGATTATTAAGTATTAGGTCGTTGTTCATTTATTAGCCTTAGACTGCGATGCACCATTATGGTGCGTCGATATTTGCTATTATGCAATAATATAAACAACTAGGATAGTACCCATGGAAACAATATAAGGTATTGTTATTTAAGCTTTATATTTGCTCGTAAAAATTCGAGTATTGTTATAAAAAGCATAATCTAGCACGATACATCTAGGTTAAATTATTGATGTATCAGGACTATGCAAAGAGCTTGCCTAGTTTCTTGGTTGTGGTTTTTTACCTGGTCGATGCATTGGGTTATTTTGGTGCGCTCGGTGTAAGAAGACTGTAATAGTGTCACTACTATCGATTACTTGGTTTTGGCTATTAATGATATTGACGCTAAATTGATGGGTGCCACGATTAATATTCTTCAGTTCAAAGGTTGCATTCGTTTGAGTCATTCCCTGTGGTTCTCCATCCATGATTAATTGTAATCGTTGTGATGGCAGGAGTTTGGGGACGATTTGAGTAATAATGTTAAAGTCGCCTTGATTATTGCGAATTGTTTGTTGATCGATAGGGCTGGTGATTGTGGCTTTGGAGACGATTATCGCTGCTTGCTCAGGTGCCATGCTCTTACGCTGTTTAGGAAAACTAACCTGCAGTTGGTCAGTATTTATATTCACTTTAATTTCAACAGCTTGTGGATGATCCGCTTTATCGGAAAAATGTACATTTCCTTGTTCATCTACCCAGCGATAAACAGTTGCATGTGATTGAAATGATAAGATTAATAGTAGTAATAAGCATCGCATGAGTTAGTCAGTCTCTATCTATCCTTGATGAGTGTTATGGTTAAGACTAACCCGATGCGATTAAAAGATCATCTATTTTGCTCTATAGGGTTGTTGCCAAGCAAGCCAGGCAAATAGCTGTGCCATATCTTTATCTAGCCATTGGTAAGGTTGATTGGCTTCTGTATTAAAGTGAACTGGTAGCGGACACCAAGTGTCTTGGTAGCGACTGCTAAACATCTCTAACCATTGACTTAAATCTTTTGATGCAGCGTTAATATCTAGTTTACTATCACCATATTTATGGAAAATTACCAAGCTAGTATGCAAATTAAGCCCAAATTCTAATAGGCTTTGGTAGTCAGCTAATTCCCGAATATTGCTGTTGGGTTCAAGCTTTAAACTGGCAATTTCTTGGTTCAATTGACGTAATGCTGTGTGCGCGCGCCAGCGTAATTTAGCTTGTTGATCTTTGTCTGTACTCTGTAAGCGTTGCTGCTCTAATTGCCACCAATGACTAATGTAGCTATCTAGCCAGCGTTTGGTCCAACTTGGAATAAATAGGTGCATTGCCAAAAAGGCGATAATGACGCCTGCAAAGGTATCGATGACACGATAAAAAGCAATATAGGGTTCAGATGGTAATAATAGGCTAATGGCGAATACCATCAGTAGTGTTAGCCAAAAAACATGTACCTCATAACGGGCGTTGTAGTAGGTCGCGAAGGCTACAAAAGCACTCAAACACGTCGCCGCAATTAACCAACTGCCTTGACCTTGCCACCAGATGAGTCCCAGCGCAATAAGACTACCTAATACTGTGCCATATGAACGTGACCAAATTCGAGCTTGCAGTTGCCCTAAAGGTGCTGTCATTAATACGATAAATGCGGTTAATGTGACCCAGTAACCTTGTGGTAAATGCAGTAGTTCTACAACAAATTGGCAGCACAATAAAGTGAATACGATACGCAGGCCGTGATGCCATTCTCTCGAGTTGCGGCGAATTGCCTTATGCCATTGCGTCTTAATACTTTCACGATCTGATGGCCAGATTAAGGTTAATTGAGCTAACCAATCAGTCGGTAATGGTGCAGGCTTAAGGCTATGCTGTAATAAATTGATTGCATTGGTTATTAAAGGCGGTAAATCAACAGGCATAACCGCTTTATCGCTACAGTTAACACACGCTTTTGCGTGAATTTTTGCTGCTAAACAATGGATATATTGCTTAATCTCTTGTTGGCTATGCTTATCTGTGGTTTCAGCTAGTCTTGCTAAAATTTCGAGATTTTCAATCAGTGTTAAACGGCCAAATAGTTCGGTTGCGATTGGGGGGACGTAAGGTTTATTAGGCATCTCAATTAAATAATGAGCTAACACCGCAATCGCATCATCTAATGCTTGTCGTAGCGCTAAACGTTTAGCAACATCATTAGCATGGCTTGAACCAAGTTGTAGGCACCAGAGCGCTAATTGTACATTGACTTTATCGAGTTGTTGTTGGCCTTGACGAATCGCTAGCCAAGGGCCTGCAATAACCGCACTAATGACCGCGGTAACCGCACCAAAGATGGTGGACATAATCACTAAATCAGTAGCTACATTTGAGTGATATAAATGCATGGCACAAATAAAGCAAAAGCCACAGTTATAAGCTAATAATTGAATATATTTACGTTGGTTAGAACATAAACCGTACAGCAAACTGATGGCTAATAATATGGCAACACCTAGCCATAAATTGACGGTACTAATATAGGCGACTAGTGTTGAAACCACGCACAACAGCGCTGAAATACTCAGTAATTGAGCTCGTTTATTATAGGCTAAGTTTCGACCTTGAACTCCCACCAACCATGCCGCAATCAGTGCGTTAACACCACTTGCGCTATCGCCTAAATAACTAAATAAAAGTAAGCCAAATACCATGGGCAGACCGATACGAAGTCCTTCAGGTAAATCTGCTTTATTGGGTAACCAATTACGGATGGTATTGATGTTCAGTTTAATCATGATTGATGAAATTATTAGGGGGTAAGAATGATGCCGGATTGGTAATTCTACGCTTCATGAGTAGAGATACAAGAGCAACTCGTCAATGCTGTGGGCTTTTTTTTAAGCAGTATGATTTTGTTGCTAAGCATTTATCATAGTTTAGGTAAATCGTTATTATTTAAGGTTTAATTATCAAATATTTGTGTATTTTTATGATGAATTACTGCATTGCTATTTGGGATGCTTGTTCAAAAAACATTCTAGTTATCATACTATTGATGTAACGTAGAGTGATTAATTGAACGTTAGTTGATAACAATAATGAATAGGGATGTTATGAGTCAATTTACCCAATTATTTGATCATTGGATTCGGCATGATTTTGTTGAAATTAATTCTGCTTTAGAAGTGCTATATCAACAACAAGCCGATCGCGCCAACGTTGACCAAGTTGGTGAGTCATTAAAGCTAGAATTGCTCAATCAGGGGCAGCAATGCATCACCCCTATTTTAAAAGAAGGTAATACTGATCAAGGTTTTGACAGTGCTTTTGATTTGTTGGGGAATGTGGGATTGTATATGGCAGCGTGTCGTCGCCATGAGATTACCGAGCCTAGCCGAGAAAGTCGTTCTCCATTAGTTGAAGCTTCAGCATTAGCGATGCACATTGGTGCGTCGATTGGTGTGACCCCAAGATTTGCTACTGCTCATTTAACCACCCACAATCAGGCCATTAATGGCCAATACAAACGCTTTACCGATCTCGCCTCAGAGCAATTATTTGTGGATTACAATACCCGTGGCATTCTGGCATATAAACGGGTCGCTGATGCGCTATTAAAAATTAAAGCGTTAGGGGTTTCACATCCTATTAGTGGTGACTTATTTGGCGTTGCAGCGCAAGCAATGCAAGATGTCATTCAGGTCAATAAGGTATTATTTGAACAACTTGATAGTGATAGTTTCTTTTATCAAGTCAGGCCTTATTACAAGCCATATCGGGTGGGGTCTCAAGTGTATCGAGGGGCGAATGCGGGCGACTTTGCAGGCATCAATGTGATTGATATGCTACTGGGCTTATGTGTGGCGAATGAGCCAAGTTATTCGCAAATGCTGGTTGATAAATTCCTTTATATGATGCCAGAAGATCAGGCGATATTACGCGATGTGATGCGGATGGATTCATTAATGAATGAGTTTTTAGCTGCGCGCAGTGAACATCGCTCTGCTTGGTATCAAACCAATTTGTCATCATTTCTACTAGTCTGTGATTTACATGGTGAAGCCGCCAAGCAGCATCATGATCAACTTGTCAGTAAATATATTGCCAAGCCTGCACTGCAAATGGTTGAAACGCATTTAGATAAGATTACTGCCAGTGGTCCGCCACTACCTGTTTTATTAGCCGGATTAGAGAAGTTACGTGATCGCCGCGCTGCTCGTCAGCGTGATGATATTGTCACCCGGTATGATGATATACAGCAGCTAAAAGCCAGTTTGGGGGAGTAGCATGGTAACAACAGATTTTGTGTTACCCAACCAAGGCTGCTACTTACTCAACCACTCGGTGGGGCGACCTTTAGCAAATGCGCAGCAATATTTGCAACAACATTTCTGGCAACCATGGCAGCAACAAGCCGTTGAACCATGGGCGCAATGGTTGACCCCAATAGATTGTTTTACTCAACAATTAGCCCTGTTATTTAATGCTCAAGCACAAGATTTTTGTCCTCAAACCAATTTATCGAGTGGCTTAACCAAGTTGTTGATGTCGCGAGAAGATCTTACCGGCTCAGGCCGAGTTATATTGATGAGTGAGCAAGATTTTCCGAGTATGGGGTTTGTGGTACAGCGGGCGCTACCAAATGCTGAAATTCGCTATATAGAGAATCAACTCGATTGCAGTGATATCAATGTGTGGCAACAGCATATTGATGAGCAAGTTGATTTAGTCTTTATCAGTCATGGTTATTCAAATTCAGGCCAACTCGCTCCCGTTGCAGAGATCATTAAAGCAGCAAAGCAATATGGTTGTTTAACTTTGGTTGATGTTGCTCAAACTGCAGGTGTCATTGAGGTTGATTTGGCCGAGTTGGCGCCAGACTTTTTAATTGGCTCATCAGTCAAATGGTTATGCGGAGGCCCCGGGGCGGCTTATTTATGGGTTAATCCATTACAATTAACACAATGTCAGCCTGTTGATGTGGGCTGGTTTTCCCATGACAATCCATTTGAATTTGATATTCATCAGTTTAGATTCAATCAAACCGCATTACGGTTTTGGGGCGGCACACCGTCGGTGATGCCATTTATGTTGGCGGCGAATAGCATCGATTATGTTAATCAATATGGCGTCACGCAAGTGAGGCAACATAATCTACAGTTACAACAAGTGGTACAGCAACAACTTGCAGACTACATACGTTCACCTACTCACGCTCAATATCATACGGGGACGCTAATTTTAGATTTTGCAGCGGATAACCAATTGCAGTTGCAACGGTTAACTGCAGCTGGAATTGCGGTTGATGTTCGCAGTCGTGGCTTACGTGTATCACCCCATATTTATAATTCAGTGGCTGATATGCAGTGTTTGGTTGATTGTATTGTTCGGGGCTGAATGGCTTATGTGTTGTAAAATCGTTTTGAATGTTTGTGATTTGTTGTTGATTGGGTGTTTTATATGCACTTAATAGAAATTTAATTTATTAGCACCTGCGAAACGGTGAACCTTAGGCTAGGATGCTAATCAAATAGATATTAATCATATTGGTTTAAGGTTAGTAAGCTAAAGTTATATGATTGAGAATAAGTAGTATCCTTCATTTTAGGAATTAAACATGACTCCACAAGAAAAAGAGCTGATTCAAAACGTAGCGAATAAATTAAAAGCCAGTCCTAATAAGCCGAAAGATCCTGAGCTGATACGTTTATCAATCAAGAAATTGGCTCTCAGCAAGATATTATTTATAAGTTGACTCAAGCCGTGCTAGTCCAAGAGATGGCACTAAAAGATATGAAGTCAAAAAATGACTTCCTTGAGTCATCAGTTGAGCATTATAAAACTGAAGCAAACCGTGGTGCGTTAAGTCGCATGATGGGTGGTAGTCAGCCTGCGCCAGTACCGCCTCAACCACCAGTTCGCCAACCTAGTGCATTTGGTGGCTTTATGCAGACTGCAGCAGGTGTTGCAGCGGGTATGGTTGCAGGTCACTTAATCAGTAACGCACTATTTGGTAATGATGAGCCTGCCACTGCTGCAACCGATGCGGCAACTGACGCTGCGGCAGATTCAGCTGCTGATTCAGCAACGGATACTGCAGCAGCTGATAACAGTGCTGATACGCAAACTGCTGCAGCGGATACAGCTCCTGCTGATGCCGCGCCAGATGCTGGTGCTGATTCAAGCTTCTTAGGTGATAACTCAGGTTTTGCATCTGAGTATAACGATCCTAACGCTGGCTTTGGTGGTGATACTGGTTTCGGCGGTGATAGTGGCTTTGGCGGCGACACCGGTTTTGGTGGTGATGACACTTTTGCTAACAACAGCGGCTTTGGCGGCGAAGATGATAGCTTTGGTGGTTTTGACGATTCAGGCTTCGACGATAGCGATTATTAATCCTGCGTGAAATAGTTAAAACAAATGCCGACCTAGTGTCGGCATTTTTGTTTGTTAAGGTCAAAATGCTTTGTTGTACAAATTAATGTGGTTCAAGTTAATATCAGGTACCCGTTTTTTATCGACTATTAAAGCATGAAGCAATTTACTGAAGCGGAACTTATTAAAGCGATTCGCGACCAGCAACCCATTGAAGGAATGTTGGAAAACGGTCAACTTTATATCCATATTCGAGCCTATGTACCATGGCTTGGTATCGCGCTACACGCAGGCGAAAAACTGCCTGAAAATTTGGTGTCGCGCTGCGCCCTAACTGAGGCTGAGGTGAGCAGCTATAGTGCACTTGGGAGCGAGCAATTTATTCGTGGCTTCCCTATTTGTATCGCGGTGCAGCAAAGCTCATTATTTTGTGATTTAGACAAGCCTGTCGAAGAAGCATTAACGCGTAAGTTAAAGCAGCAAAAGTTGTGGTTAAAGCCACTAACGGCTGAACATAACCAGCAGGCAGAGCAGCAACATAAGCAATTTTATCGCATTGTGTCAGCGTTAATGACAGTGCTAGAAGCTAAATTTAAGCGTTGTTTAGCCATTGATTTACGCTCGCAGATGCTGGATGAATCACAGCCGACTTTTAAGCTGGATTATCGCGGTTTAAATACCGATAAGTGGGATAAAACCCTAAATGCAATCGAGCAACAACTTGGACAAGTTGAGTTAAACGAACGTCCAAGCCATGTGGCTGTTATGCATCGTGGTACTAACCCAAGCTATTTACAGCATTTCTTCTTACGCCACTTTAAAGAAACGCTATTATTGCCGATTAGCGTACAGCAAATGTATATCGATGCTGATACGGGGAATAGTTATCCTCTGGTACAAGAATCATTAGCCAAGCAGTTACATGAATTATTGTCGATGCGAGCGCAGCGGTTTGTGTCACGCCACTATAAAAATAGCGGCAAAGTGCCTGAAGTGTTTAGCCGTCATATTGAGCCATTAGTGCTGCAAGTTGATAAGCAACTGGCTAAATTACAGCTGGGACTTAATACTCTTCATTACGTTAATCCGCTTAATTATCAGCAAGAAAAGAAGCGTTTTTTAGCTAAAAAAGGCCGGATTGAGCCTAACTTCAGCTATCGTCCATTAAAAGTCGATCCTTATGCGGTTAAAGAAAAGCTGTATCAGTTACCTGTATCGTCCATTCAAGATCCCACATTGCGTTATCTCTATCGCGCTGCGGTTAATGATTTAGCGGCAAAGGTGGAATTATTAACGGCAGTGGGCACGCAGCATTTTCTCTATAACTCGTTACGTTACTACGGTGAACCCACTGAGATTGATAAGACCAATGCTCGTTTTCTTGCTTATGCGCCAAATCAGCCTGCACAAGATGAGCCCTTGATTCAAATCGATAAAGCGTGCGATATCTTTGCCGACAGATTAGCTAGCGGTGGTTTCAATAGTAAGGTTGTGCGCTCAAATCGATTAGTGGCTAACGCTATGGTGGAAGGTGGCAAGATGCAAGTGCATCTTAACCAAAATATCAATGTGACCGCCAAAGAGCTTGATGCGCTGTATCATCATGAAGTGGGGATCCATTTAGTCACCAGTTTAAACACTAAAACTCAAGCATTAACCCTGTTTAAGTCAGGTTTAACCAACTACACCATGACCCAAGAAGGCTTAGCGATATACTCTGAATATATGTCAGGTAATTTGAGCGTGAAGCGTTTAAGAGTGTTGGCGTATCGCGTGTTAGCCGTTGAAATGATGCTCAAAGGTGCCAGCTTCTGCGAAACCTACCAAGCCTTGAATCAAACTTATCAAGTGGATGAAGATTTAGCCTTTACCGTGACCGCGCGAGTTTATCGTGGTGGTGGTTATACTAAAGATTATGTCTATTTGAGTGGCTTTAGACAGATTCTTGCATTGGCCCCGCAGCAAGATATGTCAGCGCTTTATTGCGGTAAAATGGCAATGGCATTCTTGCCTGAGCTTAACCAATTGATGGATCAAGGGGTGTTGGTTAAACCGAAATTTATGCCGACCTTTATTGCCTGCCCTGAGCCAGATGATGCGGTAATTGATTATTTAGTTAGCTCAATTAGGTAATCACCAAATTAATATAAGGGCTTGTTAATCAAGCCCTTTCTTATTTGTAAATAAACTGTAACTTGTTAATAATAAAAGCTCGCATAACGAACCACAGGGATGTTGTATATGATTCGAGCGACCATTATCAGTTTATTCGTTGGTATGATTTTAGGCGTGGCTGGTACTTATATTGTTATTAATATGAGTCAAACAGAGCAGTCAAATCGTGCAGTATCTTCATCATCTAGTAATCAAATCGCTCAACTGCAACAAAAGCTGCAAATTGCATTGCAACAAAATCAAACACTACAACAAGAAGTTGCGATGCAGACGCAGGAAAATGCATGGCTTCTCAAAATGGTTAAAGCTGGGCTAAGTGGCGATATGAAAGGTCACATGCAAGCTTTTAGGCAGCGACCTCAAGTGGCTCACTCTAGAGCAATCAAAGCAAATACTCAGCAAGTATCTGAGCAAGTATCCATTGAGGATACATCGCCAGCTAAAGTGGCTAAACCCGTTGATGCCATTAGTTTAGTGCAGCGTTTACAACGTGCAGATAAACAATTACAGAAACAAGCCTTGGCTGAGGGATGGGCCAGTGGTACACAATTAGCCGATGAGCGAGCCGCGTTGTGGCAACAAGCGCGTGAGATGCTGAGTGATCAACAATATATGCAAGGTTTGCATGCCGTTGGTCTACCTAATCAACTGTTTATGAGTGGTATTCGTGGTGCGGATAATCGTGCATTAGGACTTAAATATGGTGACCGCTTGGTCAGTGTTTCCGGCGAGAAAGTGTTTACCCGCAATGAGTTGAATCGCCAGTTAAAAATGGCTGGTAAGGGCGCAATTGTAGCGATGACCTTTGAACGCAAAGGTAAACTTATCCCCGTAGAAATTAGTCATGCCGAGAGTATGATTGAGTTTTATGGCAAGAGTATTGCGGTCAATTAACATGTAATTGTTATCGCAATAATAATGAGTACGCTGATTAGCCTAAATTGAATTGATAAGTATCCTGTTGAAACCATATATCCCATAAATCAATATGCTCACTTTGTCGGTTATCTAAATATTTTGTATATAGCATGACTATTTTATTTATATCTGTTTGTTTACATTGGAACAGACTGTAGTGATAAGCTTATTCTTATAAATAAGGCTAAACGCAGTTTGAGGTAGAAATGGATCAATTAGGAGCGATGCGAGTTTTTATTCGAGTCGTACAAACAGGCAGCTTTTCAGCGACTGCGCGAGAACTCCATACAACACAAGCGACTATCAGTAAGAAAATTGCAGCGCTTGAGCTTAAATTAGCTGGCAAGTTATTGATCCGTAGTAGTCGAGAACTCTCATTAACTGAAATTGGGGCGGAGTATTATGATAGATGCGTCGCAATTATTAGTGAAATAGATGAAGCTGAAGCCAATGTTCGCTCTCATATTGCATCACCTCAAGGGGTGATAAAAATTAGCGCTCCGGTGACATTTGGCAATAAATTTATTGCGCCAATACTGGCTGAATTTTTACAACGTTATCCTGATATCAAGGTGAACCTAGCGTTGAGCGATGCTCATGTCGATATTATTGCTGATGGTATTGATGTTGCAATTAGAGCTAGAGAACTTGAGGATTCCTCCTTAGTTGCTCGGCATTTATTTGATAATCCTAATGTTTTGATTGCATCTGCGGATTATCTTGCAAAATTTGGCGAGCCTAAGCAGCCACAACAGTTAAAATTACATAACTGCATTATCTATTCAATGTCAGCAAACAATAATATTTGGCATTTTTCATTTAATGGCGAGAAACAGACTGTGGTGATCAGTGGTAATTGTCAGAGTGACAGCTGTGATGTCATTTTACAGTTAATTTTAGATGGAGTCGGTATCGGCTTATTACCGATTTGGATGGTCTCCGAGCAACTGCAATCTGGTCGTTTAATACAACTGATGCCTGATTACGAATCCAAGCCGTTACCATTTCATGCTATTTATCCAAAACATCGCTATGTACCATTAAAAATCCGCTGTTTTGTTGATTATTTAAAAGAGAAAATACAACTGAACTAATGGTGTAATGGCTAGTTGTATTCTCAAATGGAATGTTTGCTATTCATTTACTCGGTGTTTAATTCCTTTTTGCTATTAACTATGCTTCCCTCATCGAATTTTAGGCAAGTTAAGTAAGGTAGATATTAAATGGGTATTAAACAAAAAGTCGCGGTCGGATTAGTCATTTTATCAAGTTATATGAGCTACGCTTATGCTGATGACACCACGGCTATACAGCCATTTAGTGCAAGTAAGGCGATCGATCTTACTCATGTATTGCATGAAGATATGGTGGTTTGGCCTGGTGGCGTACCGTTTAAAAAAATTCCATTAGCAACCCATGAAAAGGATGGATATTTATTACATCGATTTAGTATGGGAGAGAATACGGGGACGCATGTGGATGCACCTGCGCATTATATTCAAGGTAATTTGACCATGGAAAACTTGCCGATTGATCAGTTAATTTTACCTATGGTTGTTATTGATGCGAGGGAACAGGTTAAATCTAATCCTGATTATGAGTTGTCAGTTCAAGATATCAACAATTGGGAAGCAAAATATGGCAAGGTACCGGCTAATGCTTTAGTGGTGTTGAATACGGGCTGGCATGAAAAGTTCGATGATCCGAAAGCTTATCAAAATATGGATGATAAACAGGTAATGCATTTCCCTGGCTATTCGCCACAAGCAGCCCGTTTACTGGTTAAGCGCGATGTATCTGGTATTGGTATTGATAGCTTTAGTTTAGATTATGGACCTTCGACCACTTTTGAAACTCATTTAGTGATGCTTAAAGCAAATAAGTTTCAAGTAGAGAATATGGCGAACTTAAATGCCTTACCTGCAGTTGGATCGACAGCGGTTATTGGTGTGTTACCAGTCAAAGGTGGCTCACAAGCGCAAGCGAGAATTTTTGCTTTATTACCATAAGTGGTTGTGTGGCGAGAATGACAAACAAGCTAGATAAAAAAACCGCTAAGACAAAAGGGTCTTAGCGGACTATAAGTGATACAAGGATGAGTTGTATCGGAGTGATGATATGGTGTTACTGCAATCTGACTATTTACTTCGGGCTAATGTAGATGCCACGGTGGTGATAAGCTTGGTTAAGGGCAATAACTTCACCAACAGATAATTCTGTCTTTGCGATACCATTTTGGTCTACCACAAACTTTTGGGCATTGCCTTTAACAAAATCTACACTAATAAAATGATTGTTTGCATCTTGTTGGTGATGGATTTCTGTCAGCACTTTGTCTGCAATTTGCTGATTACTACAATCATTACAAGTTAATGTTGTTGAACCTGCAGTGTGGGCTAACGCAGCTGGAGTGGCTAATACGCTGGCTAATAACAATACGGCTTGGGTTGTCTTGGTCGTCATATTAAGCTCCTAAATCTTTGTTTGTGACTTGCTTCACACTTTTAATCCTACCCGCAAGTTGTATTAATGTCTACAGTTTGTTAATAAATTGTTTTAAATTTCATATATTTAGAGAAAGCTAAATTAACCTCTAGTCGTTACCAGATATAAAAAAACCGCCCTTACGGGCGGTTTGGTTTTTTCAAAATGTAGGGTATTTTTTGGTTATAGACTGTAGTACATTTCAAATTCAAGTGGATGAGTGGTGTTATTGATACGTACAACATCTTCTGTTTTTAGTTTGATGTATGAATCAATAAAGTCATCCGTAAATACGCCACCTTGAGTTAAGAAAGCGCGATTGCTATCAAGGTGCTGTAGTGCATCTTCGAGTGAAGTTGCCACTGTTGGAATTTCTGCTGCTTCTTCTGCTGGTAGGTCATAAAGATCTTTATCCATAGCTTCACCCGGATGGATCTTGTTTTGAATACCATCAAGACCTGCCATTAACATGGCAGCAAATGCTAGATATGGGTTAGCCATAGGGTCAGGGAAGCGCACTTCAATACGACGGCCTTTAGCACTTGGTACTACCGGAATACGAATAGAAGCACTACGGTTACGTGCAGAGTAAGCAAGCATTACTGGTGCTTCGTAATGAGGCACTAAACGCTTGTATGAGTTAGTACTTGGGTTGGTGAATGCATTCAGTGCACGTGCGTGCTTAATGATACCACCAATGTAGTAAAGTGCTGTTTCACTTAGTCCGCCGTACTTGTCACCAGCAAATAGGTTTACACCATCTTTTGCGAGTGATTGGTGTACGTGCATACCGCTACCATTATCACCTACGATTGGTTTTGGCATAAAGGTTGCTGTTTTACCGTAAGCGTGTGCGACGTTATGGATAACATATTTCAATGTCTGCACTTCGTCAGCTTTAAGTGTTAGCGTATTGAAGCGGGTCGCAATTTCGTTTTGACCTGCTGTTGCTACTTCATGGTGATGCGCTTCAACAACTTGGCCCATCTCTTCAAGTACTAAACACATAGCACTACGTAGATCTTGTGAAGAGTCTACTGGTGCAACTGGGAAGTAACCCCCTTTAACACCTGGACGATGGCCTTTATTACCGCCTTCATATTCTGTTCCTGAGTTCCAAGCAGCTTCTTCGGCGTCTACTTTATAGAAACAACCTGACATGTCAGCACCAAAGCGAACATCGTCAAATAGGAAGAATTCAGGCTCTGGTCCAACTAATACTGTGTCTGCAATACCTGTTGCGCGCAGATATTCTTCTGCTTTTTTAGCAATAGAGCGAGGATCACGGTTATAGCCTTGTAGGGTACCAGGTTCAAGAATGTCACAGCGAATATTGGCTGTTGATTCTTCGGTAAATGGGTCTAACACAAATGAGTCAGCATCTGGCATTAATACCATGTCTGATTCATTAATACCCTTCCAACCACAAATTGATGAACCATCAAACATCTTACCTTCTTCAAAGAAATCAGCATCTACTTGATGAGTTGGAATTGTTACGTGCTGTTCTTTTCCTTTTGTGTCAGTAAAACGTAAGTCGACAAATTTGACTTCTGCTTCTTCCAATTTTTTTACAACAGACTCATATGGTGACATGGTTCAATCTCCGTGGTATCGCGGGTACTTAAATTAATAAAAGTTATTCTGTTAGATCTGTTCCGATCTTTATGTGATACATCTTTAGATTCTTGGCATCAATATAGCTAATCTTGTGCCAGTTTTTCAACTTATTGATTCTAAAGGGTTATGTTGAATTTTAATAAAGGCTGAAATAATTGTTTGCACTATTATGTTGCGCGCTTCGCACTGTTACGGTGCAATGATGTGTAGTGATTCACTTTGGTGCAGCGGTAGGTAACTTGGTTTTTATTAGCTGAACAAAAAATAATCCTATCCGATTTTGCGCTGGTGGAGTAGAATGTCACGTTTTTTATTATAAGTGCTACACTTTATAGCGCTTATAATTGCTCCTTTATATTTGTTGGTAAGAGGTTTATCAGTGCTAGAGAATTTACGTAACATCGCCATTATTGCGCACGTTGACCATGGTAAAACTACCTTGGTAGACAAGCTGCTGGCGCAGTCAGGTACCTTGGCGACTCGTGGAGAAGCCACGGAGCGGGTGATGGATTCTAACGATCTTGAAAAAGAGCGTGGAATCACAATTCTGGCGAAAAATACCGCCATCAAGTGGAATGACTACCGTATTAACATCGTAGACACCCCAGGTCACGCCGATTTCGGTGGTGAAGTGGAACGTGTTCTATCTATGGTTGATTGCGTACTTCTTCTTGTTGATGCTGTTGATGGCCCTATGCCACAAACTCGCTTTGTAACTCAAAAGGCATTTGCTCAGGGTCTTAAGCCAATCGTTGTAATTAACAAGATTGACCGTCCTGGTGCTCGTCCTGATTGGGTTATCGACCAAGTATTCGACCTATTCGATAACTTAGGCGCTACTGACGAACAGTTAGACTTCCCTATCGTTTATGCTTCTGCATTAAACGGCTTTGCTACATTAGATCCTGATGAAGCAAGCGAAGATATGACTCCACTGTTCCAAACTATCGTAGAGAAAGTTTCTGCTCCTGATGCTGATGCTGAAGGTGATTTCCAGATGCAAATTTCTCAGCTTGATTACAACTCATACGTGGGTGTTATCGGTATTGGCCGTATCAAGCGTGGTAGCGTTAAAATGAACCAACAGGTTACTGTTGTTGGTGCAGACGGCAAAACTCGTAACGGTAAGATTGGCCAAGTATTAGGTTACATGGGTCTTGACCGTACGGAAGTTGAATCAGCAAGTGCTGGTGACATCGTTGCAATTACTGGTTTAGGCGAACTTAAGATTTCTGACACAATTTGTGCGGTTGGTGCTGCTGAAGCATTACCTCCACTATCTGTTGACGAGCCTACACTAACCATGACTTTCCAAGTAAACACTTCACCGTTTGCTGGTAAAGAAGGTAAGTATGTAACTTCACGTAATATTCTTGAGCGTTTAGAGCAAGAATTAGTACACAACGTGGCACTACGTGTTGAAGAAACTGAAAGCCCAGATCGTTTCCGCGTTTCTGGTCGTGGTGAACTTCACCTAAGTATCTTAATTGAAAACATGCGTCGTGAAGGCTACGAGCTAGCTGTATCACGTCCAGAAGTTATCATTAAAGATATCGACGGTGTTAAGTGTGAGCCATTCGAACAGTTAACTGTTGACGTTGAAGAAGAGCACCAAGGTTCAGTAATTGAAAAGCTTGGTACTCGTAAGGCTGACATGAAAGATATGCAACTTGACGGTAAAGGCCGTGTGCGTATCGATTTCGTTATCCCAAGTCGTGGTCTAATCGGTTTCCAAACTGAATTTATGACGGCAACTTCTGGTACTGGTCTTCTTTACCATAGCTTCGATCACTACGGTCCACACAAAGGCGGTGACATTGGTCAACGTGCTAACGGTGTATTGATCTCTAATGCTACTGGTAAGGCGCTAACATTCGCACTATTCGGTCTACAAGACCGTGGTCGTCTGATGATTGGTCACGCTGCTGAAGTATATGAAGGTCAGGTTGTTGGTATCCACAGCCGTTCTAACGACCTTACTGTTAACTGTTTGAAAGGTAAGCAGCTAACTAACATGCGTGCATCTGGTACTGACGAAGCTCAAGTACTGACTCCACCAATCCAGATGACTCTTGAACAAGCACTAGAATTTATCGATGATGATGAACTAGTTGAAGTAACACCTAAGAGTGTTCGTGTTCGTAAGAGACACTTAACTGAAAACGATCGTAAGCGTGCAAGCCGCGGTTAATTTTTGTTTTAAGTTTAAAAGCCTCGCTTAATTGCGGGGCTTTTTTTTGCCTAAAGAACGAGTATTTTCACCACTCTCTCCTATATCACTTACCACCTAGATTATGTTTTTATCAAAATAGGCTTGCTTGATTAGAGTAATCCCCCTAATTTGTTATTAATTACAATCGACTTTAAGGAAAGAGCATGTTTGCAGCACCGCAGTTTCAAGCGTTTAATCCTCCTCGTAGAATTTTAATGGGGCCGGGTCCATCAGATGTTCATCCACAAGTATTAGCAGCACAAGCTCGTCCTGCTATTGGTCATTTAGATCCTTTATTTATTGGCATGATGGATGAGTTAAAACAGCTTATTCAATATGCATTTCAAACCAAGAATGAGATGACTATTGCGGTTTCAGCACCTGGCTCAGCAGGGATGGAAACCTGTTTTGTTAACTTGGTTGAACCGGGTGAGAAGGTGATTGTTTGTCGTAATGGCGTGTTTGGTGAGCGCATGCGCCAAAACGTTGAACGTACGGGCGGTATTGCGGTTGTCGTTGATAATGTATGGGGCGAACCGGTTAGTGTTACTGATGTTGAAGCCGCATTGATTGCACATCCTGATGCCAAGTTTTTAGCATTTGTACATGCAGAAACCTCAACGGGGGCATTATCTGACGCACAGAGTTTATGTGCGTTAGCTAAAAAACATGATTGTTTATCGATAGTCGATGCGGTTACTTCGTTAGGTGGTGTCGAGTTACTGGTTGATGAATGGGGCATTGACGCCATCTATTCTGGTAGTCAGAAATGCCTTTCTTGTGTACCGGGCTTGTCGCCAGTGTCATTTTCACCTGCGGCAGTGACCAAATTAAAAGCGCGCAAAACACCTGTCCAAAGTTGGTTTTTAGATCAAACGTTAGTGATGGGTTATTGGTCTGGTGAAGGCAAGCGTAGTTATCACCATACGGCACCTGTTAATGCCTTATATGCACTGCATGAAGCATTGAGGTTACTTGCTGCAGAGGGGCTTGAAAATGCATGGCAACGTCATCAGCAAATGCATCAATTATTACGTGATGGTCTACAACAGCTTGGACTTGAATTTGTGGTTGATGAAGCCTATCGCTTACCGCAATTAAATACGGTGTATATTCCGCAAGGCATTGATGATGCGTTGGTACGCAAAACCTTGTTAGAGCAATATAATCTAGAGATTGGTGCTGGCTTAGGGGATTTAGCAGGCAAGGCTTGGCGAATTGGTTTAATGGGGTATGCGGCCCGCCGCGAAAATGTGTCTTTATGCCTGCGGGCGTTAAGCGATGTATTAGCTTAAATATTAGGTTATTTGACCTTGAATTATTTAGGTAAGTAATTGGTTAAGAAGCTTGATACGATGAGTTTGACTTGTCGTAATCGAGTGGCTTCATCGACTTCGGGCAAACTGGTGATCACCTGTGGCCACAAGAAGAAACCATTAAACATACTCTTATACAATAGGCAGGCATCATCGATACTTTCGATGATGAGTGCCTTATCAGCGACTGCATCTTTTAACCAGTAATAGAAGCCATTGCGGCTATATAACTCAGTGATCAAGCTTTGCGCATACTCAGGTCTACGCATAAATTCCATCACGATGGTTCGGGTTAGGTTAACGTCGTAGATATTATCTTTAAACTCAAGATCTGCCATCACTATTTGCATAAATTGCTCAGTGATTGGGATCTCAGGGCGATAATGAAATTCAGGGCGATCCGTAACCATTTTATGGTTATCTTTTAAAATTTCGGTGAATAGCTGTTCTTTACTGGAAAAATGATTGTAGAGTGTGCGCTTTGATACATTAGCATCAGCTGCAATGTTGCTCATATTGGCGTTGGTAAAACCATTTTTACCGAAGGCTGATTTAGCAGCTCGGAGAATATTTTGTCGTTTAATATCCGTCAGTTTCATACTTGCGCTACATAAAATTAAAATGCGCCCAATGTTAACATTAGTTATTACTAAGAGAAATATGACAATTTTATTAGCGTGATTAGTGTTTGTTATTTAGGTTTAAAAAAGCATAACCAATGACAAACAACATAAACAGTAATGGAACTGAGCGCCAAATAAAATCTAGGATAGAAATATCATGCATTTTGATACACCTCTGAATGAAATGATCTATATGTAATATCTTCTCGTGTAACTGATTTTCAAACCGCGATCTTGCTCTCAAATTGGTTATTCTGCCGTTTACTCATTTGCTTCATCTTTATAAATTAAACTAGTAAGTCTACTTTTATTGGTAAATTACACTTGTGAGTTTACTTTTTATGTGAATTACACTAGTGGGTTTACTTTTGTCTGTAAATTACACTGGTGAGTTTACTTTTGTAGTGTCGATTAAGGTCGAGTTCAGTTTTACCTAAAAACTACACTTATAAGTTTACTTTATGTTTTTTTGAGTCGCTCAACTTCTAATTGCTCTGTGGAGCTTGATTGAGCACTAACTTGGTTAGGTAGTGATAATGGCAATAATAATGACAAAAAAATGGCAACAATCTAAGTTGCATGCTTTATTTATCATGGCTTTATTAAGTTTGACTGCATGTGGCGAGACAACTGAAACTGCCACTGTTGTTGAAGTAATTAGGCCTGTATTAATTAATACCGTCACCACTAGCCAAGTCGAACAGCTAACCTTTAATGGCGTGGTGCAGTCATCAAGTAAGGCTGCATTAGCCTTCAAAGTCGGCGGTCGTTTGAGTCAATTATTAGTTGATGAAGGTGATACTGTCACTGCGGGTCAATTATTGGCTGCAATGGATAACCGTGAATTTGAAATCGCTAAAGATTCTGCCCAGTCTGAATTTGTCAAAGCTAAGCTTGATTTTGAGCGTGGTACTAAAATTAGTGCGACTTCTCAGCTGATTTCACAAAGTGAACTTGATCAATTACGCACTCAATTCGAAATTGCTAAAAATCGTTTAGCAGATGCCCAATATCGTTATGACAACACGCTATTATTTGCCCCATTTGCAGGCAAAATCAGCAAAAAACATGCTGATAATTACACTCAAGTACAAGCTAATCAAATTGTATTGAGTTTACATGATGTGGCACAGATGGAAGTCGTGATTGACGTGCTACTGGCGTCATGCTCAAGCAGCCTAAATCTGAACAGGCATTTGCTGAGTCGAGCTTATTGCCGGGTGTGCAGTTGCCATTAACGCTGAAACATTACTCAACCTTGGCTGATAATAGCCAAAGTTATCAAGTTGTGCTGGCTGTAGATGATGCGAAAGGTTTTAATTTATTGCCAGGAATGGCAGTAAAAGTGATCGCTCACAACCTGCAACAGCAACAAGTTATCTCTATCCCTCTGCAAGCTATTATGCCTGATAATCTTGGTAGCACTTACGTGTGGAAGGTGGATGCGCAGCAGCAAACTGTAAAACAACTCGTCACCTTAGGTGCCATTATTGGCGACCATGTGCAGGTAGTCTCTGGCTTAACTCTTGGTGACCGCTATATTGCTGCAGGCGTTTCGAGTTTGACAGAAGGAACTCAGGTACGTCCTTTAGTGGCTAAAGGAAGCTTGTCATGAGTATCAGTGATTACACTATTGCAAAACGTACCAGCGTTTGGGTATTGATTGTACTTATCTTATTAGGCGGATATTTAAGTTACCAAAAATTAGGTCGATTTGAAGATCCTGAGTTTGTTATTCGTCAAGCGGTAATCAATACCAGTTATCCCGGTGCATCGGCTGAGCAGGTTGCCAATGAAGTCACAGATGTGATTGAAGGTGCGGTGCAATCTTTGCAGGAACTGAAAGAGGTAAAATCTGTTTCTCGGCCTGGGATGTCAGAGGTTACCGTTGAAATAAAACTTGAATTTGCTGGTAGCAAAGCTGAATTGCAACAGGTGTGGGATAAGCTGCGCCGAAAAGTGATGGATGCGCAGCGTTTATTACCACCGGGTGCAAGTGCGCCCATGGTCAATGATGATTTTGCTGATGTATATGCGCTGTTTTATGCCATTACGGCGGATGGTTACAGTGACAAGCAATTACAAGATTATGTCGATATGCTCAGTCGTGAACTAGCATTAGTTCCCGGCGTGGCTAAAACGGCGGTATTAGGTGCGCAACAGCAACAGATTTTTGTTGAGTTGTCCGCTGAAAAAATGCTTAGTTATCAAGTCTCTGTTCAGCAATTATATCAAGTCTTACAACAGCAGAACTTGGTCGTCAATGCTGGCAGTTTTGTTGCTGATGGCATGCGTTTACCCGTAATTCCTGCTGAATCTATTGGCTCTATAAATGCGCTAAAGCAGTTGCAAATCGGTATTGGTGAGCGCCAAGCGATTATCCGTTTAGCTGATATTGCCGATGTGAGTTTAGGATTAGCTGAGCCGAGTTCATTTTATATGATGTATAACGGTGAACGCGCTGTTGGGCTCGGTATCTCTAACGTTGCTGGCGGTAACGTAGTAGAAATGGGGCGTGCCGTTCAGGCTAAATTGGCGCAGCTAGAATCCCGTCGTCCAATCGGCATGGAGTTACATGCGATTTCACTACAGTCAGAATCTGTAGATGCCTCAGTGAGTAACTTCATTGATAATTTGATTGCCGCGATTGCTATCGTATTTGTGGTGTTACTGATCTTTATGGGCGTTCGTTCAGGCATTATTATCGGTTTTGTGTTACTGCTCACCGTATGCGGCACTTTAATTATCATGTTAATTGATGATATTGCTATGCAGCGTATTTCGTTAGGTGCGCTGATTATCGCTTTAGGCATGTTAGTTGATAATGCGATTGTGGTGACTGATGGCGTATTGGTCAGATTACAAAAAGGCGAAGATAAGCGCAGTGCGATTAATGCTGTCGTTAATGCCACTATTTGGCCACTCCTTGGCGGTACCGCCGTTGGTATTTTAGCCTTCAGTGCTATCGGTCTATCTCCTAGTGATATGGGGGAATATGCTGGCTCATTATTTTGGGTAATTCTCTACTCAATGTTTCTAAGTTGGTTATTCGCGGTCACTATCATTCCACTATTATGCTACCAGTTTTTGACCGTAAAACCTGTCGCGGCGGATGCACCTCAAGGGCGCATCATTAAAGCGTATGCAGGATTATTAGGTTGGGTATTAAATCATCGTAAAACCAGTGGTTTATTGTTACTGGCATTGTTAGTCGCGGCAGTGATGTCGATGCGTTTTATTCCTCCTGGATTTATGCCTGAATCGCAGCGACCACAATTTGTGGTTGATATCTATTTACCGCAAGGCAGTGATATTGAAAAGACTAAAGCCGTTGTTGCACAAGTCGCTGAGCAAGTAAAACTAAAACAAGGTGTGACTGATATTGCTAGTTTTATTGGTGGCGGCGGACTACGTTTTATGCTGACTTATGCGCCTGAATCACGTAATCCAAGCTATGGTCAATTGCTGATTGATGTTGAAGATTATAAGCAAATCTCACCATTATTGAGTGAACTACAGAGTGAATTGCAATTAGCTTTCCCACAAACTTCGATCAAAGTGTGGAAGTTTATGTTGGGTCGTGGTGGTGGTAAGAAGATTGAAGCTGGATTTAGAGGTGAAGATCCTCAAGTGTTGCGTCAATTGGCCGAAGAAGCTAAAGCGATTATGCAACAACAACCAGATCTTATTGCTATCCAAGATGACTGGCGTCAACAAATTCCAGTTGCGAGCCCTCACTTTATGTTAGAGCAAGCACAGCAATTTGGGTTGACGATTAGTGATTTAAATCAGGCGATTTCGCAGACTTTACAAGGCCGTACTGTTGGGGTTTATCGTGAAAATAACGACTTAGTCCCGATCGTCGTCCGTGCACCACTATCTGAGCGTGAACATCAGCGTGCGATAGAAAATGCACAGGTGTTTAGCCAGTTAACGGGTAGCTATGTGCCTGTTAGTCAGTTTATTAGTCGTATCGATATGATATGGCAAGACTCTTTAGTGCGCCGAATTGATCGTATGCCGACTATTTTAGCGCAGGCAGATCCGGCTCCTGGCATGTTAACGGCTGAAGCATTTGCAACGGTAAAATCTAAAATTGAAGCGATTCCTTTACCACCGGGCTATGAGTTGACTTGGTATGGTGAGTATAAAGCGTCAAAGGATGCCAACGTTGGCTTAGCTATTTCAGCACCTTATGGCTTTAGTGCATGATTCTTGCTGTGATTTTTATGTTTAACGCATTAAAGCAGCCATTGGTTATCTGGTTAACGGCACCTCTTTCTGTGATAGGGGTTGTTGTGGGCTTAACTGCATTCCAGACCCCATTCGAATTTATGGCTATTTTAGGCTTCCTAAGTTTAATTGGCATGATGGTTAAAAATGCCATTGTGTTAGTTGATCAAGCTGATGTTGAAATTAAACAGGGGATGGAGCCCTATCAAGCAGTAATTAGCTCGGCTTTAAGTCGTGCAAGACCTGTGGTGCTAGGGGCATTAACAACGATTTTAGGCGTGGCACCATTATTGATTGATCCATTTTTTAAGAGTATGGCTGTGACCATTATGTTCGGTTTGTTATTTGCAACCGCATTAACGTTAGTGGTGCTGCCTTTACTGTATGTTGTCACCTTTAGAATTAAAACCGTTTAACCACAAGAGTCATGGGTTTTGGTCAATATTGATTTAAGCAATCTGGGTGATTAAGGGAATATTTTGCAAAAAGTAATTGGATCTATGGTGGCTGCAATAGCCTTAACGACAAGTTATGGCGCATCAGCATTTGAGCTACCATTTTTAAAAGAGGAAGCACTGGCTTTAGGGCATAAATTACCGCCTGCATACGGTATTAGTAGTGGTTACATGAAAGTTGAGCAGGGCGTTAATATCGATAGTATCGGTTTTAGTGGTTTGAAGTTTTTAAATAAACCGATTGCTACTGATGCGATTGATATTACAACGACGCAAGGGCATCAGATGACGGAGGTATTTCATATTAGAGCTGATGCGTGGCTATTACCTTTTTTAAATTTGTATGCAATTGGCGGTAAGGTGCAGGGTTATTCAGACACTAATATCAGTATTAATAAGTTTACTTTACCTTCTGGTGCTGAGCTCCCGTTACCTGATAGCTTAAAAGATTTACCTTTTCGATTAGATTTAGATGGTTATGTTTATGGTGCTGGGGTAACAGTGGCCGGTGGTACGGGTAATTGGTTTACCTTGATTGATGCCAGTTATACCAAAACGGACTTAACCGTGATTGACGGCGAAATCTCAACCTTCGTTTTATCACCACGATTGGGGTATGAGTTTACGGTTAATCAGCAGCCTTTACGGGTGTGGTTTGGTGCCATGTATCAAGATATTGATCAGTTTCTAACTGGCCAAATTAATGATTTAGATTTGCCTAGCGAAGTGAAAAGTTTATTAGATATCGTTAATCGTTCTGGTGATGGCAAGTTTGAGGTGAATCAGCATTTAACCGCGCCTTGGAATGGCATTGTAGGAGCGCAGTACCAAATTAATCACTCAGTGTCATTAATGACTGAATGGGGATTTGGTTCCCGCCAAAGCGCCATGTTTGCCATCGAAGCACGGTTTTAGGACGAGTTGATTAATGGCGAATAAGTTGAGGTTAGCAAAATTAATAAGCTTATGCGCATTAATATTGTTACCTAGCAAGGGACTGGCTGAGTCAGCAACACCTGATACCTCATGGTTTGAGCAGTTGTTGCAAGACTTGGGTGCCAGCGAAACAGTGGATGTTAGCCAAGGTATTGATTGGGGCGTGTTACCGGGTCCATTTGTTAATCCAGAAATGGGACTCGGATTGGGCATTGCTGCTATTGGTTTATATGGTGCAGATGATTGGCAAACGGGTGATGCTATTTCAACACTGGCCTTAAAAGGTTTTGTTTCATCTAATGGTAGTTATGGTGTCGGGCTTGAGAATAGAAGTTATCTAGACGGTGATCAGCAACGAATATTAGCTGACTTTTGGGTCAGTAAAGAACCTAAGTATTATTATGGAGTAGGGTATCAGCAGGGACAAAATGCCAATAATGAAACGCTTTATGATGCTTTATCGATAAAGTTTACGCCGAGATTTGCCCAACAAATATTGCCTGAAACGTATTTGATTATCGGGTGGGATGGGCAAATATTAAGTCAGCAAAGCTTTGATGGACCTATGGTGCCTGAAAATACAGCCACTCAATATAGTAGTGCTGTGGTATTAGGTGTGGAGTTTGATAGTCGAGACTTTGAACCTAATCCCTACTCAGGTCGGTTTGTGCAGGTTAACTATAGTCAGTTTTCGACTGCAATTGGCTCAGATCAGAATTTTAGTCAACTCATCGGTAACTGGCGTGAATATTATCAGTTGAGCAATCAAGATGTTATTGCCACAGAGTTATATATTCAAAGTTTGTGGGGTGATGTGCCTTGGTATCGTTTAGCTGAATTAGGGAGTGATAAGCGCATGCGCGGTTATTACCAAGGTCAGTATCGAGACAAACAATATTTATCGACTCAAATTGAGTACCGGCAACACCTTAGGGGTCGACATGGTGTGGTTTATTGGTTAGGTGCTGGCATTATTGCTTCGTCATTTGATCAACTGAATGAACAACCTATTTTGCCCAATTTTGGCATTGGTTATCGGTTTAGTTTTAAATCTAGAGTAAACGTAAGATTAGATATGGGTTTTGGTCGTTCGGTGAGTGGTTTTTATTTTCATATTAATGAGGCTTTCTAATGTGGTGTAAGGGCTTAATTGCATTGGTGTTAAGTGGAGTTTGCTTTGTTAGTCAAGCGGGAGTGATTACTGCGCCGCAGGGGGTGAGACCATGTTGTGCTTTTGGCACAGACTTAGGTGTTGCTTTTGCTGGTCTATCGATGCCATTTGTTAATATTAAAAATACACTCGATGTAACTGATATTGGTGAACATATCTATAACGATGGTAAACAAGGTCCTATATCTAGTTTACTTGGACTGGGTGAAGAGAAAAATGGCTTAATTTTTACCAAAAAAGGTGGCTTTATTGATACCGCTCATGTGCGTGATACCGCAGATTATACGTATTATCTGTATCGTCGTGTGGTTCACAATATCGGTAAGTGTTCGAAAATTGATTTAGGGCCTGAATTAAAATTACGTAGTATTAAGTTGAATTCTTGTGGGCAAGTGTTGAGTTTAGCTACTCGACAAGAAAAAGCAGCTAAGTTTGCTGCTGTTACCGCCTTTCGATTAGCGCAGTGGCATGAGATCGCACAGTGGTTTGGTTTAAAGAGTGTGGCGGGTTTTCCTGAGCTTGCATCTGCATTTTCACCAGAAGATCTCTATTCTAATATGTTAGGGGCCGTAGTGGCGTTAGAGATTTTACAAACCGTTCCTAAAATAGATAAGGAGCAGTTTATTGCGGCGTTTAATCATAAGTTTAAAGGAAAATTAAGAGAGCTTGGCGCAGTTTCCGCCGATGAAACGGAGCAAAAAATATTACAGCTGGATGGTATTTGGTGGAATAGCAAGCAATCTCTGCCGAATAAATGGTTATTGTTAAAACGTGATTATTCAATGGCATTAACGCTCAAGCCGAATGGGGTTGAAGATGGGGTTGAGTTGTCATTACAATCTGCTGAGCGTTGGGGAGTATTAAAACTAACTGATTTGGATGACAGTAAGCATCAGCACTTTAAAATGCTACCGATAGAATTGCGCTCAATGGGGTATTGGACTGTGGAGCATTTTGAACAGCTCGCTGATTTTGCTAAGCAAGCTGATCAAATGGAACTTCAATTAATGCAGTAGCATTTAGCTATATAGTTTGGGATATTTATGACCAATCTTGGGGGCAAGCCATTGTATGATGGCGATTGATGCAAATGCTAGTAAGCCGCCAATAAAGCTTGAACCTAGCACATCTTGAGGCCAGTGTAAGCCTAAGAACATACGGCTAAAGCCCATTAAAATAGCCCAGAAGGTCATTAATATTGGCATACTAACAAAGCCTGCACTGAGTAAGTAAAAGCTGACGATTAATGCAAACGATACCGCAAATTGAGTGTGACCCGATGGGAACGCATAACCCACTTCTCGTTGCCAATGTTCGCTGATCCTTTCTGACATTGGCAATGTTCTAAAATTCTCAGCAATAGCTTGTTTTACCATCGCTTGTTTATGTGGTTTGCTTTGCAGATAAAAGAAATCACTATTAAGTTGCTGTTGCTGTTCAAACCACTGCACATAAGGGCGGTGCTCGTGGAAATGATCTTTTAGCTCATGGTTAAGCACCAATCCCACTACCTGACTTAATCCCACGGCTAAAAATAAGTGAATGAATATTTTCCGTGGTACTAAACTAAAGCAGATCGCTAATATAAATAAGATAAAGCCAATCCCGTAAGGTGTTGTGCCTGTCCATGTAATCCAATAAAACCCTTGGGCAATAGTGCCTTTAAGATCAAGCAAGGGAAACATCT
>NZ_BALM01000019.1 GCF_000614975.1 Shewanella marina JCM 15074
CCAACTATTTAAGAATGTTTCGCAAAAAGCATCTATGGTCGGTGGCGGCTATATGGGGTGGAGCGGTGGAGCAATTCTAGGCGCATCAATTGGCTCTGCGATTCCAATTATTGGTACTGGAATTGGTGCTACTGTGGGCAGTATTCTAGGCAGTATTGCTGCTGGCAGCGTAGCCTCATATGCTGCATCAGGGATTTTAAATAGCTTTATTGCGGATGATGCTGATCAGATGTTAGCGATTATTCAGCGCCAATTTCTCCAACTAGCACAACAGTATTTGTTATCTCATGATGAAGCTGAATTAGTGATTGCTGAGTTGCAGCAACAGCCTAAATTAATTTATTTACTGCAAGATATGTATCAAAGTGATGATAGGGATGAGTTTGCTCAGCAGTTATTGACTCCGCTGATTGAAGTTCAAGTTCAGCAGCGAGTGATTGTCCTTACTAGCAGTAGTCGAGTCTGGGCTTTTATGCGTAATCAATCTGTTAAGTTTGCAAAGAAATTTGCACTAAAGATTAGCGAGACTGCTTATTATCGCGATAGCGAACTTTGGTCACGTAACAAATTATTGGTACCACTTATTGGTCGAATTGATAATAGTCGCTATGTAGTTAGAAGTGCCAATCAAAGTGAAATACTGAAGTGCATTAAGCTATTGTGTGGCTAAAATTAATGAGAGCATCGTGAGTTTTTACGATACTCTCATTTAATTCAAGCTTGTTTATTTATGCTCAGGATGTTGATTACATGGCTCACCCGCTTTGTGTTTATGTTGGTGCTGGTGAATGTATTCAAATTTATGTTGATGCTGATGTTTTTGCTTCGTTTCATTTTCAGTACAACATGTCTTTTCATGTTCAGTTTTCATGCTAAACCTCGTCTGTAATGATCGTTAAGCGTATTTCATCTTTGGAATACGTTTATCTTTAATTTCTACTTATTATCAGCTTCCATTGATGAAATATCACTTACTAAATGATGAGCGATTGTTCATCAATAATTAGTCAAATTAGATGTTAATTATTATTGGTTAATTAAGCGTATATGTATGCATATGTTGATAGGTGTAACGGGTGAATGTGACGCCTAAAGGGAAACCTTTTTAGTATTAAGTAATATGTGATATGAATCTTTTCTATATCAATTAATAATCATTATGCTTACTCGCTTTCATCAATATCGAGGAGGCATAGTGGTTAATACTCGTGGGTTTACCTTAATTGAGCTAGTTGTCGTTATTATCATTATTGCGGTGTTATCGGTCATTGTTGTGCCTAGATTTATACAGTTATCTAGTGAAGCAAAGCGTAGCGATATGCAGCAATTGTATGGTGTCTTAAAGCAAAATATGTCACTTACTCATGCTAAAGCGACGATTGAAGGTAAGGATAGCCTAGAGTCTGCATCAGTGGATAATGTGCCAATCGCCTATGGATATCCTACTGCGCAAGGGATGGTGGATTCTCTGCATGGGGCTGAACAATGGTATCCGCTAACATTTAATATGAGTGATTTAGCGAGTTTAGGGAGTTTAGGAAGTTTATTAGGAGTTAAAACCTCTGTAACCATGTTTAGCTTAGATGATAATTATTTAAGCGAAAAAAGTCTTAAGGATAAGGTCAAATACATTCAAAAAGGTCAGTGTTATGTGACTTACGTTGATATTGCGATGCCCCCAAGTCCTACGGAGCCGGATAAGCCAACACCTGAGTTAGGTTGGGGAAAGCGTGTATTATGTGGTTTGTTAGCACGACTTCCTTTGCCTCTTGATCAATATATTCCATTTTGCCCGAGAAACCATGATGATTCGTCTAGCGGAGAGTCAACTAATGAGTCGGATAATACAGGTGGTGAAGCGAGCTTAATTATCGATACCAATGGTTGTTAGATGGATAGAGCATGAATACTAACAGATAGTACTCATGCTCTATTATTAAACTTAAGCAGCATCTTTTGCTTTATGTTGCTTGGCTTTTCTTTTATCCCTAACCCATAACACCGAGCCATTGGTCTTTTTCATTTCAAATAGATCGATCGCCATAAATAGATCGCTTAACTTCTTAAAGCCATAGTTACGTTGATCAAATGAGGCATGGTTAGATATGTGGGTACCAATTGGGCCTAATTGAGCCCAACCATCGTCTTCTTCCACCGCTTCTATAGCCTGACGTAATAGATTGATAAGCTTGGAATCACTTTTAATACTGTGGCTGAGATTCTGGCTAGGTTGCTCAAGTATCTCGACTTCTGCGCTGTTGTCTTCGCATTCTTCGTCTAAATAGAGAAAGCGTGAGCAGCTATTAACGAACGGTAATGGCGTTTTTCGTTCACCAAAACCAATAACAAACTTGCCGTCAGCAAGTGTACGAGTCACTAGTGGCGTAAAATCACAATCAGACGAAACTAGACAAATTACATCGATATCTTTGGTGTAAAGCACATCCATAACGTCTATGACCAAGGCCATATCTGTGGCATTTTTACCTTTAGTCAGGTCAAATTGTTGAATGGGTTGAATGGCGTATTCATGCAATACATCTTCCCATGACTGTAGATTTTGATTTTTCCAATTACCATAGGCTTTACGAATATTGACCACACCATAGCGAGCTAATTCTGATAAGACTTTAGCAATTTTTTTCGCGGGTGCGTTATCAGCATCAATGAATACGGCAATCTTTTCTCTATCTTTCACTGATGTCTCCTTACAATCAGTTATATAACCATTAATGGTTAATTAAGTTATTGATAATATATACTTTATGTGATTATCATAATGCAAAGCAGTGTATTGTGCATTAGCTTATGAGTGAGAATGATTGAATCGTTTGACTGGGGAAGCGGTGTAATAGCTACCAACAAAAATCCCCGTGTTGTTTATTAAACAATACGGGGATTAGGCAGGGATGAAACTTTAATTAAACGTTAGCTGCTACCAACTGTTGTCTCTTATTCCGGCGTAAAAAGAATAGGCAACTGATAATGAACCACGCGCCACAAACGGCAATACCTGCAACTGTTGAATGCGTTATTCCCATTGCTAGATAACCTAGGAATGCGCCAAATGCGACGATTAATGCATAAGGTAGCTGAGTCATAATATGATCCATATGATGACAACCAGCGCCTGCTGACGACAAGATACTGGTGCTTGAAATCGGTGAACAGTGATCGCCAAATACTGAGCCTGCTAATACCGCAGCAAGCATTGGCATTAATAGCTGAATGTCGGTCGCAATGGCAATATCACCAGCCAATGGCAACATAATACCGAAGGTGCCCCAACTTGTACCTGTTGCAAATGACATACCGCAAGCCAGTAAAAATACTAATGCAGGTAGTAGCTGTACCGGGATACTGGTTTGGATCAATGAGGCTAAATATTTACCTGTTTCTAAGTCGGTTACCACTGTACCGATAGTCCATGCAAAAAACAGAATCACAATAGCTGGGATCATTGCTTGCACACCTTTAGGGGCAACCGTTAACCATGTTTTGACTGACATCTTTAAGCGCAATGCTAATAGTACTGATACCGCTAAACTACATAGCGCCGCATAAACTAAAGATAACCCGACGTTAGTGTGCTCAATGGCTGCAATAAAGCTAAATGCCTGATGGTTAGCTGCTAGCACTTCGGCACCGCTTTCTAACATAAAACCGACGCTTGATAAGGTTAACGTTAGGATAGGCAAAATCATATCGATCATGCTGCCGTTGCCTTCATCTTCGGTAGTGATCTCTAAGCCATGTGGATGACCTTTAGCTTCATCCCATAAATTACCTTGCTCAGCCATCTGCTCATGTTTGCGCATTGCACCGATATCGAAGCGGGTACCAATCACAATAAAGACTAATAATAGGGTAAAGATTGCATACAAGTTCATTGGCACTAATTGTACAAATAATGAAATTGGGCTGATATCAGTAATATGGTTGGTTGCTAAAATGCCGCCAAGAATCGCAATAATATAGGCGCCCCAAGATGAAATTGGAGTGACAACGCATAATGGCGCGGCGGTTGAATCTAAAAAGTAAGCCAGTTTTGCGCGTGAAATTTGAAAACGGTCGGTCACAGGGCGGCAAATAGGACCCACTGATAAACTATGGAAAAAGTCATCAATAAAGAAGGTGAATAGCATCGCACCGGTGAGGATTTTGGCACTGCGACGATCTTTACAGTGGCGAACGCCCCACTGTGCAAAGGCTTTTGTTGCCCCTGATATGGTCATCAAGCTAATTAACACGCCTAATAACAGCATAAACAGCAACATATGCGCATTTCCGCTATTAATTGCACCATCATGCCAAACCAGTCCTGCCACAGTTTCTAGTAAGTACTTTAAGGTGTTTAGCGGTTGATAATTGCTAAGCAATAAGGCACCAGTCACGATACCAGTACCAATAGATAACAAAACACGACGGGTCGTGATTGCAAGAATAACGGTTAATAACGGTGGTACCACCGATAATACTGAGTCTGAATATTGAATTAAATTCATGATCTCGACACACCTACAAAATTAGGTGGAGATCTACCGTGAAAGGATAGAGAAACAGATTTCAAGCGAAATAATACTTCTTATCCCTTAGGGTAGCGCTCCATAGACAAAAAACTATGGCAGTCCTGTATTTATTCAATACAAGCCCAGCCATTATTGATGATGCAATAATGGCTTCGGCGCTGACTCCTTTCACCAGATGTCATCGGTATCACCCTCAATCTGGATACTTTTAGGCAGCGCGCCTCTACTCAAAGGATCGCAAGGATGATACCGATGATTTCTGCTGACGCAATAGTAAATTACTTTATTAGGTTATAAAAAAGTTAGCATTGCTAAAAAATGAACAATTAAGTGTCACTTAGTCATAATTGGTGGCTGAATTTTAATCGCGCATGGATAACCTAATGTAAAATTTTTTTGTGATAACACAGATCAAACTGTGATGCGGCTAATGCTGTTGTAGGTCAGCTTAAGTAGAATACGCTGCAGTTTGAACATCAATTTTAAGGAAGTATTATGCAGTCGGCTGAGTCATTTATTGAGCATTTACAGCTAGAGAAACATGTCGAGGGTGGCTATTTTTGTTCATCTTATCGTGCTGAGCAGCAATTTGATGATACGCGTGCGTTATGGACCAGTATTTACTTTTTACTGCATACGGGGGAGGTCTCTAATTTTCACCGCTTAACCGCCGATGAGATGTGGTATTACCATGCTGGAGAAGCATGTATACCCAAACTACCTGAAGTTGCTATTTTCAGAAGCACTTAAGCAAGTTCATTTCTAGGCGCATCTATGCAGGAATGGTATTCCCTTTTAAATAGGTGCAACAACGAAGTGGGCTTGCTTAAGGCTTTCTTTGATGGGTTTTAACGTGCTTTATACTGCGTTATTGATTTTGATAAGGGAGTAGCCATTAGCTTCAATCAATGCCTTGCCTAAAGTACGTTAAATTCCCACTGAATTCTGCAACTTCAGGTAGCTTGGGTATATCTATTTATATGATTGATGAACAGGGCGAGTTGACGACCGCGCAATTAGGTTTAGATGTTGCTGCGGGTGAGCGTCCACAGTTTTTAGTGCCTAAAGGCTGTATTTTTGGTTCGGCGATGAATAAATCAGGCTTCTCATTAGTGGGCTGTATGGTCTCGCCTGGTTTTACCTTTGAAGACTTTGAGCTATTTAGTCAGCAAGATTTATTAGTTATGTATCCGCAACATCAGGACATTATTAAAAAATTAAGTCGCCCTGCATAAGTAGAACATAAAAAAACCGTGGCTTAATTAGCCACGGTTTTGTGTACCAGCTTAACTCGTTTACTTAATATCGAAACGGTCTAGGTTCATTACCTTAGTCCAGGCTTTAACAAAGTCTGCTACAAATTTTTGTTTGGCATCAAAACACGCATATTCTTCAGCTAATGCACGTAGTTGTGAGTTTGAACCAAAGACTAAATCTGCGCGAGTTGCCATCCACTTCACTTTACCTGTGTTGCGGTCACGACCTTCAAATAGGTCATTATCAGCAGAAGTGGCTTTCCACTGTGTATCCATATCTAACAAATTAACAAAGAAGTCATTTGTTAGTGCTTCTGGGGTATCGGTAAAGACACCATAGTTGGTTTGACCAAAGTTAGTGCCTAGCATACGCATACCACCAACTAACACGGTCATTTCTGGCGCTGTTAGGGTAAGTAGTTGAGCGCGATCTAGCAGCATCTCTTCGGTAGTCACTGCAAATGCGGTCTTTTGATAGTTACGGAAACCATCAGCCATTGGCTCAAGCACAGCAAAAGATTCAACATCTGTTTGCGCTTGGCTGGCGTCCATACGACCTGGCGTAAATGGCACACTAATGTCAAAACCTGATTTTTTAGCAGCATCTTCAATCGCAACAGAGCCTGCTAATACAATTAAGTCAGCCAGTGAGATTGGTTTGCTAAAGTTAGCTTGCACGCTTTCAAGTTGAGCAAGTACTTTTGCTAATTGCTCAGGTTGGTTGGCTAACCAATCTTTTTGTGGTGCTAAGCGAATACGGCCACCGTTGGCACCGCCACGCATATCAGAGCCACGGAAAGTTGAAGCACTTGCCCAAGCGGTTGTTGCCATCTCACCAATGGATAGACCTGTTGCACGGATCTGATCTTTAAGTTGGGCAATTTCTTGCTCATTAACCACGGCGTGATCTAATTCAGGAATAGGATCTTGCCAAATAAACTGCTGTGTTGGTACTTCAGCACCTAAGTAACGAGTATGTGGACCCATATCACGGTGAGTTAACTTAAACCAAGCGCGAGCAAAGGCATCAGCAAATTCTTGTGGGTTTTCATAGAAACGACGTGAGATCTTATTGTATTCAGGATCGGCAATCATTGATAAGTCGGTAGTTAGCATGGTTGCTTTATGGGTTTTACCGGCAATAAATGCATCTGGATATTGGTCATTATCGTCTTTAGCTACCCACTGATGTGCGCCTGCTGGGCTCTTAGTTAATTCCCATTCATGGCTAAATAAGCTATGGAAGAAACCATTACTCCATTGCGTTGGGGTTGTAGTCCAAGTGACTTCTAAACCACTTGAAATCGTGTCACCTGCTTTACCTGTACCAAAGCTGCTATTCCAGCCTAAACCTTGTTGAGTAATATCTGCGGCTTCTGGATCGGCACCAACGTGGGCTGCATCGCCAGCACCGTGAGTTTTACCAAAGGTATGACCGCCAGCAATTAGGGCCACAGTTTCTTCATCGTTCATTGCCATACGGGCAAAGGTTTCACGAATATCATGTGCTGCCGCTAATGGGTCTGGGTTACCGTCTGGACCTTCAGGGTTAACGTAAATTAAGCCCATTTGTACCGCAGCGAGAGGGTTCTCTAGATTACGCTCGCCTGAATAACGACGGCTATCGCTTAACCATGAATCTTCAGAGCCCCAGTAAACGTCTTTTTCTGGTTCCCAAATATCTTCACGGCCGCCTGCAAAACCAAGGGTTTCAAAACCCATTGATTCTAGAGCAACGTTACCCGTTAAAATAATTAGGTCAGCCCAAGAGATTTTGTTGCCATACTTTTGTTTGATTGGCCAAATAAGGCGGCGAGCTTTATCAAGGTTGACGTTGTCTGGCCAGCTATTAAGCGGTGCGAAACGTTGGTTACCGTGACCTGCGCCACCACGACCATCGTTAGTTCTGTAAGTACCTGCACTGTGCCATGCCATACGCACAAAGAAAGGTCCATAGTGACCAAAATCTGCTGGCCACCACTCTTTTGAGTCTGTCATTAATGCGTGTAAATCAGCTTTTACTGCGGCTAAGTCGAGGCTTTTAAAAGCTTCTGCATAGTTAAAATCAGCCCCAAGCGGGTTAGATTTAGCTGTGTGCTGATGGAGAATATCTAATCTAAGTTGATTCGGCCACCAATCTTGGTTAGAGGTGCCTTGAGCTGCTGCATGGTTGAATGGACATTTACTGGTAGACATATCTTACCCTCTGCGTTCGCATCTTATTTATTGCTAATGTATATCGAATATTCGAAGTGACTTGGATATTAGGTATGCATTAGTTACACATATACATTTTAGTCAACATTAGGCTAAGTGAGATAAAGATCAATTACATAATGGGTGGAATTTAGACAGTTGGATATCAGTCAAAAGAATAATCTCTATTAATCCTTACATATCAGCGTGATACAATTATTGATTGACTGTTAATTTTAGTTAATGGTGGCCATAATTTGAGTCTAGGATAGCTAAACGCTGTTTGATTTAGCCTGTTACTGTTTAATCAATGATTTTTATCAACACGGCGAAATGGAGACGAGTTAGAAAATTAACTAAATCAATGCAATACTTATCATCTTAGAATAACTGTATATGTGATTGACTATTGACTCTACAACTTAATAAAAACCGAGTGTTAGCCGCTATGCCATTTTGCCTACTGTTTATTGCGGGCATTGTTGATGCTATTGGCTTTATTCATCTTAAAAATGGCTTATTTGTGTCATTTATGAGTGGCAACACAACCCATGTGGCGATGCTGCTATCTGATCATCAATATGGACAATCAATTAATTACATTGCTGTTATTTTACTGTTTGTTGGTGGTATTACCGTCGGTGAAATGATTGGCCTACTGCAAAAAAAGCATTATCGCTGGATAGTCATGACCTTGGTCAGCATGTTGTTGACGGTTGCACTGGTTATTGATCAAATTGAGACGCCTATGGTGACCAATTTTGTATTGGCATTTGCAATGGGACTGCAAAATATTGCTTTGAGAATCACTATTGGTAAAGCGATGCCATTAACGTTTGCGACGGCTTTTCTTGCCAATACAGGCCGTGAACTGGCGATGTTGTTATTGGGACAAGGCGATAAATGGGTCTTTTTAAAACAGATTAGCCTGTGGTTATCGATTTTTATTGGTGCCATTGTGGGTAGCAACTTGATGTCGGTGTCACTGCATTATGCGTTAGTTGTTCCCATTGTTTTATGTTTGATCGTTGCGGCCACATTGTATTGGTTGCGAGCATTAACAGATGATGAGTAACTCATCTCTGGGTTGGACAGTTGTACAAAAGCAGCAAATTTGCTGGCTTTTGTTTGGTTTAATTTAGGTGAGCTGAGCTAATTAGCGCTGATAAATCGCGGTAATGGTAGATTTTGCCAAAGCACTGCCGTGCAACATAAAGCTAACTAATGCACATGAAGCATCGTCAGGAATGGCGAGCGTTTCAGTCGATAATGCCCACACGGTGAATTGGTAACGGTGCATGCCATGACCCTCTGGCGGGCATGCGCCACCAAAGCCTTTAAAACCATAATCATTACGCATCTCTAGCCCCGCAGAGAGATGGCCTGAAATACCCTGTGCTAATTCGGTCGTTCCTGCCGGAATATTGATGACTTGCCAATGCCAAAAACCGCAATCTGTTGGCGCATCGGGGTCAAAACAGGTGATGGCAAAACTCTTGGTGCCTTCTGGCGCGTTATACCAAGCGAGTTGCGGTGAGATATTGTCGCCGTCATGGCCAAAGCCATTAAATGAAAATTGCTTATGGTGTAATTGACCTTCGTGAATATCTTGACTGGTAAGTTGCAATGTTGACATGGTAAACCTCAGATTTAAAAGTATCGCTATTGCTCATTATAGTAGGCTTTTGGCGTTGCCATTTTATCACTCAAAGTATCTATTTTCTTTGTTTTTGTGGGTTTTTGATACATTAAGGTGCTTTTGTGCTGTATGGTCTTAGATATTAAAGATCTATATTTATATGATAAGTGAAATGAGATATGCGCCAGCACGTACTGACGCATTGAGCCTTATTATTTTAATTTAGCAAAGTAGGCTAATATTTCCTGTTTGTTTTCTTTTACCTTCTCCAGCATATCCATAATCGGTTGGATTAACTTACGACCCGCTTTTCTATTGCGTTTTGCCATATGCCAAGAGCTAATGGCTACCACTCCGAAAAAGAGACTAAAGGCACTGAGTGCAACAGTAAATTGATTAGTTTGATAGGCAAAGTAGCCTGCGCCTACAGCGGCCAAAAATACCCATAATTTAGCCATAGCGCTGATTTCACCGTAACTAAGGACAGATTCTGGCATGTTCCATCTGCCTTTACTGATGTTGTAATAGTATTCACCATAGCTGATTTTGGCTTCGCCTTGACGTAAGCGAGAGTAACCAATTAATAGGTAATCACCTACATCAGTATGACTTAATAATGACTTCGGCAACCATTGTTCAAAGATATCTCCTTCTTCGTCTTCAACGGTGATTTTGCCTGATAAGTTTGAATCTCTAACCCGATGAGATTCAGTTCGCTCGGTACTATCAACCACACGACCATAACGATTGGTGTACTCCGTGCGGTAGGTGGTGCTATGTATCACGTCGTTGACTGTTGTGGTGAACTTACGATCGGTGACTTGCACCATATAGCACCAGCAAGATCCATCAAATTTTTCATTTACACTGAGTAAATGCTGATATTCAAAACTGCCTTTGTCGCTTAGATAAAATTCATTCATTTTATCTAAGCGCATTTCGGCAATGGTTTTTCTTGGTATCGGTGCAATGGCTTCAATGCTGAGTGCGGTATTGCCATCACAGTTGATGATATCGGTTTGGTTTGCATCGGTAATTGCAAAGATACGTTGATTAGTACCACAAAGTGGGCAGAAGTTGATATCAGCATGAACGCGATGATCGCATTGGTGACACATGACATCATCAGCTAAGCTTGGGCGTTTTAATTTGTGGTAACCCAATTGATATTGACTAACATTGAGCACAGTTTCTAACACTGTTTTAATTTTGCTTTTTAATATGACGGCTTTTTGGAAACTGTTTTTTTCAAATAAATAGAAAGGCAAAGCGGTCATAAAAGCGATTAATACGGCCAATGCAAAAAGTCCATCGGTCGACATTGAGGTATTGAAGGCTAAAATAATCGCGACAATAGCGCCAAATATAGCGCCACCAGAGAGATGATTAATAAAGCTGGGCTTATCAACATTATAGGTGCGAGACAAGGTATAGGTTTGCCCATCATCTTGATGTAATACCACGCCTGGTGCGAGATGATTATTAGTGACAATATCGCGATCACTTTTATTTTCAAAGGGATAGGTAAGGGTAACGTTAGTTGGCTCTAACGTTGTTAAGACATCACCAACTTTAATATTATCAAATGTCTTATTTTCAGCTTCAAAGTTTATTTGTTTGGTTTGACCTTGTGGGTTTTCTAGTGTGACCCACCAATAGGAATAGCTAATTTTATTATTACCATTACGACTACCACGTTTATAGTGGTAGGTACTTTTGACCTGTCCGGTAAAAAGCGTCGGATTAGGTTTTGATTGGGCTAATTCATCTAGTAAATGCGGGTGGAGCTCGCTGAGTTGTGTTATATGGCGGTTACCGTTTAATTCTTCTCCACACTGACAACAAAATTTATCTTTTATGTAAAGCGTATTACCACAGTGATGCATTTATCATTCCCGAATTATTTTTTTAAGCGCAGTAGCTATATGATTGCCACAAGCTATTGAACTAGAAAGAAAAATCAGAAATAAAATTGTGATACAGATCAATGCGTTTGTTTCATGTTTTGATTGATTGGGTTGATAATGTTGCGTTGTTTGCTCATTGGTTTGACATAAATATAATTAATAAGCGCCAGCATGCTGGCGCAAATGAAGGGATTATTTAAGCTTAGCGAGATAAGTCAGTAGTTCCTGTTTGTTATCTCTAACGCGATAAAGGGTATCCATAATGGGTTTGATAAATAGGTGTCCAGCCTTGCTATTGGCGCTATCTGCTAGATGCGATTTAATGCCGAGTAAGGCAATGAAGGTGGCAAAGATACCTGCTGCAACAGCATATTGTTGGGTATAGTAAGCTAAGGCCGCACAAGCTGCAGCGACTAAGCCGACAATACACTTAACGATGAAACTGGTTTCGCCATAATTGAGTATTGATTGTGGCATTTCCCAGCGACCTTTAGTGATATTGTAATAATATTCGCCATAGGTCAGTCTGCTATATTTTTTATTGCCAATGCGTGAATAACCAATGAGTAAGTAATCACCCACATCGGTTTGTTTTAGCAGTGTTTCAGGTAACCATTGTTCGAAGATTTCGCCTAACTCGTCTTCAACGGTGATTTTGCCTGACAGCTTTGAATCTCGAACGCGATAACTAACCGTTTCATATTTGCTATCAACAACACTGCCATTGCGGTTGGTATAATCGGTACGATAGGTTTCAGTATGGGTGACATCACTGACTTGGGTGTTGAAATCGCGATCTGTTACTTGCACCATATAGCACCAAACAGACCCTTTAAATTGATCATTTTTAATTAAGGTGCGCTTAAAGGTAAATTCTTGCTCTTCGCTGACATAAAATTCTTTCATTTTTGCCAAACGCATTTCACGAATTGTTTTTTTAGGCTGTTGTTGCGGCATCACGATCGGTTCAATGGCGATTGCTGTATTGCCGTCACAAGCGATTTGGGTCTGTTCAACTCGCTCATCATTGCTTGCGACTACTTCAGGTAGGGCGACAATATGAGTGCTGGTGCCACAGTGCTGACAGAAATCCACATCGGCGTGGATGCGCTGTTCGCAGTGGTGACAGAAAATATCGTCATTTAATGCTGGGCGTTCGAATTTATGGTAACCCAGTTGATATTTACTGATATTAAGAATTTTAGCGATAACAGCTTCGATTCGTTGTTTGCGGATGATTGCTGCCTGATGATTACTTCGGCTGTAATTATACCAAGGGATCATACACATACAGCTACACATTATGCCAAGAACAATAATAGTGTCTTCAGTAAGGTTGCTATTCATTTGAATCAACCCTGCGGCTAAAAACGCTAAAATGAATCCAATAATAATCATCCCGATTAGGCTGGGTTTGCTGCTATCAAAGTGATTAGTTAGTGTCGATGTTTGTTTATCATCTTTATGTAAAATAACGCCACTACCCATCAGGTTATTAGTGACACGCTCTTTAGCTGCTGAGTCAATTTTAAAAGATAAATTAACGGGCATGGCTTCAAAAATAGTGATCACATCACCGACTTTCATGTTATTGAAGGCTGAGTTTTCAGCGTTAATACTGATCTGTTTGATTTCACCTAAAGCATTTTCTAAGGTAATCCACCAATAAGCGTAAGTCACAGAGTTATTACCATTTTTGTTATGGCGTTTATAGTAGTAACTGTTTTTAAGACGCCCTGTAAACAGTTTTGGATCTACACATGATTCTGGTAATTCAGCAAATAAATCTGGCTCAAGGTCGATAATTTGCTTGATCTGGACGCAGTCATTTAACTCATCGCCACATTGAGTACAGAACTTATCTTGTACGTAAACTTCATTGCCACAGTGATGCATTTATTTTCCTTAAAAGCATTTTATTTTTCTGCGGCGAAGCCTATATGAAATCTCTATTTTAATAATAAAGAGGACACTAATTTTGTGATGTTCAGCAATAAAGTTTTATTAAGAATAGGGTTGTTTTACAAGTAGATAGCAAAAGGCCTTGAATTGTATCAAGGCCTTGAGTTGAAGCGTTCAAATAGTAGGATTAGCTTTCAGTGACATGAATGGCTGCTTTTAAGTCATCAGGGTGCAAATCAGCTTGGTCGAACTCATGTGACGCCGGCATTCTAAGGTGAAAATCTTTAAATACTTCTAGCTCAAATTTACCTTGGCTTAAAATAAAGTCACTCACATGACCCCCGTGCTTACGATCATCACTTAAAAAGTGAAAGTGATAGCCCGGCACGTTAATTCCGGTCATATAATCAGGCAGCTTAAAACCGATCATTACCCCTGAAATATGCTCCATTTCACGAATGGCTGATGCTTGACCACTTCAACCATTGGTGGGTAAGGACGCTGCTGCGCTGGCACTGTACGGGTCTTAACATATGAAAACTCACCAGTTAATCGAATCGCATTAATGGCATTATTGGCCGCATATTGTTGATCCAGCATGGCTTCAAATGCTTTACGGTTTAGGTCGGTGAGCTCTTCTTTTACGATGGTCGGTTCAAATTTAACGACAGAGGCAAAAGGGGTGGTGATGCTATGGTCAACTAAGTGTACTTCCCCTTTACTGGTAAGCTGATATACCTCATCGCCAATCACGACCATTTCACCATCAAGATCATTAAAGGTGCCAATACCAAAATCACCATGTTCAAGTAATTGACCAATGGTAAAGTCACCTTGATATAGCCCAGCAATTAAGGCACTCATCATTGAAGTTTGGTAAAAAGTTTTATTCATAGTGGTAGACCTTAATCTTGTTTACATGGATGCATTTGATCGAGCAGACGGCAGTTGTCGCTGTAATCAATATTGACGCCAACTAATACTGGGCCTTGAAGTTGCATCGCTTGTTTCATTACAGGCACGATATCGTCGCTGCAATTAATGGTAAGGCCGTGAGCGCCAAAGCTTTGAGCGTATTGGGCGATATCTGGGCCAATAAACTGCACCGCGCTTCCGCGACCATATTTTTTCATTTGTTGGATTTTAACCATGTCATAGCTTTGGTCATTCCAAACAAAGTGAACGATATTTGATTGATGGCGTACCGCAGTCGCTAATTCCATTGATGAAAATAAGAAGCCACCATCACCAGACATAGAAATCACTTTTTCATTCGGTGTCAGTAGTGACGCTGCAATTGCCCAAGGTAATGCAACGCCAAGAGTTTGTTGGCCATTACTGAATAACAAGCGGCGTGGTTCAAAGCTGTGGAAATAACGCGCCATCCAGATATAGATAGAGCCAACATCACAACAGACGGTCATGTCATCACTAACAAAATTACGGAGCTCGTGAATAAAGCGCAGTGGATGTACGCCGTGAGCTGACACCTTATTTGCGCCTAAATCCATAATCGATTGCAGATCGTTGCGTAACAATTGAATACGGTCATTTTTGACTAATGACTCACGTTGATTTAATTGCACTGCAATGGCATTAATGGATTCAGCCAAGTCACCAATGACTTCACATGACGGGTTATAACTAAACTCTAAGTCTGCTTGTTGGTAACCCACATGAATAATTTCGCATTTAGCCTCTTTGTTCCACAGAATAGGATCATATTCAATTGGGTTATAGCCAATTGAAACCACTAAATCAGCTTGCGCTAGTGCGATATCGCCCGGTTGGTTTTTAAATAAACCGATACGACCTAAGAAGCATTGATATAAGTCATGTGAAATGACCCCTGCTGCAGCAAAAGTATTAACGACAGGGATGGGCGTGCGAGTGAGCAGGGCACGAATGGCAGCGGTAACAATCGGCTGGCTTGAATCCATACCCAATAGGAATACTGGATTTTTAGCCGCATTAATCTTATCAGCAGCTTGTGCTACAGCTTGTTTATTAGCACCACCAAACAGTAATTCATTTGGCTTTTGAACCGCCTGAGAAGCTATTTGATTAAGTAACACATCTTGCGGCAAGCTAACAAAACTTGCGCCTTGAGTTGGTTGCTCAGCAATACGGAAAGCTTTATGCACTACATCGGAAATAGAGCCTGTATCCATGACTTCAGCAGAGAACTTAGTCACTGGGTTAAACAGTGAACGGGTATCCATTGATTGATGGGTATTATGAGAATACATAGATAAAGGCACTGCGCCGGCAAGAGCAACCACTGGATCGCCTTCACTGTTAGCTGTCGCTACACCCGTGATTAAGTTAGATGCGCCCGGGCCTGATGTTGCCAAACAAACACCAGCTTTACCGGTCAAACGACCTGTAGCCGCTGCCATAAAAGCAGCATTTTGTTCGTGATGACAGATAATAATTTCAGGACCACCATCGCAAACGGCATCAAATACCGAGTCGATTTTTGCACCTGGAATACCAAAAATATGCGGAACTTCGTGTGCGTTAAGTGTTTCAACGACGAGTTCGGCGCCTGAAATGGTTTTATTGGACATGCTAGCCTCATTACATAATGCATATTTTCTGTATGAACCGTTAAAGAACGGAGGGGGGAACAGAAAATGGATGCAGCGAGTATAAAGCGGGAATGATTCAATTTTTTAAAGGTAAATGTTTATTAATTCAGATCAATATTCAAAATTAATTTAGCTATTTTTTACTGCAAAAAGAGGGGGTTATTTTTGCAAAAAAAGAGAGGTTGATCACAAATGAGCTGGAGTTAATTAATCTTTTATTTTTCAATGTATTAGTTGTTTAGATAATGGGTTCTAGAAATATAAATGAGTATTTGTAATGCTTTCTATAGTAAATGTTTTTTGTAACTATTTGATTTTTATTTGAATTTTATTGGTTTAGATATTGCAAATATAATTGCGTTGTAAAAATGGATGAATCTTCTATGAATTAAATTTCATTAAAATTTGTTGTAGTGGTGGTAGTCATAAAAATTGATGATTGAGATTAGCCAACGATCTTATTAAGATCGCTGAAATTTTTATCATATTGATTTTACAGTTAAATAATTATGTCTCAAGTGTTCAAAACAAGTTTGATTACAGGCCTTATATTAATACTATCTGCGTGTACTACGATGCATGTGAAGCCTGCTCATATAAGTACTAATAAAGGTACAAGTCAGCGTATTTGTATTCAAAGTAATGATCGTGTTTATGCTGGATTTCTGCCTGCGTTACGTAAAGTGATTGAGAGCGAAGGCTATCAAACCATTATGTATGATGATCAATATGAGCTTAGCTCAAGCTTTTGTGATGTCAGCATGACTTATACTGCGAGAAGAAGTTGGGATGTGATGCCATTTCTTGCGAGTGTGCAACTTGAGGTGTTTGATTTAAATGGAAACAGCATAGGAAATGCAAATTATCGTGTCAGTAATGGTTTGAATATGACTAAGTTCCAAAGTGAAGAGACTAAGTTAATGCCATTAATTGAACAATTGTTTGTACAATAATTTATCTATACCCAAACAACCTGAAAATAGTAATTTCAAATAGTTTGGGTATTTTTATCATGTTGTTTCATCTAACAAATAAGTTCATATAAATAAATTGCATTCATTTGGTTCCATTGGTAGCCTTGCCGCAAAATTCGTCAAATGTAACAAGATGTATATGCTAAAGGCTCTGACTATCCCGCAACTTGCAAAATTAACCTATCCAGATGAGTTAAAACAAAATTATCATCGTTCAGTGAGCTTATGCCGCGCTAAATTTATGCTCCGTAGTTGGTTGCATCGTAATAGCATTAATCAAATTCAGCAGTCTTTATCGAATGAGTTATTGAGTGGTTTAATCAAACTGAATCCTTATTTCTTTGAAAAGCCGATGCGCCCTTATGTGAAAGCAAAGGGGAAAGTCGCTGAACGGGCAACGTTATTAGTTAATCATTATCGATTTGTTGATCAAAGGGTGACTCAAGCGATAGCGAGTCAGATTTATCATAACCAGCAAGATATCGAGTTATTGAGCTTTGAGCTAAAAGAGCAGCCTTTCAAAATAGCTTTAGGCTTTGATATCCGCTATCAAAAAGAGGGCGCATTAACACTTAAATTGTTAGATGCTGATAATACTAATTTCTATACCATCACCTTTATTGTGAATGATGATGGTCAACAGCGCTCGATTATTATTGGTGGTTTGCAAGGCCCTGATAGCTCTGATGATAATAACGTTAAAATCAAAATCCTGACCCGTGGTCTACATGGTTTACGTCCGAAAGACTTGATGATTAAGTTAGTGAGAATGCTGGCGCAGACTTGGCAAGTCGAACAGATTTTAGCGATTAAAAATTCATCTCATATTTATCAAGCGAAACGTCATACTCGTAGCCGTATTAAAGCCAATTATGATAGCCATTGGCAAACGCTCAATGCACGTGACTTTAACCCGCATTTTGTTGAACTGGATGTGGCTGATGCGCGTAAACCGCTTGAAGAGGTGAGTCAGTCTAAACGCACCATGTATCGCCGCCGTTATGAATGGCTTGAGATGATGCAAACGGTAATTGATCAACAATTACCCCTGCAAAAGTGATAATCATAGATATCGGCCGTTATATGCCTACATCTTATGTACACTACCCCTGCAAGAATTGAATATGCTGTTGCCACTGTTTTACCGCGGGCAGTAACCTTGTTTCGGTGATGGTGGCGAGAGTCTCTAGTGCTAATTGCGGTTGCTTATCTTCAAAGTAACTTAGCCCCAACAAATAGCGCCAATATTGATTAGTAGGCTCAGCTTTAATTTGTTGTTGCAATAATTGCTGGGCATTACGCCACTGTTCAAGGCTGAAGGCTAATTGACTGGCTAATGCGAGCGATTGCTTAGTTTGAGCTGGATATTGTTGTATTAAAGCGAGTGCCTGTTGGCGCTGTTGTGACATTAAATAGGCTTGAGTCAGTAACGGTAAAAAGGCTGGGTGTTGCTGTAGTTCACTTTGATGCTGCTGCAAAATAGTTGCGGCACGCTGTGGTGCTTGTTGTAACAGCAATAGTTTAGCCAATAGCGGTATACTGCGAGTAGGTAATAGCTTGGCTTTATAAGCACTACTGAGCACATTAAGCGCTTGTTGTTCATGGCCTGTTTGATACCAGTTTTGGCCTAAACGTTCCCAATATTGGCTTTGTTTCGGATAGCTGCCGACCATCAGTTGCAGAAGCTGGCGTTCATCTTTAACTTGTTGCTGTTGTTGATAAAGTGCCAATAGAAACTGTTGTCTAGACTCTGTGACATTATGGCGCAATGCTTGTTGCATGGCTTCAATAGCTGATTGTGGTTGCGCCAATTTATAGTGGCTATAGCTTATTAACGCATGGATTGCTGCGTTGGTTTCTGCCGTTATTGTCAGCGCGTTGGCAGGTAACGGTTCAGTTTGTTGTAACCATAATTGGGCTTGGTTAATACAGTTCTGATATTGGCCTAATTGGTAGTAAAGCTGGCTAGCGAGTTTATGTAACTCTACCTGCTGCACTTGGGTGAGTGGTAAGGTTAATAACAGCTGTGTTTGTTCTGCTGCACAGCTGTTTTTCTTGAGGCTAATACAGGCTTGTAAGTGCAGATATGTCACCATTTTTTGTATCTCTTTATCCGCAAATGTTTGCTGCTGTTGTAAGCGTACAATCTCAGGCAGTGTTTGCGCTGCATCCTGTTGTAATTGCTTTTGTAATTGCTGCATGCGCTGATAAATATCGGCATAGCTAGGCCAACTTAATAGGCATAGCATTGTGATCAAGAGACTATTTTTCCAATTCATAAGCAATAATTACCTGTTGCCATTCGTCTTGTTGTGGTGGCACAAAGCGCCAACGTAAAACGGCTCTTGCCGCAGAGCGATAAAAGACCCCTTGTGGGTGTTCTTCAATTAGCTCCACCTGTTTGACTCTACCTTCAGTTGAAATCAGTAGTTTCAAACTGACTCGGCCTTCAATCCCGCGTTGTTTAGCTCGCAGTGGGTATTGAGGTGGTGTTTGAAAACTCACTTGTGCCATGGCCAAGTTTGCTTGTATTTGGCTCCCAGGCGTGATGCCGACCTGACTAAAATTAAGCGTTGGTGCTTGTATTTCACTGATACTGTCTGGCGTGGCAAATTCTGGTGTTGTGATCACTATTTGGCTATCAATATTAACGGGGTTAATTGTCAGCTTCATCGGCGGTGGTGGCGGTGAAGATGTTAGCGGTGCATTAGTTAATGTTGTTGCGGTTTGCGGCTCATCCAAAGGCTTACTTATGGGGTCACTAAAATAGACCTGCGTTAATTGGATTTTTGCTGCCGGTGCGTGAATATCACTTAATGTAAGCCGATAGATTATGGCCGCTAATAGCAGATTTATCAGCAGTGAAACAGTCATGATGACACCGCGATTTTTAGTCGGAATGATGGGTTGCAACGGCCACATTATCCACTCCTGCAATTCTAATTTTGTCGATGACTTCGATTAACTTGCCACTATCAACAGATTTATCGACATCAATAATGGCACTGCTTTGGCCACCGTTAAGGCGCGCTTGTTTGATCTGTTTTTGCAATTGACTCGCGGCCACTATTTGCTGCTGAAACCAGATAGTATTGTTGCTGTCGATACTGACCATTAGCGCTGTTTTATCGGTATTGTCTTGCACTTGCGCACTGGGTCTGTCGATATCTAATGTTTGTGATTGCTGAAAACTGGCCGATAGAATGAAAAATATCAGCAGAATAAACACCACATCAATGAGCGGTGTCATATCGACATTGGCATCCGTCTCTGCTTCATCATTGTATTTAAACTGCATCTGCTGACTCCGACAGTGATTGTTTTAATTGACTTAATAAGCGTTGGTTAGCGCGTTTAAGTCGATAGCTCAGGTAAAGTCCTGATAGTGAGGTGACTAAGCCTGCAAGTGTGGTTAATAGGGCAGAGCTAATTCCCCCCGCTAATTGCTGGCTAATATTGGCTTGTCCCAATTGTAAGAAACTGCTGATCATGCCGTTGACCGTTCCGAGTAATCCGAGCAAGGGTAAGATTTTTATCAGGGTATTAATCCAAAGTTGATATTGGTTAAGTTGTCGCTGTGCTTGACTGATAAATGCCTGTTGCAGCTGCTGCTGTTGCCATTGACCTAACGAACTCAATTGCAGTCTTATTTGCTGTGTCTGCGTGAGCCATATCGGCCTGAGTTGATGGATGCGGTAATAACCCTGTAATAACAGATACCACATCACGCATGAAAGACTGATAATCAGCCATACCAGTGCATCAACTTGGGTGATAAATTCAATAAAATCGACCATATTAGTCTTGATTCTGACGCTGCTGAATAACGATGGCTGCAGCTTCTTGCTCTAACTGCTGACTTAATTGACGGCTTTTATTTTTAACCGCGCAATGCAGTAGTAATAGTGGAATAGCAGTCATTAGCCCGAGCTGAGTGGTGAGCAGCGCTTGGGCGATACCGCCTGATAATAACTCTGAATTATTACTGCCAAACTGGGTCATTACAGTAAAGGTTTCAATCATTCCGCCAACGGTACCAAGCAGGCCGAGCAGTGGTGGAATACCAGCTAATACCGCTAAAGTACCAATTCCTTTTTGCAGTGCAGGTAACTCATTCAAAATAGCACTATGCAAATGTGCGGCTAAATTGGCGTCCGTTACAGTATTTGTGGCGGCAATGATACGGCCTAACGCGTTATCTAAATTGGCATTAACTTGTGTTTGTTGTCGGTTGATACGCTGTTTCTCTTGGTATAAGTAGAACAGGCGATTAACACCGATGATTGTTGCAACAATGGCGATAAGAGCAATTAATACGCCGACTAAACCTGCTGGTGCTAATGCCTGCCACCAACGATTCTGGCCAGCCTGTTGTATTAATTGTCCCATACTAGGGTCGAGCCAAAAGCCTTGTTTAAGATGAGATAGCTGAGGTTGCAGAGCCACTATTTGCCACTGTTTTTGCGCTGGCAAATAATGCAACCAACCTTGTTCTGTTTGCGCGGTAAAGGGACCATATTCAGTGACTTGCATGGCATGTGGCTGACCTTTGCTATCAAGCACCATGGCATCATGTTGTTGCACTCTGGCGGTTAGCACGATTTGTTCTGTTAGTGCTTGCCATAATTGTTTAATTCGCGCTAAATCGAGTTGTTCATTATTGAGATTGATGCCACTGGTATCGTGCTGCCATAAACTATGTGGGCGCACGCTATCTAATAACAGTTGTTCATGTTCAGCAATGGTTTGAAAAACATGAGTTAGACTCGATTTTTCGGTATTGAGTTGTGATTGTTTATCTTTAAGTTGCTGTTGTAGGACAAGTAGCTGATCTTCTAGTTGCAAATTATGTTGCTGTATTTGCTGTAACTGTTGATTGAGTTGCTGCCCTTGTTGCTGCAGTTGTTGTAAATCAAGCTGGCTATTATGCACAAATTGTTTGGCAGCTAATTGTTCTTGTTGGCTGCCTTGTCGCACCTGTTGTAATACCTGTTGCAAGCTCTGTACTTGGCTATAACCACTAGATGGCAGCAATAACATTAACAAGGCTATTAAGTGAATTGAGCGCATTACTCTACCTCCTTTATTAATGGTAACTGCATTAATGCTGGTGGTATTTGACTTGTGGTCACAGCAATAGCTTGCGCAAGTGGGGCTAACCATTGTGTATCTAAGGGCTGCCAACGATCTTGCTGCCAGATGGCCGCTGATTGTTGATCAAGACTTAAATAGTAATAGCCTAATCGGCCTGCGCGTAAAAAGGTGACTAGGCTGCCATCGGGTAATTTCCCTTGCCAACTTTCACTGCTGTAGCCATAGCTGATTTCGACTTGATAGGCATCAAGTAGGCGCGTCATTTTCTCACCATTATCTAATTCTGCACTGGCCAAGGTTTGCGTTAATGCATCCAATCTCGCTTGGCGCTCAGCTTGTAAGAATGGCAAATCCGCGTCAATTAACTGCTGTAAGCTGGTTAACATATTTTGCATTAGAGGTAACAGCTGCATCCGCGTTTCTCTGAGCGTCTGGCGCTGATGTTGTAGCTGTATTATTGCATCTTGTAACTGTTGGATCTGATGATTAAGTTGCTGTTGATAATGGTCAGCTAATTGCATCTGCAATACGATTTGATGATTTTGTTGTTGTAGTTCTTGCTGTTGTTGATCAAGTTGTTGATGCTGTTGTTGGGCCTGTTGACTGGCCTTTAAACCTTGTTGATCAGCACTTTTAACTGTGGCTAACGTGGTTGCGTTTGCGGTGTGTGCCACAAAAATGGATAACATTAAAATGAGAGGTAAAGCATATTGATGTCGTACATATAGGAACATATTTAAGTATCACTTTTTAGCCGCAAACAGAGAAAAGAGCGCGGATATTACTATTAAATCTAAATGATAACAATTATCAATTGCATCGTAAGAGGGTTGATATAGGTTAAATTTGATAAATTTGCAGCTGATTTAAGCGGATATGCATGTTGTTATCGTTAACTAATGGTGATCTTCATCACAAAATAAGTAATCAATACAGGGTGGTTTTTATTACATTTGTAAATACTATGTTGTTTTTAAATGCTTTAGTATGAGCTATTAATTATAAAAATCTGTGAGCTATTACCTAAAAATAGCCTTGGTTGAGAAAACAATTAACATAACCGTAAAGATGATAATAAAAATCGTTATCATTAATGTAGGTAAAACCACAATTCTGCACTGGTTGTATTTGAGAATGATTATCATTAATGTGCAGTCAACTTAATGCTGACGATGATAATTAATCGATGACAAACTTCAAAAAATCCACATTATCTTTCTGTATTTGGGCAGGACTTTATGGGCCTGTGATGGCTTATGCCGCTACCGCGCCAGCTGATGATAGTCAGATATCGAATGCCAATACGCAAACCATCATCAAGGTGCGAGATCGCCAGCATGATGGCTTAACTGGTAAAGATAGCCTTGATGAGGAAGCTATTCGTCGCACCCCATCTGGCGATGGCAATTTAAGTGACATGCTTAAGTCTAATGTGAATGTGCGCTTTGAAACTGATGAGGATGGTTTCCAAGGAGGGGAAATAAAACCGGCTAGCGTATCGATTAATGGTGCTGAACCTTCTCAAACAGCTTACTCAATTAATGGCATTAATATTAATAATGATATTGATCCGACAGGTGAACTGTTCGATAAGGATGCCAGAACCTTACCGGGCATGAGTAATGAACAGGCGTATTTTTTTGATGCCAATATGCTGTCTAATATTACCGTTTATGACAGTAATATTCCGGCTAACCTCGGGGGCTTTACCGGTGGCGCAGTTGTTGCTGAAACACAAACTTACCAAGGTGTTAATGGTGTTTCTTTGAATTATCGCACTAGCCGTAGTGAATGGGCATCAATGCAGACTGATAGCAATATGGCTGCTGAGGTAGATGAGGCTAAACCGATTGGTTATGAAGCCACTTTTCAGCCGGATTATCGTAAAAATAGTTACAATATGATGCTGCAGCAAGGTCTTACCGATGAACTTGGGATGGTCGTCGGGTTGAGTCGCCGAGATTCATCACTTCGTCAAGCACGTACTTTAAATGCTAAGGGTGAACAGGGGCATGAAGATCAAACACGTCGTTCTGATAATGCCATGGTCAATTTTGCATGGACACCGAATACGCGCACTCGTATTGATTGGGATCTACGAGCCTCTCAATATCAAGAGCAGTTATACGTACTTGAAAATATAGATAATAACTTCACTGATAGCCATAAAGCCTACGGCACGACCTTACATTTACAGCAATTGCTAGATAGCGGTAGTTTATCGGTTCGTGCTGGTTTCGATCAGTTTATCGATGAGCGTGACTCTAATAGTTACCATGTTGAAACGACTCATGATGAATGGAATGAATTGCATTATGAAGTAGGTGGCTATGGTGATAGTCAATTAAAACAACGCAATATCCAACTACTTACTGACTATACTCTTGACCGTTTTGTACTGGGAGCAACAGAACATCAAATCCGTACTGGTATCGGTTTCACGCAAACAGATTATGATTTCTATCGCCCTAAAGCCGTCACATCCGAGGTGCATACCATTGTGATGCCTGATTGGAGTTTTGATGATTATGGACATGCTGTAGCCGGTAAAGTTTCGAGCCAATATCGCCAATATAGTGCCTATGTGGAAGATAATATTGGTTGGGGGGATTGGCAGTTCCGCCCAGGTATCCGTGTTGAACATGATGATTATATTAACGATGTTAACCTTTCGCCCCGTTTTGCAATGACATGGCAAGCGCTGGCTGATACTCGCTTAGATATGGGCTTAAATCGTTATTATGGCCGTTCATTTGCATCAATGGCATTGGCTGAAAAAGTAGCTCAGCTTGATCGTAAAGTGATGACGATCCCCAACCGGAATTTAAAAACACCTTACAGTGATGAGTTTACCTTTGGCGTGACGCAAGTATTGGATAATTGGACGGTTAATTTACGTTATAACCAGCGCCATTATCAAGACCGCTTAATTCCACTGAGCACCAGTTTTGGGGAAGGTGAAAATAAAGTCACCATTAAGCAATTACAAAATGGCGAAGAATATAAGGTCGATTTATACACTATACAAGTGGCTAATATTGAGCCGTTAGTGGCAGGGATTAGCCATTGGAATGTCAGTATTGGTGCGGATTGGATGGATACGCCGCGTAATGATCTCAATGATCCTGCACTTAGTAACGAGCAAGTGATCCTTGATGGTCAGTTAATGACTCGACGTGAGATGGAAGGCGCGGTTAATAGTTCAAAAGAGCAATGGCAAGTCCGTGCTGGTGTCGATATGACACTGCCGATGTGGAATGTGACTTGGTCAAATAAGTTTTACCTAAAAGCACCGGTTCGCGATTTTGAAGAGAATGAATCGGTGATGGATCCACAATACCCAACTTATTACGCTTATGACTATGGCACTCATACTCAGTGGGATAGTCGTTTACGTTGGCAGCCACCGTTTGCGGGGCAGTCGATGTATGTCCAATTTGATGTTGAAAATGTGCTAAATAAAGTACGTCAATTTGGCAGTAAACATAGCCGTAATAATGGAGATTATGGTCTTTATACGCCCGGCCGCCAGTTCTGGCTAGAGCTCGGATACCAATTCTAATCACTCTTGTAGCGAGCAAGGTAATCGCAACCATTATTTAAATGGGGTTGCTATTACGTCTTGCTCGCTTTTTCTTTTTTCTTTTTTTGAATATTTATTATGCAGTTAAATAATCTACCATTCCGCAAACAGGTATGGTCTCTCATTACCCCATATTGGCGTAGCAGTGAAAAATGGATCGCATGGTCACTGTTGTTAGTCGTGGTCGCGCTTAATTATCTAACCGTTGAAATTGCAGTGTTTTACAGTAATTGGAATCGCGAATTTTTTAACCTTATGCAAGATAAAGCTTGGCAATTATTTTGGCCGATGTTGGGGCAGTTTGTATTGCTGATGCTGGTATTTATGCTGGTGGATTTAGTTGAGGAGTATCTACGTCGAACCTTAAGGATCCGTTGGCGCCGCTGGCTTACTTATGCCTTTATTGAACAGTGGATGAAGGATAACAATATTTATCGACATCAGCTTTGCAGTAAAGACAGCGATAACCCAGATCAACGTATAACCGAAGATATTAAAACCTTCTGTGATATGACCTTATCAATGGGGTTAGGGTTACTGCGTACCGTGACGAGCCTATTTTCATTTATCGTTATTTTATGGGGTTTGTCAGGCATTTTAGAGTTTGAGTTTGCCGGTGAACAATGGCATATCCCCGGTTATATGGTGTGGGTTGCGATTGTCTATTCTGTGATAGGTACTTGGCTGACCCATAAAGTTGCCCGTAATCTTATTCCGCTTAATTTTAATCAAGAGAAAGTAGAAGCTGATTTTCGGTTTCATTTAATGCGTGTGCGTGAACATGGTGAATCAGTGGTGATTCAGCAGGGCGAACAAGTTGAGAAAAAACGCGCTCGTCAGTTATTTGGACGTATTTTCGATAATTGGCAACAGTTAACCATGATGAAGATGCGCTATAACGCACTGAATAGTGCTTATAACGAAGTTGCTCGAATTTTCCCTTATCTTGTTGCGGCCCCAAGGATGATGACAGGAGCACTTCAGCTGGGCGATATGATGCAAACCGCGACGGGCTTTTATCGAGTACAAGAAGCTTTTAGTTGGTTTGTTGACTCATATGAAGAGGTTGCCCAATGGCGCGCGGTGACCAATCGCTTGATTACCTTCTCAGTTAATTTAGAGCAATTACCCGATGTGACTCGATTTACTGAAAGCGAGCAGCCTCAATGGCAAGCATTGACCTTACATGATCCACAACAAGCGCCTTTGTTGCAAAGTGATGCGGGAACGCTGGCAAAGCATACCATGCTAGTTGGAGCATCCGGCGCGGGTAAGAGTACCTTCTTTAAATTACTTGCAGGCATTTGGCCTTACTTTAACGGCCATATCAGTATGCCTAAAAAAGACCTTTGCATGTTTATTCCACAGCGCCCTTATTTGGCTTATGCCAGTTTACAGCAAGTACTGTGTTATCCCGCTAATAGTGATAAATACAGTGCCAATCAATGTCAGCAAGCATTGGCCGATGTAGGTCTAAATGGTTTAGCTGATGAGCTGGACAAGATTGACCATTGGCAAGCCCGCCTCAGTGGTGGTGAAGCACAAAAATTAATGCTGGCAAGAGCCTTACTGCATCAACCTAAGTGGCTATTTTTAGATGAGTCATTTAGTGCCATTGATAAAACGGCGGCGGCGAGCTTGTATCAATTGCTTAAATTACGAATGCCAGAGAGTCATATTATTGAAATTAATCATCATCAACAGCGGCAATCAATGGCCAAGCAGTTACAGCTTCGTGATGGTAATTTAGTGGTAGAGAATTAATGATGAAATATTATTTTAGTGCAGCAGTCATGCTGGTCAGTAGCTTATTGTTATCAGCTTGTCAGTTGCGAGACAGCATCACAGAACTTCAATTACCAGAGCAAGATCCGAATGTCATTATCGGCCAGTTAGATAATGGTTTTAAATATTATATTGCGCCCAATCAATCACCTAACGAGCGGGTATATATTCGTTTAGTGGTCAATGCCGGCTCAATGAATGAGGATGATGATCAACGTGGCGTTGCCCATATTGTTGAGCATATGGCATTTAATGGCAGTGCGAACTTCCCCGGTAACAGTGTGATAGATGCTCTGGAACATGCAGGTATGAAGTTTGGTGTTGATATTAATGCCTTTACCGATTTTGAAAATACGGTTTATACCCTTAATTTACCCAATAATAAGCCCGAAACAGTTGATTTAGCCTTAACTGTAGTCGCCGATTGGGCGGGGCGTGTAAGTATGAATCGCGGAGATTTAGATGCTGAGCGTGGCATTGTCTTGGAGGAGTGGCGTGCTCGTTTAGGTCCTATGTTACGTTTAGGCGATAAAAAGTCTGCTATTGAGATGGCTGGCTCACGCTATATTTTACGAGATCCTATTGGTGATCCTGAGACCATTAAACATGTGCCGACTGCGCGTGTAGCCGATTTTTATCAACGTTGGTACCGGCCAGATAATATGTCAGTGGTGGTGGCTGGCGACATTGACGCCACACAAGTAATGACTCAGTTACAACACAAATTAGCTTTTTTAGCGAAACCGATTACGCCACTAGAGAAGATTGATTATCAGGTTCCTTTAATTAACCATTGGCGAGTGGCTGAGGTGAGTGAAGTGGGCATGGATACGCCGTCACTGGAGCTAAGCTTTTTTACACCAATGCTCACCGAGGTCAGCTTGGCAAGTTATCGTCAAGACTTAGCTCGTCAAATTGCGATTAGGTTGTTAAATGTACGTCTACAAGAGTGGGAGAAGCAACATCCTGCTGGGATTGAATCTGCTAACTTTTTCTCAAGTGCCGTAGGCCGAGATGTCCGTCAAAATGTGTTTACACTGCAATTGCATGATCAAGATTATAAAGCGGCGGCAATAGTACTGTTTAATCAGTTAGCACAGATAAATCAACAGGGCTTTAGTCAGGCTGAAATTGATCATGAGCTAGAGCGATTGCTTAAGTTAAACCAGCATAATCAAGATGTACTGACTTATAGCATCGATCTTGCAGGTGATTTAATGGTGACTGCGGCAACCAATGGCCGTTGGCTTGGTGATGCGGCGCAAAAGCAGTTATCAAAGCAACTATTAACGCAATTGCACGGCGCTGAAATTAATCAAGCATTTAAACAGTTGATTGCTCCGCCAGCGAGATTAGCGCTTATGACCAGTGTCGCTGGATTTACGAGTAAGCCACAGCTATTGACACAAACCGATATTGCGCAAGCTTGGCAACAGAGTATGACGACTATTCAACCTGCTTATAAAGTGCGTAAGGTTGATGCCCAATTACCCACGCTAACAACCGTTGCAGGTAGCAGCCAGTTTGTTCGTGATTGGCAGCAGGGTAAAGTAAAAGAGTATCGACTGAGTAATGGCAGCCGCCTGTTTTACAGTTTTAATGATGCAAGTCCCGGTGAAGTACACTTTAAAGCCCTGACTCAAGGTGGTTTAAACAGTATTGTGCAGCAGGATTATCATGGTTTACGCATAGCGGCTAATCTTGCGGATGATACTGGCGTTGGGCTTATTCCAGAGCAAACGTTGATTGATGCGACAGGGGTTTACCCCATTGTTTTGTCAACCATTCTAGACAATAAACAACAAGGTTTTAGTGGTTGGTCAACACCAGATGACTTTGCTACGTTATTGCAGTTATTTAGGTTTAAGCTGCAAGATGTGGTGATTGATGACAAACTTTTTGCTCAATATAAGCATGACACATTAAATCGATTGGCGGTGGTAGCAACGGATCCAGAAGAGATCTTTGTGCGCGAGGTGGAGCGACAACGTTTTGGTGATATGCCAACGGTTTACAGTGTTACTGCCACTGAAATGGAAGCCTTATCGGCCAGTCAGTTGGCAGCACTTTATAAGCAATACATTTTGGCTAAAACTGACTTTACTTACTTTATTGTGGGGGATTTGCCAGAGCCGCAACTGCTGCGTCTGATGGATCAATATTTAGCATCAACCCCCGTTAAACATCGTGCATCAACGTCTTGGCGTTTATACCCACATACGCCATCAGAGCGGTTAACCATGTCAATTTCGCGTGAGCCAAGAGCGGAAGTTGAGATCTACTATACTGCACCTAAATTAACAGGTAAGTATGCTGAGTTTGACTTGGAGATTGTGAGCGCCGCGTTGCAGGAGCAACTGCGTTTGGCATTACGGGAAGAGGCCAGTGGGGTATATGGTGTCACGAGCTGGTTATGGCAACGTCACGATGAAGCGATTGCTAATGGTTTAGTTCGATTTGCCTGTGACCCAGCAAGAGCTGAATCGCTAATAGCGCTGACGAGACAAGTGATGCTAACGCTTGAATCACAAGGTTTCCCACAAACCAGTGTGGCTAATAAACAACAGCAAATGAAAGATGAATTGATGCGTTATAGTCGCGGCAATTTGGGGTGGTTAGAGCAGATGACGACTTGGTATATGCGTGATGGTGATTTATCACAATTGTCATTAGCGACTGAAGCCAACAATAGCGTTAATCAGCAGCGAGTTAATCAAACTTATAATGAATTTATCCAGTCAGCATTAACTTTTGAAACGCTGCTTTTACCGCAAAAATAGTGCGCTTAAATTAGCTTAATCTTTATTAACATGCCGCTATAAATTAGCGGCATTTTTTATTCTATTGCTAATAATGTAAGCGACGCTTGAGATCTTGCAGTTTATATTGAGCACGATCCACTTGACGTTGTAGCTGAGTTAAATCGTGTTTATTGTCATTAAGCTGTTCTATTTGATTAAGGATTCGCTGTCTTTGCGCTGGCGTTAAGTCACCATAAATCAGCTTTTGTTTGAGGTTTTGTAACTGCTGTTGCTGACTGTCTATTTCAAACTGAGCATCTTCAAGTTTTTGTTTTGCTTGGCTGAGGTGTTGTTTCGCTCGATAAAGCTGCTGACCTTGGCGATAACCTGTGAGGAAATCAGGCGCGAGTTGGCTTGGGCATACGCCTTGATATTGATAGCCATTGCTGCCGGCATAAAAGCCACTGCTGGCATTACAAAATTGTTTAATCCCTTGGTTATAGCCTTGCTGATATTCATTAAAGTTAAGTCTGACATTGTATTCAGCACAGGCAGAACTACGGCTACCAGCCGCATTGGCGGAAGCACCTTGACTGCCATCTTGAAAGCCGATTGCATACCAATTAGCATTTTTACACTCTCCTTCATTCATAACTGCGCAGCCGTTTAGCGCTGCCATTAAAGAGGTGATTAACAATATTCGGGCGAGTGTTGCAGTCATAACAATCCAAGCGAGGTGGCAAAGCCGCCATTATAAATTGTATCAAGCTGCTGTTACAACTTATGCATGGACATAAAAAAAACGCTCCCGAAGGAGCGTTATAAGTTGGGTGATTAGTGGTTAGCTAATCGCTATCGATGACCTAACTAAATGCGAGGAACGGCGATACGCATAGTAGTAAACCCGTTGCGATAATGATGTATAACGATGCACCTTTAAATTTGTGTAGCATAGGTACTTTATATACTAAGTATGCAGGGATTAAACAGCCTACCAAACCAAAGATTGGGCTACAAATTGATGTGAAGCTCAATACTGGTGCGTTAAGTACGATAGCGCCCCAAGATAATAAGATAGTAAAGATCATGATGCCGTAACCCACATGCTGCTTATTGATCTTATCTTCAGCAACGAAGCGGCTTAATACGTTAATTGCTAGACCTTGGCACGCTTCACGGAAGCCTAAATACACACCAAAGTAAGCAGTCATTACAGCAAAGATGTTAAGGGTTAAGGTTAATAGCTTAAGTGTATTACCTGGAACACCCTGCGCTACCATTGCTAGTGCAGAGATATTTTCTTCAGAAGCTTTAACAGCTTGGTCATGACCCATTGCTAGCGTAAATGAAACTGCGTAGAAGAATACCACTACAAACAGGATACCAAAGGCAATGTTCATTGCACGCATTGCTTTAAAGCGAGCAACTTCAATTGATTTTTCTCTTGAACGGTAAGAGATAACCATTGGGCTTAAGCTTTGAATGAATAGGATTGAAGTTAAAGTAAAAGGAAGCATTACAATGGCGTCTTTTACCATATCACCTGCAGCTGGTGCTGCCATGATGTTAGCGGTATCCCACTTGCTAATCATCATGATACCTAGTAGTGCAACTACACCAAGCTTGGTTAGCACCATAAATGATGAGATTTTGAATAGCAGATTCTCGCCACGAGAAGCTAATGCCACTAATAAACAAATTAATGCTAGACCATAGAATGGATTATGAGATAGCAACTCTTTAGTAACACCAAAGCTTTGTAGGAATGATGCACTGTCGTTAGTAATTGCTGTTGAGTATACGAATACCCAGATAACCAACATAACGAAGTAAAGGGCACCTAGGAAAATACCCCAGTTTTTACCTAGATAACCTGAAATAACGCTTGGGTAATCCTGACACTCTTTTGATGCAGCTAAAGTGTTAATAAATAAACGTTGGAACATGTACATGGCTGGGTAACCAATGACTGCTGACAGTAAGAATACCCATAAACCCATTAGACCTACCTGTACAGGTAAAAACACGATACCTGCACCAATGGCCATACCAATACTCATGATAATCCAGCCCCAATCGGTGCTGTCAAAACGAGTTGCTTCTTTCCAGGCAGTACTATTGGAGCGATCTACATCAGTCCAGGTTGCAGCGGTATTTTCTGCTTTCATATTTTAACCTTTAGTGTTTTTTACTTTGCATCTCAGTCAGTCGCTTGGCTATATTTTCAAGTCGCTTGTGATTTTTGCAAATATATTTGAATAATTGGCGGTGAGATAATACTCAATAAATAGATACAAATATCGAGATCTAAGTCTCAACCCATTAAAAATAGGTTTATTTTTTTAGTTTTTGGTTAGTTTTGCAAAATCAACCACACAAACGTGCAAATTTACTTGCAAAATAATTTATTTGAATTTATGTAATACTAAATAAGTAACCTATGACGATTAAGCTAAATTTATGCAAAAAATATTTGCTAAATTGTTAGTTGCTACAACATCGATAAAGGGTGAGGTAATGGGCTTTTGTTGCGATGAAAGTGAGATTTGAGTTTAATGTTAACACTTTGATTATTCAGAATATAAAGGGTGTAATACTCTACCTTATAGTTAATAGGTTACATATTCAAAATACTTATAAGATATAGCGAAAGAGAGGGGCTTTAGGTACGCCTTGAGACGCACCTAAATTGCATAAATAACGTTTATTTTCTGTGTTAAAAACCGTGTTGACTGCTACTAACTCGGAACCAGCCCGCAATTGAATAGCGGTTAACTGTCGTTGGCAACACTTCATGGGGGAAGCGTTCGCTGAGAAATACCACCCATTTACCAAATTTAGGGGCAACTTGCCTAACTTCGAGCTCATGATCCTTATCATCAAAGATCACTAATTTACCTTCATGCTGCTCTTGCCAGTCAGGGTTAAGAAATAGCACTGAGGTGAGAATGCGATTACGAGTACCTGGCAGCGCATCGATATGCTTTTGATAAAATGCCCCAGGTTGATAAATCGCATAATGGCTTTCAAAATCAAATAGTCCCATATAAAGACGACGGTTGATGCCCTCTTTGAGCTGTTCCATTAATGATAGATATTGATTATCGATAGTATCGGTTGGACTGAGCCAACTGATTTGGTCACTACGTATTTGCTGGTTAGTTTGTTGATCGCGGCCACGACCAATGGCAGCATCTTTATAGTCATCCCATTCACTTTGCTGAACTTTACCAAGTAGTGCTTGGCAAACTTCGGCTGGGATTTGATCTGATAATACGATATAGCCATTTTCGACCAAGCTATCAGCAATGGTATCTAATATTGTTTCTGTTAATTGAAATGTCATTGTTGCACCCCAAAAATAGCAAAAAGCCGATTGGCTTAGTCAAAATTGGGCGGATTCTATGGGGCGGGTTTAGCGAATACAATGCGTTAATCGATTAAATTTCGCTTATGTTGATACATGCTGATGCACCTGTTTTTATTAGGTTTTACTTATTGATTAATCATGATTGCAAGGCGGGTTTTGTGATCGAATATTGAGCATTTATTATGACAATTGCAGGTTTTGACTCGGCTGAGTAAAACCTGCAATTTAAAGTGATTGTGATTAACTTTGTAGGATTTTAAGTGGTAGTCCCAGTAGTTCATCACCACTGCTAGCAAAATACCAAATAATGGCAACCAATGCCCCAACAGTTAATAGGTACCATATGGTTGAGAAAATCTGGCCATATCGATCTAATGGAATGAGGTGTGATTGATGACGACTACGCCATTCGACACCAATTTCGATACTACCAATTAACAGCAAAAATCCTAATAACGCTAAGCCGAGGGTGTAACTGATATAGACCCCAAACAATGCTCCTACAATACAGGCAATAAGGCCCATTGTGGTGTTCATTGAAAAGCTAATGCTTTTTAAAATATGGCCACCATCTAAGGGTAAGATTGGCAGTAAGTTAAACAGGTTCAGTAATGCATTAAATGCAGCTAAACCTGCAAAAAATGGATTATCCGTTAACTCATAAGCAATCAGTGATATTACTGACATCAATAAGCCAAAAGTCGGCCCCATAATGGAGATGACCACATCTTGCCAGCGGGTATTAATTTTCTCATCACTTAAGGCCAAACCGCCCATAAATGGGATTAAATAGATCCCTTTGGTTTTCATACCAAAATGTTTCATCGCACGGATATGACCATACTCATGAAAAACTAAGCAAGCAATTAATGCCAGTGCAAATTGAAATGAGAATAACCATGAATAAGCTGCAACACTGGCACCGGCCAATACCACTTTGATGACTTTGGCGCTTTTTAATAGCTTAAAGCCCAGTGACATTAACCCAACTAAACTAAATTTTGTCGGTACTGATGGCGGCGTGACCGGGGTTTGTTGCTCAATATCTTTGATATCACGCTGGCCTTGACTGAGTGGCTGTCCATTGACCCAAATGTGATAACTAAATGCAAAAGGTTGCCATTGCACATTTGATTCAAACTTGATGTGGATGGTTTCAGTCTCACCTTGTTCATTGTGGCTAGTCAGTTCAAACTCATGGGTTTTAACACCTTGATTGTCAGCTGATGCTTGGATTACTGATACTGGCGTATTATCCCAAAAAAGTTGCTGCCAACCCGCTAACGAAGCTTCTAAACGCAGCGATTTGCCTAAGCATTGTGTATTAAGTAGTTCCAATTATTATCTCACGTAGACTTTATATTTATTATTTTCGGCGATGACATTAACTTGGCCAAAGTATTGGCTAATCACATCACTGTAAGGTAAATGACGGTTGGCAACGATTTGCCATTGGCCGCTAGGTGTCAGCGCTTTGGCACTGTCAGCGACAAAACGATGGGCAATATCTGTGGTGCTGGCTAAACCATCATGAAAAGGTGGATTAGAAATAATGGCATCAAATTGACCTTGGGTTTGATTTAAGCCATCAGATGCATAGACTTTACCTTGCATATTATTAGCCGCTAACGTTAGCTCGCATGACGCTAGTGCCATTGCATTAATATCAACGCATTCTATTTGTAAATCTGCTTGTGCTTTAAGTAGTGATGCTGCAATGACTCCTGCGCCACAGCCAAAATCAAGTACGCGACCTTGTAGTGTTGGTAAGTTCTCCAACAATAACTCGGTGCCAGCATCTAATTTCTTTTCACTAAAGACGCCCACAAGGTTACAAATGGTAATTTCGCCCTGTGGTGTGGAAAGGGTATAAGGTTTATTCCAGTCAGCAAGATCAATCGCTTTTGCATCGGCAATTTGATTGGCACTGTAAAGTAAGCAGTGGCGTGCATTATCCAGCTTAAAAGCTTGATCAAAATAACAACTTTGCTGTTTAGCAAATGACTTAATGCCCCCTTTATTTTCACCTACGACTAACAGCTGACCATCATGATTTAAGTGATGGGCTGCAAGTTGCAGTAAATAGGCGAGTAGGGGTTTGGCTTTTGGATAGTAAATAACAACACTATCAAACTTTTGTTGGTGCGGCAGTTGATGACCAAAAAAAACATCAAGATTAGCAACTTTTGACCGATAAACTGTTTGATAGTGATTGAAATCTAATGCCAGTGCCGTTACTGCATTGGCATGTTCAAGCAATGCTTGCGCTGCATGATCAGATTCAATATTAAGCATTAATACGTTTTGACCTTTAACAAGGTGGGCATTACGTAATAGTGTTTGTGACGGATTAGACAGCACAGAAAGATGCTCATAACAATAAATAATGAGCCATATTATATACGCATTATGATCCTTAAGGCATCACTGGATTATGCGCCCTCTAGGAGGGTGAAGATATTGGCTAAAATATGGGATTGAAGCACTAGTCTTTTGTACTATTTGTTAACCTTTGTTGCGTATTATATTGACTATTTTTTATCATTAGACCATTGTTGTCATATCAAACTAGGGTCTGTTGATGTGTTAAACAAGTAGGGAGACTTGGGATGCGCCTGGTGGTTACATGGACGTTAATTCTATTTCTATTTTGTCCGCAAACATCTGCTGCGCAGGTGATACTAAATGAGTCAGTCGATAATTCAGCCATATCTGCTGAAGAACTTCGTTTGATTTTTTCCCGTCAAAAACTGTATTGGCCTGATGGCCAAGCCATCAAAGTCTTTGTGCTTGCTCCTGATTCTGATTTACATCGTGAGTTCTGTATTGAAGAACTCGATATGTTGCCATTTATGCTACAACGGCGTTGGGATCGCTCTGTTTATTCAGGTACGGGGGACCGTCCTGAAATTGTCAAAACAGAGCAGCAAATGATGGGTAAAGTACGCAATACCCCTGGTGCTATTGGTTATATTTCTAGCCATGCCTCATTCCCACAGGGAGAATTTCAATTTGAAGAATAAATCGATTTTGCTCTGTACCTTGCTATTGGCAAGCACACCAGTGGCCGCAAAAACATGGCAATTAAATGGTTATGCCAGTCAAGGCTATGTCAATGTTGAGGACAGTCAATTTATTGTGGGCGATAAAGGTGACACATTCAAAGCATCAGAGTTAGGGCTTGCTGGTTCTTGGAGTCCATGGGAACATTTTCGCTTTGCTGGTGCGGTTAATTATCGTCAGTTTGGTAACCTTGCCGATGATGATGTTGAGTTTGATTACCTATTTGCTGAGTACAGTTATCCTGTGTTTGAGAATAGTACTTTAGGCTTGCGTTTAGGGCGTACTAAAAACGAGTTAGGCTTTTATTCTAGTACTCGTGATGTTCCTTTTGGTCGTCCAAGCATTATGCTACCACAATCTATTTACTCTGATTACTTTAGGGATTCACAGCTGCATGTAGACGGTGGAGACTTATTTGGTAAGCATATTTTATTTGATGGTGTGTTTGAATGGCATGCCACCATTGGTCAATTAGGTGTAACCGATCAATTTACCGAAAATGTATTAGGTAGCAGTGAACTGGGTAAATTTGATTCTGAAGAGTATTACGCTGTCGATTTAGATTATCAAGGCGATTATCTACATTTAGGTTTGACCTATTATAAAGCGGCTATTGGTTTTCATACCGCTAATAACAACACATATCGAGATGGTAAAATCAGTGTAGAGAGTGTTGTAGGCTCGATTCAATATCGTTATAACTGGTTCGAAATTACGGCAGAATATAGTTTTGTTGATAATGGCTTTAAAGGTATCGAGCTGGCCTCTGCAACTGATACATCTCAGTATGACTCGCAAGGTTATTACATCGATTTGCGTTTTTATCTACCAGAAAATGTCGAGCTGTTTATCCGTTATGATGATCATATAGCAAACAAAGATTATCCTGATGGGGGAAATAAACCTTGGGGTCCCTATTATGGTTACACTCATGATTGGACTTTTGGAAGTCGCTGGACTTTTGCCGATGATTGGATGCTAGCAGCTGAATATCATCAAATAGAAGGAGCGTCTTGGGTTGCACCTGTTGCCGCACCTAATCCGATGACACAAGCTAAAGATTGGTCAATCTTTTTAATGCAGCTCTCTTATCGTTTTCAATGGTGATTGAATGAGTCCAAGCAAGTCTCGCTTATGGTTTGTTAGCTTAAAATGGAAACTGTTATTGAGTGTGTTATTTATGCTGATGTTAGTTGGCATAATGCTTGGGCTATTTGCTTATAAACAGCTGCTGACACAGCAGCACTTTATTTTACAGAATCAAAAAAACAAGTTTGAGCAAAACTTGCATACTACCGTGACCCAAGTGGTTGATCAGTCAACCACTTCGGCGCAGCAATTTACCCTGTTATTGAATCAAATCCCTGCAGAGCAAACTGAGCAAGAATTTCAGCAATCTTTTGCGCAATATTGGTCTGACATGCGCCTATTCTGGGGCTTAACGTCGCTGACGTTATTTAATACCGATTACCATACCTTAGCCGCGGTGGGTAAAGACGCTGATGAAAATACCTTTAATTGGATTAATGGCCTTAAATATATCGATCGGCCGCAGTGGCGTTTTGTCTGTGAGGTGCAATGTAATTTGCAAGTACTAGTGCCGACCTTGTTTAGAGGCAAAATGCACTTGTTATTAATGGGCTCTGACTTAACTGAAATGTTGACTCGTTTTCGGATGAATGGTGAGTATGAACTCGCCGTATTAGGGCCAGAATTCACTAATGGTAAACAGGGTTTTTGGGGACATGATTTATACAGTTTATCTAATCGTGAGGTGGGCATATCACTGCTAGATCATGCTGAACAGAAGTGGGATTGGCAGCAAATAATTAAATCTAACCGGACTTATGAGTTGGATGGCAAAACGTTAACTCTGTGGTCGTTTAAGTTAGATGAGAAGGCGATCAGTTCGCCGATGTTATTGGTGTTTTCTGATGTGACTGAGTGGCAATCTATTATTAATCGTTTTCAGGTTAACTTAATTGGCACCTTGTTATTTGCCTTGGTACTCGCCTCCGGTTTGGTATTAGTGTTTGCTTGGTTACCGGTTAATCGTTTGGGGCAACACGCTAAATTACTGCCTTTATTAGCTGAACACCGATTCGATGAGCTACGTGATGCTTTTCCTAAGCAAGATAATATGGTGGTTGATGAGATAGATCTGATTAACGATGCTACCTTGTCACTGACCGATAAATTACAAGATTTAGAGGAAGAAGTTGAAGGCTATACTGCTGAGCTAAGACGCCAAGCAATGATGGATAGCCTGACCGGCTTGCCTAACAAATCAATGTTATTACATGAGCTGAATAAAGCGATTGCCTGTGTGGGGCGAACTCATAATGAAATTGCTCTGCTGTTCCTTGATTTAGATGATTTTAAGCGCATTAACGATACCTTAGGCCATAGTGAAGGTGATGAATTACTGATTATCTTGTCCAAGCGCTTTGAAAGCAGCGTACGGGCGATGGACACAGTGTTTCGGCAAGGTGGCGATGAGTTCTTAATTTTGTTACGAGGCTTGCGTAATGACCAAGATGTACGCCGCGTGATCCACAAGATTTTTGAGTCACTGCAAGAGCCTGTTATTCTCGGCAATCATAAAATTATTACCACGACAAGTGTTGGCGTTGCTTACTGTAAGTATCCGCAAATGGAAGCTGAGCAGCTTATTCAAAAAGCTGAGCTGGCAATGTATAAAGCTAAGGCTGCTGGCCGCAGTAACTTTAGAGTTTTTACCGATGATATGCTGATGCAGGCCAATAATCGGATGATGATCGAACAAGATATTGGTCGAGCTATGGCTGATAAAGAGCTCGATTTGTTCTTACAGCCAATCATTGAAATTAGTACGGGTAAGGTAAAAGGTTTTGAAGCATTGATTCGCTGGAATCATCCTAGCCGTGGCTTGATTATGCCGAATGATTTTATTCCAGATATTGAGACCAGTGATGCCATTATCGATGTCGGTAATTATGTGATTGTGGAAGGTATTGCGTTATTGGCAAAGTTGTTTGCTCAAGGTTGGTCAGATCTCTATATGGCGATTAACTTGTCATCCAAGCACTATTTGAGTCCGGGGTTAATCGAGTATATTCAACGTGAGTTAGATAAGCACAATATTCCACACCAATCATTATTATTGGAAGTGACGGAAGAGAGTGTGATTGAACAGTTAGACGAAGCCCGCCGTGTAATGCAAGAGCTTAAAGCGCTCGGGGTACGGATTGCAATTGATGACTTTGGTACGGGTTACTCATCATTAAGTTACCTAAAACAGTTACCGTTTGATGTGCTTAAAATTGATCGCTGCTTTACCTCAGGGATTTTAACCAATAGTGTTGATTCACATATTATTTCAACTGTGATTGATTTAGCCCACAACCTAAACAGAATAGTGGTGGCAGAAGGGGTCGAAACCTATGAGCAAGTGGACTTCTTATCGAAGGTGGAATGTGAATTAGCGCAAGGTTATCTTTACTCCAAGCCTCAGCATGAAAAAGTTATCTTTGAAACGCTGGCGAAAATGGATACAGATTGTGTGTGGCCAGTGGCTGAACCAGAACCACACACAATGCAGAAGGTCGGCAGTTAGCTTATTTCAGAGTCTTAGCGGGCAATAGCGACATCAGCTTGTCGGCAATGTCAGTATTATCTTGATGACCATTAAACAGTTGCGCGCCTGGACCTGTGGCAAACACTTGCACATCAACCCCTGTATGACCATGGGTTGTCCAGCCCGTATAGCTGCGTAGGTTAATAATATCTTTAAGCTTATTGGTGAGCAGTTTTTGGCCTTGCATACGCGCCTGTTTGAGCTGCTCTAGCTCTGCTGCCGTTAATTCAAAGCCTAACAAATTTGTTGCTATTGGCTGCCAATCTTGTTGGTCGATTATCTGAGTAGCAATCGCATTGGGTGAGGCGTTAATTCCTTTAACTAAGGCACTATCCCACTGGTATTTACTGTTGGCTCCAATCGATAATCCACCAGTATTATGATCCGCTGTTACGACCATTAAGGTATCTGGGTGCTGGCGACTAAATTGCTCAACGGTTTCAATACTATTGGCAAATTCATCCATTTCATGCATTGCCGTGGCAATATCATTGCTGTGTCCAGCCCAATCAATCAAGCTCCCTTCAACCAATAACACAAACCCGTGTGGATTTTGTTGGCTAAGGAGTTGCAGCGCTTTATCGGTGAGTTGATTAATATTGATGGCTTGTGGCTGATCAATGCGCCATGGCAGTTGTTGTTCGGCAAATAGACCAATAACCTTACCCGTATTAACGCCTTCAAGCTGAGCTTGGCTTTCAACCAACTGGTAGCCTTTGGCCTTAAATTGTTCCAATAATGACTGACTAAAGTTAGCTCTACCACCGCCAAGCATCAGATCAACATCGCTATTGAGATATTGCTTAGCAATCTCTTTGGCTTGCTTTCTATCTTTATGGTGCGCTAAAAAAGCGGCGGGAGTCGCATGAGTCACTGGCGCACTGACCACAATGGCTGTGGCCATATTACGCGCTTTCGCTTGCTGCATAATGGTGCTCAGTGGCTGCTGATTAATATCAACCGAGACCGCACCATTATAGGTCTTAACCCCTGTGGCTAATGCCGTCGCGGCTGCCGCTGAGTCAGTGATATAGCCACTTTGTTTGTGAGGGTAGGTTGATGCCATGCCCACTAATAAACGGTCAAATACGGTTTGTTCTACCTCTTCGGTAGCAGGATCATCTTTATAGTAGCGATAGGCACTGGTAAAGCTGGGTCCCATGCCATCACCCACCATAATAATGATATTTTTAGGCACTGTAGGGGCAGGTATTAAGCCTGTTGCTGCTTGAGCTTGAGCCACTAATAACAGTGATAAACCTACCGGTAGAGCATATACAAACCGCATAATCTATATCCTTATAATGTGTTCTATTATTGCAGGCGAGCTTCAATGGCATCCATTAGCATGCCCGTAATATCAACATCAAAACTGGCTTCAATCTCTTTAATACACGTTGGGCTAGTGACGTTAATTTCAGTGAGCTTATCACCAATTACATCAAGGCCTACAAAGATCAAACCACGTTTTTTCAGCTCTGGGCCAATCGCACGTGCAATGGCAAAATCTGATTCAGATAATGGTTGCGCAACGCCAGTGCCACCTGCGGCTAAATTACCGCGAGTTTCGCCTTTCATTGGAATACGAGCCAATGCATAAGGTACGGGTTCGCCATCAACCACTAAAATACGCTTATCGCCTTGAGTGATTTCAGGGATAAAGGTTTGCGCCATTGCGTACTGTTGGCCATGATTAGTCAAGGTTTCAATAATCACCCCAAGGTTGGCGTCATTGGGTTTGATACGGAAAATTGAACTGCCGCCCATACCATCAAGTGGTTTGACAATGATGTCTTGGTGCTTGGCATAAAAGTCACGGATACGTGCTGCATCACGACTCACCAATGTGGTTGGGGTAAACTCACTAAACCAAGCCGTAAATAGCTTTTCGTTAGCATCACGCAAACTTTGTGGTTTATTGACAATTAAGGTTCCTAATTCTTCAGCACGCTCAAGCATATAGGTCGCATAAATGTATTCGGTATCAAATGGCGGATCTTTACGCATTAAAATGACGTTAAGTTCAGATAATGGCGTATCAACAGCAGCTTCTAGCTGATAGTAGTCTTGCGGATCATCTTTTACGGTTAACTTAGCCATTTTGCCCATTGCAACGCCGTCTAACATGGCTAAATCTTGCATCTCCATGTAATACAGTTCATAGCCTCGCGCTTGCGCGGCTAATAACATTGCAAAGCTTGAATCTTTTTTAATATTGATACCACTGATGGGATCCATCACGATGCCAAGTTTAATCATATTGTTTTCCTTTCAGTTAATCCGTTATTAGCCAATATCGCCAAATTTTAGTTGCAAAGCACTAATGGTCGTTAACGCAGCGGTTTCAGTTCTTAGTACTCGAGGGCCAAGCAGAATTTCAGTAAAATCAAAATCCTGTGTCATATCGATCTCTTGGCTTGATAATCCGCCTTCTGGGCCAATAAGTAAACGCACTTTATTATTCGTCAGTGATAGGCCGTTAATACCAAATTTAGCACGTGGGTGCAGATTCAGTTTTGTTGCGCTAGTTTGTTCGCTACACCAAGCTTGTAAGTCCATTGCGGGGCGTATTTGTGGTACAAAACTTCGGCCTGATTGTTCGCAAGCACTGACGACGATTTTTTGCCATTGTTGGATTTTTTTGTCTAAGCGCTCGCCACTTAATTTAACGCCGCAGCGTTCTGAAAATAGTGGTGTAATAGTGGTCACACCTAACTCAACTGATTTTTGAATGGTGAAGTCCATTCGATCGCCACGGGAGATAACCTGACCTAAGTGGATATCTAATGGTGATTCTGAGTTATTTTCGGTACTTGATAAGATGCTGACGGTGACATTTTTCTTGCTGCTTTGTGTGATTTCAGCAAGGTAATCATGACCATCACCATTAAATAGTCCAATTTGCTCGCCTGCTTGCATGCGCAATACTCGACCAATATGGGCTGCGCCATCTTCATCTAAGTTGTAACTTTGGCCAACCGCGAGTGGCGCATTTTGGTAAATTCTTGAAACACTCATCTATGTGACCTTAATTTGCAGAGCTTGAGTTGTGGTTGCGTTTGATACATTGACTTTGTACAAACGGATTGTGATTACCCTGAATATTAGCAATTAACTGGTCACGTTTACACTCAATTGCGCTGACAGGGTAGGTTTTATCCCATGCTTGCATCAATTTTTGCTGTTGACTCGACATGCGCAACTTATATTGTTGGTGCATATAAAGGTAAGTACGTGCGATTTGGCCGCGCGCATTAATGGGTGGCTGTGCTTTTTTGTCTTTAAAGTCGATCACCATAGTGCATTGACCGTATTGCGTTGGCGTGGCATTCCATTGGCTAAAACGGAAGTTATTTCTATCGCCGTTTACTTCTCCAATGGATGGTACTAGGTTGTGTAGATCGGATTCCATCTTTTTAAAAGGGGCACTGTTACGTTTACAGTTTTTACGGCCGCCTTCTTGCCAACATTGTAGCTGATGACCAAAGGCCCAAGCTGGCACAATATGTTCCCACTCAATGCGATTGGCTCGTTTTTGTTGCTTTCTAACTTGATAGCCACAACTGCTTAATTCTGGTTTCCATTTCTTGTGACTAATATCGATATCACAACCACAATAGAAGGTCACTGCGGGTAAGTCATGTTCAGTATAAAGCTTACTTGCAATGCGTTTAGCTTGGCTAAAGCTGGTGGGGTGAGCAGGTGTAGTATCTTTCGCCACACTATATTGAGGCATCAAAAAAGACCCGAATAGCATCGCAGCCACAGGCAGTAGTAATTTTTTCAAAGCAATCCCTAAAGTTGTTCAATGCAGACCTGAGGTCTGTCAGTTATGGTGCTCATGGTATAAAAGGGTTTAATGAAAGTAAATCAGTGCAAGAGAGGCATTGATGAGGTCAAACGGCAGAATTTCGATAATTGCTGGCATCATTACGGTATTTTGCAGGCTAAATCTTAGTATTATATCCAGCATATACCCAAGCTACTTGAATGCGTCTCAGCTCCCTCAAACTGGTGCTTTAGGTAGTTTGGTTATAATAAGAGCCGTCTGCTCGCTGTATGCTTACACTAATAATTAATAATTCATAGTAAGCGCTGGTTTCTTTCAAAGATAAAGTTGCGGTTATCCCAGAGTAGATATAGCAAAGTGTGCAGAAAATAATGTAACGGCCTTTTTTTGTTGTTTACTAAGTGAGTCATATTATGGATTCGATTATTAATGATCTGACCATATTTTTGCCACTTTAATAAATAATATAATCTGCAATACCGCCTTATATTGGTCATAGGCGAAGTTGTTTTATTGGAAACTTATTATTGTTACGGATGATAGTAATAAGTTTCTCTTACTTATTTTTGTATTAGTTGTAAATTACATCTATTATTCATTGTTGGTGGATAATCATACCAATGGGTACTGGCAGAATTGTTAGGTATGGTAATAATGGTGTATTCAGAATGAATGGCCACTCAATAACAATCATTTCATTGTTGGAATATAAAATTTAATTGGCAACCATTGGTATAAATAAGTACGACTTCAATTTCATACCCCGCTTGAAGTCGCTTAATTAACTAGTGGTTGCCATTAATCTCTCACCACAGCGGCGACAACGATATTGGGTTTGTCCGCGTACAATTTTATTATGACGCCGAATTGATAATGGCACGATGCCACAATGGCATTGGTAGTTAAAGCTTTGTGCTTGGACTGAGACCACATCAAAATTATGGGTTGTTTTAGGCACAACATTAAATAGCTTAAGCATTAACTGTTGCCACTCTTTACCATGAGGTCTGACTCGACCATAAAGCTGATAGCAAAGTAGATGACAAATCTCATGTGGCAGTACTTCATCAATAAATGCTTGCTTGTTTTCACTAAAGAGCACCGCATTAAATCTAAGTTTGTTGGTTTGTAAATGCGCGGTTCCCGCACTCCTACCGCGTAATTTGAAATTCACTTCTGGCCGAGGGAATGAACGTTTAAGCTGCTTTTCTGCATGTTGATAGAGCTGCTCTAACCGCTGCATAAATTGTTGCACAGCGGTCTCTTGCTGGTGATTAACTGGTGACATGAAACTCTTATTATTGAACTCTTTATTGTGGATTGCTGGCATGCTGATTATCAGCGCGAATAGCGGCTAAGATCATCTGCTTAGTTTGCTCGACTAATTGTGCCATTTGCTCAGCATTATACTCGTTTATTTTAGGCGTATGTATATGGCCGATAGGAATCGACTTATTAGCTAGCTGCATGGCACGAATACTACGGTAAGATATTTCGTTAGATAAATAACCACCACCTGAGCCTGCAACCGAAACTTTACCATCAAGCTCACTTAATGTCGTAGGGCTAATATCTGTATCTGATACGGTGGCAACTTGATGATTATCATTAATCTGCCAAGGACCCTTAACTTGCATCATTGCCTTTGCGGGTAAGCTAAATTCAACAAATTGAGCCCCTTCTAGCGGTTTGCCATTGAGTTTTGGGGGCTGTGGATTTTGCTTGCTGGCACCAGTATAGAAATTTTGATTATCAGGTGCTTTTGCACTGCGATTAAGCGCGGGGAAGCGTTCTAAATCAAATTGTTCTCTGCCCATACTGACCGTGATTAACATATCGATTTTATCTGTTGCCACGTAGGCATCGACAATCTTTTCAATTAACCCTTGGTCAAAATCACTGAAACGCACCGGGATTAGGACCGTTTCAATATGAACATTGATATTACCTTGTTCAAACTCAAGGTTATCAAGCGCTAACGCCACCACGCCTGAGGGATTACTTTGGCCGATGTTGCGGTCTAAAAAGAACGGATCAAATCCAGTCACCAGTACATTGTAATTGTCTGCTTGATAGTTAATATCACCAAAGCCGCGGCTGTATTTTCAAGAATATCAATCGCACGAGGGCCCTTGTTATGTTCAGGATGATTGACGATATCTAACTCTTTTAAATAGGCGCGTAATTGTAAGCGAGACCAATATAGTGGGCGGTCATCTAATTGTTGTTGCTGCACATCATTGATAGCACGTTGCCATAGTTGATTACCCGTGGCGATAGCTTGCCGATCACTAATGCTGTCATAACTTGGGGTATGCTTGATAAAGTCAGTCACAATGGGTTGGTAGCGTTGACTGATATCAGGTAGCTTTTGAGTCGCTTTAGCCACTCGTCTTTCTTCTATATCAAGCGATGAAGCGGCGCTCATTAAAGGTAATAAGGCACCTGCTACAATTAGGTTGCGGTAAATAGACACGCTTTCTCTCCCTGAAAATCGATATAGGACTCAGTATGGGGGATTTTTTAGACAGCAGCAATAGATTACCGTTTTGGTATTAGTGTGAATGAGTCATCTTACATCATCAGCGATTGCAGTGATTCTTGGGTGCTAAAACGTTTCGTAAAGTAATCTAAAAAGACACTAATATTGGTTGCAAGTTGACGCCTGCTTGAATAGACGCCGTAAACTTTAAAGGCTTCCATTGGCCATTCCGGTAACAACGGCACTAAACGGCCATCGGCCAGTTCAGCTTTACAGACAGAATGAGATAACATGGCAATGCCGTAATCATCAACGGCAAGTTGCTTCACCATAACGGCACTATTGACTCGGACTTTTCGCTTAAAACTGACCATGGTTTTGTTACTACCACGACCAACGGGCCAAATAGGCGCTGAACGAGAAGTTCCCAGTAAAATACCTTTATGTGTCGCTAATTCTTGCGGGGTCGCAGGTGTACCATTATTCTTTAAATAGTTGGGACTGGCGACTAATATAGGCTGTCTTTCGAATAATAAACGCGCAACTAATTCAGATGATTGCAGTGGACCATACTTAATTGCGATGTCATATCCTTCACCAACTAGGCCAACATCGTTATCCGTAAACTGCACATCGAGTTCAATATTAGGATAGAGGCGTAAAAAACCACTGCACAAATTGGCGATTAATTCCTGATTAAAGGAAACTGGTATAGCCACTCGAAGTGTACCTGAAACATCACTATGGGTGCTTTCAATTGTTGCCTTAGCCGCTTCAACTTCGTCTTTTATTGCACAACAATGTTGATAGAATAATGCGCCAATCTGGGTTAGACTCAGATTCCTTGTGTCGCGGTGCAGTAGCCTGACGCCAAGTTGTTCTTCTAATTGAGCAACTTTCCGACTAATGGTTGATTTCGGCAAACCAGTTTCTCTGGCAGCATTTGAAAATCCTTTAGCGTTAACTACTGCGGCGAACAGTATCATACCGTTTAAATCGGGCATTTATTTCCCACTGTCTCAAATATGGAACAAAGCGTCTATGGCAGTTTAATGGTATTTGATCGGATAACAAAGTTATATTTATTGGCTAAAAATTTACAGAGGCTTAAGCAGAGGGAATTTTAGATGACCAGCACCAAACAGCCCGAATCAATGACTCAAGTTTTAAGTCCAGACCCGCTATTCTTAAAAGCGGAACATTTGGCAAAGGATTTTTCTCTGTTTCCAAAGCATAGTAAACAGAGCCTATCAGATGAAATTAATGGTCTGTTAGATGATGATGCAATTCAGGCGAATTTAAAAGCCTTATCTGAGTTGGACGTGGATGGTTATGTTGCCAAGGTGATCCAGCCGACATTAGATAAGAATCGCCCGGGTGCAAAACGCATTATTGCCGATTTAAAAGGCAAGATTATTTGCGAAACCCATACAGGGTCATTTTATAGTGCCGAAGTTGAATTACATTTCGACACTGGCGTACGTCGTATTGGCTTTATTGCTCAAGAACGTTCTACCGCGAATGGCGCATGGATGCCAGAACATCACATTGCATGTTGTAATGCGATTCGTAAGTTTGCGCAGATGTCGATGCCAATTGTGTATCTTATTGACACACCGGGCGCAGATGCGGGTGAATTAGCTAACAGCCATAACCAAGCACACTCAATCTCTAAAGCGATTGCTGAAAGTGCTAACGTTGACGTACCGACTGTCGGTATCGTTATTGGCGCAGGTTATTCAGGTGGTGCAATTCCATTAGCTGCGGCAAACATTTTGCTTTCACTCCGTGACGGTATCTTCAATACCATTCAGCCACAGGGTTTGCAAAGCATTGCGCGTAAGTACAACTTGTCTTGGCAAGAATGTGCGAAGAGTGTGGGTGTGGCGCCAGAAGAGCTATATCACACAGGCTGTATTGACGGTATTATCGATTTTTCACCATCAGATCGTGATGAGCGTCAGCATAATTTACGTCGTGCGATTATTAGCAGTATTGAAGCGGTTGAACGCGCTGCAGTTAATTTTGTGCGTGAATCAGATGACTTGCGTCAACACTATGACCGCAGTTTAGATCGTTTCCTTAACCCATCTAAAAGCATTGAGCAGTTAGAGTTAAATGGTGAGCTTGCGGTTGCTGACAACCCAACCATGCACCTTAACCTATTTGGTTCAAGCTACCGTTATTTACGTTACTTAACGCTACGTAGCCGTATTCATTCAATCAGCCAAGAGCAGTATGGTCGTTTGTCTAAGGTGAGCGTGCCTGAAGGTGACTTAAAAGCGCGTATTGCGAAAGAGCAGCAGAAAGTATTCCAGTCATGGTTATCTAACCCTGACAAACTAGTTTATGACGAAGAGTTAAATAAGCTATGGGGTAACTTTACCTCAAAGCGTGATGACATCTCGACTGAACGTAACATGCTAACTCGTTTGATTTTAGGTGAGCCAAAAGAGAACTATAAAAAAGCGCGCAAGGCGTTAATGTTCAACATTGGTTGGTCTTTGTATCATCGCTGGAAGAGCAATGCGGCTAACAACTTTAAAGCGTTAATTCACTATCTTGAGAGCCTTCCATCAGAAGTGACTCAAGTGGATTGGCCTGAGCTAAACCAATTAACAGTACTTGATGTGATTGTTCATGATGAATTACGTGAAGACTTTATTTGGCAATGCTACAACATTTTAATTTTTGATTCATTGTATGATGGCGTAGTGGGTAACTTAGCGTCTATTGCTAAGGAAGCGATGCTTTCTAAGAGCCTATCGCGTCACTCTGTTGATAATATGCTGCACAATTCAATTGACCGTGCACTATCAACTCAAGATGTGGCTAACGATAAGAGCAAGTTCTATAAGTGGCTAAAATACTTTATGGATCAATCAAACCGCGCTGAACTACTGACTCGTACTGAGCAGTGGAAGAGTGTTGGTTTCCCACAATTAAACGACAGTTTATTTGTGATCTTAACTTACTTCTTTGAGCGCCTATTACCTGAGTATTTTGACAGTGAGCAAGATACTGCTAAGTATACTGGTGCGATTAACCCTGTGCGTATCGGTCGTCGTAAAGACTTCTGGAATCGCTTGACCATGGGTTATCAAGATTTATTGATTCAAAAAGTACTGCGTGACGAAAAAGCGACTGGCAAGATGACTTGGCAGAATGTGATTGCTGAGTACTTCACCCAGTTTGATGAGTTAAATGCGGATAAGATGTCTGCTAACTCACTTAATTTCCCTGGTTTCCGCTTATCAATTGAAGATGCGCTTGATAAAGGTATTCGCCCTTGTGGTTTGATTACCGGCCTTGCTGACTTTGATCATGATGGCAAACAGATGCGTGTTGGTGTGGCAGTATCAAATACGGCATTCCAAGCAGGTGCATTTGATATGGCCAGTGCTGAAAAGTTATCTGCGCTATTAATTGAATGTGCTAAGCGTCGTTTACCTGTTATCTGTTTTATTAGTTCTGGTGGTATGCAGACTAAAGAAGGTGCAGCTGCGCTATTTTCTATGGCTGTCGTTAACGACCGTATCACTCGTTTTGTGCGTGATAACGAACTGCCTGTATTGATGTTCGGTTATGGTGACTGTACTGGTGGCGCACAGGCAAGTTTTGTGACTCACCCATTAGTGCAAACTTATTACCTATCGGGTACTAATATGCCGTTTGCAGGCCAAATGGTGGTACCTGCGTACTTGCCATCAACTGCGACGCTGTCTAACTACTTATCAAAAGTACCGGGTGCGATGAACGCGTTAGTGCGTAATCCATTCAGCGAAACACTTGATGATCAATTAGCGGGTATCGATCCATTAATGCCTATGCCACATCAAGATATTGAGCATGTGATTGCTAATGCCGTATCGTCATTAGTGATTGAAGCTGAAGTTGCTGATGATGAGATTGTGCAAAATGATCCGCGTGCATTGATGAAGCCAATTGATAAAGTGTTAATTCATGCTCGTGGTTGTACTGCGGTTAAATTGATCCGTAAAGCGCATGATAACGACATTAATGTTGTGTTAGTGGCATCAGATCCTGATATGACTTCAGTGCCTGCAGATATGCTAAAAGGCAAAGATAAACTGGTTTGTTTAGGGGGTAACACCTCAGATGAAAGTTATCTAAATGCTTATTCAGTATTGAAAGTGGCTGAGTATGAGAATGTTGATGCGCTGCACCCAGGTATTGGTTTCTTATCTGAAAGCCCACAGTTTGCGGCATTATGTGTAAATAATGGCGTTAACTTTGTTGGTCCAAGCGTGAACAGCATGACTACTATGGGTAATAAGTCGAATGCGATTAAAACATCGCAAGCGCAAAATGTCCCTGTAGTTCCGGGTTCACATGGTATTTTGACTAATGCTGAACAAGCGGTAAACGTAGCCAATGAAATTGGTTACCCAGTATTGCTTAAAGCAGTACAAGGTGGTGGTGGTAAAGGTATTCAAGTTGTAGAACGTCCACAGGATATGATTGGTCATTTCCAAAGAACCTCTACTGAAGCCGCTGCTGCATTTGGTAACGGTGACTTATACCTTGAAAAGTATGTGACTTCATTGCGTCATATCGAAGTACAGTTACTACGCGACCAATTTGGTAATGCTAAAGTATTGGGTATGCGTGACTGTTCAGTACAACGTAATAACCAGAAAGTGGTTGAAGAGTCTGGTTCAACCATGCTGTCTGATGAATTGAAGCAAAAAGTGTTCGAATACACTCGCGCTTTAGGTCATGCCACCGATTATATGGGCGCGGGTACAGTTGAGTTCATCTATAACCTAGATGCGAATGAAGTGTACTTTATGGAGATGAATACACGTCTTCAAGTTGAGCACCCTGTAACTGAAGCGACTTCTGGTATTGATATTGTTTCTGCTCAGTATGATATTGCTGCTGGTCGTTCAATTGAAGATCTAGAGCCGCAAGACACTGGCTATGCAATTGAAGTGCGTGTGACAGCTGAAAAAGCGGCATTAGATAGCCATGGCGTATTACAGCTACTACCTAATCCGGGCATGATTACTGAATGTGTAATGCCAGAGCGTGATGATATTGAAATCATCTCAATTGCGGCAGAAGGTAAAGAAGTATCACCTTATTATGACAGTTTAATCGCGCAAATTATTTGTCGCGGTGAAAGCCGTGAAGATGTGGTTGCTAAGTTACTTGAGTACTTAAACACTGTAGTTATTCGTGGTATCGCAACTAATATCCCGTTATTAAAGCGTATCTTAAAAGATGGTACCTTTAATGAAGGTGTGTACGATACTAACTATCTACCACGTTTAATGGCTGAATTGGATATTCCTGAGCTTATTGCTGAGATGGAAGCCGCTGCTGATACTGTTAAGGTTGATACTGAGTCGCTACGTGTTGGCGAAAGTAACGAACTTAAAGTGTTGGCACAAGGTGCTGGTATTTTCTATACCTCACCAGCACCAGGTGAAGCTGACTTCGTTAAAGAAGGTGATATTGTTGATGTTGAACAAACGCTTGCATTAACTGAAGCGATGAAGATGTTCTCTCAGATTTCATTATCAAGCTTTAACCGTCAAGGTGCTGAATTATATCCAACCAATCAGAAGTATCGTATTGAACGAATTCTAAATGGTAATGGTCAGCAAATATCTCAAGGTGATTTAATGTTTGTGGTTTCACCTGTTGAAGCATAAAAATTAGTCATAAAGTGCATTGATAAATACCCGTCCTCTGTGACGGGTATTTTGTTTTTAACAATTTGTTAGCGGCTATTGCTGATAAAAAATACCTTTTTTAGCCCAAAAAGTGATAGCAAAAACTTTTTGAGTATAAAAAATGCACAGCAAAACTGACAAAAACCTCACACTTTCATTAAATTATCGATTGTTCTGCATTCTTATTGTGAAAAGTTGCACAGGTTGTTTGCAGCGGAGCAGGTTCCCCATTACAATATGCGCCTAAATCTGATGTGTGGTCTGCCAAATTTTATGGCATACTCCGTCTACTTTCTTAACTAATCAAAAAAGTTGAATCATGACCGAATTATCCAAATACAGAAACATTGGTATCTTCGCTCACGTTGACGCGGGTAAAACCACGACCACAGAGCGTATCCTTAAGCTCACCGGTAAAATCCATAAGATCGGTGAAGTACATGATGGTGAATCTACTACTGACTTCATGGAACAGGAAGCTGAGCGTGGTATTACTATTCAGTCTGCAGCAGTAAGCTGTTTCTGGAAAGGTTACCGCTTTAACGTTATCGACACACCGGGCCACGTTGACTTCACAGTTGAAGTATATCGTTCTCTTAAAGTGCTTGATGGCGGTATCGGTGTATTCTGTGGTTCTGGTGGTGTTGAGCCTCAATCAGAAACTAACTGGCGTTATGCTAACGAATCTGAAGTTTCACGTATCATCTTCGTAAACAAGTTAGACCGTATGGGTGCTGACTTCTTACGTGTTGTTAAGCAAACTAAAGACGTTCTAGCTGCTAATCCACTAGTTATGGTTCTACCTATCGGTATCGAAGATGAGTTCTGCGGTGTTGTAGATCTACTAACTCGTAAAGCTCACATTTGGGATGATTCTGGTATTCCAGAAAACTTCGTTATTGAAGATGTTCCAGCTGACATGGTTGACTTAGTTGAAGAATACCGTGAAATGCTAATCGAGTCTGCTGTTGAGCAAGACGACGATCTAATGGAAGCATACTTAGGTGGTGAAGAGCCAGCTATGGAAGACATCAAGCGTTGTATCCGTGCTGGTACTCGTACAATGGAATTCTTCCCTACATACTGTGGTTCTGCATTCAAGAACAAAGGTATGCAGTTACTATTAGATGCTGTTGTTGATTACTTACCATCTCCTACTGAAGTTGACCCACAGCCGTTAACTGACGAAGAAGGTAACGAAAACGGTGAATTCGCAATCGTTGATCCTGATGCTCCACTAAAAGCATTAGCATTCAAGATCATGGATGACCGTTTCGGTGCATTAACATTCGTACGTATCTACTCTGGCCGTATTAAGAAGGGTGATACCATTCTTAACTCGTTCACTGGTAAGACTGAGCGTGTTGGCCGTATGGTTGAGATGCAAGCTGACGAACGTAACGAACTTGAATCAGCACAAGCTGGTGACATTATCGCTATCGTAGGTATGAAGAACGTGCAAACTGGTCACACTCTATGTGATCCTAAGCACCCTTGTACACTAGAAGCGATGGTATTCCCTGAGCCAGTTATCTCTATCTCTGTTACGCCTAAAGATAAGGGCGGTAGCGAGAAGATGGGTATCGCAATTGGTAAGATGGTTGCAGAAGATCCATCATTCCGCGTTGAGACTGACATCGATTCAGGCGAAACTATTCTTAAAGGTATGGGTGAATTACACCTAGACATTAAGGTAGACATTCTTAAGCGTACTTACGGCGTTGACCTAGTTGTTGGTGAGCCTCAAGTTGCATACCGTGAAACTATCACTCGTGAAATCGAAGATAGCTACACTCATAAGAAGCAGTCTGGTGGTTCTGGTCAGTACGGTAAGATCGATTATGTGATCCGTCCAGGCGAGCAAAACTCTGGCTTCACATTCAAGTCTTCAGTTGTTGGTGGTAACGTTCCTAAGGAATTCTGGCCAGCAGTTGAGAAAGGCTTCGCATCAATGATGAACACTGGTACCGTTGCTGGTTTCCCTGTGTTAGACGTTGAGCTAGAGCTAACTGACGGTGGCTTCCACGCAGTTGACTCATCAGCTATCGCGTTCGAAATCGCTGCTAAAGGCGCTTTCCGTCAATCTATGCCTAAAGCCGGTGCACAACTTCTTGAGCCTATCATGAATGTTGACGTATTCAGCCCAGATGACAACGTTGGTGACGTAATTGGTGACCTTAACCGTCGTCGCGGTATGATCAAAGATCAAAACGCTGGTGTTACTGGTGTTCGTATTAAGGCAGACGTACCGTTATCAGAAATGTTCGGTTACATCGGTCACTTACGTACTATGACATCTGGTCGTGGTCAGTTCTCTATGGAGTTCTCACACTACAACCCATGTCCTAACAGCGTTGCTGAAACTGTTATTGCTGACGTTAAAGCTCGTGAAGCTGCTTCTAAGAAGTAATAGTTAAGTAACTTGTTACTAAAAAAACCCGCTAATTGGCGGGTTTTTTGTTATTTGATATTGAGCAAATAATTGACAACAAAAAAGCGGCCTAAGCCGCTTTTTATATGCAGTGAATGCAAGATGTTATTAGTGCATTTTCATTTGCTTAAAATAGTGCGTACGTAACGCCTTCATACCTTGCTTATCACCGTTGTCAGCTGCTTTTTGGAACCATGTGCGAGCCGTTTCTTTATTGACATCGACACCATAACCATTGAAGTAGAATACGCCGACAACATAGTAAGCTTGTGTATTAGTTGCTGCAGATTGTTCAAATAGACTTAATGCCTTTTTAAAGTCCTGTTCAACACCTGTACCCGCTGCATACATATTTGCGAGGTTAAATTGTGCTTCAGCATGACCTTGGTCGGCAGACTTTTGATACCACTCAATGGCTTTAGCATCATCTTCAGTAACGCCTTTGCCTTCGTCGTACATCAAACCAATCGCATTTTGGGCTTCTTTTAAGCCTTGGTTAGCTGCCAGTTCATAAAGCTCAATTGCTTGCTTTAAATCGTTGTCAGAGCCTTGTAGCTCATAATAGTTTGCCAGGTCAAATTGCGCGCCCGGGATCCCTAACTGGCTTTGGATACGGATCTCTTTTAGTTGTGCTTCGTCAACGTTAAGGGTGGCATTTGTTGTTGGTTTCGCTTCCATAGCGTGTAAACCAAAACTCAGTAGCGGCAACAGCATCAGTGGCGCAAATTTTTTTAACATTATGATCTACCAAATTAAGTTGTAGGGCATCCAAGATGCTTGAAAAGTGATTTATCAGCAGCTTGGCTAAATGCAGTAAAAACGGTTACTGCGAAGTGTCGCAAGCATACAAATAATTTGGCTAAATGGGGGGACACCATGTGGTGTAACTGGGAAGCAGCTCGCATTTTTTGCTAACTTTTGTTCAAATATGCGAGCTTGCTCTTACGTCAATTTTGACTCGACTACTTCACTTTTGCTAATGACAGTAATGCCTGAGCCGCGGGGGTGAGCGGTAAGTTCTTACGCCAAATCATCGCTAAGTCCCAAGTGATTTCAGGTGTCATTGGAATATAGACTAATTTATTGGAGCCAATCTTATTACAGATGGGCTCTGGCAAAATAGCAATGCCCATATGTGCCTCAACCATGGCAGCAAGAAAATCCCATTGGCCACTACGAAACGCAATATTGAGTGATACCCCTGATTTGGTGCTGACATTACGAATAAGCTTCGCTAGCGAGAAGTCTTCGTTGTAGTTGATATAAGGGTAGGGCGCTAAATCTGTCCAATGCAAGCTATGTTGGCTACTGAGTGGATGATCGTTAGGTAAACAAACCATGAGCGGGTAACGCAATAATGGTAGTGCGGCTAATTGATCTGAGTGAGTGAGTGGTAGTGCTGTAAAGGCGATATCTAGGGTGTCGTTAAGCAGTGCCTGCTCACAACCAAAGCCACCATATTCATGCATTTGCAGTTCAATACCCGGATAGGTACGGATAAACTCAGTTAACAGATCGATAATCAAACTGCTCATCATTGGGCATACCCCCAATCTTAACGTGCCTGTTTTAAGGCCATTAAGATTGCTCATGTCCTCTTGCAGTCGATGCCATTGACCTACAATTTGTTGCGCTCTATGTTTGAACACGATACCCGCTTGGGTCAGTTCAACCTTTTGGTTGTTACGGATCAGCAGCTGTTGTTCAAGATTTTCCTCTAACCGTTGGATCATTTTAGTGAGCGTCGGTTGGGTTAAATACATGCGTTCTGCCGCGCGAGTGAAATTTCCTACTTCAATTAGGGTAAGAAAGCACTGTAATGTTCTGATGGGAATATTCATTCTAAAATGGAATAGACTATATTTGATTAATTCATTTTACTAATAACTGTAGCATATTTATAGTAGCTGCATCGAATTAGTGAAGAGATTTTTCTGATGAATGCTAGTCAAGGTCTATGGGTTGGATGTCTATGGCAAACAGCTGCTGCCTCTAGTCAAGAAACAGAGGAACCTCAAGCAGCTGAGCCTCAGCTGAGTGCTATCCCCGAATCTGTATCTGAGGATACCAAGTTAGCGTAACGGCTAATACCTTTTGGTTTTGATTTTATTAGAACTGAAAGACATTGCGAGTAATTGGATTGAGGAATTTTTTGCCTCTATTATGCCCTGAGCCTCCCCGGTTTAGGTTTTTTTTTGCTTGAAATTTACGGCGAGAAAGTGACGTGTTGAAGCCGAAAATATTCAGCTCCAACGTGAAATTAGTGGCGGGTTAGTCTTGTAGCAATTCGTGATTTTCAGGTAATTGACGGGTAATCCAAATAATCAGTCTGTGCTTCATATTGGGGCCATCTTCTTTATCTTCTGGTAGCGGTGTGATCAGTTTATCGTTGATTAAGAGGCGGTAAATACATTCGATTTTATCGCGATTGGATAATCCCTGCGGAAAGGTTTTATAACCTCGTTTCATGGCATATCCTTCGCCAATCTCTAGTGCTAGTTTGAATAACTGTGCTTCATGTTTAATTTTTTTCATCGACACTATCCTTATAACAATGCTGAGAATTAGCCTAAATAACAATGACTAATTCAGTTGTAGATGGAACAGGTATTGACGTTGAAACTACGACTAATCGTTGTATTAAACATAACACATTGAGCTAACTAGTTAAGTACTAGTTAGCTCAAATACGACAAAATAATTAGATTTATTCTTTGTCGGTCAGGTTGCCTACATGTGCTTGAGTGTTACTTGCTTGCGGTGTATGACATTGAGTACATGAGTAGTATTTGCCATTAATATCGCCCTTTAAATCACCTAAATGCGACGTAGGAATACTGGTCGCTTTCATGCGTTTCGCTTTTGTTGGCGCATGGCAAGTCAGGCAGCGATTAGTTTTTAAATTAATAGCGTAGTCTGCTTTATGCGGAATTAACGGTGGTTGCTCGGCAAATGTGCGCGCAATACTGTCACCACGCTTTGGATATGAGGCCATTTCTGGGGCTGGCGCCGTTTCAGTAATAGCTACATTACCCGCTAAAGAGGTTAAGTTGACGCTAGCAGCTGTTTGCTGATTTGATTGACCACTACATGCAGTGAGTAATAGCAGTGTTGCAGCGGCGATAAGTTGTAATTTCATAGTGATTACCTTTACGGACATTGCCGTTATAGGGCTGCATATAGATGCAGCCATCTTATGACCGCTTAAGCGGTGACCTTATATACTTTTACTGGACACTTTTTAAAATCCGTCTCTTTAGATAACGGATCTGTGGCATCTAGGATCAGCTTGTTGACCAGTTGGCTCGCATCAAAAAATGGCATAAACACCACGCCTTGAGGCGGCTTATTACGACCTTTGGTCTCCACTCGGGTTTTGACTTCACCACGAGGCGAAGCGACAATCACTTCATCACCTTGTTTTAAACCACGGTCTTTCGCATCTTGTGGGTGCATAAAGATTTGTGCATCAGGGAAGGCGCGGTGTAGCTGTGAAACTCGACCCGTCATGGTTGCAGTGTGCCAATGCTCAAGTACGCGACCCGTTGACATCCATAGGTCATACTCTTGGTTAGGCTCTTCTGCTGCTGGCTCATAAGGCAAGGCAAAAATGACCGCTTTACCATCTGGTTTACCATAGAATTGGAACGCTTCATTTGAGGTCACATAAGGGTCACTACCTTTGGCGAAACGGTAACGAGTCTCTTTTCCATCAACCACCGGCCAACGTAGACCACGGCTTTGGTGGTATTGATCAAATGGCGCTAAGTCATGCGCTTTACCGCGACCAAATTGGGCATATTCTTCAAAAATACCTTTTTGAATATAGTAGCCAAAATCTTCAGCTTCTTGGTTTAGTGCGCCTTGGCATTCGCTGCTCGGGAACTTATTAATTTCACCATTGGCAAATAACACTTCATATAAAGTCTTATCGGCATATTGTGGCATTTTGGCAATTAATTCTGCAGGCCAAACTTCGCTAACCTTAAAGCGTTTTGAGAATTCAACCAGCTGCCATAGATCTGATTTTGCTTCACCCGGCGCATTGATTTGCTGATGCCACATCTGAGTACGGCGCTCGGCATTACCATAACACCCTTCTTTTTCGACCCACATTGCTGTTGGTAAAATGAGGTCCGCAGTGAGTGCAGTGATGGTTGGATAAGGATCCGATACTACAATAAAGTTCTCCGGGTTGCGGAAGCCCGGATAAATTTCATCATTGATATTTGGGCCTGCCTGCATATTGTTAGTACACATGGTCCAATAACAATTAAGTTTGCCATCTTTTAGCATGCGGCTTTGTAATACAGCGTGGTAACCCGGCTTTGGTGGAATCGTGCCTGCTGGTAGTTGCCAAATTTTTTCAGTCACTTCTCGGTGCTTTGGATTCATCACTACCATGTCTGCTGGTAGACGATGCGCAAAAGTGCCGACCTCACGGGCTGTACCACAAGCTGATGGCTGACCTGTTAGTGAGAATGGGCTATTACCTGGTGTGGAAATCTTACCTGTCAATAAATGCAGGTTATAGAGCATGTTGTTGGCCCATACGCCACGAGTATGTTGGTTAATACCCATGGTCCATAAGCTCATCACTTTGATATTAGGATTGGCATATGCCTCTGCTAATTCTTGTAATCTCGCGACCGGCACACCACTCATTTGGCTGGCGTATTCTAGGGTATATGGCTTTAAGAATTCAGCATATTCAGCAAAGCTAATCGCATGTGATTTGCCATTACCTGGGTTTTTAGCTTCATTTCCAATGGGTGATCAGGACGTAGACCGTAACCAATATCATCAACACCCATGGCAAATTTGGTGTGTTTATTCACAAACTCTTTATTAACCGCATTATTAACAATAAGGTAGTTTGCTATTGCGTTTAAGATCACTAGGTCTGACTGCGGCTTAAATACCATTGGGTTATCCGCTAAATCAAAGCTGCGGTTTTCAAAGGTAGACAAGACATGGACGCGGCAATGCGGATTACCTAAGCGACGGTTTGATAAACGTGACCATAAAATCGGGTGCATTTCAGCCATGTTAGCGCCCCACAATACAAAGTGGTCAGCGGCTTCTAGGTCATCATAACAACCCATAGGTTCATCAATACCAAAGGTACGCATAAAGCCGACTACAGCTGATGCCATACAGTGACGGGCATTAGGGTCGATATTGTTGGTACGGAAACCGGCTTTATGCAGTTTTGATGCTGCGTAGCTTCCCATACCGTCCATTGACCCGAGCCGAACATGCCGACTGATGAGGGCCCTTTTGTCGCAAGGGCGTGTTTCCACTTTTGTGCCATTATGTCAAAAGCGGTATCCCACGAAACTGGCGTAAATTCACCTTCTTTATCGTATTGACCATTGGTCATACGCAGCAAAGGTGTTTCAAGACGGTCTTTACCGTACATGATCTTTGATAGGAAATAGCCTTTAATACAGCATAAACCACGGTTTACAGGGCTTTCTAAGTCGCCTTTAGTGGCAACGACTTTACCATCTTCAGTACCGACCATGATGCTACAACCCACGCCACAGAAGCGGCATGGAGTTTTGTTCCAGACGATTTTGTTAGGTGCGTCAGCGGCTTGTACCATTTTGATCGGTAAACTAGCACCAATTGTTGCGGCCGCAGCCACAGCTGCATTGGCTTTAATAAACTCTCTACGGCTTATTGACATAGATACTCTCACTTATTCAATTAAATTGATTCAACATGGTGGTAGATCAAGCTGCTAGATATCACACCTTGGTATTGATTGATGGTTTCAATGTGGTCAAGCAGATGGTTGGAGTGCTCACCTTCAATGGTGACAATGAGCTTGCCATCTTGATCGTGGCTATGCAGCTCTAATCCAGCGAGTTGGGTAAGTTGCTGGATTATGTGTTGGGTTTGCTGTTGTATCGTATGGATGACTAGGCTAATTACATGATATTGCTGCTGCATAAACATCTCTTTAAACCACATATTAATTAAGGTTAATTTATGGAAGCGCAGACAAACTAGAAATACCTCCTTGGAGGTATTTCTAATATTGGTATATGAAATTGTGAGCTAGCGCATTATTTGCACTTAATAACCGGTTAGCTCCATGTAACCGTCACCTTGATGACTGCCGCTGAATTGAATTGGTCCTTCCCAATAAGGGATACTGAGCGGCATATTGGCATTGGGGTTAAGCGCATTAATGGTGATATCGAGCTGCTGTGATGGGATAGTTAAGCGCCACGATACTGGATAATTAGCGGTAGAGGTTTGTTGCCATGCCTGTGCCGTCATCTGGATATCGCTGCTGGCAAGCGGTTGATTCGAACCATCTGGTTGCATTAAATTACCCGCGTAAAAATGGGGTTGGCCACTGGCTTCATCGGCACGTAATTGGAATAGCATTAAAGTCGTTTGGTTGTTAAAGCGCAGGGCAAACCAATCCCATCCTTGCTGACTATCGGTTAAGAATTGCGAACTCCATTCTCGATCAAGCCAGCCCATGCCACTCACTTTTTTGGTGATACCGGCAAGGGTGACTTCACCCGTTATCTGTATATAGGGTTGACTATAGTAATAGGAGGCCACATCTGCCGCTGCATTTTTAACGCTATAGCCTTGCTGACCTTGTAATTGCAGTGGTGCGCTGGCGCTTAATTGTAATTGGTAGCTAAAGTCATCCTCTTGTACTGATAAAGAAGCGGGGAATAGATTATTTGTACTGCCTTGCCAACGCCAATTATCGATAAATACAGCAAAGGGATTAGCGCTGACGCCAGCGAGCTCCGGTATGCCTCGGCTCCATTTCTCTTCGGCCCAATGTTGCTCTTTTGTGGTAATGGCACTGTGCGCCATATAAAGTTGGCTGGCTTGCCAATCCTGTGGTAATTCCTCTGTATTTGGGGTTAGGCCAAATCGAAACTGGGTCCATTGCAGGCCAAGCGGCTGGCCTTGCTCGTCAATAAGGTTGGCGGTGAGATACCACCACTCTTGTCTGAAATCATTATGGGCTTGATGATCGGCTGGAAAGCTAAATTGCTTCTCAGGTAATACTTCTGCGTATTGCGCTGTTGTCGCACCCAGTAGATTGCCCATTGAACGTGATTCAGACTCTGATTCAGCTGCGGGCTGGCAAGCACATAATGTGATCAATAGACCGGTATAAACAAACGGCTTCATAGCACCTCCTGTTGTAAGCTATGAATGGTCGGCTTACGGGTTTGCCACCATAATGGTAGGCTGATCGCGATTAAGCTGGTGAGGACTGCGGTCACGATGGCTTGGCCATACGCTTGCCAATCCCACAAGATAGGGATAGTCCAACCAAAGGCTTGTAAGGTGACTTTGTTGATTAATAAATAACTGAGTAAACTGCCCATCGGTAGGGCAATTAAACAGGTAAATAGCACGATGATGAGCATTTGCACGACCAGCATGAGCCGTAACTGTATTTTACTGACACCTAAAGCCGTCAATCTCGCTAATGGTGCTTGTCTTGCCTGAGTCAGCATTAAACAAGCACTAAATAGGCCAATTGCTGCGACAATTAACGTCAAACTATTAAGGGCGACCGTAATAGAGAATGTGCGATTAAAGATGGTAATGGCTTTAGCTCGTACAGAAGTTTGATTGAACATCTGTCTTGGCAGCAATCCCACCTGTTGTTGCAATTGTTGCTCTAATTCCAATACATCACCTTGATAACTGGCTCCAATACCGTTGGGTTGAGGGTGTAACCCAAGAGCTAACCATGCTTTTTGATTAAACTGAATTTGGCCTTTGGGATTACCATAATCGTAATAGATAGCACCGACGGTTAACGGGGTCTCAGGTTGGTGCTCAGTAAGATAAAGCTGATCGCCGGGTTGCAGATTATGTTTAATCGCCATCGGTTCACTGATCATTACCACTGAACCGGCTAGAAATTGCGGCCAAAAATTATCGATATGTTGTTTTAGCGGGCTGGTATCGATTAAGGTCTCATCATCAAATGACACTAATGAAATAGGTAAGCCTTGATATTTATCTTGGCTAAACCATTGATAATGCAATGCAGTGACATTTGGATGCTGTTTTAAGAAGGTTTCAGTTGCCTCGATTTTAGCGGGTTCAGGATTGGTATAAACATCGGTATGTAAGCGGATATCAAGCCATTGCCTTAAGGTATGATCAAAACTGCCAACAAGTGTATTCATGGCAATATTGGCACATAAGGCTAATAAAATGGCCATCATAGCTAATGATAATGGCGCAATCAGCTCTTTGGTTTCAGCCAACATATAGCCTTTAAGACCCGAGAGTTTTAACCGGGTTAAGCCTTGGCTCATACGCTGTAAAGACCAAGGTAATAATAGTGGAATAGCAAGGGTCACCAGTGCCATTAGGATTAAACTAAATTGAAATTGCTGTGAAAAGGGTAACAGTAGACCACTGACGAATAGCAAAGCCACCGCGGCCATGGCTTGATACTTAGCTGAGCGATAACCAGTATGATATTGATTATGTTGACTGGCGCCTTGCGCTAGAGGTTGACGACTAAGATTCAAGTACAGGGGAATACTAGCCAGTACAGCGGCCAATAGGGTCAGTATGATGGCTTGCAGCAACCAGCTCCAATGCCAAATTCCCGGTAATAAACGCGCGTTATAGAGGCTTTCAATCGTGACAGCAATCATTGGCTGTAACCATTGACTCAGTTGCAGGCCCAATACAAAGCCTATTACAGCGCCAATAATCACCATCACGGTTAATTCGCTAAACAGTGCTAGCATCAAATGACGACGACTAATGCCACTTTGCAGTAGTTGCACTAATAGCTTTTGCCGTTTCATTAAACTGTAACGCACGCCGTTATAGGCGATAAAGAGGCCGACAATAAAGGCGAGCATGCTCATGGCATTGAGGTTGAGGTGAAAGCTATTGGTCAGCGCCATTAATGATTGGCCTTGATCTTGTACGCTAAAGACAAGATCTGCGGGCAGCAAATCAGCGGCTAATAATGCTTGTTTAAGCCCTTGCTCTGGGTAAAACATCGCGATATAGCTGAGCTGCTTTGGCGCATCAAGTAACTGCTGCGCAAAGCTGATATCTGCCAGTAAGGTATTGCCTAGGCCATATCTGTCATCTAATACCATCAGTTCGATTGTTTGGCCATTAAGGGTGATGTTATCTTGTAATCCCAATTGATCTGCAAATGATTGACTGGTGACAAGCAGTGGCTCAGCCATCAGTAGCCGAGCCATCGGTAGGGTTTGGTTACTGATGGTCTGCTGACCTTGAAAGTTGTCTTGGCCTGAGTTGAGCGACAGTGCCGCAATAATATCACTGCCATATAAAGGATAAGACTGGTTGTTATTGTCATACACTTTGCCACGGATCACGGGCAATAAATTACTGTAACCTGCATGACGCAGGGCAAAGTAGTAGTCTTGATTAAAGTAACGTTGGCTGTCTGGAGGATTTAACCTTACATCCGCTCGCTGGCTCAGTAATTCAGTGGCATTTTGGTAACTGGCAATGGCACTTTCATTGGTGGCTCTGACACCAATAAGCAGGGTAATAGCAAGTATGATACCAATTAAAATCGCTCCTGCTTGTAGCGGCGCGCGGCGATAGTGGTGCCCAAAAACCTGTAAGCAGACCAAGCTGCTATTGAGTTGGCTATTCATGAATATGGCCTCGTCTTAAATGCCAACGGCGGCTCATAAAATTGGCGCACTCTTCGCTGTGAGTTACCATTAAAATACTGCTATTGGCATCTGCGGCCAGTGAACAAAGCAACTGCATGACTTCTTGGCCTGCTTCAAAGTCCAAGTTGCCTGTTGGCTCATCGGCTAAAATCAATGAGGGTTTATGTGCTAATGCACGAGCAATGGCAACACGTTGTTGTTGACCGCCTGAAAGAGTATCGATATGTCGATTTAACAGTTCCTTTAAGCCTAGTTTGTCGCTGAGATAATCACACCAATCATTCCATTTGTGTTGATTGAGTGATAATTGAAATTGAATATTATTGGCAACTGTTAATGGCGACAGTAAATTAAATTGCTGAAATATCACGCCCAATTGGCTCCGTCGATATTGACTCCACTGTTGATCTTGCCATGAGCTGGTGGCGACATTATTAAGACGTAACTCTCCAGTATCATAATGCTCAAAACCGCCAATTAAATTGAGTAAGGTGCTTTTGCCACTGCCACTTGGACCTGTAAGGGCAACCGTTTCACCTTGTTCAATGGTGAGGCTAATTTGGTCGAGCACTTGATGCAATTGCAAACCATCGGTAAAACTCTTGCTGATCTGTTTTAGCTCTACAACTGACTGAGACATAGTGCTTCCTTGTTCATCAACCAGCTTGGGTCATCCAATTTTTAAATCCATTATGATAAATATTATCACTGAGTGTTAATTAAATGTGATGCGCGTCTTTGAAAAATTAAGTTGTCTTACTGATCTAAAATTTAAAAACGTGACATATGTCACGTTGGTTCTAAATGATTTTGATACAATCTTTCGCCTATCTGCGCGCAATAGCGTCAGATAATCCGTTCGGATGAAGGTAGCAGGAGAGTGGAGAATTAACTCCACACCGACGAGGCAACTTTATTAATTATCACTAATTGATAAAGCACTCTTTCAGGTGCCCTAGGGCGTGGACTGTTACTGGACGACCCTCTGGAGAGATCGAAAGCATTTTATGTATTTCGGCGCCGAAGGCGAAAGTTGCTAGCTATATCTAGTCGCGAAACGCTCAGGCAAAAGGACAGAGGAGAGGAATGCTGCTTTTCGCTGTCTATTGTCTTTTGGGCAATATCTGCTATTCAGTTTTTCTGCTCGTCCTCCGTTTATTAATATTGTTGTTTAATAACCGAGGAATAAAATGACACTCCACCAAATAATTGCCGATATTAATGCCGTAGTATGGGGCCCTTTAACCTTATGCTTATTGGTCGGTACTGGTATCTATCTTACCCTACGTTTAAAACTGATCCAGATGGTCAGATTACCAATGGCGATGGGCTTATTGTTTAAGTCTGATGGCGGCAAAGGTGACTTAAGTCCGTTTGCAGCGCTATGTACCGCACTGTCGGCCACTATTGGTACGGGTAATATTGTCGGTGTTGCTACTGCAATTAAAATTGGTGGTCCGGGCGCACTTTTTTGGATGTGGCTTGCTGCGTTATTTGGCATGGCGACCAAATATGCTGAGTGTCTATTAGCGGTAAAATATCGTACCACTGATAACGAAGGCCGCATTGCTGGTGGCCCAATGTACTATATCGAAAAGGGCTTAGGACTTTCTTGGTTAGCTAAAATATTTGCTGTATTTGGTGTTGGTGTCGCCTTCTTTGGTATTGGTACTTTTGCGCAAGTGAATGCCATTAGTGATGCTATGACTATCGCATTCCATGTACCAACTTGGGTGACAGCGGTAGTATTAACCTTATTAGTTGCCGCGGTAACATTAGGTGGAGTTAAGCGTATTGCTAGCGTGGCACAAAAAGTCGTGCCAACCATGGCTATTGCTTACGTGTTAGCCTGTGTTTGGATTTTAGCGCACTTTACGGATCAAATTATTCCAGCCTTTGAGCTTGTGATCCACAGTGCCTTTACGCCTGTTTCTGCAGCTGGTGGCTTCTTAGGGGCAACCGTTGCACAAGCGATTCAAATTGGTATTGCTCGTGGTGTGTTCTCTAATGAGTCTGGTTTAGGTAGTGCGCCAATTGCAGCCGCTGCAGCAAAAACCAATGAGCCAGTAGAGCAAGGTCTAGTGAATATGACGGGTACCTTCTTTGATACCATCATCATCTGTACTATGACAGGTTTAGTATTAATCATCACTGGCGTATGGAATGGTGATACTGCGGGTGCTGCGATGACGAGTGCGGCATTCTCTATGGGCAGCTCTGCGATGATTGGCCAATATGTGGTAACCATCTCGCTAGTATGCTTTGCATTTACCACTATTTTAGGTTGGAACTACTACGGTGAGCGTTGCTGGCACTACCTAACAAGTGGCCGTGCTAAGGGGGCTTACCAATGGATCTTTATTGGTCTAATTGCAGTTGGTTCATTTATTAAGTTAGATTTGATTTGGTTACTGGCTGATACCGTTAACGGTTTGATGGCGATTCCAAACTTAATTGCCATTATTGGTCTGCGTAAAGTGATTGTGAGTGAAACCGTTGATTACTTTATTCGTTATAAGTTAGCCAACTTAGCGGCGAAAGCTTAATACTATTATAGACACAAAAAAAGAGCGCCTTGGGCGCTCTTTTTGATCCTACTGATTACTCTTCTGCGAGTTAATAAGGTAGTGGCACAATCGTTAATTGTGCTTGCTCATCACCTGCAATACGTAACACTGCATCATTTTCAGTATCATTGGCCAATACGGCTGTCATTAATACTTGCTCACCTTGCTGCACAAACTCAATAATTTTACCGCCGCGGCGGAAATCACCATCAAGTGCAATTTCAAGTTGGCTTTCAGCGTTAATCGTTTGCTGTGTTTGGCCTTGAATAATATATAGGGCGCGCTTATTGCCACCGCGGTACTTCATACGGGCAATGGTTTCTTGCCCCATATAACAGCCTTTATTAAAGCTGATACCGTTTAGTGCTTGTAGGTTACACATCTGCGGCACATATTGGCCTTGATGTTCAGGTAAAATATTGGGGTAACCCGCTAAAATCTCGAGTGCTTGCCATGCTTGATGCTCCACAACGGCCACTTGAGTGTTATCGAGTAATTGCTCAGCTGCGGCTGCATCCATAATGATGATGTAACGCTCACCATCTTTTAAGATAACGCCCTGTTCGATGACTGTTAGCTCATCATTAATGGCACCAAATTGCTGGTTTAACCATGCACTAGCTTGCGTGCCTGCAACACCTAAGATGCGGTATTCGCTGCTGGCATTGACTAACTCAGCTTTACTAAATACTGCATACTTTTGTAATTGCGGTAAATCTGCCACTACGGTTGTTGCTGGCATTAATAGCATTAATTGCTCTGCCAACATAAAGGTACGGAAGCTCGCTAGCATCTTACCTTTAGGATCACAATGTGCGCCCCAGCGCCATTGGTTGTCTGCTAGCGACATAATATCCGTGGTAACTTGGCCATGAATAAAGCTTTTCGCTTGTTCGCCAGTCACACTAATCAAACCAAAATGGTCAAGGTTGCTTATTAATAATTCGGGTGCGTTGGCGTTCAGTTGCCAAGCGTCTTGAGTCACGCTATCGGTCATATCCAGTTCCTGAAAAGAAAAGCGTAAAGAGGTCTGATTGTAGCTGAATTTAAAGAGGACGGGAATGCCCTCTAGTGGATACGAGAGGGCATAATAAAACAGCTATATTAGAACAGCAAGCGCGTACGGATGGTGCCATCAATCGCTTTTAATTGCGCTAAAGCTGATTCTGCATGATGGGTCTCAACATCCATGACTACGTAACCAATTTCAGATGTGGTTTGTAGATACTGGGCTGAAATATTGATGCCTTGCTCTGCAAACGCTTGGTTAATCTTAATTAGCGTACCTGGGCGATTGTGGTGAATATGCAATAGACGACTCACATTCTTATGGTGAGGCAGCGATACTTCAGGGAAGTTAACCGCTGATACTGTTGAACCATTGTCTGAGTATTTCGCCATTTTACCCGCAACTTCAATGCCGATGTTTTCTTGTGCTTCGGCGGTGCTACCACCCACATGCGGTGTTAAAATTACATTGTCTAAACCACGTAATGGTGACATAAATTCGTCATCATTTGATTTAGGTTCAACGGGGAATACATCAATTGCCGCGCCCGCTAAATGACCTGAAATAATGGCTTCGCTTAATGCATCAATATCAACCACGGTGCCACGCGCTGCGTTAATTAAAATACTGCCTTTACGCATGGTGGCAAGTTCTGCTGCTGCAATCATATTCTGGGTTTGTACTGTTTCTGGTACATGCAAACTCACCACATCCGCTAATGATAATAGCTGCTCTAATGAGTGAACCTGTTGAGCATTACCTAGGGGTAACTTATCTTCAATATCAAAGAAGATAACCCGCATACCCAGTGTTTCAGCCAAAATACCTAGCTGGGTACCAATATGTCCGTAACCGATAACACCAAGCGTTTTTCCACGAACTTCATAGCTACCACTGGCTGATTTTAACCAGCCACCACGGTGGGCAAGGGCATTACGTTGTGGAATGCCACGCATTAGCATGATAATTTCGCCTAATACTAATTCGGCAACACTACGTGTGTTTGAAAAGGGGGCGTTAAATACCGGAATACCGAGTTGTTCAGCTGACTTGAGGGCAACCTGATTAGTGCCGATGCAGAAGCAACCGATGGCAATCAGTTTTTCTGCATGTTGTAACACTTCTGCGGTCAGTTGGGTGCGAGAACGAATACCGACTACGCGTGCATCTTTAATCGCTTCAATCAGTGAAGCGTCATCAAGTGAAGCTTTGTGATATTCGATATTGGTATAGCCAGCACGTTGAAATACGTCAACGGCAGATTGGTGCACACCTTCTAAAAGTAATATCTTAATTTGTTCTTTTTCTAGTGAGTGTTTCACCATCTTGGGTACCCTTAAAATTATTATAAGATCAAAATATTAGTTGGTCATTGTAACTAAATATATGAGAAATTCTGCGCTATTTTTAATATGTTATGCTCGTATCACAGAATAAATTAACATTATCCATAATTAACATGGAAGTCTAGAAGTCTATTATGGCTAGAACATTAAATTCTAAGAGGAAGAAAGAGTGAATAACAAGATTGTTGGCTGGGGAATAATCTATGTAGCGGTATTACTTTGGTCTGTATATTTACCAAAAGATATGTTTACTTGGGTTTTGGAAGCTTTACCCGCGTTATTAGCTATTCCAATTCTAATCTTTACCCGTAAGCGATTCCCCTTAACTCCATTAGCTTACGGTTTAATTTTATTGCATTGCTGTATTTTATTTGTGGGTGCACATTACACCTATGCCGAAGTTCCTTTATTTGACTCGATTGGTGAGTGGCTGGGTCATGAACGTAATAATTACGATAAAGTCGGTCATTTTATTCAGGGCTTTGTACCTGTGATGTTAGCCCGTGAAGTGCTGTTGCGTAATCATGTATTAAAAGTGGGGGCATGGTGCCAATTTCTGGTGGTCTGTTTTGCGTTGGCGTTTTCTGCTTTTTATGAATTGATTGAATGGTGGGTTGCCGCTGCAACAGGTGAGGGGGCTGAAGCTTTTTTAGGAACGCAAGGCTATGTGTGGGATACCCAGTCCGATATGATGCTAGCATTGATTGGTGCAATCACCGCTCTCATCTTCTTGAGTAGCATACAAAATAAGCAGATTGCACAAGTTGAGGCTAATACCAAATAAGTAAAATATCGCCAATATCATACTTATGATGTATGGCGATAAATAAAAGATTAGCCAAAATGTATTACCGAGTTGAATAACTTTCAACCCTATGACGGAGTATTCAAGGAGGAATACATGAGTAATATCCAACAATTGGTGTTCTTGCACCAAATTGCTGCACCTTGCCATTTAGCCATTCTGGCTGAATCTATCGGCTTAAAGACCCATATTATTGACCACCCTTCAAAGCTCGAACAAAACAATGTCGAAAATAGTTTTTATTTGATCGCGCAGCAAGGTGCTGCACTTGATAATAAAGGTATTCCCTTGGTGGCATCACGATTATTGTCACATGTGCCAGTGGCATTATATCAAGTTGATAAGGATACTATTGATGCCGAATCGGCATTAATGTTGGGGATCCGCGGGCTGCTTTATACTGATCAAGGTATGGATTTAATGCTGTCGGGTTTAAGCAAGATGATTGAAGACGAATTATGGTTTGACCGATTATTGATGAGCAATGTTATTCGCCAGTTGGTTAATAAGTTAGATGCGCAGAATGACAGTTATATTGGTTCTGATACGTTAGCTATGCTGCAAACTCTGACTAAGCGTGAACGTACCATTATTCAGTTTGTGTCTAGCGGTGCTCGCAATAAGGAGATTGCGCATCGCTTATGCATTAGTGAGCATACTGTTAAAGCACATATATCTTCTATTTTCCGTAAAACTCAGTCTCGAAATCGGGTCGAATTATTACGCTGGGCACAGACTTATCAGAGCCATTTTGACTTATGTAGTTAGTGGTATCGAAAGATAAAAAAACCAGCACTTGCGTGCTGGTTTTTTGATTTAGGGCTAATTTTTTGATTACTGTTGAATAACTGTCGCTAGGTTGCCATTACCTGTTTGATTGATCGTGACGCTATTATCATTGCCCGCTATTGAACCCGCTACACGATTATTATTACCCGCTTGAGCAACATTAAAGCTGTTGTTGCTGCCATCAATGGCAAAACTATCGCTACCGCCTATCCAGTTACTTGCTCCTGATTGGGTCAATATAAGGGTATTGCTATCACCTGTTGTAATGAGGTCAAGTACGTTTAAGTCACCTGATTGACTGTGGCGTATATTATTGCTGTCACCATAAGTATTGATTGTTGATCGATTCTCGTTGCCATGTTGTTCGACATCAATTTGATTGCTATTGCCTTCAGTTTGGGCATAACTATCGTTGAGGTTGCCAGTTTGATTCACTTCAATATCGTTACCATCACCCATGACAATGTTATGAAGTTGGTTTGCATTACCCTCAGCATCAAAATTTAACGTGTTATCGAAGCCTTCAATAGTCATGTTAGCAGTATGATTATTGCCCTCTTGCTCAAGATCGATATCGTTTTGATCGCCAATCAGGGAGAAACTCAGGTTATTTGCATTGCCTTCTTGTTCAAAATCTAATTGGTTATTGCTACCTTGAACCGTCATGGCACCAACAACTTCTGCCCCCGCTAAACTGCTAGTGTCTGCCGTTATATTCAGTTGGCTAATGCTATTGTTATCACCGCTTTGGTCTATCTCAATATCATTATCATCGCCTGACATTTGCGACATCAGTACGCTATTATTATTACCTGTCTGCTCAAGGTCGAAATCGTTACCCGTGCCTGTTAAGTCATAGACAAAGGCCGTGTTGTTACTGCCAATTTGATCCACATCAAGGTAGTTGTCGTTACCTTTAACGCTTTTCGCAGCCGCAAAGTTATGGTTACCATCTTGGGTTATGGCTATATCGTTATTGTTGCCCAAATTACTGCTAATTCCGAGAGCAACTAGACCTGTAATATTATTATCACCATGCTGGATGATAGTTGCATCGTTAGCATCACCTTCGACACGGTAGTTCACGATGTTACTGTTACCAGACTGATTAATGAGTGCGCTGTTGTCATCACCTATAAACTCAATAACAGCATCATTAAGTGAGTCCGTCTGAGTTAAGGTAACGGTATTACTGTTACCTGAAACATCAATTTGATTACTGTTTGAATAACCATCTTGAGTGATAACAAAGGTATTATCATCACCACTGGTTTTTAGATTGGTAAGCTGTTCATTATCTGACTGTTTAATATCAATCTTGGTATTAATGCCATTGGCTGTTACTTCACTTTTATTGTTGTCACCTTCTTTTTGAGTGGTGATAACATGATCCGCACCAGTTTGGGTGAGATTAGCTATGTTCTTGCTACCTGTGACTTTTATGGTTGCGGCTAAACTATTATCTGAAGTACTGGTTTGATTAATCGTGATCTCATTTGATTGATTTGCTACTGCGGTTGTTTGAAATCCAATTGCGCCAGTAATGGTCAGTGCAACTAATGTTCTTTTGGGTACAGACATAAACATTCCTTGTTGATGAGTATTAATATTGAGTCACAATCACTGCGGCGTTATCTGTATACTGCATGATCGAGATTTGTTGCGATCCCATTTGGTTGAGGATTACGGTGTTGTTATCGCCCATCTGTGCGATATTAGCGTGATTTTGTATACCAAATTGAGCATGTATGACTTTGTTATTACTACCAGCTTGGGTGATCTCAGCACTATTTTCATTACCTACTTGTGCTGCATAAGTTTGATGGCCATGACCCTGCTGATTTATATGAGCAATATTTTTATCTCCAAATTGCATCAATGCGGCATGATTATTACGCCCCGTTACCTCCAGTAACACTTGTAATGGAATGGCAATTAATGATCTATCTTCCGCCTGAGCATAATTAACAAGACTTATTGTGAATAAACAAACAAGGTTTAAACATCCCAATCCTTTTAGTAAGGGTTGCACTACGACTCCTTGTTACAATAATTATCAATAAATTAAGTAACAGTAATTTAATAAATGTAGCGAGTTGTTTCAATTATACTAATGATTACATTTAGAGGTTAGAAGAAAGTATTAATTTATAAAGCCATGCAGGGTAAATGACTGAAAAATAAAAAATATTTTTTGTGCCATAAATAATTAATAAAAAACCATTGAACAGAGCAGTTAGTAGTAAGGTAGTAAGAGATGTGATTGATATAAAATTAAAATATTAAATATAAATA
>NZ_BALM01000018.1 GCF_000614975.1 Shewanella marina JCM 15074
ATATAGTTAGATGTGTTAATTTCTGTTGATATATTGTTATTTATAGTACTTATTGAATGTGGAAAATCTTACACGTTTAATGGATGAGATATTATTTGACTGATAGTTCTGTATTTGGTTGTATATGTTCATCATTTCCCCGTTAAGGATAACCAAGAGAAAGACGTTCATACTTGCTGTACTTTTATGTAGCTCATCAGCTGTAGCCGTATCAGAGCCATTAAATACTTCAAATATCACTAATGACTCGTTTAACAAAGCTAAGAAAATGCTTGAACGAAAGGTCTATCCTGAACATCGCTATATCTAAATTAGTCATCTAACCGGTTTATAGTCTTACGGTAGACATCGTTACGTTCGCATTTTCCGACAGTTAAGATGGTGGCAATGATTAGGTTTTAGAGGTCATCAATATTTACCGAAATGCTCTCTTCAGATTCACGTTCTTTGGCAATAGCAAGCAGTTCAAGATCTTCAAGTCTATCCATCATCATCTCATATTCCTCCGCAGGTACACAGTAAAATACAGCTTCATTTCGGTCTAGTATCGCAACTGGTTCGCCGAAAGCGCTGGTTGCTACTTTCATCGGGTTAGTTTTTAACTCAGTAATGCTTGCTGTAACGTCAGCTAAAATTTTAGTAGTCATAAAATCGTTCTCTTAAGTGTTCTTTAATTCGTTCGTTTTAGCTTTTACTGAGCGATATAACAAGTTGCTCATGAGTTATTCGCAACTCATGCAATTTCTTGGTAAGTGGAGCAAGAAGTAGGGGAGGACGTTTGATTGAGAATCGTTATTATGATGGTACCTGTGATTGATTTACTCTCTATGTTTACATCACCCAAAAATAATTAGTGCATCTAAATGTGCATCAAAATTTTTTCATCAAAATAAAACCATATCAAAATCAATATCTTGAATTTAAAATCACATAGTCGTGCCAGTAAATCGTGACTGCTTGCATTTTACTAATAATGATAACTATTCAAAAAATTCTGATTTTATGGGAGGGTTACAGCCTAATTTCACCCTGACACGCGTGCCGAAGGCACACGGGGCGACTCCCGTCCACCTTAGCTACGCTAAAGCTTCGCGCTCATAGGCTTGTGGCGATTGCAACATTCGCCCACAACTTACATTGAGGCCTCGTCAGAAATGACGAGGCTTTTTTGTATGCGTGAAATAGATCGTGGTAATTCTGTTGGAAAAGTATCGTGATGCTATCAAGATAGATTTATATAAAGAGGCTATTTATCTTGAATGAGCATCATTAGTTTGTTGGCGAGCCAGTGATAATATTTTTCATTACCATGCATCCAATCTTTATGGCCATCAGCGAACTCAACTTTTGATAGATAACTTTCAGGATCCGATATCTCTTGATCAAATATTGTTGCAGCATTAAAAAAGATAAAACCTAATTGATTACATACATATTCCATTGCTAAGAAATATGAATAGATAAGTTTTGTTAATGCTTCTGACTCTTGAAAATATTGACAAAATGGAGGATCTGAAACAACGATAAGCTTGTGTCCTTGGTTATGAAGCTTTAATAGAATAGTGAGTTGATCGATGAGTTCATCATTGAAATAATCGACAAATTCTTTAGTACTGATTTCTTCAATACCGTCAGGATAAATTCGTGCTAACCATTCAGCAAATTTATAGATGGTTTGATGGGTTTGCATCCCTAAATTGGTAATAATAATTGAATGCTGTTGAGTATTATCTTGTTTATGGGCATCTAGGTTCGTTACTATCTTTGACCATAGTTTTCTCGATATTGCACTCTCTAAAGGGACAAAATATTCGCTATCACAGAGGGCAAATTTATGTTGCGCAAACCCAGCACCATTCATGATCATGCCGCCACAATGTTTGATTTCTATATTACTCAATGCGCTCGATAATTTACCCATATGGCTATCACCAAACAAGCTAATATTGAGTTTTACTTGGGGTATTTGGTTCTTTGTTAATTTGTTTGCTGCTTCAAGCAATTCGTCTTCACACACTACATCATTATCATTGCTTTTATTTTGTTCTATGGATTGATGATGGCTGGAGATATTGAGTTTGGCATCCGTTGTGTTGTTGATGACAGATTGAAAATGTTGCATGACATAATCAACAGCTTGGGGGGTGACGGTTCTGAGATTAGTTTCAAATCTGAAATCCTGACGATCAGACACCGTAATCAACTCATAGGAGGGGAAGTATTCGATACCCCGATACTTATCACTTAAAGAGCCCGCAACAGTACGTAGTAGCGATTTTGAATATTGATTTGCGACCATTATATGTTTATCTGTCATCGTTGCAGTAAGAGGGACTGGAGAGACAGTTAAGAGTAATTGAATTTTCGAGTTGATTGATTTGAGTCGTGTGTATATTTGCTCTAGATCACTGTAAATTTCTTGATAACTAAAGTTGTGGAATGTATAGACCGTATTATCAAATTTCCCTGCGATGACACCCGGACAGCAAGGGTAGTATACGTTATGCTTATCTTTCCATACTTCGGTTAACCCTAATGTGAATATGAGTAGGTCTGTCTTTAATAGGGTTTTACGCATTTCATTCGAGGCCGCTACTCTTGCTGATACTAAGTCAGCTTGTGTGGCATAACCTTGCAGGTTAAAAGTGGGCCTTAATAGATCGTAATATTTATTGTTGTCGAAATAGATAGCCGAATTAATATCAAATGGATTGTTTTCAGCTGTCATATCAAACCATTGCAGGAGAGTCCGAGGTGTATAAATATTGCCAAATGCAAAGCTGGCGATCTGACTCGTTTCGAGGTTACTTTGGTTAAATTTATAACCGCCATTATTCAGCCACTTTCCAACATGTTGGGCAAAACACGAGCCAATTGACGAAATTCTTGGTGATGGGGTTGATAATTCCATTTGGACCAGTTGATTAAACATCTGTCGACCAAGCTTGATATTGGCAACGCCTGTACGCCAGAAAGCATAGTGTGGCTGGCTGCTATATGGTGTGGTTTCGACTCCCTTCATGGTATTACTCCTGTAAACAAGTGACGCCATTTGTATGTCACTTTATATGATTAATAATTAATCAAGCAATTTGTATGCCCATAGCTGAGATTCGTTTGCACAAAACGAAAAATATTTATTTAGAACGATTCATATGAGGTATGCGATTAAATTATTTTTATTGGGTCGATTAATTTTCTAAGTCATTCATTAATTGATAGTAAATATATAATTGCTAGTTATGTATGTTGATAGATTCTTATTTTGATATATTTAATTTGCAAATAGCTCAATGATTGACTACACATTAATGGCCGCTTTTAGACTGTAAAATGTCGTTATTGATATGATTGTGTTGTCAACTAGCCTATATGTTGTGATTTAAACTGTGACTTATCTACTAAAGTGACAGGGAAGAATAATAATAAATATATAAATCTTATTTAATATATATGATGATTTTACTTGCCTAGGACGGATAATTATCTTTGCAAAAAGATAATCGTCTTGGCTATTTTATTTTGAGGCAATCTCTATGAGCTTAGAACGCAAACAAGAAAATCAAATTGGAAAAATGCGTAAAATCGGTTTTTTGTTGCAACCAAATTTTACTATGCTGGCATTGTCTTCTGCTATTGAACCATTGCGAATGGCTAATCAATTATCAGGACAAGTATTATATGAATGGACAACTGTTAGTGAGAATGGCGGTTCTGTAACGGCAAGTGATGGCTTAAATATTAGTGTAGATTGTTCGATAGCCGATGTGCCACAGTTTGATATTTTGATTGTATGTGGTGGTGTTGGCATTAAACATACCGTAACCAAAACGAGTTTGAATTGGTTGACTCATTTAGCGCGAACTAAAGTGATGTTAGGTAGTATTTGTACGGGGAGTTATTTGTTGGCTAAAGCAGGCTTACTTGATGGCTATAACTGTACTATTCATTGGGAGTTGCTCGCAAGTTGGCAGGAAGAGTTTCCATTTATAAATAGTTCAAATCAACTTTATATGTTGGATCGTGATCGCTTAACTTGTTCAGGGGGTACTGCACCTATTGACATGATGTTACAAGTCATAGGTAAATCTCATGGTAAAGAGTTAATGGCTGCGATTTCTGATATGTTTACCCATGAACATATTCGTGATGATTCTTCGTTACAGCGGATCCCGCTGCAGCACATTGTTGGTGCGACTCAGTCTAAGTTGCAAGATGTGGTGAGCTTGATGGAAGCTAATTTAGAAGAAGTGCTTGGATTGGATGAATTAGCTGACTATGTACATTTATCAAGAAGACAATTAGAACGACTTTTTCAGAAATATTTACATTGTTCACCATATCGTTATTATTTACAGCTACGGCTATTAAGAGCACGACAATTATTGAAACAGACCAATATGTCGATTATTGAAGTCGCGATTGCTTGTGGTTTTGTGTCTACCCCTCATTTTAGTAAATGTTATCGTAATTCGTTTAAAATCCCCCCCGTGATGAGCGTAATTTTCAGCATAATGCGGCTATGCCTGCTGCGGGTGAAACCAGTTTCGGTATGACCAATATTTACGAGCATAATTAGCCAATAATAGATCCGGTAATATCCTGATAAATAGCATGATTACTATGTTGTTTGTGGTTCAGGTTATCTTACCTGTATAACAGAATACAAATTTTCGTTGAGCGTTAGTTATATTAACTCCTCCGCTATTTCCTACCTCTTTTACATCTTATTTAGATCTGTTTTTTCTGTGATTATTTACCTCATAAAGGTTGCGGCGTTTTTGGCATTGTAGGTGTCGTATTAGCCAAATTAACATCAGAATGCAGTGCTAGACTGGCGTTAACTTAATATAAATCCTCCTTTTTTAGGAGTGGTGGGGTCAAGTTAATGGATGTTAAAAACTCTTCAGATGTTGCTATGAATAAAGCTCAACTATTGCATACTGAGTCGATTATTTTTGATGGGCTAGTAATTGCGAAATGGAATCGTGAGTTATTTGAAGATATGGCCAAAGGTGGTTTAACCGCAGCAAACTGCACTGTATCTGTGTGGGAAGGTTTTCAAGCAACCATCAATAATATTGTTGAGTTTAATCAGTTTTTCAATAATAACGCTGATCTTATTATGCCGGTGAAAACAACGGCTGATATTTTGGCAGCAAAATCTCAAGCAAAAACCGGCATTATTTTGGGGTTCCAAAATGCTAATGCTTTTGAGGATCAAATCGGTTATGTCGAAATATTCAAGAAGCTCGGTGTAGGAATTGTCCAAATGGCCTATAACACTCAAAATCTTGTGGGTACTGGCTGTTATGAACGTGATGGTGGCTTATCTGGTTTTGGGTTAGAGATTGTCGCCGAGATGAATCGGGTTGGAATTATGTGTGATTTGTCTCATGTTGGCCCACAAACATCAACCGAAGTGATAGTCGCTTCTAATAAACCTGTGTGTTACTCCCACTGTTTGCCATTGGGGCTTAAAGATCATCCACGTAATAAAAGTGATGAAGAGCTGAGGTTTATTGCTGATCACGGTGGTTTTATTGGGGTCACGATGTTTACCCCTTTTTTAAAGAAAGGGGTTGATTCTACTATCTATGATTATTTAGAAGCCATTGATTATATTATTAATATTGCTGGCGAAGATAATGTTGGTATTGGTACTGATTTTACCCAAGGCCATAATCAAGACTTTTTCGAAATGCTCACTCATGATAAAGGCTATGCTCGACGACTCACTCGATTTGGCAAGATTATCAATCCTAAAGGGATACGCACAATTGGCGAGTTTCCTAACTTAACACATACCATGTTAGCGCTTGGCTGGTCTGAGAAGCGAGTTAAAAAAGTGATGGGAGATAATTGGCTTCGAGTCTTAAAAGATGTTTGGGGAGAATAGTGATGGATTTATTAACAACTCATGCTCCTGAAGTCCCTATTGCTGTGGAAAATGATACTGGAATTTGGCGCACTGATGGATTACCCATGTTATATGTTCCTCGTCATTTTTTTATCAATAATCATATGGCAATTGAGGCTGAACTTGGTGCTGAAAAGTATGCTGAAATTCTTTATCAAGCGGGCTATAAATCTGCATTTTATTGGTGTGAGCAAGAGGCGTTACAGCATGCGATAGCCGGTGCTGCAGTATTTGAACATTATATGCAAAGGCTGTCTCAGCGAGGGTGGGGATCTTTAAAATTGAGCAACTTGATATCAGTAAAGGTACTGCAACAGTACGTTTAGATCATTCAGCCTTTGTTTATCAATATGGCAAAGTTAATCGTAAGGTAGATTATATGTTTACCGGTTGGTTTGCTGGCGCGATGGATCAAATTGGTCAAAGTCTTGGCTATCAAATTCAAACTGAAGCTCAGCAAGTTCAATCTGCTGCAGAGGATGGTGTTGAGTTTGGTTTATTTCAGGTGTCTCCTATTTAGTTAATACTCCAGTCATTGAGTTGTAGCTGACTGATAATTTATACCCATTATATTAGGGAGCAATTATGGCTCAGTTTGATGCACTATTTCAGCCTCTGAATATCAATAAATTAACGATTCGGAATCGTATTGTCAGTACTGCCCATGCTGAAGTTTATGCCACTGATGATGGTATGACGACTGAGCGTTATATTAAATATTATGAAGAGAAAGCAAAAGGCGGTATCGGGCTCGCCATTTGTGGTGGTTCGAGTGTGGTTTCTATTGATAGCCCGCAAGGATGGTGGAAGTCAGTTAATTTAACCACGGATAATATTATTCCTCACTTCCAGAATTTGGCAGATGCCATGCATAAGCATGGTGCCAAAATTATGATTCAAATAACCCATATGGGTAGGCGTTCACGTTGGGATGGCGGTAATTGGAGTACTTTACTTAGTCCCAGTGGTATTCGTGAACCTGTACACCGTGCGACCTGTAAAACCATTGAGATAGAAGAGATTGAGCGGATCATTAATGATTTTGCTAAAGCGGCTGCAAGGGCTAAAGCTGGCGGGTTAGATGGGGTTGAGTTATCTGCGGTTCACCAACATTTAATCGATCAGTTTTGGAGCCCAAGGGTGAATAAGCGGGATGATCAATGGGGCGGCAGTTTTGAAAATCGAATGCGTTTTGGTTTAGAGGTGTTAAAAGCGGTTCGTGCGGAAGTCGGCGACGATTTTGTGGTGGGTATGCGTATTTGCGGGGATGAGTTTCATCCTGATGGCTTAAGCCATGAAGATATGAAACAAATAGCTACTTATTACAATGATACTGGATTAGTTGATTTTTTTAGTGTGGTCGGTTCGGGTTGCGATACCCATAACTCTCTCGCTAATGTGATCCCGAATATGAGTTATCCGCCTGAACCTTTTTTACATCTAGCTGCTGGTATTAAAGAGGTGGTTAATGTGCCAGTTATGCATGCGCAAAACATTAAAGATCCTAATCAAGCACAGCGGATTTTAGAAAGTGGTTATGTTGATTTTGTTGGTATGACCCGTGCTCATATTGCAGACCCTCACCTGATTACAAAAATCAAACTCAATCAGATTGATCAAATTAGACAGTGTGTTGGCGCTAATTATTGTATTGATCGTCAATATCAAGGTTTGGATGTTTTATGTTTGCAAAATGCGGCGACGTCAAGAGAAGTGAGCATGCCACATCAGATTTCACCAACCACTGGTGTTATCCGGCAGATCATTATCGTTGGTGCGGGCCCTGCCGGTATGGAAGCGGCTCGTGTTTGTGCTGAGCGAGGCCATAAAGTCACTCTTATTGAGAAAGGGGCTGAAATTGGCGGACAAATAACCATTGCAGCAAAAGCACCTCAGCGGGATCAAATCGCGGGCATTACACGCTGGTTTAATTTGGAGTTAGCACGTTTAGGGGTTGATATTAAACTCAATACAGAAGCCAATGAATCTATGCTACGCGAAATGGCGGCTGATGTGATAATTCTGGCTGTTGGTGGAGAGCCTTTTTTACAACAAAATCCTAAATGGGGCGCAGATGAAGGTCTTGTTGTCAGTAGTTGGGATGTGCTCAGTGGTAAAGTGAAGCCTGAAGCTAATGTCTTAGTTTATGACACAATTTGTGAGTTTAGTGGTTTATCTGTAGCTGATTTCTTAGCGCAGTCCGGCTCGTTGGTGGAAATTGTCACTGATGATATAAAACCAGGTACAGGCATTGGCGGTACGACTTTCCCGACTTACTATCGTAGTTTATACGACAAAGAAGTGGTGATGACGTCTGACTTTTTGTTAGAGCAAGTTTACCGTGAAGGTGAGCAATTAATTGCCGTACTTGAGAATGAATATACGGGTGTTAAAGAGGAACGGGTGGTTGATCAAGTTGTGGTTGAGAACGGCGTCAGACCTGCTGAAACATTGTATTGGCAATTAAAACAAGATTCTCGTAATCATGGTCAGATTGATATTGATGCATTATATCAAGGTTTACCACAACCTATCTTATCTGAAACGGGGTCTGGTTATCTTTTATATCGATTAGGTGACTGCAGTGCTCCACGTAATATTCATGCTGCAATATATGACGCATTACGTTTATGTAAGGATTTTTAACCCAAATTCTAATCTTGTTGTGCTACGTGCCATGTTAGCGCTTGAGTATTGGTAAGGTGATTTATGTCATCAAACGAATTAATTAATCAAGTTATACCACTATTGTTAGTCATTGCCTTTTTACTTGCATTATTAGGAGGGCTAAAAAGGGTTATGATTTGGCGTCAAGGTCAGGCTTCTGCAATTTATTGGTCTGGCTTGTTGTCAATGCCAAAGCGTTATTTGGTTGATTTACACCATGTTGTGGCTCGTGATAAATATATGGCAAATACCCATGTGGCAACGGGTGGAGGGTTTGTTGTTTCTATTTTTTTGATCTTGATTATTTATCTATTCGAACTCCAGTTTAATATAACCATTGGCTTATTATCTTTGTCGTTATTGATTATGACGATAGGGGCTTTATTTGTATGGGTTCGTCGCTTTACTCCTCCGCCAAACTTATCTAAAGGTAAGTGGCAAAGGCTTCCTAAAAGCTTACTTATTTTTAGCTTAAGCTTTAGCATGTTGACGTTAATATTAGTCGGCATGATAAATATTGACTCACGTTATTTGATGTTAGTACTTTTGCTGTTTGCGATTGTTTGGGGGCTTGCTGAAATGGTCTTTGGCATGACTTGGGGCGGACCAATGAAACATGCATTTGCAGGCGCTTTGCATTTGGCATTTCATCGACGTCCAACTCGTTTTAACGGTGGTAACAGTACTGGGCTTATTCCGATTAAAGTGGATACAAATAATTTAGGGGTTGCGAAGCCAAGTGATTTTAAATGGAACCAATTACTGAGCTTTGATGCCTGTGTTGAGTGTGGTCGGTGTGAAAAGGTATGCCCTGCATTTGCTGCTGGGCAACCACTCAATCCAAAAAAATTAGTGCAAGATATGGTGGTGGGAATGGTGGGGGGAAGTGATGCTAAATACAGTGGCAGTCGTTACCCCAGTTCTGATAATGAAGTTCGTTCAGGTTCAATAAACAGCATTATTGTTGATGGCTTAATTCCAGCAGATACGATTTGGGCATGTACAACTTGCAGGGCTTGTGTTGAAGAGTGCCCTATGATGATTGAACATGTCGACGCCATTGTTGATATGCGCCGTTTTGAAACACTTCAAAATGGTAATACGCCTGGTAAAGGTGCTGAAATACTTGAAAACTTAATTTTTACCGATAATCCAAATGGTCATGCTCCTCAATCTAGAATGCACTGGGCTGCGGATCAAAATTTAATGTTATTTGGCAATCAACCAAATCAGACCATGCAAGCTGATGTGTTGCTGTGGATTGGTGATGCCGCTTTTGATATGCGTAATCAAAGAACTTTAGTTGCATTGATTCAATTACTAAGAGCTGCCAAAGTTGATTTTGCAGTATTGGGTGATGCTGAATGTGATTGTGGTGATGTGGCTCGCCGCTTAGGTGATGAAGTAACATTTCAGCGCCTAGCTGTTGCTAATATTAACACAATGACGAAATATCAATTTAAGACGATTGTAACTGCAGATCCTCATGTATTTCATTGTTTTAGTAATGAATATGGTGCTTTCGGTTTGAGTACTCCAGTTGTGCATCACAGTACATTTTTAGCCCAATTAGTTAAGCAGAAAAGGTTGCGATTGGGGACTCACACAAAACTTGATATCACCTATCATGATCCATGCTATTTAGGACGTTATAACGGTGAGTATGATGCCCCTCGTTACCTGTTAGCTGAAATGGGATTACACATAAAAGAGATGGAGCGTAGTCAATCGCGTTCACGTTGTTGCGGTGGTGGTGGTGGCGCTCCGATTACGGATATTGCTGGTGAACAACGGATTGCCGATATGCGTATGCAAGATGCTCAAGATGTAGCAGCCAAAATTGTCGCTGTTGCTTGCCCGCAATGTAATTTAATGCTTGAAGGCGTGGTTGAACCAAGGCCTGAGGTCAAGGATATTGCTGAGTTAATGCAAATGGTCTTAATTGAGGAGTCCGTATGAGTCAACATCGTAGACGAGATCCTCGAGTGCTAAAGATTATCCGTAATCGATTGCACCCATTGCATGGCCAATATGTTGATTCTAGTACGATTAAGCAATTTGGTCCTTCGGGATTATTACGTAAATTTCCACACAGAGTGGGCACTATTGCCGCGAATGGCCGCAGGCGAATTAATCGGTTAGGAGGGCATGCGCCATCTTTTAGCATGTCGCAACCCCTTGAGGCGTTAGTAAACTTACCATTGCATCAAGTCAAGCAGCCTGAATTTTATATTTTAGTGGTATTAGATTGTGTTGCTGGTCGATTGACTGAACATGATAAAGATTGTTTGGGATTCGCGCAGATGTTAGCCAACCGCAAAGGTCAAGCTGGTGCAGTACTCGCGGTCATATTTGGCGAGAGTAAAGACACTGATCTCACGTTATTTGGCATTGATAGGTTGTTACATATTACTGATGATGCCGTGCAAGGTTATCAACCAGAATTATGTTGTGAGTATTTATCACAGATTATCGCTCAGTTTAATCCTAAGCATATTATATTCCCCGATAGCATATTTGCTGGCGCAGATTTAGGCCGTAGGATTGCTGCTAAATTGGCGTTATCGGTTGCAACATCTGCGTGGAAGCTCGTTGAAGATGAGTTGACGTGCAGAGCGAGCCAAGGATTAAGTGATATAAAATCGCCTCTCACTGACGTTATTTTGCTGCTTGAGCAAGCATATGAGCCGACATCTGAATATCGATATGAGACGCTATTACTCGATATTCCTAAAATCGCAATGTATAAATCAAGTTTACAAGATGATGGCTTAGTTGAGGTCGATCCCAGCCAAATCCCATTAGCTGAGGCAGGTTTTATTATTGCTGGTGGTAATGGCATTACGGATTGGCCTTTATTTCATCGTACTGCTGAACTATTGGGCGCAACGAAAGGGGCGAGTCGTGTTGCTGTAGATGATGGTTTTATGGCAAGAGATAGGCAAGTAGGGGCTACGGGAACCTGGGTTTCTGCACAGGTCTATATTGCAGTGGGAATTTCTGGTGCAATTCAACATTTACAGGGAATTAGTCGCTGTGAAAAAGTGATTGCCATTAATATCGATGACAGTTGTGACATGATAAAACGAGCGGATCTAAGTGTTATTGGCGATAGCCAAGCCATTTTAGCTGAATTAAATCAACTCTGTTTGCAGACTAAAAAGGTGGTGGATGATGTTGCCTAATAAACTCAATGTGACTTGTTTAGTTTCGATTGGAATGCATCCGTTATCAAGACGAGCAAGAAGAGCTGAGCAGGATGCAAGGGCGGTAGAGCTAGGATTAAATTTGGCAGAAAGTTCACAGCATCAATTATCCGTTGTTCATGCTGGTGAGCTTACTTCGGAGGCTGAATTTGCTCTATCAAGTTATTTAGGTATGGGTCTAGATGAGCTCAAAGTATTATCAATACCTCCACAATTAGATATTACGTCTGCATTGACTGATTATGTGCGGTCAATAAAAAGTAATTTAGTGATAATGGGACAGCAGACTGAACAAGGTGATTCATCTGCTATGTTGCCATATTTATTAGCACAAGCATTATCTATCCCTGTTGTTAGAGGCATTACTGAAATTATTGATATTGATAACACACGCCAGCATATAACCTTATTACAGGCATTACCTAGGGGCCAAAGACGGCAAATAACAGGGTCTTTACCTATGATTATTTGTATTGATATGGCCGCTAAGGCACCTAGGCAAAGTGCGGTAGGCAAGGCGCTTTCTGGTAAAATAACGCCTGTATCTGTTAATTTAACTGGACTAGATCCTGTTGCAGTAAAGCCAATGCTAACTGCGACAGTACGTCCTAAAAGGTTAAAGTTAATTAAAGCTAAAACGGCAGCTGAACGTTTTAAAGCGGCAACAGCCAAAGCAACCAACAGCGGCGGTAAGCTTGTATATGATCCACAACAAGGTGCACAAGCGATATACGATTTACTTAAGCAAGAAAAACTACTCTAGCGCTTTTGCGGGGGGCAAAATCTTAAGCCCATATTCTTGGCTAGCTTGCTGGATCCATATCCAAATATAGTCAGTAAAACTGCGACGAGTCACTAGTAAAAACCGTTGCGATTCGGCTTTATAAATAGTGGCTGAAGTTTGTGCAAACGTCGTTGTGACTACTTTACCGATAGTAAAATGATCAGGGTTAGTATTATAACTGGTTGATTTTTTAAGTAGATTAATTACCTCATCACCGCTTAATTCAATAATGGTTTGAGCGCTACTCACATCAACCAATGCATAATGACCCACTAAATTGTCTGTAAGCTGAGCAGTTAACTGAGCGAATGTCTCTTGCTGGCAAATAATTAACCATTCATTGGGAGAAAGCCAGAACACGAGATAATCACTATTTTTACTGCTAGAACATGGCGTTATCGGCAACGCTAATTGTAATGATTGCTGTGCACCATTCAAAAATGCAGGATCATTTGCATTGCCTCTCAAAATAAGGTGACCGAGTAGCATTAATTCGCGAAAATTTATGCCAGCAGTTACATTACTGTGCTGCTTAGCAAGTTGTGCAAGATTGGTATGTGCTAAAGGTGATGCAGGGCTATTGATATAATTATTCGACATGTTGACGCTCCCCTTTAGGATCATAAAAAATAGGACTGCAAATTTCAGCTTCATAAATTTGGCCATTGGCCTGAGGTAAGTATACGGTTTCACCGTAACGACTCGTCCCTGATTTAACTAATGCTAATGCAAAACTGTAGCCTAAACATGCGCTAAAATAGCTAGAGGTGACATGTCCGACCATGGTCATGGGGAGCTTTTGTTGTGGGTCGAGTACGATCTGGGCACCTTCAGGTAGCACCTGATTTGTATCTTTAGCTTTCAAGCCTACCATCTGCTTGCGATCATTACGCTTAGTATCTATACGATCCCATGAGCGTTTGCCAATACAGCTAAAACTTTTGTTGGGGCTGATGACCCAATTCATATCGAGATCTTGTGGGGTAACTGAGCCATCGGTATCTTGACCAACAATGATGAAGCCTTTCTCAGCCCTTAAAATATGCATGGTTTCTGTGCCGTAAGGGGTAATCTCAAACTCTGCACCAGCATCCATAATATGTTGCCAAACTGACAAACCTAAGTTAGCTGGAACATTTATTTCAAATGATAACTCTCCCGTAAATGAGATCCTAAAGATACGTGCTTTAACACCGGCAACGGTGGCGTCAATCCAACTCATAAAAGGTAAAGCTTGTTTACTGACATCATCCTGACAGACTTTTTGTAATACTTTACGGCTATTAGGACCTGAAATTGTCATTGTTGTCCAATGATCTGTGACGGATGTGAAATAGACTTCTAATTCCGGCCATTCAGTTTGATGCCAAAGTTCTAACCATTGTAGTACTCCAGCAGCACCACCAGTTGTGGTCGTCATAATGAAGTGATGATCATTAATGCATGAAGTCACTCCGTCATCAAATATCATGCCGTCTTCTTTACACATGACCCCGTAACGGCATTTTCCAATTCCTAGTTTGCTCCAAGCATTGGTATAGATGCGATTTAAAAACTCTCTAGCATCTTTGCCTTGGATATCTATTTTGCCCAATGTAGAGGCATCTAAAATACCGACACTATTACGTGTAGCAAGGCACTCACGCAATAGTGCTTGTTGCATTGATTCGCCATTTTTAGGGAAGTACCAAGGGCGTTTCCATTGACCGACATCCTCAAATTCTGCGCCATGCTGCAGATGCCATTGATGCATTGCAGTAAAACGTGCAGGTGCAAATAACTGTTTAACATGTGCCCCTGCGAGTGCCCCCATGGTGGTAGGTGTATACATGGGTCTAAATATGGTTGTACCGGTTTCTGGGATCGTTTTAGCTAAAGATTTTGCGGTAATGGCGATACCATTGATATTGCCAAGCTTGCCTTGATCTGTACCAAATCCGAGTGCTGTGTATCGTTTTACATGTTCAATGGATTCAAAGCCTTCTCTATTAGCAAGTTCAATGGCCGCTGCAGTTACATCATTTTGATAGTCAACAAATTGTTTTGGAGCACGACTAGTTGTTTGTATATGAGGCACATGGAATAGTGCCATGGGGGCTGCTGTTATTTGGGGGATGATATCAGGAATAGGGAGGTCCGTTAGACGTTCAAATCCTGACAGCTCTGCGGCTTTGCCTCCAGTTGCAATGCCATCTTCAATGACACTCAGTAAGGCATATTTACCACTTACTGCACCACAATTTAATAAATCGTTTTGGCCTGGAACAAAGCCAATAATATCATCTCGCCATAATGGCTTTTGACCAAGGTGAGAAGATAAGTGCAGTACTGGACTCCAACCGCCGGAGCTGGCTACGGTGTCACAAACAATATTGATTGCAGGGCCTATTACATTATCGCCAGTGTTATTAATTGGTGCGATATTGACGGAATTAACACGTTTACTTCCCTGAACCTCAATCACAGCATGGGAGAATATAATATTAATCCCTTTATTTTGTGCCTGTTGAATTATAGCGCTATCAGTTTTTGGTCGAGTATCTATAATGGCCATGACCTGTCTACCTGCATCATGCCAATCTATTGCGGCTTGGTATGCGCTATCATTAGTTGTCATTAGTACCAATTTATTGCCGGGGATCACGGCATAACACTGGATATAAGTACTAATGGCATTGGCTAACATGCAGCCTGGAATATCATTGTTGCCATAAACCAGTGGTCGCTCGTGTGCACCCGTTGCTAACACGATCTGTTTCGCTCTAACTTTATGTACTCTTTGTCTGGTGCTATGGGGGACATGTTCACCAAGGTGATCGGTACAGCGCTGATTTATGCCGATCAAATTATGATCGTAATAGCCAAAGGTGGTACTGCGGGATAATACTAAAATATTTTCTTGCTTTCTAAGTTGTTCTATTTGCTGGCTTAACCATTGTGTAGCAGTAATATCATTAACAGTTTCTGTACTGCTCAGGGTTTGTCCTCCGAGTTGTTCTTGTTCATCACATATAATGACATTAGCCCCAGTTTGGGCTGCATTGAGGGCAGCCATGATGCCAGCAACTCCGCCGCCAATGATCATGACATCACAATGGTGATGCATAGTGTCATATCGATCAGGATCTGCAGTCATTGGACTACGGCCTAATCCTGCTCCTTTGCGAATGAGTTTTTCATAATTCATCCACATCGACTGAGGATACATAAAGGTTTTATAGTAGAAACCCGGTGGCATCATTGCACCACCTAATTTACCTATACCCGCCATCATATCAAACTCGACATTAGGCCAACCGTTGGTGGAGCTTGCAACTAAATTGTCATATAACGGCGTTTGAGTGGCCCTAGGATTTGGTATGGTACTGGCATTGGTGCCAATTTGAAAAATGGCATTGGGCTCTTGCGCATCGGCCGTCATAATGCCACGTGGGCGGCTATATTTAAAACTGCGGCCAACAACATTGACACCATTAGCAAGTAGTGCTGAAGCAAGGGTATCACCTTGATAACCTTGATAAGTCATACCATTAAATTGAAATGATAGAACCTGATTGCGATCAATATTACCACCATGGTTAAGCCGATTAATTTGCATTGATTGACTCCTTGTCTACAGCCTTTGATTGCTCAAGCTCTGGCCTGTCACCTATTTTATAACTGCTAATAATTTGGTAGGTCACTGTATGACGACAAACATTAAAAAACTGTTTGCAACCATGAATGTGATACCACATTTCATGGTGTAAACCTCTTGGATTTTTTCTAAAAAATAGGTATTGAGCCCACTCTTGGTCGGTCAGACTTTCTGGTTCACTAGGGCGTTCAATATGAGCTTGGCCGGCATAACTAAACTCCTCTTCCTCTCGATACTCTTGGCAATAAGGACAATGAATTTGCAGCATAGTTGTCTCCCCAAATAATAAGTATTAATGAGCAACACCGGCTGCGCCGTGTTCGTCAATAAGTTGGCCAGAAATGAATCGATCTAAACTAAAAGGCTTAGCAAGGGGATGCGGGTTATCGTGAGCGATAGTATGAGCAAAAACATGACCTGAGCCCGGAGTTGCTTTAAAGCCACCAGTACCCCAGCCACAGTTAAAATAAAGGCCTTTGATTGGTGTTTTTGAGATAATAGGGCAAGCATCTGGGCAGGTATCAACAATACCTCCCCACGTTCGATTAATTCGAACACGGCTAAAGATAGGGAACATTTCTATGATGGCAGCAGCAGTATGTTCGAGTACATTTAGCGAACCACGCTGACCATAGCCTAAATAACTATCAATTCCTGCGCCAATCACGAGATCGCCTTTGTCTGACTGGCTAATATAACCATGAACATGATTAGACATTACAACGGTATCTAGAATGGGTTTTAATGGCTCAGAAACCATAGCTTGAAGAGGATGAGATTCTAATGGAAGTTGCAAGCCCACCATATTGGCAAGCACACTAGAGTTACCCGCGGTAACACAAGCGACCTTATTAGCAGAAATAAAGCCTCTGTTAGTTTCAACACCGGAGATAACACCATCTTGAGTACGCATACCTATTACTTCTGTTTGTTGTAATAGATCGACACCTAATGCATTGGCTGCACGGGCATATCCCCATGCAACTGCATCGTGTCTTGCGGTTCCGCCTCGTGGCTGCCATGAGGCGCCTAAAATAGGGTATCTGGTATTTTTTGAGCAATCTAGAATAGGGACTAATTGCTGTACTTGCTCAGTATTGAGTACCTCAGAATCAATACCATTTAAACGATTAGCATTAACTCTGCGTTCAATATCTCGCATATCTTGCAGTGTATGTCCCAGATTGAGTACGCCGCGCTGACTGAACATTAAATTATAATTGAGCTCTTGTGCTAATCCTTCCCAAAGTTTTAGCGCATGTTCATAGAGTTGTGCAGCTTCATCCCATAAATAATTTGAGCGAACAATGGTGGTATTGCGTGCAGTATTACCGCCACCTAAGTAACCTTTTTCAACAACCGCAATATTAGTGATGCCGTGATTTTTTGCTAAATAATATGCCGTTGCTAAACCATGACCGCCACCGCCGACAATGACCACATCATAATGTGATTTTGGGATGGGATTACGCCAGACTCGCTGCCAGTTTTCATGGTGACTGAGTGAATGTTTAAATAGGCCAAAGCCAGAATATTGTTGCATAGAATTGACCCTTTTTAGTTGTTATTGGAATGGCTTGTCACTGTACAATTAATATTCTATTTTTACATTACTTTTAGGAACACAGCAGCAACTTAATACATAACCATCTGCAACATCTTCATCCGTGATACCGCCATTATGAGACATAGTGACATCCCCCTCGGTTACTCGAACCTTGCAAGTACCACAAATTCCAATACCACACCCCTTAGGGATACGTAATCCCACTTTTGAGGCAGCGGTATGTAGGGTTTCATCAGGTTTAATTTTGACTTTTTTGTCAGACTCACTAAATTCCACTTGGAATAGCGATGATTCATCAATCACTTCTTCTGCTGCGGTTTCAGCTTGCTGGATAGCATCTTGTTGTGCAGATTCGGGTGGTGCGCCAAAGCTCTCTTCATGGTAATTATTCATATCAAAACCTAATCGGGTGAGTAGGTTTTTAATGGCATTCATAAAAGGTGTTGGTCCACAACAAAAAATGGTGCGTTCCATAAAATCAGGGGCAATGATGGCGAGCTTATTTTGATCGACAAACCCGGTAAATCCAGACCAAGAATCACCGATGTCATAGCGTTCACAAATAATACTGAGATTAAAGTTACTAATACGAGAATCCATAAAGGATAACTCTCGATCAAAGATGATGTCTTTTGGGGTTCGTGTACAGTGGATAAAATTAATGTCTACATCAGCGTTGGTGTCAAACCACCAACGAGTCATCGACATCAATGGTGTGATTCCCACCCCGCCAGCGAGTAGTAGTACCTTATCGGCGGTAATATCAATACAATTAAATAGTCCAGTAGGCCCATGAACGGCTAATTCGTCCCCCTGTTTTAAATTGTCATGTAACCAATTTGAGACTTGACCGCCCGGAACTCGTTTGATGGTGACTGAAAAACTATAAGGTACTGACGGGGATGAAGAGATGGTATAACTGCGCATCACAGGTTGTTGATCAATTTCGAGCTCAAAGGTGACAAACTGACCCGGCTTAAAAAAGTGCATAACGGGTGTCGTAGAAGAAAAGCAAAACGTAGTTACGTCATGAGTTTCTGCAATGACTTTGACGCATTCAACAAGGTGGCGTCCATTTGCCCATATCTGGGTGTTATTCGCTTGCAAATAAGTGCTCATTAAATGCTATCTCAATACCAATGATAATAGTTCAAATATCAAATAGATTAATAAGTTGAGATTAACTAAAAACGACATTTTATTATTGGTTTAAGCCAGTAATCTGAGTTTTATATCGAATAATGGGATTTGTTTATTTTTGATGTTTACTTGTCGGAAATAATCCTCGCTCTGTCGTATATAGGTAATTCAATTTATTGAATTCAACTCAGAATCACAAGCACAATAACCTTATGCAAATTGGCGTTATATTTACTGCTTATAAATTTAATAAATTCAATAACCTTAATCTTTTATATTAAGGCTATATGAAGGAGTGAGTAATGACCTGTAATGTGACTAACAAAGCTGATGTACTTGCAAAAAATATAGCTGAAATATTAAAAAATCATCCTTCAGGCTACTCTTTACCTCAGCCTTTTTATAAAGATAAAAGGTACTTTGATATAGAGGTAGAACAGATTTTTTGTAAAGAGTGGATTTTAGTCGGTGTAAGTTGTCAGCTGCCAGAAAAAGGAAATTTTTTCACATTAGATATTGGTGATAACCCCATTACTATAATTCGTAATCAGCATAATAAAATAGTCGCATTTCATAATACTTGTCGTCATCGTGGTTCAAAAATTTGTTTAGCTAAATCAGGTAAAGTTGCTAAGTTGGTGTGCCCATATCATCAGTGGACTTATGAGTTGTCTGGTGAGTTACTTTATGCTGGCTCAGAGATGGGAGAAAACTTTAATAAAGGGCATCATGGTTTACATTCGATTCATTGTCGTGATGTCGGTGGCTTTATTTTTATATCTTTAAGTGAAACACCGGCAGATATCGATGATTTTTTTGTTGATTTAGAAACCTATTTAGCACCATGCGGCATCCACCATGCAAAAGTGGCTGCTCAAAGTCAGATTATTGAGCAAGCAAATTGGAAGTTGGTGATGGAGAATAATCGTGAGTGCTACCACTGTGCAGGTTCACATCCTGAGTTAGTACGCACTATTTTAGAGTGGGATGATACTAGAGACCCTCGAGCAGATGAGGCTTTTGCTCAACAAGTTGCGCAAAAGCAGGCTCTATGGGATAGCGAGGGCTTACCTCATCAATTGAAAACTTATGGTGTAGGGGCGAGAAACCGACTGTCTCGAGTTCCATTAGTCGAGGGGACAACATCGATGACGATGGATGGCAAGGCGGCATCCACCAAGTTAATGGGAAAATCTAAGCTTGCTGATTTAGGTTCTTTGCGGTTTTTACATTTACCTAATTCATGGAATCATGCCATGAGCGATCATATTATTTGTTTTTTTGTTTTACCCATCAGTCCACAACAAACATTACTTACAACATTATGGTTAGTTGATAAAGATGCTGTAGAGGGCGTTGACTATGATGTTGATAATTTAACTAAGGTCTGGAATGCGACCAATAATCAAGATAGAAAGTTGTCTGAAGATAATCAAAAAGGTATTAATTCTATGGCGTATACACCCGGCCCATATTCGGCAACGTATGAGTATGGTGTGATCAATTTTGTTGATTGGTTTAATGCGACAATGCAGCAAAATATTGCGCTTGATAAAAAATAGTTCCGTGAAAATAAGCCGAGATGATATTGCGATAATAAAAATTATAATTAGTTGTTATTTCAAAAGTTAGTCGCATAGTGTAGGTTTAATAGTTGAGCGAAGATTTATATATTAAAATTAACAGTCGGCTCAAGTTAGCTTAGTGTCGTCTAGAGATAGTTTTGTTACATATATCTGAGTATTAATAATAAATTACTTATCGATTTTGAATAAGTAAAACAAGAAATTGGGACTGTTCAAGTGTGAGTTTTTCTCGATAAAGTGGGACACGGGAACTCTTATAATATAATGGCATATTATGTCATACAAAAATGAGTTGGTTATTTGTAGTAAGTAAATAGTGCATATTTACTAGTAGTATTTAATTGATGAGTCTTGAACTGCCATTTTAATAAAATGATGAAAAGGCGGGTTTATGCATACATCAAAAGAGGGGTGGCTGAAGGGGATGCACCCTACAACCACTGTGGTTTCTAAAGCAATAATTATATTATTTGTATTAGCTGGAGTATTTTTTGCCGAAGGCACTGCAGATGTTTTTAATGCAATTTCAGGTTGGATTTTAGAATATTTAAAATGGTATTACATTGGCATTGTTGCCGTATTTTTATTTTTCTGTATATGGCTTGCAAGTAGTCGCTATGGTAATTTGCGGCTAGGAGATGATGACTCCCGTCCTGAATTTAGCTATTTTTCATGGTTTGCCATGTTATTTAGTGCGGGTATGGGAATTGGCTTAGTCTTTTGGTCAATTGCGGAGCCTATTTTTCATTTTCAAAGCAATCCATTTGTCACCGAAGGTTTAACACCTGAGGCTGCCCAAGTCGCAATGCGACTTACTTTTTTCCATTGGGGATTACATCCCTGGGCAATTTATGTGATTGTGGGCTTATCATTAGCTTACTTTAGTTATCGTAAAAAACTGCCTTTAACTATTCGTTCATCTCTTTATCCTATTATTGGCGATAAAATTTATGGTCCGATAGGTCATTCTGTCGATATTTTGGCCGTATTTGGTACTGTGTTTGGTGTTGCAACATCGCTTGGTCTGGGGGTTACCCAGATGAATACCGGATTAAATGTACTATTTGGTATGGAAGTTTCGGTAACCAATCAAATGCTATTGATCTTATTTATCTCTTCAATTGCGACTATTTCGGTGGTTTCTGGCGTGGGTAAAGGGGTAAGGATTTTATCTGAAGTCAACATGTGGTTGACGTTAGCTATTTTGGCATTTTTATTGGTATTTGGTCCAACGCGTTATTTGTTAGGTAGTTTACTACAAAATACAGGTGACTATTTAGGGCATGTATTGTCATTAAGTACTTGGACAGATGCGAATGATAATACAAAATGGCAAACATGGTGGACAGCCTTTTATTGGGGCTGGTGGATTGCATGGGCACCATTTGTAGGTATGTTTATTGCGCGTATTTCAAGAGGCCGTACCATTAGAGAGTTTGTGTTGGGCGTACTTGTTGTACCAACATTGCTAGGCTTTATTTGGTTAACGCTATTTGGTAGTACAGCAATTTATATTGAATTATTCCATCATGTGACCAATCAAGCTGGAGAGATGGTTGCCGCAGTGGGGCAAGCGGGTATCGTCGACGCGGTTAAATCTGATGTGACGATGGCGTTATATACAACTCTTGATAAATTAGATGCAGGTTTATTTGGCACCATAGCATCATTTTTAGTCACATTGTTGATTGCGACATACTTTATCACTTCATCGGATTCGGGTACTTTGGTGGTGACGACCATTTTATCAATGGGACATGAAAACCCACCAACGGCGCACCGTGTATTTTGGGGCTTAAGTGAAGGTGCTTTAGCTGCAATTCTGTTAATGGTTGGTGGTTTAAAAGCATTGCAGATGGCTTCAATTACCGCGGCATTACCATTCTCTGTGATTATGATCTTTATGATGTGGGGCTTAGTTAGGTCATTAAGACAAGAGGGGGTTATTCCGACAGTTCATCGCAAAGGACTTACGGGTGAAACTGAGCATGGTAATTAATGATGAGTTGTTGATTTAATTACATAAAAACGCCACGTTATGTGGCGTTTTCATTTGTAAGGAGGTTATAGCTGTTTGATCGCCCAGCTCATAAATTCTTTACGAGTTTGTTCATCAGCTTGTAACCACCAATATTGCAGCATTTGTTGGGCATGTTCCGCGCTTTGTACCGGAGCTTGTTGGGCTTGATATACCGGCTCACTTGTTGCCGCCGTAATCGGGTCAATGTCTTTCTGTTCTGCTTTGGCCACTACGGCTGCTGCACTTACGCCAGCAGAGGTTGAAGCTGTAATTGTTGATGCAGTTTGAGCATTATCAGTACCGAATAGCTTTGACATAAAGCCTTGTTCTTCAATATTGGTTTGCATTATTTTGTAGTTAACTTGGCCATTATCTGAACGAGTAATTTTTACTTGTGGTGCTTTGGCAAATTGTTTCGGTTGTTTGATTGAACCTGTAGCTGGCTCTAATTTGTATTGATAATCACCATCAACCGCTAAGGTAATAATAAATGGTTTTGATTTTACAAATGTTTGGCTATCACTAAAATCATCTTCAATCATATCGCTATAACGAATTGCAATTTTATGGGTGCCGTTATTTAAATCAATATCGCTAAGATGTTTGAAGCTATTGGTTGCAATTGGCTTACCGTCAACGGCTAAATATTCAAATGACATTGGAATGGTTAATTCGGCCGCCATAGCAGAACCTGAAGCCATTAAGGCAAATAGCGCGGTGGCTGGAAGAAAGCGTTTCATTGTTGCTCCTTAGCGTTTATAACTATAATGCGGCCTTTCAAAGGTCGAGATTCGTTCTTCAATATAACTGATGGCTTGTCTACATTTACCAAGCCGACGATGCATGGCAAGAATATCATGTTGCAGTTTAATTTTGTCATCAGTATGACAGCTATCGAGTTTTAATTGTAATTCTTCTATTTTTTGCTCAAATTTTGTTGCCCAACTCAGATGTTTATTCAACTCTTCATATAATTGATGGCTATTTTGCATTACGCTTTGGGCTATCCAACCAAAGCCACTTTCAGAGTGACTTTGTTGTTGACGTTTAATCGCCCGGATCCGATTACTGAATTTTTGTTGTTCGGCACTTTTCAAATTAATGTTGGTGGTATTGAGTGCTCGTTTGATGGCTAAGAAGCGATCTTGAATCCGTTGACAACGGGTTATGATGGTCATTTGCGATTGGGATTTACCCATTACCATCTCTAATTGTTGAATATCTTTTTGTAATTGTTCAATACATGGCCATAACTTTGCGCCTGTTTGTACAAAAAGCTCTTGATTGAAACGATGGATATCTTGGATCAATTTTTGTTGTCGATTATCTAAGTTCTTATCATGTAATAGAACTTCTTGTTCAAGCTGAGCAAGTTGATTTTTTAATTTCAGTAATAACTGATTGGTATTCAAAACCACGCTCCCCAAGCTAAATTAAGTGCAATACAGATAACAATAGTAATAAATATTGGTTTAATAAAAGGTGATCCAAACTTGATTGCGGAACGTGCTCCTAAATATGAACCTAGCATCATACAAAATCCCATGGCAAGACCAATACTTATATCGACTTGTCCAAGTACTAAAAATACAGTTAATGCACTAATATTGCTGGCTAAGGTCATTGCTCGAGCATGAGCGCAGCTATGCAGTAAAGGTAACTTATGTAATTTACTGCTGGTTAATGTCCAAAATGCGCCAATTCCTGGCCCTGCAAAACCATCATAAAAGCCAAGTGGTAAACCTTGTAACCACTGTTTTTTTATTGATGGTGCTGTGTTTGGTGGCTGCTTATGATCTGCAATTGCCGTTGGTGCGCATAAGGTGTAAATAGCAATCGCAATAATAATAATTGGCAGAATTTTATCTAGCCAGCGATTATCAATAAGATAAACTAAGGAACTGCCGAGCATGCCACCAATAATTGATGCAAATAGAGTTTGAAACCAAAATTTCGGTAAAAATAGTCGCTGCCTATAATAGGTTAGCGTTGATATAAATGATCCAAAGCAAGCGGCTAATTTATTGGTGCCTAAAGCTATATGAGGTGGTAATCCCAATGTCAACAATGTCGGAATTGATAGCAAGCCGCCACCGCCGACAATCGCATCAATAAAGCCTGCAATAAAACCGATAGAGGCTAATAATAGCCAGTGATTTGGTTCAAGCAAAAATTCCAATTTGGCCTCTATTCAATAACACGGCGAAATGGCGGTAATGCATCAAGCAATGACTTACCATATCGTTTACTGACTAAGCGTCGATCCAAAATGGTTACTCTGCCATAATCTTGCTCTTTTCGCAGCAAACGGCCACAACTTTGGATTAACTTACGTGAAGCATCTGGGATGGTAAGTTGTAAAAAAGGATTGCCGCCTTTAATTTTTATATACTCTGCATGGGCTTGCTCAACGGGTGACGTTGGTACAGCAAAGGGCAGTTTAGTGACGATTAAGTTGGTTAAGTAGTCTCCTGGTAAATCGAGACCTTCAGAGAAACTCCCTGTACCGAAAATAATACTGTCTTGGTGCGCATCACAGCGCTTTTTGTGTTCTTCAAGAATTTGCTGTCTTGAGGCTGTCCCCTGAATGAGTGGTTTGACCGCTAATTTGCCTTCAACTAAATCGGCTACTTTTTCCATTTGCCAATATGATGCAAATAATACCAATGTAGCTGTTTCACCTTCGATCAGTTCAATTATTTTTTTAGCGAGCTCGGCCGTGTATTCATCATCAGTCGGCTCTGTGCTCATTTTAGGCAAAAATAATGTCGCATTATTTGCGTAATCAAATGGTGATTGTAGCGCAAGGTAACGGCTACCATCGTTGAGTGATAGTCCCACTTGATGGGTAAAGTGATCGAATTTATTTAATGCTCGTAAAGTGGCACTGCATAATACGACTCCGGCGGCTTTTTCCCACAGCATTTTTTCTAGCATAAAGCCAACTTCAATTGGCGAGGCACTGAATAGGTAATCAACCTGTTTGCCCGTTATCATCTCAATCCATCTTGCGGTTGGCGCGCCTTTAGCGTTATCTTCCTTGGCCATCATTTTCCACAATTTTTGTAGATTTTCTAAGCGTTGTAGCATAAAGCCTGTTTCTGACATTAATAGTTCAGCTTGGTGTTTAGGGATATCACCATCTTTTATTGCTTCAGCTAAAATGGCTGAGACTTTATTAAACTGTTTGACTGCCGCATTAGTTGCTGTCGCTAAGTTTTGAGCTGGTAGCCTAAGCACATCGGGCAGTTTTCCATGCTCAAATCGACAACGGTTTTCTGGATTTGCAAACAGTTTGGGTTGGGTATCACAAAAGTGAGCGACCTGTTCAAGTTGACCCGTTACATCACCAATGTGATCTATCATGGCTTGTACTGGGCCTACCACCATGGTTGATTTTATCTGCTGCTGTAATTTATTACAGGTTTTAACCATCGCTTCTAACCAACCTATAGCACCGCGTAATGTTGCTTGCGCACTGGAAAAGTCTCTGGCGACTATCGGTAGGTGATGAGCTTCGTCAATGACATAAAATGAATCTTCAGGTTCTGGTAAAATAATACCGCCACCGAGCTCTAAATCTGCAAATAATAGGCTGTGGTTAACAATTAATACATCCCATGTATCCAGCTCATCACGGGCGTGATGAAAGGGGCAATGACGATGATTAGCGAGCTGTTTATGGCACGAGTGTTTATCACAACATATCTGTTGCCATAAAAAATCAGGAATAGGTTCTTTTAGTGTGTCTAATTCACCATTCCAACGACCATGATGAAAATCATCGTATAGGGTTTTTAATAGTTCAATTTGGGTATTATCTGGCTTAGTTTGCCACATCGCCATTTGGCTTGAATCTTGTTGGCTGCCAATTAAAATTTCAAGTTTTGAAAGGCACACATAACGCTGGCGCCCTTTAACTAGGCCAAATTTGAAGTCTAATGCTGAATGTTGCAGAAAAAAGGGCAGATCTTGATGTAATAACTGTTCCTGCAGGGCAACGGTTGCAGTTGCGATAATGACTTTCTTTTTCGATGCTAAGGCAAGTGGAATTGCACCTAAAATATAGGAGAGTGATTTACCAATACCAGTGCCTGCTTCGACGACAATAATACGTCTATGCTTATCATATTCGCCGGCTAAAGTTTTAGATATCTCTGCGACCATATAATTTTGCTCACGACGTGAACGAAAGTTAGGTAATGCCGCAGCAATATTCTTATAAATAGTACGAATTTGAGTTTTAACGTTATCTGTCAGCATGCATAGAAAAAGTAATAAAAAACTGCTGTACATAATAACAGGTATGTTAGTCTGACGGAACTGAAGTTGATCATAAATATTCGCTTATGATTTTTCTGGTATTGAGTAGGACGGCGACGCCTAAATTAACAAACAAAGGAAGGTAACGATATGACTGAAATTCTTCAACATGCGATTACGGTATTTTTAGGCTATTTTGCCATTATGAATCCAGTAGCAAATACTGCAGTTTTCGTTGGCTTAACGGCTAACATGCCTGATCTGCGCCGTCGACAAACTGCATACAAGGCACTGTTTACCTCGTTTATGATCGTATTGGTGTTTGCATTGCTGGGGAATATGATTTTTCATTTGTTTGGTATTACTTTACCTGCACTGCGGATTGCAGGCGGTATTTTAGTATTTATGATTGGTTATCAAATGTTGCATGGCGAAAGTTCTAAAATGCATGAGGCTGACGACGATGCAAACTCTGGTGATATTGCTATTTCTCCCCTTGCCGTTCCGCTTTTGGCTGGTCCGGGAACCATTGCGACATCAATGAATTTTGCGGCTGAAAGTGGCTGGTATATGCCGATTATTACTGTCGCTATGTTTGCTTGTTTATGTATCATCACTTGGTTTTGTTTTATTTTTGGCCCGAATATTATCAGGATTATTGGTGATAATGGCTTAAATATTGTGACTCGATTGATGGGGTTAATTCTTGCTGTTATTGGCTGCCAGATGGTCATAGATGGTGCAACAACTGTGTTTCATTAACGGAAAAATTTGAGTTTGTAGTATGAGTGGTAACCAGAAAATATCTGATTTAAAACAGCTTGAGCAAATTTCTGGCCGAATTTTATCAAGACATTATCGACAAGAGCGTGATGGTTTAGTGTTTCAATATTATGTGGCGACCACTCATGGCAATGCTCTTGTCGAAATACCGCAACAGCAACATATCTGTTTTTGCCATGTTACGGATTTAGCCATGGTAAGAAGCTGGTATCTTAATATTTTAATTCGTGATGTTGGGCTTAAATCATTTAATCTACATAGCGTCGTTGCGATATATTGCAGCCATACCAGTACCTTTCGGCAACTCATTAAACGTGCTGCCGAAGCTGATATTGAGTTATTTGAAACTGAAGTTAAACCGCAGCAACGTTATTTAACGGAGCGATTTATTGCATTAGATGCCACATTTTTGGGGAATTGGTGCACGATTAATCATACTCAAATATTTGTCGCGCAAAAAGCCAAAGCAGCAGAACTCAATATTGAACTCTCCGTTGTGTCATTAGATATAGAATGTAGTCGTGATCAGTCTTTGTACTCTATTGGTTTATATAGCGAGTCGCAACAAACTGTACTCATGGTAGGGGAGCCTGAACCTGCTTGTGATACCGATATTATTTGGTTTAATGATGAATTAGCCTTGTTAAAAGGGTTAGTTGCTTGGTTTGAACAATATGATCCCGATGTCATTATTGGTTGGGCTGTGGTCAATTTTGATTTGGCACTGCTATATAAACGAGCTGAACAATACCGTTTTCCACTTGCTTTAGGGCGCAACGGTCGTTTACTGAAGTGGAAAGTTGAAAATAAATTTAGACCTGAAACCTTGGACTTAGCCGGACGAGTAGTTTTAGATGGCATTGATTGGCTCAAGGCTGCATTTTATCAATTTGAGTATTTTTCGTTAGATTTTGTCGCTAAGCAATTATTAAATGAAGGTAAAGCGATTGAAAATGTGGCTAATCGGCAGCAAGAAATAGTTGATTTATATTTAAATGATAAAGCCCAATTAGCTTTTTATAATCTCACGGATTGTCGATTGGTTTGGGATATTTTTAAACAAACGGATTTATTGGCCTTTGCCCAAGTAAGAGCTCAATTAACTGGACTAGAATTAGGTCGCGTAGGCGCATCTGTTGAAGCATTTAACCGACTTTATCTACCGCATTTACATCGAGCTGGATTTATAGCCCCCAATCTAACGAAGAATTTTATACATGAAAGCCCCGGTGGCTATGTTATGGATTCAATCCCTGGTTTATATAACAATATTTTAGTGTTGGATTTTAAGAGTCTTTATCCCTCAATCATTCGTACTTTTTTAATTGATCCGAAAGGGTTGATTACCGGAGATTGTTTGATTGATGAACAAATTGTTACTGGCTTTCTTGGTGCAAGGTTTGACCGTAATCAGCCTATACTTCCAGATTTAGTCACGAAACTGGCCCTTAAGCGTGAACAAGCAAAGAGCGGAGATAATGGCCCGTTATCTCAAGCAATAAAGATTATAATGAACTCATTATATGGAGTACTCGGTTCATCTGGCTGTGTCTTTCATGATGCAAGGTTAGCCAGTTCAATTACGATGCGTGGTCACGAAATTATGAAAATGACTCGTTATTGGATTGAACAGTTAGGCTATAAAGTTATCTATGGCGATACTGATTCAACATTTGTTTGGCTCGAACAAATACAAGATATCGACATTGATCAATTAGCGAATTCTATCGTTGAGCATATTAATTTGTGTTGGCAGCAGCATATTAAAACAGAATATAACTTGGAGAGTTTTCTAGAATTAGAATATGAGCGTCACTATTCTCAGTTTTATATGCCTACTTTAAGAGGCTCTTCACAAGGTTCTAAAAAAAGATACGTTGGGGCTTATTCAAATGAAAATGGTCAACTTAATTTAGTGTTTAAAGGTATGGAGCAGGTACGTAGTGATTGGACGCCCCTTGCTCGAAATTTACAGTATCAATTATTTGAGGCCTTATTTAAGCAACAATCGGTAGTTGATGTCATTGAACAGGTGTTAGCCCAGTTATGGGCTAAAGAGCTCGATTCACAATTAGTGTTCAGTAAGAGGTTAAGACGTCCTATTGAACATTATAAGGTGAAAGCGACACCACATGTAAAAGCTGCTTGGCAACTTTATGAACAAACGGGTAATCGAGAATATTTACGTTCGGGTACCCATATTAAGTATGTATACACACTTGCAGGAGTCCAAGCATTAGCGGTTCAAACTAGTACTATTGATTATCAGCATTATATTGATAAACAATTAAAACCTATATATGAACCTATTTTGAAATTGTTAGAGCAACAACATTCAATTAATGGTAATTCGCAATTACTCCTTCTTTAATAGATTTTATCATTCTTGCTAGCGAACTCTGATATCAAAGACTATGTTTAGTTAATGCTAATTATGGTGTGTTGATGAGGTTTCGTTATCAAGGAATTTGTTATGAAAAAAATGATTTATGCATTATCAACAATAGGGCTTGCTTGCGCCTTTAATGCTAATGCTATTGAGGTTTATAAATCTGACAAAAACACAGTATCAATCGGTGGTGATGTTAGTGTTATTTTACAAAATGTTGATCATCAAGGAACGACAACCATTGAAGATAATACTTCAAAAATAAATTTTGGCTTTACTCATAAGCTTCCTGATGACTGGCAAGTAGCTGCATTTTTTGAATGGGCAATAAATGTGGTCGGTAAAGCAAATCTCGCGATTGCTGATGGCATTATTGCAGCAGATGAAGACAGTGATTATTTAACTAATCGACAAGGTTATATTCAGGTTAGTCATGATACATACGGTTCGCTCACATTAGGTAAGCAATGGGGCGTTTGGTATGACGTTGTTGGCCCAACAGATAATGAAGAAGTCTGGGGCGGTGAAGCTACAGGTGCCTATACCTATGATGGTGATGGTGGTGTAGATGGAACCGGCCGGGCTGATAAAGCAATTGTTTATCGTAATCAATTTGGGCAAATAAGCATAGGCTTACAGGCACAGCTAAAGCAAGATTCATTTCAAACCGAAACAAATATATTTGATGATCAACCCGTCGCGGCAACAGAAGTCAATTTCAATGATTCATATGGTGCGTCTATCGCTTATGCATTTAATCAAAACTTATCTGTCACTGCAGGTTTTAATCATGCCGAGTTTGAGGCTGCTACTGGTAGCGTTACCTACTTTTCTGATACAGACTATATTTATGGTATAGGCGTTGCCTATGGGCAGTGGGGCAATGATGGTTGGTATGCCGCCGCGAGCATTAATAAAAATCAATATCATGAGTTAGATAATGTTGGTCGACTTATTCCAGAATCAAAAGCACTTTCAACCCTGTTTTATTACCAATTTGACAATGGGTTACGTCCGATTTTTTCTTATGATGTAGTCGATGCAGATGATAGCTATAGTGCTTTATATAACGGTGATGACTTCGTTAAAAAGCTAGCAATAGTGGGATTACATTATGTATGGGATGAATCAACCTTGTTATTTATTGAGGGGCGTTTAGATTATAGTGATTTCGACGGCTCGCAAGAAACCGCATCAAAAGCTGTTGACGCTGATGCAATCGCACTTGGTATCGAATACGACTTTTAGAGGGAAACAATAACTGTTAGTGACATTTAGATGCTTTCATATTATTTGAATAATTCACCCTTGCAGGTTAATACCTGCAAGGGTGTTGTTTTTATAAACGAATGTATGAATTAGAATTAATGAATCAGAGCTAAAAGTGTTACCTGTGTATCATTTTGTATCTTTCGGTGTTGATAATCTTGCAGCAAGGACAATTTCCACAGGAAGTGTGATTATGTTTGCCGAAAGAGGTTTTTGATACATGAAACAAAAATTATTAGTATCTACTATTGCAGCATTATTTGTTGCGCCTAGTGCATTCGCACTTCCTGTTTATCATGACGATATCAATTCTATCAATATTGGTGGTCAAGCTAACGTAGTGGCTCAAAGCGTTAATGGCGCAGGTACATCAACAATTGCAAACAACGCATCTCGTATTACCATCGATGCGCAACATAAATTAACTAATGGCTGGAAAGCGTTTACTACATTAGAGTGGGGCGTTAATATTACAGGCCAACAAGATATCTCTTTAAATGGTGGTCAAAATAATATTACGGCTACTGAAGATAGTGAGTTTTTATCAAATCGTTTAGGTTTTGTCGGTTTATCTCATGACAAATACGGTACTATCACGTTAGGTAAACAGTGGGGTGTTTGGTATGACGTAGTAGGTAATACTGACAATACTGAATACTGGGGCGGCGGCGCAACTGGCGCTTATACTTTTGGTGGTGACGGTGGTATTGATGGTACCGGTCGTGCTGATAAAGCAATTCAATATCGTAACACTTTTGGAAATTTGAGTATTGGTTTACAAGGCCAGTTAAAGCAGGATAGTGTTGATACTAACTTATCTTTACAAGAGATGGTTAATCCTAAAACTGCTAAAGTAACGGATCCGAAAGTACGTGTTGAAATCAATAACTCATTTGGTTTGTCTGCTAAATATCAAGTAACGGATAACGTTACTGTCGCTGCGGGCTATAACCGTGCAGATATTACCGCAACTGAAATTAATGGTACTAAGTCAATGTCTGGTACTGATTATATCTATGGTGTGAATGCAACATACGGTACATTCAGTAAAGGCCTATTTGCTTCATTAAGTGTGAATAAAAACCAAAACCATGAAGTTGATAATATAGGCCGTTTGATTCCTCAAGCCACTGATGTGTCAGCATTTACCTCATATACATTTGAAAATGGCATTCGCCCAATTGTTTCATATGAGCAAGTTGATGCAAGTCATCATTATCAGGATCAATACGGTGAGAAATTTAATCGTCGATTATTGATTGCTGGTTTACAATACGCTTGGGATTCTTCAATTACACTTTATTCAGAAGCACGTTTTGACTTAAGTAATTATGACAATGCAGTTGGTAATAAAGAACAAATGAAACAAGCTGATGAAAATGCTGTAGCTGTAGGTTTACAGTACGTATTCTAATATAGACTAAATATCAAAACCGAGGTTAATCCTCGGTTTTGCTTTATAAAATTAAGCATTCGCTAATAATTCTCAACTACTTACCTTGTAAGATACATCAAAATGGTTATTTTTAATGTGTAAAATACTACACATTAAAAGATTATCATTCTAAACCCCAAGACAAATCACTCCTTTAAAAGTTCAATATTAGTTGCACCTAAATATGATTAACTGTTGATACAGGTGTTGCAACTTTGTTTTCTTTGTGTTTTATTGATGCTAACTGATTCATTTGTTGCTAGTTTGTAATTAAATAAATCAGTACAAATTGAAGCAAATATAATAATGAGCAAAGACTCCTGGGAGACGAAAGATGTATAACAATAGTTTACTGACACGTTCTGTACGCTACGCCCTAATGACAGGTGCTGCAGCTGCGGCATTTACTACACCAGCTGTATATGCTGCAGAAGGTGATGAAATTGAACGCATTGAAGTTACGGGTTCAAGTATCAAACGTACAGATATGGAAGGAGCATTACCTGTAACAGTAATTACTTCTGAAGACATTACTCGTTCAGGCGCCATCGATACTGCCGAATTAATTCAACAATTGCCATCAATGCAGGGTTTTGCTGTTGCCGCCGATTCTGTTGGCGGAGGAGGTGGTAGTTTACAAACCGCTTCTATACATGATTTAGGTGCATCATATACACTTGTATTAGTTAATGGTCGGCGTATTGCCCCATCAACTTCTGGTAGTACAATTGATCTAGGTAGTATTCCTCTAGCAGCCATTGAAAGAGTGGAAGTTCTTACGGATGGTGCTTCTGCCTTGTATGGTTCAGATGCAATTGCTGGTGTTGTTAATTTTATATTAAAAGATAACTTTCAAGGGGCTGAATTAAGCGCAAGATATGACAAGCCACAGGAAACTGGTGGTGAAAGTTGGAATGGGAGCATGACTTTCGGTTTTGGTGATGTTGACACTGATGGCTACAATGTCATGTTATCGTATACTCACGATGAGCAAGAGCAATTAGCGTCTAAGGATCGTGATTTTGCGAAAACGGGTATGATTCCATTCCAAAATAATGGACAAGACTATTTTTTCTTTAATGGTTCTGGAAATGCTATTCCAGCAAATGCACGCGTAAGAGAGGCTGGGGGGGACTGGAGAGCATTTAATCCATATCTGGCTACTAATGGTTCATGTGCTGAAAATAATTCTCAAGTAGGTGCAAATTGTTTCTTCGACTATACAAGTACGATTGAGATTGTACCTGAAAGTTCAAGAGATACCGTTTTTTTAAATGCTCAGTTTGAAATCAATGATGAGATGAAACTTTATGCTGAGGCAATTTATGCTAAAAATAGCATGACAACTAGGATTGCTCCATATCCGACTGGTTACTTCCCACTACCAGCATCATCAGATCTAGTATCAACATATATTGTGCCACATTTAACTGATGCTGAAAAAGCTGCATATGATGCAGGTAACTTAGATGTCAATGCTAGATGGCGTGCTCTTCCTGCGGGTAACCGTACTACAGAATATGATACAACAGCAGTTCATTTAGTTACAGGGCTTGAAGGTAACTTCGGTGAATTTGATTATGATTTTGGACTATTTTATTCATCAAATGATAGAGATCAAGATTACCCTACTGGTTGGTTAATTAGAGATAAATTTGTTGATGTTGTTAGTTCTGGTGCTGTGAACGTATTTGTTCCAGGAAGTGAATTGGATGCTGCTAGTGCTGAAGCTCTTGCTCCTGCAATTTATCATGGAAATTGGAATACGACAAAAGTTGAGGTTTCTGGTTTAGATTTTAAAGGGTCATTACCTGTATTTGAAATGCCAGCAGGGGAAGCCTATTTAGGCTTTGGTGGCGATTATAGAATGACATCTTATAAACGAGATATATCAGAAGCAAATAAAAATGCTGAGTTGCTTTTCTTATCGACAGGTGACGTATATGACTTAGAAAGAGATAGTTACGGTGGTTTTGTTGAATTAGTTGTACCTGTGATTGAAGATTTAGAAATCACAGCCTCAGGTCGCTACGATGCTATTGGTGGTGTCGATGATAAAATTAACGGCTTTACTGTTAATGATACTCTTGATGATTTCACATACAAGTTGAGTGCCCGTTACCAGGTAACAGACGAGTTACTTTTGAGAGCGTCTTACGGTACTGGCTTTAAAGCTCCATCTATGTTGGGTATTGCTCAGCCTCGTCAAGAGTCTGGTGTGACTAGCGATAGTTATGCTTGTCCATTCCCGTCAGGAGATCCTTTAGCTCAGTATTGTTTATCAGGACGAAGCCAGTATTCTGTATTTACGCAAGGCTATGCTAATTTAAAACCTGAAACATCAGAGCAATATTCAGTAGGTTTTGTATATGCTCCTGATTCTAACTTTAGCATAACAATTGACTACTGGAATGTTGAGATGGAAGACCAAGTTTCATCTCTAAGTGAAGCACAAATTTTTGGTAATCCAGCCCTTTATAGAGATTTATTTACAACTAAGAGAAATTTAGCTACTAATGAAGATGAGCTTGCAATTATTCAAGCTGATGTGAATATTGGTAAATCTAAAAATAGTGGTATAGATTGGGATGTTCGTAATAATTATGAACTAGGTTGGGGTGATTTAAGTACTTACTTTGTTGGTACTTATATGATGGAAAGTGAATATACCTTACCAGGTACTGATGATGTATTTGTATCTAGCATGGGTAAGTTTGGTGAAAATAATTCGGTAACTTTCCGTGTTATTAGTCAGATTGGTGCCACTTTGACTACTGGCGACTTCCAAAATACTTTAATAGCTAAATACCGTTCAGGATATCAAGATCAATTCCAATCTAAAGGTGGTTGTGCAGTAGTAACATACACAAATGGTGTATTAGGTGACTGTGTTGATATTCAATTACGTGTACCATCTTATACAACATTTAATTATCAAGGTCGTTATTTTGTAAATGATAATTTATCTGTTATGGCTGGTGTAAATAATTTATTTGATAAGGCTCCAGCATTATCGTTAAGAGGTGGTGGTTCTGGTCACCAAGTTGGTTATGATCCTCGTTATACTGATTCGTACGGTAGAACTTATTATATCCAAGCTGATTATAAATTTTAACTTATAGAAAAATTATTAATAGTTGTTTAAAACACCAAGTGCGAGCTTGGTGTTTTTGTTTATAAATCGCTAAATAAAAGGATTAGACATAATTTATTTATGAGACTTTCCTCATATCCTCCACACTTGGCACTTGTTTTGCCTATCTTGAATCGCTTACCTTAAATGCAATTGAGAATTACTCCATTATTATTGTTTGTGAAATGTGTAAAAAAAGCCCTTCAAAACTAAATATGTATATAAAGCTGTGAAAATGTAAAGAATGCGCGGTCTGATATGTTGACAGAAGTCAACGGATTGTGAAATGATTCTGATGGGTCTATATCAATAGCGGTATAGATATGACACATAAAAATAAACAAACATAATAGAAAGACAGACTTAATTGCTAGTACGATGCTGTAACAACAGATTAACATTCGGACTTAGACTGTTAAGTTAGAACTTTTACTTAACTTCAAATTGGTTGGGAACTATGTCCAAGGTAAGCAATAGAACAAAAATCGCTACTGCATTGGTTGGCGCACTGGCATTAGTGGGTAGTAACCTAGTTATTGCAGATCCACTTACCCAAGTGCAGAACGCAGACGGTAAGATTCAAACTGAAGCTGCTGCATCACAGAAGAAAGTCGATAAATATTTTGACCAAGCTCAAGATATGCTATTTGAATATGGCTCTGTGGTTGACGAGCGTGAATCACTTAAAGCGTACAATGATTACGTAGCAACGCTTGTTGCTGATCAAGAAGCAACAATGAACTTAATTCAAGCTGATATTGATGGCGTTGATTCTCTTCGTCAAGGTGTTGTGCCATTAATGTTTAAGATGGTTGAAGCACTAGAACAGTTTGTACAACTTGATTTACCTTTCAACTCTGAAGTACGTGCTAAGCGTGTACAAGATTTAAAAGAGTTATTGTATTCATCAAATGTTTCTTTGGCTGAAAAGTATCGTCTAATTTTAGACGCGTACAGTATTGAGCGTGAATACGGTAACTTTGTTGCAGTGAAAGAAGGTACTGTAAATATCGGTGGTAAAGATATTTTAGTTGATATCTTCAATTTGGGCCGTGTTGGCTTATACGCACAAAGTTTAGATCAAAAGTCTGGTTGGATGTTTAACCCTGAAACTAAAGCGTGGGATAAGCTAGAAGATAGCCATTTACGTGAGTTAACAAAGGGTATCCGAATTGCACGTAAACAGGGTGCACCGGATCTATTCGCATTACCAGTACCTGCTGCGGAGGCTGCACAATAATGAAGAAGTTACTTACAACCGCAATCGTTGCTGCGAGCTTAACACTAACATCAGGAATGGTTAGTGCAGCAGATGCTCCGCAATCTATTGATCAATTATTACAAAAAGTACAAAACGATCGTTCACAACAAGCTCGTCAGAACAAAGCCCGTGAAGCTGAGTTTAAAAATGAGCGTGGTGATAAAGCGGCATTATTAAAACGTGAAAAAGCATCTTTAGCTGCTGAAGTTCAACGTGGTAAAGATTTGAACCAAGCTTTTTTAGATAATGAACGCAAAATTGCTGAGTTAGAAACAGCACTTAAAGATGCTACTGCCGATATCGGTGAGATGTTTGGTGTAGTGAAAGGTGAAGCTGGTGATTTTGCTGGTAAACTGGTTGGTTCTAACATTTCGGCTCAATACCCTGATCGTGATGCATTTATTGCTGATTTAGGTGCGCGTAAGCAATTACCAAAAATCGATGAATTAGAAAAATTTTGGGAAACTCAGTTATTTGAGATGGTTCAGTCTGGCAAAGTTGTCACGTTTGATGCCAATGTAACTGATATTGACGGTAACGTTAACCAAACTAAAGTGACTCGAGTTGGTAACTTTAACTTACTAACTGATGGCAAATATGTTGTGTATAGCCCTGAGCTTGGCTTAATTCAGCAATTATCACAACAACCTGATGGTTATGTGGTAAGCACAGTTGCACCTTTCCAAGCTGCAACAAGTGGTACTGCTGAGTTATTTATTGACCCTGTTCGAGGTGTGTTACTAAATATCTTCACTCAAAAAGCAACTTTTGAAGAGCGTATTGAGGCTGGTGGTACTATCGGTTACATCATTATGGCGTTGCTAGCATTAGGTGCATTAATTGCATTAGAGCGCTTAATTACGCTTTATATCGTTGGTGCTAAAGTGAATAGCCAGCGTAAGAATATTGATAATCCAGGTAACAACCCACTGGGCCGTATCTTAAAGGTATATCAAGATAATAAAGATGTTGATGTTGAAACATTAGAGTTAAAACTTGACGAAGCTATTCTAAAAGAGACTCCAGCATTAGAAGCTCGTATTTCAATTATTAAAGTACTCGCTGCGATTGCACCAATGATGGGTCTATTAGGTACGGTAACCGGTATGATTGCAACCTTCCAAAGTATTCAATTATTCGGTACAGGTGATCCTAAGCTAATGGCTGGTGGTATCTCTATGGCATTGATGACAACGGTACAGGGTCTTGTTGCTGCGTTACCATTAATGTTGTTACATGCAATTGTTGTGGCACGTAGTAAGTCGATCGTACAAGTTCTTGAAGAACAAAGTGCAGGTCTTGTTGCGGCACATGCTGAGAAGAGGAACGCATAATGATGCTATACCTGATGGACATCTGGGATTCCGTCAGGGGCTTCATGGCCTCCGGAGGTGACGTACTCTGGTTGGTTGCGGCAGTATTGTTTCTTATGTGGGTATTGATGCTTGAGCGTTTTTGGTATCTAACTTGGATATCACCAAAACAGCATAAAGATATCATTGCCGCATGGGATGCAAGAGAAGATACAACTTCTTGGTATGCACACCGCATTCGTGAAGCTTGGGTATCCCAAGCAAAGCAAGATTTAACTGCACGTATGCTGATTATTAAAACACTAGTAGCCATCTGTCCTATGATTGGTTTGCTAGGTACCGTAACGGGTATGATTTCAGTATTCGATGTGATGGCAGTTCATGGCACGAGTAATGCTCGTATGATGGCAGCTGGTATTTCAATGGCGACCATGCCAACAATGGCAGGAATGGTCGCGGCACTATCGGGCGTATTCTTTAGTACCCGATTAGATAGCAAAATGAAAATCAGTCTACAACGTCTTAAAGACAGCATGTCGCACCATTAGAGAGAGATTAACATGGCACGTAGAAAGCACTCTAGCGTAGATGAAGAAGCGCAAATTGATATGACACCGATGCTCGACATCGTGTTCATTATGCTTATCTTCTTTATCGTGACCACTTCGTTTGTTAAGCCTTCAGGCTTAGATTACAACAAACCAGAGGCGTCACAATCAACGAAGAAGCCATCTGCAAATATATTCATTGGCGTGAGCAAAACCGGCGTTATCATGATGGAAAACCGTCAAGTTGATATCGAACGTGTAACTGCAAACGTTGAACGTATGTTGGCTGAGGCTCCAGAAGCAGCTGTACTTATTCAAGCAGACAAAGATGCACAACATGGTCTAGTTGTTAAAGTATTGGATAATGTAAAAGCAGCTGGTATTTCTAAAATTTCAGTATCAGCGGGGAACGAATAATATGCTTAGAGCACTAGTATCACTGTTAGTTGGTGGTGCTGTGACTTTTGCCTTGTTTGTTTTCATGGCATTTCTTGTGGGGGGCGGTGCTAAACGTGCCGACACCTCTGAAGAATCGCCAGTCATTGAACTGACTATGGATAGGCAAGACTCAAAAGTCCAGGACAAAAAACGAGTAAAGCCACCACCACCACCGCCACCAGAGCAGCCACCTAAGCCGGATGTTACTCCGCCTGATAGCTCTTCTGATATTGACACTAATATGGCGTTTAATATGAGTGGTGTTGAAGCTGGTGGACCAGACACGGGCTTTAAACTTGGTAATATGATGACACGTGATGGTGATGCAACACCGATCGTGCGTATTGAACCACAATATCCAATTGCTGCCGCTCGAGATGGTAAAGAAGGTTGGGTACAACTTAGCTTTACAATTAACGAGTTAGGCGGTGTTGAAGATGTAAAAGTTATCAAAGCTGAACCTAAGCGTGTATTTAACCGTGAAGCGGTAAGAGCGCTTAAAAAGTGGAAGTACAAGCCTAAGATTGTTGATGGTAAAGCCATTAAACAGCCTGGTTTGACTGTACAGTTGGACTTTAAACTTAACCAAGGAGGCAAATAGAGATGCGTAAGTCGAATAAACTTGCAATTGCTTTGATGCTTTCTTTGTGTGGTGGCTCATTGGCTTATGTGCCAGTAGCTGTTGCAGCTGAAAAGTGTCCGATTGAAAAGCGTCAATCTAAAGCTGTGGGTCAAAGTGTGGCTAAAAAAGTACAGCGTTCATTTAAGGCTTACCAAGAAGGTAATCTTAATGAAGCGATTAATGTGCTTCTTGAAGCTAACCCTAAAAACGATTTTGATAAAGCTTATGTCGATCGTATGCTCGGTAATTTTTATGCTGAGCAAGGTAAAATGAAAACAGCGGTGAAGTATCTTGGTGCTGCGGTTAAAGCAGATATCCTTGGTGGTAATGATCACGCTGGAACCATGCGCTTATATGCCGATTTGTTATTGCAAGAAAAACAGTTTAAACAAGCAATCCCATATTATTATGACTGGATGAAGTTTACTTGTAAGCAAGATGCAACAGTGTATAAGCGTATTGGTGTTGCTTATACTGAAACTAAGCAATGGGACAAAGTACTTGAAGTTGCAAATACAGCATTAAAAATGGTTGATAAGCCTGATAAGGGTTTATACCAAATGAAATTGACTGCTTATTTTAATAAGAAGCAATATAAAAATGCTGTAGGAGTACTTGAGACTATGGTGCCGTTATGGCCATCAGATGGTACGCTTTGGGTACAGTTAGCACAGTTTTACCTGATTACAGAAAACTACAAAAAAGCGTTAGTGACTTATGATATCGCTTATAAAGGTGGTTTTTTAACAACTGCGGCAAACATTACCCGTTTGACTCAGTTAATGGCGCAAAACAATGCACCTTATCAGGCATCTAAAATCTTTATTAAACACATGAATTCAGGTTTAATTGAGAAAAATGCTAAAAATTATAAGATCTTAGCGGGTTTTTACCATAACGCAAAAGAGTTACCAGAAGCTGCAAAATACTATGGTATGGCAGCAGAAATGGATAACGATGGCGAGTTATACCTAAAACAAGGTCGAATTTTAGCATTAGATGAGAAAACGAAAACGTCAATTCCTGTATTTAAAAAAGCACTTGATGCTGGTTTAAAAAATCCAGGTGAAGCACAGTTTGAGTTGGCTCTAGCATATTTAACCTTGAAGCAGTATAAATCTGCATACTCAAGAGCTAAGTTGGCAGCTAATGATAAGAAAACGGCCAGAAGCGCTAAGAGCTATATCTCTTATATTAAAGAGAAGGCTCGAGTTCATAATGTAGCTTTATAGATTTTATGACTGTATTAAAGCCCCTATATGGGGCTTTTTTTATAACAAAATCGTGTTGAACAAGAGTTTTGTGTTAGTTTTTATATTCAGTTTGTAACAGATTGATAACTATTAATAAAGAGACAGGGAATTCGATGAAAATAAAATTATTGGTGTTATCACTGTATTGCATTTTGGGGGTTACGGGATGTTCAAAAGTCCTTGAATCTAATAGTGAGAATACACATCAACAAAATGCTGAATCTGTCACTACTGCGGAAGAGCAATATTTAACGTTGGCAGATCAGTTCTTTCAAGAACAATTAGCCCTTGAACCTATCCATGCTACTTATGTAGGTGTCAATCAATATAATGATCAATACGGTGAGTCTTTATCTGAACAGTACCTGCATAAACAGCATCAGCTTAATAGTCAGTATCTAGTACTGGCAAAAAAAATTGATACTATAAAATTGCCAAAAGAGCTGCAATTAAGCCATCAGATGTTTATTTACGACAGAGAGCTGGCGTTAGTTGCAGAAACCTTTCCGATGCGTTTTATTCCGATGAATCAGTTTTATAATCCGATTATAACCATGGTTCAGTTAGGCACGGGTTCAAGTGCGCAGCCATTTTATACTGTTCAAGATTATCATAATTGGATTGGTCGTGTTGATGGCTTTATTCGTTGGTTAGATCGAGCCAAAGCACGTATGAATGAAGGCATTGAGAGTAAAGTGGTGTTGCCAAGAGTGTTAGTTGAAAAACTCTTGAGTCAAATTGACGCGCAACAGGTCGAGAATATTGAAAATAGTACTTTTTATCAGCCAATCAATCTGTTTCCTAATGATTTTAGTGAACAAGATAAAGTGCAGTTGACTGAACAATACAAACAGATGATAAGTCAGCGACTTTTACCTGCATTGTCACAATTAAGCCAATTTATTGAACAAGATTATTTACCTAAGGCACGTGCTACCGATGGTTGGTGGGGCTTACCAAATGGTAAACTTTGGTATCAGCATCTTGCAAATTCTCATACTACGACACAAATGCCAGTAGAGCAGATCCATCAATTAGGATTAGAGGAAGTTGCCCGAATTTTATCTGAAATGGATAACGTTAGGCAGCAAGTTGGTTTTGAGGGGGATTTGCAGGCATTTTTTACAGAGTTAAGCTCAAATCCTAATTATTTCTTTAAAGATAAACAAGATTTGATTGATGGATATAGTTCGATAAAGACAACAATTAATCAAAAATTACCAGAATATTTTAATGTTCAACCTAAAGCGGATTATGAAGTTCGAGCAGTAGAGCAATTTAGAGAGCGTTCTGCTGCAGGGGCATCATATCAAGCTCCCGCTGTGGATGGTTCAAGACCCGGTATCTTTTATGTTAATACCTATAACTTAAAAGCACAGCCTAAGTGGGGCATGACCACGTTATCGCTGCATGAGGCTGCTCCTGGACATCACTTTCAAATCGCGATTAAGCAAGAGCTACAGGGGATCCCGCAATTTCAACGTTTTGGCGGGTATACCGCATTTGAAGAGGGCTGGGGGTTATATGCTGAATACCTTGGTATAGAGATGGGGTTGTTTAATGATCCATACCAATACTTTGGTAAATTATCAGATGAAATGCTGCGGGCTATGCGTCTAGTTGTAGATACTGGCTTACATCATCATGGTTGGAGTCGAGAACAAGCGATTCAATATATGCAGGACAACTCGCCAATGGCTGAATCTGATGTTATAGCAGAGGTTGAACGTTATATGGCATTGCCGGGGCAAGCCTTATCGTACAAAGTAGGCCAATTACAAATTTTGGCGTTGCGAGATAAGGCTGAAAAAGCATTAGGCGATAAATTTGATATTAAAGCATTTCATGATCAAATATTAACAACAGGTTCATTACCAATGGCGGTGATGGAAGCTAAAATAAATTTATGGATTGAGCAAAATGCAGCTTAAAGCTGTTTACTTTTTTGTTTGATATCGTAATCTATCATTCAGTTACTTAAATGATTAAGTTGATTAGATATTACATTTAGATTGAGTTTTTAATGACTCAACATAGGAGTTCAATATGGTTCAAGCAACAGCGCGTCATCTTCTAGTCGGTACTGAGCAAGAATGTTTAGCACTTAAAGATCAAATAGATCAAGGTGCTGATTTTGCTGAAGTGGCAAAAGCACACTCTAAGTGTCCATCTGGCGCACAAGGTGGTGAGCTTGGCTCATTTGGCCCTGGCATGATGGTAAAAGAGTTTGATGATGTAGTGTTTAGCGCGCCATTAAATGTCGTACAAGGTCCTGTTCAAACTCAGTTCGGTTACCACCTACTTGAAGTGACTAGCCGCGGCTAATCTATTTCGATTATGTTGAATGGCAGCTATAGCTGCCATTTTTTTCGACTATTTTCAAGGTTAGGGCATGTTTCCTTATGCATTATGGATTAACGAAACGTTTAAAATTACGTTATTTGGTTAAACAAGATTGGTCGTTCTTTTTTGATCTGCATTCTAGTGTAGAAGTTAATCGCTATGTACGTACGCCTGAAACAGCAGAGCAGATAGCGAATAAATTTAATCGATGCTGTTTGCCATGGCAATTTGAGTCAGGAGAATGGTTAGCCTTGCTTATTGAAGAGATAGATTCAGGTTTGCCCGTCGGGATTACAGGTTTAAGAGCCATATCAGATGAGTTAGCTCAGGCCGAAGTGGGTTATCTGTTAAGTCCACAAATGCAAGGTAAAGGCTATGCGACAGAAAGCCTCAGATTTGTATTGGATTATTGTTTTAAGATATTAAAATTGCATAAAGTGACAGCATTAACAGATATCAATAATCTTGCTTCTGCCAATGTTTTAATTAAGACAGGTTTTATAAAAGAAGGCTTATTGCGTGACAATAACCAGATAGACCAACAATGGCATGATGATTATTTTTGGGGCTTGCTTGAGCATGAGTATCAAACTCAATAAATCTGATTTGTCATCATCAAAGAAAGCCTTAATCAGCCTCACTTTATCCTTGTATTGAGTCAACTGAGAATGCCAACTGTGCATTAATATATCGAGTACTACACTTGATTAAGTGTTTCTGAAAATAGCAACTTCAGTTGGTTTGGGTATATAATGACGCGGTTTTTATGTTGATAAGGTGCAATGCTGTGAGCGCACAAGCAGAATTATTAGTTCTTCGCAGTGGCGAAGAATATATTGAGTTATACAAATTACTTAAAGTCCAAGGCTTAATGAGTGCAGGTGGTGAAGCCAAGCATGTCATTAGTGAAGGTATGGTTAAGGTAAATGGTCAAGTAGAAACTCGTAAACGTAATAAGATCGTAGCGGGTGATCTAGTTGAGTTTAATGGCGAGTTGGTTAAAGTCGTTCAAGAATAATCTTAGGGTAATATTATGCAATTTCCAGATGATGATAACGGTAAAATGCTAGCGGCAATGGCTGAGTCAGGCATTGATTTATCAAAAGAATTAGATATTGATTTCTTTATTGTTTTTGATGACCAACGTGACGCTGAGTCGGCATTAGCAGAAATTTTAGCATCAGAGCTAGACTGTGAAGCTGAACTGAATCTGAATGATGATTTAGGCAAGTGGGAAATGATTGTTACATTAAAGATGATCCCAGAATATGCCGCTGTTGTTGAGCAAGAAACTGAATTACACCTATTCGCTGAAGAGTTTGGCGGAATGAGTGATGGTTGGGGCGTGATGCAGCACCAAGAAGGCGATGACCTTGGTGAAGATCATGACCACGAGTGTGGCGATCACTGCCACCACTAAGCTAATTGCAAATTAGCGATATAAAACCACCTACGGGTGGTTTTTTTGTGCCGCTCAGATTACCATCGAGTTATACACAAGGAGAGATGTATGGCTAAACATATTAGTTTTGGTACCCCTGTTAATGAAGCCGAACGATGGGCATTTGGTGTGCTTGCTGACGAGCTGCCCGAAGATTATTTTTTATTGACCAATATTGAAATTCCGACCAAATCAGGCCAAGCAATGGAAGTAGATGCCTTGGTTGTGGGTGAGTGGGGCGTTTATGTAGTGGATGTTAAAGGCTACATTGGCCACTTAAATGCAGGTTTACATGCTTGGTCATTAGATGGCCGCGATGTTGATAACAGTTTATCAAAAGCGAATTATGTGGCACGAGTGCTGGCTGGTAAGGTTAAGCATCAAATTCCTGTTGGTGTTTATGCGCCTTGGTGTCAGGGAATGGTATTCGTGACTGGCCGTAAAGGTGAACAAATTGAACTAGAAAAAGATGACGGTTCATTAAGTATCTATACTCCAAAACAAATTATTAATGCATTAACTAATGAGTGGGGACTGACCGCGCCAATTGCGCATCAGGTTACGCATCAACAAAAAGAATTAGTACTAGATACCATTGGCCAAGTGGCGTTAGTTGAGCAACGCAATAACCGCATTCAAGATTTTATTAAACTCAAATGTTTGTTTATGCATCATGGTTTAGAGGTGTGGCAAGCAGAGTATAGTCCGGGTGAATGGACTGCTCCTTGGCTGCTCAAAATTCTGATCCCAATGCAATTTGATGATCCTGAACAGTTACAACACCATGAACAAGCACTACGCAATGAGTTTAAAATTTTACAGGAATTATCTGGTTGCTGCACTGTACCATATTGTGCGCCGTTGATTCAGGATGGGGAGCAGTTGGTATTGCCGATTAGAATGCCAAGAGGCATGCCACTAAATGCACTTGAGTCTGAAACGCTAACGACATATCAGATCCTTGAAATATTGCGCCGCTCGGTAACGGGATTACAGCAAATACATCGACGTGGTTATAGTATTGGTGGTTGGTCGAGTAATTGTATTTTTGTGTCAACTAATGGCGATGTTGAATATATTGATATTAAAAATAATATTAGTATCGATAATGATATTGCTAAGTATGCCTATCGCTTCAAACATTTGGCTGAACAAACTCAACAGCCTCGGATTTATCAATGGTATCGGTTAGCAGAAAAGGGCAGTACTATTGATTTAGATGCCTTAAGGTGTGATTTATCTGCGCTACTTGAATCCGGTGTATGTGACGTTGAACCCACTGCTATCGAGATTAAAACGGGGGCAGTTGTTGATCACCATTATTTATTAGAGCAACAGATCATTTGCTCTGATGATAGTGAACTATGGTTAGCTAAACATATTCAAGGTCAATATCAATGCGGCATTGGACTCTACAAAAATGTGGTTGAGCATTGGCCTAAACTCAGTAACTTATATCGCAGTCTGTCTCATATTTATCACCCACATATTGAACGCGTATTGGCATTTGGTCAGTTACCTCAAACTCAAGATCTTTTTATTGTACGAAATTGGATTAAGGGGCTTTCTTTAGATGAGTTAACGACTATTGAACTTGGTCAACCCAAGTTGTGGTTTAAGCAGTTATTGACGGCGTTACAATATATTCATCAAATGGATATCTACCACGGTGCTATTTGCCCTAAAAATATAATATGCAATAGTGAGGTTTCGATTTTAGTTAACTTTGGTTTAGGGATGGATATTGCCTCATTACATTATGCACAGCAATATGCTGATCCTATCTATTGGGAAATTGAAGGTGATGCTGAAAAAGATCTCTATGGGTTAGTAGCGAGTTTTGTTGATGTACTAAGTGAGCATCAAACGGCTGAGCAATTGCATACATCAAGTTTACTCGTGCGACTTGAATTACTTGATAGAGAACTATTGGGTGAGACGGTTTATCAACTATGTAAAAAAGTACTAAAATTTGAATATATGTTAGCGCCGAACAGCCAATATTTGGCACTATTTGGGTTTGATGATTAATGACATTATGTGTGTAGGTGATATAGCCAAACGACCTTAAATATCAAGCTTAGGTCGTTTGGGTATACAAAGAAGAGTATGCCAACATTTGCAATGCTATCTGTATTAACCCTTGCAGTTTTGTTTTTCAAATTTGTACAACCTGAGCTAACTGATGGTTTTACAATTATTTGATAGTTAGGGGGCTTTATTCGGGAGCATTTATTTTTGCTACGCGATTTACGCTCTTTTATCAGCTGATTATTTTTAGTGCAGAAAATGTGTCCATTGACACATTTTTTTTTCAAGATGTTTTTATAATCAAACAAGCAGATTAACACCTTAGGTCACTGCTATGCTCGACGACTGTTTTGCAGTCATAGCGGTGCATGAGTGGCTAATAGGTGTGCTGGCTCGTGTACCTGTGAATCAATGGATGACTTACAGGAGCTTTTATGTCTCAATTATTATCGCAACGTTTATGGATAAAAAATCCTCTTGCTATCTTTACTGCCAATGGTCTTGACGCCCGTGGTGGTATCGTCGTTGAAAATGGTCAAATTGTTGAACTGGTTGCGAATGGCGCTAAGCCTCAACACGCAGTAGATAACACTTTTGATGCATCGTCGCTGGTTGTCACTCCCGGCCTTATTAATACTCACCATCATCTTTATCAAACATTAACTCGCGCATTTCCGGCGGCATTAAACAAACCGTTATTTCCATGGTTACAAGCATTGTACCCTGTTTGGGCACGGCTTCAGCCTGATATGCTGCATGCGGCCACGACACTTGGTTTATCTGAGTTATTATTATCAGGTTGTACGACTGTGGCAGATCATCATTATCTGTATCCGCAAGCGCTAACTGAAGCGATGGATATTCAGGTTGATGCCGCCAATAAAATGGGAGCAAGGGTGATGTTAACTCGTGGTTCCATGAGTCTTGGTGAAAAAGACGGTGGTTTACCGCCCCAGCAAGCAGTACAAACTGATCAACAAATCTTAGATGACTGTGAGCGGGTCATTAAGCAATATCATCAACGTGACCATGGCGCGATGATTCAAGTTGCTTTAGCACCATGTTCACCCTTTTCAGTTACATCAGAGCTGATGGTTGCTGCGGCTAAAATGGCTAAACAACATGATGTGATGTTACACACCCATTTGGCTGAAACCCATGATGAAAATGAATTCTGTTTGCAACGGTTTGGTTTAAGACCTTTGGATTATCTTGAGTCTGTGGGGTGGTTGCACGATAAAGTATGGTTAGCCCATGGTATTCATTTTACTGAGCAAGAAATTAACCGCTTAGGCCAAGCCAAAGTGGGTATTGCTCATTGTCCATCTTCGAACATGATTTTATCTTCAGGCTTATGCCAAACATTAGCATTAGAACGTGCAGGAGCTAAAGTTGGTTTGGCTGTTGATGGATCAGCTTCAAATGATGGTTCAAATATGATTCAAGAAGTACGCCAAGCATTATTGTTGAACCGATTACATTATCCAGCTAATGAAATGGGGCATATTGATGCATTAAGGTGGGCAACTGCGGGATCTGCCGCAGTATTGGGACGCAATGATATTGGGTCTCTAGCCGTGGGCATGCAAGCCGATATTGCGATGTTCAAGTTAGATGAGTGTCGCTTCTCCGGCGCGCATGATGCGTTAGCAGCATTAATATTATGTGGAGCCTATAAAGCGGATGCGGTGATGGTTGCAGGTCAATGGCGTGTAAAAAATGCTGAAATTGTTAATCCGGTAATGGACTTGGTTGAGTTACAGTTTAGACATAGCCAATGTGCAATGCGTCTAGCGCAATCACTCTAGCTAGACAAGGTAATTAAATACTAACAAAGGGCAATAACCCTTTGTTAGTGCTTTTATAAATATCATTTGCTTGATTAATGCCAGTCTAAAGTGAGGTATACTCGCTCACATCATCTAACTCCATTTGTTCCCTATAAAATAATATGACGTTTGAACTAACTTTTGAATTAGCCGCACTTTTATTTGCAGTCGCTATGTTAGCGGGCTTTATTGATGCTATTGCTGGTGGTGGTGGTTTATTAACGATTCCTGCTTTGATGTGGGCAGGTTTGTCCCCTGCAACAGCGCTTGCAACCAATAAATTACAGGCTTGTGGTGGTAGTTTTTTTGCAAGTTTTTATTTTATTCGTAAAGGCCTGGTGAAATTAAAGGATCTTAAATTAGCAATTGCGTGTGCCTTTGTTGGCTCTGCGTTAGGCACGATTGCAGTGCAGCAGATTAATGCTGAAATTTTGCGTGGTATCTTGCCGATACTGATGTTGGTTATTGGTGGCTACTTTTTATTTTCAAAAAATATGTCAGATGATGATCGTCAGCAACTATTAACGCCAACTGTGTTTGCTTTTACCGCTGCATTAGGTGTTGGCGTGTATGATGGTTTCTTTGGACCGGGCACAGGCAGTTTTTTCGCTTTAGCATTTGTCTCATTAGCGGGTTTTGGTTTAGCGAAAGCCACTGCGCATGCCAAAGTACTGAATTTTTCCACCAATATCTCATCACTAATTTTCTTTGCTCTAGGCGGTAAAGTCGTTTGGGTGTTAGGGGGCTTGATGCTAGTTGGGCAAGCGATTGGCGCAACTTTAGGCTCAAAAGTGGTGGTGAGTAAGGGGACTAAGGTGATTAAGCCTTTGGTTGTGACTATGTCGATTATGATGAGCGCCAAGTTATTATTTGATTATTTTGGTTAAATAGTCTTCATGCATTAGCTGCAAGATTTTGTTTTATAGTTGTTTGCTTCATACTATGGCGAAGACTTAAGACGAGAACTTGCTGTTAATGCGCATTTTACACACTTCAGATTGGCATCTGGGTCAATCATTCTTTGGTAAGAGCCGAAGAGCCGAGCATCAAGCTTTTTTAGATTGGTTAATTGAGATTATTGCTAAGCAACAAATCGATTTACTGATTGTGGCTGGTGATATTTTTGATACAGGTACACCTCCTAGCTATGCTCGCACCTTGTATAACCAATTCATTGTGGCATTACAGCACGTTAATTGTCGGTTAGTTATTGTTGCAGGTAATCACGACTCAGTTGCAACACTAAATGAATCAGAGTCATTGCTCGCGTGTCTAAATACTCATGTAGTTGCAGCAGCATCGGATAACCTTGATAAACAAGTATTTTGCGTTGATGATCGCACGGGTAAGGCGGGGGCGGTAATTTGCGCGGTGCCTTTTTTACGACCAAGAGATATGGTGCTAAGTGAAGCTGGGCAGAGCGAGCAACAAAAGCAGCAGCGTTTAGGTGATGCCATCGCGACTCATTATCAAACCTTGTTTGAACAGGCACAAACGTTAGCAGCTCAATATTCTCCAGCCTTGCCTATTATCATGACAGGCCATTTAACGACAGTGGGCGCATCAACATCAGACTCAGTGCGTGATATCTATATTGGTAGCTTAGATGCGTTTAATGCTCATCATTTTCCTGCAGCAGATTATATCGCGCTAGGTCATATCCATCGGATGCAAAAAGTCGCTAAAACAGAACATATCCGTTATAGCGGTTCACCTATTCCGTTGAGTTTTGATGAATTAAAGCAGCAGAAGCAACTGATGTTGGTTGAGTTTGATGCAGCTCAAACCGTAATTAGTGAAATCGAAATCCCAACTTTTCAACCTCTGTATTATATCAAAGGCGATTTAGCCTCTATTAAGACTGAACTTGATAATATCGACATAAGCGGTGAGCAAACCATCTGGCTGAGTGTACAAGTGCAAGCCCAAGATTATCTCACTGACTTGCAGCAACGAATTATACAGTTAATTGATGATAGGCCCATTGAAGTGTTGCAGTTGACGCGGCAACGTAACTCGCAAACTAAAGCGATTGAACAACAACATAAAGAAACGCTTGCGGAACTTGATGTGCAGCAGGTATTTGATCGACGTCTCGCCAGTGAGCATTTTGAAGGAGAGCCAGAGCAGCAACGTTTAGGGCGGTTGCAACAACTATTCAGTCAAGTCGTCAATGATGTACAAAGCAAGGAGGCAGAATGAAAATTTTATCGGTTCGTTTAAAGAATATTAACTCTTTGCAAGGTGAGTGGAAGATTGATTTTACCACTGGTCAATTTGAACAAAATGGCTTATTCGCAATTACTGGCCCAACCGGTGCTGGTAAAACCAGTATTTTAGATGCTATCTGTTTGGCGCTTTATCATCGTACACCACGATTAAGCAATATCTCTAAAACCAGTAACGAGTTAATGACTCGTGGCCAAGCAGATTGTGTTGCAGAGGTTGAATTTGAAGTCAAAGGCGTGGCTTATCGTGCCTATTGGAGTCAGCGACGTTCTCGCGGTAAGAGCGATGGTAATTTACAAGATGCACAGGTTGAACTTGCCAAAGTAAATGATGGTGAAATATTAGCATCACAAGTTAAAAGCAAAGCGCAGTTAATTGAGCAAATAACAGGTTTAGACTTCGATAGGTTCACCAAGTCGATGATGCTATCACAAGGGCAGTTTGCTGCATTTTTAAATGCTGACGCCAGTGAACGTGCTGAATTGCTAGAGCAACTGACTGGGACTGAAATTTATGGCTTAATTTCAACCCGTGTGTTTGAAGTAAATAAAGAAGCGCAAGAGCAATTGCAGCGACTGCAGCAGCAAAATGCTGGCTTTGATCTGTTAACCGATGAGCAGTTGCAACAGATAGAAACGCAAACTGTTGAGATTAATCAACAACTTTCTGAGCATAAACAGCAAAAGCAACAACTCGAATTACAGCAACATTGGTGGCAGCAATTTCAAAAATGGCAAACGTCCAAAGCGCAAATTGAAGTTGAACAACAACAATTAACTGAACGCCAACATGTTCATCAGGCTGAGTTAGACCAGATTGCATTAAGTGAGCCTGCAGAACAATTACGATCAGCATATGAGCGTTTACAAGAAGAGCAGGCACAAGCGACCAAGTTGCAGCAGCAGTTACAGCAACAACAAACGACAATAAATGCTCATAATGAGCAATTAAGTCAGCAAACATCAGCTTTACAACAAGCACAAGTTGATGTTGAACAAGCAGAGCTCGATGATGCCAATTTAAAGGTAACGGCTAAAAAAGTCGCACCATTAGATACTCAAATTAAGCAATATCTCCAGCAAGGTGAAACATTAACGTTAACGGGTAATAAACTTAAAAAATCACAGTTAGCGGCGCAAGCAGAGCACCAGTCATTACAGCAGCAATTAGTTGAATTAAGTACTAAGCGACAATCAGCAGAGTTAACCGTGACTGATTTTGCATTAGGTGAGGTACTTACGGCTGAATTAAGTGGCTGGAAGCAAGCATTTGTTTTTATGCAGTCAGAGCAACAACAGTTAATCCAAGAGCAAACAAAAAACCAGCAACTGTTAGTGACTCAACAAAATCTACAAGCTGAACAGACACAGATATTGCAGCAAGTGAGCAATGCGGAACATATTTTTGTTATTGAACGAGATAAGTTTGAGCAATTACAGCAACAACAGCAGCAGCTATTGGGTGAGCATACACAGGGGCAACTACAGCAACAATTGCAGCAAATACAGCATAGCGAACAACAGCGTTATGAGTTAAGCCAGCAACATAAATATTATGCTGAATTCCAACAACAACTAAGTCAGCTTAACCAAAGCTTGAATCAACATCAGCAAACGTTAGCGCAATTTGGTGAGCAACGACAACAATTGCTGACGCAATACAAATCGATAAAACCATTGCTCGACAAGCAGAAGATTATTGTTGAACAACAAAGCCAAATTATGGACTTGGCCCTGCTGCGTGCGCAACTGCAAGCGGATCAAGCTTGTCCATTATGTGGCTCAACCTCGCATCCATTGGTGACACAATACTCAGATTTAGACCAATCTGTAGCACAACTTGAGTTAGCTGACTTGGAGATGCAAGTTGCTCAAATTACCGATCAAGGTAAAGCTGCTAAATTACAATGTGAAAATGAACAGACTTATATCGATGATTTAGTCTCTCGAATTGATGCTGTTGATAAGCAATGTCAGGAGCTGATATTGCATTGGCAGCAAACTTGCCAAACATTAGCGGTTAAGCTGGATATTGATGATAATGCCGCTTTACAACAATATTTGGACCAAAATAATCAAATTAAGCAATCATTAGTGCAGCAGCTTGATTCTGTGAATGAAATTACGCAGCAATTATTAGTCGTAGAGCGCCAACAATATCAGCAAACCGAGCAGATCCAACAGATAAAATATAAGGCAAGTACCATCGAAGCTAACTTGCTGCAATTAGTGCAGCAATTGAGTGAGTGCAGCTCTGTTATTGAGAGGATTTGTGACCAACAACAACAACAATTACTGCATTATCAAACGATAATGCAAAGCCACGGTTTAACCTTACCTAATGTGGATAAGTTATTGCCGTGGTTAGCGCAATTAGAAACCAAATTACTGGCATGGCAGCAGGCAAAACAATTATTAGCCACAACCGAGCCGCAATTGACCCAGTTACAAGCCGATCAGAAACATTGTGAGCTACGACTTGATGAGTTGCAGCAGTTTTTTGTTGAACATCAACAGCAAGTCCTCGAATTACAGACTTTGCAACAGCAAGCTCAAGATGAGAGACATGCTCTATTTGCCGATAAAGTAGTTGATACTGAACTAGAGGCCAGTCAACAGAGATTGATTGCACGTCGCCAGCAACAGATAGAAATAGAGCGTCGTGTTAATCAAATCACTGCCGAATTGGCACAGTTACAAGGTGCATTGAATCATATTAATAGTTCAATAGCCGAACAAGGTCAGTTAATTGAGCGGTTACTAACAACATGGCTGCAAGCGATAGAAGATAGCCCATTTAGTGATGAACAAGCTTTTAAAGCTGCCTTATTAGATGAAGCAGTAAAACATCAGCTATTAGCGTTAAAACAATCATTACAACAGCAGCAACAAGCGTTAGAGACTAAGCTTGCGATGGTTGATAATGAATTAACACAATTACGCGCTGATAAACACAGCGAGCTATACCAGCAGTCTTCATTGACTCAAGTGATGGCTCAATTGCAGCAGCTTGAAACGATTGCAACAGATTTAACGGTTAAGCGTACTCAATTGGAGGAGCGTTTTAAGTTGGATCTACAATATAGGCAACAGCAGTTAACGTTATTGACTCAAATTGAGCAAGCCCAACAACACTATGATGATACCAGTTATCTTAATAGCTTAATTGGTGCTAAAAGTGGCGATAAGTTCCGTAAATTTGCTCAAGGATTGACCTTGGAGCATTTAGTCTTCTTAGCCAATAATCAGTTGGCAAGATTACATGGCCGTTACCAGTTGGCACGTAAGGACTCTGATAATTTAGCGTTAGAGGTATTGGATCTTTGGCAAGCTGATGCGGTGCGCGATACTAAAACGTTATCCGGTGGGGAGAGCTTCTTGGTGAGCTTGGCGTTAGCGTTAGCGCTGTCTGATTTGGTGAGTCATAAAACCAGCATTGATTCGCTATTTTTAGACGAAGGTTTTGGCACTTTAGATAGTGAAACATTAGATATGGCATTAGATGCCTTAGACAATTTACATGCTACAGGTAAAACCATTGGTGTGATTAGCCACATTGAGGCGATGAAGGAACGTATTCCTAATCAAATTAAAGTGACTAAGATGAATGGTCTTGGTATGAGTAAGTTAGATAATCAATTTGTTTATACTCAAACAAGCTGAAATGACTATTTTTAGACGCACTCAAGCAAGTTCAATTCTAAGCGCATCTATTCAGGAATCGCATTCCCTTTAAATAGATATAACAAAGAAATGGGCTTGCTGAAGGCATTCTTTGATGCAGGTTAACCTGTTTTATACTGGTTATTGATTTTAAACCATTAACTGTAATCAATACCTTGTCAAGAGCAGGTTAAATTACCACTGAGTTATTCAACTTAAGTCGTTTAGGGATATACACCTACATAGATCAATAGAGCACGAGTTATTTGTTAAATCATAATATTAGTGCTTTTTCATCCTTTAATTTTTTGGTATAACGTGACGTCTGCAGCATATTGTTCTGAATTTTTTCATTCATAAAGTTGTATTTATCATTAATTGTGTTAAAGGGTGAATAAAAAATTGCAATTTGGTAAAACCAAGTGGTTAAAAATGTCGCAGTTGCGTTATCAAGAGCTAACCGCCAAACAAAAAAAGCTGCTAATGATTGGTGGGTGTGTTGTTGGCATCGCGCTATTGTGGCCTCGTCAAGATTTTGAATTAGATAAGCGTATTCCTGTTGCGATTGACTTATCTCATCTTACTGCTCCCGCAGCGGATCCCTTACCGCAATCGTTAACCATGAATGCTGGCCCCAGTTTTGATCAAATCGTTGAGAATGGCGACACATTAAGTAAGTTATTTGCTGAAGCTGGTGTTGATCAACAGACGATGTATAAGGTCTTAGAAGCTGATTTAAATGTGTTAGTGCTAGATACCCTTATGCCGGGTAATCGCATTGAATTTTGGGTTAACGATCAAGGTCAGCTTAATAAACTTAAATTACGTTTTAGCGCCGCTAAACAGGCTATTTTCACTCGAGCAAGTGATGGTAGTTACGACGTTAAAATTCAAGAAATCAAAGGTATCTGGCAACAACATGTTGTCACTGGAGATATTCATGGCTCATTTTACCTGTCAGCTGAAAAGGCGGGGTTGTCAGCTGCGCAAATACAACATATTGAATCATTATTAAAAGAGAAGATTAATTTTAGTCGCGACTTACGTGCGGGTGATAAATTCTCTGTGGTGCTTTCAAAGCAATATGTTGAAGGTGAAGCAACCGGTGAAAGTCATATTTTAGGCATTGAAATTGCTTCTGGTAAGCAAGTATATAGTGCCTATCGATTTACTGATGGTAATTTTTATGATGAACATGGACACAGCCTAACTCGGGCTTTCCAACGTTTACCATTGGCTCATATGTACCGTATTAGCTCTAAGTTTAACCCACATCGATTACATCCTGTGACCGGCAAAATTGCTCCTCATAATGGGGTTGATTTTGCTGTGCCAATTGGGACTCAAGTATTGGCTACTGGTGATGGTATTGTTTCTTTAGTGGTACCGCATCATAAATATGCCGGTACTTATGTGGTGATTAATAACGGTGGCAAGTATCGAACTCGTTTCTTACATTTATCAAAGATATTAGTTAAGAAAGGGCAACATGTTAGCCGTGGTCAAGTGATTGCGCTTTCAGGTAATACCGGCCGAACAACTGGTCCACATCTGCATTATGAGTTTTTGATTAATGGTCATCCAGTTAACCCTATGACTGCTAAAATCCCAATGGAAAATGGTTTAAACCATGCAGAGCGAACTCAATTTGCGCAATTGGTTAAGTCTCGAAAATTGATGATGACACTGAGTTAATGATTAACTCATACGAGTGTTAACCATAAAAACCGCCGCTTGGCGGTTTTTTATTGCATTCGTTGTGCTCTCTTAATGGCGCAGCGACAGGCTAATCCTTGTAGAGCAGGGCAATTTTTGCAAGGTTTAGCTCGACATGGTCGATTGATATTGCATTGTCCTTGCTGACAACTTTCTGCTTCGATCTCGGTTTGAGCCACCTTAATATCAATGGCATCAAGGTGGTAAAATTTATGCTGCTGTGGTTCTGATAATACTGCCGTTACTGGCTGCTGAACTATGTTCTTGGCTGTTATCAATGCCGAGTTATGTTCGACCATTTGCCGTTTCAAAAGTGCGAGTTTAGTTAGCTGTTTTTGAATTTTATATCGATATTTAAAGGTCTTTTTTAAGATCTTTAAAGGATTATCATATTTGGTAGGTAATAGGCTAAGTTTGTGCTGATACTTTTCCAGCTTATATTGGTATTTTGACTGCTTGATTGATAATTCTGTTAGGGTTGCCATCGTCATCACTAGCTCACTAAGAAGGCTTTAACGAGATTGTAAATGAAAATAATTATCAGTCAATGATATTTCTGTGTAATTTGTGGTGGCTCACAATTTACTTAATCCGTTTAACTCAGCTCAATAAGGATTATCGTTAATGCTGATGGCAGTGAGTAACAGTCTAAGATCAAATTCAAGTTGATGGTAATCCGGCTCCATATGACAACACAGTTTATAGAAAGACTTATTGTGATCTTTCTCTTTTAAATGGGCAATCTCATGCACAACAACCATACGCAGAAGTGGTTCTGGCACGCGTTTTAATCGAGCGGATATCCGAATTTCATTCTTGGTTTTGGTTTTAGCTCCCTGTACCTGAGGGCGATATGAGTGCAACCCAAGTGCTTGGTGCGTTAATGAAATCTTGTCATCAAAAATAACTTTTGAAAGTGGGGCCGCTTGCTTGAGATATTGTTGTTTTATCGCTTGGGTATATTGATACAGGGCTTTGTCAGTACCAAGTTGATGAATTTGCGGATAACGGCGTTTTAGTGTCGCTCCAAGTTTATTTTGCTCAATAAGTTGTAAAACTTGTTGTTTGATTGAGTCAGGGTAGTGATTTAAATAAGTTAACTGTGTCATATTGGCCTGTAAAAAAGCCAGAACAGTTTAGTTCTGGCTTTATCTCATTAAGTCTAATAATTATGTAATTGATATTAGGCTTTAGTGAAAATACATTTGTTTTGGAAAGCAAAAGCAACTTCAAAAGCATTTTGTTGGAATTTTTTCAGGTCTAAACCATCAAAATCAACTTGCGGTGGGTTGCGCTTATTCTGCTCTTTAACGCTAACAGGGCTCATTAGCGTAACTGGTAAGTCGCCTAACTGAATCGCAGCTTCTAATTTAAAGCTCGTCGCGCTACCTGCTAATTTACCTTTTTGCTCGCGCTCAATAATCACGATTTGATCTACGTGATAATCTTGCATTAATTTGTTGAACGCAAAATGGAATTCACGAATTGATTCAGTTTCTGCAGAATTTGATATTGCAAAAGACTGTTGGCGACAATCAGGCACATTAAATGTGTCCTTATCGTAATTAAGTAGACAAATAATGGCTTCGCCACCTTTTAATTCAACGCCACAAACTCTCATGATAAACCTTAATAAAATCGATAATGAGGCATTATACACGAAACCAATTTGAAGATGCGAGTGCTTGGCTAATGTTGTTATAAATTGCTTATACCAATTATATTAAGAAGGGGGCATTCAGCGGAAATTCAAGGCGCTGTAGACTCGGTCAGTATTTGTTCTTCGATAACGGCTCCTGCGTTACGCTACCTCCGATATCCATATCGTCGTGCAATACAGTCTGTTACCACATTCGTGTAGTCGTTAAAATGTTCAACGCAGTATGCAGAGCCTTGAAATCCGGCCTATTAGGCCTTTTTATTTCTTTATTGTATTGATTTTAAAGGAAAATAGCCGCTACTTCATCAATGCGCCTAGAACTGAAAAGGCAGATAAGCTCTAAATAGGTCATATCTTTAATCTAATTGGTATTGGATCTAGATTGGGATAAATGGCTTAAAGACGAAGGGGGAAGCTTTGGATGTTATAATCAAAAGTAACGCCGCAATGAATGCGGCGTTTATTGGTTACAAATTGAAGATTAATCTTCAGGTGTTTCTTGTAACTTAGATTGAGGTTTTCTACGCATTGGCGCATCACCAACATCAACACCAGTAATAAAGCGTCGGTCACGTTTCTTTTGTGGCGCAGCTGCTCCAGCAGTATTTGAACCTTTATTGGTCGCCTTTGCTTTATTCGCTTTAGGTTTTCTTAGGGTTTGCTTTGGCTTCTCTCTTAAGCCCTTAAACTTACCAACTAAACCTGCAACGGTTGAAAGCTCAAATGTTTTATGTAAGAAGCTTTGCACATTATTAAAGCTAACCCAATCTTTTGGACCAACTAATGAAATTGCATCACCTTTAGCGCCTGCACGACCAGTACGGCCGATACGATGCACATATTCTTCAGCAAACTTTGGCATGTCAAAGTTGATAACTAATGATACGTTTAATAGATCTAAACCACGTGATGCGACATCGGTAGTAACCAAAATTTGTTGTTGGCCACGGCTAAAGCTATCCATGATTTGATTTCGGGTGTTTTGTTTCAATTCACCACTAAGAGCAATTGCATTTAACCCTGTTTCTTTTAACTTACTTGCTAAACGGTCAGTATCTTGTCGAGTCGCAGTGAAGATAATAATCTGTTTATGCTGCTCTGCATTAAGTAAGTTAAGTAACAATGCTTCTTTATGATCTAAATGGTCGCATAGATAAAAAGATTGATTAATGTCTAAATGTTCACTGTGTGCTGAGCCAATTGCGATACGCTCAGGTTCTTTTAATAATTCAACCGCAAATTCGTTCACCTGTTGATTATCGAGAGTTGCTGAAAACATCAATGTCTGACGACGTTTGTGGTTAGCCGCGGTGTTGATTGCTTTAAGTTGCTCTGCAAAACCGAGATCTAACATACGATCCGCTTCATCTAGGATCAGTAGCTCTAGACCTTCTAAAAATAGATGGCGCTGCTGTAGATGATCTGCAAGTCGACCTGGGGTCGCCACAATAAAATGAGGATCTCTAGCTAATGCTTTAGCTTGGTCGTTAAAGTTTTCGCCGCCTAGAATACTGATTGCTTTATATTGAGTATTAGCAACAAGTAAACGTAATTGACTATATACTTGATTAGCGAGTTCGCGAGTAGGTAATAAAATCAAGACTCTTGGATCGCGTTTAGTTAATGCTTTAGTCGAGATCACTCTTTGCATGGCTGGCAATAAGAAAGCAAGTGTTTTACCAGAACCTGTTTTCGATGACGCCATCAAATCTTTACCCGTTAATGCTACAGGTATTGCTTGTTGTTGAATCTGCGTTGGGGTTTCAATACCCATATGACCAAGGCTTTGAAGCAGGCGCTTATCTAACGAAAAATCGGAAAATTGCAAAGGTGTACTCCTAAAAAATTTAAGCCGCGCATTATACCGCATATAGTGAGCTTGAGCTATGTGATTAATGATGATGAATGACTAATTTAAAAAAAATTATTTTAGTGTAAGCTTTTACCGCTAAACTGGAGTAAAAATAGCTTTAAAATACAAGTAACTGACTAACAATCAAGTGACTAATATATTTGGTGACTTATAAATGGTAATAAATTAAAACTATGACAAAAGTGGGTATCGCGCTAGGCAGTGGCGCAGCGAAAGGTTGGGCACATATAGGTGTATTAAAAGGGCTTGCAAAATTAGGAATATTTCCTGAGCAGGTCGCTGGATGTTCTATTGGCGCGTTAGTCGGCGCTGCTTATAGCCAAGGCCATCTTGAGGATCTAGAACTGTGGGTAAGTGGTTTTAGTAGCTGGGATGTATTAAGCCTGATGGATTTAAGCTGGCGTAAAGGCGGGTTAATTGGTGGTGAAAAAGTTTTTGATGTTTTAGAAAGTCATATTGGTGATCTCAACATTGAGGATATGAATCATCCGTTTGCTGCGGTAGCAACTGATCTTTATTCAGGTCAAGAAATTTGGTTTAAACAGGGGCATTTACGCCATGCAGTGCGGGCATCATGTTCAATGCCGGGTATTTTAGCGCCAGTTAAGCAAGGTGGACGTTGGTTAGTTGATGGCGCAGTGGTTAATCCAATCCCCGTTTCAGTCGCTCGAGCATTAGGTGCTGAAGTGGTTATTGCCGTCGATCTACATGGTCAACGTAAAGACCGAATGCAGGTATTACCTGTTGATATGGCTTGCAGTAATTTGTCTAAAGAAGAACAACTGCTAGCTAATGAACACCAAAAAACAGGCTTTATGGATTTATTAGCGCGTGGTAAAGGCTATATTTCTAATCTTTCAGATAAGTTTACGCCGAGTAATAAATCAGATCCGGGCATGTTAGCGGTCATGACCCAATCAATGGATATTTTACAGCAACGCCATAAACGCGCTCGTTTGATGGGTGATCCACCTGAAATTTGTATTACTCCAGATGTGTCTGATATTGGCACGATGGAATTTCATCGTGCAGCTGAAGCAATAGCAGCGGGTGAAAAAGCAGTTGATGAAGTGGCGCATCATTTAAAAGCGATAATTTAAGTCTTCTTCGCTAATAAGATTTCGTCATAATTTATCCCCATTATCTTGTTATGCAGGGTAGTGGGGAGTATCCTCTTTTTCGCAAAACTACTTCATTTCTCTTGTATCAATAATGGCAAAATAATTGAGAGTCATTTGCATTTTTACCCTGATTTTTAGCACTCAAAAATTGCTGCAATATCCCTTTTTTTGTGCGCGGTCAATAGCTGAAATAGATAATATTACTGTTATTCAACTGAATGGTTGCTTCTTATCTCACTTGTTTCAATCCTTGATCTAGATCAATGTTTTCAAATCAAGTTTGTAGCTTAATACGCAACATCTTGTGGTTATGTTCAGTTAGCGTACTATATCTAGTGTGACTAAACTAAGAACATTTGAAAGAGGTTTAGAATGCCAGTAGTGATCAAACGCGACGGTTGCCGCACAAAATTTGATGAAACAAGGATTAAAGACGCAGTTAATGCAGCAGCATTATCGGCAAGAATTAAGGATGAATCGTATGCAGCAACGGTAGCCGCGAATATCACTCAGTTAGTTAGTGGTGTAGAAGAAGTTGAGATCCACGACTTACAAAATATGGTTGAAAACCAGTTAATGGAAGGACCATATAAAACACTGGCAAGACACTATATCGAATATCGTCATGATCGTGATGTTCGACGTGAAGCAACAAGTCGTTTAAACCTTGAGATCCGTGGTTTAGTAGAGCAAAGCAATGCAGCTTTACTTAATGAAAATGCCAACAAAGATTCTAAAGTTATTCCGACTCAACGTGATTTACTTGCTGGTATTGTGGCTAAGCATTATGCAACTAATCACATTTTACCGAAAGATATCGTAAGTGCTCATGAAAATGGTGAAATCCATTTCCATGATTTAGATTACTCACCATTCTTCCCTATGTTTAACTGCATGCTAATTGATTTAGCCGGCATGTTAACTCACGGCTTTAAAATGGGTAATGCTGAAATTGAAACACCTAAATCAATTTCTACAGCCACTGCGGTAACTGCACAAATTATTGCGCAAGTCGCGAGCCATATTTATGGCGGTACTACGATTAACCGTATTGATGAAGTACTTGCGCCATTCGTACAGAAGAGTTACGACAAGCATTTAAAAATTGCGCAAACGTGGGAAATTGCCGATCCAAAAGCATTTGCTCAAGCGCAAACTGAAAAAGAGTGTCACGATGCATTCCAATCATTAGAGTACGAAGTAAACACACTTCATACTGCTAATGGCCAAACACCATTTGTGACTTTTGGTTTTGGTCTAGGTACGACTTGGGCTTCACGCTTAATTCAACAATCAATGTTGACTGTGCGTATGGCTGGTTTAGGTAAAAATCGCAAAACTGCAGTATTCCCTAAATTGGTATTTGCTATTCGTGATGGCGTGAACCATAAAGATGGTGATTGCAACTACGATATCAAAAAGTTAGCACTAAAGTGTGCAACTATGCGTATGTATCCAGATATTCTTAACTATGAACAAGTTGAGCGTGTTACGGGTTCATTTAAAACGCCAATGGGTTGCCGTAGCTTCTTAGGTACTTATGAAGAAAATGGTGAGCTTATCCACGAAGGTCGTAATAACCTTGGTGTAGTCAGCTTGAACTTGCCACGTATTGCGCTTGAAGCAAAAGGTGATGAAGCTGAGTTCTACCGTATTCTTGATTTACGTCTAGCAGTGGCTCGTCGTGCACTTGATACACGTATTGAACGCTTAAACGGTGTTAAAGCTCGCGTTGCTCCAATTCTATATATGGAAGGCGCTTGTGGTGTTCGTTTAGGCCCTGATGATGATATAGCACCTATTTTCAAAAATGGTCGTGCATCTATTTCATTAGGTTATATCGGTATTCATGAAACCATCAATGCACTGTATGGTAATGAAATCCACTTATTTGATAATGATACTTTACGCCAAAAAGCGGTTGAAATTGTGGCTTATTTGAAAGCTGCCACTGAGCGCTGGAAGCAAGAAACGGGCTATGGTTTCAGTTTGTATAGCACGCCAAGTGAAAGTTTATGTAGCCGTTTTGCTAAGCTAGATACCAAATCATTTGGTGTTATCAATGGTGTAACAGATAAAGGTTACTACACCAATAGTTTCCATTTAGATGTTGAGAAAAGTGTTAACCCATACGACAAATTAGATTTTGAACAGCCTTATCCTGAGTTAGCTAATGGTGGCTTCATCTGTTATGGCGAATATCCAAATATGCAACATAACATTGAAGCATTAGAGGATGTATGGGATTACAGCTATAGCCGCGTACCATATTACGGCACCAATACACCGATTGATGAATGCTATGACTGTGGCTTTACTGGTGAGTTTAGCTGTACGAGTAAAGGTTTTACTTGCCCAAGTTGCGGTAACCATGAGCCAAGTCGCGTATCTGTAATCCGCCGAGTATGTGGCTATTTAGGTAGCCCAGATGCAAGACCATTTAACCATGGTAAGCAAGAAGAAGTTAAACGTCGCGTTAAACATCTTTAAAATGAAAGAATAAGATTAAGGCGCCTTTATGGCGCCTTAATTATTGGAGTTACTATGAATTATCACCAATATTTTCCTGTGGACGTGGTTAATGGTCCCGGCACTCGTGCAACTCTATTTGTTGCGGGCTGTGAGCATCAATGCCGAGGTTGTTATAATCAAACAACATGGGATCCTCGTTCTGGTCATCTATTTGATGAGGCGATGGTCGAACGTATTATTGCCGATTTGAACGATAGTCGAATTAAGCATCGTGGTTTATCACTGTCTGGCGGCGATCCATTATTCCCAGCGAACCTTGATGCGATTCTCGCTCTAGTTAAGCGGGTTAAGGCTGAGTGCCTGGTAAAGATATTTGGTTATGGACAGGTTATACATTGACTCAATTATCAGAACTGCAACAACAAGTTATTGCGTATGTTGATGTTGTGGTCGATGGTAAGTTTGAGCAAGAGCTTGCTGATCCCAGTCTACGTTTTAGAGGCAGTGCTAACCAAGTCATCCATGTATTAACAGAAGATAAATAACTTGCTTGACGGAAAACGTGACTTTACCTAGCAAGTTGCTGTTATAATAGCGGCAATTAGGCAGAAATTAACGTTTTCAGTTAATTGTGCCATTGAACAAGGTAGAAGTAATGAATATTAAACAAGAATTGCAAGAGTTAAATGACAAAGCAGAACGTTTTCGCCGTAAATTAGCCGCTGCAGAAGAGCGCGGTGATGCGATTGTTATGAAACAATTTCAACGTGAAATAGCCACAGTCGTTAAACGTATTGCAAGTGTAAAAGGTCAACAAACTAAGCAATTAGGTAAGCAAGGTAGTGATGTGCGTGCATTACCATTTAAGCGTGAATTAACCAAAGCAGAACAAGCTGACATGGGTTCTCTAAAAAAATCTGTTCGTGGTTTAGTTGTAGTACACCCAATGACCGCACTTGGTCGTCAAATGGGTATTACTCAAGTAACCGGTTTTGCACCAAAAGCGTTTTAAGATTTTTGTGAGATAGTGAGCGCAAGCAAATTAATATAGTTAATTCAGCGGTAAGATATTGATGTTTAATGGTTACTTTATAAGTAAAGTAGCAATAATTTATATTTGCCGTTGCCTTAAGGTTATTTCATGTCGATAAAATTTATAGCATCTTCAAAATTACCCACTCCTTGGGGTGTGTTTACTATGCACGGTTTTGAAGATCTCGAAACAGGTAAAGAGCACGTCGCATTAACATTTGGTGAGTGGGACAGTTCACAGGCTGTATTAGGGCGTATTCATTCAGAATGCCTTACCGGAGATGCACTGTTTAGTTTACGTTGTGATTGTGGTTTCCAATTACAAACTGCTATGCAAAATGTTGCAGAAGCAGGGCAGGGTTTTATTTTATATTTACGTCAAGAAGGCCGTGGTATTGGCTTAATCAACAAAATTAGAGCTTATGAGTTACAAGATAATGGTGCTAATACTGTTGAGGCCAATGAACAACTAGGATTTGCTGCTGATATGCGTACTTACGGCATGATTGTTCCCATGCTGGAAAAAATTGGTGTGCATAGAGTACGTTTAATGACTAATAATCCACGTAAAGTAAATGCGATGCAGGATTGTGGTATTGAAGTGGTTGAACGAGTGCCATTACAAGTTGGTAAGAATCGTTATAACGAAGCTTATTTAAAAACCAAGTCAACTCAGCTTGGTCATATGATGTCTGAACATTTTTTTGTTGAGCCATTAGATCCAAATAAATAATAGCTTACACCATAGTAAAGCGACCTTTGTTGGTCGCTTTCAACATTGATGAGACAGAGTCGTGACCCAAAAAAATAATCCTTTACATGGCATTACACTTGAGACGTTAGTCACCGAATTAGTCGCCATTTATGGTTGGCATAAATTAGGTGAGAAAATCGATATTCGTTGTTTTACCCATGACCCAAGTGTAAAGTCTAGTTTAAAGTTTTTACGTAAAACCCCTTGGGCACGTGAAAAAGTTGAATACCTTTATTTAAAAACCAAAGGTTTTCAGTTACCTCAAGTTAAGCCTGATACTGTAGTCAAACCACGTGCAACGGCAACTAAGTCAAATGCAGCATCTACGACAGATGTTAAGCAAGTTAATGCACATATCTGGGGTAATAAAGCTGATTAGTATTGTCTTGTAATGGGCTAATTCGTGATAAAAAGAGCGTTTATAGTGATATAAACGCTCTTTTTGTTTTTATGGCAATTAATCAGTGGTGGCTTAATCTTTTAGATAATAGGTCAGCGTCGAAACAACCCGCACCTTTTTGATATATGGTGTATTACTGTCACGTGGACTAATACTGAATTGACCTTGGCTTGCCGTTTTGATTTTTCCTAATGAAGAATCAGAATCTTTGGCAAATTTTAACGCGACCTCTCGGGCGTTTTGGGTTGCAGCTTGAACCATTTGTGGTTTGATGTCATTTAAGCCGGTATAAAGGAATTCAGGTCTTGCACCATAGCTTTGGTTCGAGATAGCAATACCATCTTTAACCAATTGCACCATTTTATTCTGAGTCGCAAGTAGTAGGTCTACTTTACTGGTGTAGAGTGAAATAGTCACTTGGGCACTATAACGAAATTTGATATTACCTGAATCATAGCCTTGGGCTTGGCGATCGTCTATGGATGGCTGTGATATAGTGATATCACTATCAGTAAATCCTTGTTTGTGTAAGAACTTTACTATGATATCAGTTTTGGCTTGCATGCTCTTGTAAAGCGATGGTAAATCATTATCGACCTGATTAAATTGGATTGGCCAAATAGCAATATTGGCTTTAACCTCTTTCTCAGCTAGACCTTTTACGGTAACCGTGCGATCCATCGCTTTAATGTTAATAAGAGTACTGCTGATATTGTAACTGGCATAGCCAAGACCTAAACAGATAAAACCCCCTAAGAGTAGACCTGCTAACGTATTAGAACGCGGCATATTATCGTCCTTTATATAAAAGCAATAGCATACCTTAAAGCTGATTATTTCGCATAAAAAAAGCCGCAAAAGCGGCTTTTTCATTATCTAATGATCATTAGAACTTGTAGCTATACTGCATACCGTATAAGAATGCATTTGCACGAGTTGTACCCGTAATACTCGCAATTACAGTTTTCTCACCAATTTTCATATCTTCATAGACATGTACGTCTTCACCCATCAAGTAGGTCATACCAAAATCGATCACAGAGTGCTTGCTTAAGTGGTAACTTAAACCAGCAGAGAACCATTGACGGTCAGAATCTGGAATGGCAATTGACTGAACTTCATCTACAGCGCCCATATCATACATATAGCCTGCACGAGCGGTCCAAGTATCGTTGATAGTGTATGTACCACCAACAGAGAAGTGCCATGTGTCGCGCCAATTGTATTCTTTAATTGGTGATTCAAACCCATCAGCAGTCAATACGTCAAATTTACTCCAGTGGATATACTGTGCAGAGTAGCTAAGGGCAAATTTTGGGGTTAGCTGATGCCAACCTGAAAATTCAGCTAGTGAAGGTAAAGGTAAATGTAATGTGTCATCGATATTTGTTTGGCCGCGGAATGTAATGTCGCCATCAGCTTTAATGGTTGGGCTATAACGGTAGCTTAGACCAAAGTGGTTATTTTGGTCTAACTCAAACACAGTACCCACATGCCAACCTAAACCGTAACCTTCAGCCTCTACATCTAACGCTTTATTTTCTGGATATAATGGTTTAAAAGAACGCTTTAACTCGCCAGAACCGGAAATGATATCTAAGCCCGCACCAAAACTCCACTGTTCATTTAAACGGTATGACACACTACCTTGGAAGTTAATGCTGCGTACTTTAGTTAAACCACCGAAAACATCAGCGGCAAAATCATCTGGATATTCAGTAGTGGTACCAAAGTTGGAATAAACCCCCATACCTACTGCCCACTGATCATTTAATGGGTGTACCACAAAAATATTCGGTACAACACTCATACCGCCAATATCATTAACGGATAAATTGTCTTTACTATAAATTGGACCTAGAACTGGGATGTTATTTTGGTATTTTGCGTTTTTAAGAGTAACGTCAGTATCAATTAAAATTGCACCAACACTTATCGCTGTTGAATCAAAAAGAGCCATAGTGGCAGGGTTACGCGCCATAGATGATGCATTGTCAGCAATAACTGCGTCGCCAGCAAATGCACGGCCTAAACCTGTTGCAGATTGAGCGTTAAGTTGGAAACCGGCCGCCATAGCTTGGCCGCTGGCTAGGGTAATTGATAGTGCAAGTAATGTCTTGTTGAAGTGCTTCATAAATCTTCTTCTCTTATTGTATAAGGTCATTACTAAAAGACGTTGTAAAACAATCTATTTAGTGAACTCCTTTTATAGTTGAGCGCATCATAGGGGGGCGTTAGCTATGCTACAACTCCGACCAGCATGTGAATAATTCTATATGTTATCAGAATGTAAACTTTTATCATGTATTTATTTAGTATGATTTGTAATGACTAAATAAATAAAAACCATGCAAACACAAGTGCTTGCATGGTTTACTTAGTATTATGATAGGCTTTCTTAGACATTGTGACTAGCGCTTAATTAACTGATGTATCAAATTGTCACTAGTCGTTGTTTTGGCTTAAATTTTGTTCAAATTCAGCAAAGCTTTGATGAGATGCATTATCTGCTGGAGAAAGCTTACTCACGATAAATCCAGCTAACATGGCTAGAATAAAGCCCGGTACAATCTCGTAAATATCAAAAATTTGACCAGACATTTGCTTCCAGATTATAACGGTTGCAGCACCAACAATAATGGTCGCAATCGCTCCATTTTTACTGTAATTACTCCAAAATAGTGACAAAATCACCACTGGACCAAATGCTGCCCCAAATCCAGCCCATGCGTAACTGACTAAACCTAAAACACTGCTTTTAGGATCAAATGCAAATAATACAGCAATAATCGCAATAACGATAACGCCACAACGTCCCACTAACATAAGTTCTTGACTGCTTGCCTGTGGGCGCAACCATTTACGATACACATCTTCAGTAATAACGCTTGAACAGACTAACAGCTGTGAATCAATGGTGCTCATAATGGCTGATAAAATTGCAGCAATGAGGAAACCACCAATCCAAGGATTAAACGCAATTTTAGAAAGCTGAATAAATACGGTTTCGTGATTAGTCAGTGGCTCATCCATAAAGTAAACCGCACCAGCCAACCCAGTCGCCAATGCGCCTATTAATGCGAGAATCATCCAACTCATTGCGATGCGGCGTGATACCACCAGATGTTCAACTTTACCAATCGCCATAAAGCGCGACAAAATGTGTGGTTGACCAAAATAACCGAGTCCCCATGCCAGCAAAGAAATAATACCAATAAAGGTGGTTTCTTGACTGATGAGATCAAACATTTCAGGCTTTAATTGATCAAGGCTATTGCTATCAACTTGTGTGAAGATGGCAATGGGGACGACAAGTAATGCGATTAGCATTAAGCATCCTTGAAAGAAGTCGGTCCAGCTTACCGCAAAAAATCCACCGACAAAGGTGTATGTCACAATAATGACTGAACCAATGACTAAGGCGGTGGTGTATTCTAAACCGAATACTTGTTCAAATAAGATGGCACCACCCACCATGCCTGATGAAGCATAAAAGGTGAAAAAGATAATAATAGTGACCGCTGAAATGATTTTTAAGCTGCCGCTGTTATCTGCAAATCGTTTTTCAAAAAAGTCGGGTAGGGTGAGGGCGTTATCGGCAAGCTCCGTATAAATTCGTAATCGTTTAGCAATAATAAGCCAATTTAACCAGGCTCCGACCACTAAGCCAAAACCTATCCAAGCTTCACCTAATCCGCCTAAATATACTGCACCGGGTAAACCAAGTAATAACCAACCTGACATGTCGGAAGCTCCGACACTAAGGGCGGTTACTGCGGGTCCCATTTTTCGACCACCTAAAATATAGTCGTCTACAGTGTCTGTTGCTTTGTAAGCTATAAATCCTATGGCTATCATAAAAATCAGATAACCCACAAATGTGATTAGCACCGGTGTATCTATATTCATATTAAATTCTTTTCGATTCTTATTGGTGCTTGAATCGTAACAGGTTTGCAATATAAGTTACAAATTTGTTGGTTTGCTGGCGGGGTCTGAAAAGAGTTTGTCGTTTAAAGCTGCTGTTCTACCTACAGAAGCAGTTAGAACAGCATATTGTAGTTTTAAACTAGGCTAGATTTAATGACGGTAACAGCATCAGATAGTGCTTTATTGCTGTCTGAGACCATAACTATATAGTTATCCCCTTGTTCAAAAATAGTACCCGTTTGTTGATTGCTGGCAAATTGGCGGTCAATTTCCATTCTTTTTTCAGGAGGGACAATAAATAAGCTAACTTTGCCTAAGTCGGACTCCATCACTAAATGTAGGCTTTTAACCCCTTGAAAGTCACACTCTTTTGCATACACAATTCGACCTGGTTGTTGGCTAAAACGAGCGCCATTGCTGGTGATTGCAGCCAACTCTTTATTAAGTATGTCCATTTTAACATCTGCTTGGCTGGTCATGGCTACGGTTTCATGAGCGACATGAGCAAGCGCATGTTCAGAAAGATTAACTGGGCCTAAACTAAATAAACTATATGTCATTCCTGCTGTGAGTACGACTGATGCGGCTGCTGCATAGATAAAACGTTTATAGCTTTTAACGCGTTGATGCTGTTTTAATTGCTGATCGAGCAATAGCTTATCCGCTAATGAGGGCGGCGGAGTAATGTTTAATGCGTCTTCTAGTTTTAAATCAAACTGATTTAACTCATCAACTAATTGCTGCTTTTGCGGATCATTAGCTTTAGCGCTAACAAAATCATCATCGGCACATTTAGGGTCTGCATAAGCGATACGTCTGAACTTTAAATCATCCATTAGCTTGCCCTCGATTACTGTGTTCATTTTCTAAAGCGGATTTCAATTGATTACGTGCTCTAAAGAGTCTGGTCATAACGGTATTTCTGTTTAAATCTAATAATTCAGCGATCTCTTCACCACTAAAGCCACCAATGATCTGTAGCAGTAACGGTTCTCGGTATTCAAGCTCTAGCTTTCCAATTTGACGTCTTAATAGATATTGTTCAGTCAGTTGTTCACTACTGTGACTGGTTTTATCTGCGATGGTGTCTTGTTCTACATCACTATAATCAAATTGTTTACGTTCAAATCGACGTGCATTTTCTCGGCGTAAAATGGTAATAAGCCATGCTTTAGCAGCTTTATTATCTTTTAAGCTATCAAGTGCACGCCAAGCCCGTAAAAACGTTTCTTGGGTGATATCTTCAGCAATATGTTTATCACCACATAACCAATAGGCGTAGCGATATATATCACCATGAAGGGCTCTGACTAATGCGTCGTAACGGTTTTGTTTACTGTTCATGTCAGAATTGACCGAGGGATCTGGAATTTTATTTCGCACAGCTACCTAATTATTTTTATATGCTAATAATTAGGTAGCTTAAACGAGATTTAGTTGCTTGAAAAGTAGACTAAAGTTACGGATTGAGCGGTTGTAGTGTTGAGCCTTGTGTGCGTAATTTATTGTTTACATGATCATTAACGGCACTTATCAATGCATCAAAGTTTGCTGGAACTTGAGTTTTAGCATAAACCTGAGCTTGTAGCTCAGTGATAGCTTGTTCAAGTTGTGGTGATTGAGCGGCAATTTGCGCTAGCGACAGTTGCTCTTGATGTAACTGGCTTAGATATTGCTGTAATGCCATTAATGAAGCACCGACTTGTTGCTGCTTACATGCTTGTACCCAATTTTGTTTTAATTGATTTAGATCTTGTTGAGTTGCCACTGGTGCTGGAGTTGTTGGCGCTTGAGTTTGTTGGCGACAAGCTCTAATCCAAAGTGCTAGGGTCACTAACCACAGAATAGCAAACACTAAACTCACCCACGGCCAAATGCCATTTTCAACGATGACTGACTCATTGGTTTGTGGCTTGGTTACTGTTGGTGTTGCGACTTGTGGCGCACTCGGTGCTGTCACTTGTGGTATTAACGGTGCATCACCTTGTTTTACTGTGATAGTTTGCGCTGGTAGCGTTGCAAATTGCTGTTTATTCAGGTGCGGATTCCACCAAGGGACTTTTATTTCCGGTAGGGTATAGGTACCAGCTTTAGTCGGTACCATTGCAACGACCTGTGATAATTGAGCAATCACTTTTTGTTCACGAACAGCAGTTTGCCTTGTTGGTTTTTCTGGGTAATTTTTAATACCAGTAACAGCGGGAACGGTGATATCCGCTAGGCTTGCATCATCAGCATTTACCGCAGTTAAGGTAATAGTACGGGTGATTGGGTTACCAACTTGGTAATCACCTTTGTGATCCATTTTTTGTTGGATATGCAGCATATCAGCAACGAGCCATTGGCCTTTATAGTCGGCAGGTTGCGCTTTAACGTCTAGCTGCACTTGCGGGGCGATGGCTTGCACAGGTTTACTACTATTAAAGCCAAACATACCAAAATTTTGGTCGGTATCGGCGGCAATATCACCATTAAATGTAGCACCTTGAATATTAACTGTGCCTGCATGTTGTGGAATGATACCGTAAGTACGCTCAATTACTCGATAACGTTTGCCGTTAATTAATTCTATTTTGTCTAAGTCTTCGCCTAATTGCTGAATATCTGAATCGGTTAATAATGGTGCATTAATGACACCACGCAGCAGATCTTTACCTAGGTACAACTTAACTTTATAAGTTAATAGTTGTCCTACATAAGCATGATGGCTCGAAATGGTGGCTTTAAGAAATACTGCTTGTGTTTGTGCAGTCTTAGTGCCGGATTTGAGTACATCTAAGGTAATAGGTGTACTCAAATCCCCGGCAATATTAAATGCCGGAATAACTAACTTACCCTGATGTTTGGGTAGGAGTAATACCTGCCAGTTAGTTTCTTTAGTGCTACTAAAGTTAACCACTTGGGTACTGCGACTAATGCTGGTACGGCCGACAATAAAGTTTTGATCTAATACACTTGGATCAAACGCATTATTGGCGACATCGGCATTCACACTGACGGTAAGTACTACCGAATCACCCATTGTAATGGGGTTTTGATCAACGGATGCTTGGACTTGGGTTTGAGCAAATACCTGAGTGGGTAATAGCAGCAATAGTCCAACTAATATAAAAAATGATCTTTTTACCATTGTTGTTCATCTCTTACTGTTTGGCCTTGTTGAAGCCGTTTTTGATATTCAAGTTGCATTTTATTACGCAGCAACACCTGTGGATCATCCGTGACGATTCGTAATAAGCGCTTAGATTCTTCCGATAAAGGTTTCGCATTTGCAGGTGCAATCTGATTCGTTTGTGCCAGCGCATTTGCTGCTTTACTCGCATCATTTTTTACCGCTTGAGCTTGTGAGGCTTGAGCTTGCTGCGCAGATTGTTGCTGTGAGTCAGTTTGCTTGGTATCAGCCTGCATACTGGCTTCATTATTTATCGGTTGTTGCTTATCTTGACTAGATTGACCTTGTTGCTGGTCTTGAGCAGATTGGCCTTGTTGCTGGTCTTGTCCAGATTGACCTTGTTGCTGGT
>NZ_BALM01000017.1 GCF_000614975.1 Shewanella marina JCM 15074
TATAATCAAACCAATGCAAAATTCTAATAAATAATGGTTAAAATAAGTATAAATAAATGGATTATTACTTATGGTATTATCATCAATAATGAAATAACCAAAAACAGAAATTAATACCATACTAAGAACAAGAGGCTTGAAGTAATTACTTCTAAATAGATAAATAGATATAATGATTAAAAAATAAAAATACATTTCATAATTTAATGTCCAACCCACTCCTAAAATAGGGTAAATACCAAAACTAAAAGAATCATAATAAGGAATGAAAAATAAACTTTTTAACAACTCAATAATTGATTTCTCTTTATCAAATATAAATATATATGATAAAAACATTACTATAGTAAAAAACCAATAAAGTGGAACAATCCTAATAATCCTATCTTTTAAAAACTTCAAAATCATATTGTTCGAAAAACTATCACCTTTGTTTATTATATAAACCATAATAAAACCGCTTAATATAAAAAATATATCAACGCCAAGGTGCAGCAATTCAAAATGACGGATGTTATAGTCTGAATAGAGCTTTGAGATATAGTATATATGATAAAATACAACTAATATCGCCGCAAAACCTCTCATAACCTGTATACTTATTAACATATATAATATTTCGCTTATTTAAAAAATTTGTTAATGGCAATAATTGGCAATGCGTAAAATATGAGAAGAAAGAATGTCAACCCAAGATTTAAGTAGAAACCTTCTCTAATTGATAACCTTAAAAATATTATCATATATGACACAATAATGAGACACGTATAAATATTTGAATTTTTAATATTTTTATACAACACAGCTGATGTTGCAGTTAAAAGAATTAAAGTTAAAACTAAGACTGAATATCCATAATATATCGAATCCATTAGAAAATTAGACCCAAGCCCATATCCCCTCGAAATATCAGTATAAGCATAGCCTCCAGATAAGGTAACTTGTTGTAATAATAGTTCTCTTAATGGCTGTAGTATACCAAAGAAAGAAGCTGAGAGTAATGATAACAATGTACCATCAGAAGTAAACTTATCATCTAAGATATACATAGGCAGAGTAATATAGGTCTCTCTAAACTCACCTATTGCATTTAAATACCAAGGTACATCTGATATTACATTTGAACTTCTAACTATTCCGACAACCAACATTAAAATAAAAATAGTCAGTATAGGGACAAGAAACATCCGACGTTTAACAATGGCTACACAGATGAATATTGGAATTAATGCAATTGCAGCGGTAGTACGACTTCCTTCAGCCATATCTAGAAATGCAATTAATAAATTAGGAGCAAAGTATATAATTTTCTTAGAGTTGCAATAACATATTGTAGAAATTGATATTAACAGATAAGCTAAATTTTTAATTTTATATGTATCAGTTGTACCAGTATAATCCATTACAAATAAATTATTGGTTAATATCTTATAGGCTAAAACAATTAATAGGTAACTGGTTATTATGCCCCAAAAAAATTTAATCCAACCAGAAATTTCAATTGCTTTTGTTGTATCAAACCTCGGAGCTTTAAAATAAAGTAAAATTGAAAATAATAATGCAGTACACGATACCAGAAAATTAGCATAAACAATACTTGTTGTGGAAATATTCCAACTATAGTAAAAATTTATGTCACTAGAAAAGAAAGCTGGCAAGTTAAAATATAGAAAAAACAATACACCAAGCCAAAAAAATGGATTTATATAGCTATAATATCTATCATTATAAAGTGATCTCAAAATCATAAAGACAAGTATAATTGAAGATATATATAAGGCTGTATTACTTAAATCTAGGACTGAAAGCATAAAATAAACCGTGCAGATAATTTACGAAAAGCCCTAACACAAAAAAGAATATAGAACCTTACGTAATTAAACTCTCCTTTTAATAAATATAAGTCTATCTTGTGACTTTTAAGAAATACATTTAAGATACCTTTAAATTTTTCGGCATGATTTATATTAGATATGGCAACTTGGTTTAATACATTTGCGATTGACTTTATAGATTTCCGACTTGTATTGTTCAAATGAATACGATACCCAGCCACCGATTTTTCGATAAAGCCGAGTTTATTGATCGCTAATAATCTTAAATAAAAATCTCTATCTTCAACCAATAATTTCTCATCGTATAAGCCAATTACATCATACAAGCACTTTTTGCACATAAATGTTGGCCCGACAACACTCCAATTTAGCACTTGTTCATACACAATATTGTGAACTAACCGATTATAATTAGCTCTATACAATTTCTGCATTGCACTCGAATCAACAATATTTGAATCAGAGTCAATTAAAAGTGCATCACCAATAACACCTAATAGGTCTTCGTTATTGACAAGGTAATCTAATCTTGCACTGATACTATCGGATACCAAGATATCATCACTAGCACATATAGTTATAAAATCACCTTTTGCGAGTGTTACCCCCCTATTTAGTGTTTTGCAGACTCCTTGATTTGATTGTGTATATAATTTAAAAATATTTAATTGCTTATCGCTAATATATTCATTTATAACTTTAACAGAATCATCATTAGAACCATCATCAATAATTATTACTTCTATATTTTTATACGATTGTTCGAAAATTGAATCTAAACATTCGACAATATATTGTTGATGGTTATAAACAGGAACGATAACACTAACTAGGGGATTTTTCATAATTTGATATACAAGCCAGAAGGTGAGAACGCATAGTTAATTCGTATTGTTCAATTGTAAAATTTTGATATGCATGGTGTTGGGCTTTTACACAATTTAATTCTAATTCTTCAATTGACTGATTATTTAATTTATTAAGTAATTTTATGATTGATGTATATTCTAGATTTTCCAATAAGAAGCCGAAATCGTGTACATCAATACCACATTCTTTAGAAACCAATGGGATCATTTTTCCACGCCCCATAGCAGTTAACACTGCTGTAGCAATACCTTCAGAACTTGATGAAAGTAAAACATAACCGACATTACTGGCTAATTCTTTGAATGTATCTGATTCTATGGATATAAAACCGTGTACAACAACATTAGGGGGTAAATCGAGAGAATTGATAAAATTATGTTCTTCTAATGTTTTCCCACATACGTGAAGTGTCCAATCAGGCATATGTCTAAAGGCTTCTATCGCAGTATCAAGTCCCTTGTGTAACAACCCATAACTACCAAACCATAAGACACTTCTCATAGCTCTATGAGTCTTATTAATTTGACTCATAGAAGCTTCGGCATGAAATGTTGGATTTATTAAATAAATATTATCAACACCATTATCTACAAATGTCTTTTTAGTCACCTCATTACCAATACATATTACTGAATTCGATAAACTTGCAGCTATTCCCCAACGATAATCCTGTAATCGTAAGGACTCTGATGCAAGGTAATTACTTGACTTATAATAATTTACTAATTTACTTAAAGAAGCAGAACTGCATTGCCAAGGATGTGACCCAGTTGCATAGTATATAATGTTTGCATCTAAATTTAGCGTTACAGCTTGGTATAAGGGAAGCCCCTCTCCAAAAACAATATCATAACTATATAAATCAAGGCGACAAACTTTATCATTGTCAACCACATCAACATTGTACCCTAGTTCATCAAATATTTTTGCAATAATATAAGATTCGCTATAATTAGAATGCCCCAAATAATTCTTATTTTTAAAATGATAAGTACTATAACTAAATAGTACTTTTTTATCATGATGAGCAGAAAAAATATTTATTTTTGGTCGATTAAATAATAGTTCATAGAGCGACTTTAAAATTTTATTTTTCTTTACCAAAATCTTGATTTTATTAATCACAGTTTAAAACCATTAATAACATTAATTATCAGACTAACATCGTTTTCACTCATCACAGGAGAAATAGGTAAAGATAAAACTTGCTCGTGAATTTCTTCAGTAATAGGTAAAGACAAATTATGATATTGTGAATAACAATCTTGTTTATGAGCAGGAATTGGATAATGAATTAAAGTCGAAATACCATTATTCGTTAAATACTGACTTAACTCTTCTCTATATTGAGTTTTTATAACAAAAAGGTGCCATACATGTTGTTCTTCATGTTCGATTTTTGGCAACTCTAATAAATTATTATTTATTTCTTTTAAGTATCTTTTTGCAATCGCACGACGATTATGAATTTCACCATCTAAATAATTTAGTTTTACAGCTAACATAGCTGCCTGAATTTCATCTAATCTAGAATTATAACCTACATATAAGTTTTTATATTTCTCGTGAGAACCATAGTTTCTTAAAGCAAGTAATGTTGAATAAAGTTCGCTGCAATCAGTAGTAATAGCTCCCGCGTCACCTAAAGCACCTAGATTCTTACCAGGATAAAAGCTGAAACCAGATGCGTTACCCCAGCTTCCCGCTTTTTTAGCGTTTAAACTTGCTCCGTGTGCTTGAGCTGAATCTTCTAATACTAATAAATCATTTTCTTTCGCAAATTCAGTAATAGAATCCATTGGACAAATTTGTCCATAAAGATGTACTGCAAGTATTACTTTCGTTTTGGATGATAAATAATCTTTTAAATTAAAGACATCAAGATTAAATGAATTCTTATTAGGTTCAACAAAAACTGGAATTAAATTATTTTGAGTTATCGCTAATATAGATGCAATATAAGTATTAGCAGGAACTAAAACTTCATCGCCATCCTTTAGTAATCCCATTAATTTCCATGCATTAAGAGTTAAAATTAATGCGTCTAAACCATTTGCAACACCAACACAATGTTTCACACCACAGTATTCTGCAAATGATTTCTCAAATATCTCTAATTCTTTTCCTGTAATGTACCACCCAGAATCAATAACACGAGCGCAGGCATTTTTTAGTTCTTCTTGATATTGAGCATTAATTTCTTTTAAATCTAAAAATGGAATCATCTCTTAATTCTCTAAATATTTAATTACTTTAGCAGGATTACCAACAACAACAGCGTATGCAGGAACATCATGAATAACTACTGCTCCAGCACCGACCATTGCATACTCACCTATTGTTATGCCTGGTAATATTGTTGCATTCGCACCAATAGACGCATTATTCATAATATTGGTTTTCAAAAAACAATCTGGATATACTTTTGATCGCGGTCTCATATCATTCGTGAATGTCGCATTGGGGCCAATAAAAACATCATTCCCAATATTAATTCCGCTCCAAATATATACACCTGATTTAACTGTAACCCTATTACCAATACACACATCACCTTCAATTAATGTATGCGCACAAATATTACAATCGTTACCAATTTTTGCGCCTGAAAGGATTACTGAAAATTGCCAAATATTAGTGTTTTCACCTATATCATCAGACATACAATCAGCTAATTTATGAATCATAGTGAACCTACGTATTTGATAAAGTCATCATAGTTTCTAATGTAATCATTCTCGTCATAATGTTCACTTGCTAAAACCATTATCACACAATCATCTGAGAAATCATGCATTTCACGCCAAAGAAAAGATTCAATTAATAAACCTTTACTTGGATCGTTTAAAACAATACTTTCTTGAGATAGTCCATCATCGACAATGAACTTACAACTACCTCTAACAACAACAACCAGTTGTTTTAATTCTTTATGAGCATGGAATCCTCTAGAAACGCTTGATTTAGTGTCAAATAAGTAATATACCCTTTTTATTTCAAAAGAAATATTTTTATATGATTCTATTGATACTAATGAACCACGTTCATCACCAAGCACTTGTAAATCAACAGTCTTAATTAAACTCATCTTATTTTGCTCGCATTGAAGAAGTTAAATATCTATAAAACTTGGGAGAAATAAAACAAATCAGAAATCTAATTGCATTTTTTACATTTAACAATAAATAAGTATATTCTCGCAATAATGTTAATGCTTTTCCTCTATTCCCTAATTTTAAATTTGCAATAACAGTTCGTTGCAAACTAAACTCCATAATTTTTTTTATTGATCTATATTCATCAGATTTAATATTTCTATTATCTTGTAAAAAATTACTTAAATAGACAACATAATCATTAATATCTAAATCAACATAACTGTTGGTAATTGAAGTTTGAATTTCATCTCTATAAGTTGCAATAATCTGGCTGTTGTAAATAAAATCAGTAATTTCATTTATCTTAAACCACAGAAGTTGATCTTCACCACTTCTAACATTTTCTTCAAAAAATAAATTATTAGAGAGTAAAAATTCTCTATTAATTATTATTGATGAACTGCAAAAGAAATTTCCTGTGGCCCAACGTTTATAAAAATTATTTACTCGAATTATAGATGATTTGGTTAGCTTAGTATTATTATGTTGCGAGGTTTTGTCATAACTAAAACAGTAAACATCTTCATTTGGTAATGATTTATAACTATCATTAAATATTAATAAAGCATTTGATTTAATTATATCATCCGCATCAAATAAAAAGATATAATCAGCTGATGATTTTAAAATTCCAAAGTTACGTGCTGACGATGGCCCACCATTGTTTTTCTTAAAATAATGAATTTTATCACTCTTAATGCTATTTACAAGTTCAGCACTTTTATCTGTAGAGCCATCATCAATAACGATTATATCTGTTTCAATCCCATCAACAGTATCCATACTCAATAAAGATGTTAAAGTCTGATGTATGTAATCCTCTTTATTGTAAAGAGGAATTATTATACTTATCTTCATTATATTAATGACTTTAATATTTTTGCAGCTGAATAAGATCTTTCCTTAATTTCAGATATTGTTGACGCTAGAATATCTTTTGCCTGTTTATCTGAACTATAAAGCATAGAAATTTTGTTAATTGCATATTCAGCATTCATATCTTGAGGTTCAATACAAAAATCGTTATAAAGTTTACCGAATATATCTTTATTTATACCTTTTGCTTTCATTGAATATGAAAATGAAATTGTTGGTATTTCACTAGATAAAGCTGCAATTGTCGCATGAGTACGAGAACCTGCAAATATTTTCAATTTAGATATGATATATTTTAACTCAGCAGCAGAATAGTTATCACCTAATAATGATAATTTATCAGAATTGATTTCATTATGAATTTTTCTTAAAAACTCATTATCACTTGAATGAGATGAAATTACATGAGGAATGAGTATAACGTCTGCTTTTGTTTTATCTAAAACACCTTTGACGATATTTACACATAATTCCTGCCATTTTTCCATATCCCCATTAGTAATATATTTAGCCATTAACGGACTAAAATTTAATCCTATTGATGATGATTTAACAATACTATCAATATCTTCAACTACTTTTGGTACCATACAAAAAGCAGGATCAGCGACATAATAAACATTATCTTTAACACCTATGGACTTCAGGTATTTTACTGATTCAGATTCACGACAGAATATCCCTGTGATTTTTTTAAGCTTTTCAGCGATCACTTTCTCATAATCTGGATTAGCTGAAAATGGACCAATTGAAGCTCCCCAAATAAATGTTGGTTTACCATGAGATAAAGAATACTCATCAAAATCTGTAAATAATTTTGGTATACCGTAATCTAATGAATAATTATCACCACCAATAGAGAGCACTGCATCAAACGAATCAATATTAGATGAAATTGGTTCATGAAAATATTTAGTTTTAGACAACTTAGATAGTAACTCTTTAAAGTTATAATATGCCCAAGTCAAATCACGAGATTTAAATCTATTTACTTTATAATGCTTTACTAGCTCCAAATCTTTATCTTTCTTCTTTTGTATATTAAAGTCTTCATCAGAGTTGAAATAGCTAATAACTGTATATTCTGGATTATGTAATTCTTTATCTAGGATCTCTTTAGTACCTCTAAAAATTGCCTCACAACCTCTATTTGTATACGAACCATTTCCTACTAGTAAAACTTTTTTCATATTAATCTCTTAAATCAATGAATATTGATAATTTCATTTAAGTCTTTACGGGTTGACAAAGCATAAGACGCATTATCATTTGGATAACCAAAAGCAATAAACATTACTACCGATTCATTTTCTTCAAAGTACGGTAACTTATGAAGTTTTAAGTCAGCGGTTACAGTTGCAGACCAATTAAGTGCACAGGACGCAACTCCTAATGAATGAAGACTATATATAAAAGACATAGAAAACATTCCACCATCAACATATTGCTGATATCTCTCTATTGGTGCATAAAAGCTATTTAAATTTGATGTCACAACGGCTAAATAAGGTACTTTATCACCAAATCCTGTATTTCCGTTTTGTAATGCTAATAACTCTTTAAGCTTATCACCTTCAAAAATATGAATTTTCCAATGTTGCCTATTACAAACAGATGGGGTCTTAATGCTTGTTCTCACAGCTTTTTCTATTAATTTACTAGAAACTTTTTTATCTAGATTATAATCTCTACAGCTAAAACGAGATTCACACATATCGATAAAGTTTACATTTTCATGATCTAACAAAGCAAATGATCTATTATCTACCTTATTTTCTAAATCAATGAAATCATTTTTATCAATAGTTGAAACCAATTCATTATAAAAATCAGGTAGACTTCCCCATTGCTCTAAATGATAAGATTTATAAAGTTCAAGCGCAGATAGTGCAAAATAGTAATATTTATCCTTACCTGCAATATTTTGATGAACATGAATATTTCCAATTAATCTTTCAAGAACAGCTCGACCAAAATTACGTCTTGGATTTGGTAAAGTTAAAGCCTTTTCTATTCGATGACAATCTTGTAACAACCAAGCTGATGATTGATCAGAATTCTTTAATTTACCTAACTTACCATAATGTTTTTTGAATCTAAGATAATCATAAAAGAAATTAATTTCCATTTCAAAATAATAGATTACCTTCCTAATTATATTCTTCACTTTTTAATTTTCCTAACAACATATCGAATAACACAGTATATAGTTGAAAAAACAAGCCCTAACATCGTAAATAAAATAACGACTAAACTTCTTTTAGGTGAAAATTTTTCTTCTGGAATGTATGCTTTATCAATAGTTTTAAATGCGTATTCTTGGCGAACATTAGCAAACATTATTGTTTTTGCTGCTTGTTCCATTAACTGATATAACACAGTTCTAATATCTGCTATGTTAGTTTTAGCTAATTGTTGCTCTAAAAACTGCGTACCTCTTGTAGCCTCAGCAACATCACGCTGTTTCATTGTCTGATTTATATCTTCAACTAACCAGGTTACCCATTGAGCTGCTAAATTAGGTGATATGTTCTCAATAGCAACCGTTACCATCCCATTATTTTTATTAGTACTCACTGTAAAATTCTTCATAAAAACTTTGTAAGCTTCTTGTTGTGAAGGCTCTGCTTTAAATGGGGCTTTAACTTTTCTTACCCATTTTTGTTCCTTAGCATTATACAATTCAGAATCATAACTAATGACATTTGAATCTTGATTCCAATTTTTAGCTGCCATTAATTCTGGGAGAATCTGATGTTTCTCGATAAAAGTCCCAATAAACTCTCGAGACTTCATTACTGCTATCGCTTCTTGAGTTTTATCATTGCTTCCCGCCCCCAAATTGATACCGGCCATTGAAGCTAAACCTCCAAACTGTCCAGCTAATGATGCTAATGCTCCATTTTGCTGCTGTGACTCTGCAGGTGCTAATAACGCATGCGACTTATAAATATTGGGTAGTGAGAGTGAATAAAAAACAGCCCCGACTGCAAATATAAAAGTAATAGCAAGAATTATCCACTTCCCTTGCCAAATTACGCTGAATAACTCACGCAAATCAATCGCATTTTCATGTTTTGGATACTCAAAATTTGAATCTTGATAATGTTGTGGAGTATTTGAATTCATTTAAGATATTTTTCTTTTAGTTAACGTCATATCGATGACAAACAATTCAGCTTACTTATTTCAAATAAAAACTATTCTTCTAACGTTATAAGTAAACACTCATAATTAAGCCCAACATGGGTTGGGCTTAATTTATCTAGACTAAAATCAAATCTATAAGTTATTAATCGTTGCCAATGCAACGGCACTGTTATAAATAATTTGTGTTACCTGAGTCCACCAAGTCATATTATCTTTATACTCAGTATTAAGCGGTACAATGATAGTATCACCAGGTGATAGCTGTTCTGCATTACTAAACCAGAATGAATGAGATGGCATTTCAACTGAGCCGTTAGCTTTAATAATATAAGTTCTATCATCATCAGCACGGATACGTGGACCACCTGACATAGTCAAGTATTGTTCAACCGTTAAACCCGTTTTAAAGCGATGGAATGCAGGATGTTGCACTTCACCCATTACAGCGATTGTTTGCTTGGTTGATGGCACATATAACACATCGTTATCTTCAAGCTGCAAATCAGCTTGTTTAACACCCATTGCCAGTGCGGGTAAATCAACAACTAAACGCCCCACGGCTTTCATATTACCTAAATCATTTAGCATTAACTGTGCATCGGCATAGTTAACCACTTGACCATCTTTTGAAATACCGCGGGTAGCAATATCACGGCGCATTTGGTCTGCTAGATTTTTAATTTCAATCTGTTCTTGTTCTTTAATTGACTCGCGCACAAATACCGCTGCCGGCAAATATGCATACTTTGTATAACCACCAGCGCGGGCAATAATGTCTTTTAACGTTTCACCGCGGCGAATGTTATAGATACCCGGGAACTTCACCTCACCACGAACTTCTACTGTTTTATTCTCTTGCCAATCAGGCGTAGTCATCACAGTTAAAATATCGCGACCATGCAAGCTCATATTATCACTTGCGCTATTCTGCATTGCTTGGGTTAAATCAACGTTGAAGTGTTTTGTATCTGAATTACCCTGTTTAACGATAGTACGGGTTAATTCTGCTCTTGCAGTATAAGCGCCCTCTTTTAATCCACCAGCCGCTTGAACTAAATCGCTAATTTTACCGCCTACAGCTAAAGGATAAATACCAGGGTGACGAACTTTACCTGTAACAGCAACAATACTAACGGCTTTGCCTGCACGGCCTTGGTTATTAAGTTTAACAATAATTGGGTACAGTAACTCATTGCGATTCATCACGCCTGAAACACGAATTAAATCATTATCATTGAATAGATTAACTAGCATTTTATTAACAACACCTTTAATTAAGGTTTGTTTTGCTGTGTTATTATCTTTGCCACCTGCAATTGCAATGCCGGCAAGGCTTGTTAATGGTTTTAATTGCTGCGTTTGTAGCTGACTAAAACCTGCCTCAAATAAGTCACTGCCTACTAGGCTGTCATCATTTGCAGTTTGCTTTGCTGCATTGCCTTGTTGCGTTTGAATTTGCTGACTTGGGTCGGCTAATGAAGCATTAAGCTCTTTATTAAGCTCAGTCACTTTTTCAACGCGATTTTTAACAATTTTGTTTAACTCATAGCGATTTTGTAATTCATCACTAAAGTTAAAAATAATCACCTTATCGTGCGGTTTAAGCACAATATCATTCACAAGATCTTTGTTCTTAATCGCTTTACCAGGTGCAAATTGTAGCACCTCAATATCACCAAACTCGTTAATTTCACGAACTACTAAGCCATAATCAAGGTCTGCAGACTGTGCTAAATCACCCCATAATGACGGCAATAAGTCACTGATCTTCTCACCATTAAACCACTGATATTTACCAGGACGAACAACGGCACCAACTAAGGTAATCGCATTTTCAAACTGATTAGATGATGATTTGATATGAACAAAATCACCAGCATGAGCTAATTGTTGCTTACCATTTTTAGCGGTAAGGTCTAAATTAATTACAGTTTTTAATCCTGAGCGATTAAAACGTTCAATTTGGCTAGACTTAGGATAAGCCCCCGCTTTTAATCCTGCTGCCATCGCGATAACATCAGCCATGTCATCGCCTTTTTTAAGTTCATAAATAGCGGGGCGACGTACTTCACCATCAACACTCACTTGTGCACCGACTGATGGAATGAATACCACATCACCTGACTGCAAGCGAATATCACCTTTAGCGTCACCGTGCATCAATAGGTCATATAAATCTAAACGACCCACTAATTTGCCGTTACGTTTTACTTGAATATTACGTAACGAACCAATGTCATTAATACCGCCAGCCACAAATAATGCTTGAGTGACAGTTGATAGGCTTGAAACGGTATATGATCCCGGCTTATATGCATCACCCGCAACAAAGATACGGATTGAACGTAACTCACCCAACGTGATATTCGATTGAACACCAATCATCTGCTGTGAAATTTGTGTAGACAAACTTTTGCGTAACTCAGCAAAACTTAATCCAGCCACACTAATAGGACCTAAGTTAGGAAATTGAATCGTGCCATCACGATTCACCATTAGGTTATATTCTTGGCTGTCTTTACCGTATAACTGCACTTTAATGTTATCGCCAGGGCCAATAATATATTCACTTGGCACGGGTACATCAGTAACGGGTGCGAAGGTACTTGGCTCACCGGCAAACAAATCATAACCATAGGGTTTTAATGCTTGCTTTGCACTATCTTCAGCAAAGTCCAAGTTCTTTTGTTGTTGAACTTGTAAGTTTTGCTCAAGCGTATTAGCACGAGGATTGACAATTTGAGGATTATTTAACTGTTGAGATTGGTTATTAGATTGCCCTGTAAATTGAGCAGGATCGATACCATATTGCTGTGCTAAACGCATCTGCTCAGACTTAGGTAAGTTTTTGAACTGCTCAATCATTTGCGGCGAAGGCGTAATTGCATACGCTTGAGCACTAATGAGTACCATTACACTCATAGCCGCAATAATTAGTTTTTGGACTTTATGTAACACCAGTTATCTCCACCGTAAATAAACATCTAAATAATATTAATTGAATGATTGCAGTTACCGTTTTTAACGACGCACTGAAATTTTATGTATAAAACTCAAAGTTGTGAGCTTTATTTTTGATTAGGTAAGTAATAAATTTTTTCGCAGAATAGAGCCGTTCAGTCCCAATCCAATATTAGCCTTTTTGGTTCACATGGTTCTGCGTGGCTGGGACCATCTTAATAAACCAAGGCCCTTCGGCTTCGCTAACGAAGTGAAACTTTTCACTCTGCAGCCTTTCAGGCACGCTACCGTCCGCGTGGCGGGGACCATCTTTACAAACCAAGGCCCCTTCGGCTTCGCTAGTGGAGTGAAACTTTTCACTCCACTGCCTTTCAGGCACGCTACCGCCCATGGATTATGGCTTCCAACGTGCCCCACTAACCGACTTTTAATTTGAATTACATTTTAAGAAGGAAATATTTAATCTGCTTTTTAAAATAAAACTCTCTTTAAATACTTGTTTTTAATTAACAGCAGCGCATTATACACCATTGCGTAGCAAATTAAGGCTCAAAAAAAACACAACTAACTCATTCACGATCACAATTTCAAAAAACGAATCAAACTGTATCAATTACTAATTTATCTGGATTAAAATTAGTGATTGAAAAATACGAACCTAACGTACTAAATTCAATTTAATGACTCTTATTAAGCACCGTTATTGGGACTTCTATAGATTGCTCTCTACCCATTAACGATAGTAAAATATGGCAGCGTTTCGTCCCTGATTTTTGTTGGTATATTCCTTCAAGCGCCGCAAACGGTCCCTCTTTAATTGAAACTTTATCACCAGTTGCAAAAGTATGCTGTTCATCTGCAGGCACTACGCTTTCGAGCATAGCTTGGCATGCACGTTGTTCCTGTACTTTAATGGTTTCAATCAATTTGGAAGATAGTGGTCGCATTCGCTCACAGCAACCCACAATAGATGCAACCCCGCGAGTACTGTGAATACTGCGGACACTGACTTGCTCAGGGTGAAAAAAGATAAACAGATAATTGGGGAATAAAGGCGCAGTAGAGTACGAGTCGCCTTTTTTTAACTTAATGCTAGGTAAATAAGTCTCTATTTGCTGCATCTCTAAATTCATTTTAGCCCGAAATTCACTCTTAGGCTTACAATGCACCAAATACCAACCTTTCATCGAACACTCTCTAGCAAACACATATCCATATTAGGACTACTATACCAAACCTAAACGCCCTTTTTAATCCTAATCAGCAAAAAAAGTTAGGTGCATATTTCAGTATAAATATGCACCAACACTGATTTGTTAATGTTATTTTATGCTAAAGATCCCCGCCTTTAGATTGACTTTTGTTTGCTTTCAAGGGTATATAGAATGAGCTTTATTTCTAAGATATCGCCAAATTAAAACAAAAACACAACATAGATAATAATAGCGGCATTTATACAGTAATGAATAAGCATCAACTTAATCACAATTTTGAACATGCTCGCTAACTATAACAATGAAATTTTCAGACCTAGGTCTGTTTGCAATCACAAGCTAAGGTGGACGATTTAATGAGCGCTGTAAAACCTCAAGGAACCTTCCTCGGACATCCGAAAGGGCTGTTCCTACTCTTCACAACTGAACTCTGGGAAAGATTCAGCTATTATGCAATGCGTGCCATTTTGGTACTGTATTTGGTTGACCAAGTACACAATCAAGGTGGCGGCGGTTTAGGTTGGACCCAAGCTGATGCGCTTTCACTTTATGGTACATTCACTGCATTAGTTTATTTAACACCACTTATTGGTGGCTGGTTAGCGGATAATCTTTTAGGCCAACGTAAATCCATTTACATTGGTGGCGCCATGATGGCGATTGGTCAGTTCTTACTTGCAGCACCGCATGAATGGGTACCAGGTTCTGCGACCCAAATGTTCTATTTAGGCTTAGGCGTACTTATTTTAGGTAACGGTCTATTCAAGCCAAACATCTCAACTATGGTGGGTGACTTATATGAAGAAGGTGATCACCGCCGTGATGGTGCATTTACTATTTTCTATATGGGTATCAACCTAGGTGCTGCGTTATCAGGCTTTATTGTAGCGTGGGCATATACTAACTTTGGATATACTGACGTTATTGGTGGCAAAGAAGTCTTTATTAACAACTGGCAAGCAGGCTTCTTCTGTGCTGGTGTTGGTATGGTTATTTCATTAATAATTCAATTCCTATTTGCCCAAAAACTGCTTGGTGATATTGGTACTGTTCCAGCGGCTAAACTTGAAAAACAAAAAGCAGAAGCATCTGGCCAAGTTCGTAAAGAGCCATTAACTAAGATTGAACGTGACCGTATTAAAGTGATTATGGTTATGGGTCTATTTACCATTATTTTCTGGGCAGGCTTCGAACAAGCAGGTGGTTTAATGAACCTGTTTACTAACGAGTTTACCGATCGTTATATTGGTTCATGGGAAGTACCAACAACTTATTTCCAATCACTAAACGCAATTTTCATCGTATTGTTTGCACCAGTTATTGCCTCAATCTGGATCCGTTTAGGTTCTAAAGAGCCAAACTCTCCAGTTAAATTTGCATTAGGTTTAATCCTACTTGGTATTGGTTTCCTATTTATGATTGGTGCCGTAATGCAAATGGGTGGTGATCCTAGTGCTAAATCAAGCATGTGGTGGTTGGTAGGTGCATACTTCTTCCATACCATGGGTGAATTATGTTTATCACCAATTGGTCTTTCAATGGTGACTAAACTTGCTCCGCTACGTATTGCGTCTCTTATGATGGGTGCTTGGTTCCTATTTATTGCAGCTGCAAACAAAGTAGCAGGTGTTGTGGGTTCATTTATCGGCCATGGTGGTGGTAAAGAAGAACAACTTGCAAATGCAATGTCAATCTTCGCCGGTATTGCAATTACAGCAGCGATTTCAGGTGTTATTTTGTACTTTATGGCAGACAAGCTTGTAGATTGGATGCATGGTGCAGAATCTAAAGCACATACTGAAGATGAAGTGTTAATGGAAGAGATTGCAGTAACGGCAGAACACGAAGCAATCAGCAAAAACTCTCACTAATTACTCAACCTAATAATAGAAAAAGCACCGCGAATTTGCGGTGCTTTTTATTATTCGTTAATCAATTAACTATTCAAAGATAACTGTAAATAACCACCATCAGGCAATGCCACTGTTCGCATCACTCCTTTAAAGTGACTATCGAGTAACAAAGTCTTATGCTCAGCTGCTAGAGTAGAGATACACAAACTTTCTAACGGTAGCATATCCCTAAATTGTCGAGTGCCAAATTGCCATTGCTTATGGCCTAAATACTCAGATTGTCCAACAAATAGCGGCAGTAACCCTTGGCTATTTCGTAAATAACAGCGTAAGCCTCGTCCAGCTTGTGCAATACAAGCACGTAATTGTGTTAACTCTACGACCATATAAACCAAGCCAACTTGACACTCCTCTCCTGAATCAACCAACCTTTCATTGACGATACTGAGCATCGCGTAAGGATCAATAATTGACTGGCTCTTGTGTTGTCGTGCACTTTTAAGTTGTTGATCAATTGTACTTTTTAATAGTGCTGATAAATAAGCATATTGATAAGTTTGTTCACCTAGATCTGCCATGTAGCAAATAACATGTTTTTTATCAACCATAGCAAAGTCAACAAAATAACGACTTAAATCCTGCTGCTTAAAAATCGTATAATTAATATAAGCACTACCTTTACTACGGTTATTAGAAGGGAATAAGCCTCCTTGTAACTCAGCTGCAGCACTTTCGTCATAACGTAATTTATCGAGATTTAAATTAAGCTCGTGATAATAATTATTTGCCTGATACTTGCGGCTTGTAGTGGGATCTAATGCTGCTAATATCGCATCGGATATCATATGTAGATTAGATAATGGCTTAATCAAATAATCACTAGCGCCAATGCGCAGCGCCTCAACCACATCAGTCATCACGTAATTTGCCGAGATAACCACAGAAATCAACTCTGGCTTTAAGTTATTCATCTGCTTCAACATGGTTAAACCATTGAGGTGAGGCATCGAGAGATCAGCAATCACAATATCAAAGTCTTTTTCAAGAAATAAGACTAATCCTTGCTGACCATCTTCTGCATCTTCTACCGTTGCACCGAGAGAGCGTAAAAAAGAGGTGATCAGTTGCCTAAAAACGCTATCGTCTTCAACAACTAAAATATGTAAGTTAGAAAGTGCCATTATTACTCCAGATCGGATAACAGCACTACTTAAAAAATAAAACGCAAAACAACAGGCTGACGACCGATTAATCTAACTCTTGCATATATTCATCAATAAGTTCATCGTCATCCTGGTGTAAAGGAACTTGGCCATCATAAACTTTATAGTCCATGTGTTGGAAGTAAGCGTCTTTAACAAAGGTATAAGGATCGAGTGCGTTATCTACTAATCTTTCTTGATCGATTGCTGCAGAACGTGCATTTAGGCTCTTAAAGCCCCATTTTATTGCCGACTGCAGCATAGTAAGTTCAGATAATGGGAAGTATAGACCATCTACCCAATCGCTGGCGATCTCTCTTGTCACATATGGCCCTAAAAAAGGTGCCATAAAATAAGGGCCATCTGGTACGCCGTAATATCCTAATACTTCACTAAAGTCATCTTGCTTACGAGGCATCCCCATCATAGAGGCAACATCAATAATACCCAATAAACCTACGGTCGAATTGATGGTAAAACGGCCACCGGCATTGGCAGCCCATTTCCATTTTCCTTGCAATGTATTATTGACCAAGCTACTTGGTTCATCTAAATTGCGGATAAAATTTTCAATTCCAGTTCGTACACTATTTGGCGTGTAATCGTTATAACCATGAGCGACTGGACGATAAATATACTTATCTAAGTAATTATAATTAAAGTCCCACATGCTACGGTTAAAGCCTTCCCACGGATCTCGTGGGTCATTGTAATGAATAGTGACATCAGCACTTGCTACACTCTCATTGGCTGATTGCGCTACAGCCGCATTAGTCAGCGGCAGTAGAATCAAAGGTAATGTCAGCCATTTCAAGGTTATTTGCCATCTCATCAGAATCACTCAATCCAACATCTAAAGTTTTTAGTTATCACAACCGATATCTATACAGATAGGTTGCAGTTATCAAGTATATATATACTACCTAAAGTAGCTTAAATACAAAGTAAAGGTAACATGCTTAATTGATTTGAGGTTTACATGCCATTGTCATTAATAAATATGCTCGACCATAATATGCCGACAAAAAATCAGTTAACGTCACAACTACGTTTACTCAATTATGTTAATAAAGTCATATTATTAGATATATTACAAACTAACGTTAATACAGACCCAAAGCAAATAACAAGTTTAATGCAACAACTCGCTCAGGCTAAGAATATTGCTCATATCGATAACCAACTAGGCTTACAAAATCAGCTAACCAAGCAAACACTTTATGCAACTGATCGCGCTAAACCACAATTAATTGATCGTCAATCATTACAGTTACTACAAACTATCACCCAACAGCAACTAATAAAGCACACAAAGAATCAAAGCATCAACCTACTGGTCAATATCAGCGATAACCAGCTTAAAATAGCAGGAACTGTGATACCCATTACTGCAAAAGACGGCCAGTATATCCTAACTCTGCCGCTAACGGCTAATAGCATTAAAGCGACGCTTGCAAAAGTGATTAACAACATCTCAATACCCACCTCGCTATCGCCACTTTTAAATCAATCAATCGCTAAATTAAACCAGCCCCAAGCCAATATCTCACAAATAAACAATCAAAGTTCAACAAATAATATAGGAACTTCGCCAGTATCATCAAAAGCTAATAACTTAAGTCAGCAAATCAATCTTTTGTGGCAACAGGTAAAGCTCAATACCTCTCCTGCCACCGCTAATTTAACCAGCAAAATGGTAATAGATACGCCTCTACCACAAGCAATCGTATCTCTACAGCCAATTAGTGAAGCAACGCAAGCCAAGCATGCTAATCAAATGGCACACCTAACGAGCTTAAACACACCTATAGCCCCAATAAACAGCACCGTATCCTCTTCGGCAAATATATTACAGTTGATATTGCCAACATTAATCAGTCTGACTAAAACAGATAATCTAAGCCAACAATTAAAACCAAGTGCAACAACCGCAATGCCACAAATCAATAATCCATCAAACAGTTTTCAGCCATTTAACTTACTATTTCAACTGTTGTTGTTTAAATTGCCGCAGGCACAAAATTTGCCATTATCAGCAACAACCCAACAATATATTGCTGACTTACAGCGCCAGTACCAACAGCTCAATAGATCAATTAACTCAACAACCAATCAATCATTGACGACACTCGTTAAAATCGATGAATTACAACAGAATCAATTGCAGCAACAAGAGCGTGGTCTGCAATGGCAATTTAGCTTGCCGTTTCAATTCGAGTCACAATTACGCCTCTTGATTGGCGAATTTCAAGTTTTTAAACAAGATCCACAACAAAACTTATGGCAGCTTAAACTCGACTTAGATCTGAATGCAGGCCCATTAAAATTAATCGCTAATATGAAAACCAATGGCCTCAGTCTTAACTTTATTGCTCAGTCTGTTTCAATGACAAACAAAGTAAGTCAACACTTACCTCTGCTCAACCAACAGCTCAGCGCTTGGGGATTTAGTCTTTTAAGCTGCCAATGCATAACCGATCCCAAACGCTTTACATGTGAGCATCAAGCCCATACTCAATTTAATTATGAGGTCTAATATGAAACCGACCAAGCATGCTGCTGCATTAACTTATAATGGTACTGGAGCCCCCTATTTGAGTGCTAAAGGGCAAGCTCAGGTAGCAGAGGATATAATTGCGATAGCACAAGCTGCAGGAATACAAATTCATCATGACCCACACCTCAGTCAATTTTTACAATTTCTTGAATTAGGTGAAGAAATTCCCCCAGAGCTTTATAAGTTAATTGCTGAGTTATTGTCATTTATCTACATATTAGAAGGTAAAACGCCTAAGAATTGGCAAAATCCGAATACTGACGTAACGATTTAAAATTTGGGGATATAAAAACCCCGCAATCACGCGGGGAAGAAAATTAAAATAATCTATTAAGCAGGCTTTCGATGTAGCCGTATCAATAACTCGGCTTCAGCTCTTGGAAGTTCACACTCCGCAACAAGCTCTTCAATTCCAGCCCCAAGTTCAACCATCTTCATGGCACGGCTATATAAGCGTGATTGTGGATCTTGCTGGCCCGTGCCCACCTCATCTAAACGAGCATCTTGTGATTGCAGCTTCTTATCAAACTCCATCACTCGACGCCCTACTCCTATAATACCACTACGTAACTCTTGAACTTCACGAGCTAAGGCCTCGCGGTGCTTGTCACCTTCCTTAACTAATACCGTTAATGCCTCAACTTTTCCCCTTAATGTGCCAAACACTCGCATAAGATAAAAAACTAAGCCAATACAACTGCAAGCAATCACACATGCCAATGCCACAATCAAAAACTCAGTGCCAAACATAGTCATCCTTAACTCCTAACAATTCAATCTTGTATTCTATTCATTTACATCACGAGTGGTTATAATGACACCACCGCTTTCAAGTGGAACAACATTCACCGATGGATCCATTGGAATCGCATCATATTTAGGGATCATATCCCGCTGTTGTTGTAACGCATTAATTTGATCAATTTTTTGCTGCTCTGGAGTAATAGCCACATCCACTTCAGCTCCCGGCTCTGCAAAATTTAATAACGACTGCATTGCCGATGGTGTGCTGTCTAACCAGCGTCCTATTAATTGCGCTTGATCATCATCAGCCACCAATATTATTTGTTGTTCCGTTAACGTTATAACCTGCTTTTCTAATTTACTATTCGTCAATCTTAAATCTAAATATAAACAAGCTAGAATAAAAATAATCATACATAACAGAAAAATCCCTACCACTAACCAAATTGGTTTTTCAGCCTTCTGTGTCATTTAATGACTAGCTCCATTTCTATTAACAATTAAAATATTCGTTGTAAGTTTTTCTTTAAAATTGCAGCAGTAAAAGGTTTAACAATATAGCCATTAACACCTGCTTGCTGGGCACTAATAATAGATTGTCGCTCAACTTCAGCCGTAACAATAATAACTGGTAATGATTTTAATTCATTATCACTCCGAATAGATTTTAATAAATCTATTCCAGCAACATTAGGCAAATCCCATTCAGTTATCACTAATTCAAAATCACCTTTATTAAGCATATTAAGTGCCATCGCACCATCTTGTGCTTCATGCTATTATTAAAACCTAAATCAGCTAATAAGTTTTTAGTAATTCGCCGCATCGTTGGCAATTCATCTGCGATTAAAATTTTAAGATTTTTATTCACACGCTACCGCCAATCAATTAGCTAACATGAGTCCAATGCTTAAGTTTAGATTTTAATCTCAACATCGCTTGACTAAGAATTTGGCTCACTCTTGACTCACTGACTTCTAATACTGCCCCAATCTCTTTTAAATTTAAGGCTTCGTCATAATAGAGAGATAATACTAGCGCATCACGTTCCGGCAGTAATTGAATCGCATCCACTAATGCTTGTTGAAATTCTGTTTCAGCAAGCGCATCAAAACTGTCATCGCCAGTATCATGTCCAAAACCAATCACATCGTGAGAGACGCCTAAGTCCTCAATACCCACGATTTTACCCATGCTGACATCATTCAAGATACCATGGTAATCATCAAGCGAAACTTCCATTCGAGTAGCGATTTCAACATTACTGGCATCACGCCCTAACTCTTGCTCAAGCTCATCCATGACCTGAGCTACGCGACGTTGATTACGGTGCACAGACCGAGGTACCCAATCACCGCGACGGATCTCATCTAACATTGAGCCGCGAATGCGGATCCCTGCAAACGTTTCAAATTTTGCCCCTTTACCGCCATCAAATTTAGCAGCGGCCTCCAGTAACCCGATCATACCCGCTTGTAATAAATCATCTAATTGAACCGATGCAGGTAATCGTGCTAATAAATGGTGCGCAATTTTTTTGACTAAAGGTGCATATTGCTCAATAACAGCACTGCGATCATCTTGCTGACAATAGGCGGCGGCTTTATTCACTGGTTTCCTCCTCCGCGTAATGATTATGCTGGATAAGGCGTTCCACAAAGAATTCTAAGTGCCCACCAGGTTGCCTTGGTATAGGCCAAGTCACTATTTTATTAGCAAGCCCATAGTAGGCCATTGACGCTGGTGATTTAGGGAACGCCTCAACCACTAACTTTTGTTTACGAACAGATTTACGTAAATTCTCATCGAATGGAATAGTGGCGACCAATTCAAGTGCAACATCTAAAAAGCGATCTGTCACCTTGCTTAATTTAGCAAATAACTCCATACCTTCGCGTAAGTTACGTACCATATTGGCGACAATTTTAAAACGGAATACCCCATGTTCACGGCTTAAAATTTTAATTAAAGCATAAGCATCGGTAATTGAAGTTGGTTCGTCACATACCACCACGACCACATCTTGAGAAGCACGCGAAAAACTCAGCACCATATCGGAAATACCGGCCGCAGTATCGACAATGAGTACATCAAATTGAGTTCGCATCTCGCTAAAAGCTCGAATCAAGCCCGCATGATGCGCATGTGATAACTCAACCATGCCTTTAGAGCCAGAACTAGCTGGAATAATCCCGATCCCCTTAGGGCCTTTTACAATAATGTCATCGAGTTCTGCATCGCCATATAACACATGTGAAAGATTTCGATTCGAACGAATACCGAGCATCACATCGACATTAGCAAGGCCAAGATCGGCATCGAGTATCAATACTCGCTTACCCTTTTCTGCAAGGGCCACAGCAGTATTGATCGACACACTGGTTTTACCCACGCCGCCCTTGCCACCAGTCACAGCAATCACTTTGACTTTTTCATTACTCGGCTGATTCATCATACGTAATCCGCTTGCTTGATCCAGGGTCATAACTTTACTCAAATGCATAGGCCACTTTAGACCTGTAGGTATCTTGCGATTTTGACTGCTCATCCATGGCCGCCAATGCTTTTCGTGCTAACTCAATCGTGTCGGCTAAACGCATATCTTCAGGTACACGTTGACCATCAGTCACATAATTAAGTGGCAATTTATTATCAATTAGCACACTCAATGCGCCAGCAAGTGAGATTGACTCATCAAGCTTGCTTAATACTGCACCTGTGAGAGGAATTCGTTGGAAGTGACTAATGGCATCTTCTAATACGCGACGTTGTGACGTTGATGACAACACCAAATAACTGCGAATAGGGATCCGATTGTCTGCCGCCAAATTATCTAACTGCTGATATAGCCGTAGATCTCTTTGTCCCATACCCGCAGTATCAATCAAGATCAATTGACGACTACGCAATTGATATAAGACTTGTTCAAGTTCATTTAAATCATGAGCTTGCTTAACAGGACAACCCATAATTTTGCCATAGGTCGCCAACTGCTCATATGCACCTATTCGGTAATGGTCTGTGGTCACTAAAGCAATTTTGTCGACACCATGGCGCGCAGCATATCGTGCTGCCAATTTAGCTAAGGTTGTTGTTTTCCCCACTCCAGTCGGACCGACTAAAGCCACAATTCCACCTTGGCGAACAATATCATCACCATGATTATCTAACATATTGGCTAGATATTGCGGTAATACCCGAGTCAATTCCCCCGGCTGATAACGTTGCGATAACTCAGCTAATTTAGTCGCGACAGGTAATGAGAAATCTGCTTCCAACAACTTGCTTTTAAGCATGGCGCCAACAGGATCGTTACGCTGCTGTTTATCGTTCATTAAGCTGGATAATTGATGCGTCAGTAAGTTACGCATGGTCGCTAACTCTTGACGGACTGCATCAATTTCACTGGCACTCACTTTTGAATTTAATTTAGGTTCAGCCACCGTATTTCTAGCGGGCTGAACAGGTGACACTTTAGGCTCGGCAGCGGCTTGTTTATGTTGTTGTAATGCCCGAGACCATTCCGGCAACTCATTCTCATCGGCTTCTGTTTGTTTTTGTTGTGCCAATTTTCCTTGCTGTCTTTCTAATAGTGCTTGTAAAGAATCTGGCGCGGCTTGATGTTGATTTGTAGGTGTTGCCACTCGACTAAAATCATCTCCTAACGATACCTTGTCATCACCCAAACTTAACATGGCTGTATTGGGCAATTGCGGCATCGCTCTTGGCGATGGATCATCAAAATCGACAGCTGCAACTATCTCGATACCACCAGCAACTTTCTTATTTGACATGATGACAGCATCGTCACCCAAGGTTTCTTTCACTTGAGCCAAGGCAGCGCGCATATCCTTTGCTAAAAAACGTTTAATCTTCACTTACCCACCCCTATTGGCCCACTGCATAGACAATTCGAATCTGTTTTTCATCAGGGATTTCTTGATATGAAATCACCCGTAAATTTGGAATAGTATGTTTAACAAAACGAGACAAGGTTGAACGCAACATACCTGATGTTAATAAAATGGCAGGTTGGCCAATAATCTCTTGTTTCTGAGCAGCTTCTGCTAAAGATTGCTGCATACGTTCTGCAAGCCCAGGTTCAATATTCGGTCCCTCGCCCCCTGTCGCTTGCATTGACTGATGCAACATCTGTTCCAATTCTGGTGCCAAAGTAATGACAGGGATCTCCATCTCAGGCCCTGCAATCTCTTGCACAATCATCCGCTTAAGGGCTATACGAACCGCAGCGGTCAATACTTCTGAATCATTACTCTTAGGTCCATATTCAACCAAAGTTTGTACAATCGTACGTAAGTCTCGTACAGAAACACCTTCATTCAATAGGTTTTGCATCACCTTCACGACATTGCCCATGGTCATAATTTCAGGAATAAAACCATCAACCAATTTAGGTGTTTGCTTAGCCAACATTTCCAGTAACTGTTGCACTTCTTCATAGCCCAACAGTTTGGCAGCATTGTTAGTTAATAATTGGCTTAAGTGAGTGGCTACTACCGTTGCTGAATCAACCACGGTATAACCTAATGTTTGCGCGTGTTCACGTTGCTCTGGGGTAATCCACACCGCATCTAAACCAAATGCAGGATCGATGGTTTTAATGCCATTCAATTCGCCATAAACTTGACCCGGATTAATCGCTAATTCGCAATCGTGACGAATTTCAGCCTCACCACAGGCAACGCCCATTAAAGAAATACGATACGCATTTGGGGGTAAATCAAGATTGTCGCGGATATGTACAGCAGGCACTAAGAAGCCAAGTTCCTGTGATAACTTTTTACGCACACCTTTAATACGTTGCAGTAACTCACCACCTTGGCCTTTATCAACCAGAGGAATTAAACGGTAACCCACTTCAAGGCCAATGGTGTCAACATGATGCACATCTTCCCAGCTCAACTCTTTCGGCTCATGGGATAATGGTTCTAATGTTGATGTTGTCGCTTCAGTCAGTGCATTGACCTTAGCAAGTTGGTTACGGCGGCCAACCCACCAGCCACCAAGACCTGTCAATAACGCAAACGTTAAAAAAGCAAAATGTGGCATGCCCGGCACAATACCCATGATGAATAACACGCCTGCAGCAATATATAATGCTTTAGGACTGTCAAACATCTGACTCATCATCAACTGACCCATATCGCCAGATTCATTTTGACGAGTCACCATTAATGCTGCCGCAATCGACAACAATAGCCCGGGGATCTGAGCCACTAAACCATCACCAATGGTTAATAAGGTATAAATTTCAGCTGCATCACTAAAGCTCAAGCCATGTTGCACCATACCGATAATAAAACCACCACAAATGTTAATCACCAGAATCAAAATACCAGCGATAGCATCACCTTTTACAAACTTTGAAGCACCATCCATCGCGCCGTAAAAATCCGCCTCTTTGGTCACTTCCTCACGACGGCTACGTGCTTGATCTTGATTGATCAACCCCGCATTTAAGTCGGCATCAATCGCCATCTGCTTACCCGGCATAGCATCTAAGGTAAAGCGGGCACTTACTTCAGAAATACGGCCTGCACCTTTAGTCACTACCGCAAAGTTAATAATGATCAAAATAAGGAATACAATTAAACCAACAGCATAGTTACCACCAATTACCACAGATCCGAAAGCTTCAATCACTTTACCTGCAGCATCACCGCCATTGTGGCCTTCAAGCAATACCACTCGAGTGGAAGCAACATTCAAAGCCAATCTTAATAATGTCGCGACTAATAAAACGGTAGGAAATGCCGCAAAATCAAGCGGTCTATCGGTGTAAATAGCAACAAGGAGCACGACCAGTGCCAAAGAAATATTAAATGAGAATAAGATATCAAGCAGTAATGCGGGTATGGGCAAAATGATCATTGCCAATGAGGCCAACACTAATAAAGGTGTACCTATACCTTTAAAATTGGCTGGTTTTATTTGCCTGATTTGTCCTAAGGTCGCCTTCACATCCATTTGATAACAGCCTAAACTTTGACATATTTATTAATATAATCAACAAAAAGCAATTAACATGCCAAAAACAATCTATTTACATATTAATGACGTAGTTCTTCAGGAATAGGTTGTGATAAAGGCAGTGGTTTAGGCTTTTTGCCTTTACCTCGTTGGAATTGACGTAACTGAAACACATAAGCTAACACTTGCGCTACCGCAGTAAATAATCCATCAGGGATCTCTTGCTCAATACGAGTACTGTAAAAAATAGCACGCGCAAGTGGCGGTGCTGAAACAATGGCAACGTCATGCTCACGAGCAATTTCTCTAATTTTAAATGCAACCTCATCAACCCCTTTCGCCACCACATAGGGGGCAGATGCTTTACTGGCATCATACTTCACCGCTACCGCATAATGTTCAGGGTTCACCACAATCACATCAGCATTCGGCACTTCAGCCATCATACGTCGATGCGACATTTCATATTGTAATTGGCGGATACGACTTTTAACTTCAGGTTTTCCTTCCGTATCTTTATATTCGTCTTTGACTTCCTGCTTGGTCATCTTTAACTGTTTATTGTGATTCCAAATCTGGTATGGCACATCAATCAAGGTAATTAATACAATCGAAAAACATATCAAAAAGAAAATCCAACTAATGATCTCTAAACCATGATAAACATTATTGGGTAACTGCTCATTAGAGAGTTGAATAATCCGCCCAAAATATAATTTAAGCAGTAAAAAAGCACTGATTGCAACGACTGAAAACTTAGCAATACTCTTCGCTAATTCAACTGCAGCTTGTACGCCAAACATCCGCTTAAAACCAGACATGGGATTCATTTTACTGCCTTTAGGCATAAAGGCTTTAGTCGAAAAAGAGAGACCGCCTAAAGCTACATTGCCCATAAAGGCTAAAAACACCAGTAATGAAATAAACCCTAATAATGGCCAACCTAATTCCTGACCTATCGGTCCCCATACACGCAACATACTATATTCATCAAAAATATTAGCGCGTGAGGGACTAAACAGCTGCGTCATAATCGTTGCAAGGCTGTCGCCCAACATAGGGCCAATAGTCATAAAACCAATGGCTGACGCGACTAATACCGCAAATGTGCCTAACTCTTTTGACCGTGCAACCTGCCCTTTTTCTCGCGCTTGTTGCAAGCGTTTGGGGGTGGCTTCTTCAGTCCGTTCTTGGCTGCTATCGTTATCTGCCATTAGCCGCCTCCCAATTGTGTACACTGCAGCCGCACCAAGTCACAAATCACTTGCTGGGCACTTAGCCAAATACGGTCAAAATGACTCATTACGGTTTCTAATGTCAGCCATAAAATCACTAACCCCGAAATCATAGTAATAGGGAAACCGATTGCAAAAATATTGAGCTGCGGTGCTGCGCGGGTCATCACCCCGAATGATAAGTTAATCACTAACAAAGCAACGATAGCAGACATAGACATGGTTAATGCAGCGGCAAAAATATAACTGCCCCACAATACCAACTTATGATAAGCCCCAATGGCAATGCCTTCTGTACTAACTGGCAGTGTTTCAAAGCTAACAATCAACATTCTCACCATCAATAGATGACCATCAACCGCTAAAAACACCATGGTGGCTAACAATAGAAAAAAGTTACCCACAACGGGCGTTTGTTGACCAGAACCTGGGTCAACCATAGACGCAAAACCTAAACTGGTTTGCATACCAATAATTTGACCAGCAAGCACAAAACACTGCATCAGCAACAAGCTAACAAAGCCCATAGCAATGCCAATGAGAATTTGCTGTAACGTAATCAGAAAGCTAGTAATCGAAAATAATTCAGTATATGCCACCGGCGGCAGCATAGGCACAACCGCAACGGTCACGGCGACAGAAAGTAATAAACGGATCTGTTTAGGGGTGTTATTAGAACCTATAACCGTCATCACCATAAACATGCTAGAGATGCGAAAAAATGGCCAGATATAATTAGCCAAAGACTGCATGACGGTCTCAAGCAACAACTCCATCGGATTATCCTATGACCATTGGAATACGCTCGACCATACTAAAGAAGAAATCCATTAGCGTGCGTACCAACCAATGCCCACCCACCATTAATGCCATCAGAGTGACAATTAAACGGGGTAAGAAACTTAGAGTTTGTTCGTTAATAGAGGTAGCAGCTTGGAATACAGCAACTACTAAGCCAACAATCAAGCCCGGCACAACGACAGCAGATACAATGATAACTACGATAGATAAAGCATGGCGAAATACATCAACAAAATCTTCTGGAGACATTGTCAGCCTCCAAAACTATTGGCTAAGGTACCCATCACTAAGCTCCAACCATCAACCAACACAAATAGCATAATCTTAAACGGCAGTGACACAATCATGGGGGATAACATCATCATACCCATAGCCATCAAGATACTCGCCACCACAAGGTCAATAACCAAAAATGGGATAAATAACATAAATCCAATTTGGAACGCGGTTTTCAATTCGCTAGTGATAAATGCAGGAATGATAATCTGCATCGGCGCATCATTAACTGAGTTAATATTCTGATAACCCGAGATCTCAATAAATGTATTGAGATCGGTCACACGGGTTTGACTTAGCATAAATTGCTTTAATGGCTGATGCCCAATTTCATAAGCTTGTTCAATATTTATTTTGGCGTCCATATAAGGTTGCACTGCTTGCTCATACACTTGCGTGAACACTGGCGACATAATAAAGAAACTTAAAAATAAGCTAATACCAATTAAAATTTGATTGGATGGGGTTTGTTGTAAACCAATGGCTTGTCTTAAAATAGACAACACCACAATAATTCGAGTAAAAGAGGTCAGCATAATGACCATGGCGGGTAAAAAGCTGAGCGCCGTCATTAAGATAAGAATTTGCATCGTTACCGAATAACGACTTGAGCCATCCTCACCAGTGGTCACGGTTACGGCGGGTAAAATGCCTTCTTGCGCCTGTGCCCAAGGGGCAATAAACAGTAAAATTAACGGTAGCGCAGTTACAATCCTTTGTAATAATAAACTCATACTTGCTCAGTCTTAGCTTGTCTTAATCGCTGTGAAAATGCCGACTCAGGAACAGTGACAGGCACAGCTAACTTATCAATTAAATTAATCTGCTGTGCGGTTACCCCAAGTAAATATTGCTGCCCCTCTAATTCAATTAATACCACCCGCTCTTTTTGGCCAACAACATTAGTGGCTAGAGTTTTAATGACACTATTTTGGGCTGGCATCAAATTGAGTCTTTTCAATAAAAAAACCAGAGCAAATATGACCGCCAATACCACCATTAAGCCCACTAACATACTGGCTAAACTGGTTAAGCTCGACATACTGTCAGCTTGGCTTATTACTTGACCCGACATACTTGCTCCTAGAGGTAGACCAATTACTTTAACTTTTTAATGCGTTCGGTTTGGCTAATCACATCGGTTAAGCGAATACCAAATTTGTCATTTACCACGACCACTTCACCATGAGCAATCAAGGTGCCATTAACCATGACATCTAATGCTTCTCCCGCTGCGCGATCCAACTCGACCACTGAGCCTTGGTTTAATTGCAGCAAATCACGAATACTAATATTGCTGCGGCCGACTTCCATTGAGATAGTGACCGGAATATCTAAAATGGTTTCTAATTTAGTTTCATCATCGTCAATCACTTGCGCAGTTTTATTGCTCAATTCATCTAATGCGACCGCTTCTGCTTCTTGCTCAGTGGCTTCTACTTGTTCTTCGCTCATAGGGCTACCTTATTCACTTCCAATTGAATTAACACTGCCTGGCAATTGCGGCAGGTTAGATTTTACAGTTTGCGGGCGTTGCATTTTTTCGCATACTTGCAACGCCAAGTTATCCTTAACCTTGCCCATTTTGCAGCGGAAAGTGGGCAAATCTTCCACCTTCATTAATACGTGTTCAGGTAAGTCGACCGGGATAACATCACCCGCCTTTAACGCCATCACTTCGCGTAATGACATAGAGTGCTCAATAATGCTGGCATTAAAGCCGACATCCACATCTAATAACTCTTCTACAATCGCTTGAGAAAAACGCTTATCAGCACCTTGATTATCATTTTTCACACCTGAATCAAGCATCTCTCGGATAGGCTCAACCATTGAGTAAGGAATTGTGACGTGGAAATCACCGCCACCACCATCAACTTCAATATGGAATGAGTTAACTAACACCAAATCCGTTGGGCTCACAATATTAGCCATCGCCGGATTGACCTCTGATTCGATAAACTCAAAATCAACGTCCATCACGGGTGCCCATGCTTCTTTGTAATCTTCAAAAATAATCTTTAATAGCAGCTGTACAATACGTCGTTCAGTTGGGGTAAATTCACGCCCCTCAATTTTGGCGTGAAAGCGACCATCTCCACCAAAAAAATTATCCACCAAAATAAAGACCAAACGTGCTTCCATAGTAATCAGCGCAGTGCCTTTTAATGGACTAAAACGCACCATATTCAAACTCGTTGGCACAAATAACGAATGGACATATTCGCCAAATTTCAACATTTGTACGCCGTTAAATGACACTTCACTACCACGGCGCATCATGTTGAACATGCTAACCCGCATATGACGTACAAAACGCTCGTTTATCATCTCTAGCGTAGGCATTCGGCCACTGACAACCCGATCTTGTGACGCAAAGTCAAAAGGCTGCGCTGTAGCACTATCTACGCTATCGCTACCGTCTTCTTCATCAACACCATGTAACAGTGCATCAATTTCGTCTTGGCTAAGTAAATCACTCACGCTATCTACCCTTATTCATCAATATCACGACTCAATTACTGCATAATAAAGCCAGTAAATAGCACTTGCTCAACCACGGAGCGCCCAGCAACTGACTGCAACACTTGCTGTACATTTTCAAGTGCAATCCGACGTTGCTCGTTTTTACCTTCAGGTGTTTTGAGTTGTTCCACATCAGCCGCACTCAGTACCGTCAGTAATTTATCTTCAATTAATGGAATATGCTTACGAACCAACACATCATCAGCAATACCTCGAACCATCAGTTCTACTTTTATCTCGACCATACGTTCGCGGTCTTTACCTTTTAAATTCAATAAAAAAGGCTTACCCATTGGTACATATAACGCTTGTGGTCCTTCAGCTTCACCATCAGCGCCACCTTCACCTTCTGCGGCAACCGTTTGCTCAGTTGCAGGCGCATCATCCCCCCCCATCATAAAAAATGCTGCAGCACCGCCACCACCGAGTAATACCAGCACCACTGCAATTATAATGATCAGCTTGCCTTTGCCTTTTTTGGTTTCTTCAACCTCTAATGCTTCTTCAGCCATTTCATATCCTTATGATTTACCAATTTAATCCGTTAATAAATTAAGCGTAATAATCAATTACACTGTCATCTAGCTGCTCAGTTATTTGACTTGATTGAGTTTGATGATTGGCTTGTTCATCTCGGCCATGATGATTTGCTGCAATCTGCTCATCTTGATTTGTTTGTTCATTTTGCTGCTGGCCATCATTAACGCCGCTATCGGTTAAATTCATGCCCTGCTCGGCCAACATCTCACGTAATCGAGGCATCGCTTGTTCAAGTAAGTCTCGGGTTTGTGGCTGCAATGCACTAAATTGAACTTGGGTTTGATCACCTTGAACTTGCACCCTAATCATCATCTGCCCAAGCTCGGCTGGGTCGAGGCGAATTTCCATCTTATTAATGCCGTTATTCACCATATGCATTGCTTGCTGCTGCATTACCGGTGCAAAACGAGCCATCATTGCCTTCATATTGTTATCACCAACATCGCTACGTAATGTCACAAGCGTATTGACGCTATCAGTACGATTAGCACTGACTTGTTGTAACTGTGTGGCTGATGCGGAAGTGCTGCTTAGTTGACTATCACCTAAACTAGTATTAGTCGGAGTTGAGGTTATTAATTGGCTTAACTGTTGGCTCACCACATCCGATGTTTTAAGTTGATTGACCAGCTTGCCTTCAATACTCAAACTCACTTTCTCTGCCAACTTATCCATATTTTGCAATTCACCATCAGCCGCGACTTTTAAAATGCTGTTAAGTTGCGATTTTTGCTCTGTGGTTAAGGGATTCTCACCCCCTAAAATAGGCATTTGCAATTGTGCGGTATTGTTTGGCATTGTTGCAGCAAGTTGCTGGCTTAATTGCTGTAGTTGTGGTTGCAGTTGTTCAACGACTAGCGACATTTGTGCCGGTGTCATTTGTGATAATTCTTGGCTAGATAATCCACTGACTTGGGCTAATTGCGGCAAGCTCAACCCAGTTTGATTAAGTAATTGTTGTAATTCAGGCGGCAAGTTTTGGCCGCTAGTATTGATATTTGCCGCTGCTAGAGATAATTGACTCACATCAGTTGCAACATTCGAACGACCAAATTGCTGACCAAAATTAATTTGTGATAACACTAAGCTCACCTCATCAGGCAAGCTTGTTACTGTCGTTGTCGAAGTTAAATTTTGTATTGCATTTTTGACATCAATTAAAGAGGCCTGCTGGGCTGCTGAAAACTCAATATCATCAGTAACCCCATCAGTTTCATCAACTGTTGGCTCAGCCATTTGACTTTGATCTGATTGAGATTTTATCTCATTTTTAGGCATTAACGACTCAACTTGTTGCTGTTGAGCTTTAGCAAAGTCATCACCAAACAGCGCGGCATTATCTGGCGATGATTCCGTCTGTGATGAACCTTGCTGACCACGAGATAATGGTGCAGACCCCGCTCCAGAACCCAGTAATAAATTTGATATTTGCTGCACTGAACTCACCATTCCTTTTGCTTGTTCAAAGCTTTGACGCTAAAGCGTCAAAGTTTCTACTTTTCAGTGAAACGTTACTTCCATTCCTACGCTTCACTTAAACAAAAGCAATTTATATGCCAGTTAGAAAGTACTGAATTAGATTAATGCATTTTATTATGGCAGGACAGACGAGTTGAGAGAGATGATGACTTTTAATATTTAACGGGCTTGGCGCAAAAATTGATTAATCGCAAATTCATCAATCATTTTTTGTTCGCGCTTATTTTCTAACATAATCTGACGTTGTTTTTTCTTTTCTAATAGTGACTCAATACCTTTACGTTTTTGCTGTTTCTCAAGCCAATGCTGCTGACGGTGCTCTTTGATAGTATTAGTTTGATTAACATGATTATTTTGTTGTTCAATAGCCCCATCAATCTGTTTAATAAAACGGTAAAACTGCTGATAAAAACTGGCACTTATTTGTTGACCAATTTTATCATCTAACTGTTTCATATAATCTAACCGATACTGATTTAACGCACCTAATTGATCACAGGCTTTTTGCCAGTCCAATTGAGCTGAACGCATCTGCAAACTGGCTTGCTGTTCTGCATCTTGTGCCAAATCTAATACGATCAATAGGGGATCTTTTCTCATCATCAATATTACCCCTTACACTGAGCAGCAATTTGATTAAGCATCACCCGACTATCATCAAAACTAACGGCATCACTCATGGTTTGTCTTAAAAATGCATTCATCGCCGGTTGCAGACGTATCGCATTATCAATCCGAGGATCGCTGCCTTGTGAATAGGCGCCGATTGAGATCAAATCTCGGTTTTGTTGATATAGCGAGTAACACTGCTTCACTTTTCGCATTGATTCCAGATGCTCAGTATCAATCACCATCGGGGCAACACGACTAATTGATGCTTCCACATCAATCGCTGGATAGTGTCCGCTATCAGCTAATTGGCGTGACAACACAATATGACCATCTAAAATTGCTCTTGACGCATCGGCAATCGGATCTTGCTGATCATCACCTTCGGTTAATACCGTATAAAATGCGGTAATAGAACCTTGCGAACCACCACCGTTACCCGCACGTTCAACCAGCTTAGGTAATTTAGCAAATACCGACGGTGGATAACCCTTGGTTGCTGGCGGCTCACCAACGGCAAGCGCAATTTCACGCTGCGCCTGTGCATAGCGAGTTAAACTATCCATTAATAGCAGCACGTTATAGCCTAAATCTCTAAAATACTCAGCTATTCGTGTTGACGTTTCACAAGCCCGTAAACGCATTAGTGGTGAAGTATCAGCTGGAGCAGCCACTACCACAGAACGAGCTCGGCCTTGCTCCCCTAAAATCTCTTCAATAAACTCTTTGACTTCACGACCACGCTCACCCACTAAGCCCACCACAATAATGTCGGCATTAGTGCCACGGGTCATCATGCCTAACAGCACACTTTTACCCACACCTGAACCTGCAAATAATCCCATTCGTTGGCCTATGCCGACAGTTAGCATGGCATTAATCGCACGCACGCCTACATCTAAAGGTTGACTAATCGCACGTCGACTCAGTGGATTAATCGCTTGGCTATAACGACCCGTTTGAGTTTCAGCACGCAATGGTCCTTTATCATCAAGTGGCACCGCATTGCCATCAAGCACTCGCCCTAACAAAGATAAACCAACAGGTAATCCAGTTTGCTCACCTAATGGCGTAACTTTGGCACCGGGTAATACGCCGCGTAATTCTTCAATCGGCATTAAATAAAGTAATTGGTCATCAAAACCAATCACTTCAGCCACCAGCTCACCCGCCATAGTTTCAATGGCGCATAAACTACCAACAGGCGCTCGGCAGCCACTGGCCTCAAGTGTTAACCCCACAACCCTCACTAATTGCCCTTGGGCAACTGGCCGAAAAGGGATAACTTTACTGGTCGTATGACTAAGCTGTTTAATCAATCTCGTTGTTAATGCTTGCATCAGGCTTTATCTCATCAGAATCACTCGCAGTTTGCTTATGAGCTATTGGGCTTATTGAGGCAGAAACAGGTGTACTTGATTGATTTGTATCTTGCTGAACCGCGATCTGTTGCTGCAGGTTTTGCTCTTGCTGTTCAATCGTGGCTAATACCGCTTTTATACGAGTTTCCAATAGCATATCAACCATTGAGCGTTCGCTCTCAATAATACAGTCACCGTCATTTAAGCTAGGATCAACATCGATTTGCCACTGGTGTTGTGCCAGTGCTTTATCGCCATACATCTCGCTAATTAAGTCAGCACTGTGTTTGTTCACTCGTACTGACACGGCTTGTTTCTTTATCGGCAATGCATCAATACCTTGTCGCATTGCCGCTAAAATATGTTCCGGATGAGTATGAATTTCTTGCCCTATCACAGCCCGAGTTAACGCTATGGTGAGTTGCAATATCTGTTGTTCAACTTCGGCATTTAACACGGCTAATGGTTGTTCAAATTGTTGCAGTAACTGCTCAAACTGATCGGTTAGTGGCTTAATTAAATCTCGACCCGCTTGTTCACCGGTCTCTTTTCCCTGAGCATAACCCTCACTTTGTCCTTTGGCGATGCCCTCAATTTTACCTTGCTCAAAGCCCGCGAGATGCCCCTCTTCACGCCCCTGCTCAAAACCCTCTTGCTGTGCTAATGCTCGAATATCTTCAATTTCAGATAGAGTTGGTGGTAAAAACTTATTGTTTTACCACTGCCGTCATCATCATCTCGCTGCACTTTATGGCCGAACATGTCACTGTTCATTTTAGGTAAGTCGGCACTGACATCAGGCAGTTCCCAATGACTAAAGTCATCGAACTGATCTTTACTTAGTGTCGCTGTTGATTTAGGCATATTGTCCATTATACGAACTCATCTCCACCGCCACTACTCAACATAATTTCACCACTTTCACTTAAGCGACGAGTCACAGCAAGGATCTCTTTCTGTGCCACTTCTACTTCACTTAGGCGAATTGGTCCCATTGCTTCTAAGTCATCGTTAAGCAATTCTGCTGCACGTTTTGACATATTGCCCAAGAACTTCTCTTTAAGCAGTTCATCGGCGCCTTTCAGTGCCTTCATTAAGATCTCTTGTTGCACTTCACGCAATAATGCCTGAATGCCTCGGTCATCAAGATCAATAAGGTTATCAAATACAAACATCAAATCTTGGATATGCTGAGCAACCTCTTCGTCAGACTCACGAATGGTATCCATCAATGGGGCTTCAATACTTGAATCAAGTAAGTTCATGATATCTGCTGCGGTCTTTAAGCCACCTAACTTAGCTGGCTGCGAGCTACCTTGCCCCGCAAATTGTTTCTCCATAATCTCATTTAATTCTTTTAATGCGGCTGGCTGCACTTCTTCTAAATTAGCAATTCGCATCATTAAATCTAAACGAGTATTTTCTGGGAATTGAGCAAAAATTTGCGCCGCTTGCTCAGGATCTAGGTATGACAATACAATTGTTTGAATCTGTGGATGCTCATGTTGGATAAGCTGAGCTACCTGTCTTGCATCCATCCATTTTAATGAATCAAGTCCTTTCGCCCCAGAGCCTGCAATAATCTGCTCCAGTAAGTTAGTGGCTTTTTCTTCCCCTAATGCTGCGGTTAATGCTTTACGTACAAACTCTTCACTATTAAAACCAATAGAGGAGTATTTTTGAATGTCATCCAAAAACAGACGATGCACGGCAATCACTTTTTCTTGACCAAAATCTTCAATAGATGCCATTGCCATGCCGACTTGCTGCACCTGCTTAGGTTCTAAATGCTTTAAAATCGCCGCCGCGTCACCTTCACTTAAACTCAGTAATAAAATCGCTGCCTTATCAATACCTGTGATACTGTCGAGATCAAATGCGGGTCCGTTTACTTCGCTTACTGCACTACTTTTTGTCATCGCTCACTAACCAATTTTGCACCACTTGGGTGGATAATTCAGGCTCATTTGCCACTAAAGATCGAATCGATTTCACCATGTCATCGTCTTTGTGCAAATCAGGGATAATAATTGAACCATCTTCAGCGTAACTATACTCAGTGGCAGGGCCATTAAGTAGCATGCCATTTTGGGCATATTGCTCTTCTAGTGAAGCCAAATCACTATTAGTATCAGGTTCACTGCTGGTTAACTTTTTAAGGACTGGCCGTACTACCGCTAAAATCAGCACCAAAATAACAATTGCAGCTATCAGTAACTTCATTGCCCGCCAAAACCATGGCTGATCCCACATTGCAGGCTCTGGCGTTGCTTCAAAGGTTTCATCTAAAAACGGCACACTGACCACTTCAATCACATCACCACGCGCCGCATTAAAGCCAACGGCACCTTCAAGTAAACGACGAATATTATTCAGCTCTTGCTCAGTACGCGTCACTTTAGCAACCGCGCCCCCCTCTGCTGAAGCCTCACCCGGCTTGTAATCAACCGCAACTGAAACGCTTATCCGCTGGATCATGCCAACTTGTTGACGGGTATGGCTAATGGTAGTGTCGAGTTCAAAATTACGAGTTGCTTCTTTATGGCTAGAACCACTTTTTTCAGTTTGCGCAACGCCAACTTGCCCAGCTTCTTCAGGGATATTTGCTGGCATTGGCGGTTGATTGGTTAATGCTCCAGGAATCCCCCCATTGGCACCAGCAACATTGCTATTTTCAATCACCATCTCACTACGTAACGCTGGTAAGTCTGGATTGTAACGCTTAGTCGTTTGCTCTACCGCTGTGAAGTCCATCGCCACATTAACTTGTGAACTAAAATTCTCCGGTCCTAAAATTGGAATTAAGATTGAATCAATCTTATTGCGATATTCAGTTTCTTTTTGTTGAACTAACTCAGCATCACGACGAGCTTGTACAGACGAGCCATCTTGAGTACCGGAGTTTAACAAACGACCATTACTGTCAGTCACGGTCACCCGTGTAGGCTCTAATTTATGCACCGCACTGGCAACGATATCAACAATTGAATCAATCTCTTCTTGGCTTAATCCTGAACGCGTCGTATTGACACAACGGTAGCACTTGGCTTAGATTGATGACGGGCAAATACACTCTCTTTTGGCAGCGCTAAAATCACTTTGGCTCGATTAACACTTTTAAGCTCTTCAATCACACGCGCAAGATTCTGCTCTTGACTGTACTTTAATCGTGCTTGCTCCATCCGCTGGCTCACGCCAAAGCCACTGTCTTTGCTTAGAAAGTCATTGGTTAATTCACCACTATCCAAACCAGCGCGCGCCAATATCATTTTAACTTGTTGGTATTTATCTTCAGGCACACTAAGTTGATCAATATCGATTTGGTAATCTATTTTGTTTTTATCAAGAATATCGAGCACTTGCACCATTTGCTGGGTTTCCATTTTTCCGACAGGCCGGAAATCTGGCGTTTGTGCCCACATCATAATAAATACCGTCAACGCTAAACAAATTGCTAGCGCTAATACCATGGAAATTTGGCGTAATACATTCGGGCCGGAAAAACCGCCTTTACCTGCACCACTTCTATCAGCTGCAGGTGGGACGGCGCTATTAAGCTGGGCCGGGGCTGCCATATTAGGCTTACCGCCAATCGCTAATTCTGTGCTCACATTCGCTTCCTATTAGTCGATACCATTACTTAAACTGGCATTCTCATAATTTGGGTATACGCATCAACAATTTTATTTCGTACTTGTAAGGTAGCTTCAAAAGCAACACTGGCTTTTTCACGCGCGATGACGGTATCGGAAAGAGTGACACTGCTATCACCCATCTCTAATCGAGTCGCTAAGTTAGCCGATTGCCCCTGTAATTGATTAACGTTACCAATGGCATGTGCAAGCAGTTGCCCGAAGTCGGAACTACTTTTATTCATTTGTGGAGTAATAACTGAGGGAGTCACTTCGCCTTTAATTGTTTGCATTTCTTGCAATAAGCTATTTGATCCAATTTCCATATTTAGCTTCCCTTCTAATCCGTCTAAAATTTGACGTTAGCTTAATTAATTTAGACAAATGCAATTTTCTTGCCAAAAGAACCATTTAAACAACATTTTATTAACAGGGTAATTCTATGCCTAATTCGCGCATCTTAGCGATTTTATAGCGCAAGGTTCTATCACTGATCCCCAATGTTGCTGCAACTTGTTTACGATGCCCCTGATGTTGAGCTAAGGCGTCAATAATTAAACTATGCTCTTTCGATTTCAGTTCTTGGCCTAAGCATCTTGATTATTTGTTAACAAATGGCCGTTGTTGCTCACACCATCAATAATCAAATCATCTGCCTCAATCCATTGCCCTTGTTGTAAAATAAGAGCACGCTGCATCACATTATCTAACTCTCGTACATTTCCCGGCCACTCATGAGCGAGTAATTTAGCTTCCGCTGCGGCACTAAATTGCGGTAACGGAACCAATTGCTGACGGGTAACATGACGAACTAACAAATGTTGCGCTAATGGCAAAATGTCATCTTTGCGCTGTTTGAGCGGCAACCATTCAATTGGAAAAACATTAATTCTATAGAAGAGATCTTCTCTAAATAGTCCTTCTTTTACCATTTGGGTTAAATCACGGTTAGAGGTCGCAAGAATACGAACATCTAATTTAATTGGCTTACGCCCCCCTAAACGCTCAACTTCTTGTTCTTGTAACACCCGCAATAACTTGGCCTGCAATCCCAAATCCATCTCCGAGATTTCATCAAGTAACAGCGTACCGCCATTAGCTTGTTCAAATTTACCGGGACAGGCCTGATAAGCACCAGTAAAGGCACCTTTCTCATAACCAAATAGGGTTGCTTCCAACATATTTTCTGGAATCGCAGCACAGTTTATAGCGACAAAATCTTGTTCACTGCGCTGACTATGCTGATGAATATAACGCGCCATCACCTCTTTACCTGAGCCACTAGGCCCCATAATCATCACACTGGCATCACTATGCGCTACTTTGCAGGCCAGATTAAACAAGGCCTTTGTTTGTGCATCTTCGGCAACAGCTTGTTCAAGGTTTATTTTGGGTTTGATATAACGTGCAACTTGATCAAGTAACAGTTGTGATGAAAAGGGTTTACTTAAATAATCGACCGCCCCCAGTTTCATCGCCGCGACGGCTTTATCAATACTGGCAAATGCGGTCATCAGTAATAATGGAATATGTGAATATTCTTGTTGCATATATTGCAATAAGCCCATCCCACCAAGCCCTTGCATTTGCACATCGCTGATCACTAAATCAATATCTTGCTGCTTTAAAATCACAATGGCATCTTCAGCACTTGCCACATCAATAATTTGGTATTTTGCTAATAATAATGTATCAACCAATGCCTCTCTAAGAGACAAATCGTCTTCAACTAATAATAAAGTAAGCTCATTCATTGGCTTGTACCTTGTGGTCATCCATAACCGGTAAACGTATTATAAAATGTGAGCCGTTATCAGGCTTACTGGTAAAACTTAATTTGCCTTGGTGCTGCTGTATCACACCTTGCACTACACCAAGTCCTAATCCAGTCCCCTGAGCCTTGGTCGTAAAAAATGGTTCAGTTAATTTACTCTGTAAATTTGGATTAAAACCACGGCCATTATCTTTAATTTCAATCACTATCTCGTGATTAATCCTAGATGCAATTAATGTTATCTGGCTTGCATCCGCTTCAACCGCATTCATCAGCATATTATTTAACGCTGACACCAATTGATGTTGATTGCCCCAAATATACAACTCTTCAGTTAACTGACAATCAATAGTGATAGCTTGCTTTGCCGCAATAGGCCCACAATTATGCTGTGCCTGCTCAAATAAGTGACTGACATCAACAACATTAAAATCATGGTTAGTGCGACCTTGAGCCATTAACAGCATATTATTAACTTGATATTCAAGCTCATTTAAACGCTCCATTAACTTACTTTGGAAACGCTGCTGGGTCTGCAGTGGTAAATCGCTTATCGCTAGATTTTGTGCATATAACATAGCAGCACTTAGAGGCGTTCTGATTTGATGCGCCAAATTTGCCACCATAGTACCGAGTGCGGATAAACGTTGTAACTGAGCTAAATTATTCTGCAACTGCCGTGTTTCGGTTAAATCCGTTAACACAATTAATTGACCAGCATCTGGAGTGAGTGGCGTTATCGCCATATGTACGCGGCGACCACTGCTTAATGACACCTCATGACCATCGTCATTTCTTGGTGCAAAAGCTTGCCCAATAATATGACGCCATAACTGATTAATAAGAGGCACAACAAGCAATTGCTGGGCAACAGGGTTAGCCTCTATTACACGGCCACTGGCATCAAGAATAATGATCCCTGATGGCATCGCTTGTAAAATATGATTAAGCTGATTTGGAAGATGATGATGGTGAGTGCTAACCGTGATGCTATCCGCATCATTAGCATATGAATCTTGCTGTTTGGCCATCATTACCCCGTCAAAATACTGAACTTATTCAGGGTAATGCATCGTTTATGCCAAACAGCATTTTATGATATAGATTAGTCGCTCAGGTAGTGCTTAGACCCTATATAATTAGTCTTTTCCCATGCCATATTTACGCATTTTTTCAACTAGAGTGGTACGGCGAATACCCAGCATTTCAGCGGCTCGAGCAACCACATTATCTTGCTGTTCAAGTGCTTGACGGATCATATCAATTTCCATTTCAGCCAATAAATCCTTTAAATTAACCCCCTCTGGCGGTAATTCATTAGGGAAACGCTGATCTGGAATATCAATCACTTCTTCATCGACAAATAATGCAGCTAAAGCATCACGCTCTAACTGTTCTTCATCAACAACAGGCATATAATCTGGCGCATCAATATGGCGATATTTTTCGGGTAAATCATTAACATCGACCAATCCACCAGGGAATAATATCGTTAACCGCTCAACTAAATTAGAGAGTTCGCGCACATTACCGTACCAGCTATGCTCTTTTAACGAATCAATCGCACGTTGCGTAAAGCGAACCTTACCTCGACCTTCGTTAAAGACACGGCTCACTAACTCTTGTAGTAATAGTGGAATATCTTCTTTCCGTTCAGATAGCGCTGGCATTTCAATAGGAAATACATTTAACCGATAAAATAGATCTTCTCTAAATTGGTTATCAGCAATCATCTGCTCTAAATTACGGTGGGTTGCGGCAACCACTCGCACATCGCAATTAATGGTTTTAGTCCCACCAACACGTTCAAAAATACGTTCTTGCAGTACCCGTAACAATTTAACTTGCATCTGCAATGGCATATCGCCAATTTCATCTAAAAATAGCGTGCCACCTTGAGCCAGTTCAAAGCGACCTTTACGTGAGCTAATTGCACCAGTAAAGGCGCCTTTCTCATGTCCAAAGAGTTCACTTTCTAATAGCTCGGCAGGAATTGCACCACAGTTAACTGGAATAAAAGGGCCACTTGAACGGTTGGAGAGATAATGGATATTGCGAGCCACTACCTCTTTACCGGTTCCTGATTGACCTAAAATCATCACAGTAGCATCAGACTCTGCTACTTGATTGATTAAATGACGGACATTAACAATCCCTTCACTACGGCCAACTAAACTTCTAAAAAGCTTAGTTTGTTGAGTGGTAATCGGGGTATCAAACTGTTTAGTTTGGCCAAAAATTTGGCAGAAGTGTAATAACTCTGTTAGCTGTGGATAAGCAAACGGCTCAGCAATGTTGCCAAGATGATTACTACCTGAATTAAGCTCTAACTCACCTAACACTAAAAACGGTTGCCAGTGTAACTGACGGATCAAGGCTTGTAAGGTAGGGGCGGTCTGATAAGCATTATCTAAAATAACAGTGCGGTAACTAGTATCACGAGTTAACACGATCAGCTCATCGGCTGACACAATATCAACTCTTTCCCCTAAAAACTCCAGAATGCAGGACAATCGATTAAGACGCTCTGACGGGAGCCCGACAAGTAAAATTCTTTTTTCTATTTGCATCATGCAGTCGGCCATAAACTCAATTGTAAAATCGCATTAATTATCTATGTTTAGTTACTTACAACACTATCAACTGATTAATAATTGACACATTAGGTTAAAATTTAACTCATTTTGTGTAACATATTAATCAGTACAGTACAGAATATTGTATTATCACAACCAGATAAGCAAGCTCAATAAGACTATTATGCCAAACTCACATGCAATTGTTGCCTGTTAATTTGATTTTTAGCGAAAAATGTCAAAAAAACAATCAAATGTCATATAAATGACTAGTAAAAAAGCGTGGTAAACCACGCTTTTTTGACGATAAGTAGACACTAATCGACAATTGCACTCATATGATGCTGTTCTTTCGGAATAAGATCCCAAGCTTCTTTAATTTCTTTTAACAAGAAAGAGATATCATCTAGTGCTTTAACATCTTTATGTAGGTTAGCTTCTGCCATTTTTTGTAACATAAAATCATAAAGCTGATGTAAGTTAGTGGCAATCTCATCGCCTTGTTCCATATCAAGGCAATGATTTAAGCTGCTAACAATCGCCATCGCTTTACCGATATACTCTCCTTGATGACGGTAATCGTTAGTTTCAATTGCATGTCTAGCCTGTGCTAAACGCTCTAACGCGGTCGCTAGCATCATTTGGATAACCCGATGCGGTGAAGCAACGGATAAATCACTTTCAACTGAAACCTTCCTGTATGACTGTAGAGATCCTCTCATTTTACTACCTATTCGCTTCTATCGATTGATACACACCGACCCGGCGTTGATTGCTCTTTCGGGCATATAACAGCTGTTGGCGGTGATCTTTTAGTTTTATTAATTGCTGACTGTAATCTTCTGTCAGTGAAATTTGACTCGTTAACCATGCGGCATCTTCAACAAGTGGATCCGTAATTACATTTGTTACGGCTTGTTGACGGTCATTAATTAATGATTGCAAATTTAATACCAAATCATCTGATTGAAGATCTTCTGCGGTAATGCTATTTAACTCCGCTAAAACCTGCTCAATCATGGCGTTACACTGCGCTAATCGTTGCTGCGAATGTGTCATAAAATTAACCTAATACGCCAGGTAATGAATTTAATTTGTCGGCTAAACCAGCGCTTTGCGCATTAAGCTGACCCACTAATAGATCCATCGCATTAAATTGTTTCATTAAGCGACTTTCAAGCATCGTCATTTTACGAGCGAAGACTTCACGCTGATCATCAAGCCTTTGCTTATCACTATCAAGAGAAGTGTCTTTAGAATCAATTAAGCCACCCGTTTTAACATAACCTTCCGCTAGATTATCGAGTCGATTAGCAAGACCGGTATCAGGCGTTGCAAACAATGCCTCTAGGCCTTCCATATTGTTGGCGATATTTGCATCAAGCTTAGTATCGTCAATCTCCATCTTACCGTTTCGATCAACCTTGATCCCAATATCATATAGGGCGATGCTACCACCGTCGGCGGTTTCAATACGTGAACTGACCATGCTGCGTAGTTGTGACTCTAATGAACGTACCATTGAGTCACCTTGTAATGCCGCCGCCTCTTCTTTTTCCATATCATAAGCAGAAAGCTTATCAATCGATGACGTTAGCGCGTTATAGGCATCAACAAAGCCTTTAACATTATCTTTTACCGCATCTTTGTCAGAGGTAATCGATAACGTCGTGGTTTCATTCACATCTGCAGCCGTCAGATTTAATGTCACCCCTTGAATCGCATCTTTAATCTCATTGGTCTGTGACGTGACTTTCTGGCCATCAATAGTAAGTACTGCATTTTGAGCCACTTGCAGCGTTTCTAGATTTGCGCCACCAAACATGTCATTCAGCCCTGTACCTGTGGTATCAGTAGCCGTCACCGCAACTTGACTATCACTGCCAGACTCATTTGAGCTAAATACTAAACGACTACCAGAATCACTGGTAATAATGGTTGCCGTCACGCCTGAATTATCAGCATGGTCATTGACTTTGCGTGCAATAGCATACAAATCATCATCAGCGGCAATATCAACGCTAAACGCTTTACCATTCACTTCTAGATCCAGTGAACCTTCGCCTACCGTTTGTTTGGGATCGGTCACATGAGTACCAGCGACTTTATGTGCTTTTGCCAACTGCTCAACTGTGATGGCATAGTTACCTGTCGTCGCAAACTTATCAGCAGTTGCAGTTAAGAACTTACTTTCACCTGTTGAGACAGAGCGAGCATTAAGCGAATCAGGATCTTGCAGTTTAGCTAGTGCATCCTGAAACTTGGCAATATCACTTTTTAATGTGCCTAATGCTGAAATTTTGCTTTCTATGTCCTTTTCAGTACGATTGAAAAGTGCTTCTTTAGGCAGTTTTTCGGCATCAACTAATACTTTAACAATATTATTAATATCGAGACCTGAACCTAGACCCGTTGCTGTTAATGCCATATCCCTACCTCACACAACTAATAAAGTTACACTTCAGTTTTCATTAAAAGGCCAGCGACATCCGCTAGCTTTTCAGCCATTTTTAATGCTTCTTCACTTGGAATTTGTCTTAGTACTTCGCCAGAATCTTGATCAAGCACACTGACGACATTACGACCTGAATCCTCATCAACTCGAAACTCAATACCAGTTCGAGTCAATGCGAAATGATCAGAAAGTTCTGCCACTAAGCCTTTTAGCGCCTCATCTTTATCTTGGTCATCTTGTTTAGCCTGCTCACTCGCGGTCCCAGCATTAACTCGCTGTTGCGCTTGCTGGCTTTGCACCGCAACTTGCTGCGTCGGCGAATTAACATCAACCGAGGGTGTAAAAGGCGAGTTTAGTTGATTAATTTCCATATTGAGTCTCCTTTAGCACCAACTTATCGAGTTGTAGGCAAACACCTGAACCAATAACAGCGCTATCTTTGCTTATTTAAATGTCATCATTTCAGCAATGACAAGACTAACTGAGGTAATTGGTTTGCCTGAGCTAGCATTGTCGTTGCAATTTGCTGCATCACTTGGTACTTAAGTAAATTCGCCGATTCTTTGGCAAAATCTACGTCCATAATTCTGCTTCGAGCCGCGGCAACATTAAGCTGAGTCTGTGCCGAATTAGCAATGTTATACTCAAGCCTATTTTGCACTGCACCTAAATCAGCTCGCTGCGAATCTATGGTCTTAATGGCAGTATCAATACGCATTAAACTGATTGAACGCCCACCAGCCGACTCAAGTACCAATCCGGATACACCTAATACATCGGCAGTTAAAGACTGAATATCTAACTGAATATTCTGCCCAGCCTGGTGACCCACTTGAAAGTTTCTGCCACCACTGAACTGACCATTAAGCAATTTAATATCACCAAACGCAGTCTGTTCACCAATTGCATTAATCTCATCTGATAATGCGTTAAGCTCTTTGGTTAACGACGATATATCAGCACTCGATAAACTGCCATTTTCCGCTTGAATGGTGAGATCCCGCATTCGTTGCAACATATTGGTTTGTTCAGCCATTGCCCCTTCAGCGATTTGCGCCACGGACATAGCATCATTAGCATTTCGCATGCCAACATCTAAGCCATTTATTTGACTTGTTAATCGATTGGCAATCGCTAATCCAGCCGCATCATCTTTAGCACTATTTATCCGTAAACCACTTGATAAACGCACTAAACTTTGCGCTAAACCACTATTAGCATTATCCAAGTAATGAGCAATCTGCATCGATGTCACCATAGTATTAATGGTTATGGCCATCTTTGACTCCTCAGTTTCTCGACACAACCAAGTTGCATAAATCAGTATCCTTGTTCAATTAACGGCATCAAGCCCCAAACCTTTAGTGCTTTAACGTACAAACTGCCAATTCAACCGATTGATGGATAAAAAAAAGAGCCTTGCGGCTCTTTCAAATCATCAAACGGTTTAATTAGCGAATTAACGATAATGCTAACTGTGGTAGCTGGTTTGCTTGTGACAGCATTGCACTACCGGTTTGCTGTAATACCTGATTCTTGGTCATTGCCGCAGTTTCTTTGGCAAAGTCCACATCCACAATACGACTACGTGCATCCGCAACGTTCGCTTGCGTATTAGAAGAATTAGCAATGTTGTGGTCTAACCGATTTTGTACCGCACCTAAATCTGCACGCTGTGAATCAATGGTCTTAATCGCTGCATCAATTGCTGCTAATGATGTCGAGCGAGCCGCTGATGTTGAAACTGAAAGCCCTGATACAGTTAAAGATGATGCATTTAATGCTGCAATGGTAACTTTAATATCCTCACCTTCTTGGTGACCCACTTGGAAGTTCTTGCCCGAAGCATAACCACCACTGAGTAACTTAATGTCACCAAATGCGGTAGTATCACCAATCGCGGTAATCTCTTTTGAAAGTGCATCAATTTCTTTGGTAATAGACTCTAAATCGGCAGTACTGTTAGCACCGTTTTCAGATTGAATCGTTAAGTCACGCATACGCTGCAGCATGTTAGTTTGCTCTGCCATCGCACCTTCTGCGATTTGCGCAACCGAGATTGCATCATTGGCATTACGCATGCCCACTTCTAAACCATTCACTTGACTATTTAAGCGGTTAGAAATTGCCAAACCTGCTGAGTCATCTTTAGCGCTGTTAATACGCAGACCACTAGATAAACGCTCCATTGAAGTTGCTAGGTTGCTGTTTGATTGATTTAAGTTGTGTTGCGCCTTCATTGAGGTCACATTGGTATTTACAGTAATGGCCATTAGATTTCTCTCCATGATTAGCCTAAGTCTGCCAACCAAACCATGGGTGGCGCTTATACAATTTATCGGTACTCAATCAATAAACTTTAATCTTTTTTCTATTTTTAATCAGTTCAAACAAAAAAAGAGCCATAAGGCTCTTTTTAATAGGTTATCGCTGCGTTTAACGAATTAATGATAACGCTAATTGCGGTAGCTGGTTTGCTTGAGATAGCATCGCACTACCCGTTTGTTGCAATACCTGATTCTTGGTCATTGCCGCAGTTTCTTTGGCAAAATCCACATCCACAATACGACTACGCGCATCAGCAACGTTCGCTTGCGTATTAGAAGAGTTAGCAATGTTATGATCTAAACGATTTTGCACCGCACCTAAATCTGCGCGTTGTGAATCAATGGTCTTAATCGCAGCATCAATCGCTGCTAATGATGTAGAGCGAGCCGCTGAAGTACCAACAGCTAGTGCCGCAACACTTAATGTGGTCGCATCGAGCTTGGTAATATCAACTTTAATATCCTCACCTTCTTGATGGCCAACTTGGAAAGTCTTACCACCAGAATAGTTACCATCTAACAGTTTAATATCACCAAATGCTGTGGTAGTACCAATCGCGGTAATTTCCGTTGATAGTGCAGTAATCTCTTTGGTAATTGACGCTAGGTCAGCACTACTGTTCGCACCGTTTTCAGACTGAATCGTCAAGTCACGCATACGCTGCAGCATGTTAGTTTGCTCAGCCATTGCACCTTCTGCAATCTGCGCCACCGAAATCGCGTCATTGGCGTTACGCATACCGACTTCTAAACCATTGACTTGACTATTTAAGCGGTTAGAAATTGCCAAACCTGCAGAGTCATCTTTAGCGCTGTTAATACGCAAACCACTCGATAGTCGCTCCATCGAAGTTGCTAGGTTACTGTTTGATTGATTTAAGTTATGTTGCGCCTTCATTGAAGTCACATTGGTATTTACGGTAATCGCCATTTTAATTCCTCTCTATCAGGCTCAACTCTTGTCTTAGTGAAGACACCTTGTTAATTACACAATTTATAGCGGCTAATTTTTACAACACTTTAGTCAGTCGTTAGTGGTAAATATGGCTAAATTAGCACATTAACAACCGACTCTAATTCAACTAAAAATGGCAATGACAAAGCATCACTTGATGCTAAGTCATTCCACATTCTTAGCACTAACCTAAGTTAACGGATCAATGACAATGCCAATTGTGGTAACTGGTTAGCTTGTGACAACATGGCACTACCCGTTTGCTGTAGCACTTGGTTCTTGGTCATTTCTGCCGTTTCTTTAGCAAAATCCACATCCACAATACGACTACGTGCATCTGCAACGTTTGCCTGAGTATTCGATGAGTTGGCAATATTGTGATCAAGACGGTTCTGTACCGCACCTAAATCTGCACGTTGCGAATCAATGCTCTTAATCGCCGCATCAATTTTCCCCAATGCACTAGTGCGCTCTGCTGATGTCATCACTTTTAGTGCTGATACCGACAAAGTCGTCGCATTCAAGGTCTTAATGTCGACCTTAATATCTTCACCTTCTTGGTGACCTACCTGGAATGTCTTTCCTCCAGAATAGCCACCACTGAGCAATTTAATATCACCAAAAGCAGTGGTATCACCAATAGACTGAATTTCAGTTGATAGCGCGGTGATCTCTTTATTGATTGCTTCTAAATCGGCTGTACTGTTCGAGCCGTTTTCAGATTGAATCGTTAAATCACGCATACGCTGCAACATATTGGTCTGTTCAGCCATTGCACCTTCTGCAATTTGAGCAACCGAAATAGCATCATTTGCGTTACGCATACCCACTTCTAAACCGCCCACTTGGCTCGCTAAACGGTTAGAAATGGCTAAACCTGCAGAGTCATCTTTCGCACTATTAATGCGTAGACCACTCGACAATCGCTCCATTGAGGTTGCTAAGTTATTGTTCGATGTGTTCAGGTGATGCTGAGCCTTCATCGACGTAACATTAGTATTCACTGTAATAGCCATATAGGTTCCTCTTTCTATGACTAACGAACTTAAGATCCATTTAACGCAATAGATCTTCCCTGTTTACTACAATTAATTAACGGCTTACTTAGGCAAAGCTTTAATAAAAGACCTACGCATCAGGCAAAAGTACGAATAAAAATCTGCTAGACAAAAAAAAGCCTTCGATAACGAAGGCTTTAACGATCAATGTATACTCAATCAACTAAAGATAATCGAACAGTGATGTTGCGTTAAGTTTACTAAAAGTGGTTGATAACGCATTCATGGCCAATTCCTGTTGTGTAAAATCAGAAATTGCACTGGAGTAATCTAAATTCTCTAATTGGCCTTGAGCGGTATTATTAATGAGTGCTTGTTCAGCATGGGTATTAGCCAAGCTTTCAAGATGATTTAATTTATTACCCGTTTCTGCACGGCTATAGTTTAGCTGTATTGAACCTTGTCGAGCTTCACCTAACAATTGCGTTAACTCAGATTGACCCGCCGCAGAGTTGAGCTTGTCTTGATCTTCAAAAATGGCAATCGCTTTGGATAAGGTTTCAAAGGTACTCACTGTTGACTGTGGCTTCAGTGATACGGTATCGCCATCGGCAGGCAATCCATCTAAGGTCACTTCCATACCATTAAACTCAACCGGCTTTGATGGATCAAAGTCAGCAACCGTTTTAATCACATTGCCATCTTTATCTTTGACCTCTAAATCAGCTCCATTCATGGTCATACTAAAATCACCAGCAACATGATTATCTGGATCGGTAATTTTGGCACTACTGACATTAAAATCACCGCTTTGGCCAGCGTGATAACTGGCGGTATAGTCACCTAATGGGTTCTTACCTTGCATAAATGCTTGCTCACCACTGACATTAGTGGCCACCACCACGCCTGAGCCAACCATCATATTATGCACGCCATCATCGCCTTGATAAGTGACATTGCCTTCGTTATCCATCACAAAAGGTGGTTTATCAACTTTGTTGCCACCAAAAATATAATTACCTGATTCATCTTTGGTATTCGCAACCGACATTAACTCATCTAATGTTGCCTTCATCTCTGCCACAATCGCATTATGCTCAGACTCTGATAGAGTACCATTCATACCACGTAATATTTGCTCGCGCATGTTGGTCACAAGTGAGTCAGCGCTGCCTAAATTAGATTCGGCTACCGATAGTCGATGATTACCGCGGTCGATATTCTTCATGTATTGACCAATCAGCGCGGAATCTTGCTTTAAGTTATCAATCATTGCCGATGCAATCGGATCATCAGCACCAGTATTAACGCGCTTACCCGATGACATCTGCGCCAATAAATTATTAGCGTTATTTTGGCCGCGGAGCAAACTGCTCATATTATTGTTAAACATCTGTCCGGTAGAAATACGCATCCGTTAGTCTCCTATCGACCCGCACTAAGTAAAGTATCAAACAGCTCAGATGCTGTTGTCATAATTCTGGCAGAAGCTTGATAAGCTTGTTGGAAACGAATCAAATTGCCCGCTTCCTCATCAAGGTTAACCCCAGACACTCCAGCAACACGATCTGATGCTTGCTTATAAAGAGCAGTGGCAGATTCTTCTCGTATTTGTGCCGCCTTAGCATCACTGGCCACATCTTGTTTGGTTTGCTCAAAAATATCGTTAATGGTGGCTTTACCATTTTCCATTAGCTTTTTATCGCTAATTTCAGTCATGGCTTGCACATTGCTGTTATCACCACTGGCAATCGATAAATCAAAGGTAAAACTGTCAGTAGCAGGGGCTTTTGAATCCACCGCAAAGGTAAAACCAAACGCACTAATTTCAGGTGGTGTAAAGCTACTACTGCCCAGTGACTTACCTTCTTTATCAAAGGCTTCATAGGTATTAGCGGCGGTATCGATCTTAAAGGTCACTTCGCCATCTTTAACGGGGAAGTTAGCCGCATTTCTATCATCAATACTGACAATACTCACAGAGGTATTACCCGAATTGGCATCATCAGCACTAATTTTTGGCGATGCAGCTGCAATCCCATTCGGATCGGTTATGGCAACATTAATATTGCCCGCAGCACTGGTCGTAGGTCTAATTTCAAATGTATCACCATCTGCATGGCGCCTTGCATCTCAATACTAAAACCTTTAGGTCCTTCAAGGGTGGTGCCATTAACCTTCATTGGTGTTTCAACACCGGTTTTCGTATCTTTTAAGGTATAGCTATCAGGCGCAGTAAATTGCAGTTGATAATTATTGCCACTCAATGCGCCTACATCAGTAATATTGACACTGAGTTCGGCACTGCCTTTGTTACTGCCATGTGCACCAACACGGCCAGTCATTAACGATGGGTCATTAATATCAGTAAATAGGTTTTGTCCAACATTACCATTAGCATCTAAACCTTGGCTTTGTTGCTTATTAAATGCATCCGCAATACCTAGCGCCATTTGCCCAAGTTCACTAATGGCAGGCAACACGCTTTCGTCTCTAAACTGAATCAAAGCCCCTAACTGACCACCAACACTGCTGGCATCAAACGCCACCTGCTTATCGCCAAATTTAGCGGTAATTTGCATCTGTTCAGGGAATGGGTTGCCTTCAGTAGTGCCTAGCTCCATGCCTATATTGCCAGACACCAGCATCACTGAACCGCCGAGCATAATGCTACTACCGCCTTGTTCTAGCGGAATTACATTCACTTCAGCATAAGTACTTAACTCTTGAATTAAGCGCTCTTGTTGATCAAGTAGATGCATTGGATTCTCAGGCGACTTCATCATTTCATCATTAATGGCCGCAATTTCTTTGCTGATCTCATTAATGCGATCGGTCACCCCTGAAATTTGAGTATTAGTTTGAGTCACTTGACCATTGAGATTAGATTGCATCTGTTTAATGCTATCCATCAACTGAGCCGCACTACTCAGCACGCCTTCACGCATACCAGCATCATTAGGTAAGTCAGTTAAATTATTTAAACTTTCAAAGAAACCTTTAAGACTCTCGGGGACTTGTTTACCCACTTGTGAAAATAGATTATCTAGCTCGCTCATTTTAGCCAGATCAGTTTGTGCGGCGCTTAAGCTTGAGCCACCAATGCGTAACTCACGCGCGGCATAATCATTATAGATGCGTTTTACATCGGTGACATAGGCGCCTGTACCGTAGAAATTACCACCTTCATATACTGCACCTAAAGTTGACTGATTAGCCACCTGTCGATGGTAACCCGCAGTATTCACGTTAGTAATATTATTACCCGTTACTGCAATTTGCTGTTGTGAAGCCAATACTCCAGAACGCGCAATACTTAGTAAATCAACGGCCATACACTGCCCCCATGGCTATATAAAATCGGTAAAGTTGATTAGTTTCCACGTGTTAATAAGTTGCCAAATTCACGATTAATGGTGCTCATGACACTTATCACTTTTTGTGCATATTTAGGGTCGGTTGCATAGCCCGCTTGTTGAAGCCCGTTGATAAAGCTTCAGGTTTAGCCGCCATTTGCAACGCCTCCTGATAACGACCGTTTTGCTTTAGGAAGCCAACAAAATCATTAAAACTTTGCTCAAAACTGTCGTAAACACGGAAATCTGCTCTCTGTTTTACCGCAATCCCTTGTTCAAATTCTAAGGTGTTAACCGCCGCTTTATGTCCTTGCCAACGGTTATCCGCTTTAATATTAAATAAATTGAAACTTTGCTCGCCATTGTATTGGCGCACCATTTTTTGTCCCCAGCCCGTTTCTAACGCTGCCTGTGCTAATAACACTTCTGGAGTGGTACCTAATTTATCTGCTGCCGCTTTTGCCATTGGATAAAGACGCGTAACAAAATCTTCTCTATTAACAAATTCAGCCTGCTTAATCTCTTGTATTGCTGCTTGTTGTGGCTTAACTTTACCGCTGATGATTTGCTCCACCACGGATTCAACTTGCTGCGCTTGATGATTTAAACTGCTGCTATCAATTTGACCTTGCTGCATTCTCATCACCGATGCGGGCGTCATATCACTGGTTTCTGGCGATAATTGTTGCACCATTAAATCGGCCAACCCCAGCATTCCTTTAGAAGATAAATCCAATGACATCTGCTGATCGTGCATTTGCTCATAAAATTTGGTGTATTCGGTATTCATTGGGCTATCAGACTCAAATACGGCGTTAGCATCACGCATACTTTTCATCAGCATTTGCACAAAAATACCTTCAAATTGCTGCGCCACCTCTTTTAATGCCGCTTTGTCATCCTGTTGAGCATTAGCACGCAATTTATCTAAGCTATTTAAATCAAAAAATTGAGATGTATTCACTTGGCTCAGCTTATCCATGCTTTACCACCTTTAAATGATGATCAGTTCGCCGTGCAGCGCACCGGCAACTTTTAGGGCTTCTAAAATAGCCAATACGTCTGAGGGACCCGCTCCCACTAGATTCACCGCTCGAACTAGCTCATCAAGAGTCGTACCTGGGTTAAACAGAAACATGCGATTATCTTCTTGCTCAACATCAATGGTGCTATTAGAGGTCACCACAGTTTCACCATCAGAAAATGGATTCGGTTGTGAAACTTGTGTTGCCTCAGCAATAGTGACCGTTAAACCACCATGAGTCACTGCCGCAGGCATCAACTTGACTCCTTGCCCGACGACAATCGTGCCAGTACGTGAATTGACGATAATTTTTGCGGCTTGCTCCGCAGGGGTGAGTTCGATATTTTCAAGAGTGGCTAAATAAGCGACTCGTTGTGATGCTTCTCTTGGCGCAATAACCTGCACAGATGTACCATCAAGTGCACGGGCAATATTAGGGCCTAATAAATCATTGATAGCATCCGCCATTCTTTTCGCAGTCGAAAAATCAGAACGTCGTAAATTGAGGGTTAAGTGATCACCATTAGAAAAAGGACTCGCCACACTGCGCTCGACAATGGCGCCATTAGGGATACGGCCGACGGTTGGGGTATTTTGAATCACCTTGGAGCCATCTAAGCCTTCAGCACTAAAACCACTGACCACAAGACTGCCTTGGGCAATCGCATAAATTTCGCCATCCACCCCTTTTAGGAAAGTTTGCAATAACATGCCACCGCGTAGGCTTTTAGCTTCACCTAAACTGGACACACTCACATCTAAGGTTTGGCCCGGCTTGATAAAAGCAGGCATAGTGGCATTAACCGCGACCACTGCAACGTTTTTGATTTTAGGCTTCACATTAGCAGGCAGATTAATACCAAAGTTTTTGAGCATAGTTTTAAAGGTTTGCTCAGTATAACTGGCTTTTTCACCCGTTCCCGGCAAACCGACGACCAAACCATAACCCATTAATTGGTTATCTCGTACCCCTTGCACATTGGCAATATCTTTAATGCGCTGGGTAAGATCTTGTGCCATTACGCCACTGCTACACAGGGCAACTAACAGCACTGCGATGTGTTTATATATTTTCATAGGCTCTCCTAGAAAGGCCACCAATCGCTAAAGAAAAATTGATTGAGCCAACCGACTTTTTGCGAATCAGCAAAAGAGCCTGTACCGCTATATTGAATACGAGCGTTAGCAACTCGTTGCGATTCTATGGTGTTATCAGGACCAATATCTTGCGAACGTACCAGTCCAGTAATACGAACAAACTCTTCGCCATTATTGAGTGTGATCCACTTTTCACCACGGATCACCAAATTACCATTACTGAGCACTTGCATTACGTTGGCAGAAATACTGCCTGATAAACTATTGCTTTGATCGGCGCCAGCTTCACGCTTAGTGTTAATACTATCTTTGTAGCGCAGATCAATGGGGTTACCACCAATGGTAATATTGCCGCCACCCGCATAAATAGGATCTAAAGACATATCAGATCCTTTCTTAATTTCATTATTGGCGCTTTTACTGGCAGATGTGGATTCTCTTAAGACCACCGTGATAATGTCACCAACTTTATGCGCACGCATATCTGAATATAGCGATGACACTTGGTTATCCATATAAATGGACCCCGTTGGCGCAATCTTAGTCGGTGGCGTATCAGGATAAACAGGCGCATAAAACGGATCATCCGCTATCGGCTTATGCTGCACAGTACTGCAACCCGCTAATAAAACACTGCCTAATAAAAGCCACCACTTAGCCATAACCATCACCTATAATTGCTGATTAACGTAAGACAACATTTGGTCAACCGCAGAAATCACTTTTGAGTTCATTTCATAAATACGCTGACTTTCAATTAAGTTAACCAACTCTTCGGTTACGTTCACATTTGAAGTTTCAAGTGCGCCTTGTCTGACGGCTCCCATGCCATCTAACGAAGCGGTACCTTGAATTGGGGTACCACTGGCACCGGTTTCAATATATAAGTTCTGACCTTTAGGCTGTAATCCAGACGGATTAATAAAATCAGACATGGTCAATTGTCCTACCACCTGACTTTCAGCAGTGCCGGGGCTCTTAACTGAAACCTCACCTTCAGCAGATACTGTAATACTGGTCGCATCATCAGGAATCGTGATCCCCGGCATCACCAAGTAACCTGAACCCGAGGTAACCATTTGCCCTGAATCATCAAGCGTGAATTGGCCATTACGGGTGTAAGCTGCAGTACCATCAGGCATTTGAATTTCAAAGAACCCAGGTCCTTCAATCATCATATCTAACGAATTATCAGTGGTGAGCATATTGCCTTGAGTAAACAACTTCTGTGTTGCAACGACCTTGGTACCCGCGCCAATATCTAAACCATTAGGTAATTTGGTATTAGCAGCACTGACACCACCGGCTTGATTGACACTTTGATAAAGTAAATCTTCAAAAACAGCACGACTCTTTTTAAAACCAACAGTACTGGCATTGGCTACGTTATTTGAAATAACTGAAATATCTGTTTGTTGGGCATCTAAACCTGTCTTGCTTATCCATAATGCAGGTTGCATATCATCTACTCCTAACTAATGCGCATAAGAGCATCGGATGCTCTATCTGTTTCTTCTGCGGTTTTCATCATCTTGACTTGCATTTCAAACTGACGCTGTAAGTCGATTAAGCCGACCATCTCACCTACGGCACTGACATTACTGCCTTCAAGCGCACCGCTTTGTACTTGTACAAAGGGATCTATTGCCGCTTTTTCGCCAGTCATCAATCGAAATAGACCATCTTGGCCTTTCATCATCTGATTATCACCGGGATTCACTAACTTGATTTGTGCCACTTCTTCAACGATATCGGCTGTCGCGCCCTGAGGACGCACGCTAATAATGCCATCTTGCGAAATTTGCACTTTATCAATCGGCAATGGCAATACAATCGGACCACCATCGCCCATAATCGGATTACCTTTGTCATTTAATAGCAAACCGGTTTGGTCAAAATGCATCGCGCCAGAACGACTATAGGCCTCTTGCCCATCAGCGCCCTGTACGGCAATCCAGCTTTATCTTTGATGGCAATATCAAGATCACGACCGGTGGTTTGAATAGCACCAGATTGAAAATTTGCGGTAGGATTCTCGGCCATTGAAAATACCCGAGTCGGCAAGCCATCACCAAAAGCTTGCATTGAACGCGCCTGTGCTAAATCGGCTTTAAAGCCTGTAGTATTAGCATTGGCTATGTTGTTGGCCTTTATCGCCAAAGCATTCATGCTCTGCTTGGCACCCGTCATGGACACATAAAGTAATTTATCCACCATTTGCTCCATCAAATTGGCTGAATCGGTAAACTAGCAATAAATAAGCAATGTTTATGCCAAATAAATTAACAATCTTTTGACACATGCCTAGCGACATAGCAGCGATGCCAATGTCCGTTGCCCTCCCTAAAACGGAAAAGAGTTGCCGCAGCGGCAACTCTTTTAGAAAGATGAAACAACAAATAATACCAACTTGATTAAGAAGGTAATCATTCAGCGGAAGTTCAAGGTGCTGTAGACAAGACGAACATTTGAACAGAATAGTTATTCTATTTTGAAAATGTTCAACGCAGTATACGGCGCCTTGAAACCCGCACGAAGTGAGCTTTTCAGACCTTTCCATTTCGATGTTGCATTGATTTGAAAGGGAATAGCCATTACTACATCAATGCGCCTAGAACTGAAAAGGCTGACAAGCTCTGAATAGATCACATCTTTAATCAAATTGGTATAAGATTAACGAATTTGCAATACGGTTTGCTGCAGCGTGTTGTTAATTTCAAGTGCACGCGAGTTGGCTTGGAAGTTACGCTGCGCTGAAATCAGGTCAACTAACTCAGTCGTCAAATCCACGTTTGATTGCTCTAAAGCAGAAGAACGAATAGAACCAAAAGTACCACTGCCCGGCTCACCCGCTAATGCAGGACCTGAACCCAAGCTTTCACGCCATGAAGTATTGCCCACTTGCGTTAACCCTTGCTCATTGGCAAAGGTGACTAGTGCGACACGTGCTAATGGCTCTGTTGTACCATTACTGTAACTGGCATTAATCAAACCATCAGCGCCAATTTCAACGCCTGTAAGTCGACCCACCGTAGTACCGTCTTGCGTCAATTCACTCACTTCAAATGGAGAGGCATACTGAGTTGGGTTATTAAAACTCAGTGTTAATGTTTGGGTACCGTCTGCGCCAGGACCTAATACGTTTGCCCCGCCCACACCAAGATTAACGGTTTTAATTTCTTCAGGGGAACTGCCAACATATGCACCAACGTCATTAAAGGTTAATACTGAACCTTTCCAACCATCAGCGTTAGCGGCTTGACCTTTACCGTCTGCCGTACCATCACCGTCAGTATCCGTATTATATTCAGATACTGCGCCATCAACATCGACAGGTTTACCATCGACGGCATAGAACGCAACCCAATTACTCTCGCCAGTATGAGCAGCATTTTCAGGTCTAACATAATAAGTCGTCACAATATGAGGTTCACCCAGTGAATCATAAATAGTCACAGAGGTTGAGTTATTAAATGTTTCAGGTTTTTCAGGATCAAAATTAGCCGGATCAAGCGTTTTGTCTGCAGCATTCAAGTTCATTTGCATACCGACATTTTCAGTCATAAACGGGCTACCTGCGGTATCAGGGATCTGTACAGGTTTGGTGGTGGTTAAACTGACCGAAGTTGAATTACCATCTTTATCAACAGGGAAGGTTTGTAAAAAATTGCCCATTGAATCGGTTAAATAATTATCCGAGTTAACCTTAAAAGCGCCGGCACGGGTATAGTTATAATCTTTACTGTCACCGCCTGGTGATGTTACAAAGAAACCACCGCCATTAATCGCCATATCAAGCGAGTTATTCGTAAACTGCATACTACCTTGATGAAATTGCTGCGCCACTTGCGTAGTCGTTGCACCACCACCTACCGCGGTTTTACCGTTCGCAAAAATTGAGTTGGCATACACATCGGCAAATTCAGCACGAGACTCTTTAAAACCAACGGTATTCACGTTCGCAATGTTGTTTGCAGTTGTATTTAGATCTTTCTGAGCTGCTGAAATTCCACTCAGCGCAATATTAAACGACATAACTCACCTCTATTCGTATCCCTGAAGGAAGGTTAGATTTTTAAAAATTTACACAAACTTTTTAGTTGATTCACTTTCAGCAACCGCTAACACGTCAGTTAACTTAATACTGCCCAAACCATCTAAATTCAAAATTGCACCGGTTGTTGCTGAGCCTAATGACACTGATGTTACGTGAGCATAAGTCGATACTGCTAACTCTTGTGACTCACCATCTACGCGGCCTGTTGCTTTAAAGCTATAGTTGCCCGCTTCAACGGGCTTGCCGTCTTTATCAAGACCATCCCATGCCACATCGACGTTACCGCCTTTACTGCCATCAACCTTGAAGGTATCAATTAATTGACCATTCTCATCTTCCACGCGAATAGTAATCTCATCAATTTCAGACGGGGTACTCACTACGCCTTTAAAACCACCGCCATCTTCACCCACATGGCCTGTATCTGATGGGATCAATACCTGTTGGCCGACTAGAGCCGATGCCTGTAGTGCTTGGCTTGAGGTCATTACCGCATTTAAATTAACGATTTGATCATTCAGCTTAGAGATACCATCTACCGTTGAAAACGATGCCATTTGCGCAATCATAGTGTCGTTATCAACTGGTTTGAACGGATCTTGCATTGATAACTGCTGACTCAATAATGCAAAAAAGTCCTCTTGAGATAACTCTTTATTCGCCCCTGAATCTTCTGCGGCATTTAACGGATTTACGCTGTCGGCATTCGCGGGTGCTGGTGTTACCTTGTTCATTTGGCCTAAGCTAGATTGACCTAAACCAACATTATTTTGACCTAACTGATTAATTAAGCTCATACATCACCTCGAAATTAAGACTTACCGATACGTAAAGTTTGCTGCAACATCGATTTAGCAGCATCGGCAACTTGTACGTTCATTTGGTATGAACGTGAAGCTGAAATCATATTAGCCATCTCTTCCATCACATTAACGTTGGGCTTATAAATAAAGCCCTCTTTATCTGCCATTGGATGATCGGGCATATACTCTTTCAACATAGGTTTGTCACTTTCAACAATCCCTTTAATCTGCACTCCAGTACCCACCTGACCTTGATTAGCCTTGGCCATTTCAGCGGCAAATACAGGTTGTCTGGCGCGATAGGTTTCCCCTGCACTGCTAGCAACTGAGTTAGCATTCGCAAGGTTACTGGCGGTGGTATTTAAACGCACTGACTGCGCGGACATACCTGATGCAGATACATTAAAAATATTAAATAAGCTCATGATTATTGCCCCTTAAGCGCACGTTTTAGGCCAGAAAACTTACTGTCTAAAAAGCCGAGCGACATTTGGTACTCCAGCGCATTTTGCATAAATGCATTTTTCTCTTGCTGCACATCGACCGTATTGCCATCGCCTGTATCAGGCTGATTAGGGACACGATAACCCACATGCTGCTGCGTAAGCGCTTGTAAATTAAAATGCTGATTGCTGGTATTAACCATGGCTAAACCATTTTGACGTGACTTAGCGGCTTTTAACGCGTTAGAAAAATCCATATCTTGCGCTTTAAAATGCGGGGTGTCGGCATTCGCTATATTGCTTGAAATCAACTCAGCACGTTGCGCACGTATGCCCACGGTAAATTGATGTACTCCTAATGCCTTATCAAAATTAATCGCCATTTAATTGCCTCCTGCGATAGCGTACTCTTCACAAAGCAATTGGTGTGCCAAAAAAACAACTCTTCATAAACATGAGATAAAACCTAATAACAACAATGAGTAATAACACCTATAAGACTTTATATAGGCTATAACCAAACGCGACTTTGCTACATTAATACGGCATAACTTTGCCGCCGTTGCCGCATCATCGCCATAACATTCTCAGTCAATGGTACGAACATTAAACAACTCTATGCGACTTAATAATTATTAGGCATAAATATTGCTTAACTCAGCATGAGCTTAATATGAGATAAATTTTGCTAAAAATAATTAATAAAAAAATAAATGTTATTTACAATCAGTCAGTTAAAGAATAAAGAACAAATGCGACAGTCAAACTTCTGACGTTAATGCAAGGATGCTAACCAATCAATATGAGTTATTGCCATGTTCTATTCAGCTTAATGCTGCTTATTGCCAGCCCGTTAGTCGGAGCACAAGACGCCAGCCAATTGACCGCAGCGCAGGTTGAAAAGATGGCCTATGAGGCCGTGGCCGCAAAAATGGCATCGATAAGCGATGCCAAAATTGTTATCGAGCCACAAACATTAGACAGCCGCATTCAATTACCGCGCTGTCTTGATAATGTCAAAGCAGAATTAGCCAGCAATAGAGCCATTAATCGAACTAACACCGTCAGGATCAGTTGCAATAGTCCTGATTTAGATTACCTGTGGCAGATGTTTTTATCTGTGCGCGTGCAAATCACCTATCCCGTTGTCGTCACCAACCAAACCTTGGCACCGGGCGAATTGATTAATAGCAGCAATATAAAATTGCAATATCTTGATCAACACAGTTTACGTGGCAAGCAATTTACCGAGATAGCAAACCTAGATGGTGTAAGGGTTAAACGCCGCGTCGCCCAAGGGCATCCGATATTTGCTGACAACGTCTGCTTTATCTGTAAAGGCGATAGTGTCTCTATTTATGCCATTTCAGATAATTTCCAAATTAAAACCCAAGGCGAAGCATTGGCTGATGGCAATATTGGGGATCGTATTAAGGTCAGAAATAGCAAAACCAATAAACAGATTAATGCGTATGTCGAAAAAATTGGGATAGTGAGTATTCGCATGTAATTTTTACTAAAGGCAATTTACATCTTGCCGATAACAAAGCAAGATTTATAAAAATGCTGGGGATACCAATGCCAATAAATATCAATAATCAAGTTAACAATGCGCTCAATAACTACGGTAAAGCGGCAGCAAATAAAGTTAACGATAACAACCTTGCCGCCAACAATAGTGCAAAAAGTGATTCCGTCACCTTTACCTCACAGGCGCAGCAATTGAATAATGTACAAGCAAAAATGCTAGCAACTCCAGAGGTTGATTTAGCAAAAGTAGCGCAGATTAAACAAGCCATTAGCGAAGGTCGCTATAGCGTAAATCCAGAAAAATTGGCACAAAGTATCAGCCAGTTTGAACAACAACTGCAACCTAATACTGAAGAGTAATCATGACAGACATCGGCCTTTTGATAGAGCAACAACTGATTATTTTACAACAACTTGAACTGGTTATTTCGAAAGAATCGTCAGCGCTCGAATATCAAAAGCCAGATCTGTTGATGGCAATCGCAAAAGAGAAAGCCACATTGCTTACAAGTCTTAACGATAATGACAACATTATCAGTAAGCATCCTCAGCAAGGACGCCTTGTGGTTGAAGATGAATTAGCACTCAAAGTTGAGCAAGCTAAACAGCAATTACGCCATTGCCAACAATTGAATCGCAGCAATGCCAGCTTAATGGAAATGCAACATGCTAGCGTCAATCGTCTAGCACAAGCGATGCAAGCTTGCCGCAATAGTCACAGTATGACCTATGATGATAAAGGCCAAACCTCCACCATAGCGTCACTTGGCAGTAATATAAAAGCCTAATGATATTGTACGACTCTCCAATCCAGCGGCTTAGTTAAGTCGCTTTTTTTTGCCTAAAAAACGACTTTTAACATATAAGCCCATAAAAAAACCTAGCAATGCTAGGTTTTAACTTAATAAGCGATTTGAACGCCCTTAAAAGTATTGTACTTGACGCATCTGTTGCTGCTGGGCACTTTGTTGATATAAGCGCCATACCTGCTCAAAATCGAGTTCAAGCTCAGTCACATAAAAATCATCTACTGGGTAGGTTTTGACGACCTTGGCACCACGAATAATCCCTTTTACCGAAGTGCGAATTTGTTCATCTTTAACAAGCCAATCATCCACCGTGGTATTGGCCGAAACTTGCTGACCATAAACTTGTTCAGCAAGCTCACGATACGCCGCAATCTTAGAAGCTTGCATCGCCATCAACACCTTTTGTGCATGACTGCGAGCAGGTTGTTCCTTTAACGGCGCATAACCTGTTGCGGTTAGTTTAGGTAGCTGCTGCGGGGCTTGCAACATAATCACTTCAGGTTCATTGCTCGCACAACCGCCAAAAAGAGCACTCGCCGCAACGACCATTGCTACAGGTAATAATCTCATGATTTACCTCCAAGAAAAGTCACCGCTTGCTGGGCATTATCAACCCCTCGGCTTAATTTACCTTGATTGATTGTGACCTGCTCGGTTGTCTTTATATAATTAGGCAATTGCGCAGCAGCAATATGGGTTTGTGATGCTGCTAATATACGATTAGTGCGTTTATCTAAAATACGGCTATTAACCAGTACACTATCGGCCGATGGGCTAAGCGTCGTCACCATCACATATTGCACGAGCATCTCTTGCGATAACCGTTGCCAATCACGGCTGAGCATGAAATCCCCCTCTTTCGACACCTGCATCGCCACCGCCAAGCTAGCATCAACCACATTGTGGCCTTGTTGCTTAAAATGCGACATTAATGATTGCTGCAGACTCAAGCCTAAATGGTTAGTGTCTTCTAGGTTAGCGACCAGTACAGGAGTGGTGACGAGAATATTGCCATCAGTTTGATGCGGTGGTAACTGCTGAGTTAACTGACGCACTAAATAAGCAGACAAATACTCAATATTTGCCGCCTGAGGCTGAATATTGCCGCTAGTTGGCATATTCCCCATATAAGTACTATCTGGACTATGCATACAGCCCGCCATCAGCAATGCCAACGGTACTATCGCGAGTTTAAACATGTAAATTCCTTTTCCCATACACTCATATCTAGTATCGGCAGTGTCAAAAAAATCTTGATCAACCTCAATCACTAAAAACAAGCACGACTAATGCCAACTTTGCGTTAGGCATAAAATTTGCTTACAAACGATTAACAATAATACGCCACAGGTAAGTGTCAGAATTATGTCGACAACAAGGATATCAGCAGCGAATAAGCGCCTTAGCAAGCCAACACAGTTTTACCGCCAAGGATTAGCGGCATTATTGCTCGGCCTACTTGCCCCCGTTTTCAGCGCACAAGCCACTTGGGTTGAAAGCCAAGGTCAAGCCACTATTATCGATGGTGATAAAGAACAAGCGCGGCAACAAGCCATCAGTCAAGCATTAAGCTATACCCTATTAACCAACGGCGTCAGTTTTAATGGCGAGCAAACCGTCAGCTCAGGCAAACTGACACAAAATGATATCAGCATACAGCATCAATTTAGCCCACAGCGCATTGAACTCATCAAAGAGTCCATCAGCAATGATGTATTGCATGTTCAGCTCAAGGTAAAGCTTACAGATAGCGCTCATGAACAATGCAACACAGGTACAATTACCAATGCCATTTTGTTGCCTAAAGCCAGTATTAGTCACCCAGAGCAACTGCGTCATGGACAACTTACCGACTTAGGTAAAAATATCAGTATTCAATTGGGTCAACTTATTGACCAACATGCTAAAACCAGTTTTAGCCAAGTGGATGCTAATGAACGCTATGATCTCAGCAAAGAGTTAATTGATGTACGCGGCTATCGCTTACCAAGCTGGTTAACTGATCTAACCGAAAGCCAATACCTGCTTAACGCAGATATCATTGATATTTCGACTGCAAAACAGGAGAGCTTTTTAGGCTTAATAGACTTTGATCCAATGCGCCAATTTGCCATCAAGCTGACCCTCTACCATGGCATCAGTGGTGAACGTATTTGGAGTGATAGCTTCCGCACTGAAGCGGAATGGGAGTTTGACCGCGCCGCGCATGTGAATACGAATGATCAACGCTTTTGGCAGTCACAATACGGCCATGCGATTAAGCAAGTCTTATTAGACGGTATTCAGAGCATGGATCAACAATTAGCCTGCCGTCCGGTATTAGGGCAGATTATTGGTCGTCAAGACAACCGCATCCTATTAAACCTAGGTCGTGATAACCAAGTTAAAGTGGGTGATGAGTTTCAGGTACTGTTACAGCAAAATATACCTGACCGCTTAAATGACTTAAGGCCACTAGTTGAGAAGATCAAAGCCACCATTAAAATAGATCAAGTCACACAAACCACGGCCACAGCAGAATTAAAAAGCAGAGATGCGATAAAAAACGTACAAATCAACGACATTGCGCTCAAGATTTAAGCACTTAAATTTTAAGGCTTTTAATACCAGTTAAAACTTGTATAATCAGCTTTGTGTCTCCCTATAGCTCAACAGGATAGAGCAGTCGCCTCCTAAGCGATCGATCGGGGTTCGAGTCCCTGTGGGGAGACCATGCTCACGCATTTTTATTTACATTTCAATAATGTTACCAATATAGCAGCAGTTTTATCCGCCTATGTGCCGCTACACAACGTTCAAGCTAATTTCAATGGTCACCTTCATTAAATAATATTTACATTTTAACAACACAAGTATGGTTCTAAGCAAAATTTTTACATTTCCACTTTTCATTTTTACCTGCAATGCAGCGTTGTATGACTTTGTATGGCCCAATTTATCTGAGAAATTTCCCTTAGATGAATTAGCAGAGTTCAAGCCTGATCACTTCAAACTGTTCAATACAAGACTAACAAGAATCAGCAATTTCCTAATAAGTATGATAAGACTTCACTCCTTCTATGAGCATTATGTTTCAACCACAGCTAACTTTATAAAACACACAGAATATTCAAGTCGACCACTACAGAAGCAGTTCTCAAAAATGTACGCGAATCTAAATATAGATAAACGAATTTGCTATAGATCACTTCCTGCATGCTAAAAACGAAGTAATATCAAGAGAAGATAAAGAGCAAATTAAACATACACTTAAGGACGAGTAAATGATCCTACCTTCACAGCTATATGCCGCCTATCTTCAAGCTGATAGCAATAACATAGCTGAGCATGATAAGGATTCAATGAACGCCACTGTTACAACTCAAAGTCTCATTAACAGCGACAGTCAAACCCACTTTCAGCTTCGGAACATCAAACCCAAAATCGTATACTCAGTTATTGAACAACAAGCCATTCAATATTCAAAGTATACCCAACATGTCAAAGCAATGTTCAGTGAACTCTGTACTCAGCTATCAAACATGGAAAACCTCAACCATAAAGGCAGAAAGCTATCCAATATGTACTGTAATGCTTCTCTTAGCTATAAGCCTATGATTGCTTATATCAGTGAACCAAAACCAAAGACAGAGCAAGAATTAAAGCAGCAAGAGTGCAATATGATGATCTTGAAGGCTATGCAAGATAAGAGCTCTGAAGCGTTAGAGCGAAAAGAAAAAGCCTGTGATAAAAGTCCAAACTATTAAAAACCCTTGGCAAAAAAACAGAAATATTAATAAATGCGATGATGATAAATAGCATCGTTTTATATATATCATCTAAGATGAAATGCTGTTAGAAAGCATGAAGCGGAGCAACCAATGTACTTACAAAGTGTAAAGATTGAAAATTTCAGAAAATTTGGTGTTTTAAACAACGTTGTTGAATTTGTTACCCCCTACACCAACAAAGCTTACAAAGAGAAAGATATTAAAAACTCGGTTTCTAGTGCTACCACTCTCATTGTCGGAAAAAATAATGTAGGAAAGACAACTATAACTGCTGCTTTGCAGCAAGCAATCTCCGATGAAAAGGTGTCTGGCAACAAATTTAATAACATCTACTTAAAAAAAATTTTTGAAATGCATCTTGGTAAATCTGACTTTGAAGATAAAACTCCAAAAATGACATTTGCTTTTACAATTGGTCTTGATGTCGATCCAGATGTTTTCGCAGTAAATAATATTAGTGACTTCATTAGCGTAGATGAGCTAGAAAAAGATAAAAAGTCTGCTGTGATTGAAGTAAGATATGAGGTTAAAGAAGAGAGCGAATATAGTAAAGCCGTTCAAATTAGCATAGAAAACTGGAGAAAAAAAGGTTTAACTGAAGCCCAGATGTTCCGAGAGTATATATCACTATTGTCAAACAAGATTGATTTTACAAAAAAATTATATAACTCCAATCAAGACGAGGTTTCAGGGACAAATATCAAACTAATCGATATCATAGACCTCAAGATAATTAATGCAAACCTTGACGATGGGAATCGAACACTATCTACAACATTCAACAAAATTGTTAAATATAGGCTTAACTCAACTGACCAATCTGTCAACAAAGATATAATAGACGACAAAATATATAGCATCAATTCTGATATAACCAATATGATTGGCAGCCAACACGATGAAACTGTAAATAGTGTTGTGTCAAAGGTTACTGATGAAAGTAAAATGAAAGTGCATCTACAGTCTAACTTAACATATGCTTCCATGTTCAATAGCTTAATAAATTATGAGTTTATGGAAAATGGCTACTTTATTCCAGAGAACCAGTTTGGTTTAGGCTATAAAAATCTAATGAGAATAATTGGGCAATTAATAGATTATATGGAGCAATATGATAATGATGATGTACATCATAAAATAAACTTAATATGTGTAGAGGAGCCAGAAAATTACATGCACCCTCAAATGCAAGAATTATTCATCAAAAACATTGATGATGCAATTAGCGTGTTAATGGACAAAACAAAGAAAAATATCAACAGCCAACTTATACTAACAACACACTCATCACACATATTGAACAGCAAAATACATACATCCGGTACATTTAATAACATTAACTATATTTCATCTGGCGAAGATAAGTGTTCAAATGTCATTAGGTTAAGTGATTCTAGAATTGCAAATACAGGAGCTACAGGGGATGAAAAAAGGGGAAAAGGATTAATAACTGCTGACGAGCTTACCTTTTTGAAGAAACATATAAAGTTTAAAGTATCAGACCTGTTTTTCTCTGATGCTGTAATTCTTGTTGAGGGAATTACTGAAGAACAACTATTAAACCATTACATTTCTGAAAGAAGTGGCTTAGCAAAGTATTATATAAGTGTTTTTAATATTAATGGGGCTTTTGCTCACATATACAAGTCTTTGCTTGATTTACTTAATGTACCATGTCTAGCAATCACTGACTTGGATATAAAGAGAAGTAGCCAAGAAAAAGGAGTGAAAACAAAAGAACAACCAGATGCTTGTTATTTACAAATTGAGAGTTTAGAAGGTAGACAAACTACCAATGCTGTTCTGAGAAAGTACATATGTGGTGTGACTGAAGAAGATGCAGTCGAAACTGATGACGAAGATGAAAAATCAGCGAATATTCCTAGTATTCTTAACTACTATAGAGAAAGTGATAATGCTGGATTTAAGGTTGTTTACCAAAAGAACAAAATAGAATCTTATTTTGCATCTAGTTTTGAGGAAGCATTTATATTAACAAACTATAAAAACACTATTCTAAATAAGACTTTGAAGGATGTTAAGCCCGGGATATATAAAGCAATAGTTGGAAAGGTAGGTGAAGAGGAATATACAAACTCAATTCATAAATCTTACGAATGGCAACAGAAGCTTTCCAGTAGCAAAAGTGACTTTGCAAATACGCTTTTGTATAACATTTACTCGATGGCTGAGGATAAACCAGCCCTTCCTGATTATATAGAAGACGGACTTGTCTGGCTTGAGTCAAATCTAGGGTAATTGTGGGGTAGTTAGTATGGGATTAACGATTATTGATAATACTCAAGCAGAAGATGAATACCGCTGCCAAGAAGAAATATTCAACCATATATCTTCTTACAAAGACTTTATTTTCAATGCTGGTGCAGGGTCTGGTAAAACTTATGCTCTTAAAGAAAGTATAAAATACACCTTACTAAATTATGCAAGTTTATTAGGAAAACGTAACCAACAAGTTTTATGTATAACATATACTAATCTTGCTACTAATGAAGTTAAAGACAGGATAGGAAATAGCAATCTGGTGAATGTCTCTACTATTCATGCAGGGATGTGGGGGATAATTCATAATCAGCAATCTGCCTTGAAAAAGGTGCATGAACTCAAAATTCAAGAAGAGATCACAAAGCTTAAAGATGGTTTCATTCCCAATATAGCACATTATGACTGGTTCTATTCTCAAACCAATGAAGATTTGAGAGTTCAGTTCTTTGAAAGGTTAACAAATAAAGATACAGTTGACCTTTTTTATAAGAGTCAAAAAGAAAAAACTATAGCTGAGGATTTTATAGGAATACTTGAAGAATATGGATATAAAATGCATAGAAATAAAGGGAAGTTTGAATCTTTATTCAAGTATGCAAACAATCTTAGGAAATTAGAGTGTGGTTTGACTAATGTTCGAGAAAAGCGCGGCATTAGAATTAAGTATAATACTCGGTCTAACTTTGATCGTTTGCATAAGATGGAAATTAGTCATGATACTCTACTAGAATATGTATATAAGCTTTGTGCTTCCTATCCAAAAATGAACGATATTTTTATTGATAAGTTCCCTTTTATTTTAGTTGATGAATATCAGGATACACATGAGTTTGTAATAAAAACTTTAGCTTTAATATCTAAGAGAGCTAAAGAAAGGGGCAGACCTTTGTGTATTGGATATTTCGGTGACACTTTGCAAAATATATATCAAGATGGTGTAGGAGCAAAGATAAACTCACTTCATTTGGGGTTAATTAAGGTTGAGAAGAAGCAAAATAGGAGATCATACTCTGAGATAATAGATGTTTTTGATCTATTTAGAAATGATGGGTTATCTCAAGCATCAATATATAAAGATAACTATGGAGGAAACTTTAAGTATTATTTATCTAAAACAGATGGGGATGATTCTAAAAGTATAGAGAGTGCGATTAGCAAAGTAAAAATAGATTTTAAATTACAGAAAGATGAAAACATTGCTTGTCTTGTGTTGAAAAATGACACTATTTCAGACGTCTGTGGATTCCCTGAATTCTACAGAAAAATGAAGTCTGCATTTTTCTATAAAGATGCTCCAAGGTTAATAATCAGCAAGGACTTAAGTAAACTAAACGAAACCGTTAAGGAAATATTTAATTTAGTTGAATTCATTTACACCTTGCACAAAGAGGATCTACACCTTTCCGACATATTACCTAATAATGTTGGTCGCATCACGCTTTCTGAGGTAAATAAATATTACAACGAGCTTAAGAGTATAAACCTAGATCCTAAACTTTCATTATCGAAAAATCTTTCTTCTATTCTAGAAAAAGAAGGAGGGTACGGTAGGTTATTTATGGGCTATCTGTCTGAAATGATTTCTTGCGTTGATTCAGATTATACTCTCGGTGGTATCATTAGGGGCTTAAGTGAGTTGCTAGAAAGCTCGTCATCTAAAGATTTTGAAACCTCTAGCAAAATTATTAACGAGTTGTTTGATATTGATTTAATTGAGTTCAAAAACTGGTTTATCTACCTTACATCAAACGCAAAAAAAGAAAACATTTACCTAACATGTCATAACTCAAAAGGCTTAGAATTTGAGACTGTAATTATTTTCCTTTCTGATTCATTTAATAATAAATCTGATTATTTGTCTGCCTTTTTTGATGATCCAGAAAATAATGATTACGCAAAACGAAGAAATTTGTTGTATGTCTCGTTATCTAGAGCTATCAAGAACATGGCCGTTGTTTTTACCCATGAAGAAATTGAACCAAGTGTAAACGCCAAAAAGTATTTTGGAGATGCTCAACGACTCTAGCTGGCATCCATAAGCAAACTACTAGAATGAAATTAAATTAGCCCTAACAGCTCTCTTCTCTCTTCCTCTGAGAGCTGTTCTATCTCTTTCACTAGCTTATCCACTCTCGTCTCTTGCACATCCATACCAAGCAACTGTGCCGTTGTGATCCCAAGCTCCGCCCTCACCTGCTCAACATCTAGATGCGCATAAGTACTAGCAGTAATACTGATATCACTGTGGCCTAACAACTTACTGGTCATCTGAATATTACCGCCACGCATCACGCTCCAACTGGCAATGGTTCGCCGAAGATCGTGAATAGTGACATTTTGCTCCTTCTCATCACTATGTAGGCCTGCTCTTTCAGTTATCCGCCGCCAGAAACTGCCCTTACCTGATTTATCGGTAATGTGCCCTGTAAGACTCCGACTAGCAGGGAAAACGTATTTTTCGCCTTGCTCAGCTTGCGCACTTCTGCGTTTAAGAATATCCATAACCTCAATTGTTAACGGCACGGCATGTGGGCGTTTTGCCTTCATTTTCTTGGTTGGAATGATCCAAACACCGCGCTCATGATCTACTTCGCGCCACTCCATACTGAATACACAACTTTTACGCTGGCCGGTAAACAGTAGTAATTTAATCACATCTTGGTAGATCTCATCTTCATGATTTAGGGCTTCAAGTAGGCTCTGAACTTCAAGTTTAGTAAGTACGCGCTCACGTTTTACATCTGCGAGTTTTTTTATTTTGGCAAAAGGATTAGATTCTTGTTCATTAAACATCGACTTCATTAATGACAAGCATTTATTACGAATTGATACCGATTTATTAATGAGGATTATTTTTAATAGATTATTAGCATCTTGTGGAGTGATATCACCGACTTGTAAATCAGCAACTCTAGGTTGAAGGTGGGCTTTCCAGAGTGACTGAATATCACGTAAGGATTTTGGTCGTCTTTCATTCGCCTTAATTTTCAGCCTAAACTCGATCACAAATACATCAAACAGTTCTTGAACTGTCATAGATAACTCACGTTCTAATTCAGCGACTCGCTTTTGTTCACGCTTAGCCTCATTAGGATTAATCCCCTCCGAAAGCTCTACCGCAGTTTGTTTTGCCAGTTTTCTTGCATTCTCAATAGTCAGGTTGGGAAATTCACCAAGAGTAACTGAAACGTCCCGTCCTAATTGCTTGCGACGAAAACGAAAAAATTTACTACCTGATGGCATTACCTCAAGAATCAGCCCATTTACAGAGTCTCGATGTCCACAATCTTTAACCCGGTAACGTTTATCTTCAATCGTTAACTGTTCAAAACTTCGTTTAGTAAATGCATGAGCTTTGGTCATAACCTTCTACTTCCCTTTCACATTGTGCCGCCTATGTGCCGCCATAGACAGTCATTTTAAGTAATGAAGGTTAATATTGGATAAGTCTGCTTTCAAGCTAAGATATTGATTATTAAGAATAAATAATTTCTATTAATATCTATTAAGGTCATATCCTATCTCCTGTGGGGAGACCAGTTTTTTATTTTTACCCACCAAACATTACCGTAGCACTCTTAGATAATGATGAGATATAACAATTAGTCAGTTATATTATTTTAATAAATAATATTCTAAAGAATAGTTACTTATACTTTATAAAAATAATAAATCAAAATAATGATCTTATTCTCATTTAAAAAATTATGACGATGATAACCTAAATATAAGTTTTTATAATGGACTATTGTAAACTATGGATTTCATTGAACGATTACAGAATTTATCTAGAAAAATAGACAAAATTGGACATACACTTGAAACTGAGGAAGCAACTAAAAATGCTTTAATTATGCCCTTCCTTCAATCTATATTAGGATATGATGTCTTTGACCCTAATGAAGTAGTTCCTGAGTTTAATGCTGACACAGGAACTAAAAAAGGTGAAAAAGTTGATTATGCTCTTCTAATTAATAATGAAGTTCAAATTCTGATAGAATGTAAAAAGTATGGTGAGAATTTATCAACTAAACATGCCAGTCAACTATTTAGATATTTCTCAGTTACTAATGCAAGAATAGCAATATTAACAAATGGTGTTATCTATGAGTTTTATACTGACTTAGATGCTCCTAATAAAATGGATGAAAAACCATTTTTAATTCTAAATTTATCTGAAATTGATGAGCATATTGTTCCCGAAGTAAAAAAACTAACCAAAAACTCATTTGATGTAAATTCGGTTGTAGGAGCTGCAGGAGAGTTAAAGTACCTAAGCCAAATAAAAAAAGTTCTCGCAGAACAATTCAAAACTCCTGAAGATGACTTCGTTAAGTTTTTCACATCAAAAGTATATGATGGTGTTCAAACTGCAAAAGTAAAAGCACAGTTTTCAGAAATAACAGAAAAAGCTCTCAAACAATTTATTAATGATAGTATCAACGATAGACTAAAATCTGCTATTGATTCAACAGAAACTAACTCAAACATCAAAAATGACGTAATAAATATATCTATAAACTCAGATATAAATAATATTGATGAAGCTGAAGAAAAGCCTAGGATAATTACCACAGAAGAAGAAATTGATGGATTTAATATAATAAAGGCTATATTAAGATCTAAATTTGATGTTTCAAGAATTACACATAGGGATACTCAAAGCTATTTTGGTATTCTATTAGACGACAATAACAGAAAACCATTATGTAGACTTCACTTTAATACCAAACAAAAATACATTGGAATTATTGATGAAAATAGAAAAGAAATCCGCTATGTTATTAACTCACTAGATGACATATTTAATTATTCAGATATAATTTTAGATACAGCCTCCAAATATGAAGAAGTGGTTGCTTAATTAGTTTTTAAATAGCGTTAGGCATCTATCTTATTAATAGATGCCTACAATTCCCCCACCATCACCCGCTCACAAATACAGCAAATTTTTCATCAATGTCGTTTATATCAATTAAAACTAAGGCTTGAGAACAACGCATTTCGCCTAAAATGCACTATAATGGCGGCTCTATTTCTCTAACCATTACTTGATATGCGCTTCTCTTATCTGCTTTATGCTGTTGCCCTACTCTTCTCGCTGCCGAGCATGGCGGCCACTTTTAATGATTTAACCACGCAACCGACTGATAAGGTGCAGGTGATTGATTGCCGTAACAGCAACTTTTTTAACGGCTGGCCACAAGCTGGACAAAGCCAAGGCGGTCATATTGCTAATGCCGTTAATATTGATGCCAATTGGCTCCCTTTATTAGATGACGGCCAATTTAAAGCCTTATTAAAGCAAGATAATTTAGTCGCAACTAAACCCACTTATCTTTACTGTGAATTAGCAGGAACCCAAGTGTTAGCCCATGAGCTAACCAAACAAGGCTTTACCGATGTTCACAGCATTAATCAGCCATTATCAATGTACCAAGGGAAATTAATCGCACTGCCTAATTTTCAGCACTTAGTGTCTGCAGCGTGGTTAAATAATTTAATTCATGGCGGCAGTGTTAACTATGCCCCTAAAAGCGACTTCAAAATTGTTGAAGTCAATTGGGGCCCGCCAACTAAATATTTAATTAGACATATTCCTGGTGCATATTATTTAAATACTAATGATATTGAATCTGAGCCATTGTGGAATCATGTTCCACCAGCGCAACTGGCTAAGGTGCTGTCAAACTTAGATATTAATCAAAATACCACGGTCATTGTATATGGTCATAACACCATGGCGGCTGAACGTGCTGCGCAAATTATGATGTATGCAGGTGTGAAAGATGTGCGTTTATTAAATGGCGGTTTCCCAGCTTGGTTAGCAGGTGGATATGACACTGAAGCTTTTTATAATGGCGCAAAAAACACTCCTAAATTTGGCACGACTATTCCAGCAAATCCTGATGCGATTATTGATGTTGCTCAAGTCAAAAATATGCTTAAAGATACCACTAAAAACTCAGTGGTCAGTGTTCGTTCTTGGCCTGAATACATGGGTGAAACCAGTGGTTATGACTATATCAAAGCTAAAGGCCGCATAATTGGTGCTAAGTGGGGACAATCTGGGGTAGATGCTTACCATATGAATAGCTATTTTAATCCAGACCAAACCTATAGAAATCCCTATGCCATTGCTAAGTTATGGCAAAAATGGGGTATTGAACCACAGCAAAATGTCACCTTTTATTGTGGTACTGGTTGGCGCGCCTCTGTTGCCTACTTTGATGCCTACTTGATGGGATGGCCTAACATCAGCGTATTTGACGGTGGTTGGTTAGAGTGGAGCTTACAACCTAAACATTAATTGGTAATTTAATAGCAGCGCTTTTATTTAATCGTATATTGAGCGCTGCTAGTTAAAGTCATGTGATAATAGTCAAACTTCTGCAATTATATTCAATAACTTACACGTACAAATACACGCTAGTCTCTACAATAAAAATAAAGTAATGTCTCTCTGAAAGATAAAAAACACGATTCAGATACTGCATTCTAACTAAATTAATCTTGTTATAGAGCTCTTTTGGGTTTCTGGATAATATTAATGAATAGAACGAAATGCTCAATGATACATCACGTCATAACAATGGTGGCAGTGAGTGCCTTAACATCATGCTCATCATTTATCTCGGTCAATACCCCTAACCAAAATGATCGAGTGCGCACTATCGTTTTACATTATACCGCGGTAGATGAAGCCACAACATTTGCACTATTCATGAACCCTAAAAAAGAAGTCAGTGCTCACTTTGTCATTACTGAAGATAAAATTTATCAACTGGCGGATCTTAATAGGCGTACTTATCATGCTGGTATTTCATATTGGAAAAATAGGTCCTCACTTAACGATACTTCAATAGGTATAGAGTTAGTCCAGCAAGTTGCATGTTCCAAATCAAACAAACAAGTCTGTGCTTTTCCAGACTTTACTCCTAACCTTATAAATAACCTGACGACAGTATTAGATTATATTTACCAACAATATCCTAATATTCAACCACAGCATATTATAGGTCATCAAGATATTAACCCTCATCGAAAATTAGATCCTGGCCCTAGATTCCCGTGGCAATACCTGAATACGATAGGTTATGGTGCTTGGTATAATAATCAAGATTATTTTGATGAATATACTCAACTGAATAATCACACTTTAAATACTGACATATTTTATCAAGCACTCATTCTATATGGTTATAAACCATCACAACCAACAACAGATATGATTAATGCATTTCAATCTCATTTTACGCCTACACTCATTACAGGGAAAACGAATAGAAACAGCCTAGCGGTTATTTTAGCATTATTAAAAAAGTATCAAATCAACGATTACAATAGAATCAAAAAATCTTTAACCAAGTAATATAGTATTACTTATATTTTATTACAGGTGTCTGAAACAGCTCCATAAAATGAGTAAGCATTAATTTATCAATATTAAGAGCTTCATTATCTGGGTCAACTAATCGCAGACTTGAGCTCAATTGATAATAGGCTAAAACATCTGCTTTATATTGGTTTTCTAATGCTTGATTAGACTTATTTTTATTTAACCAACGCCATTTTTGTGTTTGTTTTAAACTACAGTGTTTAAGCACGGTTAAATCCGCACCGTCGAAACAATATTTATTATACGCTAAACTCATATAACGTCCGATACTGTCGAATATGAAGCCTTGTCTTTTATCAGTACGATCACATTTAGTCAGTAGAACCTGCTTATTTCTATCAATACTTATACACTTATTATTAAAATGACCTACCTGCAGATTAACGGGTTTAGCTCCCATAAAAATAGGATGTTCCCAATCGACTAAAAAACTCACGTTTTTAGAAAATGTGAGTGATTGATTATCACTGTCTTTAGCGTAATAAGTACGGATCCCAAAAAAACCTAGAATATGAGATCTAAATCTAAATCCGGACACATCTACTGCTGAATTGATATCAAATTCAGTGACTCCTTTTACATTTGCAGCAGCCATAAAGTTAACATTGATTGACGGCGTAAAACCGCTATAAGCAATTGGATTAATTTTGTTTAAATCACCTGGATAAGCTAAGGTTGCAGTCATTCCCTCAACTGAATATTGTTGAATAGACTCTGCGGTGGGGTAGAGTTCTCTCTCCCATATAAAAGTGACATTTCTCTCCCCCTTTGAATTCTTAATAATTTTATAGTCATGAACATCAAATGAAAGTGAACGCGTTTCTGTGTGACTATAGTTGCCACTCAATATTTGAGTTGGATCCATGGATGTGACACCAAAGTTACTACTGGTGGTTACTGTCGTATTGGTATTAGCATTAACATTTGATGCGGGGATCGTGCTAATGACCCTAGCCTTCTTATTATTCGCACTAAATTTAAATCGATAACTTTTAGCAATTGCAGTCGAAGACCATTCAGCCTCAGGTCCACCGAATGGCCATGATATCCCCCTTGACATGATCAATTTAGAATATAATTTATTATTTAAATGTATACCCGCACCTTGAGAGTGATTAATCACATGACCTATGCTGATGCTAACAAATTTAGCATCAGGAGTATGACTACCTTGTTGATTTTTAAATGCAACGGAACGTTGTAATTTAACATGATAAATTAATGATATATTCGCATCTTTACAAAGATTAGCGGGGATTTTTCCATCAGCGGTATTCCAATTAATATAACAATCATTTTGATTAACTCTGTGACTGACATTCACATAAAAAGAAAGCGTTGGAACACTGGGCAATTTAGCCGTCGTATATGATGCAACGGTATCTACTGACGTTAATAACTTAGACTCAGAAGGCTTAGGAACTATAATAAGATCGTAATAGGCATCTAATATTTTTATATTGGGATCATATCGACCCGTTAATGAGGTATACATTAATTCGCCGTTAAAGCGACTTATTACTATTAGATCTCCTGTTAATGACGATGCTGTATTTTGTATTAAATATTGCTTAGCTATATTTTTTTTAGTGACATCGGTAATATTACTAAAATCAACAAAATAACGTTTATTATCATTAATAACATCACTATCAATGTTAGATAAAACATCAGTAATTGAACTATTATCCTCCCAATAATCAGCATTAATATAAATCACCTTGCTCGAATCTTGTATATCAGACAATATGTGCACAGCAACACCTTTCGGTATATACATAGCATCATTTACATTACTTGCATATGTCTCTCCAACCAAAAGTAAAGAAAATATAAAAATGAAACAACACCTAATACCTACCATATATAACACCCTACAAATTTTATGATAACAATAAGTAAAGCAGAAATATTAAAATATTCTCTATCGAAATATAATGACTCACCAAAATGGAAAACACCTTAACTAAATAACATTCCCTTACTATAAACAATCAATAAGTTAATAGTAAAAACAATTACTGTTATCATCATCATAAAACTTTATAGTACACATTACACGACTAACAATATTTAATTATATTTTATATTCAACAGCTTGTGTTTTTATCAATAAATAATATTAATCTATCTATATTAATAACTATTAACGATATCATTATTGGTCACCTAAGAGCATCATAACGTAGTTTATACATTCGCTCGCGATATCAGGATACTTGCTATAGATCATAAAATGGAGAAGTAGATCTCAATACTAGACGATTAGCATCGCAATTTTAGAATATTAGTATAAGATGCAGCACCCCAATTTTGACTGGTCAATTGACTTGATTACTGCTTCTTCAAATGCTTTATACACCGACTTATCGGGTTACTATAATTTAATGTGTGCTGACATCGATTATTTGGCACAAAGTGAATGTATTCGTCGTATGCATCAACTGTTTGGCAATAGCGGTAAGCATCATCTTGATCTGGCTTGTGGCACAGGCCCACATATCAGACATTTTATCGATAATGGCTATCAAAGCCGTGGCTTAGACATTAACCAGCCAATGTTGGATTTAGCTAAATTACACTGCCCTGAAGCCGACTTTAGCTTACAAGATATGTGTAATTTTGAAGTGGATGGTGAGCTTGATTTAATTACCTGTTTTCTTTATTCAATTCATTACAGTGACGGCATTGCGAAACTCAGCGAGTGTATCGCCAGTGTGCACAGTGCACTCAGTGAAGGTGGCATATTTTGCTTTAATGCCGTTGAAAAGAAAATGATCATCAATAACTCATTTATCAGACACTCTCTTGCCCATGAGAGTGGCCATTTTACCTTTAGTTCCGGCTGGGATTATTGTGGTTCTGGTGAGCGCCAATCTTTGAAAATTAGTATTGAGAAAACGCAAGATTTGATCACCCATTCTTGGCAAGATGTACATCCTATGGTGGCGATTAGCTTTGATGAGCTGCAACAGCTTTTAGCGCCCTATTTTGAAGTCCATATTTTTGAACACGATTATGACAAAATCATCCCTTGGGATGGTCATTCAGGCAATGCTATTTTTACCTGTGTAAAAATCTAGCCTATAAGATACATACACCGCCAACGCTATTCACTGTTGGCGGTTTTTAATTACCTCGCCCTAAATTCTATAAAACCCTTGTAAATAATTAACTGGCAATGATAATGCGAGTTGATAATCTTGCTGAGTTTCAATCCGTTCAGCAATCATTTTAATACCATGTTCTTCCATATGATAAAGCCAATCAATAAACCAAACTTTATTAATCATACTTTTTATATAACTAATATCCATTTTTACAAAATCACAAATTAATTCACTTGGTAATAATTCACTTTGATATGTAAAATTATCAAATGCAAGATATACCCCTGCATCTCTCAGTTTAAACTCAGCTTCAACAATATATTGATTAAGTTCGACGTGTCGTTCAGTTAATTCAACCACCACCTTGGAATTAAATTTATCAACAAATTTACTTAACTCACACAAACTATCGACCACTCGACTATCTAATAAAGAAAAACGTTCTACATTAATAAAATAATAGATAGCCTTAGTATTATTATGCTGTTGATAAACATATATTTTATCAATAATTTCAACTAATAAAGCATTATGCTTTGTTGGTAGCAGCGTAGAGTAAAAACTTACAGGCTCAAACTTATCTCTTATATACAAAGGTCTACTTAATATCTGCACGCCATAATCGTGATTATTTCGATCTACAATAGACTGTCCTAAATGCACATAGTTACATTTAGACAAATGTAAATTGCATGATTCTATATTTATATTTTTTAATCTATGGCATGGATCACATGTACCTTTAAAAAAACACGTCATAATCTTCTCGAATTATTATTATAACTACATTAATAGTGTTAATTATAATTCCTGTCAAATTAATATGCATTTCAGATATGCCTTTAATACTTTTCTGCGATATACGGTTTTGAATTTTAAACTAATTTATTTTAGATACTAAACAGATAATATAAAAAAACAATCAAATTGATGCTCGATTATTTAAACTCAATGGAACTTAATCACATAATCAGCAAGTCGTTGTTGTTGCTGCTCATTATGACACACCATTACAATCGTATATTGCTTCGCTAGCTTAATAATTAACTGCTCAATTTGATGAGTCGTATGAGGATCTAATGATGCGGTAGGCTCATCTAATAGCAAAATTTCAGGCTGCAGCGCTAATGTCCGCGCAAGACATAACCTTTGTTGTTGTCCACCCGATAAACAGGTTGCTGGCATATCTAATCGCCCTGCGACCTCATCCCACAAAGCCGCTTGCTCTAGAGCTTGCTGGGTTAAATTGTTAGCATCTACACCAGTCACGCCAGCAACAACACGTAAAGGTAATAAGATATTATCTGCAATGGAACCGGGTAACAGTTGCGGATGCTGAAATACCATCCCCACTTGTCGCCGCAGCTGTGGCAATTGCGTCATTTTTAAACAGTCAACCGCAACCATCTTGTGGGCTAGACTGAGGTTAATTTGCCCTTGAGTATGACATGTTGCAAAACAATCATTGAGTCGATTTAATGCACGTAAAAAGGTGGTTTTGCCCGAACCAGACGCCCCAATTAACACATGAATACGATGCTGGTAAATATTCATGCTAAAATTTTCTAGTACCGTTTGCGGTCCAAACTTAATGGTTAAGTTAGTGACCCGACCAATACACTTGGGCTGTTCATTAGTAACTGTCACTAGTCATTCCTTGATAACGAGATTGTAATAAACTAGCAAATGCAAATAGAGAGGCTGTAAGGCACAGTAAAACTAATGCCGCGCCAAAAGCCAATTGCAATTCAGCTTCATTCTGATATTGAGCACTATAATAAAAAATCGTAAAAGGTAATGCCTCATAACGCTCAAAAATACTGATAGGTAAGCCCGCATTAACCACAACCCCAGTTAACATTATCACGGCAGTATCTTCTGCAGCTCGTCCTGTCGCCAGCATAATGCCACTCATAATGCCCTTACTCGCTTGGGGAATTAACACCTTGATTAACGCTTGACGATAACTCATCCCTAACGATAATGCAGTCAGCAATAATGATGCAGGTAATGCTAACAGTGCCGTCTTAACGGATGCGGCAAGATAGGGAATAATCAAAATAGCCAAGCTTAATGCCGATAAAAATAAACAAACATTGGCACTTGGTAATAACCAATGCCTTAGCAATAAAATCAAGCTAAAACCAAATAGTCCCATTAAAATCGAAGGAATACCGGCAATAATATCGATCACTAACGAAACGATATGTTTAAACCCAGAGGGTTTAGCCTGCGCCAACCAAATACCACTCGCAAGCCCCGGAATAATCGCCAGTAATAACGCGCTGAACACGACCATTAAGGTACCGACACATGCCGGCCAAATACCATCCCATATTGGTGATAAGCCCAAAATACCACGTATAAAATCGGTATCACCAACAAATAAGGCACCATTGATAGTGGGTAAACCATGACCAACGATAAAGCTAATCACGGTAAAAAAACTCAATGCCAAACTGACGACACAAACCAAGCACCAATAATAAAATATGTTATCGGCTTTCATTAACACCTCTAATACGCGGCAAACTTAACCGATATTCAAGACTGCGAATAAGTAGGGTTACCACAATGCTGCTTAACAACAATAATAGCCCTGCTGCAAACAGTGAATTATAAGCGCCGCTACCATTCTCAGTGGCAATCACTAAGCCAATATGCGCCGTTAAGGTGCGCATAGAATCAAATATGTTGCCACTTATTTGTGGCGCATTACCAGCAAGCATTAAAGGTAAAAGAGTATCGCCGATAGCACGACTAAAACCCAGCAATGCGGTCGTTGCAATGGCTTTTTTTGCTTGCGGTAAAATAACGCTGAAAACAATTTGTGTCTCAGTAAAACCCAGTGCCGTGGCGGATAAACGAATTTGTTTTAACTGAGGAAGAGTATGGCTATCAAGCATCAGTACCATAACGGGTAAGATAAGCAGCACCACCATGATGAGCGCCGCTAATAAACTAAAACCGGAGCCGTAAGCAAATGTTTCACGTAGTAACGGTACCAACAAAAAGATGGCAACTAATCCATATATCACGGTGGGAATGCTCGCCATCAAGCGCACTAAAAATCGGACCAGATTTGCCATACGTTGATGCCGGCTATGTAAACAAAACCCACAAATCCCAATGGCGATAGGTAATGCCACAAGTAAGGCCAATATGCTGAGCATAATTGAGCCTGCAACCATAGGTAAAATACCGTATTGATCTAACTCAGGCCGCCAAATTAATGAAAATACAGGGCTGGTTGCATGGGTAAATACCGGCAGAGCAAACCAGCCTAAAAAACCAAATAACAGCAGTATCACCACAAATAGTGATACCACGATTAACAGTAATAATCGCTCAAATGTGAATAAAGCTATCATTAATACTAACGATTTGTCGGAATATAACCTGCGGCAGAAATATACTTGGCGCCTTGCGGACTATAAATAAAATCGATATAGGTTTTAAGTAACCCTTGTGGCTCACCTTTAGTATTCATATAAAGTTGGCGTACAACTGGATATTCACCACTTGCACACGCAGCATTAGTGGGTTTTACATTATCAAGCATGGGAGCTTTTACCGTTGCATCAATATATCCGACACTGCTGTAGCCTATCGCATTGACATCGCGAGCAATGGCGGTTTTCATCGCACCATTAGAGGTAACAACGTTGGCGCGATTATCCATCTGTAACTGATCCAGCATTTTCTTCATAAACACTGAACGGGTACCGCTAGCTTCATCTCGAGTAAATAAATTAATCGCCTGATCCGCGCCACCAAGTGTTTTCCAATTGGTAATCTTACCAGCAAATATATCAGCAACTTGCTGTTTAGTTAGCCCTTGAATAGGATTATTTGGGTGAACAATTACAGCAACACCATCAACAGCAAAGGGAAATGAAATTAACCCAAGAGCCGCTTCACTCGTTTTTAAAGGACGGCCTGTATTACCGATATCGACCAAACCTTTGCCAACTTGTTGTGCGCCTACCCCCGATCCACCACCCGCAATGGTAATTCGTATCTCTGGATGCTGTTGCATAATCGCTTTTGCTGCTTGCTTCATAACTGGAATATGGGCGGTTCCACCAGCAATATTAATCTGACCTGCTTGCTCATTAAACATATCAAGCTCAGCGGCATGGAGCGTTAATGGCACAAGTGTAATGCCACATACAACCAATTTTAATAACATCATAATTAACTTCATCAGAACCTCTAAAATACTGGGTTATTATTAATAAAGTTATTTATGAAATGGTAATATTATAATAAATTTATTAATAGAATTAGATATAACGACCTGACACGCCATTTTATGCTACCAGCCACAGTA
>NZ_BALM01000016.1 GCF_000614975.1 Shewanella marina JCM 15074
AAAATTGGCTGGGGTACAAGGATTCGAACCTTGGAATGCTGAGATCAAAACCCAGTGCCTTACCGCTTGGCGATACCCCAATAAAACTATTATGGATGAAAAATTGGCTGGGGTACAAGGATTCGAACCTTGGAATGCTGAGATCAAAACCCAGTGCCTTACCGCTTGGCGATACCCCAATCTAATTTTTCTATCCAAAGAACCGCTTAAAAAGCCATTCTTCAAATCTAATGGTACGGGAGGAGAGACTTGAACTCTCACACCTTGCGGCACCAGAACCTAAATCTGGCGTGTCTACCAATTTCACCACTCCCGCATCGATTGTCCAACTTAACGTTGACCAGACTTTCACTGGACTTAATATTGAATGATGAGTTCAATAAAAAGGAATGGTAGCAATGACGGGATTTGAACCTGTGACCCCAGCATTATGAGTGCTGTGCTCTAACCAACTGAGCTACATTGCCATCTTTTCTATTCGCTCGCTAAGTTGCGAGAACGGGGCGTATTATGCTTATTAGAGGTATCGAGGTCAACTGCTTTTTTTGGCAATTAATGCCAATTTCATTCGTTCGGCTATTACTTCATCAAAATGAGTAACCATTAAACAAATTTTACAGTTAAACCTCGACTATTTTAACGCTATTGTTTAAACGTTAAACAGGAAGTGCATCACATCGCCGTCTTTAACAACGTAAGTTTTGCCTTCTACGCGAAGTTTACCCGCTTCTTTTGCACCGGCTTCGCCTTTGTAAGTTACAAAGTCGTCATACGCCATCACTTGCGCACGAATAAAGCCACGTTCGAAGTCAGTGTGGATCACACCAGCAGCTTGTGGCGCTGTTGCACCAACAGGTACAGTCCATGCACGCACTTCTTTTACACCAGCAGTAAAGTAAGTTTGTAGGTTAAGCAATGCATAACCAGCACGGATAACGCGATCAAGACCTGGCTCTTCAAGACCTAAGTCAGCCATAAACTCATCACGATCTTCAGCATCCATTTCACCTAATTCAGATTCAATAGCTGCACATACTGCAACAACTACTGCATTTTCTTTAGCTGCAATAGCACGCACTGTATCTAAATGTGGGTTATTTTCAAAACCATCTTCAGATACGTTAGCAATATACATCGTTGGCTTTAACGTTAAGAAGTTTAGATAAGCAACCGCTTCTAACTCTTCTTTAGTCAATTCAACAGAACGTAACATGTGGCCTTCGTCTAATACTGGACGTAACTTCTCAAGTACTTCCACTTCAAACTTAGCATCTTTATCGCCACCTTTAGCACGCTTTTGCTGACGAGTAATAGCACGTTCACAGCTATCTAAGTCAGCTAATGCTAATTCAGTGTTGATCACTTCAATATCGCTAGCTGGATCAATACGGTTAGCAACATGAACAATGTTATCGTTCTCAAAACAACGTACAACGTGACCAATTGCATCAGTTTCACGGATGTTTGCTAAGAACTTATTACCTAGACCTTCACCTTTTGAAGCACCAGCTACTAGACCTGCGATATCAACAAACTCCATAGTTGTTGCTAATACACGCTCAGGCTTAACGATTTCTGCTAATGCATCCATACGAGGATCAGGCACAGGAACCACACCTGTGTTTGGCTCAATCGTACAGAACGGGAAGTTTGCAGCTTCAATGCCCGCCTTAGTTAATGCATTAAACAGTGTTGACTTACCCACATTTGGCAGACCGACGATGCCGCACTTAAAACCCATATTGTTACCTTTCTCTTATATATAAGGACAGCAAGTCACACTCACTGTCTGCTTTAATTGACCACCTAAATTCTAATGTCACAAATTATAGGCAATCCTATTCATTGATTCTGTTCTAACAGTACTACTCAGCTTTAAACGAATGCAGTCTATGCATTGCTTTTGTCATATCTTGACTAAATAACAGTTCAGTTGAACGCACTGCTTCATCTACTGCTGCATCGATTAACTCTTGTTCTGCTTGTGGCGCTTTACCAAGTACATAGCCACTGACTTTATTTTTGTCGCCTGGATGACCAATGCCAATCCGCAGACGATAGAAACCTTTGTCGTTAGCCATTTTAGCGATGATATCTTTAAGACCATTGTGACCACCATGACCACCGCCTAGCTTAAACTTAGCTACACCAGGAGGCATATCTAATTCATCATGAGCCACTAATATTTGCTCAGGAGTAATTCGGAAAAAATTGGCTAACGCAGCAACTGATTTGCCACTTAAGTTCATAAAGGTGGTTGGGATCAGCAATCTGACATCTTGACCATGTAAGGTCACTCGCGCAGTCAAACCAAAATACTTACTGTCCGGCACTAAACTGGCATTGCAGATGCGTGCTAACTCTTGCACATACCAAGCTCCCGCATTATGACGAGTATGAGCATACTCACTACCGGGATTAGCTAAGCCAACAATGAGTTTAATATCTGTCATTATCTACAACCTTTATCGCTTTGCCTGAGGCGCTCGATTAAAAAACGCAGCATTTTACCACTCAATCAAGCTTGCAACAAACGATGGTTCGATTATTCACCAGTAAAATTGCTAACTTATTGAAAACGTATCAAACTCAAATGATTTCTTATGACCGAAATTACAACCCCATGGCATATTTCAGCACTTTACGCTTAATAGGGTTATCAATATTCGCTAACTTTAATGCGGTATTGCGTAATAGCTTAAGTGGTAACAGATCGTTACTAAAACCGAAATAAAACATATCCATGGCAGACATCATTAATAAATTGTCGTGATATCTGGCTTGTTGATATTCAGCCAATACGTTAGTTTGAGCGATATTATCACCCGCGGATATCGCTTTATTCATCACATTGAGTAAAGCCACAACGTCTTTAAAGCCTAAGTTTACGCCCTGCCCTGCTAAGGGGTTAATGGTATGAGCAGCATCACCAAGCAAGAGTACATTATCCGCGTAATAATGCTGCGCATGACGACGAGTCAAGCCAAAATGGCCATGATTTAACACCTCAAAGTCACGATTTAGGCGTTTAGGAAAATGTTCACAAATTTGCTGTTTCAACTGACTATTCGACAGCCCAGCTAGCTGTTTAATGCGTTTACTGTCGTCATACCAGACTAATGAGGCGTTATTTCCGGGCAGTGGTAATAATGAACGAGGCCCACTTTGGGTAAATTGCTGCCAGGTAACATCTTGCTGCGATTCTGCCGTACTAATATTGATTAGCATCGCAGATTGACTGTAATCCCATGCAGTAATACCGATACCGGCCCACTGTCTTACTTGCGAATTTGCACCATCAGCAGCAATCAGTAATTTTGCATCGAGCTCATCACCATTATCTAAGCGCACCAAAACGCCCTCTTTATGACGACTAAATTGCGCCACTTTATGAGGGCAAAACAGTGTCAGATTTGGATAAGACTCAAATTGCTGCCATAACGCTAACTGGATTAATCTATTCTCAATAATGTGGCCTAAGTGGCTTGCATCAACTTGGCTCGCATGAAAAGCTGTTTTACAACCATCTAGCTCCCATGTTTCTAGCCCTAAATAAGGTGCATTGCGCATGGATAATAATGACGTTAGCGCACCGAGCTCATCTAATAACTTTTCAGAAGCGACACTGATCGCTGAAACGCGAATATCCAGCGCTTGTTCAGGTTCATAAGGCTTAGGCGCAAAGGCATCAATCACCGCGACACTTAATCCCAATTTAGCTACACCAATGGCCGCAGCAGCGCCCACCATACCGGCACCAACAATCACAACATCCTGTTTCATTCGAACCTCTAGTTATGCAGACTTTTGCGACCCAATTGTAGCGGAATTTAACCAAGTTAGTCAGTTTATGTGTTTTAGTAAATGCTAGAAAAGTGTTTAATAGATAGAGAGTTGCAAAATATTAATCGGTGAATTGCGCTTTATCAGCACAAATGCTAGCCACAGCCGCCAACTACAGGTAAAATATTGCGCTATTTTTTAAGTGTTTCCAACAAGCGGTACTATCTGATGAGTAAAAAACTGCATATTAAAACCTGGGGCTGCCAAATGAATGAGTATGACTCATCAAAAATCGCAGACCTGCTAAATGAATATCAGGGTTATACGCTAACCGACGACGCAGCAGAAGCAGATATTGTGCTATTAAATACCTGCTCGATTCGTGAAAAAGCGCAGGAAAAAGTATTCCATCAGCTTGGACGCTGGAAAAAACTTAAAGACAAAAAACCAGACATGATTATTGGTGTCGGCGGTTGTGTAGCCTCGCAAGAAGGTAAAGTCATTAAAGAACGTGCTCATTGCGTTGATATTATCTTTGGCCCACAAACACTACACCGTTTACCAGAAATGATCGGCCAAGTACAAAGCGGCGCTAAAACCGTGATTGATATTACTTTCCCTGAGATTGAAAAGTTTGACCGTCTGCCAGAGCCTCGCGCTGAAGGTCCAACCGCATTCGTTTCAATTATGGAAGGTTGTAGCAAATACTGTACTTACTGTGTTGTGCCATACACTCGTGGCGAAGAAGTCAGCCGCCCATTAGATGATGTGATTTTAGAGATCGCACAGCTCGCCGAACAAGGCGTGCGCGAAGTTAACTTACTAGGCCAAAACGTTAACGCATACCGTGGTTTAACCCATGACGACGATATCTGTAGCTTTGCCGAGCTATTACGCTATGTCGCCGCTATTGATGGTATCGACCGTATTCGTTTTACCACAAGTCACCCAATGGAATTTGGTCAAGACATCATTGATGTATATGCTGATACTCCAGAGTTAGTTGATTTCTTACACCTACCGGTACAATCTGGTTCAGACCGTGTATTGACGATGATGAAGCGTAACCACATGGCAATTGAATATAAGTCAATTATCCGCCGCTTACGTCAAGTGCGTCCTAATATCAATATCAGCTCTGACTTCATTGTTGGCTTCCCTGGTGAAACCCAACAAGATTTTGCTGACACGATGAAATTAATCGAAGAGATTGAATTCGATAACAGCTATAGCTTTATTTTTAGTGCTCGCCCAGGTACTCCTGCTGCAGACTATGAAGATGATGTTGATTTAGAAGAGAAGAAACAACGTCTAGCGATTTTACAAAACCGTATTACTCAACAAGCAATGCGTTTTAGTCGTCATATGGTTGGTACAGTGCAGCGTATTTTAGTTGAAGGTCCTTCAGTTAAAAACCCAATGGAACTGCGTGGCCGTACTGAAAATAACCGCGTAGTTAACTTTGAAGCTGAACCAAAACATATTGGCCAGTTTGTGGATGTTGAAATTGTTGACGTTTATACCAACTCATTACGTGGTAAGTTTATCCGCGGTGAAGATGAGATGGATTTACGCCGTAACTTACGTCCATCAGATATTCTTGATAAGCATAAGCAAGCAGATACATTAGGCGTTAAAACCTTTACGCCAGCTTAATTATGCAGCATTAGCACCTAAGTACTTTGTCACTTAGGTGCTAATCCGACAAAATCAGTAATTTGTCATAGCAATTATGAAATCAGCTTCGTAAACTGTGAATATGAGCCATAATTATTGACTATCGCCATTTGGAGTTATCATTGTCCAGTAAGTTAACCACACTGAATCTTTATTTAGAGCCTTCTGATAACCGCCGTCTTGCCTCATTATGCGGTCCCTTTGATGATAATATTAAGCAACTAGAACGCCGTATTGGTGTTGAAATCAGCTACCGTAATAATCATTTTCAGATTGTCGGTTTGCCACGTAATTGCTTAACCGCCAATAACCTCCTAAAAACACTTTATGTAGAGACTGCTACAGTAAAAGGTAGCACGCCAGACCTAGAGCCTGAGCAAGTCCATATTGCGATTCAAGAAGCGGTTGCGCTTGAAAGTGCAGATTCTGTAGATGACAAAGAACTTTATATCAAAACGCGTCGTGGTGTAATCAAACCACGCAACCCGAATCAAAGCCAGTATGTAGCTAACATTGTCAGCCATGATATTAGCTTTGGCGTTGGCCCAGCAGGTACAGGTAAAACCTACCTTGCGGTGGCGGCAGCGGTTGATGCACTAGAACGCCAAGAAGTGCGTCGTATTTTGTTGACTCGCCCTGCCGTTGAAGCGGGTGAAAAACTCGGTTTCTTACCGGGTGACTTAAGTCAAAAGGTCGATCCTTATTTACGACCACTGTATGACGCCCTATTTGAAATGCTTGGCTTTGAAAAAGTTGAGCGACTCATGGAGAAGAACGTTATTGAAGTCGCACCACTGGCTTATATGCGTGGTCGTACTCTAAATGACGCCTTTATTATTCTCGATGAGAGCCAAAATACGACTGTCGAACAGATGAAAATGTTCTTAACTCGTATCGGATTTAATTCACGTGCTGTTATTACGGGTGACATCACCCAGATTGATTTACCTCGTAATCAAAAGTCTGGCCTACGTCATGCCATTGAAGTGCTGAGCAAGGTCGAAGAGATCAGCTTTAACTTTTTCCAAGCTAAAGATGTGGTTCGCCACCCTGTTGTTGCCAGAATTGTAGAAGCTTATGAAGCTCACGAATTACAATCTCAAGCGCAAAAAAGCCGTAGTGACAGCCAATATCAATTGCAGGAAATAATCAATGAGTCTTGATTTAGACTTGGATTTACAAGTCGCGGTAGCAGGCCATACGCTACCAAGCCAACAACAATTTGAACTTTGGGTGACAAACGCACTCTCAGACACTATGGAGCAAGCAGAGCTAACGATTCGTATCGTCGATACCGAAGAGAGCCAGACGCTAAATAGGACCTATCGTGGTAAAGATAAGCCGACAAATGTGCTATCTTTCCCATTTGAAGTGCCAGAAGGAATTGAATTGCCATTATTAGGCGATTTAGTCATCTGCGCATCTGTTGTAGAAACAGAAGCAAGTGAGCAACAAAAGCCACTTGAAGCCCATTGGGCACATATGGTGACACATGGCTGTTTACATTTACTAGGCTATGACCATATTATTGACGCCGAAGCTGAAGAGATGGAGTCTTTAGAGACTCAACTTATCGAAAGTTTAGGTTTTACCGATCCATATAAGGAGCAATAATTAGTTTAATGTCCACTGACATGACTAAGAAAATATTATGAGTGACGATATCCCACCGAGTACCAACGCCCATAAGAAAGGCTGGTTTGACAAAGTAAGTCAACTCTTCCAGGGCGAACCTCAAAATCGCGAAGATCTGGTTGATGTAATTCATGATGCAGAAATGCGTGATGTGATCACTGAAGACACTCGCGAAATGATTAAAGGTGTATTAGAGGTATCCGATCTGCGTGTGCGGGACATTATGATCCCAAGAGCACAGATTGTCGCTATCCAAATCGATGATTCAGTTGAGCAATTATTATCAACTGTTATTTCATCTGCACATTCTCGCTTTCCTGTGATCAACGAAGATAAAGATCACATTGAAGGTATCCTGTTAGCGAAAGACCTTATTCAATACGGTTTTAACAACAGTGAAGACCCATTTACTTTAGCCAAAGTTATCCGCCCAGCGGTCGTTGTGCCTGAAAGTAAACGTGTAGATGTGCTACTCAAAGAGTTCCGTTCACAGCGTTATCATATGGCCATTGTGGTTGATGAATACGGTGGAGTCTCTGGTCTTGTGACCATTGAGGATATTCTTGAAGAGATCGTAGGTGAAATTGAAGACGAATTTGACCATGATAGCGCCGAAGAAACAGAAATCCGTAAAGTCAGCGATAACGTCTACATGCTAAAAGCACTGACGCCTATTGAAGACTTTAACGAAAAATTCAACACCACATTTAGTGATGAAGAATTTGATACCGTTGGCGGTTTAGTTTCACACGCTTTTGGCCATTTGCCAGAACGTAACGAAAAAATCGTTATTGGTGATATTGAATTTAAAGTGATTAGTGCAGATACCCGCCGTTTACTCCAGTTAAGCGCGACCTTCCCAAGCACCACTAAGAGTGAAGAGCAGCCAGTTTAGTGTTAGCTCGTCTTAGGGGCTTTGCCCAACATAACATCATCCGTCTTGTGCTGGCATTTGCTGCTGGCGCAAGTACGGCGTTAGCATTCGCCCCTTACAATGTTTGGGCTATCTATCCGATAGCCCTTGCATTTGCTTTGTCACAAAGTCAAAACTTAACCGCTAAACAAGCTTGCCGTTATTGGTTAAGTTTTGGTTTTGGCTGCTTTGCCATTGGCATCAGTTGGTCCATGTCAGTATGGATCTATATGGCGGCTTGCCGCTCATCGCCTCACTTGGCCTGATGGCCATGCTGGCGCTTTATCTTGCACTTTATCCTGCGCTTGTGGGCTCTCTACTGCAAAAGCTCGCACCACATTCAGGCAAATACCGTAATCTGCTGCTCTTCCCTGCTTTATGGGTATTAACCGAATGGGCACGCGGTTGGGTGATGACAGGATTCCCATGGCTATGGGCAGGTTATAGCCAAACTATGGGGCCATTAAAAGAACTAGCCAGTATTATTGGTACACTTGGACTGAGCTTTGTGATTGCCATTATTGCAGGCTCGCTTGCGCTATTAGCCCAAAAACGTTGGCACAGCGCAGCAATTATCATTCCGCTGACCTTAATTGCAGCCTTTATTGCGCCTATCGTTGATCCAATAAAAACCACAGGTAAAACCGCCAGCGTAGTATTGGTACAAGGTAATATCGCCCAAAGCATGAAATGGAATCCAGATGCGTTATGGCCAACCATGCTCAAATATATGGATCTCACCCGTCCAGATTTAGAAGATAATATTGTTATCTGGCCAGAGGCTGCTATTCCAGCACCAGAATCTATGGTCGGTGACTTCTTGGTTAACGCTAATAAGGTCGCTAATCTCAACAATAGCGCCATTATTACCGGTATTATTAGCCACCAGCATAATCATTTTTATAATGCGCTTATCGTCTTAGGTAACCACAATAAACTGCATCAAGCAGAAGGTGATTATCAACTTAATGGCGATAATGATTATAAAAAGCATCATTTACTACCTATCGGTGAGTTTGTGCCATTTGAAGAATTACTCAGACCTATTGCGCCATTCTTCAATTTACCGATGTCATCATTTGCTCGTGGCGCTTATCAACAACCTAATTTAACCGCATTGGGTTACCATATTGCGGCGGCTATTTGTTATGAAATAGCCTTTCCAGAGCAATTACGCGATAACATTACCCCGCAAACCGATTTTCTATTAACCGTATCCAATGATGCTTGGTTTGGTCACTCAAATGGACCACTGCAACATATGGAAATTGCGCAAATGCGCGCGATTGAATTTGGCCGACCACTGGTACGCAGTACCAATAATGGTGTCACTGCCGTGGTTGATGCAAAAGGTAATATCATCAAACAATTACCTCAATTTGAAGCCGCAGTATTAAAGGCCAAAGTGCCATTAGTCAGTGGTGAAACTTGGTTCTATCGCTTCGGCCAATGGCCCGTACTTGGCTTATCTTGGTTACTGTTCATTTTCGCTGGTATCAGATATTGGCAGCAAACTCGTCGTCGATAACCCCTGTCGATCCCCGTTGTTACTCTATTTTGCCTAAGTTAACGTGATCGCTTGCACAATTACATCACGTTAACATTGTCTCTCTCGTAAAATCACAGCATATTTCCTACCAAATAAATATTCATAATAAAAAGATAAATATGCAACCTACAAGAAGAAGTTTTATTAAAGCGGCTGTGGCAACGAGTTCACTAGCATTAATTGGCTGCCAAACTCAAACCACAGCAAAACCTGCGATTAGTGCAGCAAACTCAAACCCAACCATCGCGCTCAATTATAATGAGAATGCACTCGGCCTACCGCCGTCAGTAAGCCGCGCGCTTGCTGAGGCGCTGCCACAGGCATTTAGATATCCAGATAATGCTAAATCAGAATTGATCGCTGCAATTGCTGACACTCATCAATTACAAGCTCAACAAATTATTTATGGCAATGGCTCATCTCAAATCTTAAAAATTGCTGTAGATACCTTTGCCAGTGATGATGCCCAATTAGTGATGCCAGATCCGACCTTTGGGGTGATTATCGATTATGCGATGGCACGTAATCTGCCAATCAAAAAAGTCAAAATTGATGCAAAACTTGATACTGATATTAAGCAGATGCAGCAGCAAGTCACTAATCACAGCGGTAGATCAATTGTATATTTATGCAATCCAAATAACCCAACGGGCTTAGTATTGCAAAAACAACAACTGCTTAGTTGGTTAACACAGGGCTCTGATAAGCTTAAATTTATTATTGATGAAGCTTATGCCGAATATGCACAAGATCCGCAGTTCTATAGCGCAATTGAACAGATAAAGCTGAATAACCCACATGTCATTGTGGCACGTACATTCTCTAAACTTTATGCCATTGCTGGTCTACGTGTAGGCTATGGTATTGCTCATCCACAAACAATTAGCGCCATGTTAGCGCAAGCCAGTATCGATAATGCCAACTTAGCGGGCTGTGTTGCCGCTAAAGCAGCTTTGCAAGATCCGACTTGGGTTGCATTAAGTTTACGTTCAAATCAACAAGCTGCGCAGATTGTGACACAGACTTTAGATGCACTTGGTCTTGAATATTTGCCTTGTAATGCTAATTTCATCTTCCATAAAATCAATGCTGATACCAATACCTATCAAGCGAATATGGAACAGGCAGGCTTCTTAGTCGGCCGCGAATTCAACCATACTAATGGCTGGAATAGACTCAGCTTAGGCACACCAGAGCAAATGCTTAAGTTTAGCCAAACCTTGATTAAATTCAGACAGCAAGGATTAGTCTAATTCGAGTCACTCGGCAGCGTACTACGCTGCTGATATTGATGCGGCGTACAGGCCGCATATTTCTTAAATAGAATAATAAAAGGCGAAGTTTGATGGTAGCCCAAACTTAATGCCACCTCTTTGATACTGATCCCTTGCCGTAATAGATGTAATGAATAGATATATTTACGTCTTGCTCGCCACTCACTCAATGACATACCTAAATGAGTTAAACAGTGTCTGGCTAAGGTACGCTCTGTGGTATGTACCCGTTGTGCCCAAGTTGCAATTGAGTCTTGATTGACAGGATCTTGTTCCAAAGCCGCTAGGATCGGGGCCAGTAATCTATCGTCAGTCATGGGTAAAAAATCTTGTTGTTGCGGCGCTTGCTGGAGCTGATCGAGTAGCACTTGAATTAAGCGTTTATCAGCATCAGTATGTGCATAGCTTAACTGACGTTGCCTAAAATCATCGACAATACTGCGCGCTATTTGGCTGATCTCAAGTAAACAGATGTTATTAGGCATCACCACTGTACCAGATAAAATATTAATTGAACTGTAATACAGACTGCGGCGCATTAAGCTTTCATGCTCCACATTCGCGGGCACCCAAATCGCAAATTGTGATGGTGCAATAAAATGTTGCCCAGCAGAAGTCAGTTCCATTACCCCACCTTGCACATATTGCAGTTGTCCCCACTCATGCTGATGTACCGGACTCACCGTCCCCGCTTCAAACTGTTCAAAACCAAAAAATACATTTCGTTGTGGATTAACTAAGGTCGGAGTAAAGATTCTATTCATAATGTCATGCTAGCGATTGCACTTGTCTGATAAGCAATATATCCAATTTATCAGACATGGCAGAATAGCGCTCCTGAAATTTAAGCACTTGCTTAAATCACAATCGTAGTTTAGGAACACCATGCCATATCTATTTCCATTATTTGCCGTCATCATCTGGGCAGGTAATGCATTAATCAATAAACTAGCCGTCGGCGTTATCGAACCCGGTGCTATCTCATTTTATCGTTGGTTTTTTGCGGTACTGATCTTAACCCCATTTGTACTCAAACCAATGATCCGCAATCGCCGCACAATTATTCCTCATTTACCTAAACTTGCTGCGCTTGCATTATTAGGGATGGTGATATTCCAATCTCTGGCCTATTTTGCAGCGCAATCAACAACGGCGACTAACATTGCGCTAATCTCATCATTAGTACCGTTAATCAGCATGTTTATCAGTGTGCCACTGTTAAAACAGCCACTATCAAAACTTGGTTTAACAGGTGCCGTAATCTCCTTTTCAGGGTTACTGTATATGCTAAGTAAAGGCAATATTGGCGCCATTGTGCATCAAGGTATTAACCATGGTGATGCATTATTATTGCTAGCCGCCTGCTCTTATGCATTGTATAGCGTATTAATTAAACGCTGGCAGATGGTGATTTCAGTCTGGATCTCTGTCTATGTACAAGGCTTATTCGCGGTACTGTTTTTATTACCGATTTTATTAAGTGCACCAACAATACATATCAGCCATGCTGCATGGCCATTAGTGATGTATGCCGCAATTGGTGCTTCGTTATTTGCTCCGTGGGCTTGGATTAAAGGCATTAATCTATTAGGCGCAGACAAGAATGCAATGTTGATGAATCTCATGCCTCTGTTTGTCGCAATAGCAGCGAATTACTTCCTTAATGAGCAGTTCTATCACTATCATTACATTGGTGGCAGCATGGTCATTTTTGGCGTTATTCTTGCCCAACTAAAATTCAACAAAAAAGCACAAGCGCATACGGTTATTGCGGAAACAGCGACTTAGCTAACGCAAAATTATCATTGATGAAATAATTTATATTTATTTCATCAATGATAAACATCAGTTATTAATTAACAATAATATTTTAATTAATCGAATAGCTTTATTCATTATTAATATCACTTTCTATTTATTTGTCGTAACCATCACTATATTTATATTTTTGCAATCTAACTCTAATTATTTAACTGGCTATAAAGAAAATATTTTTATTAGGTAATATAGTCGAGGCTATTAAATCATTTTACTGGGGACGTTCAAGCAAACTATCGCATCGGTTTTATATATTACCAAAGCAAGGAATGTGAATGGACAGTAAGAGCAAAGAGCGTATTTTGGGCTGGAGCGCGGCCATCTTAGTTGCCATAATATGGGGTGTTGCGGGGGTTGTCGCTAAGCCATTATCAGTCGTTATTGACCCTATGACACTCGTTTTTTTTAGATATGTTACTGCAGTTATAGGTTTAGTTTTTATATTCCTAATGACTTATAAAAATATAAAAGTAAATAATGAATTAGGTAAAACGCTTAAAATAGATAAAGCTGATTATTTAAAAATTGCCCTTTGTGGCATTATCGGCCAAGGTTTATTCTCATTATTTAATTTTCTCTCCCTCGATCATATTGGTGCCACCGAAAATGGTGTATTTCAAGGACTCACCCCTTTTATTACCGTGATTTTTGGTATGCTCTTTATGAATTTTAAAATGAATAAAATTCAATGGGGCGCGTTTACTATCTCACTTTGTTGTATTTATGCAATGGATCACAGTGGTAGTAATCAAATAACATCAGGCAATACCTTACTGGGTTACTTTTATGTGACCTGCTCGGTATTAGCCATTGGTTGTACCGCCCACTTACGAGCCAGTCTGGCTGACAAATATGGTTCTGTCGTTTCTATGTTGATGCAATATATTGCCGTTGCCATTTTTAGCTTAATGCTGGTGTTATCAATGGGCTTAGATCTCTCGCAAATTAGTCGAGTTATCAGTGATCCTTTGCTATTAGGTTTACTCATCTTCCTTGGTACTGGCATTTCAGGGTTAAGCTATGTCATTCAACTATATGCATTCAAAAAAATTGGCGTAGAAAAGGCCTGTCTATCACTCAACCTCATCCCCTTAGTGGGTTATGTTCTCGCCGTTGTCGCTTTAGGCGAAACCATGTCTATCTATAAAACAACGATTGTCTTAGCGTTAGCAGCGGCACTTTACTTATTTAGTGCGACTGATAATAAAAGTAAGCCGAAAGTGGCCCTCAAACCTGCGGCTGTATCAATTTAATACCGCTAAATAGACAAACTTTAAAAGGAGAGCATTGCTCTCCTTCCATCAATTTTACTTATGGTTGTAATGGCTCCCGTGTAAATTCATTACCATCGCAATGTGGACAGTCTGGGATAACGCCAGTAAATTCGATTTTCATCTCATGATGACATTTATTACAAACGAGAATGCCTTGACTGACAATGTCACCGGAGTGATAACAGCCTTGATGGCTAAAATCTTGGTTCATTTCATGCCATTCAATTTGGCTTTTATCACTAATTTCTGACAACCAATGCCAAACACTGTTTTCAACACCAATAACAGTTGGGCTATAACTCAAATCTTGTGCATGTTGCTGGCTGAGAAAGCTAACGATATCTCTTTTTAAAAATTGTTCAACTAATTCCAATTCAGTTCGTTTACTGGTATTGGCAAGTAACACATACTCCTTACATTGACTAATGGAGGCCATTAAATCTTTTGTATTCAATGTATTATCTTTTTCATATTCGGCTTTAACGCGATTAAATAGCTCATCATAAAGCGCTAAAAGTTGGCTTGAGCGTGTGACCATGGTTAATACTCCTTCATTCGAACCTTTTTAATGACTCACTTCTAGTTTATTCTATGCAGATCTAACTGCACGTATTACGCGTGAGATCAAATAAACAGGCGGCATTGCCGGAATAAATTGATGCAAGAGCAATATAATCCATCTGAAATCGAAGGCCAGGTGCAGCAGCACTGGCACGACCAAAAAACATTTGAAGTAACTGAAGACCCGAACAAAGAGAAATATTACTGTCTCGCTATGTTCCCATACCCTTCAGGTCGTCTTCATATGGGCCATGTGCGTAACTACACCATTGGCGATGTAGTTGCTCGTTATCAACGCCTGCAAGGCAAGAATGTTCTACAACCTATTGGTTGGGATTCATTTGGTCTACCAGCGGAAAACGCAGCAATTAACAACAATACTGCGCCAGCGCCTTGGACTTACGAAAACATCGATTACATGAAAAACCAGCTTAAAATGCTGGGCTTTGGTTATGACTGGAGCCGTGAAATCGCCACTTGTACTCCTGAATACTACCGCTGGGAACAGTGGTTCTTCACTAAGCTTTATGAAAAAGGCCTAGTGTACAAAAAGACTTCAGCAGTTAACTGGTGTCCAAACGACCAAACCGTATTAGCTAACGAGCAGGTTATCGACGGCTGTTGCTGGCGTTGTGATACTGCTGTAGAGCAAAAAGAGATCCCACAGTGGTTTATCAAAATTACTGACTACGCGGATGAGCTATTAAACGATTTAGATACACTTGATGGCTGGCCTGAACAGGTTAAAACCATGCAACGTAACTGGATTGGCCGCAGCGAAGGTATTGAAATGACCTTGAAAGTGGCTGATAGCGATCAAGAGTTTGGTATTTATACCACACGTCCTGACACCGTAATGGGCGTAACTTACGTTGCGATTGCAGCAGGTCACCCTTTAGCAGAAGCGGCTAGTGCTAATAACCCAGAACTTGCTGCCTTTATTGAAGAGTGTAAAAACGCTTCAACAGCAGAAGCTGATATGGCAACAATGGAAAAGAAAGGTGTTGCTACCGGTCTTTATGCCATTCACCCATTAACGGGTGACAAAGTACCAGTATGGGCTGCTAACTTCGTATTAATGAACTATGGTACTGGCGCAGTAATGTCTGTTCCTGCACATGACCAACGTGATTACGAATTTGCGATTAAATACAACTTACCAATGAAAGCTGTGATTAAGCCAGCTGACAGCGAAGTTGATATTAGCAGTGAAGCATACACTGAAAAGGGTGTGTTATTTAACTCTGGCGAATTTGATGGCTTAGAATTTCAAGCAGCATTTGATGCCATTGATGCAAAATTAACTGCAATGGGTCAAGGTCAACGTCAAGTTAACTACCGTCTACGTGACTGGGGTGTATCTCGTCAACGTTACTGGGGTGCACCAATCCCAATGGTAACGCTAGAAGATGGCACTATGATCCCTACGCCAGAAGATCAACTGCCAGTGATCTTGCCTGAAGATGTGGTTATGGATGGTATCCAAAGCCCAATCAAAGCAGACAAAGAGTGGGCAAAAACCACTGTTGATGGCAAGCCTGCATTACGTGAAACAGATACCTTTGACACCTTTATGGAGTCATCTTGGTACTACGCTCGCTACTGTAGCCCACATGCAGACGAGATGTTAGATCCAGCTAAAGCTAACTACTGGTTACCAGTGGATCAGTATATTGGTGGTATCGAGCACGCTTGTATGCACCTTTTATACTTCCGCTTCTTCCACAAGTTACTGCGTGATTCAGGTTTAGTTAACTCAAACGAGCCTGCAAAACAGCTTTTAACTCAAGGTATGGTACTGGCAGATGCGTTCTATTATCTTAATGAGAAAGGCGCACGCGTATGGGTTTCACCACTAGAAGTTAATGTACTAGAGAAAGATGACAAAGGCCGTATCACTAAGTGTGAAGACAGCCAAGGCCATGAACTGGTTTATACCGGTATGAGCAAGATGTCTAAATCTAAGAACAACGGTATCGATCCGCAAATGATGGTAGAAAAGTATGGTGCTGACACCGTACGTCTATTTATGATGTTTGCTGCGCCACCTGAGTTAACACTTGAATGGCAAGAATCAGGCGTTGAAGGTGCCCATCGCTTTATTAAGCGTTTATGGAAACTAGCTAACGATCATATCGCCCAAGGTGAAGCACCAGCATTAGATGTTGCCGCACTAAGCAATGATCAAAAAGCATTACGTCGCGAATTGCACAAGACAATTGCTAAAGTAAGTGACGATATTGGTCGTCGTCAAATGTTCAATACCGCTGTTGCAGCAGTAATGGAACTGATGAACCACTTACAAAAAGCACCTTGTAACAATGAGCAAGACAGCGCATTAATGCAAGAAGCATTATCTGCTGTAGTGCGTTTACTGTACCCAATCATTCCACATGTAAGCTTTGCATTGTGGCAAGAGATGGGTAATAGTGAAGCGATTGAAGATGCAAGCTGGCCTACCGTTGATGAAAGCGCGCTAGTAGAAGATAGCAAACTAATCGTGGTACAAGTGAATGGTAAACTACGTGCTAAGATTACCGTAGCGGCTGACGCAACTAAAGATGCAGTAGAGGCGCTAGGCCTTGCTGATGAACATGTTGTTAAGCACACTGAAGGTAAGACCATCCGTAAGATTATTTACGTACCAGGTAAGCTACTAAACATTGTTGCTAACTAAAGGAAAAGCGACGACAAATGCTAATTAAACGCTTTGTTTTCGCAGTAATGGCACTGGTCATCATGACCAGTGCTGGCTGCGGCTTTAAACTGCAGGGAAGTTACTCAATTCCATCGCAATTGAGTCACCTTTCTCTAGACAGTCAAGATCAATACAGTGAACTGACACGCCTTGTCAGCGAACGCTTGCGCTTAAACAGTGTTACCATTGAGCACAATAACAGTAAATTACCTGTGCTTAATTTGCTCAATGATTCATTGCAACGTGCAACCTTATCACTTTACTACGGGTAATGTGGCTGAGTATGAACTGATCTATCAGGTTAAATTCACCGTCACGCTACCTAAACAAGAAGCTCAACCTTTTAGCGTTGAGATCCGTCGAGATTACCTAGACGATCCCCGAACAGCATTAGCAAAAAGCCGTGAAATGGAACTATTGCTACATGAGATGCGGATCCAAGCAGCTGATGCTATCGTCCAAAAACTAGCCTCTATTGAGATTAATTAATGCGGGTATTTGCCGACCAATTAGCGCGTCATTTGACGCCGCTAAAACCCTATTATCTTATCTTTGGCGATGATCCTTGGTTAGTTGAGTCCAGCATTAGTCAGATCCGTTCTCAAGCCCTAAAGCAAGGTTTTGATGAGCGCGTACAGTTAACCCAAGAATCAGGGTTCAGCTGGAATGATCTACTTGATGAATGGCAATCAATGAGCCTATTTGCCAGCAGACGAATTATTGAATTAAGCTTACCGCAATCAAAGCCTGGCAGCGACGGCGCCGCTTGTCTTAAAACTATTTCAGAACAAGCAAATAACGATCTAATTTTAATCATTAGAGGCCCTAAACTTGCGGCAGAACAAACCAATAGCAAATGGTTCAAACTGCTCGACAAAGATGGCATCTATGTGCCTTGCGTGACACCTGAGGCTGTGCAATTTCAGCGCTGGTTAGATGGCCGTATACAACACTTTGGCTTAACCTTAGACACAGATGCGAAAAGCCTGCTTTATAGCTTGTATGAAGGTAACTTATTAGCTGCCGATCAAGCACTGCAATTGCTGCAATTACTCAGTCCTAAACTGCGCATAAGTGCCGAGCAACTTAATCAATATTTTGAAGACCAATCTCGCTTTAGCGTATTCCAGTTAACTGATGCTTTATTAGCTAACAAGCCAAATAAATCACAGCATATGCTGGCGCAGTTACGCAGTGAAGGCACTGCTCTAACCATTTTATTATGGTCAATTTTTAAAGAGCTCAATACCCTGCTGGCATTAAAACAGGCTCAAGCTAGTGGTGAACAGCTGAATAATTTATGGGGCAAGATGCGTATTTGGGATAAGCGAAAACCGCTATATCAAAGTGCATTAGGTCGCTTAAAGTTAGAAGATATTGAACGTCTGCTCAGTCATGCTTCACAAATTGAGCTAAAACTAAAACAGCAAGGAATCGAAGATTGGATTGGTATTAGCCATCTTTGCTTGCTATTTGATCCCGTGTTAGCACGACACCTGCAGCATATAGAGTTAAGCTAATAATGCGTATTGGAATTTTAGGTGGTACCTTTGATCCGATCCATTTTGGCCATATTCGTCCAGCCCTTGCGATTAAACAGCAATTAGGGCTGGATAAAATTTGGCTAATGCCAAACAAAACACCTCCCCATAAAAATAGCACTCAAACTTCGGCATTGCACAGACAAGCAATGGTACAGCTAGTATGTCAGCAATATCCTGATTTTGAATTATGCGATATTGAACTGACACTAACAGGGCCATCCTATACCAGCAACACCCTCAATTTGTTACGGCAACAATATCCGCAACATCAGTTCCTATTCATTATGGGGATGGACTCATTTGTCAATCTACCTAAATGGCACCAGTGGCAACAACTATTTGAGCTAACAAACTTAATTGTATGTCAGCGGCCAGACTGGCGACTAACTGCAGAAAATCCAATGTTGGCTGAACTTTGCCAGCGAAAAGCGAATATCACACAACTATCCAACACTGATGTAGGTAAAATAATTCCTGTTGATATTGAGTTGGAGCATATTTCATCAACTCAAATTAGACAGGCCATTGTTGCTAAGCAGCAAGTATCAGCGCTATTACCTGATGTTGTCTTACGCTATATCCAGCAACACCATTTATATTCGGTATAAATCCCTTTGTTTTGGAACTTTTCTGACTATAAATGCTCTTACCAGCATTGAATTTATGGTTATTTATCACGAAATAGCACTGAAAAATGTGTCACTGACCTAAATTTTCAAAAAATAAGCAACTCGCTTTATTTCTGTATGTGTACTTTAACTGATATACTACAGCGCTATTTTTAATTTAATGAGGTAACTCGAGTGCAAGGCACCGAACTAGTAGAATTTGTTGTTGATAAAATTGACGACCTAAAAGCGAAAGATGTAGTAACTCTTGATGTAAGCAAGCTATCAACAATTACTGATACCCTAGTCATTTGTACTGGTACATCAAAAACCCATGTGCGCGCAATCGCAGAAAACATGGTATTAGAAGCAAAAAATGCAGGTATGCAGCCACTAGGTATTGAAGGTCGCGATACCAGTGAATGGGTTTTAGTTGACTTGGGCGGCGTTGTATTACATGTAATGCAAGCTGAAACTCGTGAACTATACCAACTTGAAAAACTATGGTCTGAAAAGTAACCATGAAATTACAACTCATCGCCGTTGGCACCAAAATGCCTGACTGGGTAACCCGCGGATTTGAAGAGTACCAGCGTCGTTTTCCTCGTGATATGGCGCTTGAGTTAATAGAGATCCCTGCTGGCAAACGTGGTAAAAATGCTGATATCGCTCGCATTCTTCAAAAAGAAGGCGAATTGATGTTAGCGGCCATACCTAAGGGTAATCATATTGTCAGTTTAGATCTGCCTGGTAAAACTTGGGATACCCCAGATTTAGCCAATCAACTGAGTCGTTGGCAACTTGATGGCCGCGACGTCAGTTTATTAATTGGCGGACCAGAAGGATTAGCCCCAGCCTGTAAACAAGCTGCAACACAAAGTTGGTGTTTATCAGCACTCACCTTGCCTCACCCACTCGTGAGAGTTGTGGTTGCAGAAAGCTTGTATCGTGCTTGGAGCATCAATAATAATCACCCTTATCACAGGGAATAGTCACTTAGCTATGCAAGTGCGCCAAACGTTTTAGCTTGTAAAGTTGGAGAGAAGCATAAGTGCCGCCAAAAAAGCGAATTACCATGCACGATCACGCCGCAGAGGCGTCACTTTTCAAGCGCCGCGCGCTATTTACCTTCTGCTGTGTGGTAATTTTAATGGGTATTTTATTACTCAACCTTTACCACCTGCAGATCCTTTCATATAAAGATTATGCGACTCGCTCGAATGATAACCGTATTCGAGTAGTACCTATCGCGCCTAGCCGTGGCCTGATTTACGATCGTAATGGCGTATTACTCGCCGAAAACCGCCCATTTTATTCGTTAGAGATGATCCCTGAGCAGGTCAAAAATGTTGACCAAACCTTAGATCAACTTAACAAAATTATTCCTATTACCGCTGACGAACGAGAAGACTTAATTAAAGCCTTAAAATATCATCGTCGCTTTAAACCGCTCACCATCAAAAGCCGCTTAACTGAAGAGCAAGTCTCTGTATTTAGTGTTAACCAGTATAAGTTCCCAGGCCTCTTGGTTGAAGCAGGCCTGCGCCGCTATTACCCATACGGCGCAGACTTAACTCACGTATTAGGTTATGTCGGTAGAATTAACTCTAAAGATCGTAGCCGATTAGAACGCAGTGACGAATGGAAGAACTATGCCGGTACCAAATATATTGGTAAGCAAGGCTTAGAGCGCTATTACGAGCCATTACTGCACGGTACACCAGGACACCTTGAAGAAGAGGTTAATAACCGTGGCCGCGTTATTCGCACCTTAAAAATGACTCCGCCCGTACCAGGTAAAGATATTTACCTCACACTCGATCTCAAACTGCAGCAAAAAGCAGTTGAGTTACTGGATGGACGCCGTGGTTCAGTGGTCGCTATTGATCCCCGTACAGGTGGCATTTTGGCAATGGTTTCCAGCCCTAGTTACGACCCTAACCAATTTGTACATGGTATCTCAAGTAAAGCTTATAGCGGATTGCTAAATGACCGTTCACGGCCATTAATTAACCGTGCAACCCAAGGTCAATATGCACCAGCATCGACCATTAAACCATTACTGGCATTACTTGGGCTTGAAGAAAAAGCCATTACCCCTAAAACCAAAGTTTGGGATCCGGGTTTCTGGCAAATTCCTGGTGTTGAACGTAAATATCGAGACTGGAAACGTTGGGGCCATGGTTGGGTTGATGTCAAAGCGGCCATTGTCGAGTCATGCGATATTTTCTTCTATGAATTAGCTTATAAAGTCGGTATCGATAAGATTTCTAACTTTATGGATAAGTTCGGTTTTGGTGAACGCACAGGTATTGATATCTATGAAGAGTCACCGGGCTTAATGCCATCAAAGGATTGGAAGCGCATTCGCTATAATCAGCCTTGGTATATTGGTGACAGTATCTCTGTGGGTATTGGACAAGGGTATTGGACCACCACACCACTGCAGTTAGCCGATGCAACCGCTATTTTAGCTGACGATGGTAAACGCTATACACCACATCTACTTAAAGCATTTACTGATGATAATAAGCTGATTGAAAAGCCATTAGATGAAAAGCCGCCTATTGTGCTTAAAAATCCGAATAACTGGCGCATTATTAATGATGCCATGATGGATACCGCTAATAAGTCACGTTTTACCGATGCGAAATATACCGCCGCGATGAAGACAGGTACGGCACAGGTATTTAGTGTGGCGCAGGATAAAAAATATGTCGCCAGTGAAGTTGAAGAACATTTACGCGATAACGCACTTATTGTGGCTTATGCCCCCTATAAGAATCCTGAAATTGTGTTAGCAGTCGTATTAGAAAATGCGGGTTGGGGTGGCAAAAATGCAGGTCCAGTCGCACGTGCACTATTAGATGAATACATGCTAAGAGATGATCGGAAGCAAGTGAAATGAATACACCCTCACATAGACAAAATATCTGGCAAAAGCTGCATATCGATCTGCCATTATTGCTAGGCATTCTCGCATTGATGGGCTTTGGTCTATTCGTTATCTATTCCGCCAGTGGCGAGAGTATGGCCATGATGGATAGACAGCTTTTACGTATGGGCTTGGCATTAATTGTGATGGTTGTGGTTGCCCAAATCAACCCAGAAGTCCTGCGGCGCTGGGCTTTACCCATCTTTATCACTGGCGTAATACTGCTGCTGGGAGTACATTTTTTTGGTGAGATTAACAAAGGCGCACAACGCTGGTTAAACTTAGGCTTTATGGAGTTTCAGCCCTCAGAGCTAATGAAGCTCGCCTTCCCGATTACGATGGCGTGGTACATCAGTAAATTCCCTCTGCCACCTAAGAAACGCTACCTTGCAGGTGCACTGATCATTTTAGCGGTACCGACCTTGTTAATTGCAAGCCAACCTGACTTAGGCACCTCTATTCTAGTAGCTTCATCAGGTATCTTTGTACTGTTTTTAGCGGGTACGAGTTGGACAATTGTATTAACGGCAATCGGCTCAGTATTAGCGTTTTTACCGATACTCTGGTTTTTCTTAATGCATGACTACCAGCGTACTCGTGTACTGACGTTACTCAACCCAGAGTCTGATCCATTAGGCGCAGGCTATCATATTATCCAATCAAAAATCGCCATTGGTTCAGGTGGTTTATGGGGTAAAGGGTGGTTGATGGGCAGTCAATCTCAATTGGAATTTCTACCAGAACGCCACACTGACTTTATTTTTGCGGTAATTGGTGAAGAATTTGGCCTTATCGGCAGTATGTTCCTACTCTCGCTGTATATCTATATCATTGGCCGTGGCCTTATTATTGCGTCACGTGCACAAACCAGTTTTGCGCGTCTATTAGCAGGCAGTATCACCCTCACCTTCTTTGTTTATATTTTTGTAAATATCGGCATGGTATCAGGCATCTTGCCTGTAGTAGGTGTTCCTCTGCCGTTGATCAGTTATGGTGGTACTTCAATGATCACCTTGATGATTGGCTTTGGTATTTTAATGAGTATTCATACCCATAGACGTTTTATTGACAGATAGGAAGTTGCCAATGAAAAAAACATCTACCATGCTTGCTGCGGCAGTAACATTATTAATAAGCCAAGCAGCTATAGCAACTGATGCACCGAGCTTAGATCCAAAACTTGAACAGGACTTTGTTGCTCAACAACAAAAACTCGGCTTTAACAAGCAACAAAGCCAACAATTTGTTGAACAAGCTCACTATAACCAAGCTGTAATTGATGCGATTACCACCCCGTGGGAAGCCAAACCTTGGTATCAGTATTATCCAATTTTCTTAACCGAAAAACGCTTACAAGCTGGCTTAAAGTTTTGGCATGAAAATCAGCAAGCGATCAGTGATGCCGCTAAAAAGTATCAAGTAGATCCACAGATTATTGTTGCCATTATTGGTATTGAAACCTTTTATGGCCAATATTTTGGTAACTACCCAGTTAAAGATGCCCTCTATACTTTAGGCTTCTATTATCCAGCCAGAGCAGACTTTTTTAGAAAAGAATTTGGTCATCTACAAAAGCTGATTGTAGAAGAACAATTGGATGTAAATACTCTCAAAGGGTCATATGCTGGCGCCATGGGCTATGGTCAATTTATTCCATCAAGTTATTTAGCCTACGCGGTTGATGGTGATGGTGATGGTCGCCGCGATCTGATTGGCAGTAAAAATGATGCGATAGCGAGTGTGGCGAATTATTTCCATCAACATGGTTGGCAACAAGGAGCACCAGTCGCCCTACCTCTAACCGCTAAAGCTGGGGCAGATATCGCCGACAAACTTTGGGATCATAAGCCATTAAAATGGCAAGTTAGCGATATTTTAGGGAGTAATTTAGCACTTACTGATAAAAATGCGTTAAATCCTAAACAACCAGCGATGTTAATTGAGTTAGAGCAAGCTTCTCATCGCGAGTATTGGCTAGGCTTAAAAAACTTTTATGTTATCACTCGGTATAATCGCAGCCCATTATATGCAATGGCGGTGTACCAATTTAGTCAAGAGTTAAAAGCCGCCCATGCAGCTCAATAAAAAAATCGTTATCGGTCTGTGTTTTACATCTTTGCTGTCAGCGTGTAGCAGTGCACCGACCAAAACAATAGATGACCCTAATGCCGGCCGTTACCAACTGGCCCAAGATAAAGCACCGCAAAATGCGCCTGATTTAAGCAAGATTGAAAATGCTCATCCTAAGTATGAAGCCTTAAGTCGCGGAGGTAATAAACCTTACAAACTTTGGGGTAAGGATTATCATGTATTAAACACTGCTAAAGGCTTTAGCCAACGCGGTGTTGCTTCTTGGTACGGTTCAAAATTTCATGGTCATTTAACGTCTAATGGTGAAACTTATGATATGTACTCGATGAGTGCGGCTCATAAAACGTTACCGTTACCGACATACGTTAAAGTCACCAATCTAGATAATCATAAAAGCGTAATTGTACGAGTTAATGATCGTGGACCTTTCCATGATAATCGCATTATTGATCTGTCTTATGCTGCCGCATATAAACTCGACATGCTAAAAACAGGCACTGCTAATGTTGAAATTAATGCCATCTATTTTGACTCACCAGCTGCTCATGCTATTGCCCAATCACATGATAATAATGTACATTTTATCCAAGTGATGGCGACTGGCGATCATAACAAAGCGACCATCATCCAAAACAAACTATTGCAACAATACAAGGTGGATACTCGCATTGTTGAACACGATAAGATTTATCGCATTCAGATCGGGCCAATAAATCAACTAACATTAGCAAATAAACTACTAGAGGCCTTAAAAACCAACGGTTTCACTGGTAGTTATATATTAAACGACTAAATTGACGTGATAACTGAACCTTATTCAAATTATGAGGTCAATCAATGTTATGCTGTTATTCATTATCTCCAAACCATTTAAACGTGTTAGACGCAAGCAAGCTCTGCATCTTTAAGTGGTTTGGTATATAATCTCGGCCAATAGAGCCGATTTATCTGAATTCAACCAAGAGATGTGATTTGTTGATGCGAAACTTCATTAAAAACTCTGCAATAACACTAGTAGCGGTAAGCTCATTTACCATTACAGCCGCCAACGCAGCTGCACCAGTTGTTATCCCTGATGCACCAAATATTGCAGCAAAAGCCTATGTATTGATGGATTACAATACAGGTAAAGTGATTGCGGAAAAGAATGCTTATGAAAGCTTAAACCCTGCTAGCTTGACTAAAATGATGACAAGCTATGTGATTGGTCAAGAGATCAAAGCAGGTAACATTTCTCCAGATGATGAAGTGACTATCTCTAAAAATGCATGGTCTAAAAACTTCCCAGACTCTTCAAAAATGTTTATTGAAGTGGGTAAGAAAGTTACCGTAAATGATTTAAACCACGGCATCATCATTCAATCAGGTAACGATGCATGTGTGGCAATGGCTGAACACATCGCAGGTACTGAAAGTGCTTTCGTACAACTGATGAACTCATGGGCAAAACAGCTTGGCATGAAAGATAGCCATTTTGAAAACCCACATGGTTTAACTGCTAAAGATCATAAATCAACAGCTTATGATATGGCGATTCTTGGTGCAGCATTAATCCGCGACGTACCTGATGAATATAAGCTTTATGATATTAAATCATTTACCTATAACGGCATTAAGCAATACAACCGTAACGGTTTATTGTGGGATACCAGCATGCATGTTGATGGCATTAAAACAGGCCACACTAAAGATGCAGGTTATAACCTAGTCGCTTCAGCAACTAAAGACGGTATGCGTTTAATTTCAGTGGTTATGGGCACTAAGAGTGAACAAGCTCGTAAAGCTGAAAGCAAAAAACTACTTAACTATGGTTTCCGTTTCTTTGAAACGGTAACACCGTACAAAGCAGGCGACACCTTTACCACTCAACCAGTATGGTACGGTAGCCAAAGCGAAGTGAAATTAGGTGTAGCAACGGATACTCCAATTACCATTAACCGTGGTCAAGCTAAAGATATTAAAGCTAACTTCGAGTTAACTAAAACGCTAGAAGCACCATTAACTAAAGGTGAAACTGTCGGTCGTATCTACTTCCAATTAAATGGTAAAGATATCGCTCAATTCCCATTAGTAACACTTGAAAGTGTACAGGAAGGCAGCTGGTTCAGTAAGTTAGTGGATTACTTCAAATTGATGTTCCACAGCTGGTTTAACTAATCGCTTTGAAAAACCACCTTAGGGTGGTTTTTTTATGACGTTAATCGGGCAAATTAGATATAATTTAATTATTGAACGTATTAAAGAGAAAAACTTATGCTAGATACAACATTTGATCAGTTACTCGAGTTTCCAACAGCATTCCCGTTTAAAGTGGTTGGTGATGCCGATCCTGCATTAGCAGACAAAGTAGTGAGTGTGGTACAGAAACACATTCCAGGTGATTATTCGCCAACGACTAAAGCATCAAGCAAAGGTACTTATAACTCAGTTACAATTAATGTATTAGTGAACAGTAAAGAAGAAATTGAAACTCTTTACAAAGATCTTGCTGCGATTGAAGGCGTGCGCCGCGTACTGTAAGTATCATAATCACTATTCTAGATTGTCTAAAAAGGAAAGCTCGGTTAGCTTTCCTTTTTTATTAACTCACCCGTGCTGATATGTTAAAAATAAATACATTATCTTGTTAAATTCGATTCAAATTTACGGTTGCACAGCAATCACCTAGCATATAAAACCATACAAAATAATGATCTTGATCATTTATCCTGCGCAACATCACATCAAGCATGAAGATGCAATGTGATCCAGCTTACATTTCGCCATTGAAACGGTATAATAGAGCCATTCATCATGTTACTGGGAATGCCATCTTGCAAGAACAAGTTTTACATATCCGCAACTTAGGTAGCAAGATTATGCCGATGTTTGGCATGCGATGCAGCACTATACGGAAAACCGTGATCAATCAAGTCCAGACGAACTGTGGATTGTTGAACACAACCCTGTTTTTACCCAAGGGCAAGCTGGCAAAAATGAACATATTTTAAATAGCGGCGATATCCCAGTTATTCAAGTAGACCGAGGTGGTCAAGTCACCTACCACGGACCGGGACAATTAGTGATCTATCCTCTACTTGATATCAAACGCATGAAACACGGTGTTAGACAACTCGTAACAGATATCGAACAAAGCATTATTAGCATGTTGGCTCAATATCAAATTGATGCCTATGCTAAAGCCGATGCCCCCGGTGTTTATGTCGATGGAAAAAAATCGCCTCACTGGGACTTAGAATAAAAAAAGGCTGTTCATTCCATGGCCTTGCACTCAATGTTGATATGGATTTATCCCCTTTCTTACGTATTAACCCATGCGGTTACGCTGGCCTAGAAATGGCACAATGCAAGTCATTGGCTGGCCCACAAACCGTAGCGGAAGCAGCAACTCAATTAATATCTCAATTTAGCCGTCGACTTGGTTTTACTAAGTTAGCTCACCATGAAGGATTAACCGATATATGAATAGGCCGGAACGCATGCAGCCTGGGGTAAAACTCAGAGATGCCGAAAAAGTGGCTCGTATCCCAGTTAAAGTTGTGCCATCTGAGCGCGAGGATATGTTGCGTAAACCAAGCTGGTTAAAAATTAAATTACCCGCATCAAGTCAACGTATTGAAGATATTAAAGGCGCTTTGCGCAGTCATGGTTTGCACTCAGTATGTGAGGAGGCATCATGCCCTAACCTTGCCGAATGCTTTAACCACGGTACGGCAACCTTTATGATTCTAGGTGCGATTTGTACCCGTCGCTGCCCATTTTGCGATGTTGCTCATGGTCGCCCGTTAAAGCCTGATGCTAACGAGCCACTCAAGCTTGCTGAAACTATTCGCGATATGAAACTCAAATATGTGGTTATTACCTCAGTTGATCGTGATGACTTACGTGATGGTGGCGCGCAGCATTTTGCTGATTGTATCCGTGAGATCCGCAAACTTAATCCACATATCAAAATTGAAACATTAGTACCTGATTTCCGTGGTCGTATTGATGCCGCACTGGATATCTTAGCGACTGAGCCACCCGATGTATTTAACCACAACTTAGAAACGGCGCCAGCGCATTATCGCAGGGCTCGACCAGGTGCCAATTATCAATGGTCGCTAGACTTACTCAAGCGCTTTAAAGAAAGACATCCAAATATTCCGACTAAATCAGGTTTGATGATGGGGCTTGGTGAAACCAATGAAGAAATTGTGCAGGTGCTGAAAGACCTACGCAGTCATAACGTTGAAATGCTGACTTTAGGCCAGTATCTACAACCGTCTAAGTTCCATTTACCAGTTGCGCGTTATGTACCACCAGCAGAGTTTGATCAATTAAAGCATATTGCAGAGGAGCTTGGCTTCACTCACGCGGCTTGTGGTCCATTGGTACGTTCTAGCTATCATGCAGACTTGCAAGCGCAAGGTAAAGAAGTTAAATAAAGCTCGCTTGTAACAATAAAAAACAGCGCATAAAGCGCTGTTTTTTTATCTCATCAAACTCTAACTAATGCGCCATAATCGGCTTTTGCATCAAAATAGCATCTTCCACGCCGGCATCGGTTGGGTAATATCCCTTGCGACACCCCGTTTCAATAAAGCCTAACTTGCGATATAAAGCTAGAGCGGCACTATTTGACTGACGAACTTCAAGCAAAATTTGCTCAGCCTCAGTGGTCAATAAAAAGGCCTCAATGTAATCCATCAAGGTTTGACCAATGTGTTGCCCTTGCGCGCTGGGATCAACACAGATGTCAATAATACTCGACTCTTCAAATAGTTGATGCACAATCACAAAGCCCACTAACACCTCTTCTTGGTATGCACCAAAACAGGAGTAAAACCGGCCAAAGCAGCTCTCTATCGATGCTAAACTCATTGGATGAGAATGTGCTGCAATCGCAATTTTAGCCATTGCAGGAGCTTGTGCCTGAGTTAATAATTCAATCATTCTTACACTCGTTACTTAACGCTTTCCTTAGCTTGCCAAATATTGCGCCATAGCATTTGTTTCGCTTCACTATGACTCAGTAATGAAGCGAATGGCGCAGAATAAATCACCCCAGCTTTTTTGGGTATTGCCACTTTACGTAAATCCCACAACACTAAATCCTGCTTACGGGGCTTATCAGTAAATTGGCATTGCGACTCATCATACCCAAGTAGGGCTAAAACTGATGAGACCAGAGGTTGGTTAACAAGTTCAGCAGGATGATCGCTTAATATCGTAGGTATGGGTCCTAACGGCCGCCTTTTCCACGTGCTAATACCAAGCGCTGATAAATATGCCTGTTTTTCCATGGTGTGCGCTTACCTAACATAAAAAATGAGCGTATTTGCTAAAAATTTCAGCAAATAATCGATTAAAGTAATCCATTTTACCCGATATGCAATGCTCTGCTTGGCTATATTATTACCACAGATAAATTGTGGAGATAAAAAAATGAATTCAATTAATATCGGTATCGATAGCCAAGACCGCCAAGATATTGCTGCAGGTTTAAATCAGTTATTGGCTGATAGCTATAGCCTATATTTAAAAACCCACAGCTTTCATTGGAACGTAACAGGCCCTATGTTTAACACATTACATTTAATGTTTGAGACTCAATATACTGAGTTAGCATTAGCTGTGGATGTGATAGCAGAACGCGTTAGAGCACTAGGTGAGCGCGCCCTTGGCTCATACAGTGCTTATGCTAAACGCACTGAAATTAGTGAAGATAATGGCGTAACAGACGCAAATGAAATGCTTAAGCAGTTACTTGAAGGTCAAGAGATTGTCATTCGTAACGCTCGTAAACTGTATCCATTAGTTGAAAAAGCTAATGACGAAGCGACTGCGGACTTACTGACTCAACGTATCCAGCAACATGAAAAAACAGCTTGGATGTTACGCAGTATGTTGGCTTAATCGTAACGTTTAAATATAACAATGTCGTGCAAAATCCCCGCCCTTCCGCGGGGATTTTTTATCATATTCGAAACAAGATAAAGCAATATAGAAAAACACCGCCATTATTGACGGTGCTGACTTATGTCTAAATCTTATTAATCATGATGATGGTGGTGATGACTACCACAACCGCAACTCGGGGCGGCAACAACACTTTGAATAGCTTGTAGATTGACTTGCGTCATTAAATCTTCAGTCGTCAATGTATTTAGAAGGTGCACATTTTCCGCATTAACAGCATTCACATCTGTCATAGTACGTTGCGCCTTAACTGCTGCAACAATTTGTGCTGTGATAGCAGTATTAACAGAAAAATCACGAATCACTTTTAACTGGCTATTTGCGGTATCAATCACCAGCATAGAAAACGATAGTGTGTCATGCATTAATTCATGATCATCAAAGAAGTCATCAGGGATAGCTAATGCATTAAATTGAATATCAAATGCTAACTCACCTAATTTTAATACCACTAAGCAGCCACCATTGTCAGTTTGCATCACACCTAACTCAGCTCCCACTTGCTCAAGCATTGCTTGCTCGTCTGCAGTAATATTACCAAGTCCGACAAAGACAGTATTAGGTAAGTCATGACGAAATAATTCTAACATTGCACCATCGCCAAATTTAAAAGGATGGTTTTCAATCACCTGCCCAACTTGAAATGGGTTATCATGCTGCTTTGCCATAGTCAGTTACCTCTAATTTAAATGTCATATTATTGACCGATGAGAGTATTGTAACTATTACGCCTAGATAGGCAATATAGCTAAAATACAAAACACTATTACCTGAGTGTAATAACCAGTAAAACCCAATCCACATTTTTAAAATCAAACGCTGAACAATCATTTCTCAAGCCATCTGACTATTTAATATTAATAAATTATTCTCACAGTGATTATATTTTATAAAACGAATTGAGATAGCATATCGGTTTTTCGTTATTTATTGGCTATACTCATATCTCTAAATTTATATTATTAAATAGCATCATGGATTAACTCGCATAATAAGGATATTTTATGCATTACCCTGCCATTACATTATTCCTATTACAAAATATTTTTATAGCCTCTGCAGCTCCAATGATTAATCCAGAAAAAATAAAATCAGCGTCGATAACAAAGTTACAAAGTGCGGCGATTATTTCACAAGTTAATTGGAATCAAAGCGAAGGCTGTTGCGATGGGCAATATATCTCCGGTATACAGGGACATTTTATCGGTATGCCTCATGGTACAAAAATTGATTTTTATATTGCAGATAAACTGTTTGCATCCCATATTTATTCAGGTCAACAACCCTTATATGCAATAGAGCAAAACCAAGCAACATGGATTGCAAATGGCGATGCAGTCTGGGCTACCGCAACATATGACAACATCACGTTGAATATACTTGGCGCTCATCGTGTTCAGTATGGCAGTAACCCTTGGGTTGACTGTTCAGCAGGTTGTAACGATAAATAAAAGCGGTTCAAACAATGATTTAATTTCAACTAGACGTTAGATTAAATAACTATTTTTATCGTTATACTCATACCATTACAAGCAATATAAATTAACATATAAAACAAACCGCTTAATAACAAGAGAGCCGCAGCTCTCCTGCTATTGTTTTAAAATGGCTGGTTTATCATCACCCAGGTTTGAGTACCCTCATCACTTTGGGCAAATTCAGCGCGGATCACTACAGATTCAACTTCAAAGCGAATACCGCCACCTAATGACCATGCCATATCTTGATGCAGTTCTGAGAAACTAAATTCATTGGTCACTTTACCGACTTCGGCAAATATAACCCATTGCCACCAAGGTACTTGGTATAAATTGAATAACGGCAAATCCTGTAGCGGTTGCCAATGCGGTTGTACTCGATACTCAGCCGTATAGTTAATCGCACTGCGCCCGGTAAAACGCTTAGTTGGATAACCACGTAAGCGTTCAAAACCACCTAAGCTATTAGCAGCAAAACTAGGCGGTCTTTGCCAGTCATTATCGCTATCAGTTTGATCCCAAGTTGGCGTATCAGCAATAAAGAAATCCAAGGCAATAATACGTTGCCGCATCCATTGATTTGAATCTAATGGAATAAATAAACTCTGTTGTAATTGCCAGCGAGCCCAATTAACACCATCTTCAATGTTTTCACCTAAAATCCATTTAAAGCGAGTTTGACCACCTTGGCTACTATTACGCCCTAAATTACGATTATCCCAAGCTAATTCAATTTCAATGCCTTGCACCTCAGATATCATTTCAGGTGCTAACTGCAACTCTCGTTTTTGCCAAAAAGGGGTAAATTGAATACTGCTCACACCTGAAGTACGAGGATCCCAACTGATAGGCTGTTGACTTGGAAATAAGCTTCTTGCGGCGCCATGACGTCCCTTGCCCCAAGGCAATACATATTTTGCATGCAACTTGGCGAAAGCCTCATCGCCAATGGTAAGCAGACCAGCGTCATTCAGATTGGGAACTTCATAACTCGGTAGAAAATAATTAGCTTCAGTGTAGTGACCCTGATAATACTCTACAGAAAAGAGCCAACTATCGAGCTTAGGCAATTGATAGTGGTAGGCACCAATATAATTCACCCAGCTCTGATTTGAGCTATATAACCCTAAGCCAAATACAGATGCCTGCACTTGGCCTGCATGTTTGATAACTCCAGCGCCACCGAGCGCTACGCCCATATTGTCAGATGAAAATGCAAAAGGAACCGCTTCAAAATCAGCACTTAGCTCTGGTAATGACACTGGCGACAATTCACTCGCCTTTACCGACATACTCATCAACATCAATAATGAACATACCGTAATCCATGATTTCCCTATGCGCATACTTCAGCACTACCCATCAAAAAAATAGTTAGCGATTATTTCATTTTGCTGAATTGATCACGATAAATTAATGCATTGGATATATAAAAATGCCAAATAGATCACATACAAAAAACGCAGCTTATTCGCTGCGTTTTAATCATAATCTTAACGTCTATTCATCAATACAAACAGCAACACGAGGCGTTAACTTGGTCACCAATTCATAAGCAATCGTGCCAATATGCTCAGCCACCACTTCAACAGGAAGAGAGGCTCCCCATAATTCGACTTCATCACCTACAGCATCAGTTGCAGCAACACCTAAGTCAACGGTCAGCATATCCATAGCCACCCTGCCAACAATCGGTACTTGACGGCCATTAACCCAAACTGGCGTACCATCACCTGCATTGCGAGGATAACCATCACCATAACCAATAGCTACCACACCGAGAGTGGTATCTTTGTCAGACGTCCAATAGCCACCGTAGCCCACAGGCTCGCCCGCTTTATTTTGGCGAACGGCGATCAACTTTGACTTGAGAGACATCACGGGCTGTAAGTCGTGACAATCACCGCGATCGCCAGCAACAGGTGACACGCCATATAAACCGATACCAGGGCGGATCCAATCCGCTTGGGTTTGTGGCCAGAAAATCGCACCGGCAGTATTTGCCATGGTACGCTCGCCGGGCAAATGCTCAGTCAGCGCATTAAACGTTGCTAACTGCATCGCCGTAAAATCAACTTCAGGCTCATCTGCTCTGGCAAAATGAGTCATCATATTAATCGGTTTAGCCACCTGCTCACAGGCTAATAGACGTTGGTAAATTGCTTCAAATTCGTCAGGTAAAAAACCTAAACGATGCATACCGGAGTCAATCTTAAGCCATACCGTTACAGGCTTATCCAATTTAGCCTGCTCAAGCATCTCGACTTGCGAAATATGATGAACGGCCGTATCAATATTATGATTAACTAATAAAGGTAAGTCGCTGGCACAAAAGAACCCTTCAAGTAACAGCAATTTTGCCTTTATGCCACCCGCTCTAAGTTGTAGTGCTTCTTGCAACCGAGCTAAACCAAAGCCATCTGCATCATTTAAGCAGTTAGCCACATTTAATAAACCATGGCCATAAGCGTTAGCCTTAACCACTGCCATCACCTTGCTTTGCGGCGCAATTTGACGAAGCTTAGCTAAGTTATTGCGCAAAGCGGGACGGCTAATCTCTACTCTAGGAAAGGGTTTCAAAAAATAACCTTGTGTACACTAAATCAATATAGGCAACTATTAGTCTTCCTCAAACTGAGGACCTGCATAATTGTCAAAACGAGAATACTGTCCTTGGAACGTTAAACGAACTCGTCCAATGGGGCCGTTACGTTGCTTACCGATAATAATTTCAGCAGTGCCTTTATCGGGAGAGTCGTTGTTATACACCTCATCACGATAAATGAACATGATCAAATCGGCATCCTGCTCAATCGAACCTGATTCACGCAAGTCTGAGTTAACAGGACGTTTATCAGCACGTTGCTCCAACGAGCGGTTAAGCTGTGACAGTGCAATAACGGGGATCTCTAACTCTTTTGCTAATGACTTTAATGAACGCGAAATTTCAGCAATCTCAAGCGTACGGTTGTCAGATAACGCAGGCACTTGCATTAACTGCAAATAGTCGACCATGATCATTGATAAGCCGCCATATTCACGCGCAATTCGGCGCGCACGGCTACGTACGTCGGTAGGTGTTAGACCTGAACCATCATCAATATACATCTTGCCTTGTTCCAGCATAATGCCCATCGTTGACGATACACGCGCCCAATCTTCATCATCTAGCTGACCCGTACGAATTTTGGTTTGGTCAACTCGGCCTAATGAAGCCAACATACGCATCATAATCTGTTCAGATGGCATCTCTAAGCTGAAAATAAGTACGGGTTTATCTTCATGCATCGCGGCCTGTTCACACAAGTTCATGGCAAAGGTAGTCTTACCCATAGATGGACGGGCAGCCACAATAATTAAATCACCAGACTGAAAACCTGCGGTCATCTTATCTAAGTCGCCAAAACCACTAGAAACCCCAGTCACACCGTTATGAGGGTTGTTATAAAGTTCTTCAATTTTATCGACGGTTTTTTCAAGAATACTCTTAATGCCTTCAGGGCCTTCATTAGCACTGGTTCGCTGTTCAGCAATCTTAAAGACTTTGGTTTCGGCTAAATCAAGTAATGCCCCTGAATCACGACCTTCAGGATTATAGCCTGCATCTGCAATTTCATGAGCCACTCGGATCATTTCACGCACAACCGCACGTTCACGTACGATTTCTGCGTATGACACAATATTACTGGCACTTGGGGTATTTTTAGCAATCTCACCTAAATAGGCAAAACCACCGGCATCTTCTAATTCATCAGTCAGTTCAAGCTGTTCTGACACAGTAATAAGATCGATTGGTTGGCCACTTTCGACCAACTTATTCATCGCTTGGAAAATCATTTTATGAGCACGAGAATAAAAATCCTCTTTCACAACGGCTTCTGACACCTTATCCCAAGCCTCGGCATCCAACATCAAGCCACCTAATACAGATTGTTCGGCTTCAATCGAATGTGGTGGTAGCTTTAACGCGTCGATCTGAAGATCGCGCGGTTTATTTTTGGATTTAAAAGCACCTTGTTGTGACATTTACACTCCCAGTTTCCAACATTTATGCAAAATATGATATAAAACAACCAACAAAACAGGAATATACCTGTAACCCTATCCAAATGGATATAATAAAACAAAGAAGGAATGAACATGCGTAATGCATTGGTTGCAGCCCTTGTGCTGTCTTCTGGCATAGCCTATGCCGACGAAGGACAATGGCAGCCTTATCAAATGCCCTCTATTGCTGATAAACTTAGCGAAAGAGGTATCAATATACCAGCAAATAAACTGGCAGACTTAACGCAATATCCAATGAACGCGGTTGTTGGTCTCGGCTATTGTACCGCCAGTTTCGTGTCGCCCCAAGGACTTGTTGTCACCAATCACCATTGTGCCTATCGCGCAATTCAATATAACAGTAAAGCTGAGCATAATTATTTAGCTAATGGTTTTCTAGCAAGTAAGCAAACGCAAGAGCCAACTGCAGGGCCAAGTGAGCGATTATACATTACTGAATCAGTAATTGATGTCACCAGCCAAGTTTTATCCAATCTATCTGATGATCCTTTGCAACGTTATCAACAGATCCAAGCTAATCGTAAAGCCTTAATTAAAGAGTGTGAAAGCGATGACAATTATCGCTGCTCGGTGCGCAGTTACCACAGCGGTTTAGAATATTATCTAATTAAACAATTGATCATTCGTGATGTGCGCTTAGTCTATGCGCCCCCTGAAAGTGTAGGTGCATTTGGTGGCGATATCGATAACTATGAGTACCCTCGACATTCTGGCGATTTTACTTTCTTACGTGCCTATGTCGGCAAAGATGGTAAACCCGCGCCATACCATAAAGATAACGTGCCTTATCAGCCGAAAAGCTATCTTAAAATTAATGCTGATGGCGTCAAAGCCGGTGATGGCGTTTTTGTTGCAGGCTACCCGGGCTCAACCAGCCGTTATCGTTTAACCAGTGAACTGGAATTTGCGAGTCACTGGCATTATCCCGAGATGGCAAAACGCTACCAATTAAAAATCGATACCATTAATCACTTCGCCAACAATAGTGCCGATATTGATATTAAATATGCAGGTACACTTGCTTCCATGGCAAATCGAATGAAAAAACTTAATGGTTTGCTTGATGGTTTTAAAGCCACAGATATTATCGGTTTTAAACAGCAACGTGAAGATGATTTTATCGCATGGTTTGGGCAACAAACTGAAGCAAACCCACAGCTATTGTCCCAGTTGAAACAGTTACTGGCACAAAAGAATGAGTTACGCCAAACCCATTATTATTTCGAAAATGCACAATCAAGCGCCTTGTTGGCAGCAGCCAACAAATTATATCGCCTTGCTAAAGAGCAACAAAAGCCAGATGAAAAGCGCGAATCAGGTTATCAAGAGCGCGACCTCAATATGATCCGTGCCAACCTCAAGCGCATTGATTCAAACTTTAATGCCAAAGTGGATAAAACCCTATGGCAACAGGATATTGAAGCCTATCTAGCCCAAACTCATCGAGTCGCAGCGCTCGATAATATGCTAAAAGAAAGCGATAACAATATCAGCTTGAACGATAAACTTGATGGCTTTTATGCGCTCACAGGGTTAACCAATAAGGACAAACGTTTAGCATGGATGGCAGCAACACCTGCCGAATTCGAAGCCAGTGCAGATCCATTCATTCGTTTAGCAGTTGCACTCTATGAGACCAATATGGCGCAAGAGAAAGCGCTTAAAACGCTCTATGGCAAACTGTCTAAAGCCCGCCCTCAATATATGCAGGCGGTGATTAACTACTATCAAGCCAATAACTGGCCTGTATATCCTGATGCTAACGGCACTCTACGTATTACCTACGGTATGGTCGATGGTTACCAATCAGCAGACGGGCTTTATAAGCAACCTTTTACAAAGTTAGAAGGCATTACAGCTAAACATACTGGCGTAGAACCTTTTAACGCACCAGAAAAAGTGCTTAATGCCATTAAAGATAAACAATATGGCCAACACCAAGTCAGTAATATCTATCAAGATCCAAGTAGCTGGTTATGTATGTTCTTCTCATGCGATGCCAAAGTTGAACAATTTAACTCAGTACCCGTCAACTTTTTATCCAGTGTAGATACCACGGGCGGCAACTCAGGCTCACCGGTATTTAATGGCGACGGCGAATTAGTGGGACTTAATTTTGATTCAACCTATGAAGCCATTACCAAGGACTGGTTCTTTAACCCAACCATTACCCGTGCCGTACACGTCGATGTGCGTTATATCTTGTGGATGATGGATAAGGTCGATAATGCGCAAAATCTGATTGAAGAATTAGAGATTGTGTCAGATAAATAATAATCACCAAACTTGATCGAAAACAGCGCCAAGCGGCGCTGTTTTTTTATGTCTGTTTTTTTGATTGCCGATAAAAATCAGGCATAAAAAAACACCGTCCTAAGACGGTGTTTTTTCTAAAGCAAAGACTTATTAAGCTTCAGCAACAACAGTTACTTTAACTAGGCCTTTAACTTCAGTGTGAAGTTGGAAATCAACTTCGAAGTCACCAGTAGTGCGTAGAGCACCTAATGGTAGACGTACTTCAGCTTTAGCTAGTTCAACACCTGCAGCAGTAACTGCATCAGCGATGTCACGAGTACCAACTGAACCAAATAGCTTGCCTTCGTCACCAGCTTTAGAAGCGATTACTACGCTTTCTAATGCAGCGATTTTAGCAGCACGTTCAGTAGCTACAGCTAGATCAGCAGCCATTTTAGCTTCTAATTCAGCGCGACGAGCTTCGAAAACTTTAACGTTTTCAGCGTTAGCAACTACCGCTTTACCTTGTGGTAAAAGGAAGTTACGAGCATAACCAGCTTTAACAGAAACCTGGTCACCTAAGTTACCTAGGTTAGCGATTTTATCAAGTAAAATAACGTTCATTATCTAATCCTCTGTTTTCAACTAACGATTACTGATGTAAATCAGTGTATGGTAGTAGAGAAAGATAACGAGCACGCTTGATAGCGCGAGCTAGTTGACGTTGATATTTAGCACTAGTACCAGTGATACGGCTAGGAACGATCTTACCACTCTCAGTGATGTAGTTCTTTAGAGTAGCAACATCTTTGTAATCGATCTCAGTAACACCTTCAGCGGTGAAACGGCAGAACTTGCGACGACGGAAATAACGTGCCATTTTGACAGTCTCCTAAGTTTTCAATTCGACATTTTCAGCATGTAATACTGTTCGGTTCTGACCATTGCGATTCTGTTGAAGGGCAATAAATCCAGTAACCTCAATATCCACACCGGCTTTCAGTTTGTCTGTAATGCACTCAAAGTGCGGGCCACTTAATACCACCTGAATTTGGCAGTATACGTTGCGTAACATCTCTGCTTCGTAACGTTGTGATTTGTGTTCCAACATTAATACACAATGTGCAATGCCTGCTGGGCTTTTAAAGCTTCTAGTACGAGTTATCGTGCCAGATAACACCAATCGGTTGGTGGTCACAGATAAACTTACTCAGCTGATTCTTCAGCGCTTTCTTTAACTTCTTCAGTACGCTCAGCAGAAGCACGACGTGAATCACGCTCGTCTTTTGCTTTAGCCATTGGAGAAGCTTCAGTGATGGCAGCTTTAGTACGCATAACCATGCTACGAAGAACAGCGTCGTTGAAACGGAAAGCTGTTTCTAATTCTTCTACAGACTCAGCAGTAGTTTCTACATTCATAAGAATGTAGTGTGCTTTATGCAGGTCTTGGATTGGGTATGCTAATTGACGGCGGCCCCAATCTTCTAAACGGTGGATAGTACCGTTTGCTGCAGTGATAACACCAGTATAACGCTCGATCATACCTGGCACTTGTTCACTCTGATCAGGGTGAACCATAAATACGATTTCGTAATGACGCATTTATTGCTCCTTACGGTTATCTAGCCTCGGCGTTGGCTCAGTCAAACCAAATGGAGGCAAGGAACTAAAATAAAGTGACTGATTTAGGCGCGCAATAGTACAGAATGAAATATTAAAATTCAAGTAATATGTCAAACCAAAACCAATTTAAATGAAATAGTCACAATCAAGCCAGTTGTCATGATTTTTCTAGCTAACTGTAAATGTCATATTGAGCTAATTTGAGGATCTAAGGTATGATGCTTACCACTGAATTTTCACTTATTTAACTTATAGCCATTACTAAAAACAATAATGAATAAAGTTCTCATCGCTACAAGTTTATCTTGCATCTCATTTTCAGCATTTGCATTAGTACCACCGGATTATCAAGAACCGCCAAGCGACTTTACCACTGAAGTTGAAGCTGGTTTTCAGCTTAATACCGGTAATACTGAATCCACCAGCTTTAATAGTCGCATTAAAATGGTTTATGACACCACGAATGCCAAGCAAGAAGGCACCATAAAAGCCTATTTTGCGTCAGATGATGAGACTACCACCTCAGAAAAATACGACTTACAACTGCAGAGTAACTATAAACTCAACGGCGGTTATATCTTTGGTCGAGGTGATTTCACTTGGGATAAATTTGGTAGTTATACCAAAATAGCTACCGTTTCTAGTGGTTATGGTTTTGACGCAATCAGCTCTAGCTTAACCAAATTAAGCCTAGAAGTAGGCCCAGGTTTTCGATATAACAAACCGAATAATGTCGATGATCAAACCACTGACCTACCCGCAGAACAAGATGTGATTTTACGTACCGCAGTCAAATTTGAACAAAAGCTGCAAGAATATACCAGCTTAACAGCAGACTTAACTGCTGAAGTGGGCGAAAATAACAACACACTGGCTCTCGATACCAACTATAAAAATACCTTATTTCAAGATTGGGCATTTAAAATTGGCGTGAGTGTTAAATATACCGAAGTGGTACCTGAAGGGACTAAGCAAACCGATACGATTACCACCTTTAATCTGCTATATACCTTCCAATAACCATCAGCATTAGACGGTATTAAACATACTGTCTAAATAAGAGTGCATCCACGCCAATACCTGCTTCATGCCCTTATCACGCCGTTTGACTACGCCCATTTCCATATTCAAACTACCCGAGATTTGCCGCGTCGATAGCTCCGTGAGTAAACCAGAATACCAATCATTACGTGCAACATGTTCAGGCACCAAAGCCCAACCAACACCATGACTGACCATAGAGGATATATAGTAATAGCTATCGATAAACCAATGGGTTGGTGAGATAGTAATGCCTTGCTCTCCACTCAATCGATTACGAATAACTAACTGCCGATATTGTTTTAGTTGAGTTAATGAGGGTTGTTTATATTGGGCTAATGGATGAGTTGGACTGACAATTAATGATTGTCGAAAATTAGCAATCGAGATGAAATCCAAATTTGTCGACATCGGCGCAAAGTGAAACATTACACCAATATCAGCTTGTTTATGCTCAACCCAATGGGCGATATCCTGTTGTGCACCATTTAATATAGTTAACGTTAGCTCAGGAAACCGTTTAGCAACATCAACAAAGAATGTTTCAAAGGCTTCAATCGGTACCGCTTCATCAATCGCAACCGTCAAAGAAACCGCCTCATCCTTAGCGAGCATTGAAGCTCTAGATGACAAACGCTGACATTGGCTTAAAACGGAACGAGCATCAATATACATCTCCCGCCCTTGCTCGGTCAGTACAGGCAAACGGTTGCTCCGATCAAACAAATCAAAACCAAGATCTAATTCCAAATTAGCAATTGCAGTACTGATCCGCGATTGCGCTTTACCAATTTTACGTGCCGCGGCTGAAAATGAGCCTTGCTCAACCGCAACGACAAAGGCTTGTAACTGATCTAAATTCCACTGCATAGTCACCACCACCTATCCGATATTGTTATAGATATTAACTTTAAACAATCTGACTTTCTAGGATAATAGCGGCAATTTGATCAGTGAGCCGCCTTAAGTTATGCACGCAATAACAAACCAACCTCAAACAGATAAGCAGATCCAAAAAACTTTTTGGCGCTATACCCTCCCCGCAGTCATCGCCATGTTGGTGAGTGGGTTATATATTATTATTGATGGTATTTTCGTAGGGCAATACGTTGGGCCTAGTGGGCTTGCTGGCATTAATATGGCTTGGCCTATCGTCTATGTACTCAGTGCTCTTGGGGTACTTATTGGCATGGGTTCTGGCAGCATGGTGTCTATGTTTCGTGGCGAAAATAATCCCAGCAAAGCAAAACTAGCCTTAAGCAGTAGCCTCTATCTCATCATTTTATTAGGTCTTGCTTGCTGTGCCATGCTCGCAGTATTTGGCCATGCCAGTTTAAGTTGGCAAAATGCTGAGGGAGACACCTACCTTGAAGGCAGTCGTTATATCGATATTTTTATGATTGCAGGCATTATTACTGTTGCAGCAAATGCTATACCTATGCTTATTCGTAATGATGATAGCCCTAATTTAGCGACAGGCTTATTACTTATCGGTGCGATCAGCAATATCGGTTTAGACTATCTATTTGTTGGCGTATTAGCGATGGGGTTAAAAGGTGCCGCTATTGCCACTATTATTGCTCAAACAGTTATTATGTTGATTGGTATAAGTTACTTCTTTAGCCGTTATAGTAGCCTACGACTCAATTTATCTCAGCTGAAATTCGATTATAAAATCGGTGGCCGTAGCATTATCCTAGGTTCATCTTGCCTCGTGATGTTTTTATACAGTAGCTTTGTAGTCGCTATTCATAACTGGCTATTTATGCAGTACGGCGACTCCATCACGATTGGTGCTTTTGCCATCGTAGGTTATTTGATGTCGTTATATTACCTGTTAGCTCAGGCGTCGCCGAAGGTATGCAACCGCAAGCCAGTTTTTACCATGGAGCCAAGCAGCATAGTTACATTACTAAAGTCGTTAAAATTGCTGCTACGGTTATTATTGTGTCAGGACTAAGTTGGACACTATTACTAAACCTATTCCCACACTTTTTTATTGGATTGTTTAGTCAAGGTGAACCAGAAATTAGTGCCAAAGCTATGACCGGTATCCAACTCCATCTTTTTGCTATGTGCCTTGATGGTTTTATTGCGCTGGCGTCAGTTTTCTTTATGTCTATTAACCAACCTACTAAGGCCATTATGACCTCGATGGGCAACATGTTAATTCAAATACCTTTCCTCTATTTTTTACCAAAAATGATGGGAGTAGAAGGTGTGTGGTTAGCCATGCCAATCTCAAACTTAGTACTATTTATGATTGTGGCACCATTAGTCTGGCGTGAACTCAAAAAATCACCAACAACGGTAGTAACAGCAGAAGTAAAGCCACTAATTGCATAAAAGATGAGTGGTCTTGTTATAATTAACACGACCACCCCTCATAATAAACAACAAAAGCCAAACAAATCCATGCGGAATTTAATCGTTAGCAAACGAATTACAATAAAATATTTTACACATTAAAATAAACTGACAGTTTGCTGATATTTTATATCTAATAATTGCTATTGCTTGATATATAATAATCACAATATCTTACCTATTACATATTAGTCATAATGTCTAAGGCTCAAATCAAAAAAAGCATATTATTCACCACAATATTAAGTTCTTTATTAACGATAATATTGTTGTATATATTTTGTTATACGACATCTATACTAAAAACATATGAAATAGCAGATATTTTATACAACAAAGTTTACACACCAAAAGAAAAGATCAAACAATCTCATAACGAAAAATTAAGTATTATTAAAAGACAACAACTTTTAAAAGATATCGTACTCTCTACTGATTCAATGCGCGGTATCTATTACATTAAAGATAACCACTATCTGTATTCTGATAGAAATGCGGATATGATGTACCAAGTTCCCAAAAATCTCAGTCCACTATCTTATCCTGGACAGGACCCTATATTAATCAAAGAAAAACATGACAAATTAAACCAATCAGTTGTAGTTTACATGTTCAAATTTGGTAATGGCTATTATCAAATGTTTTTAAACCTTCAATCTATTGCTGAAAAGTTAAATGCAACTGCATATTCATTTTTAACTTATCAAATCAGTGAAACCAACAGCCCCAAAAATATCTTTGGTAAGCCTAAAGATTTTATTAAGTTTGAAAAAATTGTCACACGTTCTTTGGGGGTAACCATTACAACAGGAATTCGTATTCATGTAATGGTTATTATGTTCTTAATTTTATTTAGCATTAATTATATTACTATCTATCTTGTAAGGTTATTAGTTAATTATTTAAAACTAAAAAATCTTAATTTTTCAATGCGAATTAGAAAAAGTATAAAACGAAATGAATTTATTCCTTACTATCAGGGAATCTACTCGACTAAAGAAAAAAGATTTATTGGTGCAGAGCTATTATGCCGCTGGCATGAAAAAGGATCGAAGATTCTCCCCCCAGCAGTTTTTATTGAGTATTTAGAAACTACAGGGAAAATCAAGCCAGTCACACTACAATTATTGTCGCAACTAGCTATTGATAAGAGCAAAATCAATCAAATTAATCATGATTTTTACATCTCCATCAATATGACAGTAGAAATGCTTCTTGATGATGATTTTATCGATACGCTACTGCAATTGATAAAACAAAATACTTCGCTGCAACATGGTCTGGTATTTGAGTTAACGGAACGAGACCGCCGACTATTTTTCCTCAAGCAAGTTAAACATAACATGGCATTACTGAAACAGTATGGCATTCGTTGGGCACTTGATGACTTTGGTACGGGTTATTCTAATATTTTAACTGCTCACAGCTTACCCTTTGATATTATCAAGATAGATCGCATTTTCATCTCGATTGCCAATGAAATTGGCGATGATTCAATACTAGAGAATATTGTCACCTTAGTGAATAACTGGCAGTTACCTGTGATCATGGAAGGCGTGGAAACTCAAACTGAATTAGCACGACTTGAACTTGTTAACCTTAATCTTTTTCAAGGCTATTTCTTCAGTAAACCACAACCTATTAGACAATTTTTAACTCGCATTAAATAACAAAAAAGCCAACTCGTTGAGTTGGCTTTTTTACTGTCTAACAAACACGCAAAACGAGAAAGTCGTTTAACTATAAGTTTGTGTTATAAACGTTGACGCACAGCTTCAAATAAACAGATACCAGTCGCAACTGACACGTTCAAACTTGATACGCTGCCTGACATAGGAATCGATACTAAGGTATCGCAACCTTCACGAGTCAATCGACGTAAACCTTTGCCTTCAGCCCCCATAGCAATCGCTAATGGGCCCTTTAGGTCAGCTTGGTATAGATTACAATCTGCTTCACCCGCAGTACCGATAATCCACACGCCTTTCTCTTGTAGATGGCGCATAGTACGTGCAAGGTTGGTCACTTGAAATAACGGTACTGTTTCAGCCGCGCCACAAGCAACCTTACTGACTACTGGAGTTAAACCTACAGAGTTATCCTTAGGCACAATTACACCTTGTACGCCAGCTGCATCAGCATTACGTAAACATGCACCTAAGTTATGCGGATCAGTAACACCATCTAGAATTAATAAAAATGGCACATCAGTCTTGGCTAATAATGCATCTAAATGGCTTTCATTTAGTTGTTTTGCCGCTTTTACACGTACTACAACACCTTGGTGCTGTGAACTATCTGCTTTATCATCTAATGTTTTACGTGAAGCCTGCTGGGCAGACACACCAAAATCACGAGCCGCATTAATTATTGGCATTAAGCGATCGTCTTGACGACCTTGTAGTAGCCACATTTCAAGAATACGCTCAGGCGCATTATTTAATAAAGCTTCCACTGCGTGAATACCAAAAACAATATCATTTTTTTTCATTTACTTACGTCTCGCTTTACCAGCAGTACTGGTACGTTTACTTGGGCGTTTGATTGATTTACCCGGTTTATCTGAAGCCTTAGCTCGCTTAGGTGCTGACTTTGATTTACCAGCAGCCTTGGACTTTGAACCCGACTTTTTAGGCTTAGTTGCGCCACGAGTTGATTTATCTTTAGCTGATGAATCAGACTTAGCTGCTTTAGCACCTTCAAGGTTGGCACGTTCTCTGGCTGTTAATGGCTTACCCGCTCGATTACGGCGGCGTATTTTACCTTCATCACCAATCATAATCAGATCAATTTGACGGTCATCTAAATTAACTGCTGCAACTTTAACCGATACAGCATCACCAATTTGATAAATTTGGCCAGAACTCTCACCGATTAAGCGTTGACGACTTGGATCATATTGATAATAGTCGCTACCCAAGCTAGAGATATGCACTAAACCATCGATAAATAGCTCATCTAAACGAACAAATAAGCCGAAGCTAGTGACCGATGCAACCACCGCAGTGAAGGTATCTCCAACATGATCTTGCATAAACTCACATTTAAGCCAATCACTTACGTCACGGGTTGCTTCGTCGGCGCGGCGCTCTGTGTTAGAACATTCTTCACCAAGTAAATCTAAGTCTTCAATCTGATAGTTATAACCACCATCTTGAGTCCATTTTTCTTTATTATCGTTATGCTCTTTAGTCAGTAGATAACGAATAACACGGTGTAAAATTAAGTCAGGGTAACGACGAATTGGCGAGGTAAAGTGCGAGTATGCCTCTAACGCTAAACCAAAGTGACCTTCATTGTCCGGTGTATAACTTGCTTGACGCATAGAACGTAGCAGCATCACTTGGATAAGTTCAGCATCCGTACGGCCTTGCACTTGTTCCATTACCGCTTGATAGTCTGCAGGAGTAGGCTCTAAACCGCCTCCCATCGTAATACCACGCTCAGCTAAAAACTCTTTAACTTGAGTTAATTTCTGTTCAGATGGAGCCTCATGCACACGGTATAACACTTCGCCTTTATTTTTAATGACAAACTTAGCCGCAGCAACGTTTGCCATAATCATGCACTCTTCAATGATCTTATGTGCTTGATTACGACCACGCGGCACAATACGTTCAATCTTACGTTGTTCATTAAAGATAAATTGAGTTTCTAAAGTTTCAAATGCAATAGCGCCACGTTCAGCACGCAACTCATCTAAAGTAAGATATAAGCTTTGTAATGTTTGTAAATGAGGAAAAACTTGCTGGTATTGCTCAGCAACCTCACCGCCTTCAAGCATATCGGCAACTTGGGTATAAGTTAAACGCGCATGAGAATGCATCACCGCAGGATAAAACTTATAACCAGACAATTTACCATTAGCAGAAATTGTCATCTCCGCCACCATACATAAACGATCAACATGTGGATTAAGTGAACATAATCCATTTGATAGTTTTTCAGGCAGCATTGGGATCACTTGCGATGGGAAGTAAACAGAGTTACCACGCTACGCGCTTCTTTATCTAATGCAGAATCTGTACGTACGTAATGACTCACATCTGCAATAGCAACCCATAGACGCCAACCACCGCCACGCTTCTTCTCAGCATAAACTGCATCATCAAAGTCACGTGCATCTTCGCCATCAATAGTCACTAATGGCAAATGACGTAGGTCAACACGACCGGGTTCAACCTTTTCGGCTTCTGTCACTTCATCCGGAATACGGCGTAATTTCTTTTCAATATTTGGTGACCAAGTATGTGGCAAATCATAATTGCGCAGCGCAATTTCGATCTCCATACCCGGCGCCATCTGTTGTCCTAAAACTTCAGTGACTTTACCAGCCGCCTTAACATAACGACCTGGGCGGCGTGTCAGTTCAATGACTACAACATCACCTTGACGCGCACCATTACGATCTTCATTGGCAATCAAGATCTCTTGGGTGATTCGCTTATCATCTGCAATAACAAATGCCATGCCAGAATCGACGTGGAAACGCCCCACTAATGCAGCGGCACGTTCACTCACTAAGCGTACAATTCGCGCATCACGGCGACCACGGCGATCTGTACCCGCTTTTTGTGCCAGTACTTTGTCACCATGGAAATACAGCATCATATCTCGGTTAGAGATATAGAGATCATCACCGCCTTCATCCGGACGGAAGAAACCAAAGCCATCACGATGGCCAAGTACGGTGCCGCACATCAGATCCATACGTTCAGGTAAACCATAGCTGTGGCCACGGGTATAAACTAACTCACCATCACGCTCCATCGCGCGAAGGCGACGACGTAAGGCTTCTAATTGCTCTTCATCAGTAATATTTAATGCAGCCGCAACATTTTCGCGACTGACAGGGGATGTTTGAGAGCGCAAATAGTCCAAAATATATTCGCGACTAGGAATGGGATTGTCGTACTTATTCTGTTCACGCTCAAAATGAGGGTCTTGTATCATTCATGTTCCAAAAATTTTAGTTCAAGCCCTTGCTTGAACATTTAATAACTGCGCAAATACACTTTTTGGGCCCGTGCTACGGCACTATCGGGCATCTTTGTTGCGAGTACTTGCAATAATTTGTGTGCCTTCTTTTTTGTCGCACTATCGGCAAATACCTGATTATAAAGCCAGTGATATGCCAGTTCGTAATCTAGCGGACTACCAAAGCCCTGTCCTAGTAACTCAACTAATATCAACTGTGCAGGTAAATCACCTCCTGCGGCGGCTGGCAATGCATAATGTACTGCCCGCGATTTATCTTTAATCACATATTTACCATCACGGTAATATTGCGCCAACTTCACTAAAGCCTCTGGGCTTCCTTGTTCTGCTGACTGCATTAACTGCTTCATTCCCCTTGCAGGATTAGCCTTAACACACACACCATGGTTAAGCATCTCTCCCCATAAAAATTGGTACAAGGGCTCTGTAAGCACTTCGGCATTCGCTCTTATGTCATTCACTAATTGACATCGATCTGCGGTTACCTGTTGTAGATATTGATTATCACGAATTAATTCTAGCAATTGTGCATCAGTATAGATATGCACCGCTATAATTTGCTTGTTATCTTGTTGCTGATCTACAGCATACGCCTGTGAAAATGGTAATAACAATAGTGCTAATAAAAAATAAACTAACATAAACTCCCTCATCCCTAAGTTATGCCTAACTATATTACTATCGGCACAGCCAAGTTTTACTGAAGTTGATGTTAGTTTACTGAATGCTGACTCTGGTCAAAATCTCAATAAAAAGGCCGCTTAGCGCGGCCCTTAATCGATTACTCGAATGGATTCACCAAAATCATGGTCTCGTTACGATCTGGACCAGTTGAGATGATATCGATTGGAGTTTCAAGAAGCTCTTCAATACGCTTAATGTAGTTGATAGCTGCAGCAGGAAGCTGTTCTAACGAAGTCGCACCAAAGGTGTTCTCGCTCCAACCTGGCATAGTTTCTAGCACAGGAGTCACTTCTTCGTAGCCTTCAGCAGCCAGTGGCGTTACTGTTGAAACAGAACCATCTGGGTACTGGTAACCAACACATAACTTCACTTCTTCTAAGCCATCTAATACATCTAGTTTAGTTAAACATAAACCTGAAAGGCTGTTGATCTGCACTGCACGGCGCATAGCAACAATATCTAACCAACCTGGACGACGCTTACGACCCGTTGTTGCACCGAACTCGTGACCCTTAGTTCCTAAGTGTTCACCGATTTCATCATCCAATTCTGTTGGGAATGGACCTGCACCAACACGAGTAGTGTAAGCTTTGATAATACCTAGTACATAATCTAAGTGACGAGGACCAAAACCACTACCAGTAGCTACGCCACCTGCAGTTGTATTTGATGATGTCACAAATGGGTAAGTACCGTGGTCAATATCAAGTAATGTACCTTGAGCACCTTCAAATAGAATTGGCTCACCCGCTTTACGAGCTTGATCAAGCAGCTCGCTAACATCGGTACACATACTCTTCAAGTAATCAGCAAGAGCTAACGCATCAGCTAAAGTCTTATCATAATCGACAGCTTCAACTTTATAGTACTCAGTCAGCATAAAGTTATGATAAGCCATAACTTCTTTTAACTTAGCCGCGAAGCGCTCAGCATTGAATAGATCACCAACGCGTAAACCGCGACGAGAAATCTTATCTTCATAAGCTGGGCCAATACCACGACCAGTTGTACCAATTGCATTGTTACCGCGCGCTTTTTCACGAGCGATATCAAGAGCGCAATGGAATGGTAGAATAAGTGGACATGCTTCAGAGATTAATAGACGCTCTTCAACTGGAATGCCACGCTCTTTAAGCATGCCAATTTCAGTCATTAAAGCATCAGGAGCTAATACAACGCCATTACCGATAATGCATTTAACATTATCACGTAAAATTCCAGACGGGATTAGATGAAGAACGGTTTTTTCACCATCGATCACCAAGGTATGACCAGCATTGTGGCCGCCCTGGTAGCGAACTACATATTTTGCCTGTTCGGTTAGAAGGTCGACAATCTTACCTTTTCCTTCGTCACCCCATTGGGTGCCGAGTACTACTACATTTTTGCCCATTGTTTGCTGCAAGGTTGCGATTAAAACAGGATTTTAGCAGACTTTAGGGGGGCAATGGCAAGTGTTTATAAAAAAATAATCATCAGAACGACACCAACTGTCACCATACACCCCGCTAAGCGACGCAAGATTTCTGGGTTTTGCTTTGATAAATCAAATAGATAAGACTGCCATTTGTGAGTAAAAAATAATGGCCCTATCCCTTCAATAATTAGCACTAACGCCAAAGCGACAACAATAACTTGTAAACTCATATCACCATTGTTCTCATTTTAAGTCTAATCAAGCACCCATATTCTTGAATTATGGATAATAAAAAACCCAGCAAAAGCTGGGTTTTTTGGAATTCTGAAAACGAATTAACGCTTAGAGAACTGTGGCTTACGACGAGCTTTACGTAGACCAACTTTCTTACGTTCAACTTGACGAGCATCACGAGTAACGAAACCAGCAGCACGTAGTGCAGGACGCATAGCTTCATCTAATTCCATAAGTGCACGTGTAATACCGTGACGGATTGCACCCGCTTGACCAGTGATACCACCGCCCTTAACAGTTACATAGATGTCTAGCTTTTCAGTCATTTCAACTAGTTCTAATGGCTGACGAACAACCATACGAGCAGTTTCACGACCAAAATATACGTCTAGAGGACGTTGGTTTACGATGATGTTACCACTACCTGCTTTAGCGAATACGCGAGCAGTTGATGTTTTACGACGGCCAGTGCCGTAGTATTGAGTTGCAGACATTTGCTTACTCCCGTTTAGATATCAAGAACTTGTGGTTGTTGTGCAGCATGGTTATGCTCTGTACCAGCGTAAACTTTAAGCTTACGGAACATAGCACGGCCCAGAGGACCTTTTGGTAACATACCTTTAACCGCTTTCTCAATAATCATTTCTGGCTTGTGAGCCTGTAGCTTTTCGAAGCTGATTTGCTTGATGCCACCTACCCAACCAGAATGCGAGTAGTAAATCTTGCCTTTTGCTTTGTTGCCAGTAACAGCTACTTTTTCAGCGTTAATAACGATGATGTAGTCACCAGTATCTACGTGAGGAGTGTATTCTGCTTTATGCTTACCACGTAAACGGGCAGCGATCTCAGTAGCGATACGACCTAATGTTTTGCCGTCAGCGTCGACGACGAACCAGTCACGAGTTACAGTTTCTGGCGTTGCAGTAAAAGTCTTCATTATAACAAAAACCCAAAGTTAAATTCGTTTAAAATGCCAACTGGATAATTCCAGATAACACAAAAATGCCATTTCCCGCCCCTTCGAGCAAGAATTATAGGCTTACAATCCGCCCTATTGGCGGAGTAACGTGGGCAGGTGGCGGATTATACATAAAGGTGATGTAAAAATCATCTCTTTTTTTATACCGATCAGCAAAAATAACTACTGACAGATTATCTGCCTAAAAATCGTTACCCAGCCGAGTATTGTAACCTATTTATACTGAGATCCCCAAGTAACCATAGCCGCTTATTTGCAAGAATTTTTCAATTAGATTATGGAATATGCGCTAATGCTAAATATTGCTCAGACTGCATTTCAATTAGCCTTGAACGGCAACGCTTAAATTCAAACTCAAGTAAGCCACCAACATAGATATCAGCTAATGCCACTTCGGCTGAAATAATCAATTTAACTTGCCGCTCATAAAACTCATCAACCATAGCTAAAAATCGCCGAGCAATGTCATCTCCAGTTGATTGTGCGCCCATTTGCTCTACATTACAGAGCAATACTGTATGGTAACAACGTGCTATTTCCATATAATCACGTTGACTCCGAGGACCATCGCAAACCGCCCTAAAATCAAACCAAACCACTCCTTGAGCGTGTTGTCTGGTTGCGATTGCACGACCATCAATGTGTAACTCGGTGGTCTCTAGCATTTCATCACCCGTTAATAATTTAAAATAACGAGCAAGATTATCAGTGGCTTTCTGATCTAGTGGAAAATGATAGATTTCGGCCTGTTGCAAAGTCCGCAAACGATAGTCAACGCCAGCGTCCACATTTAATATTTGGCAATGCAGGTTTATCAAGGCGATCGCTGGTAAAAATCGCGCCCGCTGCAGACCATTACGATATAGCTCATCTGGAATGATATTAGATGTTGCGACTAACACGACCCCTTCTGCAAATAGCGCTTCAAATAAAGTACCAAGCAACATCGCATCGGTAATGTCAGAGACAAAGAATTCATCAAAACAGATCACTCGGTACTGCTTTGCCATCTCTTTTGCAATAACAGGTAATGGATCTTGAATCCCTTTGCGTTGGTTCAACTGCTGATGCAGCTGATACATAAAATGGTGAAAATGTGCTCTTAATTTTTGCTCAATTGGCAGCGCTTCATAAAAAGCATCCATTAAATAGGTCTTGCCACGACCGACTCCGCCCCACATATAAAGTCCCTGCACAGGCTTTAATGATGTGAGGCCGAGTCGCATCAGTAATTTTGACAAGCCCGTTTGAGGATGACTATTTTCAATTAACTGCTGATACACCCGTTGCAATGCAAAAACAGCTTGTTCTTGCGCCGCATCATAATTGAAATCATCGCTAAGCAAATCTTGTTGATATCGCTGCAGCGGCGATGCCAAAACTTCCTTCATATTATTGTATCTTCCTTAAAATGAGAACTTAAAGACCATTTGGCGGTTTAACAGTATCACCTCATCTAATTGCAAGGTATATTAAGCCTTTATAGAAATTACTAGGTTTAAAACTTATGGATTGGCCCCTTACAATAGCTGCATTTATTATCGGTTTAGCACTTGGTTACGTTGGCAGAACAGTTTTTAATAAAAAGGGTTATAAAACCGAGCAAGATAAAGCAATCGAACAAACTAAATATGAATTTAGTCAATATAAAGAAGAGGTACAAGACCACTTCGCAATGCAACACCAACAGCTCAATCAACTCAGCCAGCAGTTGAGCCAGCTTAATAAACAGTGGAATGAAGCCGCAGGCGTACTTGATCCACAAGAAAACTACAAACCACTACCCACATTGGAGCTTAACCAAGTAAGTAATGAAGCAGTTGAGACGAAAGCACCGCCGGAGTTAACTGTCGTTGATAAATAATTTATCAACTGTTAGTGAACTTTTGCAGTATAAACAACCTCTCAATACATACAATAGCAACATCTATCGAGCATTAAATTAACAATTATACCTAATCACTGTTTTAAATTATGTTTGGAGCAATGAATCTATGAAATTAAAACGATCTCTGTTATCCGCCGCCTTACTCGGTTCAAGTTTATTTATTTTGCCATCGACCTCTTATGCAGCATTACCTTTCGCTGTCGATGGTGAACAACTTCCAAGTCTTGCCCCGATGTTAGCGCGTACAACACCTGCAGTTGTCTCTGTTTCAGTTGCCGGCACTCATGTTTCGAAACAACAGTTACCAGATATGTTTCGTTATTTCTTTGGGCCAAATGCACCGCGGGAACAAGTGCAAGAGCGGCCTTTTAGAGGCTTAGGTTCTGGGGTCATCATAGATGCTGATGAAGGCTATATCGTTACCAATAATCATGTCATTGATGGTGCAGATGAAATTATAATAGGCCTACATGACGGCCGCGAGGTTGATGCAAAACTTATAGGTACTGATGCCGAAGCGGATATTGCGTTATTACAGATTAAAGCAAAAAATTTAACTGAAATTAAAAAGGCTAATTCAGATAAATTACGTGTAGGCGATTTTACCGTCGCCATTGGTAATCCTTTTGGTCTAGGTCAAACGGTGACTTCTGGTATCGTGAGCGCGTTAGGCCGCAGCGGCCTCGGCATCGAAATGCTAGAAAACTTTATTCAAACCGATGCCGCCATTAATAGTGGAAACTCTGGTGGTGCACTGGTTAACCTTAACGGTGAGCTAATCGGTATTAATACCGCTATTGTTGGCCCTGGTGGCGGTAATGTAGGGATTGGCTTTGCGATTCCTGCCAATATGATGCACAACTTAGTTGAGCAAATTATTGAACACGGCGAGGTTCGCCGGGGTGTACTTGGTGTAATGGGCCGCGACTTAGACAGTAAATTAGCAGAAGGCTTTGGACTTGACTCTCAATATGGCGCTTTCGTTAGCGAAGTGCTACCTGATAGTGCCGCTGCTAAAGCCAATATTAAAGCTGGCGATATTATTACCAGTATTAATGGCGTCAAAATAAAAAGCTTCCATGAAGTACGAGCCAAGATTGGTACGTTAGGCGCTGGGGCAAAAGTAAAACTCGGATTAATCCGTGATGGTAAACAACGTACCGTCACAGCAACACTTGGTAACGCCGAGCAAACGAGCAGCGATAAAGCAGAACTGATCCATCCAATGCTCGCTGGAGCAATCTTAAAAAATAACTCAGACGGGATTGAAATAACTGAAATAAGCAAAGGTTCACCTGCTGCAGAAAACGGCTTACAAAAGGGCGATTTAATTGTGGGAGTTAACCGTCATAAAATTGATAACTTAAAACAGTTAAAAGAGAGACTCAAAGATCAATCTAATGTCGCTGCATTAAAAATTGTTAGAGATAATAACTTACTTTATCTTGTCCTAAGGTAACTCATCCTGCAGCATACGGTAGCTAACAAGCTGCCGTATGCTTTGCCAATAGTATTCCCCTCAATAAACATGGTAATCTAACGCCCCTTTAATTGATTATTGCAAGCGACAACATGAAACATGCCCTGCTCTACATTGGTAAAAGCATTTTATTTGGCTTAATCATTGCTGCCATGATCCTATTGGCAATTAAATTTACGGGTAATCAAACCCTAGGCCAAGGATTATTGCAACTTCGAGGCCCTAATAACGTCGAGCTATCATTTGCCAATGCAGTTAGAAAAGCGGCGCCAGCTGTCGTTAACATTTATAGTCTAAGCATTAATCGTAATGAGCCACTGAACTCAGGTTCATTACAAGGTCTAGGTTCTGGCGTGATAATGAGTGGCCAAGGTTATATTCTAACCAACTACCATGTTATTAAACGTGCAGATGAAATAGTTGTTGCCTTACAAGATGGCCGCCAATTTACCTCAGAAGTCGTCGGTTCAGATCCCGAAACAGATCTGGCGGTATTAAAAATTGAAGGTGAAAACTTACCTATCGTTCCAGTTAACTTGAATGCTCCAGCTCAAGTGGGCGATGTCGTGTTAGCCATTGGTAACCCATACAACTTAGGTCAAACCATTACCCAAGGCATCATCAGTGCGACAGGCCGAAGTGCTTAAGTTCTGGTTACTTAGATTTCTTACAAACAGATGCTGCTATTAACGAAGGCAACTCTGGAGGTGCGCTTATTGATACCAGTGGCGAATTAATTGGTATTAATACGGCGGCATTTAAAATTGGTAGTGATAACGGCAACCATGGTATTAACTTTGCGATTCCAATCAAACTTGCCCACAACATTATGGTCAAGCTGATTAAACATGGACGCGTGATCCGTGGTGCTCTAGGCATATCGGGTGAAGCCGTGAGCCCAGTAATGGCTCAAATACTTAACTTACCCGATGCGAAAGGCGTGATAGTCACAACAGTAGAGCCTAATGGCCCTGCCGCCAAAGCAGGCTTAAAACCACGTGACACCATCATTAAATATCAAGATAAAACGATTTCATCAGCAGAAAACCTAATGGATAACGTGGCCGAAACACCGCCTAATACTAAGGTCAACATGACCATTATCCGCAATGGTAAAGAGATGACTTTACCTGTCACTATTGTGGAAAAGAAGCCTGCAAAATGATCATATAACAGACACAAAAAAACCGGCCAATAAGCCGGTTTTTTTATAAGCAAAATTAATTACTCTTTGATACGAACAACTTCAGCGCCTAAGCCTTGGAACTTAGACTCAATATGCTCATAACCACGGTCAAGGTGATAGATACGATCAACAATAGTATCGCCATCAGCAATAAGGCCGGCAATCACTAAACTCGCAGATGCACGTAAATCGGTAGCCATTACCTGTGCGCCGCTTAAGCGTTCAACGCCATGGATCATGCAAGTATTACCTTCAAGTTCCATCTTAGCGCCCATACGAATTAACTCAGGTACATGCATAAAACGGTTTTCAAAAATCGTTTCAGTAATCATGGCCGTACCTTCTGCTAACGCATTCAGAACACAGAATTGCGCTTGCATATCTGTAGGGAAACCAGGATATGGCACAGTCTTAATATTAACTGCACGAGGGCGTTTGCCTTCCATATCTAGTTCAATCCAATCGGCACCCACAGTCATTTTAGCGCCCGCATCTTCAAGCTTAGCAATCACAGCTTCAAGTGAACTTGGATCCGCATCTAAACAACGAATACGACCACGCGTCACAGCTGCGGCAACTAAGAAAGAGCCGGTTTCAATACGATCAGGCATCACACGGTAATCACAACCATGTAAGGTTTCAACACCTTGAATACGTACGGTATCAGTACCAGCACCTTCAATTTGAGCACCCATTGCAATTAAGCAATTAGCTAAATCAACTACTTCAGGTTCACGCGCAGCGTTTTCAATAATGGTCTCACCATCAGCTAATGCTGCAGCCATTAATAAGTTTTCAGTTGCCCCTACACTGACCATATCCATAAAGATATGAGCACCTTTAAGACGACCATCAACACGGGCTTGGATATAACCTTCTTTGACTTCAATCGATGCGCCCATCTGCTCTAACCCTTGTAAATGTAAATTCACAGGACGAGCACCAATGGCACAACCACCAGGTAGCGATACATCAGCTTGACCAAAGCGGGCTAATAATGGCCCTAAAATCAAGATTGAAGCACGCATGGTTTTAACTAAATCATATGGCGCACAAAAGTTATCAATTGAATCAGCATTAATGGTTAACTTACCTTGTGCCAATTCAGAAATATTTGCACCTAAACAACGAAGCAAACTACAACTCGTATTCACATCTCTAAGATTAGGGACGTTAGAGACGACAAAGTCACCTTTCGCTAATACGCCAGCCATTAAAATAGGCAATGCCGCATTTTTAGCGCCAGAAATAACAACATTACCCGCTAAAGCTGGGCTAGCTTGAATCTTTAATTTATCCACAATATTTCTCTACGCTGGCATATTGAAAACTTTTTCGCGTTTCCATTCGGTTGGCGTGAAAGCTTTAATGGTAAGCGCATGCAATTCACCACTGGTAATATGTTCCATTAATGGCGCATAGATTGCCTGCTGCTTTTTAACTCTGCTCATCTCGGCAAAGCATTCACCAACAGCAATCACCTTGTAGTGACTGCCATCGCTGCTGACCTGGACTTCGTCTAAGTTTAGTGCAGTCTGTAAAATCTGTTCTATCTGGTTACAATCCATGGGATATTTTACCTATATTAGCCATTTCTTATAAGAAGAAATCGTGTAAGTCATATAAATGAATCAATTGGGTTAACTGAGCAGGTGCATTGCACATAACTAGTTTGCCACCTTGTAGGTGATTGACCGCAACTAATTCCAGCAAGAATGCCACTCCAGCACTATCGCTATACGTTAATTTGGACAGGTTTAAAGATTGACAATCAGCAGCAATTAAAGTTTTACGCTGTGGCCAAAGTTGTTTCACTTCATCTTGACTTAAGCGGCCAGTTAGATAGCTTACTTGCTGATCAACTTGAATATTCACCACAACTATTTACTCTGTTTATCAGAGCTAGTATGGATACTCTCAGCTGCTTTTTGCTGTAATAGCTTAATCACATTATCAATGCCCTGTTGACGAATAAGGGTAGTCACTTCAGATTGCTTTGAAGACAATAGACTCACACCTTCAGCGACCATATCAAATGCTTTCCAAGAATCGTCTTTTAAACGACGTACTTTAAACTGCACTTTAATTGGTGGACGGCCCTGTTCAATAATTTGCACATTGATTGGTACAATCTTTTCACCAGCAAAATCTCTAGCGGGTTCAAATTCAACTTTTTGATTAGTGTACTCAGTAAATGCTTGCGCATACGTAGTCACTAAATACCCCTCAAACGCTTTTACGAAATCAGCACGTTGCTGTTTACTGGTTTGACGTAGATACTGACCTAATACTTTGTATGATGCATATTTATAATCAACAAATGGCATCAACTCTACAGTCACAATCGTTTTTAAATAGTTCGGGTCAGCTTTAATTTGAGCCTGATCTTGGTTAAAACGATCAAATGTCTGCTGCGCCACTGCTTCCATCATTTTATATGGATTTTGAGTATCAATCGTTTGCGCTTGAGCAGGTACAGTGATAACACCGATAACCACTAACAAAGCACTAAATAGTTGAACAATCTGCTTAAACATAAAACTGACTCCTACTTGTCTTTAGATGACATGCTATATAAAAATTGGCCTATCAGATCTTCAAGCACTAATGCTGAATGGGTATCATCGATTCGATCGCCATTCGCCAATATCGAAGTATCATCATCTTCAAAACCAGGTGTTAATCCTAAAAACTGCTCGCCTAATAAACCCGACGTTAAGATTGCAACACTACTAGTATCAGTAAATTGGTGATAACGCTCATCCATCGTTAAGGTCACTATCGGCATTAAGCTTTTTGGGTCAAGTTCAATATGACTTACCCGACCAACCACCACGCCCCCCACCTTTACAGGTGAACGCACTTTTAGACCACCAATATTGCTAAACTTAGCATATAGGGTATAGGTATCATCGCTGACTTTGACATCAACATTGGCTACTTTAAATACCAACACTAAAAAAGCGGCAAGTGCTGATAATAAAAATAAACCGACTAATAATTCAATTTTCCGTGTCAACATATTGAAATTCCAGTTATTACTTTGGTGTAATGAATAACGTTTAACTCGCAAACATCATCGCAGTTAAAACAAAATCTAATGCAAGTACAGCTAAGCTAGACTGTACGACTGTTTGTGTGGTTGCGCGGCTGATCCCTTCTGGATTAGGCACGGCATAATAACCGCGATAAAGCGCAATCCAAGTCACCACTACAGCAAAGGCAACACTCTTAATTAAACAATTTACGATATCTTGGCGCCACTCAACTTGAGCCTGTAAAATTGACCAAAAAGAACCGTCATCGATACCTTTCCACTCAACGCCAACAAGGTAACCACCATAAACGCCTACTGCGACAAACATCACAGCTAATAGTGGCATACTGATGACTCCCGCCCAAAAACGTGGCGCAATTATTTGCCTTAATGGATCAACCGCCATCATCTCAAGACTGGATAATTGCTCAGTACTCTTCATTAAGCCTAATTCTGCCGTTAATGCAGAACCCGCTCGGCCAGCAAATAATAATGCCGTTACCACTGGACCTAACTCTCGTAACAAGCTTAATGCGACCATTGGCCCCAAGCTATCTTCAGTACCAAAATCAACCAAGATGGTATAGCCTTGCAGCGCTAATACCATACCGATAAACAATCCTGATACCAGTACAATGATCATTGACTGCACACCAATCACATATAATTGTTTTATTAGTAATGGCACACCTTTACTTGGTCTTGGCGCAATAAATATTGCTCCCCATAACATCAGTCCTGCACGGCCAAGGCCTCGCACCATGCAATGGCACTCTGACCTAAATCAGCAATGCTATTGATTAAATTCACCCAATAAGCTCCTTTTGGTAATCCATTGCGGGATAATGAAATGGCACAGGACCATCAGGCTCCCCTAATAAAAACTGCTGTAACTGCTGATTATCTGACTGTTTTAATTGTGCGGGCGTACCATGAGCAATCACTTTTCTATCTGCGACAACATAAACGTAATCGGCAATACTCATCACCTCTTCAACATCATGAGACACAACCACTGACGTTAAGTTAAGTGCGCTAGATAAATCACGAATCAATTTAACTAACACTCCCATCGCGATAGGGTCTTGACCCGCAAAAGGCTCATCATACATCACCATATCAGGCTCTAACGCAATCGCTCGGGCCAGTGCCGCGCGGCGTTGCATACCACCAGAAAGCTCGCTTGGCATTAACTGCGCTGCGCCTCGTAAACCGACAGCCTCAAGCTTCATTAACACAATGCGACGGATAATCACTTCATCTAAGCCTGAATGTTCTCTTAATGCGAAAGCCACATTATCGAACACATTCATGTCGGTGAATAATGCACCACTTTGAAACAACATACTCATGCGTTTTCGAAGTTGATACAATTGCTTACGATTTATTTTGTGAATATCATGTCCATCAAACAATACTTGGCCATGATCTGGCGTTAATTGGCCTGCAATTAGCTTTAATAATGTGGTTTTACCAATACCACTGGGTCCCATAATCGCGGTAACTTTACCTCGAGGGATCGACAAACTGATATCGTCATAGATAACGTGTTGGCCTCGGCTAAACCCTAAGTTATGGATTTCAACCAAAGAATCCTGCGCTAATGTCATGGAGCGTCCTAGGTAATAGTGAAGGATAATGCCAACTTGGCATAATGAAATTTAGCCGTAAATTGTACGTAATTGCCTTACTTGGCACAACATAATCAACACTATCTGTATCAGATACTTTCATTTTGTGTCAATTACAGCGAAAATGCGCACGGGACAATTAACAGATTATGGACATGTTATTTAATATATTTATTCTGCTAGCAGGACTGGCTCTCTTAGTATGGAGTGCAGATAAATTTGTTTATGGTGCGGCCGCATTTGCGCGCAACCTTGGATTACCGCCACTATTAATAGGACTCACTATTGTAGCGATGGGCAGTAGCACACCAGAAATGTTTGTTGCCGCAACTGCGTCAATGAATAACATGACCGATACCGCCATTGGTAACGTATTAGGCTCCAACGTGGCCAATATTACCCTGATTTTAGGCGTCACGGCTTTATTTGGCGCAATTGCAGTTAGCAAACAAACCCTAACCCGTGAAATCCCATTAATGTTAGCAGCAACAGCGGTTGCAGGGTATTTATTGCATGATGGCCAACTTAGCCGCAACGATGGGTTAATTTTATTAGGCTTATTTATCGCGCTAATGGCCTATTTAATCTGGCAAGGTTTACAGCAACGCAAACAACAATTAGCAACTGTAGTAGCAGATGATATCGATACCGATGAAATCCCCTTGGGCGTCCCCACCTATATCGCCATCATTTGGATTATTGTCGGTATTATTCTACTGCCGCTCTCTGCAGACTGGATGGTACAAGGCGCAGTAGGCATAGCCAAAGCGTTCCATCTGTCTGATTTAGTTATTGGCTTAACGATTATAGCAGTAGGCACTAGCTTACCGGAACTAGCAGCATGTATTGCTGGCATTATAAAAAAAGAAGATGATTTAGCCATTGGCAATATTGTTGGTTCCAATTTATTTAATATTCTTGCAGTATTAGCAATCCCCGGCTTAATTGCACCGGGAGCAATTGATGCTGCAGCATTTAATCGTGATTTTTTTATGGTATTAGCCACCAGCGCCGCATTGCCTTTATTGGTATTATTAACCGGTAAACGTAGACAGTTAACACGTTGGCATGGGCTTTTATTTTTAGTCATTTTTATTGCTTATCAAAGCGCACTTTTTATCGCTAGGTAGCAACCTACAGCCAAATAATAGAGAGAACAGCATGGTAAATGAACGCCAACTACGCCAATGGGGTTCCAAAGTCATTGATATCGAAAAAGCAGCGTTAAGCAACTTATATCAATACATAGACTCAACTGAATTTGCTCAAGCTTGCCAGCTTATCTTACGCTGCAGCGGTAAAGTGATAGTGATGGGCATGGGTAAATCAGGTCATATTGGTCGTAAAATTGCGGCAACACTCGCCAGCACAGGTACACCTGCTTTTTTTATCCATCCAGGTGAAGCTAGCCACGGTGATTTAGGCATGATTAGCGATAATGATGTGGTGTTAGCCATTTCAAATTCAGGTGAATCGAGTGAAATTCTAACCTTAATCCCAGTAATGAAGCGCCGCGGTATCGCACTAGTAACGATTACAGGTAAGCCAGAATCTAACATGGCTAAACTGGCACAATTACATCTATGTATTGAGGTACCTGAAGAAGCCTGTCCACTCGGCTTGGCACCGACCTCAAGCACCACAGCAACATTAGTCATGGGGGATGCGCTTGCCATTGCATTACTGCAAGCAAAAGGCTTTACTAAAGATGACTTTGCATTATCGCATCCCGGTGGCAGTCTTGGCCGTAAATTGCTACTTAAAGTCAGTGATATTATGCATGCAGGTCAAGAGATACCAGTGGTAGATGAAAATATATCCATTACTAATGCCTTATATGAAATATCAAATAAAGGCTTAGGCATGACCGCCGTTACCAACCAGTTAGGACAACTCACGGGACTCTTTACTGATGGTGATTTACGCCGAGTGATTGATGCAGATATCAATCTCCGTCAAACCAAAATAGCAGAAGTGATGACCAAAAATTGCGTTACACTCAATACTGATATGTTGGCGGCATCTGCATTAAAAATAATGGATGAAAAAAATATTAATGGTTTAATCGTCGTCAACGCGCAGAATCAGCCGATAGGCGCGTTGAATATGCTTGATATGGTTCGAGCAGGAGTAATTTAAGATGGCACAACTTGGTTTATATGGCCCAATAGAAGATAACGTATGGCAAAAAGCCAGTCAGATAAAATTACTTATTTGTGATGTTGATGGGGTCTTTTCTGATGGCCGTATTTATCTAAGCAATAGTGGTGAAGAGCTAAAAGCCTTCCATACTCGAGATGGTTTTGGTGTACGTTCACTGTTGTCATGTAATATTAATATTGCCGTGATTACTGGCCGTAAATCACAATTAGTTGAAAACCGTATGCGCGCGCTAGGTGTCGACAAAATTTACCAAGGTATTGATGATAAGTTAGTCGCTTATCGCGAGTTGCTCGCTCATTATCAAGTTACTCCTGAACAAGTCGCTTATATTGGTGATGACATGGTCGACCTACCCGTGATGCAACAAGTGGGATTAAGTGTGTCAGTTGCAGACGGACATCCTTACGTCAAAAAACAAGTTGATATGGTGACTTATACCGCTGGCGGCCACGGCGCACTACGAGAACTAACTGACTTAATATTAATGAGCCAGAACAAGTTTGAACAAGCCCATGGGATGAGTGTATGAACCGCACCACCATTGCCATTATCGCCCTATTTGCATTAGCGGTCGGGCTATATTGGCAAGTTCAAGTCAAACGAGATAATCAAGTGAGCCATGCTCAGTCAGTGCTAGCGCCTGACTTTGTGGCAGATAATCTGCGCAGTGTTGAATATAACGAACAAGGTAATATCAATAGCCGCGTGACTGCTGAACATATGGAACACTACAATAGCACCAATAAAACCTTTTTCACTAAGCCAGTTTACTTGGTCTACCCAAGTAATGGCCAAGCACAATGGCAACTGGTGGCAGACAAAGGCATACTCGATAAAAACTCAGGTCATGTGGTACTTGAAAATCATGTTATCATTAAAGCCATCAACGCTGACGAACCAATACAAAGTTTAACGACTGATTATTTAGAGCTCGATTTAAATACCATGATTATGAGCTCAGATAGTGTAATTCATGTGTTGGGTAATCACTTTACCATTGAGGGTAAAGGGTTATACGCTGACTTAAATGCTCAGACCGTTAAATTAACCAGTCAGGTAAAAGGACAGTATGAACCTCAATAAATTAGTTATCGCGGCGCTTTTATCATGTGCCACGATCAGCGCTCATGTAAGTGCCAATGACAGCGATTTAACTCAAGACGTTAAAGTCGCAGCCAATAATTTCGATGCCGATATAAAGAACAACCGCGTGATCTATTCAGGCGCAGTAAAAGTGACTCAAGGCTCAATTAAAATTAACGCCAGCAAGTTAATTGCATTTACGGATCCGAAAGACAATAGCCGTACATTAATCGCCCAAGGTGATTTGGCAACTTTCAGCCAAATAATGCAAGATGGCCGCCCAGCAACTGCCAGTGCTAAAGAAATCCGTTACGATATTAATCAACGAACGCTGACACTTGAGGGCGACGCAACACTTGAGCAAGATGGCAATAAAGTGAGCGGCACCAAGATGACCTATAATTTAGATAAGCAGAAACTTACTGCAGAAAGTGCCGGCGATGGCCGAGTCATCAGTATTTTCAAGCCAGAAAGCTATCAAGCTGAAGAGCAAAAGCAGGAACAACCGTAATGCAAAATACGCTTATTGCCGAGCATTTAGCAAAGAGCTATAAGAATCGTGCCGTCGTGCAAGATGTCAGTCTACAGGTAAAAACAGGTCAAATTGTTGGCTTGCTTGGCCCTAATGGTGCGGGTAAAACCACGACCTTTTATATGGTCGTCGGTTTAGTCCAAAGTGATAAAGGCCGTATTTTCATTGATGATGACGATTTAACGTTAGATCCAATGCATCTTCGTGCCCGTAAAGGTATTGGTTATTTACCTCAAGAAGCCAGTATTTTCCGTAAGTTGTCTGTTAGAGACAATATTATGGCAGTGCTACAAACTCGCTCCGATCTCAGCCGCGATGAACGTGAGAACCATCTCGAAAATTTACTCGAAGAGTTCCACATAACTCACATTCGCGATAGCTTAGGTATGGCATTATCAGGTGGTGAACGCCGCCGCGTTGAAATCGCTAGAGCACTTGCTGCAAATCCAAAATTTATCTTATTGGATGAGCCATTTGCTGGCGTTGATCCAATTTCGGTTATCGATATTAAAAAAATTATCGAGCAGCTTAAAAATCGTGGCTTAGGGGTGTTAATTACCGATCACAACGTAAGAGAAACACTTGATGTTTGTGAACATGCCTACATCGTGAGCCACGGCAATTTGATTGCCGAAGGTACACCCGCCGAAATTTTAGAAGATCAACAAGTTCGCGCAGTATACTTAGGCGAACAATTCAGGCTATAGTTAGTTAATGGCATCGTTAGATGCCATTAAGATAGCGTGCATCAATAGCCCCGCTTTCTAGCGCTTAACCACTATCAAAAATTAATTACAAAGTAGGGATTAGTAGTACGATGAAAGCGTCTCTCCAGTTGAAGCTGGGTCAACAGTTAACCATGACGCCACAGCTGCAACAGGCCATCCGTCTGTTACAGCTTTCGTCACTTGAATTACAACAAGAAATCCAGCAAGCGCTTGATGCCAATCCGTTATTAGAGCTAGATGAAGATCAATTTAATAATGACACTAGTGAAGATAATGATAGCGACACCGATAGTAATGCCACTGCTGCAGCCGACAGTTCAACCATAGAAACATCAGATGCATTGACCCAAGAATCAATGCCAGATGAGCTCCCGGTTGACACCACGTGGGACGATGTACTCAGTGCAACACCAAGCCAAAGCAATAGCTCAACTACAGCAGTCAGTCGTGATGATGATATGCCGTTTCAAGGCGAAACCAGTGAAGGTTTACATGAGCATTTAGAATGGCAAAAAAATCTAACCCCATTTTCAGATAACGACTACGCGATTGCCACCGCGATTATTGAAGCGATAGATGAGCAAGGTTATCTCACCCAAACCACAGAAGACATTCTTGAAACACTGGGTGATGACGAAATTGAACTTGATGAAGTTGAAGCCGTGCTTAAACGTATTCAACATTTTGACCCTGTTGGTGTCGCAGCACGCAATCTAAGTGAATGTCTATTAATTCAATTAGCGCAATTTGCTCCAGACACACCTCATATCACTAACGCTCGTCACCTTATTCAACACTACCTCGATCTCATTGCAGGTCGTGATTTTAGGCAATTAATGCGTAAAACTAAGCTTAAAGAAGATGAGCTTAGAGATGCAATTGCCTTAATTCAAACGCTAAATCCGCGCCCAGGTCTTTTAATTACACCAGAGAATGAAGAGTATGTTATTCCTGATGTATCAGTAATGAAAAAGCAAGGCCGCTGGGTAGTGGAGCTGAATCCAGATTGCATGCCAAAACTAAATGTTAATCAGCAGTATGCATCAATGGTACGCAATACTAAAAATCAAGCTGATAGCCAATTTATCAGAGGCCATTTGCAAGAAGCAAAATGGTTTATCAAAAGTTTAGAAAGTCGCAATGATACCTTATTAAAAGTTGCTAATTGTATCGTACAATTTCAGCAAGGCTTCTTTGAATTTGGTGAAGAAGCAATGAAACCTATGGTACTCAATGACATTGCAGAAGCAGTTGAAATGCATGAATCTACAATCTCACGAGTAACAACGCAGAAGTACATGCACACCCCAAGAGGAATTTTTGAGCTGAAGTACTTTTTCTCGAGCCATGTAGGCACAGAGAATGGGGGCGAATGCTCATCAACCGCCATTAGAGCTTTTATTAAGAAACTGGTGGCAGCGGAAAACCAAAAGAAACCATTAAGCGACAGCAAAATGGCGCAACTTTTGGCAGAACAGGGAATAAACGTTGCTAGACGTACGATTGCTAAATATCGCGAAGCGATGTTAATCCCGCCGTCGAATCAACGTAAGAGTTTATAATTCACAGTAGGACAACGGAGGAATATTTCTATGCAAATTAACCTGTCAGGACACCACGTGGAGATTACCGATTCTTTAAGGGAATATGTACAAAACAAGTTTCAAAAGCTTGAACGACATTTCGAACAGATCAATAATGTGCAAGTTGTTCTCAATGTACAGAAATCATTGCAGATTGCAGAGGCTAAATTACACCTAAATCGTGGTGAGGTTTTTGCAACTTCAGAGCATGCAGATATGTATGCTGCCATCGACACTCTAATTGATAAATTAGATCGTCAAGTTATCAAACACAAAGAGAAGCTAATTAAGCATTAATTTAATGATGGAACTTAGTACCATCCTGCGGCCGGAGTGCACGACCTGTGCCACTCCGGGCAGTAAGAAAAAGGTATTGGAACTTATCAGCGACATCGTTGCTGCCCAATACCCAACCCTTTCCTCTCAAGCGATTTTTGAAAGTCTTCTGGCTCGCGAAAAGATGGGGAGCACAGGTATTGGTAATGGTATCGCTATACCACATGGGCGTTTGCCTGATATAGATCATCCCATTGCCGTGTTTGTTAAGTGTCTTGAACCCATTCCGTTCGATTCAATAGATAAACAACCCGTAGATATTTTATTTGCACTATTAGTGCCTGCAGACCAATGCCAACAACATTTGGCGACCTTGTCTGCTATGGCAGAAAAACTCAGTGATAAAACAATCTTAAAACAGTTACGCAAATCGCAAGATGATGCCGAACTCTATCAGGTGATAACTCAATGAAATTAGTCATTGTTTCTGGACGTTCTGGTTCAGGTAAGTCCGTCGCACTCAGGGTATTGGAAGATTTAGGTTATTACTGCGTTGATAACTTACCATTACCATTGACGATGCCGCTACTTGAACAGCTAAAAGGTAATAATGAACTCGTTGCTATTAGCATCGACATTCGTAACCTACCAGAGCAAGCTAAGATATTAGAGCAGCAACTAACACAGCTACCAGACGATACTGAGTTACTCAGTCTGTTTCTTGATAGTGACGAACAAGTTTTACTAAAACGCTACAGTGAAACTCGCCGTTTACATCCATTATCAAAAAACCAAGCCTCTTTACAGGATGCCATCAAAACTGAAGGTATCATGCTAGCGCCTATTGCTAAATTGCTTGATCACTATATTGATACCACTAATCTCAATGTTTACGAACTCAGTGACAAAGTACGTGAGCTACTACTCGGCACCGTAGAAAAAGAGCTGGTTATCAATATTGAGTCATTTGGTTTTAAACATGGAATGCCGACTGAAGCAGACTTTATGTTTGATGTACGCTTTCTACCAAATCCACATTGGGAACCAGAACTCAGGCCGTTAACCGGATTAGACAAGCCGGTGCAAGAGTTTATGAGTAACCAGCCACTGGCGACTAAAATGATTTGGCAAATCGAAAACTTATTTCAAACTTGGTTACCTCACCTTGAACGCAATAACCGCAGCTACTTAACTATTGCTATTGGTTGTACTGGTGGACAGCATCGCTCAGTCTTTATTGCCGAACAATTAGCGAAGCGTTTGAGTAACAATAAACACCAAGTGACAGCTCGTCATCGTGAGCTTGAACATGCCAACGTATAAACAGACTGTCACCATTGCCAATAAGTTAGGCCTACATGCCAGAGCTGCGACTAAACTCGCCCTGCTCGCCTCAGAGTTTGATGCTGAAATCACCTTAAGCCAAGGAGATAAACAAGCCCAAGCTGCCAGCGTATTAGGGTTGCTTATGTTAGAGTCTTGCATGGGAAAGTCACTTGACATTACCGCGACAGGAACAGATGCAAAAGCCGCATTAGCGGCAATTTGTAACCTGATTAATGCTAAATTTGATGAGCCAAATTAAGTCATTATCTCTATAATTTAATTGTCACAAAGACTCTATCTAAGCCATGCTGTTCCTTAATAGCATGGCTTATTACGTTGACTCCTTTTAACTCCTTTTCACTCATTTTTCAGAGGTAGGTATGCCATTCGAGGTTTTAAACAACGAACTCAATGAACAACGCCTCAATAATCTTAATCAAGCACTGAGTAGCGGTATGTTTGTGCATGTGCGTGACATGTTACATAACATGCCAGCATCAGATATTGCCTTTATTTTAGAATCGTCTCCACCACGTACCAGACAAGTGTTATGGCAATTAATTGACCAAGAACATACAGGCGACATTTTAGATGAGTTAGGAGAAGATCTTAAAGATCACTTTATCTCACAAATGACACCGGAGCGCGTCGCCAAAACGGCAGAAGGCATGGATACTGATGATCTGGCCTATATTCTCCGCAGTTTGCCAGATACGCTGTACAACAAAGTCCTGCAATCCATGAGCAGTCAAGATAGATCACGGGTAGAACAAGCTTTATCCTACCCTGATGATACTGCTGGCAGCTTGATGAATACCGATACCGTCACCCTACGTCCAGACGTTAATATTGATGTCATCATGCGTTATTTGCGGGTACGAGGTGAATTGCCCGACGCTACCGATACGCTTTATGTGGTCGATAAACATGATGTGCTATTGGGTGGTATCAAAATCACCACCTTACTCACCTGTGATCCCAGTGAATCCGTGCGCTCTGAAATGGACAGTAAATTGGAAGGTATTCCAGTCACCATGTCCGATACCGAAGTGGCACAACTATTTGAGCGCCATGACTGGGTTTCAGCACCTGTTATTGATGAACAAGGTAAACTGTTAGGCCGTATTACCATTGATGATGTGGTCGATGTTATCCGTGAAGATGCCGAACACTCAATGATGGGTATGGCGGGTATGGATGATGATGAAGATACCTTTGGCCCTGTACTCAAAAGTACCTTTAGACGCTCACTATGGCTGACCATTAACCTTTTTGCAGCACTGCTGGCAGCATCTGTCAGTAATATGTTTGAAGGCACGATTGAGAAGTTCGCCACGATCGCGATTTTGATGACCATTGTGCCCAGTATGGGCGGTGTGGCAGGTAATCAAACCTTAGCACTAGTGATCCGCGGTATTGCACTAGGTCAAGTCGGACAAAGCAATGCCAAATGGTTAATCGGTAAAGAGTTGGCCATTGGCTTTTTAAATGGTCTGTTATGGTCAGTATTGGTTTTTGCTGCAGTATGGCTCTGGAAAGATGATATGGCGCTGGGCGCATTAATTGGCGGCGCAATGCTGATTAATATGACAGTTGCAGGTTTAGCGGGTGCTAGCATTCCACTAATACTGAAGAAGTTTAATATCGATCCGGCATTGGCAGGCGGTATGGTATTAACCACAGTCACCGATGTGATAGGACTGTTTGCATTTTTAGGCTTAGCGACACTGTTCTTAATGAATCACAGTGTATAGCTATCGTTATAAACGAAAAAAGGCAGCTATTAAGCTGCCTTTTTACAATCACTTTAAAATGATTATTGACCAATCGGTGTCAATACAATCTCAACACGGCGATTTTCAGCACGGCCCTGTGCAGTTTGGTTAGAAGCAATCGGTTGCTCCTCGCCCATACCTCGAGTCGCAACGCGATTAACGTTAATGCCTTGGCGTAATAAGAAGTTTGCCACAGAATCTGCACGCACTTGAGATAGGCGTAAGTTATAGTCAGCCTTACCAGTACTATCAGTAAAACCAAGTACGTTTAACTGAGTTTTTTGGTACTCTTTTGCTACTAATGCCACGCTAACTAATACTTTTTCAGCTGCAGGGTTTAAGTGTGACTGATCCACACCAAAGGTAATTTCATTTGGCATATTCAGTACAATGTTATTACCTTGGCGAGTTACGCTAACACCAGTTGAACGAAGTTGCTGGCGTAATTTAGTCTCTTGTACATCCATGTAGTAACCAATACCACTACCAAGAGCAGCACCAGAAGCGGCACCAATTAAAGCACCTTTGCCGCGGTCATGCTTGCTTGAAGACAATACACCTACAGCTGCGCCAGCTAATGCACCAATCCAAGCGCCATTAGTAGAAGATGCAGTTTGTTGTTCGTTGGTATAAGGATTAACGGTTGAACAACCAGATAACACCATTGAGCCTGCAACTAACATGCAGCCCATTGCTTTTAACTTTAAACTTTTCGACATGTTTTCCTCTGTATGCCAAAGGCATATAACTACTGCGTCAATAGTCTTGAGTAAGATAAATTGACAGTTGCGTCACATTATACCCAAATTAATTGAAGTTGCTATTTTCAGCGGCATTCGTCACTGCTTAAATTCAGAATCTTAACTCTGATAAATAAAATCTTGATAGCGATAATGAGACAGGGAAATAAAACAGCAAACGAGTGCACGACCATTATAAAGTTTGGGCATTTTTAAACGCAGTTTTGGATAGGAATTACTTGGAGTCAACGCTCTTAAAGTGATGACTCTTATTAGGGAAAGTATGGCAAGCTGATATACGGTAACGCTTCAATCAGCCGACGCACCAGCGGTCGGCTGCATTGATTTGTTAGTTTCGGTTGAGTTGAATACCAAGGTTGATATAAACACCAATGAAATAATCATAATTATTGGCATTATCCAGTTTTTAGTTATTCTAAATGCTTTTTCGCCGCGTTTTACTCTCTCCCATTCACTCTTTAGAATAGTTTGTGAGAATGAAGATGCACGCTCGATAGCCTCAATTGCTTTGCTATAATCTTGACCCTTTTCGATGTTTATTTGGTTTTGGATAGTTGTAGCAGAATCCAGCAACCGATTGAGCTCCATATGCTCAGGTTCATTTTGATTTAATCTGAGCTTTATACGATATAATGCTTCTGCTCCATCAAATCGCATCTTGCCCACTTGCTCTTTACTGAACCTAAACCCTATTACATCTTCATCTGAGGCATGTGAGCTACGGGCTTCTTGCATAACTCGGCAAAGGGCACGTGCAGATGAGAAAAATGCAGCAAGATCGTTCCTTAACCCATCTATCCAAGCTTGCCTAAACTCAGAAGTCTTTTGCTCTTTACTCAAAGTGAGATTTATATAAGCAATAAGCGCTGTAATTAATGCTGCGACAACAGTTGCAATAGGAGCAAGCGGTATAGTTGAAACGTCGATGTTCATTTCTCCTTCGTATTTATCATGAAACGTATTTATCATGACACCCATAATAAAATGAGCGTCTGTTGACCAATAATAGCAAGCGCGCAAACAAGAAAATGAATCAATGTGAAAAGCGTGGCAACCGTCACGTTAATAAAGAAGCGTAGATATGATTGATAACCCCATAATCACAAAAATATCTACTTGTAACTATTTCAATAAAATCCTAATTAAACAATAGCTTATAATAAAAAATACCATAAGGATGATGGCTATATTATAAATGAGCAGGCTTTATTTAGATTTATTGAGCTTTAATATGGGCGGGTAACTAGAGCGGCATGAAACAATCAGATAGGCAGCTTGGCATGACATTAGGGTTGATGAGGAGATGACATCAACCCAATTGCGATTAGAATGTATTAATCAAGGGCGCGTTGAGTTTGGATCACTAACCAAATAAAAGGCACGCTCCATACACTGAGAAGCACTAGCATTGAGGTCACCACAAATTCCCTGTCCTCAACTGCCAGTGACATGATCACTAATAAAAATGCAAAACCAATAGACATCAATACGTTATATAAACCTGCTTTTCTTGCACTCATGTGAACTATCTCCATATTAAACAAATCACTCAAATGATAATAATTATCACTTTCATGTAGATTAATTGATATGCGCAAATGACTCAAGTTAATTTTTATAAAAATCGATTGAAATGATCGGTTTTGCCAATAAGCACACAAGTTGCTCCGATTTTTCCATAAAAAAACCACGCTTAGGCCGTGGTTTTGTCAGCGGTATTAACTTAAAGGTTAATGACCATGCACTTGCATTAGCTTGTCAGGGCTATGGCATACAGAGCAGGCTTCCGTTGCCATTTGTGCTTCCTCAATCTCTGGACCATAGTAACCGCCATTCGCTTCAATATGAGCTAACATTGATGGGCTTTCATGGCCCCAGTGACAGCTTAAACATGAGCCCGCATCAGCAGAGGCGTAGAAGGTATTATCAATTCCCGCTTTCTCAGGGAAAGTATAAACTCGTCCCGTGGTTGAACGACCTAACGCAATACCAGTCACTTTACCCTCTTTAGTGATATGGCAAGTTTCACAATCTGTTTTTAAGATAGTGCCTGAACCACCCCACTTACTTGGATTAAAGTGACCTTTGGCGCGATGGACTTTCCACGCTAGACCGGTAGCGCGCATTTGCGGCTCGGCATCACTGCCATCATTCGAGATCCCTTGGTCGCTAGTATGACAAGCTGCACATGATTCAATGCCATTCATCTTATGACGAATTTCAGGACCATGACAGGCAGTACATTTAGCGCCATCAATGATGTCACGGCGTGCTACGACTTTGTCATCCACATATTGACGATAAGGGACTGATTTAATGTATGCCTTACCTAACATCTTGTCGCTATCACAAGCGATTGCTTGCGCGTTCTTATCAAAGCAAACACTAAAAATAGGTAAAATTTCGATTGAGACACCAGCAGGAATAGTCATCGCATGATTAGTCACAACAAACTTACCATCTGCCGGAATTTTATAAACGGCATCAGCCTTATTGGTAAATTCAATTTCACGCTCCCATGGGCTCGATCCCATTGGATGATCATGTTCAATATCCCAAGAGATTTGGAATACTGGTGCAGTATAACCTTGAGCAAAATGTTGCTCACCTGTCACCACAGTGCCATCAGGACTCACCGCATAAGCAGAGAATGAGATGTTATCAGCATTCACCACCACATCTTCAATCATGACCTCATAAGCTTCACCACCTTCAAATGGCTTTTTGGTCTGGAGATGATCCACATTTGTATGACATTCCGCACAAGCCTTACCTTCAGGAATGATTACATTTTTATGCTCTTTTGGTGTTGCAGTATGACAGCCCACACAGGCATTGCCATTGGCATGCGTTAACCAAAGATCTTTATCTGCAAGTTCATCGTCATTAACGTGACATGCAGTACAATCCATCGCAGGTTTAGTCGGGAATGCTGGATAATCGAATGCATGGTCACCACCATAACCAGCAATGGTATATGGCATAGCAACTGCATCACCATTCACATCCTGACCCACACGATCTTTTCCCATATGAATCGCATGGATCATATGACCTAACTCAACCGATACGCCTTTAGGATCACTAACGATTGGATTATGACAAGACTGGCAGTTTTCCATATCTAAACGGCGACCACCGTGTGCTTTTAAGCTATCAGGTTGGTGACAGGTGTAACATGTCTTCATCCTCACTAAATCGCGTGTTGCCACACCTTGACGCGCATTGGTACTCGGGATCCAATCAAAATGAGCATTTTCTGCCAGTTCATGACCATTGGCATATTCAAACTGCATCTCTATCGCAATACGTTGCGTCAGCGTTGGATCAAACACCACGCCAGCTGGATCGTTAATTGCTAATAAGTTGGTTTTAAATTGGTAGCTATAACTACCGTCATTATGATCTTGCAAACATTCAATACAATCTTTAATCGACTCAAAGCCTTGCTCAAATGTTGTACCGGCATCATTGGTGATATTATTGAGTAATGAATGCCATTGCTTAAGTTCTGAATCATCTGCTTGCTGTAACTGCGCAAATGAGAATCTAAAATCATGGTATTTATTGTTACCCGTTAACCCATAGAGGCCTACACCACTATCGTTGGTTAATTCGAAATTAACCGTAATAACACCATTGCTATAATCTGCAGAAGTGATTGTTGCGACCGCCTCATTAGCCATATCAATTTGCATTCCAACACCGCCAGGAGTGCCCGGCTCACCATCTTTACCATCGTCACCACATCCTGATAAGCCAACAACTAATGCCGTTGACAATATTAACGCTATCTTATTTTTTTTATGCATATGTGTATTTCCCATTAGAGAATGTTCACCTTGAACATATGCAATCATAAAATTTAGATTAGTTATTTAAATTGATCGAATTCAAATTATTAAACACAAATTTCACTTATTAATAATCTTATTTTAATAATTATAAATACACATAATAAACAACCAATGAGTAATTTAAACATTCATTAATTTGCTATCCCTTTATTAATTATTCTTTGATTATTTTATTAGCAACAAATATCAATTAACTGTTAAAATAGTGACACTCCCAACACCATTTCTGTCATTAATCAGCTGTAATAAAATTAACTATGAAAACTGCAACTCAGGGCAATATGCTCGCCGCAATCTCTTTCATTTTGTGGGGAATTCTGCCGCTTTATTATCAATACTTACCTAATGCAGATACTAATGAATTACTGGCATTGCGTATTATTTTTACCATTCCATTTATGTATCTATTTGCTTGGTTATTGCGCAGAAATATTGCACCAATCAAACAAATTATGGCAGATAAAAAGTCCTTATTATTTTGTTTAATAGCAGGCTTAGTCATGTCAGTGTCTTGGTATACTTTTACATGGGCGATGACTCATGGTCAGATACTAGCTGCGAGTCTGGGATACTTTATTAACCCCCTATTTGCGATTACATTAGCGGTGATTTTTCTTAAAGAAAAATTATCCCTCGCGCAAAAAGCCGCAGTATTTCTAGGTATTATTGGTATTAGTTATCAAGTCTATCAATATGGATCATTACCTTGGATTTCACTGATCATGGGTAGTTTTTTTGCGATTTATGGATTATTAAAAAAACATATCAAATATGACAGCTTCACCTCAGTAATGGTGGAGTCAGCGGTACTATTACCTTTCGCTGTTATTTATTTTGGTTGGTTATGGTTCAATGGAAATAGCCATGCACTCAATGGCTCGACTACTGAATTATTACTTTATATTGGTTCTGCTCCAGTCACTATTTTACCATTGATCTTTTTTGCCTTAGCCATTCAACGTACCAGTTTAACCATGGTCGGCTTAATGCAATATATTGAACCAAGTTTACAATTCTTATTAGCTGTATTTCTATTTTCAGAGATTTTTGATACCACTAAGGCCATTAGTTTTAGCATGATTTGGCTAGGACTCATTCTCTGCAGTATAGAGAGCATGCCAAGACGTAAAGCTAAGCATGTCCATGCTTAATCTCATTGGTATAATACAAAAGCCAGCTAATGCTGGCTTTTGTTTCTGCGTGTAAGTGCTGCTCTAAGCCTTAACTCAATTTCACACACTTAATATTTAACGACTTGCTGATAAGCACGGGTCATTTCTCGGCGCCCAAGCGCCCCAGGATAAGGTTTAACGATTAGACCTGCTGCTTTCAAATTACGCTTAAATTGCCCATTAGCACAGTAAGACACCAACATACCATCTGCTACCAATAACTGTGCGCATTTTTGCATATTGGCTAATTGCCAAATTTCAGGCTGCTTATTAGGGGCAAATGCATCAAAATAGATAAGATCCGTTTGCTGACCGACAAACTCAAACTGTTCAAATTCCCCCCTATATTTATGCAATACAAAATTAGCCGTAATGGCCACATCTTGCTCCCATGGGGCTTGATGAATAGCCAAATATAACTCGGCCAATTTAGGTGTTAGCCATTGACCATAATTAAGCTGTTCAATTAACGCCAATGACAATGGCACAGGTTCAATACTGGTATAATGAATAGTAGCATTTTGCTTTATAGCTTCAGCTAAAGTAAGAATAGTGTTGAGACCAGTACCGAAACCAACTTCGACAATATTGAGCTGTTTCTTTAATGCTAATTGAGTCATCAAGCCCGCTTGAATATAAACATACTTAGATTCACTAAGCGCACCATTATGAGCGTGATAACTCTCGTTCAAAGCAATATTAAGCAAGGTATGAGAACCATCTTTTGTCATCAATACTTTAATATTATTCACTTTCATATCTGTATATAAAATCAGCGTATCTACGATTATAAACAACAGCTTAGTAACTCAAAATAATTACTTGAATTATGAGTAAAAATAATCAAATAATAACGGGTCGAAAAGTCGACATATATTCTCAGGGCGGGGCGAAATTCCCCACCGGCGGTAAGATCAATGAGATTAAGCCGCGAGCGCCTAATGCAAGCAACAACCATTAGGGACAGCAGATCTGGTGTAATTCCAGAGCCGACGGTTAGAGTCCGGATGGAAGAGAATGAAATCAGCACCTTATCATAAGCTTGAATAGCTTGTTAATAGGTGCTGTTTTTGCGTGTATCTGTCGATATACGTTCACTTTCTATGCCCTGATCTAGGTAATTTTGTGACGAGGAGTCATACCATGGATCAGTCTTTAGCAAATCTTTACGGTGAGCAACACCAACGCGTCATCAATGCGATTAATGCCATCAAACAAGGCCAAGGTGTCTTAGTTGTTGATGATGAGGATCGTGAAAATGAAGGCGATATTATTTTTGCCGCGCAAACATTAACACCAGCACAGATGGCACTACTCATACGTGAATGCTCAGGCATCGTTTGTTTATGCTTAACTGAAGCTCGAGTGCAACAATTAGCCTTACCTATGATGGTTGCTAATAACACCAGCGCCAATCAAACTGGTTTCACCATCAGTATTGAAGCGGCTAGCGGAGTTACTACTGGGGTATCGGCAGCAGATCGTGTCACCACGATTATGAAAGCCATTGCTGATGACGCTAAGCCAAGTGATTTAGCGCATCCCGGCCATGTATTTCCACTTAAAGCGAATGCTAATGGCGTATTAGCACGCCGCGGTCATACTGAAGCGACAGTGGATTTAATGCGTCTTGCGGGCATGAAACCTTATGGGGTACTTTGCGAACTCACCAATGAAGATGGCACTATGGCACGCTTACCTGAAGTGATGCGCTTTGGCCAGCAACACAATATGCCAGTGGTCACTATTGAGGATTTAGTCAGTTATCGCTTGGCGCACCCTGAGTTAATTCCACATAGCGTTGATGCTGTGGCAAGTTAACTTTAATACTCGAACCAATAAAAAGCCCGCTGAATTATGCGGGCTTTTTATCATTAAATATTAGCTAAGGTGTTGAAATAAAGGTCTAAGAAAGCGGCACTGTTAACGCCAATACAAGCGGTTTGAGCCGGTCTATCTTGCCAGCCATCAACAGGATACCAACGTTCACTTGGCTTCATTAAGGTATAACCCATTGCCGGACCTTCGGTTAAAACTCGAATAGGCCCCTGCTTAGTTTCAAATAACTCAGGTGCAATCACATAAGCAATAGCTGATGAGTCATGGACATAGAAGCAATCTAAGCCAGCTGACTGAGTGTGAAACGCTTGATAAAAACGAGTAATATCCCAAATGAATTGACCCGCACCACTATGCTTAACAAGCTGCTGTAGATAGTCACTATTCATTCGCACTTCTTGAGTTACATCTAGACCTACCATGTTAATGGCCAGCTAGCACCAAACACCATATCAGCGGCATGTGGATCGCCAATAATATTGGCTTCAGCAAATGGACTCACGTTACCTGTATGGCCGTTATGCCCCATTGCCCCGCCCATGATAACGACTTGCTTCACTAATGGAATGATACTTGGATCTTTCATCATCGCTAACGCGATGTTGGTTAAACGACCCACAGCAATTAAGCAGATCTGATTTGGATATTGGTGAACCATATCAATGATATAATCACAAGCATGGCGCTCATCAATCGGCGCTAGCTCAATATCAGGAATCGCAATATCACCTAGACCATTATCACCATGCACAAATGTTGTTGCTGGCTCAGCTTCAATCACTAGTGGCTGATCTGCGCCTTTAGCAATCGTTGCAGTTAAACCAAACATGGCCTTAATCAACTGGGCATTACGGGTAGCATTCTCAATAGTGGCATTACCTAATACAGTTGTTATACCGACCAAATCAATCTTGTCACTTGCATGAGCAAATAACATCGCCATCGCATCATCAATACCAGGATCTGTATCAAAAATTACTTTTAATTTTTCACTCATGATTATGCCTTACATAACGTCATTGCTTGACGTTTTTCTAAAATTAAACAGCTAATAAACAAGCTAGCCACTACCGTGAATCCCACCACAGTCAATAACATCGCACTTTGCACACCAAACGCTTCTACCGCTTGTGCCGATAATGCAGGAGCTAAAGTACTACCCACAGTACCGCAGCATAATAAAAAGGTCACAAGTCTTGGTGGTGCGTTGTCTATCTGCTGTGAACCCACAGAAATACCAATCTTGTACATACATGAAGTACAGAAACCTAGGCCTAATGTCACCATTAAGAACTGCTCAGAAGAATTTAGGTTAAATAGTGTGTAGCTAATACCAATACCAATTAGGGTTACTGTCACCAATAAGATCCTAGCTGAAACAAAGTTCACTAAGATAGCCGCAGTGATTAAACCAAATACAGAAGGTCCCCAGTAGTTACCTACCGCCGCGCCAGAAGCATCAGCAGCTAAGCCAAATTCAGATTGTAAGTAACTTGGTGCCCAAGTTAAGAAGGTGCCTTGAGTTAATAAGTAAACACATAGCGCTGCGCCCACAATAAACACTCGAGGTTGCCAAATGTTAACGCTCTCACCACTGCTTTCAACTTGAGTTTCTTGTTTAGTTACCTTAGGAAATTTAACAAATAAGGTCGCTAGTAATACCAAAACAGCCGCAAAACTCACTGCTGCAAAACCAAAATTCCAAGCAATTCCTGCAGCAATTAATGCAGAGGTTAATGATGGAAAAATAAAGCCAGACGCACTAAAAGCACAATCAGTACCAATAAATGCAGATGCACGTTGGTTATCGTTATAGGTTTTCGACAAAATCACGGCGCCGGCAGATAAGCCTGTGCCACAGCCAATCCCTATTACCACCAGCATAGAGCAAGCAACCACCACATGGTTACTACTCACAAGAATGATTAAAGCTAGAATTAAAGGAATATAGAGAACTTGAAAAACTCGACTAATCGGCAATTTATCAAAAATTACCATCGCTAAAAAAGTACCAATTAAAGTACCACCAGTAAGAAACGAGAACATTGAAGCGGCTTCTGTGGTACTAATGGCATAATGTTGTGCCATAGGCCCAATCACAATACCTATTTGTGTCAACAGACCAGCCATCACCATATAACTTAAAAAAGCAACAGCAGTTATTAACACCTTATTGCCATTCATTTGTATACCCTCTGTAGGAGTTATTATAAGTAGGTAAAACGTTTAACTAATAATACAAATAAACAAGCATGAGGTATTTATCTAATTGTAGATATATCGATCGCGATCACAAACATTTTAATCGTTAAAATTCAATAAATTAGCCATATACCAGTGTTTTTAGGTAATAAACTTTCATATTAAAATATAAAATCTGAATATAAGACTTAATTCTGTAATCTTGTTACAATAGGTTTAACGTTAAACCTATTGTAACTATGATCAACTAAGTCATGTACTCAAGCAAAGTATCAACAATATCTACTTGCACTAAAGCCATCAGCCCTATTTAATAACCACACTGACGGAATAATCTCACCCCTATGAAACCTACAATTAAAGATGTTGCCAAGCTTGCTCAAGTTTCAATCACCACCGTTTCTTTCGTGATCAACAATAGCAAACCAGTAAAAGCAGAAACTAAAGAGAAAGTCCTCAAAGCCATTAATCATTTAGGCTATCGTCATAATGGCTTAGCTGCATCACTAAAGACTGCAAATCAAGGACTCAAGAGCATAGGAGTGATCGGATTAGTAGAGAAAAACCCATTTTTCTCAGAATTAATCATGGAATTAGAGCAAGCCTGTTTAAAACAGGGTTACACTATGTTGTCTTGCTTTACCCGTATTAATGAGGATCAGCAAAAACTTGCGGATTTTGTTGGACTTCTTTATGGCAAAGTTGCAGGTATCATCTTCTTATCAATTAATGACGATGATAATGCCACTATAATAGATAACATTGCAGCAATGCCGATCGTTGGGATTTCATTCGATCACCATACTGTTCATACCCAGTGTGGCAGCAGCCATTTAGAGCTTAATAACTATAATGGCGGTTATATTGCGGGCACATACTTAGCAGCTCAAGGTCATCAGCACCTCGCCTGTGTTACTGGCAATATTGCACTGCAAGCGATTAAAGATAGATTACATGGCTTTGAGCAAGCTCTTACTGATAAGCAATGCCCAATTGCTACCGTTATGACAGGAGACTTTTCTTATCAGTCAGGTTATCAAGCCATGAGTCAACTACTCAATTTATCACCACGCCCCACAGCAGTATTTTGTCATAACGATTTAATGGCTATAGGTATGCAAAACGCTGCGCATGATTTAGGCCTACACATTCCACGCGATCTAGCGGTTATCGGCTATGACAATATTAATGCTGCAGAAATTGCTTACCCACCACTAACGACCATTGATTTATCACTTACAGAACTAAGCGATCAAGCGGTGCAAGGAATGATTAATAAAATTGAACATGGTGTCCAAGATGTCACAATTTCCATATCACCAAGCTTAGTCGTAAGAAAATCAGCATAAAAAAATGCCAGTCATTTGACTGGCATTAATCTCTAAAATAGACTAATTAGTCTTTAATTTCAGCATTGTGATATACGTTTTGCACATCATCACAATCTTCTAATGCAGCGATAAACTTATCAAATGCTTCGATATCTTCGCCAGTCACTTCAGTCATCGTTTGTGGCACGAAAGTGATTTCTTCCATTTCAAAATGAATGTCAGGCATTGCATTGGTTAATGCTGTTTTAATTTTATTGAACTCAGTAATAGGCGCAAATACGCTCACCATACCATCTTCAACTTCAACGTCAGATACATCAGTATCTGCCATCATTAAAATTTCTAAAATAGCTTCGTCATCTTCACCAGCAAACACAAATACGGCTTGGTGTTCAAACATATGACCTACAGTACCAGGTCCACCTAGCTTCGCATCATTCTTAACAAATGCTTGGCGAACTTCAGTAAAGGTACGTTTAACGTTATCAGTTAAACAGTCAGCAATAATCATGGTGTTACCAGGACCAAAACCTTCGTAGCGAGCCACTTCATAGTCTTCGCCACCAGCACCTTTAGCTTTATCAATCGCACGTTCAATTACATGTGCAGGTACTTGATCTTTCTTTGCACGCTCAATTAAACGGCGCAAAGAAAGGTTGCCATCAGGTTCTACCCCACCTTGTTTAGCACAAACATAAATCTCTTTACCGTACTTTGAGTAAATTCTGGTTTTTTGTGTAGCTGTTTTAGCCATTGACTCTTTACGGTTTTGATACGCGCGACCCATCTTAGTCCCATCTCAATACATAAGAAAATGGCCTTAATTCTAACAGAAATTGACCGAATAAAGCGAGCATCAAGCCGTAATCTAGCGCAATCATAGCAAGCTGAAAACATCCAGCAATTTAAACATATGCAACGATAACCATGACGATACAAACATACACAAATACAAGTGTTAATTTAAATAAAGGCTAACAATTGGATATTCACTAAACAACTACAACTTTCCCCTTAAATATTAAGTGATTTAGTTCACTTTTTTACAATTATCCAGTTTGTTAAATATAAATTATAAAATAACATTTATTAACTTACCGATAACATTCAGCCATTTTAATGACACTAACCAGTGTCAATATTAGCGGCATTCAATTTAATAACGGTAACTAATATTTCTTCAATCAACCAATAGGAACATTATTCCCTAAGAGGAATGAATTAAAAGGAAGCGGCCATGAATACATGGATGAAACTTGGCGTCTTTGTCTTAAGTTTTGTATGCCTATCAAGCCCATTAACGGCACAAGAAAATCAATATAACAAATTACGCAATATGTGTGTTGCTTGCCATGGTGTAACAGGTGAGAGCCCATTTAGCTCAATTCCCAACTTACAATGGCAAAATAGCCAATATCTTGAAGCCCAACTGATCAACTTCAAGTCCGGCCAACGCCAAGATATCACCATGACCAAAGTTGCAAGATTACTCAACGATGAAGATATCAGTAAATTAACACAATATTTCAATCAAGCATCAACAAAGGAATAATAATTATGGCAATGGATAGACGTGTATTTTTAAAAGGGGCTATTGCCACCTCTGTCGCCACAATGCTACCTATTAATTGGGTTTTTGCCGCCAACAGGCCTGAAGGCTTTGAGCCACTTGATGTGTCATCATTAACGTGGGACCAAGCTCAAGACTTACCAAGCTACTTTAAAGTGCTTAATACCAACCCATTAAATGCCTTTCCAGCAGAGCATATGCTTGATCCAGTAACCACTCCTGCAGATGTCGCGTTTATTCGTTGGAATGGTAAATTACCTGATTTTGCCAATATCGATGTTGATAAATGGACATTTACTGTTGACGGTGAGTCAGCGAAACAAACTAAAACCTATACGATTGCTGAACTAAAAAAGAAGTTTAAGACCCACACCCTACAACTGACCCTTGAATGTGGTGGTAATAGCCGTAGTGAGTTTTATCCTAATACTAAGGGTAATCAATGGAGTAACTCTGCCGTATTTTGTGCAGAATGGACAGGTGTCTTAGTTAAAGATGTACTCGAAGATTGCGGTGTTAAAGATGATGCCGTTTATACCGGTCACCACGGCGTAGATATGCATTTAAGTGGTAAAGGCCCTGCTATATCACGCGGCGTACCAATTGAAGCAGCACTTAATGATAACGCACTCATTGCATGGGCAATGAATGGCGAGCCCATCCCATATATGCACGGATATCCGCTACGTATCGTTTATGGTGGGCGTCCAGGCTCGGTATCGCATAAAAGCACCACAGGTATGAGCATCCGCAATAAAATTCATGATGGTCCCAAAATGGGGGCGCCAGCCTATCAAGTACCTAACTATCCGGTAGCGCCAGGCGAAAAGGTCGATAATAAGGACTTTAAGATTATTGAAGAGATGATCGTCAAATCATTGATCACGCACCCACAAACAGGTACCGAATTTAAATCAGGTAAAACCATTAACTTACGAGGTCATGCATGGGCAGGGCTGCGTGATGTTGAACGGGTTGATGTCAGTTATGACTATGGCGCAACTTGGCATAAAGCTAAACTCACTCGCCCAGTTAACCAAACCGCATGGCAACAATGGCAAATTGATTTAGACCTTCCGCAAGCAGGTTATTATGAGTTATGGGCACGAGCAACCGATGAAGCAGGTCTTACTCAACCCGTCGTACAACCACAATGGAACCTAAGGGGTATCTATTTAATGGTTGCCACCGCATTGCGGTAAGGGTGGTGTAATGATTAAGACTCGAGCCATTATCGCAGCAGTGATTGCGATTACTGCCTGTGCATGGGCGCAAGCCCAAGAATATCCCGTAGATAAGGCCTCAGGTCTTATTATGGCGCCAGGTTGGGAAATCGTAAATTATCAATGTAATGCCTGTCATACCAGTTTACTCATCCCACAAAATCCGGGAGACAAAGAAGTCTGGCAAGCAACGATTCAGTGGATGATTGATACCCAAGGATTATGGGATTTATCGGATACATGGGAACCTGTTTTGAGCTATCTATCTACTTACTATGATGAAAAAGAGATGGATATGAGCAAGTTTAGACGTCAGCCACTGAGCTCTGAACAACAGCCCGCACTACCCGAATCAAAATGAGGCTTTTATGAACAAACAAATGGGGTTAATGCTGATCTGTGCTTTACCATTCTCCGCATTAGCCAATGAGACAGCATCATTAAATACAGCCTTAGAAAAGCTTAATACTGAAGTGCCAGCTACATTAATGGCACACGAGGTAAATATAAGCCAAGGTGAAAAGCTGGCACAAACACGTTGTATTGCTTGTCACAGTAAGACAATGCTGACGATGATGCCTAACTACCCAAGTCTATATGGTCAAAAACCCGCTTATTTAATTAAAACGTTATTGGATTTCAAACAGGGGAAACGCCAAGATCCTATCATGCAAATGCAGGCAGCCAGTTTGTCAGATGCCAATATTAAAGACGTCGCATGGTATTACAGCCAACAACCTCCACTACAATTAAATAAATAGCTGCAAGCAGCGTTAAAGCGTCATATGACGCTTTAACGCATTCCCCAACAGGACAAAAAATGGACTTATACTGATTAATCACCTACCATGAGAACGGGTTATTTTTCAGCGACATCGCAAGCATAGCTAACTCAATTTTAATAACTAAGTTACGGATAACTTAACGCGCTATATATAGGGAAATAGTATGCGAAACGTGAGTGATATCATTTTAGCAATTGATCTGATTTTTATTGAAGCCAAGCTGCCCAAGCCCATCAATCAATATGTGACCACCATAGAAAAAGCTTACGCACAATTACTACCTATTCAAACCAATGAGTTAATTGAACATTATCTCCATGCGCCAGTTACTCTCGATAGCCCTCAAGCACTGTATCTATTTTTATATGATTTAACTCAAGAAGGACGATTTATAGAGAAGATCACTCAAACCTTGCCATCGCATACCAGCCCGGCACAATTTTATGAGATCTACTGGAATTTATATTATCGACTCTATAGCCACAATGAGCACCAAGGTAAAATCGATAATCTTCGCAATCTGTTTGATACCATCTCTAGCAATACCCGCGCATGGTTCAAACAATATGGTTATATGCAACCTAAAAAAGTAAAGCAGATAAAAAGAGTGGCCATTCTTAGCCCACAAATTTTAGGCATGCGTAATAGTCCCACCCGTGAAGCAGTGAATCTAGCTTGCCATCTTGATAATTATCATGACTGTGAAACATTTATCATCAATACCAACGGGTTGTCTTACCATAATCAGAGTAAAATTATTCATCCGGTTAATTTTAATAATTATGACGAGCATGTTGACTATCAAGAACTCAATATCGACTATATGCAGTTTACTCAACAAAAAATTAGGTTACTGACATTTAAACCTGAACCCATGTCGAGCCGTAAAATATTAGATATTCTCGATACCTTAAAAAAGCTCGATATCGACGCGGTAATTTCACACGGTGAGAATCTATTAGTTCAAGATATGATCTACCAAACTTATCCGTCATTATTTGCATCAACTGATATTTCGGTACCTTTTGCCCATTGCGATTGCTACTTTATTGCCACCAATCTATTTGATGCTAAGGCTCAGTCGTTGGCAAATCGCTTCCACCACCATGACTTTTTTGCAGAATGCACTATCATTGCTCCAGAAGGAAAACCGATCCAAACCGTTGATAAAGCGCAATATGGGCTGATGTCTAATAGCTTCATCTACCTCGTGATTTATGAACAAAATAGTGAAGAGTTGAGCCCTGAATTTATTTCGGTATGTGAACAATTATTAGAACAACACCCACAAAATCATATTCTTTTTGCAGGCCCAGAGCCAATTGAGCTCAATCAGTTGTTCGCTCAACAATTCTGTCTCGATAATCGAGTAATCAATACCAGTGGCGATGAGTACGCAGCACTTTGTGCCATTGCTGATGTTTACTTAAACCCAAAAGATAGTGGTGGTATCACCAATTCACAAACTGCAATGTTAAATGAACTCCCTGTCGTTACCTTAGATTATGCCGATATTAGCTCAATTGTACCCACCTCACATAGACACAATAGCTGGCAAGAATATTTAGATTATGCCAGTGCCCTGCAAGTACCGGAGTACCTAGCTCAAGAACAGCTTATATTCACACAACACTATTTAGAAAATTTAAAGACCCGAGAGCAAATCGCCAGAATGTACGACAAGATTTGTCAAATAGCTGAGCAGAATTATCAGTAAATTTGAATCCACCAGATTATAGACACAAAAAACGCGCTATTTTAGCGCGTTTTTTAATACATCAAACTCATATCAAAAGCCCCAAACGAAACCCACGCTCGTTAAATGATGATCGGCATATCCAATCGTGTCATCACCAAGCTCATCTGTATATTGATACTCAACACGGATGCTAAAATCATTTTCCATACGATATTCTAAACCGCCGCCGACCACAGGAGAGAAGCCTTGCTCATCCCCACACGTAAGCCTTCGCTATTACCATCCCAAGCGGCGCCACCGACTTTGACATAAGGATAAAACTGAGCAATCGGCCAACCAAGACGAGCATCTAAATGCAATTGCTGAAAATCACCGTTAATTAATCCATCAGTGTACGTTGCCGATGCATTACCTAAATATTGGTAACCAAACTCCATACTGACATAATCATTAAAATAATAACCAATGTAAGCACCAGCTGCCCAGCGGTCGTTTTCAATCCGCTCAGCACTGTACTCACCAAGATTACTGTAATGACCTTGACCAAACTGAATACCAGAATACCAATCAGCATCACTAGTCGCGGCGGTTGCAAGCGTAGGAATAAATAAACAAGATAGGAGAATAGAACGAGCAAACATCATAAAACACCTACTGATAATCAAAAATAAATTAACTCTTTATGACCACCAATAAGGTTGTCACATCCATGTAACACGTACTCAAATACAAACTATTTAAGCGTCCTGAAATATATAAATATACTATCGGACAGGTAGCACATTCTCAATAGGAAAAACTGCTATTTGATCGTGGTAAATCAGTAAAAGATCTGACTAGATTAGTATAAAAGTATAATAAAAATTGAATACACTCTCCTTTAGCATTCATTGCTAAAGGAGAACGAAAGCCTCACCTCAACCAATACGCTCAAAACCTGCAGCAAGATCTTCAATTAGATCTGCGATATCCTCTAAACCAATATGTACTCTGACAAGCGTGCCAGTAAAGTCTACCGGATTAACTGGACGAATCGCATTTAACTCTTCAGGCTGATTCGCCAAAATCAAAGATTCATAACCGCCCCAAGAATACGCCATACTGAAATGCTGAAAGTTATCTAAATATGTCGCTAATTCATCTGCAGATAAACGCTTATTTAAAATGAATGAGAATAAACCGCAGCTACCAGAGAAATCTCGCAAATAAAATTCATGCCCTTTACAGCTTGGTAAAGCAGGATGATTCACTCGTGCAACTTCCGGTCGTTCACTGAGCCATTGCGCAATATCAATACTACTTTGATGATGCTGCTTTAAGCGCACCCCCATCGTCCGCAATCCGCGCGCAGCCACATAAGCAGTATCGGCATCAACCATCTGCCCCATCAAATAACTGTGTTCACGCAACTGTGCCCAACAACGCTCATTTGCGACCGCAGTGCCAATCATGGCATCAGAGTGACCAACAATATACTTTGTACCCGCTTGAATAGAGATATCGATATCATGGGCTAAAGCCTGAAATAACACACCCGCAGCCCAAGTATTATCAATCATGATAATAATCTCAGGATTAACAGCACGAATGGCGCTCACCATCGCCGGAACATCTTGTACTTCCATGGTGATAGAACTCGGTGACTCAAGAAAAACCACTTTGGTATTAGGTCTGATTAAGTCACGAATACCCGCGCCTACAGTAGGATTATAAAAGGTCGTAGTCACGCCCATTTTACCTAATACCTGATGACAAAAATCTTGAGTAGGCTCATATGCAGCCCCCGTCATCAACAAGTGATCACCGCAAGCGACAAAAGCTAAAATCGAGTTAGCGACGGCAGCAGCCCCACAAGGATATAAATAACAGCCTGCACCACCTTCAAGCTCGGTCATCGCTTGTTGCAAAGAGAAATGGGTCAGCGTACCACGACGCCCATAGAACAATTCCCCTTCAGCACGATTCTTAGTCGCCAGTTTTTTATCAGCAACAGAGTCAAACACTAACGATGATGCCCGCTGAATAACGCTATTCACTGCGCCCATTCCAAATTTGGTTGAACGCCCAACATTCACAAGCTTAGTGTTATCTATTGCCATAAATATTCCCTATATCAATGTCGTACAAATATAAAATAGTGCTATTTAAGTAACACATTCAATGAACTTTGCCCACTTAAATTGGCAAAACAAATAGAAGAAACCAGCACCAATAATGAAGAAAACAGTTATGATGTCATCAATTAATCAAAGCCTTTAATTGAACATGATAGTAAAACCTTTGGATTACAATTTACTCAAAGTCTTAGATGTATTACTTGAAGAGCAAAGCGTGACAGCGGCAGCATCAAGATTACATTTAAGTCAATCAGCCGTCAGTAAACAGCTGAATAAACTCAGAGAGACCTTTGATGATCAACTGTTTGAGCGCACTGCTTATGGCCTAAAAGCAACACCGAGAGCCATGCAGTTAGCACCAGAGTTACGAGATGTATTACAAAGATTGGAACAATTTACGCGTCCGAGCACGTTCAACCCAGCTGCAAGCCAACGTAAGTTTCGTATGCATATTGTTGAAACAGCATACTCACTGACCTACCCCAACTTTCTGCCGCAATTATTGAAAGAAGCGCCTCAAGTCAGCATAAATAGTAATACTTGGTCATTTGACAGTATGGAAAAGCTATTACGTTGCGAAATCGATATGGGCATAATTTGCCGTGAATGGGATAAACGTTCAGCAATACATGTAAATAACTTACCGGCAGAATTAGGCTTTAGCGAATTAATCCGCGACTATCCAGTTTGTTTAGTCAGAAAAAATCATCCCGCATTAAAGGAAAAGTGGGATCAACAAACCTTTCTAAAATATCGTCATTTACAGGTGATCTTCGGCGGATTAGAACAATGGTTACTCGATGAAGTATTACGTTTAGAACATCTACATCGAGATATTGCGGTCAATATGACCGACTTTAATTGTGCAATGGAATTATGTGAACAAAGCGATTTAATCTTATGTGCCCCGCGTCGATATATTCAAAAGATGGTCACCAATTATGATCTTGTCTGTCTCGATGTCCCAGTAGCTCTTGAACCAGGAGCCTATGTCCTCGTTTGGCATAAACATTTCAATCAAGATCCTAGCCACACTTGGCTCCGTAATTTGATCATTGATGGCGTAAAGAGTTACCGTGCTGAAGAGTAATCTTGCCAATATTGATCCAACTCATCAGTATCATTTATAGAGTTCACTTCGTTCGATCTCTTTGTTTCCCCATATTCGTCGGTCATGCCGCGCATAAACACATCGCTACGCGATATTCACTCACTCTTTTATCCCAGAGCACTTGTGCTCGCTTTAAGGGATACATGAGGGCGAAGGTTCATCGCTATACATGCGAAGCATGTAGGTGAAACGTAGCGCGAAGCAACTTGTTGCAAAGCTGGGGCAAGCCACAGGGATGTGGCGAATGCCAGAAATGCAGGGATGCAATTTCTGGCCAAGCTCAGAGCGGGTAAGCCACAGGGATGTGGCGAATGTCGCTATTGTCTGGAATATTTAACGACCGAGATAGAGATAGGCATGCAATACCTACATTAAGTCGATAGGCCCCCTATTACAAAGACCACCACTATGGGCAAAGGCTTAAAATTTTAAATAGCCCAAACGCAAAAAAGCCACCTTATTCAGGTGGCTTCTCTACTTCGTTTTGTTCACTTTTTTAAAAGTGAAAATAAAAAGAGCGCTTTTATGCCCTTTGGGTATGGCAATGGCCAGCTTCGAGACAAGCTCTCCGCGTTCAATTCAAGCACTAAGCTTGGATTTCACACTACGACCGCCATGGACGGCGGAAGTGTCGATTATGAATGGAACAATCATCGACCTATCACATGGATTGTT
>NZ_BALM01000015.1 GCF_000614975.1 Shewanella marina JCM 15074
CAAAAACAAATGTTAGAAATAAATATCAGCTAATCGATAACATCGAGCTTGCTGAATCGAACGGAGTCAGTGCAGATTTGCTGCGTGTTCTCAATCGATGGAGCCAGTTTACTCTCATCGCTAAAAGTAACAATGCGGTGTTTTTGAAAATGATTATTACTGTGTGGTAATAATTTGAGCGTTAATTCGTGAGGTGGATCGCGTTTATCTTAGAGGGGATGTTTTATTGATAATGCTGTTAAGGATTGTTCTTTAATCGCTAGAGTTACTGGTTTATTACTTCAGTTTAATGTGAGTAGAAAGGGATTAATGTTCCAGTAAGAGAAGCGTATGATAATGATTTACTATCGAATTAATGAATTATGGCAAGTTTAATCAGTACTCCATTTAAACGTATGCGTCGTATGCGCACTAGCGCCAATATGCGTGATTTAGTGCGTGAACATGAATTTAAATTAGCAGATCTTATTCATCCTATTTTTATTGAAGAAACACTGACCGAAGCCGTGCCTATTACTACTATGCCTGGCATTGATCGTATTCCTGAAAGCATGCTTGCTGATGAAGTGACTGAGTTATATCGATTAGGGGTACGTTATGTGATGCCGTTTGGTATCTCACACACTAAAGATGAGATTGGCAGTGATACTTGGAATGATCAAGGATTACTGGCGCGAATGGTGACCACGATAAAAACTGCTTGCCCAGATATGATGGTGATTCCTGATATCTGTTTTTGTGAGTACACCACCCATGGTCATTGTGGCGTTTATCATGATGATCAGGTGCTAAATGATGAAACCCTAGCTTTGCTTGTGAAGCAAAGTGTTACGGCTGCTCGTGCTGGAGCCGATATGTTAGCGCCATCAGCAATGATGGATGGGCAAGTGCAAGCGATTCGTCAAGGATTAGATGCTGCTGGCTATGAACATGTGGCGATTTTAGCGCATGCCGTTAAGTTTGCATCGGCATTTTATGGTCCATTCAGGGTTGCGGTTGATTGCGAATTACATGGGGATCGCAAAGCGTATCAAATGGACTGTGCTAATGGTCGCCAAGCATTGCAAGAAGCGTTACTTGATGAAGAGGAGGGGGCTGACATTTTGATGGTGAAACCGGGCACACCCTATTTAGATGTGGTGGCTAATTTACGTCAGCAAACCCATTTACCGCTAGCGGTTTATCAAGTGGGTGGTGAGTATGCATCCATTAAATTTGCTGCTCTTGCCGGTGCGCTTGATGAAAAACGTGTGGTCTATGAAACCCTTACAGGCTTTAAGCGTGCAGGCGCTGATCTTATTGTGAGTTATTACACCAAACAAGTTGCTCAATGGTTAGCTGCAGATAAAAACAGTTAATATTAGCGAGTGAGTGGCAATAAAATAAGGGCTATGACGATGTCATAACCCTTATTTTTTGTTTGTTCTAATTAATTGCCATCATCTTTTTGCATTTAGGATAGTTACTACAACCCCAGAATTGATTACCTGCATTACTGCCTCGCTTGGCAGTACGTAATACCATTGATGCACCGCATTGAGGGCATTGTGGTGCCATATCAGTTTTGGACATTGTTACTACGGGCTCTTTTTGTTCAATATCCTGTTGTTGCTTTATCTTAATTGGCGGTACTGGTTGCAGACTTGGTTCAAGTTTCGCGGCCTTGATCGTTTTGACATGTTTTACATGCTGCATATGGGTTTTGATATTAGCGGCTAAACGCTTATCTGCGATTGCGTGGTGATTTGTGCAACTTGTTCCAGTGTTAATACTTGCTCCGTCTGAGCACGAATATAGCTTAGGCAAGCAGATGCATAAGTCACATTGTCAGGCATGGTTGTCTTAAAAGTGCTATCACCAATAAAGACGATAACAGAGAAAATAACATCGTTTGGGAGTTCAAGTAACTGCGCGAGGGTTTGGGTATGTTTATAGTTTTGGCGTAGCGGATTTTGAAATTGATTACGATGACGATATATCTGTTGCGTCCACATAGCTTGATTCGCATTACCAAAAATCCAACCTTTAATATTTTTAGTTTCAATCACGAAAATACCAAATTGAGATACCACAATATGATCAATTTGAGTGGTGCCATCAGCTGTTGGTAAGGTAATATTTTTTAGGCAGTGATACTCTGTTTTAGGTAGACGTTTGAGCATCATATTGACTTGAAACTCGCCCCAAATTCCTTTCCACCAGTTGGTTTTTATAATTGCCAGTAGCACCATTAGTACTGGAATGTACCAAAAATTAGTTAATAGCTGAGTCAGTGTTTGTTCGACAATTTGAGAAATATTCATCGGCATTTATTAGTTAAATCAAATGAATATTAGTGTAGAGGAATGGGCAGAATATGACGGGAGGTATGTCATGGATTCACTAGTAATTTCTAGTTATTGCAAACAAAAAGGGCTATGACTGTGTTATAACCCTTAAAGATCGAACGTTTATCTAGACTTGCGCATGGTGCATAAATACTATTTATGTTTGTTTTTGGAGAATTTAAATTTCAGATATCTCACTCTCCAAAAAGATGCTTAGGTATAAAAGCTGATAGTTCAGAGGTTGAGTTCATCTCGCTGATATTGAATGTATCACCATTCACGAATCCACAATGAGTAGGGAATCTTTTATAATGGGATGTGTTTTTACTCCACCGTAATGCGGAATAACCTGCCATGATACGGTGTCCAACCCATCTTTCATCTATCAGTTTGTATCCACTAGGTTTGTTTAGCAGAAGTAAACTACCCATAAATTGAAGCCATTGGTCATGAGTCAGAAGCCTGTTTCCATATGCATGGAACGATCTACCACTTTCATAGATGCTGAAGTTCATATTCCAATACCTACATAATTCTTTAATACTTTCTGATGCTGATGGACTGTTTCCTTTCGAACCAAAGTCAATCATAGGTAGATGATAAGACTCATTGCCAATAGTAACTTTTGAATGTACAGCTAACTCATACTCAGATTCTAAAGAAACTAACATTTCTAATAGGGAGCGCTCAGTAATATCACTTATAGGTAAAGTGAAAATAGCCCTATAATCATGAAATGATTGAGGTACATAGTGATATTTACTCATGTATAAATGAGCATGACTAAGAGCCCATGGGGATAAAATTTGTGACACCCAGGCAATAGGATGGCGATTTAGCTTCATACCATGGACACTATTGATGTGACTATTTGACATTTATCCCCTTAAGCATTTGGAAAAACTCCATTGAGAATTGGTCTGTCATACCAGAAACAAAGTCAATGATCAAATGAGTACGTAAATTCCATTCTTTATATAAATCAATTTTGTCGAAATGTTCTTTAAAAGTGTTGTTTAGATAATCTTGAAAATGATTAGCTAAGTATTCAATTTGTTCTTCTTTATTTTTAATACCTTTTTCAGAAAGTAAAGTCTGTTTTAGTTCTGGTATAGACTTGTCTATAATTGCAGTTTTGTATGCATTGAGGTGTTTTTGAGGTAAACGGTTGAATAATCTACGGTGTATATGGAGTTCATTATTTTTAATGCCATCAAAGTGGTTGATAACTAAATATATAAACTTTTTTTTTATTTAATGATAATAGAGGCTTATATTCTTCTAATATTCCCGAAATTATTGAAAATCCAGATAACTCCATACGCTCAGCTTCGCTAGAGGTGAATAGATATTTTCCAGTATAATCCTTTAATAAGCTGAGTAATTTATGCTCAGTCGAATTTTTAGAAATTATCTCTTCCTGAATATCGAAAGTAATGAATTTTTGATAATTGTCGATAAACTTCTTCGCTACGGCACTTACAAGATAATTAGATAGATATGTTTTGAAGTTTAAAAATGGTCCTATTGCCGTGTCAGGATCTGGATTGAGACTTTCTATTAATTTCTGGTAAATTGGGTGAGGATCATCACTTTTTTGGAGAGATTGGATTCCTATTAGCATATCTTTCTTGAATTGAGATTCTTGAATAATCCCTTTTTCTATTCCATCTTCAATATCACTAATACAATAAGATATGTCATCAGAAGCTTCCATCAGAAAACCAAGTGGATGCCGACTATGTTCAGGCATGTTAAGTTTAGCCCAAGCTGCTTTTATTACATCAATCTCGGTATCGAAAAATCCAATCTTTTTAGAGAAAGGAGCAGATGTTTTTTGCTGGACTTTTGACATTGGGCTATGAGTATATTTGATGAATGCAGCTAATTGAGTGTAAGTTAGATTTAGTCCATAGAAGCCGTCTTCACCCTGTAATTTCGTAATAATTCTGAACCCTTGGGGGTTGCCATCGAAATACTTGAAGTCATCCAATGCGGTAAGTTCTACCTTTTTTTTGTCGGTATTGGTTGCTATACACAAGCAATTAATTGCATCATCTGATCTTGCCCATTGAGATATTGCTGCTTCTCCAAAATGCCCAAAAGGTGGATTACCAATATCATGCATAAGACATGCTGTTTCCACAATATTTGACATTGCTAAATTATTGTCGAGCCAATATTTTTTTATTTCATTTGTTAAGTTTGATGCTGATATTTGTTCGCTGATACTAGCAATAATATAGCGACCAATATGAGAAACTTCTATAGAGTGAGTAAGTCGAGAGCGAACGGCTGAGTTGCTTTCTAGTGAAAATACTTGAGCTTTTTGTTGTAGTCTGCGAAATGCAGCGGAATAAATAAGCCGTGCTTTGTCGCTTTGTGTTGATGCTAAAAATGTAGAGTGGCTAGCATTAGATTTTCTATGACGGTCTATTTGATTATATTTATCCATATTACTTTTGAGTAGTGATTAATATTATTAGGGATTTTACACCTTTTTTCGAATAAATATTTACTGGTGGCTTATTTTTTCTTTTATAAACAAAAGCTTAATTAGGTTTTTAGTGTTTAAGTAAAAGGGCTATGACTGTGTCATAACCCTTAATGGTTAAACGCTTATCTAAACAAACAGCGTTTAACGCATGGTAACAAACTCTTCTGCGCCTGTTGGGTGCAATGCTACGACGGCATCAAAGTCTGCTTTAGTTGCGCCCATCTTAATGCTACGCCAAAGCCTTGTAGGATCTCATCCATACCAAAACCGATACCGTGAATACCCACTACTTTTTCATCTTCGCCAGCACAAACTAACTTGAATTTACACTCTTGGCGATGCGCGGTAACTGCGGTGTACATTGACGCAAATGTTGAGTTGTACACTTTAATGTTGTCTGCGCCATATTGCTTAACGGCATCTGGCTCGCTTAAGCCCATAGTGCCGATAGGTGGGTGGGTAAATACCACGGTTGGCACTGTTGTGTAATCCATTTTGGCATCTGTCATGCCGTTAAATAGACGCTCTGATAATAGACGACCCGCTTTAACTGCAACTGGCGTTAGCTCAATGCCACCCGCCATAATATCGCCGACACAGTAGATGCCTTTAGCTGAAGTGTTTTGCTGTTCATCAACAAAAATAAAGCCTTTTTCATCCATAGTCACATCGGTATTTTCTAGGCCGATATTGCCAGTTGATGGGTGACGACCAATTGCCCAAATGAGGCAATCAACCACATGCTGCTCACCACTTTCAAGCTCTAGCGTTAAGCTGCCATCATCGTTTTTAACCACAGCTTTTGGGGTGCTATTGGTGTGCAGTGTTGGGCCTTCTTTGGCCATAACTGCCATTAATTGCTCTGACAACATTGGGTCAAAGCTACGTAGCGGTGAATGCTTACGTACAAATAGATGGGTTTCACTGCCTAGTGCATTTAATACGCCTGCAATTTCGACGGCAATGTAACCTGCACCCACTACCGCAACACGCTTTGGTTGCTCGGTTAGGGCAAAGAAGCCGTCGGAGTCGATACCGTACTCTGCGCCCGGTACATTCGGGATACTTGGGGCGCCGCCAGTGGCAATCAAGATATGATCGGCGGTGTAATGCTCGCCATTGACTTCAATGGTACGGTTATCGACAAAACGGCCATAACCTTCTAAAAATGTAACGCCATTGCTGGCTAAACCACGGTCGTAACCTGCATGAATGCGATCAATATAGGCTTCACGACTGTTGACTAGGGTTTGCCAATCAAAATTATTCACGGTGACATCAAAGCCATAATCCTTGGCATATAGGTGCATTGCCTCTGCTACGTGTGCGCCATACCACATCACTTTTTTAGGTACGCAGCCGACGTTGACACAAGTTCCACCTACTTTCTTGGCTTCAATTAACAGCACTTTTGCACCGCGCATTGCTGCTCGGTTAGCTGATGCGATACCGCCGCTACCTGCACCTAAGCAGATATAGTCGAAGTGTTGAGCCATGTTTCTCTCCATGTAATTGTTGATATCAACGAGAGTCGATTAAGTATTAGATTAACTGCAGATTATTGTAGGCGGATTTTTTTGTGATAACTAGACTTATTTAATACCAATCAAATTAAGAAAATGAACATTCAGCGGGAATTCAAGGTGCTGTAAACAAGGCGAATATTTGACTGGAATAGTTATTCTCGGCAACTGCTCCTGCGTTGCTCTACCTCCTGCGTCCATGCAGTCGTATTTTGAAAATATGCAACGCAGTATACAGTGCCTTGAAACCCGCACTAGGTGAGCTTTTCAGACCTTTTCATTTCGGTGTTGCATTGATTTGAAAGGGGATAGCCATTACTACATCAATGCGCCTAGAACTGAAAAATCTGACAAGCTCTGAATGGCTCATATCTTTAATGCGATTGGTATATTGACACTTCCGATAGTCACGATAGGTATTGCCGTTATTACATTTCAGGCACTTCCATTCCTTTTTTAATGCTCGAAGCTCTTGTTTTATTGGGTCGGTTTGACCGAGTTGTGGAGCTTGTTTGATCTGTTTTTTAAGGTGTTTGATGCGTTGATTTAGCCAGCGGCAGCTTGGGTCGGAATGACTTTTAACTAACAAGCTTGGGGTTTGTATCGTTGTTGCTGCGCTGGCTAAATTGGGACTTATCAGTAAGGGACAGATAAGTAAAAGTGCTATTTTTATGGGCATATCGGCCTCGGCTGTGGTGCTTCCTTGCATACAGCCTAGACCAATAAAAGCTTAGAATTGGTAAGTTAAGTGAATACCTGCAAAGGTTTGATCTAATTTCGCACTTGGGTCATCGGCATTTTCTTGTTTGATATCTTGCTGAGCAAAAGATTGGTTAATCTGAGCGCTTAATACAAGCTGTGATGTCAGCTGGTATTGCGCCTCTACACCGATAAGCAGGTTGTTGACACCATCGTGCTCGGCGCTGACATAACCATAGTCAAAACTCTGGTGTAAATACGGACTAATGGTCAGTTTTGAGGTTACTTGCCAGTCGTGTTGTAGGGCTAATTCAATAAAGTAGCCATCTGCCTCTGTGGCATAGGTATAGTTAATACTTGGCGTGATCCAACTGAGTTGCTGATAGCTAATCTCGGCTGAAAATTCATTGTCATGGCTGCGTTCATCACCATAGATTTCATTACGTTGATAACCTAGAACTGTTTCAAATCCATAGACTTGCGGCAAACTGTATTGTAGGCCGTAATTCCATTCTGTGTAATGGACACTGTCACCGCGACCAACAGTGGCATAGCCATGCAGATTGCCTTGTTCAACGGCTAAGGTACTCCAATAAATACCGCCTTTATCTAAATTATCACGACCTTGCGACACATATTTACTGTCCCAGCCCATATCAAGGCTTACTTGTGGTGCAGCTAATGTCGTAATTGGCAAGCTCGCTAAAACTGCTGAAAATAGGCAATGTTTAAAGGTCATAATCTGCTCAGGTAATCGGTAATTGCGATCATAGTAATCTATTTTATGATCAAGTAAATGATAATTGTTACTATTTGTAACCTAATTCTCATTTGTTGAAATTGTTATCTTAATGCTTGATAGAGTGTGATCTTAGTCGATGTTTTAATGATTTTTGTTTGTTAGGTCATAAGACTAATACTGATCTAAGGACTTGAAATTTGCGATTAAAGCCCTTATTAAAGAAGCTATACCCAAGTTGTTTGAGGAATCATAATGAGTAATCCGTTGCTAAGCCAAACTGAGTTACCTCAGTTTTCTAAAATTAAGCCTGAACATATTCAGCAAGCGGTCGAGCAGGCAATTACTCATTGCCGCGATACCATTGAGCAAGTACTGGCAGATAACCAAGAATACACTTGGGCCAATTTAGTGGCGCCACTTGAAGAAGCCGATGACCAATTATCTAAAATTTGGTCGCCGGTTTCGCATATGAACTCTGTGGTGAGTAATCCTGAGTGGCGCGAAGCCCATGATGCATGTTTACCTTTGTTGTCTGAGTTCGGCACTTTTGTCGGCCAGCATCAAGGTCTGTATCAAGCTTATAAAGCATTAGCGGCGAGTCCTGAATACGCGACTTTACCTCGTGCTAAGCAACAGGTTATCGATAACAGTCTGCGTGATTTTGAATTATCAGGTATTGGTTTATCTGATGAGCAAAAAGTACGTTATGGTCAGATCGTTAAGCGTATGTCTGAACTGACTAGCCAATTCTCAAACCAGTTATTAGATGCGACCCATGCGTGGAGCAAGTTAATTACTGATGAAGCTGAATTAGTCGGCTTACCTGATTCTGCAAAAGCTGCCGCTAAGGCGATGGCCGCAGCTAAAGAGCAAGACGGTTGGTTATTTACCTTGGATTACCCATCGTATATGCCAGTGATGATGTACAGCGAAAACCGTGAATTACGTGAAGAGTGCTACCGCGCTTTTGTGACTCGCGCATCTGAACAAGGCCCTAATGCGGGTGAGTTTGATAACAGCGAATTGATGGAAGAGATTGTGCGCTTGCGTCATGAGGTGTCACAACTGTTAGGTTTTGCTAACTACGCTGAAAAATCATTAGCGACTAAAATGGCTGATACCCCTGAGCAAGTGATTGAGTTTTTAAACGAGCTAGCACTGCGTTCAAAGGCACAAGCCAAAGCAGAATTGTCTGAGTTAACTGAGTTTGCTCAAACTGAATATGGTGTGTCTGAGCTTGCTGCTTGGGATTTAAGTTTTTATGCTGAAAAATTAAAGCAGCATAAATATGAGATTTCACAAGAGGAGTTACGTCCTTACTTCCCTGAAGATAAAGTGATTTCTGGTTTGTTCTACACAGTATCTCGCCTGTTTGGTTTGAAGATTGAAGAGCAATATGATTTTGACCGTTGGCATAACGATGTGCGTTTCTTCCACATTTATGACAGCGAACATACCCTACGTGGCAGCTTCTATTTAGATTTGTACGCCCGTGAAGGCAAACGTGGTGGTGCTTGGATGGATGACTGCCGTGCGCGTCGTTTAAGCCAAGGTGAACTACAAAAACCTGTGGCGTATTTAACCTGTAACTTTAGTCGTCCTGTTGATGGCAAGCCTGCGTTATTTACCCATGATGAAGTTACGACTTTATTCCACGAGTTTGGTCATGGCATTCACCATATGCTGACTAAGATTGATGTGGCGGGTGTGTCTGGTATCAACGGTGTGGCATGGGATGCGGTTGAGCTACCAAGTCAGTTTATGGAAAACTGGTGCTGGCAAGAAGAGGCATTAGCTGAGATTTCTGGTCACTATGAAACAGGTGAGCCATTACCCAAAGCGATGTTAGACAAAATGCTAGCAGCGAAGAACTTCCAATCTGGCATGATGATGTTGCGCCAGCTTGAGTTATCGCTATTCGATTTCCGTCTACATTATGAATTTAAGCCTGAGCAAGGCGCACAAGTACAAGCCATGCTTGATGAAGTGCGTCGCCAAGTGGCCGTGATTATTGCACCTGAATTTAACCGTTTCCAACACGGTTTTGCGCATATTTTTGCGGGCGGTTATGCGGCTGGTTATTACAGCTATAAGTGGGCTGAAGTATTGTCTGCTGACGCTTTCTCTCGTTTTGAAGAGGAAGGCATTTTTAACGCTGAAACAGGCCATGATTTCTTGGTGAATGTGTTAGAGATGGGCGGTAGTGAGGCACCTATGGAGCTATTTACTCGCTTTAGAGGTCGTGAGCCGAATATTGACGCATTACTGCGCCATAGTGGTATTCAAGCTTAATATTTAAGCAGTTAACACACTAAAAAAGGTGCCTAAGTGGCGCCTTTTTTGTTTAATTGTTAATAAGTGTTTATTTTAAATCACTTTATTGGTTTTATTTTAGCTAATCATTGCTGCAAAATTATGCTTTACAACGGCAGCGTTTCAAATTAGATTGAAACTCCATTATTTCACGAGCGTATGAGTTATGTTTCTAAATACTCGCAACAATCAGGCTGTATCTAATACTGCATCTGCCAAGATTGCGGCCGCGCTTGTCTCTGTCGTCATCGTCATTATTAACTGACGCTGACGGTGTATTTATTCGTCAGCTAAGCTGGCGGATATCAAGTCTCTCCTTTTTAATCTTCCAGCAAACTGACAAAACACTTTGATATGAGGTATGTCGTTTGAATAGAAGAGAACTCGCCGCCATCGGATTTATGACATTTGCACTGTTTTTAGGTGCAGGTAATCTTATTTTTCCGCCATTAATGGCACAACAAGCTGGTGAAAATTGGTTATATGCCATTGCTGGATTTTTAGTGACCGCAGTGGGTCTGCCTGCGCTAACCTTAATTGTATTAGGTCGCTTACCTTCAATTGATAAATTAACTGCGGCATTACCACAGTGGATGGATCGTAGCTTCTGGTTTTTAATCTTAACCACCATTGGCCCTGCATTTGCGCTACCGCGTGCAGTTACCGTGGCGTATGAAATGGGCATCAAACCATTTTATTCGGGTAATGGTTTATTACTGTTCTCAATTATTTTTTGCGGACTCACCCTCGCGTTAGCATTAAAGCCGGGTAAATTGGTTGATTATATTGGCCGTATAATGACGCCTGCATTGATTATTATGCTGGCACTATTGACGGTTTTTGCGCTGTTTAATCCACTTGGTGCCCCGATGGCTGCAACTGAAGCCTATCAGCAGTCGCCAATTGCCAATGGCTTAACTCAAGGTTATATGACCTTAGATGCGATTGCAGCGGTAGTATTTGGTTGGGTGATCATCAACACTATTCGTCTACGTAGCAGTGGTAATGAAAGCGCGACTTTCCGTTATATCTTAATTATTGTGGCAATTTACGCGGCATTAATGGCGCTTTGTTATCTGGCAATGGGCTATTTAGGCGCGACTTCATCTAACATTGCCGCCCATGCAACCAATGGCGGTGAAATCCTAGCGGCTTATGCGGCAGGTCAGTTTGGTGCGATGGGCCAAGTGATGTTAGCGGTGATTACCTTAATTGCGTGTTTAACCACGACGGTGGGGATTACTACGGCAAATGCTGAATATTACCAAAACAGTTACGGTTTTAAATTTAAGATCAGTGCAGTAGTGATTACGTTATTAACTGCGACTATCTCTAATGTGGGCTTAGAAACCATTATTAAAGTAAGCTTGCCTGTGATTTTAGTGTTATGTCCGATTGCGATTGCCTTGATTATGGCGGTTATTTTTATCCCTAAAATCAGCCGCAGTAATGTACGTGAAATCTCTGTGGGTCAATTGGTGGTAGTGACTATTGCTACACTATTTGGCACGCTTGATGCGCTAAATATTCTGGCTAAACTGCCTGAGTCGGTCATCAAAATTGCACAGCAATATTTACCATTATTTAATGACAATGTGTCATGCTATTGCCAGTAATGATTGCGCTAGTATTGGTGAAGTTAACCCGTATGTTGACCCCGCAAAAGCAGCCATTACTTAATTAATCTGAGTTTTATGCTGTTAAAAGACGCCTATTATGGCGTCTTTTTTGTTGGCTTGTTCTCTGGTAAGACCTCTGTTAGCCTTGATCTCAATTATTTAGGGATGAAGATATGAACTTATATTTTAGATTGATCTGGTTATTTTTGTGGCGCATTAAAAAACAGGCGCGTCATATCGACTTTTTAGGGACAAGCCATATTCGTTACCGCGCACTGCCAAGCGATTGTGATGTTAATTTTCACCTAACCAACTCCCGTTATCCTGCTTTTATGGATTTAGCTCGCACCTTTATGCTGGCTGAAATGGGCTTATTAAATAAGTTTTTAAAGTTGAAGTGGATGCCAATCGTTAATGCGGCTGAGTTTACCTATATTAAAGATATTAAACCCTTTGCGACCTTTGATATTGCCACTAAGTTAGTCGGCTGGGACGAGAAATATTTTTATATAGAACAGCGCTTTGAAAGTGATAAAGGGCTACATTGTATTGTCCATGTGCGGGGTGTATTTGTGTGTAAACGCAAGCAAGTCCCCGTCGCCGATTTAGTTGAACAAGCGGGTTATGTGGGCGAGGCACCGAGCTTGCCACCCGAAGTACTAAAGTGGAAAGCCTTTTTAGAGGTGAAGAAGCAGCAGAATTTGAAGTAAGGAGCCATAAGTGGCAGCTGAAAAGTTTGAAACCATCTATCAGCGGGCTGCTGATAGAAAGGGCGGTGAGCAAGCATTGGCGTTATTAATGCCAACCACCTTATCTAATGCCCAAATTGGGCATTACACCGATGCTGAGTTATTGTCAGCAATGAGCAAAAAAGTATTCCAATCTGGTTTTGTATGGCGCGTGGTTGACAATAAATGGCCTGCTTATGAAAAGGCCTTTTTTGATTTTGTACCGCAAAAGGTATTAATGATGTCGCCTGATCAAATCGATGCCAGAGCCAGTGATGCGACTTTAATTCGCCATCAAAAGAAAACCCAAGCGATCTATGATAATGCCTTGATGATCCATGAGCTTACTCTAGAACATGGCAGCTTTAGTGAGTTAATTGCCAATTGGCCGAGCGATAATATTATTGAGCTATGGCAGTTATTAAAGCGTAAAGGCAGCCGTTTAGGCGGTAATACAGGCCCTTACTTTTTACGTGAGATTGGTAAAGACAGCTTTTTATTAACCCGTGATGTACAGAGTTATTTAACGGCACATAAACTGGTGGATACTGGTTTTAGCTCTAAGTCAGGTTTAGCTCAGGTGCAGCACGTATTTAATCAGTGGCAGCAGCAGAGTGGTTTTGGCTTTGCTGAAATCAGCCGTATTCTCGCCTGCAGTGTCGGCGATAATCATTTATAAATCGTGGCCTATAGATAACAAAAATCCCCGTAAAAACGGGGATTTTTTTTGAGCTTCTTAGTAGAGATTAGAAGCTCTTGCTAACACCGATAACAACTCGGTCATCAAAAATAAGGGTTTGATCGCCATAAACTTTATGGTCTGTATCAACTGTGCTGCCGTGGTAACGTAAATCGAATTTTAGACCAGCGTATTCTTTTGATACACCAAGGTTCCAGTGGCCCCAGCCTTCAGCGCCATTACCTGTTAAGTCTTGGTATCCGACAGAACCAGAAATCTTAAAGCCATTATCGAAGTTGTAGCTAGGGTGCATGGCGTAGTTAACACCGTGCCAGCCATCAACACCGAACCAATCATCAAGGGTTGGCGTCACTTCTAACTGTAAGCTTGCATGGCCAAAGTCTTTTGACATCTTTAACCATAATTCTGTGTAGTTTGAATATGAAGCACCAGGATAAAGGTAAGAGAACACCATGACGTCATATTTGAAACCACTGTCGCCAAATGCGCCCGCTTTACCAATAAAAGGTGCGGTTACGATTTCAAGATTAGGATCTTTAAATTTAATGTTTGATGCAAATACACCAGCGTACCAACCATCAGGGTTGCTCCAGCCTAGGGTGCCTTGAACTACGGGTACATCCCCATCCATTGTTTCTGATTCGCCACGGAATACGTAGTCAGACGCAAAAGTAAGGTTACCGTTAATGGTGCCGCCAAGCACTTCATTTGGTTGCTCTGCGTAAGCCATGCTTGAAGAAGCGGCCATTAGGCCTGCGATTAGTAGTGCGTATTTTTTATTGATCATCATTAAACTCCCATCTCTGTTGACTTCATATTAGGAAACCTTTGTTAATGAATTTCTGGTACAACATGAATTGCTTAATAAGGGTTATGAACAATTGTGAACAAATGTAGCAGTGGCGTGATGACGATCACTTATGTTCTGTTTTTATTAATAGTTTTTGGTATCTGGTTCCTATCTTTTTCAAATGTTGCTGCAAATTTATACTAAATTTGCAGTGATACAGCGTGATACAAAGGTTTTTTTAATTGGAATAAGTTGGTTAACTGTTTCATTATTGTTTATTATGGGTCAGTTTTGTGAACATGTTATTGGTTCATTATCTAAATTTTCATTCCTTTACAATTTTGTTGAAATTCGAGTTGTTGATCGGTTGCCTTTGTGAGATAAAGCGCTGATTTATTTTGTTCAAATACGTGCTCCCTACGCTAAATATCGATGGCTTATTGCCTAGTGCTAGGGAAGATAGCAAGGAGTTTTCATGCGACAGCTAGTTAAAATCACCTCCGTGGTGTGTATGGCATTAGGGATTGCAGCTTGCGAACCTAAAACCGAAGCACCAAAAGGAGCCGGTGCACCTCATAGTGTTCCTGTTACCGCGGTTGAAGTTAAATCGCAATCTCAGTCGTTAATGGTTGAGCTACCGGGCCGAACTAAAGCATTTTTAGAAGCAGAAGTAAGACCGCAAGTAAGCGGTATTATTGCAGCTCGTAATTTTGTGGAAGGCGGTGAGGTTAAGGCTGGCGAGTCATTATATTCAATTGATGATTCGACTTATAAAGCGAATGTATATAGTGCTGAAGCTGAATTAGAGCGTGCAAATGCGGCTTTATCTGCGTCATCATCAACTTATAAGCGTTACCAAAAGCTCGTTAAAACCAATGCCATTAGCCAAGAGCAGTATGATACTGCTGATGCTAACTATAAGCAGGGGTTAGCGAGCGTAGCGCAAGCTAAAGCAAATCTTAATAATGCACGTATTAACCTTGCTTATACCAAAGTTGCTGCACCAATTTCTGGCCGTATCGGTCAGTCAAATGTTACCCCAGGTGCATTGGTGACCGCGAATCAAGGCAATGCTTTAGCTACAGTACAGCAACTTGATCCAATCAATGTTGATATCGTCCAATCAAGCACTGAGATGTTGCGCTTAAAGCAGCAATTAGCATCAGGTGCATTGGATAAAGCGGCTAATGCTAACGTGAGCCTTATTCTTGAAGATGGCTCTAACTATAAGCACATTGGTCAGCTTAAATTTACTGAGTTAAGTGTTAATGAAACCACTGGCTCTGTGATTATTCGTGCGCAATTCCCTAACCCTGAAGGTTTACTATTACCGGGTATGTTTGTGCGTACTCAGTTAAGCGTTGGTATTGATCCACAAGCGATTTTAGTACCGCAAAAAGGCGTGACACGTAATCCTAAAGGTCAAGGCGTTGTGATGGTCGTTAATAGCGACAATAAAGTGGAAGCAAAAATTGTGACTACTGGCGGCGTGATTAACAACCAATGGGTAATTACTTCTGGTTTAGCTGCGGGTGATAAGGTGATTGTTGAGGGATTACAGAAAATCCGTCCCGGCGCACCAGTAACCGCGACCCTTGCTAATGCCACTAATTCTAAGTAAGTAGGGCGATAATATGGCACGTTTTTTTATCGATCGCCCCATCTTTGCATGGGTAATTGCGATCATCATCATGTTAGCGGGAACCATGGCCATTTTTGGCCTACCAGTTTCCCAGTATCCTAGCATTGCACCGCCAACGGTAGTGATTAATGCTAACTACCCTGGCGCATCTGCTAAAACGGTTGAAGACTCAGTGACTCAGGTGATTGAGCAACGTATGACGGGTCTTGATTACTTACGTTATATCAACTCAACCAGTGATAGCTTTGGTAATGCGACTATTACTTTAACTTTTAACTCTGAAGCGGATCCTGATATTGCTCAGGTACAGGTGCAGAATAAACTACAAGCCGCGATGCCATTGCTACCTCAAGAGGTGCAGGCACAGGGTGTTAAAGTTGATAAATCCAGTACTGGCTTCTTAATGGTACTTGGCTTTGTGTCACAAGATGGCTCAATGAATGAAAGCGATATTGCCGACTACGTGGCAGCTAACATTCAAGATCCTATGAGTCGTGTGGCAGGTGTAGGTGGTATTCAGCTGTTTGGTTCTCAGTATGCGATGCGTATCTGGCTTGATCCATTAAAGCTAAACCAATACCAAGTAACGACTTCAGAAGTGTTGCAAGCGATTCGCGAGCAAAACGCACAGGTATCTGCAGGTCAGTTAGGTGGCACGCCATCACTAAAAGGCCAAGAGCTAAACGCAACCGTATCGGCGCAAAGCCGTTTAAGTTCGCCTGAAGAATTTGCCAATATCATTTTAAAAGCGGATACCACTGGTGCCAAAGTGCACTTAGGTGATGTGGCTAAAGTTGAAGTGGGCGCTGAAAGCTACGCCGTTGCAGCATATTACAACGGTCGCCAAGCGTCAGGTATGGCAATCCAATTAGCGACAGGTGCTAACGCACTGGATACCGCTAAATTGGTGATGGAACAAGTTGAAGAGATGAAACCATTCTTCCCGCAAGGGCTAGAAGTGGTGATTCCTTACGATACAACCCCGTTTGTGAGCGAGTCGATTGAAGGTGTGGTACATACGCTGATTGAAGCGATTGTACTGGTATTCTTGATCATGTACTTGTTCTTACAGAACTTCCGCGCAACGTTAATTCCAATGATTGCGGTACCAGTAGTACTACTGGGCACCTTTGGTATTTTAGCGGTAGCTGGTTTCTCGATTAACACCCTAACCATGTTCGCGATGGTACTGGCCATTGGTTTGCTGGTGGATGACGCGATTGTGGTGGTGGAAAACGTCGAACGTATTATGAGTGAAGAGGGCTTAAGCCCGCTTGAAGCGACTCGTAAGTCGATGGATCAGATTACTGGTGCATTAGTGGGTATTGGTTTGACCCTATCTGCGGTATTTGTACCAATGGCCTTTATGGCGGGTTCAACGGGTGTGATTTACAGACAGTTCTCAATTACGATTGTGGCTGCAATGGCATTGTCAGTATTAGTGGCAATGATTCTAACCCCTGCACTATGTGCAACCATGTTAAAGCCAGTTAAGAAAGGTCACTCGTTAACAGATACCGGTTTCTTCGGTTGGTTTAACCGTAAGTTCGACTCGTTAACTAACCGCTATGAAGCAAGTGTTGCTGCAATTTTAAAACGTTCTGCTCGCTTCTTTATGCTGTTTTTGGCAATCGTGGTGGCAACAGCGTGGATCTTTATGCGCATGCCAACTTCATTCTTACCGGATGAAGACCAAGGGGTAATGTTTACCCAAGTTATTTTGCCAACGAACTCAACTCAAGCAAGCACTCAACAAGTATTAGATAAGGTCAGTAACTATCTATTACACGAAGAGAAAGACGCGGTTAATTCAGTATTCACCGTATCAGGCTTTAGTTTTGCGGGTATGGGCCAAAACATGGGTCTTGCTTTCGTTGGCATGAAACCTTGGGCTGAGCGTACTGCACCGGGGACTGATGTACAGTCAGTCGCTAACCGTGCAATGGGTTACTTCTCGCAAATTCAAGAAGCGTTTGTATTCGCTTTCGTACCGCCAGCGGTAATGGAATTGGGTACGGCCAGTGGTTTTGATTTCTATCTTCAAGATAAGAATGGTCAAGGTCATGACGCACTGATTCAAGCACGTAACCAGTTATTAGGCATGGCAGCGCAAAATCCTAACCTAGTGGGCGTGCGTCCAAACGGTCAGGAAGATGCTCCTCAGTACCAGCTTGATATTGATTACGGCAAGCTTAAAGCGATGAACGTCAGCATTTCAGAAATGAACAATGTGTTGATTACCGCGTGGGGTGGTGCTTACGTTAACGATTACTTAGACCGTGGTCGTGTTAAGAAAGTAATGGTACAAGGTGAAGCCTTATACCGTATGCAACCTGAAGATCTTGATAAGTGGTACGTACGTAACAATCAAGGTGAAATGGTACCTTTCTCTGCCTTTGCAACGGGTCACTGGACCTTTGGTGCGCCGCGTCTAGAACGTTTTGGTGGTTTACCAGCTGTGAACATTCAAGGTGCGACGGTACAAGGTTATAGTACTGGTGTGGCAATGAATGACATTGAAAATATGGTCGGTAAGTTACCACCAGGATTTGGTGTTGAGTGGTCAGGTTTGTCATATGAGGAACGTTTATCAGGTAACCAAGCACCAATGCTATATGCATTGTCAGTGCTAGTGGTATTCCTTGTATTGGCGGCACTTTATGAAAGCTGGTCAGTACCGTTCTCAGTTATCTTGGTGATTCCATTAGGTATTATTGGTGCCTTGATTGCGATGAATACCCGTGGTTTATCAAACGACGTATTCTTCCAAGTTGGTCTATTAACTACGGTGGGCTTGGCAACCAAGAATGCCATCTTGATTGTGGAATTCGCCAAAGAATACTACGAGAAAGGTGCAGGCTTAATTGAAGCAACGCTACATGCTGTACGCGTACGTTTGCGTCCAATCTTAATGACATCATTAGCCTTTGGTTTAGGTGTTGTACCGTTAGCCATCAGTACCGGTGTAGGTTCTGGTGCGCAAAACGCGATTGGTACCGGCGTATTGGGTGGCATGGTGGGTTCAACCTTCTTAGGTATCTTCTTCGTACCGTTATTCTTTGTGCTGGTGGAGCGTCTGTTTAGCCGCAAAGTTAAAGCGCCAGAGATGAAGCCAAGCGAATCTAAGCCTGAACACTAATCATTAGTTTGATGTGATAAATCCCCAGCCAAGTGCTGGGGATTTTTTTATTTCGATATTTAAATAAATACAGTAATAAAGTGATGTTTTTTTGTTCTTGTGATGGAACAAAGAATAAATAAAAACTTATCAAGATATAGTCCAAGTAAGTCATATTGTTGGTATAGGTGTTTTCATGGAATGTAAAGCTACAAGAATATGTTGGAATTCAAATGGCTGGATAAAGCCATCTGGTTGCGAAGATAAGAGTAAAGATAAAAAGTCATTTGAAATGAATCCTGGGTATGGTCATGAAGAGTGGATCTTTGATTTAACCAAAACAATTTCAGGATTTAAATATGCCTTTTTACAAGGAGTTAATACTCCTAATAAAAGTCATCAAGGCAAATATTATAAAGTTAATCTATTCACTGTTTATCAGGGGAAAAAGCTTTGTGTTGGCTATATCAAGAAAATGGAATGTCTAACGAGAGAGCAAGCTGAGGTTGCTGCAGGTGTGTATCAATCCAATAATTGGTTTGGGGAAATGCAAGATCAGTTAGAAACCATTAATCTTAATTCCATCAATCTTATAGAAGATGATCCGTTATTAAATTTTAATATTAGATTTATGCCTGATGATCTTGTTATTTATGATACGCCCAAAGATGTATCGCTACGCTATAAGAGTGCTAGATATAAATTACTGTCTGATGAGCATAACATCTCTCATGATGCTCCATTAATTGATGATATTTTAGAGGTTATGGATGCTGATTTATCACTTACTGAAAAGCAACAGTTAGTTAAGGCTAGAGTTGGGCAAGGTCTGTTTAGAGAACGAGTTGCTCAGACTTGGGGTAGTGAAGTTTGTGCCGTCACTCTTGTTGATATTCGAGAGATGTTAATTGCATCTCATATAAAACCATGGAGTGAATGCCAAGATAGTACAGAGCGCTTAGATGGCGCTAATGGCTTATTACTTTGTGCGCATATTGATAAGTTATTTGATCAGCATTTATTATCCTTTGAGCAAAGAAATAAGCGTTTTTATTTGAGAACATCAAAAAATCTTGATAAGAAAACCTTATCTTTACTTGGGATTAATGCGGGTATTGAGCTTGGAACAAGCCATTTAAAAGTCGATGATATTAGTCGATTTGAAAAATATATGAGTGAACATTTTGAACAGTTTACTCAAAAGCAGAACGAGTCATAAATTGATTGTAGTTGTTTGATTTAATTAGATGATAAAAAGCCCGCCACTCTCATGAGGGCGGGCTTTGTTATTGTAATCTACTAGAGACGACTAATGGTGCTTATGGATTGTAGTAAGTTGCTGCACCTGGGCCGACAGGAATACCCAATACGAATACCCAGATAAAGAAGAAACTCACCCAACCAATAAAGAAAACGATGGTGTAAGGCAACATGGTCGCAATCAAGGTACCGATGCCGAGATCTTTCTTATAGCGACAAGCCACCGCCAAAATTAAACCAAAGTAACTCATCATTGGTGTAATTAAGTTAGTGACCGAGTCACCAATACGGTAAGCGGCCTGAATCGTTTCAGGAGCATAACCAATCAACATTAACATCGGCACGAAAATTGGTGCAGTTACAGCCCACTGCGCTGAAGCACTGCCGAGCATGAGGTTAATCACACCACACATTGCAATAAACAGTAAGAACACTAATGGGCCTGTTAAGCCAATGGCATTTAACGCATCTGCGCCCATGACCGCTAATACCGCGCCTAAATTAGTCCAAGTGAAGAACGCCACAAACTGAGATGCAAAGAAGACCAACACGATATACATGCCCATTGAGCTCATGCTATCGGCCATGGCATTAATGACATCTTTATCCGTTTTCATGGCGCCAATGATTTTACCGTAGACTAAACCGGGGATGGCAAAACCAACAAAGATAAATACCACAATCCCTTTTAAGAAAGGTGAGCCAGATACTAATCCTGTTTCTGGATTACGCAGAGGTGCGCCTTCTGGAACGACAAGTAACGCCAGCACGATGGAGAATATTAAGGTAGCAATACCGGCAAACTTTAGTGCGCGCTTTTCATCGGCAGATACCGTGTCCATCTGTTGGTTTGATAGATCAATTGAGGCTTCATTGGCATCGTATTTACCAAGCTTAGGCTCAACAATCTTCTCCGTCACAAAGGCGCCTAAAAAGGTAATCACAAACGTAGAAGCAAACATGAAGTACCAGTTTACCTCTGGGCCAACCGTGTACTCAGGGTCAATCATTTGCGCTGCGGCTTCAGTAATACCAGACAGTAATGGATCAACGGTACCCAATAATAGGTTAGCGCTGTAACCACCAGATACGCCCGCAAATGCAGCGGCTAAACCTGCTAATGGATGACGCCCTAAAGAGTGGAATATCATTGCCGCCATTGGGATTAATACCACATAGCCAAGCTCAGACGCGGTATTAGAAATAATACCTGCGAAGACAATCGTGACTGTCACTAAGCGCTTTGAGGTGCCAATCACTAATAAGCGCATTGCTGCCGATAACATGCCTGAGCGCTCTGCAATGCCAACACCCAATAAGGCAACAAGTACCGTCCCTAGCGGGGTAAAGCCGGTAAAGTTAGTCACCAAATTAGAGACGATCATCCGCAGTCCTTCAGGGGTCATCAGGCTGACAACATGAATAAGACCATCGGCACTGCGACCAGAGGCACCTTCTGGACGAGGATCAACAACAGATACGCCAAAGAAACCTGCCACACCACTAATTAAAATAACGGCGACACAGAACAGCGCAAATAGGGTGATAGGGTGGGGTAAAAGATTACCTAAGCGTTCAACAACATTAAGAAAACGAACAAACCACCCAGATGGTGGCGGCGATGCTGGTGGCGCGAGATCGCCATTTGAAAGTTGGGACATTTTTTTCTTCCTTCAACGGCATTAATTGCCTTTTTATAGTTTTATTCTTTTATGTAGGTGTTCATCCATGATCATCACGAATGCTTAGATGACATTAGCATTCGGTCATTTTTTGCATATTAAATAACAACTTTAACGAAATTGCTAAGAATTGTCAGCAAACACATCATAAGTATGAGTTAAACACCCGTTTAATCGTGGTATATGTCAATAATAAATATAAGGGTGTTGAAAAATGACACAATTTTTCTATAGCTACTATTCCATTAAAAACAATGCGTTAGGTTTGATTGGTGAGGGTGGTGATAAGGGGGGGTGAATTAAATATCAGTTTCAGTTAAAAAAATGTGTAACTGTAATAAATTGTATTAGAAAGGATAAAATTTAGCCCGATTCAGCTGTAATAGCTGAAATCGGGCTAAAAATGCATCATATAAGGTTGAGGTTATTCGCCCACTTCCCAACAAACGTTAGTGAAGCCACCTTGACCACCTAGTAATGGCTCAAGGTAATCTAGCATTTCAGTGGCGATGGTATCTAACTGCCAAGGCGGATTGATTACCCATAATCCCGCAGCTGTCATACCAAATTCATTGCTGTCGGCACTAATGGCTTGTTCAATACGTAATTGACGCTTAATGCCGCTGTTTTTAAGCAGTTGTAGCATCGATTCAGTTTGTTCACGATTTACAACGGGATACCACAACATATATACGCCCGTTGCAAAACGTTTGTGCGCTTGAATAATCGCGTGGGCAACATCTTGGTAGTCTGTTTTGATCTCATAACTTGGGTCAATTAGCACAATACCGCGACGTTCTAGTGGCGGAACTGCCGCAATTAAACCTTTTAAGCCATCTTGATTTAATACTTTAACGTGGCGATCACCGTCAAAATACTCATCTAATGTTTGGTAATCAGTGCCATGCAATTCATGCAACACCATACGGTCTTTATCAGCAAGATGCATATCAACCATGGCAGGTGAACCTGGGTAAAGTTCAAGCTCATCTTGCTGGTGGTTAAAATGCTTAACCGCTTCCACGTATTCAGCTAAAGATTCTGGTAGGTCTTGTTTGTCCCACAGTTTGGCTACACCATCTAAATATTCACCCGTTTTTTGAGCAAAATCATCAGTTAATGCATAGCCACCGGCACCAGCATGGGTATCGATATAAACCAGAGGCTTGGCTTTTTTATGCATCAATTGCAATGTTTGCAATAAAATGGCGTGTTTAAGTACATCGGCATAATTGCCTGCATGAAAGCCGTGGCGATAACTCAGCATGATGATTCCTGATGGTCAGTTGCAAAAATATTAGGAGTGATTTTTGATTATAACATACCCCGTTGCTTGGCAATAAGGCATATACAAACCGAGTTTATCAACTTCGCATCTTTAGGTAGCTTGGGTATAATAGCGTCATTATTGACTACTAAAGATGACCTGAGTGACAGCTATTTATTTTGATCAACAAGATTCCCGCTTAGTTGATATTGCCAATCGTTGGCAATTAAGCTGGGATGAACATAGTATTTTTTCGCTGAGCTTTATTGATGACCAGCTCACTTTGCTCAAGCGTGATGAGCCTAAATTAGGCGGTATTAGTGTTGATTTTGTGTCAGGCGCGGTAGCGCATCGCCGTAAATTTGGTGGTGGTCGTGGTCAATCAATTGCCAAAGCCGTGGGCTTAAAACAAGGCATTTCACCTACCGTAGTTGATGGCACAGCAGGACTTGGGCGTGATGGTTTTGTGCTAGCCAGCTTAGGTTGTAATGTCACTTTAATTGAGCGTCATCCGATTGTGGCTTCTTTATTAGAAGATGGTCTGCGCCGTGGTTATCAAGATGCCGATATTGGCCCTTGGTTAACTGAGCGTATGCGCTTAGTACATGCCTCTAGTTTGACGGCATTAGTCGATTTAGGTCAGCAAGTGGATGTGGTTTATCTAGACCCTATGTATCCCCACCGCGAGAAATCAGCGCTGGTGAAAAAAGAGATGCGAGTATTCCAATCATTAGTCGGTGCCGATACCGATGCCGATGGTTTATTAGCGCCAGCAATGGCGCTCGCCAGTAAGCGCGTGGTAGTTAAACGCCCTGATTACGCCGAAGATTTAGATGGCGTCAAACCGAGCATGGTTATCGCCACCAAGAAAAATCGCTTCGATGTTTATGTCAAAGCCGCAATGAACGCTTAATGGTTGTTCACTATTGATGCTGCTAGAGATTAATGCTTAATAAAAACAATCGCTTTGATGTTTATATTAATGCACAAAATGTCGAGTCGGCAGTAAATAAGACCTCTTTTTACTTTGTGTGAGAAGAGGTTTTTTATTACATCCTTAGTTTGAGATTTTTACGTGCTAACAGGTTTCTGCCTCGAAATGAGTTTCGCAGTTCAAAAGGTAAATAGGGCAAGCAAAGCTTTGGCTTTAGAAACGCCTCTTCAAAAGAACTGTTCATATAAACAGTTATAATAAGCATTGTGAATTTTCAGCATTATTTGGGTGTAAGAAGGAAAGCAATTTAGCGTTAATGACTTATAAGTGCTTGTTTAAAAACATTTATAGCCAATAGTTAAATCAAATCACATCACAAATAAGTAAATTCTGACTTTCACTATCAGAGGATGTTAGTGAAATGGCTGTAAAATATTTCATAACGCATTGAGAAAATGAGCATTTAAGGATAATTTACAGGTATAAAATTATCTTGGCTGTCTGTTCTTATTCGGAACTCAGCCTAATATACTGTTAAGTAGCTCGATAGGATATCAAATGCCATTAAATCATACATCTAAATATTCAGAGTTAACGGAGGAGCACTTTTCGTTAATTGGAAAGGTTGTCGTTGAATGGTCAAATGTTGAATTTATACTCGGTTCTATTCTATCTAGATTGCTTTTTACCCCTGAATTTCCTGGAAGAGTTTTTTCTAGTGGAATGGGGGCAATGAAACTCCAAAGAGCCATAGATGAGGCTGTGGAGCTTCATAAGTTAAGATACCGTACAGAAATAGTTTCAGAAGAAATATTGGCTGAAATTACTTCTATTAATAAAAAATTAACTAAGTTAAGAAAAACAAGGAATCAGTTTGCTCATTTTTGTTGGGCTCGCTCAAATGACGATGAAATTTTTGGTGTTGGTTTTTCTAGTGCTACAGCTGGTTCTAAGAGGGAAGGTAAGGATTTTATTACTTTAAAGGTTATTGAACTTAAAGACTTTTACTCTCAATTGTATGAAGTAGTTGATGATCTGAGTAAGGTTTTAGAGTCTTTACCTGAAATGGAAGAAGATAGAATATCAACCAAGCTAACTAAATAGCTACTTAACAAGTTGCTTAAACGGACGTATAACAGTTGGCTCATGCTCGTTCCTCGCAAGTTTAGCCAATTGCCACACGCCGCTTAGCAAGGCGTTAGGTTTACGGAGAAAACAATGAATCTCGAAGAGTTTATTTCTCAGTCTTTGTCCCAGATAGCTAAGGGTATAGAGAAAGCAAATGATGAGTTATCAGAATCCCAAGCACTTGTATGTCCGCAAGGTGTTACAGGTATTAAGTCCGAAAGCAAATATGGAACACTAAAGGTTGATCAGGACACTTACCTAAAGGTCAATGAAATTTCATTTGATGTGGCGGTTACTGTCACCAGTGGGACAGAGTCTGGTGGAAACTTAGGAATATCTGTTAGTGGGTTTTCGATCGGAGCAAAGGGTAAGGAAAATCAGGCTGATAGTTCTCAATCTAGAATCAAGTTTTCAATTCCTATGGTGTTACCGCAAGTAGCATACAACAAGAAGTAAACATAACAAATTGCTCAAGCAGACAGCTAACAGTCGGCGAATTTGGTTAGCTTTAGTGATTACGGTGGCTTTGTTTGGGGGCAGTGGTAATTAGCTGCTACTTAACAAGGCGTTACCTTATATCTGCTTGCCATACTTTCCCCTAATAAGAGTCATCACTTTAAGAGCTTTGACTCTAACTGATTTCTGTCCAAAAATGAGCCTGAAAGTACTTATTCTCTTAGTTGTCATACCTTGATTGGGCATTATATGCTAAGTTTGTCTCTTTTGGGATACGATGCTATAGTTTAATCAGATTTGATGATTAGAGGTTGCTATGCCAGAGATTGATGCATTGCTTGGGCTTTCATTTTGTTTGTATTTTTTTGATAACAAGCAGCATAAATTACCTCATATTCATGTCAAATATGGTAGTTATGAGCTAATCATAGCAATTGAAACAGGCGAGTGCTTAGAAGGTTATTTACCAAATAAGCAACGAAAACGAGCAGAAGCTCACATTGAAAGTAATCGAGTAAAATTGATGACAATGTGGGAGCAAGCCGTTGCTGGTATTAATCCGGGTAAATTATAGGTGACGTATGTTAAAAGTAATTGATGTTGATTTGATAGCTGATTTTATACTGGAGCTTACTTTTAGTGACGGTTATATCGGTGAAGCGAACTTAACTGAGTATTTCCAAAAAGAAGCATTTAGTCATGTGATTAATTTTCAAAAGTTTGCATTAACTGCTGATGGCTCTCTTGATTGGAGTGGTGTTGAATTATCAGCGGCAACGTTAAAAGAAATCACGGTTGGTCGTTATACTGAATCTGATTTAACGCCATTTGATGTTAAAGAAATGGAAATGGTCATTAAACAGGCCTCATGGGATTCAATGCAAGAAGGTCGAGCTGACATTTTGCAAGCAGCTATTCGTTCTTATGTGGAACAATTTGGTCATAGTGTTGTAATTGAACGCGCAGGAATTAAAAGTAGAACGAGTGCTTATCGTTCATTAAAACCTGAAACGACGCCAAGTTTTGGTACTTTGGTTCAATTAGGTCATGCTGTTATTGAATTGGCTAAAGAGAGAGTATCTGCTCATGCTTTGAATCGCATGTAGCAAATGCATCAACACGATTTGCAATATTATTTATCTATTCAAGATTGTTTTCGTTTGTCAGATTTTGCTTGCTGTGACACTTCTAATGACAATAAAAAACACCAGTCTTATCACTAAGACTGGTGTTATTTTTTAGGGATTAACAGCCTTGATTAAAGTGGCGCAAAATTGCGGTAACTTCAGTAATTCTGCGGCTAAAACTGCTTTTTGATGCGCGTTCAAATTCAGTGTGGTCGCCATCGCCGAATGGGCCAAAACCATCTAATGTCGGGACACCTGCACCTGCGGTTACGTTGGCATCACTGACGCCGCCACGTTGTTCGGTTTTTAATGGATAGCCGATAACCGTCCCTAACAGATCAATTAATTGCTGCTGCGCTGGGGTTGGGGTCATCACATCACGTTGTAAACCACCACCTAGCGTTGTGGTAACGCCTTCAACACCATGTTGCTCTGTAGCAGCTTCAATGGCGGCAAGGACTCGTTGTTGCTCATTGACTTGGGTAAAGCGAGCTTCGACAACTAGGCTGGCTTTAGGTGAGATGGTATTGGCACCGATGCCGCCATCAATTTTGCCAACGTTAACGGTAGTGCCTGCGGCAATATCACTGAGTTCTGTAAGTTTAATTAACAGTTTAGCTGCGGCTAGGTTGGCATCGCGTCCTTTTAGGTAATTGTTACCTGCATGGGCAGCAACACCTTGTAATTCAATATAATAGGTTGCCACACCTTTACGACCATTAACCACTTCATGATCGACACCTGCGGCTTCAAAATCCAAACAAGCTTGGTAGTTTTTTGCTAGCTCTCGGGTTACCAGTTTGCTGTCATCACTGCCGGTTTCTTCATCACTGACCAGTAGGAAATCGATATTACAAATCTTGCCAGATTCTTGTTTGATGTTACGCAGTGCGGTTAACGCGACAAAGTTGCCGCCTTTCATATCACAGGCGCCGGGGCCATAGATCCACTCATCATCTTCTTTGAAACCTTCAAATGTGTTTGGTGGAAATACGGTATCTAAGTGACCCATTAACAGCAGTCGTGGCTGGTCGGTGAGGGTTGGACTGCAAAATAACAGATGATTACCTATCTCTTTTCGCTCAAAAACGTCTAATTCAAAGCCGAGATCTTTCATCCAGATTTGCATTTTTTCGCCATAGCTATCGACGCCTTTTTTATTCTTGGTCCAAGAATTTATTGCCATTGCCTGTTTCAAATCGGTGAAATCAATATGGTTCATAACTTGCTTCCTTGCACAGCTTTTTAGATTCGCTGTCATCGTTAATAATATTTTTAACTTAGATCACTATTTGCGCCAATAAACACATATACAACAACATGATGCGAGCATATATTACAACCACGCCTATTTTATTAACAACGATTGATTGGCAGATATTTGATCTATTCATCATTAAAGGAGTAACGAATGAGTAACCATCGGATTGGGTTATGGATGTATGAAAATTGTGGTGGACAGGAAATCGAACGTAAAATTGTTTCGCAGCTACAAGAGCGCGAAATTGAAGCGATTGTGGGACTCAATTTAGCCCATGCGACTGCTCATGATAAAAATATTTTCTGTAATGGCCATCGTCTAGACGAACTTGATCTGTTTTTTTCTTATAACGCTGGGCAGCAAACGCCATTCCAAGTCTATTTATACCAAACGCTTAATACCATGATGCCGATGATCAACAACTATGAATCATTCGCGCTAACGGAAGATAAGTTTCGTACCGCCCATCGCCTAAAAATCAATGATATTCCAACCACTGATTATATTGTTTGCAGTAAGGACAATATTGGTCAGCTCAAAGAGCATATGCGCTTTTGGCAAGGTAAAGCCATTTGTAAGCCAGTTGATGGCTGGGGTGGCAATGGCATTATTAAGTTAGAAAATGAGCGCGATTTAGATTTATTGATGCCTTATATCTCGCAGCATCATGCACCACAGTTCTATTTAGAGCGTGTGATTGAAAACGACTTCACTGATTATCGCATTGATATCGTTGATAATAAATTTGTGGCTTGTTATGGCCGTAAAGCAGCGCCGGGTGCATGGAAAACTAACGTCACTAGTGGTGGCAGCGTAATTATGCGCGAACCTGTACCTGAAGTGGTCGATTTAGCATTAAGAGCCGCTAAGGTGACTGGGTTAGAAGTGGCAGGTGTTGATATTATTTATGACATTGAATACCAACGTTATGTGGTGATTGAAGTTAATGGTATTCCTGCTTTTGCGACGCCAGATCAAGAGCTGCAAGGCTTAAACTTTAATGACACCAAGATCCAATATTTGGTTGATTTAATTGAGCGCACCGTAAATCAACCCAAGCAACAAACAGGTATTACTCCTGATATTAGCCTACCTACGATCGATCCTATGCTAAATCCTATATTACAAGCCGAGGTACCTACAGTATGACGTCTAAAAAGGTATCCAGCCCTAAAATTGGCCTGTTGTATCTTGATTATGTGCTTCGTTTTTTTGACCGCTCTAACTTTAAGGGCTGGCCAGATAAAATTGAGCAGGTTGTCTATCACTGGGGTAATGATAAACAACGCTTTATTAATGAAGTTAAGCGTAAAAAAATTGAAGTGTTAATTGGTAATATTCCGGCAACGGCTTATGAAACATTTCGTGAAATTGCCCGTGCACTGCCGGATGTGAGATTTATTCCTTCACTTGATACGCAGTTTAGTAATAAGTCGAAAGAAAACGTGACTCATTTTTGTGAAAAATATCAGTTACCTATCCCGGCAACTAAGATTTTTTATCAAGTTGATGAAGCATTAGCTTTTTTAAAGCAGACCAGTTATCCAAAAATCGTCAAACGCTCTTACGGTCCATCAAACTATGGCGGTTATTTCGTACATAAGGTGGACTGTGTCGAAGAAGCATTAAGGTTATTCTCTGAAAAGCGCTATTACCCTGCTTATATCCAAGATTTTGTGCCAATGAAGGCGGATATTCGGGTCATGTTGGTCGGTCATCAACCTATGTGTGCCTTTTGGCGCCGTCCACCTGAAGGTGAGTGGTTGACCAATACCAGTCAGGGCGGAAGCATGGATTATCAAGCGATCCCTGAAGCCGTATTAGAACTTGCCGTTAAAGCATCGAAAGCCGCTAATGCTGAATACTGGGCTTGTGATATTGCAGTGAGTATGGACGATGAATACACCATTTTAGAGTGTGCTACGGCTTTTGCTGCGTTCCCGTATATTCGTGACTGGATTGGTCAGTATTTAATGTGGACATTGAATCCTCAACAATTCAGAAAGCCGTATATTGTGCATAAGAATTGGGAAGAATTAGGTAAAATTGATTCATCATTGTTGCGTACCATGCGCCATATTACTTTTGGTCAGCCTGACTTTTCGACCGATACGGGCGAATATGCACCAACTGATGCACGCTATCAGTTATTGCAAACCCAGCATCAAATGCTTGAAGAGTGGCCAAGTGAAGCGTGGAATTTCCAAGATATGCATCATTATCAGGTGATCAAATCTGAGCCTGTGGCCACGGTAGCAAAACCGATTGATGTGGTGGTTGTGCCTGAAATTGATGCCGATGAACCGATTATAGTTAATGATCTTCAAGGTGTGACTCAGATGGTTGATGCCGAGCTTGAAACGGTATTAATTGATGACACTCCGGCGATGACTCATGAGCAGCTGGTTGAATTTTTTATGACTGTCAAAGGGATTGGACGGTCATTTGCCAATAAAATTGTTGATACGCTAGGTGTCGAAGACACATTACATGCGTTGAATCATGCTCCGCAACAACTCCTGACGGTTCAAAAATTGAAGCAGAAGAAGTTAGACTTAATCTTGGCCAATTGGCATATGAATATTGAGGTTCAAGGATGAAAAAACGATATCTCTCCTACCAAGATACCATCGATTTCTTAACGGAAGCGATGGCAAAGTACCCTGATTTGATTCGGCTACAAAGTATAGGTGATACCCATGAAGGGCGACCTATTATGATGGTCACCATCTCACAAGATGTGGCCTATGCTGATCTCAAACCCGCGCTATTGTATACCGGTACCATTCACGCAAGAGAATGGATTGGTATTGAATTAGCAGTGAATTTTATTCAATATTTGTTAGATAACTACCCAAGTAATCCTGAAGTCGTTGAAGCGCTGACACGTAATACCATGTATATCGTGCCGTGTCTTAACCCTGACGGTTTTGAATATTCACGTAACCATTTTTCGTTTTGGCGTAAAAACCGACGTGATAATGGTGATGGTACTTTTGGTGTTGATTTAAATCGTAATTTCAGCGTTAACTTCCGTCAGTCAAACAATACGCAATCTAATATTTATGGTGGTCCTGCTGCTTTTTCTGAGCCTGAAACGCAAGCGATTAAGCAGTTTGTTGAGCAACATAACAATATTAAAATTGCACTCGATTACCATTCTCAAGGTAATGTGTTTTTCCCTGCTCATAAGTTTAATCATGAGGCTGAAATTGAGGGTACAGATTTAAATATCATGTGCGCTAATATGGCGAAGGAGATCCACAAAGTTACCCGCAGAAAGTATGGTATTCACCGTGGCAAGCCACCTGCAAACTTAATTCATGGCAGTGGCCGTGAGTATTATTACGACCGTGGCATTTTAGCGGCCGTGGTGGAGGTGGGCAGCCGTAATATCCCTGATTATTTAGTGAATATGTCGCAAAGTGTGGATGAAAATATTCCAGCGCTATTGTACGCATTGGGCACGGCGATTAACTATTCAGAGCTTGCACCTAAGCGACCAGAAAACTTTACCGTGCGTGATTACTCTGCCAACCATGTTGAGTTGGTTTGGGATCATAACCCTGAAGATGAAGGTTGTTATTACCAGATCTATCGTAATGAAGCGGCTAAAGATCCTTGTACCCGCGATAACTTGATTGCGATTACTTCGCAAAGTGAATATACCGATAAGCAGATTAAGTCTGGTCATCGTTATTATTATAACTTGCGCAAAGTTAACCGCGTCAGCCGCATTACTTCACCCTTTGCGCCAGAAGTTAAAATAAAAACCAATCTTGAGAAAGATGAGTTTTCATACACGCTATTTCCTGCTCCTGAAAAAGTGGGTTATGTAGGGGAATTTGCTGGCACTCAAAATAGCGAACACTTTGGGCTTAACTCATTATTTATTGGGGTTAATAAAACCAAAGGCGTCTGCTACGGGGTGATTGACTATGATATGAGTAAAATCCCGACGGATGCTCAGATCAAAGATGCGGTTTTCTCGTTATATCCAATGAATCGTGTTGGCGCCAAAATTGAGAATTATGGTGAATGGTCGGTGTCGATTCTGAATCCAGATGATATTTCTGATATCACTAACTTCGAGCAAATTCATCATGCGGTGGCATTGCAGACATTGGGTAATGCCATTGATTCTGATCAATTGACTCAAGGTATCTGGAAAAACTGGAGCCTAAGCGCATTAGAAAAACAGTTAATCCAAGATCAGTTAGAAAAAGGTCGTTTATTACTGCGCTTGCAAGGCCCTGATAGCCTGCCGCAAGGGCAAGATTCACAAATGATGCAGTTTGATATTGGTTACGGTCGTTTTGGTGGTGGTATTCACTATCGACCAAATCTCGATATTATCTATCATCGTCGCTCACAGGTATTAACCTGTAATGCACAGTGTGCCATACCGTTAGCCAACAAGAAGTTATTGAAGGCCCGCTACAAAGCGGTTTTGATAATGATGGTGAGCGCATCTTTGGTCATATTGAGTTTGCATTGCCTAAGTTGTCAGAACGTACTGATGTGGTGATAACTAATGCTTATTTAGTGCTGGAAAGTACCGCCATTAATGGTGTGTCGCAACCCATGCGCTTTACTGTAGGCATGGTCGATAATGATGAGCTTGACTACGCCAGCATCAAAGCGAGCGAGTTAATTGAATATTTAGGTTATGAGGTGAGTAGCCAAGAACTGGCTAAAACAGCGCGTCAAACTTTCACATTCGATAGCTCCGCACGACAACATTTAGAAGATTTACATGATGAAGGTAAGTCAGCTAATTTAATTATTCGTGCTACTTCGGCGTCGCGTCAGCAAGATGCTAAGGTGCAATGGAAAACACGTGACAACGATGGCATCGTGTATCCACAGTTGGTGATTGAATATATTGAACGCCGTAAACAACCACTCGCTACACCAGAAAATCTACAAGCCACGATTGAAGATAATTTGGTTAAGCTAAGTTGGAACAATCCTGATAGTCAAGATTGGGTTGGCACGTATGTGGTACGTAATAACTTCCACCCACCTCGCTCACCATTTGACGGTGTTAAGCTGTATGCGGGTAAAGATGGTTATACGTTAGATCGCTTTGGTAATATTAATATTCCGAAATACTATTCAGTATTTAGTTTTGATAATGTGCCTAACTATTCAATACCAGCCACGTTAAGGTTCTGTACTGATAGTGTCACGCCAGTGATTTATGATGAGTTTGAATCTCAGGATGAAGAAGATCAGCGTCATCGCGAAGGCGATTAAGCCTTAATCAATATTCTGACTTTTTGAATATCTTAGAAAGCTCTACTTATCATAGGTAGAGCTTTTTTATTTCTTATTATTCAATAAGCTCCGTACTGGCTAACAGTTGGCAAAATAGCCGTTTAATTAAAATATCACTGATAAAAATAATGGTGATAGTGTCATCTGTAACGATATAAGCCACTCTACAGGTGAGCTGTTTATCTGCCACAATCTTATACTCATAAATTTTATGGCCATTAAATCGTAGTGGCTTAGCCAATTTAATTTTTGGACTATTTTCCATTATTAATTTGGGTAAACGTTCGCTGATATCTTTACGAATCGCGAGTTCTGATTGACTGTGACGTTGTAAGAAGCTGCGTAGATGACGATTGTCGTCATAAATAATATGCATATTTTCGTAATTAAAGATAAATCATGGTCATGACTATACTCGCAACGACTGCGTAATAAAGTGGATGTTGTTGAAGTTGAGTTTCAATATTTTTGAATGAAAGACGCTCACGCTGGATACACTCTGTATCTTATGTTGCAAAAAATAACTGAACTGTGATTGAAGACATTGAAAAATATTTTGAATAGTGGATGATCGTCCGCTCTCTTTTTGTGACTTGTATGTTGATTTACAAGTATTAATTTCAAGATTCGGGTATCACACTTGGCAATTCATCAGTCGTTCAATCTCTTTAAAATTTCTCCTTTAATTGTCATTCGTTTATTGTCACTGATACTGCTTGTTTGTGGTGCGATTGCTACCCCATTGGCAATGGCAGCTTCTTGCCAAGATATTTTTACTGATCTCGCATCAGGTGATCATCCTAATGCATTAACACCACCGATTGATTTAGTGTCTAAAGGAAATGTGCAGTGTGATAAGGACGGGTGTAGCTCTCACTTTCTTCGTCGCTTCAAGCCCGGTGACTACAAATATAGTACGGGTCATTTTTCTAACTTAAAAACTATTTTTACTGATGGAAAAACGACGCGGTTATATTTCGATTCTTTGCATTTAGATCACGCCGATATTAATCCCGAAATTGAACATCAGAGATTAGATGGTGATGAGCACGATTTAATTATCTATGTTGCGGGTACATTGACCATGCGTAACCACAGTCATATTAATGGCATTGTGTATGTTGCTGGCTCGGTTGATATGGACGCTAGCTCGAGTATTGAAGGTGGCCTCGCAAGCGGAGGAGCCTTAACTACAGCAATTAAAAACCAAATAGATGTTGAGCTAGATGATATTAACGAAGCTGATTTTGGTAGCTTATGTCATAGTTCTTGGGAAACAGAACAGCCGTTTCATATTCAATATGGGCAAGCTTCTTCATCCACAATAAGATTCAAACAAGCATTTCCAATTGGTGTTAAACCCTTGGTTTTTCTTATGCCAACAATTAATAGTCAAGCTCCTTTAGCGACCACGCCTGCAACTGCAATTTTGACTGATGTGACTCGAACCGGCTTTACGTGGCAAGCGTTGGCTGCACCACCATATAGTTACAGTACTGTCACTATGAATAATGTTGACTGGATTGCTATTTCACCCGGTGACCATCAATTGGCTAATGGTCTGGAAATGATGGCTGGAGTAGTGACGACAAATAAAGTCACCGTAGGGAAGAGTCTTAACTATAAAAATACACCTATTCCATCTAAATTAAGCGTGGTACTGAATCAAATTCAAAGTAGTGGCAGGGAATATCAAAATAGATGTTGGTTGACGAGTTATTCTGCTAAGAGTCAGTACAAGGCTGTATTGGGGATAGATGCTTCTCAAGCTTATCGCTACTACTCATCTCAACCTGAATGTCTGCCGAGTTCTACACCGTTTAATCAATTAGCATCACGTGATATTGCTTACCTTGCAGTCGCTCCTGGACATGGCAGTACAGTATTTAATGGGAGTAATGTTCGTTATCAATTTGCGGCAGCAACTACATTAAATAGGCAATCTGGTAATTTACAGCAGCAATGCGATACGACGACAGAATTTGTTCCAAATTGGTTTAGTGAAGCGCCGATTATAGTGGCAGGAAAAGACTCTCGTTATGGTCATGATGGTGGCTGGTTACGACGTTGCAAGTTGAGTAATGCTAATGTCAGTATGGTGGTTGATGAGGACCAAAATAAAGATAATGAGCGTAAACATACTCAAGAAAGCTATGGCTATATAGCCCTACAAACTGTAGACAAAGTGAAACCTGAGCAGTGTTTAGTTGATGATTTCTCTAGTCAGTCGATGGATAAAAATTGGATTGCTCAACATCGACAAGGGTCAATGATACCGCATATTGATCAAAGCAATCATCTGATGCTGGTGACAGATAACCGCCGTAATCAATCAGCTTCTATTACTTACAAACATAAATTCCGAGGAAAGGGTAATTTGATTACTGTTTCTTTTGATTATTATGCTTGGTCTGCGTGGACTAAAGATGGCGCAGACGGTATGGCGTTGGTGTTTTCAGATGCAGATGTACCGCCCGCTCCCGGTGGCTTTGGTGCTTCTTTAGGTTACGCTAATTCAGAGTCGGTGGAAGGCTTTCACGGTGGTTGGTTAGGCATAGGTTTTGATGAGTATGGTAACTTTTCTGAAAAGGCCTTTGGACGAGATACCGGGATAAATAGTCCATCTCAGTCAATTGGTATTCGCGGCGCTGAATCAACTCGATATGCTTATATCACAAATTCAGCAAAGTTATCCCCTCCATTATCAGAGACTAATGGCACAGATACACCTGGCGTGGTGATCGCTATATTGTGACTTTAGATACACGTCAAACCAACGCCACTTATGTCACGGTACAACGTAAGGTTAAGGGATCTGCTATAACTGAAACGGTTATCCCACGCTTTAGACTTACTGGACAGCCTCCCTTACCCGAGAATTTTTATATTTCATTAACTGGTTCAACAGGCATGTTTTATAACAATCATGCTATTGGTGATTTTGAAGCATGTGCTTTAGATTCTGAACCTATTGGTGAGCAAGTTGACCATTTTGAGTTTGATTACAGTGGTAGCCCACTATCTTGTGCGCCTTTAGCTGTAACCATTAAGGCATGTAAAAATGCGGCCTGTAGCGTGTTATTCGATGCACCAGTAATTGCAACTTTAAAAAATCCTAATGCGGGCACTGCGACTTGGCTGGATAGCAATATGCGGCCATTACCTCAATCCAAACTGACGATTAATCAGGGGCTGGAACGTGTTTATTTACAGCAGTTCAGTAGTTGGAAGTCAACTGAGTTAGAGGTCGCTCACTCGGTGCCGTCAGCAGTTCCTTACAGTCAAACTGTTTGTAAACAAAATGGCCAAATTGGTTCTTGTCAGTTACGGTTTGCTGAAGCGGGATTTGTGATTAGTGATGTTAAAACTTACGCCAATAAACCTGCTGAATTTATGGTTAAAGCCGTGCGAAAGTCTGATAGTAGTTTGCAATGTGTGCCCACCTTTGGCGGTCAGACAAAATCATTAAATTTTGGTGTAAATTATATTACTAAGCCTTTTATCCAACACGGTGACACTAAAACATTTGATATTTGGCAAGGTAAAAATAATCCAAGTAAATGGTATCAGTGGCAAGAAGATATGAAGCCGGTCTCTGTCACATTTGATTCTTATGGTAAGGCAAAGTTAACACTAAAGTATCCTGATGCTGGCAAACTCATCATCTTGGCTAATTATCGCGGTAGTGACAAGACTCATGATGCTGGGTTAGTTATGAATAGCACAAATGGCAACGTCTACAGTGTGCCATTTGGATTTTGTGTTAAACCATCAGATATAAATGCAATTTGTAAAAATAATCCTGCCCTATGTGATGTCTATAAACATACTGGTGATGAGTTCCCTTTAGCTGTGTCTGCAAGAGCTTGGTCATCTCATCCTTATGCTGATATTTGCGATAATATCGTGACCCCAAGTTTTGCGATGGATAACATTTCGCTGCGACATTCGCTGCTGGCGCCAACAGTTCGAGATGGTGGCTTTTTAGGGGAACTAGGTACAACTAGCATCAATATGCAACAAGGTCTAAATACCAACGTAAATCAAACCGTGAGTGAAGTTGGCGTGTTTAATTTCAGTGCTAAAACGGAGAGTAACCAGACCTATTTAGATGCGGGGTTACCGATTAAAGCTGGGATAAGTCAAGCAATAGGCCGCTTTGTACCATCGGCGTTTGAAGTCACGGATTATTCGTTAACACCTGCCTGTGCCAGTAATCCTGATAAGCCATTTAGTTATATGGAACAGCCATTTTATACACGCTTTTTAGTTAAGGCTTTAAATCAGCATAGTGATGTGACGCGTAATTATTTTGCAGGATTTGCTAAAGCCAGTGCTGGTTGGGCTGCTGATGACTATTTAGTTGGGCATGAATTAGGTAATCGAGTTGATGAATTACCTACATTAAATTGGCAACGCGGTATCGCTGAAATTGCTAGTCATACTATCTTTCATCGATTACAAAAACCTAAGCCTGATGGGCCTTATACCGAATGGGAGCTGGGGGTTGCCTTAAATGATAATGATGGTGGATATACCAAACTGATCGATACTGATATGAATTCGGCACATGCTGGCGACTGTGGTACTAACGGCGTGACTTGTACTGCTAAACGCCTTGGTGTTCAACAAATGTTATTTGGGCGAGTGGTGATGGATAACGTTTATGGTGCTGAAGCTGATATTTTGAGAATGCCTACTACTGCTCAATATTGGGATGGTCAGAATTGGCAAGTTAATCAGCTCGATAGCTGTACTGTGATTGACAATACTCATCTGCTTGGTCATGGCGAAGATCTCTATTCTCCCGCGATTGTGGCGGGTCAATCAGTCACTCGAGAGGGTAGTCCTCGTTTGTCACATTTCCAACAGGGTAAGTTTGAACTGTTATGGCAAGATCAGTTAAATGACGCATTACCTGCAGATAAACAATACTATCGAGGTGAGATTACTGCGCCATTAGCCGTACCTGATTATCTAAAATATTACTGGCAATGGCTAACTGATACTCCCGCTGAGAACAGAAACCCAAGAGCCAGTGCTGACTTTGGACTTTACCGCGGTAACGATCGCATTATTTATTGGAAAGAAGTGTATTAAGCTTTAAATACCATACCGATTAGTCTTATTCAGAGATTAAATTTTTACTCTAAATAGAGCCACTAATATTAGTGGCTCTAATGACATCAACTAATCATTAATTAGATTGGTATGTGACATTGAATTGATAAATTTGTTTGAATGAGGGGTCATGCCAGCCTTTACGTAATAACTTAAATGAACCCATTAAGGTTAAATTTTTAGGTAGGTGTTCGTTATCATCAAAATTAAGTATTAGGCCTTTGCCTTCACGAGAATTACAAGTAGCGGTTGAATTTAATGCACCGTATCTACAAGCCCCATAACCAAGTGTGCCACTTAAATTAACGGGGTACACTATTCCTGTTGAATCTTTTAGATTGATAACAAATTTAGTTGGATTGGAATTATTCCATACCAGTTTTGAAGGGAAGTGTAGTACACCACTATATGCTAGAAATCCTGTTGCATTATTAGGTTGTTTAGGAATGGAGTACTGAGTACCTGACTTGCTAAAATCGATTTGTATTTCTTTTTGTTTTTTGGCGTCTGGAGGCGTAATTATTGAACGTTTTTTTCGTGAGTAGCCAACGATGCTATCAATCCAGTTAGCGAAAGCATAGTTGCTTACATATATTTCGTATGAGTAGTATTTTTCACCGCATTTATATATTTTCCCACCACTTAAAATCCCATCTAAAAACCAATATTTATAATCATTTTGGTCATATGAAATAATGGGGCCTCCAGATGAACCGGAAGGTTTATAAATCTCTTTATCACTCTCATTGAATGCAAAGATAAAGTTATCGATCAAAGTATGTTCTATATCAGCAAAAAGGTTTACATTAATATTTGTTATACCGCAATTTTCTAAAGTATTTTTAATATCAACAAATTTTTGTCTCGCTTTTTGACCAGGGAATAATTTTGTTTGATGGTAATTAAGTTGAATATTTTTATTACCTAGTGAATCTTTAATTACTTGGCTACGATAAACCGTCCATAATAATGAATCTACGTTATTTAAATATCTATTTAAATTTCCATGTTCAAGAGTTTTGTCCGTATCATTATTTGGTAAGGATACGGATTGTGATAATTTTAGTACTGCAATATCGGCATATGATGTTCCTTTAAAATCAGGGTGAATATTAACTGAGTCTACTCTTAGAAGATTTGAAGTGTCCATATTGTTAATTGTTGGTATTAAAGGTTTGTCAGGTTGCTGTATTAATATGACTCTTGGGTTGACAGGGGAACCTTTAATATCGATAACGCAATGAGCTGCCGTTATTACATGCCATGAGTCTATAAATACACCTAAACAGTTGCCACCACTTGTTGCATTATGTCTTGTTATAATAAGACTCACTGCTGCATCTGGGTAGAGTGATTTATCAATTGCATTTGCAGAGGGTATTAAAAATGAAAAATACAAAATTAAAATATAAAATATTATCCTCATGGATTACTCCTATCTGTTGGTGCTTTTATTTTTATCCTTAAAGTAAAATAATTGTCCTTTTATTTTACTCTCATGTTTTATCTTATATAGCAAACTGTATAAGATAACCCAGTTATCATTAACCGTTATTTTGAATTTATTATTACTAGTTAGCTTACTATTAGTTATAATGATTTTTGATTTTGTATCTTTATCATATAAAATAAAGTTGTTATAATTGCTTTGCATAATAAGATTATCTTCGTTTTTTACACTTAAAACCAAGTTGTTTCGGTATTTATAACTTTGAATGACAATGTAGTTATAGTGTTTAAGAGTATTGTTAGTTAATTTGAAATTATATTTGCTTTTAGAATTGCTCCAAAAAAGATTGTTGATTGATTTTATTTTGGGGATTGAGGTCATTGATTGACTTCTATCTGTTTTGATTATTAGATTTTTTCCGTTATTTATATATAACTGTTTGAATATACCAATCATCTTAGCTGAATCTTTGTGATACCTATATAGTTTATTAGTTGTTTGATTGTAAACATAATCACCACCATCAACAGCCTCTCCTATATATTTTACTTTTTCTTCATTTTTTTGCATTTTCGCAGTAAAAATACGTTTACTTTCAAATAAGTACCAAGTGGGATATTTATGTCCTATCAGTTTGATTTCTTTTGAAATTCTATATTTATCATTGAGTTTATTGATCGATTCTGACAAGTTATTATTTTTCTTTTGCCATTGAGGTCTAATAGCAATGAGAAGTGGCTTATTAATATTCGCAGGATCGACATCTTTATCAATAGTTAATACTAATCCATTTATTGTTATCAATTGTATTTGTTGACCAATAAGATTGGCTTTTGCAATATTGCCAGATAATAATGTAATTTTCTGGGCTTCATTTATTGGCGAAATTAACTTCAATTTGTCATTAATCGAAACATCACCAGTAATGATAGATTGTTTGTATAAGCTATTATCTTGTTTGTTGAATAACCATGCTGATTTTTTATCTGATGTAACTCCGAGTAGACTGATCGTTTTATTGTTAAGGTTTTTACCGGTAATAATCAGCAACATGGTTTGAGTATCTAACCAAAAATTTACTTTATCATTATTGTCATTCGTTAGTCCTAAAATGCTCAGTTGTGCAACTTTGTTTGATTGACTTTGAGTCAGAGTGGTTATTTTATTTAATACTTGAGTATGGTTTTTTTTAAGCCAGTTCGGTGTGACACCAAATAACCATGCTTTTTGGTTTATTAACCAAATATTGTTATCTGTAGTGATAGCAAATAATTTGTTATTGTTTAAAAAAACTTTTTCTATTTTGCTGTTTTTTTGAGGTATTTTTATTAGTTTTGATTGTGAGTGAGTACCTTGCTGGATATAAAGCTGTTTTTTATTAGCACTATAAAAATAATGACTTTGTTGTTTCCCATCTGTATGAACTAATATCAGATCGTCAACATTTTTTTTATTAATATTAGCTTTTAAAACACCTGTATCTCCTGTTTGTTTTGAAAATACCCAAAATCTATGCTTTTTACCATTAACGGTGGCAGATATGGAAATAATGTGTGCCAAACTTGCATTGACCCACTTTTGAGGTTGCAGATCTGTTTTACCGTTTAAGTAATGATCTGTTATTTTGAAAAATGCTCGAGTATCTGTTTCATTTCTTGCATCATCTGAATTTAGAGCCGCAATAAGTTGCGTATCACCATTGATGCTAATGAGTGCCAGTTTGTTTTTTTTAACCCTATAAGTCCACTTTGCATTAAGGCCATTATCCATTTGTTGAGTAACAGCAAAAAATAAATTTTGTCCTTCAACCCATGCATGCGTTTTTATTGGTTGAGTTTGGGTGTGTAGCCAATCAAATAAACGATATTGACTGACAACTTTTTGGCGTTTTAAATCTACTCGCCAAAGTTCATTGGCGGCATGAAAATAAGCATCGTTATCTTTGATGGCGATAAGTTTTGCCTGATTTAAAAATGCCCCTTGTGCAGCTAATGGGGTATAAACAAAGCGCTTTTTATTCGTTTGATAGTAAGCGGTACCGACTGGCTGAGTTTTTCCTTGTGGGATAAAATTATTTATTTGAATAAATTTGCTATTAAGATGTTGACTATCGATGGTGGCGTCTAAATGTTGACTTAATTGTGTCAATGACTGCCATTGAGAAGCATCTTCACTTAATGGGATAAATTTTTTTGTATTTAGATCAACAGATAGAAGTTCATTATATTGATTAATGATGATGATTTTATCTTGAGCTAATGATGAAATATTAATCGTAACAGTGCCAATTTTTAGGACTTTGCCAGTGAGTGAGTGGGCTTTATGTGTGAGACTACGAGCATCTAATATCCATGTACTCGATTGTGTTTGGTTGCGTAATGTTAACTGGGCGCCGGTTTGCAAATGAATATGATATAGGCTGCCATTACCAGCCAGATCATAGTGTAGTTTATTCTGGAATGCTGAACTTAGTTTGCGCATTATCAGGGTTTGTTTATGTGTTGGTAAATCAACCGTAATTTTAGTATCAATATATTCCTGAGTGATTTTTCGAACGATATATTCAGAAGGGAAACTATAAAAATCATAATCAAAGGTGCGTGCTTTTTCTAGCTTGCGTAATACATCAAAACCACTCGCTTGAAGCGTTGTTGCCCCTGGCAAGATTTGGTAGGTATAACCGATATAAGATTTAGGCGTAATCGGTAATACAATCATTTGATCTTTTGGTGATATTTTCGAGTTAGCTGGATAGTTAAGGGCAATTCTAATATTGATGGCTTGTGATTTATTAGTTTGCATTTGTGGGAAGTCACCGGCCCAAAAGAAATAGTTGCTATCACCAGATCCCGTTTTGCCATGATGGCTCCGGTAGAGATATTGGCTATCAAAAGTGATTTGGTTATTGGTTAAATCAAGATGAGTAATGACAGCACCATCTAACGGGCTATAAAAATTATATTTGGTGCCATCTTTCAGTTTTTTATGGGCAGTTTGGTAGCCGCCTAATTTGTACGCATTATTGATAATAGCAAAATAGCGACCTACCGCTTTGGCATCATCTGCAACTTCGCCTAATGTTTGTGCTAACCCGATAAAACCAATGCTAAGCCCTGCGAAAATATCGCCACTAAAGCCTAATATGGCACTTGCTGTCGTGGCACCAATGAGGCCTGTTCCTAGCTCTGCAAGCCCAATGCTAAATGAGGTAGAATCAAAGCTAAGTTGGGTTGCAAATACGGCTTTTTGTTGCTCGTTTTGAGCATGAGCTAATTCATAACTATCAAGTACGATTGCTGCTGGGCCATAAATGATACTCGCGCCTTGGTTGATAATATGAGGAATTTTACTTAGAGTCATTGTGGTTTGAATAATTCCACCATTAAATACTGCACGATATATCTTAAATATTTTATTGAGCTGGTTTATATCATCATGAATAACTTGAGTTAAATTAATATAGGAATGGATTTCCATAGCTGTTGAAAGTTTGCTATTAATACTTTCATTTTGTTTTTTATTATAATGATTTTTAAAAAAGTTCATGACGGTTTGTATCGTTATTGCCGCACTTAATCCATTAATGCTTTCTATGTCACCAATATGATTATCAATTAATGGTTTATTATTTTTGAAGTCATATATTTTCTTTATGCTTTCAAATTTTTCATCTAGATGATTTTTGAATTCCCATAGGCTTTTATCTTTAAATTTAACAATTTTAATCTTATCTCTATCACTCTGTATAAAGTGAAGAGTGAAATGATTTTTTTTTATTTTTTGTAAACTATCAAATACTGGGAACCAATTCATATTTAGTTGGTTAGCTTTATAAAGATTTTTTATTGAGTCGATGGCTCGGTTGGTTATATTGATTGTTCTCAATATATTCATATTGGATTTAAAGTCTGCATTTCTGGTTAAATTGTCAGCAATGTCTGCAAATTCATGTGCGGTAGCTTGTGATAGCTGTTGGCGGGGACTATCTTGCGGATCAATCATAGTCTCAATTGATAATCCGGTAGAAAGATTAATATTTCCTAATTGAGATGGATTAAGAAGATCTATATCAAATAATGGTTTGCTTGTTGTACCAAAAGATTCATATTTTTCTGCATATTTGTTTTTTATAAAGTGCTGTCTAAGTGCTTTTTTTAGCGCTTTGTGACTTGTAAATTTAAATACACCGAAATTAGGGTCATAAAAATAATAACTAACTTCATTGTTAATATTAGTCTTCCCCGCTAACATCGCATGATTTTGAGTATTAATTGTGAGCATAATACTACCATTATTAACACTGGCTCTTTTTAACATTGAGACAATATCTTTAATTGCTATTATGCCTTTATTGATTGAAGCTCGATCAGCTAATGGGTGCAGGTGTAACTGTTTTAGACTGTTATAGACATTAATGCTGGATATCGATTTTGGGTTTGCCATAGTCTTAAACAGAGTCGCAGTGAATTTATTGATTCCATTATCACCTTGTTGAGCAATCGCGACGGCCATTGAACGAGATAGTCCGACGCAGTTGCCTATTTTTCCTAATAAAATCATATCTTGTGGTGCTAGTTTTATCTGTTTTGCTCCTTGATTTTGCATGTACTGTTTAACTCGTTGAGTCTCATTTAATACATAATTTACGACAAATGACTGATAGGATTCTTCTGTATGACGAAATAGTGCACCTTTTTGCTCATTAGTTAGAATATGGTCATTATTAAAAAATAGAGCCATCAGTTCAGTAAATGTCATTGATTTTTCTGTTCCCGGAATGGGAATTTTTTTAAAATGCTGCATGCCATATTTGAAACCCATATTATGTTGACCAGATAGGTTTTCTAGCCGTTCAGATTCAAGCAGATATTTGGTGATGAGAAGTCTATTTGGGTCTATAGATGGGTCATTATAGGGAGCAAGAACATTATCAATACCCTCATGGACTTTCTTTTGTAACCACAGCCATGTGGTATCAAGTAAATAACTTCTTCCCAAGGCTTTTGTATATCTAGAGTCGTAGTATTCAAGCGTATGTTCATTAATATCGATTTGGTTGTATAGTTCTGTTTTTTCTGGTTCTTTTGCTTTTTCTACTTGAGAAAATAATTCCCCTTGTTGCTGGATTATTGGGGCTAAATCATCATTAATTTTACGTTTTATGAGCTCTCTTAATTCATGCCATTCTCTTAATGCGGTGCTTTCATCAACTCTCATTGATGTACCATCGATGTAATCATGTTCAGTCGGTATGTTTTGTATATCAATGCCTATCTCTTTAGTTAACATAACAATATGAGATTGGAGTTGTTTTCGTATATGGGTGAATTGTGTTAACAATAATTGGTCATTTATATCGCCTAGGTGCTGTACCATTGTGTCAGGTAAATTATTGCGTTTAAGCAATAATGTTTTTAATGGTTGCTGAGGATCATTAATTAACTGAAGAGGCTGTAGGATCAGTTGCCACTGCTGGTTTTTATAAATAAGAAGTGCTCCCGCGATATCTGAATTGGGCTTTTCACTGTGGTAGTTTGCTTGTTCAGCAGCAAACACGACATTATCGTAGACAACGGCAATATTAGTACGGCTATCTCGATATACTCGATAAAAGTGCCTATTATGATCAGTTACAACAATAGAAGCTCCAGTTAAAGGTGGGGTTAACACCAAAGTGCCATCGATAATCGCTTTTTTGGGGACATCAATATAAGATGGCGAGAGATTGTTAGGCCAAGTATTGGCAAGAAAAAATGTAGGTGTGGTGTTATCTGCAGCTGTTTGCGAATATTCTGCTTGGAAACCATTAAGGTTCTCAGAGGTTAATTTTACATAACCACGGTATGGTAAGTTCTTGTCTTTAAAAATCGCCTGGGTATTGAGATGAAATTTATCTAAGAAATCCTCGGGATCATTAATTAAATTATCCATTGCATCTTTTGAATTAGGCATCGCCAGACTGACTAATGGGATGCAGAGTCCTAGAGTCGCGATAACTATAATTAGTGCGAGATTATATTTCATCATTTTCACCTAAATACTCAGTCTGATTTACAATGATTATTTTAATAGTTGATTTATCGTGAATATTTGATTTTTGATTAGTCTATTTTTTTCTATTAATGACAATATACTGTATAAGTAATACCACCCATTAAAAGTGTAAAACATAAATTTATTATTACTGGCTTTGTTCGCATCTAAAATTAATATATTTGTCTTAGATAATGGGTCATAGATCGAAAAGTTATTATTGTCACGACCGATTAATAATTTTTGTGGATAGTCGAATTTTATTCTAAGTTTATTTCTTCTTTCTGTAGACAATATGAATATGTTGCCGTAATGCTTTAAATTAGTTTTGTTGATGTATAATTGGTTACGGTTATCAGCCCCGCTGACTAATAGGATATTAATATTCTTAATTCTAGGTAGTTTATAGTGTGGTGCATTTTTCTCAATTCTTAATGTTATGCTATGGCCTGCTTCAATATTGATATATGAATACTGACCCATATTGATAACTTTACTTTTCTGCCAATATAATGTTCTTTTATTTTTACTATAGAAATAGTCTCCTCCGTCTATAGATTCTCCAATATAAACTAATGGTTTCTTATGATGTATTCTTGCACTAAAAATACGCTGCTGATGGGGTAAGTACCATGAGGTACTATTGAGTCTAACTTGTTCGGCTAGTTGATATTGTTTTTTTAATTGTTGTAATGCTAATTTAATATCTGCATTCGATTTTTGCCATTCTGGTGTTAATGCTATAAGTCGCGGTTGCTGTTTATTATGGTCTATTTTATTAATTTCGAATACCATTCCATCTGGAGTGTGTAATTGTAATTGTTGACTTAGAATTCTAGCTTGTATTATTTTTCCTGCTAATAATGGGCTGCGAATCGGTTCAGCGATGTCTGAGGCAAGAACTAACTTATTATTAAGTGCAATATCATTTGTAATTACAGCCTGTTTATATAAAGTGTTATCTGTGTGATTTAATAGCCATGCCCATTGATTCTCCTCGCTAAGACCAACATATTGCATCGACTGTCTGGCTGGGGTTTGAATTGTTCCTATGAGTTGAGTTGAAGCTTGATCAAACCATAAATTAACTAAATTACCTGCACTGTCTTTTGCTCCTATGATTTTCAGTTGGGCCTGCTTTCTGTGGAATTGATTTGAGTGACGGGTAATTTGATTAATGACTTGTGCATAATTCGTCATTAGCCAGTCATGGCTCACTCCTGCTAACCAAGGGAATTTGTCAATTAGCCAGATACTATTATCAGATGTGAGAGCAAATAACTTTCCTTGTTGATTAAATACCCTTGTTAATGTTCCTGCTGGTGTTTCAAACTTAATCTTTTTAGCTGGCTTATTATAGCCTTCTTGTAGGTAGAGATTTTTTTGGTTGTGAGAATAAAAATAGAATCGAGATCTTTGTATATCATGATTGACCAGCAGTAAGTCATTCGGTAAGTCGGTATCGAGATTTGCTGTTATGACAGTCGATAATATTTTTGATTTTTTTATAATCCAATAACGATAATTATGAGCTTGAATACTGGCTGAAGTTGAGACAACCTCTGCACGAGAGGCGAAGATCCTCTTTTCTGGGGAAAGATCAATATAGTTGTCTGTCTCATGTCGCATATGGAAAAATTGATTAGTCATTGTTGCACTTTTTTTCACATTTTTAACCAGTTCTGCCATGAACTGAGTATCGCCATTAATATCAATGAGGGACAATTTATTCGGTGTGACTTTATAGGTCCACTTTCCGACGTTTCCGTCATCAAGTGTATGTTTTACCGAAAAATATACAGAATCACCTTCTATCCATCCCTGACTGTATACTGGTATGCTCACGGTATTATCTGGAATAAATAGATGATATTGAGAGATAACTTTTGGTTGCTTGACATCTACCAGCCATAGTTGATGTTTATTGGAGAAATAGGCAAGGTCACCATTGATAGCAATTAATTTTGCGTCATTTAAAAAGGTGTTTTGGACTGGTACTGGAGTGTAAATATAACGCTTTTTCTTGCTCTGGTAATAGGCGTTACCAACAGATTGTGTTTGACCTTGAGGGATAAAGTTTTTCACTTTAATTAACTGGCTATCAAGATGTATTGATTTTAATTCTGCTTCAAGCTGCTGGTTTAATTTAGTTAAAGATGGCCATTTTGATAAATCTTCATTGATGGGAATAAATTGACGACGATGAATATCCACTAACAACATTTCATTGTGTTGCTTGATGATCATTATTTTAGGCGTAGTCAATTTTCCTATGTTGATATTGATATCACCAATCATCAATGTGTTGTTGTTAAGTGTTGGCTGATTATTTTTTAAATAGCGGGCATCAAATATCCACCAAGTTGTTTGGCTTTGGTCAATTTCACTCAATTGGACATTAGCACCAGTTTGTAGGCCGATACGATAGCGTCCACCTCTACCTGTAAATTGGTAATTTATTTTGTTTTTTAATCTGCTATCGAGCTTACGCATAATGACATTTTGGTCATGATCATCAAAATCAATTTTTATATTTGTGGGTTGATATTCTTGGGTAATTTTGTAGGCGATGTATTCAGAAGGGAAAATGTAAAAGTCATAATCGAAATCTTGTGTCTTCTCTATTTTTCTTAAAATATCAAAGCCTTTATCGTGACGGCTTGTTGCACCTGGTAATATTTGATAATCATAATTGATATAAGATTTAGGGGTTGCAGGCAGTAGAATTAGTTGGTTATTGGGTTTTATCTCAGCGGTAGATGGGTAGTTAAGTGCAGCTCTAATATTGATTGACGCTGATTTATTATGTTGGACTTGTGGGAAATCTCCTGCGAAAAAAAAATAATTACTGGCTCCTGACCCCGTACTTCCATGATGGCTTGGATATAAATATTGACTATCAAATGTTATCCTATTTTTAACTAAATCAAGATGAGTAATGACTGCACCTGCAAGTGGGCTATAGACTTTAAAAGAACTACCGTCTTTCATTTTTTTATTAATAGTCTTATAACCACCTGACTTATAAGCATTATCTATGTCTGAGAAATAACTGCCCACTGCTTTTGCATTATCTGTAACTTCGCCTAAAGCCTCGGCTAAGCCAATAAAACCAACGGTAAGACCTGCAAAGATATCACCGCCAACACCTAGGACAGCACTTGCGGTAGTCGCACCTATTAGGCCAGTTCCTACGCTTGCTAAGTTGATTGCTAAATAGCTGCTATCAAATGCCAGTTGAGTACCAAAAATGGCTTTCTCTTGTTCACTCTGAGCATTGGCGTATTCATAACCATCTAATATAGCTGAGGTGAATCCTAGCCCCATTGCAAAACCTTGATGGGCAATATGGCTTATCTTATTTAAGGTGCTGGCAGTATGAATAACGCTACTTTTTAATGCGATACGATATAAATTAACAACTTTAAGGATATCAACTACGGTACTATCAATCATCTGAGTTAAGTTAATATCAGTATGAATAGCGAGTGCTTTATTTAAGGTACTATTTAGATTTTTGTTTTGATGATGTTCGTTTATTTGTTGTCTAAAAGTATTAATAATGGCTTTAATATTAAAAGCGGCATTCAAACTGCTAAGATGCTCTACTTGTGTGACATCTGGCTCTAATTCGCTTGGCGTTGAAGAGAAATCATGGGTTTTTCTAAGTTGCTTTAATTGTTTAGTATAGTACTGCTTAAATTCCCAAATCTTGTCATCGTCAAACACGATCTGAGTCATTTTTTGATCTTTATTGCGGATAAATGTGAGACTGTAATCGCCATCAGAGTGCTTTTGAATACTGTCAAATACAGGTAACCAAGAAGCGTCCAGTTTATTTTTGTTATAGATTTCAGTAAGTGAGTCTGTGAACTCATTCGCTAAATGAACACTTTCAAGTGCTTGCAGGTTACTTTGAAGCTTCATATCGTTTTCGAGTTGCTGTTCACTGCTGGAACTGGCGAGTTGGAGTTGATTAATCGAACTATTATGAGGGCGTTGTTTAGGCATAATGAGATCTGTAATCGTGAGACCTGTTGATAAGCGAAATCTTGATAATTTATTCGTATTTATCAGTAAAGCATGGAACATCGGGTCTGTGCCTGAGCCATAACTGTTATACATTTTTGCCAGTTTTAGAGTGATAAAATACTCGTGAAGTGAGCTTTCGAGCTCTTCTGTGGTATGAAATTTAAATACACCAAAATTAGGATCGTAGAAGTAATAATTAACAAGGCTACTTTGCTTAACTTTACCAATCATCATAGAGTGGGTGTGAGTGTTCAATAAGAACATAGCTGAATCGTTTTCTTTGAGTGCCATCTGACTCAGCATGCTGATAAGATCTGGGATATTTTTTTTCCCTACGGTTTGTTTATATTTCATTGCCGTAATATTCATGTGTAGGAATTTTATACTGTTAAGAACATTAATTGATGATTCTGAGTCAGGATTATCGGCAGCAGTGTTAACAGTATTGATAAAACTGTATACACCGGTATCACCATATTGAGCTATAGCAGTTGCCATGATTTTTGAAAGTGGTAAACAACGTCCCATTTTTTCTAATAACATGGTTTTCTGATTTGTTAATTTTACGGTTTTTGCACCATGATCTTGTAAGACGTTAATTATTCGCTCACGACCTTTTGACTTTATCTCTTTCAAGTGTTGTCGATAATCAAGCTTTATTTTTTGGACTAAAGCCCCTTTTTGTTGGTAGTTTAGGATTAAAGTATCATCGAATAATACGAGTATTAAATCTGTAAATTTTGCATTCGTAGGTATTTTATCAATTTGTAATAGTATTTCCTGATAGTGACTTTTTCCATATTCAAACGCTTTGGCTTTAGAGCCGTTTAAATTTTCTAATAATTCAGATTCGCTGTGGAATTTATCAATTAATCGTTTATTCATTTCGGTAAAGGGGCCGCCGTGCGGCTCCAAAATAACTTGACTACCGTCATGATTTTTTTTACGTAGCCATAACCATATCCAATCTAGGTTTGTACTGGTTTTGAGTGACTCATAATATTTTGTGTCATATTTATCAAGCGATAGTTTTAAGTCATTGAGGTTTATTTCAAGTTCTGATTTTATTTTTGTGTTTTTAGTTTTTCTTATTTTCTGATTAATAATATTCATCTCTTTTATTAATGGTGATATTCTATCTCTTAGACTTCTTCTTATTAACTCCCTTAATTCGTGCCATTGACTTGTATTAATACTCTCATCAACTCTTGGGGGATATTTTGATGGGGAGTCAATATCTTTTGGTATTTTTTTTATCTTGATATCAAGATTTTCTGCTGCAGATATAATAGCCTTCTGATAGACACTACGGGATTTATTAAAGTTATCTAGTATCATTTGGTCATTAACATCACCCATATTTTGTATCATGGTAAGCGTTTTGTTATTACGGAATGTGTATTTATTTTTAAATGGTTCATCAATACTGGCAGTGATTTGTAATGGCTGTATTAATAATTGCCATTGTTCTTGATTAAACATGATATAGGCACCCGCGACATCATGATTGTGATCTTGGTAATTTAATTGGTTGGCGGTTAGTACAACTTTGTCATATAGCACTGCAGAATTAGGACGACTATCACGATAGACCCGATAGGTATTTGCACTATAGTCTGTGACGATAATGGAACTTCCTGACAATGGTGGGGAGATAACTAAGGTGCCTTCTAATGACTTTTTAGGAATATCGATATAGCTTGGAGCCGTGTTGCTTGTATATTGCTGATATAAAAAATATACAGGTATACTGGCTCGATCTTTTTCAGTTGTGAATTTAAGTTTAAAACTTTTATCTATTTCGACTAGTTTGATATATCCAAAAAAATTCAGGTTGTGCTGATGTGATAGATTCTTATCTTGAAATATTTCTAATGTATTTATCGGGTATTGATCTAAAAATTTAATAGGGTCAGAATTGAATAGTTTTTTTGCAGCAACAGGATCTACTTCCGCAATAGCATTAGAGATAATAAAAATTCCGCTTAATAGAATAGAAATCAAGAATAGTTTATTCATTTTATTAAAATTATGAATATTCATTATGCCCTCGTTTTAGTTAGGCTAAATATTTTTTGTCGCCATTTGTTAATGATAAATTAACGATGAAGGGGAGTGTTGGCGGTATCTGAATAGCAATAAAATATATATTCTGAGCAATAAGGTGGGAGGAGCAAAATATAGGATTTAAGAAGTTAATCTTCCGTTTTTGGTAACCAAATTTGTACTGATAAGCCGCCCTGTTGGCGGTTTTTTAATATGATTTGACCTTGATGGCGTTCAACAATTCGTTTCACAATCGCTAATCCTAATCCCGAACCTAAACTGCCTCGGGCACTGTCACCTTGGGTAAAAGGTTGGAATAGTTTTTCGATATCTTGCTCGTTAATGCCGGGGCCATTATCTTCAACGGTAAAACTCACTGTGGACTCATGATCAAATGAGCTAATTTTTATCAGACCATGGCCATAGCGATGAGCATTTTCAACTAAATTGGTGAGCACCCGTTTGACTGAAATAGAGTTCATCGGAATGGCTGGGCAGTCATTTAAATTGAGTTCAAATTCGCCGTGACGTTGAGTTTCAGCTTGCACGACTTCATCGATGAGTTGGTTGATATTGGTCAGCTCACGCCCGCCTTCTTGGTCTTGGCGAATATAGGCAATAAATTGATTAATAATGGCATCCATATCTTCAATGTCATTAATAATGCCTTCACGTAAATAGTCGTCTTGGGCACTCATCATTTCGCTGGCAAGCCTGATTCGAGTCAATGGCGTGCGTAAGTCGTGTGATATCCCCGCCATAATTAAGGCTCGGTCTTGCTCCAATTGCTGCATGCTTTGTGACATCTGATTAAAAGCACTGGTTACTTCTACAATTTCAGATGAGCCTGATAGCGGTAATGGCTTAGGAAAGCTGCCGTGTGATACTTGGATAGCAGCCTGTTCTAATCGTTTTAACGGTTTGTTTTGCCGACGAGCAAACCACCAAGCGCCTAATACACTGGTGATGCCGATAACGATTAAGAAAATGGTCAGTGGTGAAATATCAGATTCACTCAACCCTGTCAGTGGTACTTTAATCCAAACTGATGGGGCTTGCGGCGGTTTAACCCAAATCTGAATATCGCTGCTTTGATCGATTCTTACTTCGGTTTTACCACCCAAATATTGCGACATTTGCGCGGAGATAAAACCATAATATGTCGCTTTTTCAATACCCGCAGCGATAGCTTGCTTTTGATTGTATACGCGCATGCCATCATCAATCACCTTGGCATTTAGCGCATCGACGAGTGAGGGATTATCGCGGTCAATATTCACCCCATCAGCAAAGAGCAGCTTAACTTGGCGGGCGATTAATTGGTTGATTTGCAGGTAGCTAGGCTTAACCACATAGTTAACCACTGTACCGTATAAAATTAATTGGTTGATTAATAATAAACAACCAATTAATAAAACCGTTTGACCAAAGGCACTATGAGGTAGCCGGCAGCGTAAAAAGTTTGGCATTATTTATTGCTGCTGCCATCTGGAATAAATACATAACCAAGGCCCCACACGGTTTGAATATAGCGTGGGTTAGTGGCATCTTGCTCAATCAAACGACGCAAGCGTGATACCTGAACATCAATCGAACGCTCTAATGCTGAATAGTCACGACCGCGAGCAAGGTTCATCAATTTATCCCGTGACAGAGGTTCACGTGGGTGACTGACTAAGACTTTGAGTACTGCAAATTCACCACTGGTCAAGGCGATAGATTGATCGCCTTGATGCATTTCACGAGTAGCAAGGTTTAGGCTAAACTCGCCAAATTCGATAACTTGTTCTGTTTGCGTTGGTGCGCCGGGTATTTCTTGGGTTTGACGTCGCATAACAGCATTAATTCGCGCTAATAATTCACGTGGATTAAACGGTTTTGGCAGGTAATCATCTGCGCCTAATTCTAGGCCGATAATGCGGTCAACTTCATCGCCTTTTGCTGTCAGCATAATAATGGGAATTGGGTTGCCTGAATCACGTAAACGGCGGCAGATAGAGAGACCATCTTCGCCGGGCAACATAAGGTCGAGTACGATGAGATGAAAATTCTCACGTTCAAGTAAACGATCCATCTGCTCTGCATTACCGACGGCGCGGACTTGGAAACCTTGCTCAACTAAATAACGTTCAAGTAAGGCGCGTAGGCGCATATCATCATCAATAACGAGAACTTTACTGGTTTGCTGGCTCATAATTTACCTTAAAACACCCAACATAATAGTGTTAACTCTACTAATATTGCCGCTAAATATCATCAAGTTAATTGTAACAAAGGGCGAATGAGTATCGCCCTTTAAGAGTGCTTAATGGGGCGCTGCGCTTGAGGCGTTTTTCATTTTGGCTTTAAACAGTAAAACCAATGGCAGTAGCACAATATAGGACACCAAAATAAAGCCAAATGTATGTACAAAAGCAAGTAGAGTGGATTGCTGATGTAGCAATTGGCCTATTTGTGCCATAAAGTCTGGATTGGTGATGCTGGTATGTTGGCTGGCAGCCATTTGCTGCAGTACAGGATTTGATGGGCCTAAATCTGCACCTAATGCATGCCACTGTGTTTGTTGTTGGCGACTAAAGTAGGTATTAACGATTGAAATACCAAATGAGCACCAATGGTTCGGCAGAGGTTAAATATAACCGCGCCGCCAACGGTATCACTGGCTGGTAATGTGGCATAGGCTAATTGGCTTAATGGTGCAAATACCAGTCCCATGCCCGCGCCTTGGATAATACTCGGCAAGATGACCCAATAGAGATCGATATTCATCGAATACTGCAACATGTAATAAGTGCCGATAGCATTTAAACAAAGACCGATGGCAATCAATACTCTGGCATCGATTCTATCCATAAATCGCGCCATCACCAGTAATACAATGGCTGATGTAAGGCCTCGTGGTGCCATTGCAAAACCTGTGGTTTCAACCGGATAGTTTAGTAGTTGCTCCAGCAACATAGGCTGCAATTGGGTGATACCAAAGAGTCCCATAGAGAAGCCTGCCATCATTAAACATGACACCGCTAAGTTACGGTTTTTAAGCAGCCAAACGGGGGCAATATCGCCTTTAGTGATCAAAGAGCGTCTGACAAAATAGATGATTGCAATACCAGAGATAATGGTTGAAAACAGAATCATATTTGACTCAAACCAACCCTCTTCATTGCCTCTATCTAATACCATTTGCAGTAAACCAATGCCGATGGTCATGCCTATTACTAACGGCCAATCCATTTTATGTTTACCGCGACCGTCAAGATTGACAAAACGGTATAGTAAAAAGAGACATAAACCGCCAACAGGTACGTTAACGTAGAAGATCCAGCGCCAATCCATATGTTCGGTAATAATACCGCCAACAGTTGGGCCTAAGATTGGGCCGAGTAAGACGCCGACACTAAACAACGCCATGGCTTTACCACGTTGCTCTGGTGGATAAATTTGTACCATGATCGATTGCGATAACGGGATAACAGAAGCACCAAATGCCCCTTGTAATACCCGAAAGAATACCATTTCAGCAAGGCTATCTGCTTGACCACATAATGCCGATGACACCACAAAACCTGCCACGGAGACCAGCAGTAGATTACGTACGCCAAACTTGAGTGACAGGTAACTTGCAAGTGGAATAAAAATGGCTTCGGCAACTGAGTATGAGGTTAATACCCAAGTGACCTGCTCTGATGTTACGCCTAATGCCCCCATCATATGCGGCAGTGCCACATTGGCGATGGTCATATCAAGTAACACCATAATGGCCGACAACATGACGGCATGGTGATTAAGGTACGGTTGCCCTCAGATATAGGGGCTTGTGTGACTTGAGCGGTGGTATCGCTCATTGGTGATTAGCCTGTGATGCATCAATTTCAATGTTGGCACTGGCACCGGCACGCAATACTGGCGCATTAGCATTATTATCTGGAATGAACAGTAAGCTTACAGGGAAGCGTTGCGGCACTTTAACCCAGTTACCTGTCGCATTTTCAGGGGGCAATAATGAAAATGATGAACCACTGGCGGGTGAGATAGCTTGCACTTGTCCTTTAAATACGTAGTCAGGATACATATCTAAGGTGATTTTTGCCGACATTCCCGGTTTGATATAGCTGATTTGAGTTTCTTTATAGTTGGCTTGTACCCAAAAACTATGTGCTTCAACTAATGGCATCATTGCTTGGCCTGGGGCAACTACACTGCCGGGTCTAATACTGACTTTACCTAAATGACCACTGTGCGGGGCAATAATATCGGTATAAGAAAGATTTAATGTGGCGATAGTTAATGCTGCCGCGGCTTGCTTGACTTGCGGTGCTTCGGTGCCTTTTGCGCCTTGTTGATTGATCAGCTGTGACATTTTAGCGCGGCTGGCTTCAAGGCTGCTTTGAGCTTGGGCTAGCTGGGCTTTAATATTGTCGCCTTCTTGCTTAGACAATACGCCTTTTGCGACAAGCTCCATATTACGGCGATAGTTAGCTTGTATATCTTCAAGTTGAGCTGAGGCTGCGGTGACACTTGAACTGGCAGCGAGGATGGCATCATCGGTCGCTTTGTTAGATTGTGTCGCTAATTGATAAGCTGCCTTAGCTTGGGCTAATTGTGCTTGATATGGCGCGGGATCAATTTTAACCAGTAAATCCCCTGCGGTGACTTGTTGGTAATCTTTAACGTTAACTTTTAATACCTTACCACTGACTTGTGGTGCGACATAAAGTACGTTGGCATGCACGTAAGCATCGTCAGTACTTGGATATTGTTGCTGATGTTTAACGTAAAAGTAGCCAGCGATAATTAATGCCAGCGCAACCAGCGTTAAAATTAGCAAATTACGTACTAAATGGGGACGAGTTTGGCTCATAGTACTTACCCTAAGTCGGTTAACAAGGTATAAAGACACAAAAATAGCTTAGTTAAGCCATAATAGTTTTGCCATAAATCAGGCGTTTATTATCGAATAACGGAGGCTATTATTGGGATTAAATCGGTTGAGAGGTCGCCAATTTACTTGTAGATACAAATTGATGCAAGTATTAAAAGATTAAAAGTAAACTTTGGAGTGTGTTTTTATAACTGAAATTTTGAGGTGTATTTTTACTAGCTGAACTTAGCAATGTTCAGCCAGTAATCGCAATAATTGGATGAGTTCGTGATTAGTTTATTGATTCACGCATTTTTTTAGCAGTATCTTCAGTCCATTTTAGACCATCTTTTGCCATCTGCTTGGCATCCTTCCATGCATCTTTACTGTCTTGTTTAGCTGAATCTGCACTGTCATTGATTGCATCTTTGCTATCTGAAATAGTGTCATTGGCACTATCTTGAGTGTTAGCTATCCCTTTATTGATGGCCTCTTTACTGTCACTGATTGAGTCATTAATGGCATCTTGAGTTTTATCCATTGATTCATCAATCGCATCTTTGCTGTCATCAACCCCTTGGTCAATTTTTGCTTTTGATTCATCAATCATTTGTTGGCTAGCTTGTTTGGTTTTTTCTAGTAAATCTTGGCCACTGGTTTTACTTGTTTCCCATGCCGCTTGAGCGGTTTGCTTAATCGCTTGGCCAGCTTGTTGGGCCTGCTCTTGTACTTGTTGCCATGTTTCAGCATGGGCGCTACCAGATAATAGTAATGCGAGTAAAATTATCTTAGTTTTCATTGCGAGTTCCTTAATTGGACGAAACTTATGTTGATGACTCGCAGCCATGCAGCGTACGAATGATCAGTTAGATTGTGCCATATCATTTTGTGACATGCTGACACCTTTTATCTGTGCATAGACGGTTTTTCCTGCGCAAAGTTCCAAATCATCACATGCCCACGGGGTGATATTAGCCCATAGTTCATCTTTTCCTAAAGCGATTTTTACCTGTATCTGGTCGCCATCAGCACTTGGTGAAAGCTGTTTAATGATGCCTCTTAAGCAATTACGAATACTCGATTGTTGTGGTGGCGTGAGGGCAAGCGCCACATGATTGGCTTGAATTCGCACCATAATCGCGTCTTGATTCGGTTGTTGTTGCCATTGCGGAGTATTGACCCAGAGATGATTACCGTCATCGAGCATTAACTGAGTCATGGCATATTGTGGGTGTTGGTTTGCGACTCGGGTGTGGATTAAGGCGCTTAACTCTTGTGGTGGCATCCAAGGCCGCATCTGTTCACTGTTCCAAACTTGTGCCAGTGGGCCTGCGGCAATTAACTCGCCTTGGTTGAGAACCAGCATATGATTAGCGAGTTGTAAGATCTCATCTAAGCTATGGCTAACATAGACGATAGGCAGTTTTAGGTTGCGAGCAAGCGTTTGCAAATAAGCGATTAATTCGCGTTTACGGGGCAGATCAAGTGAGGCTAGTGGCTCATCCATTAGCAGTAAGTCAGGTGAGGTGAGTAAGGCGCGACCAATGGCCACTCGCTGTTTTTCGCCTCCAGAGAGAGTAATGGGGTAACGATCAAGTAGATGTTCGATACCGAGTAATTTGACGATATTGGCAAATTGGGTGGGGTCTTGGTGGCGATTACCATAGTTAAGATTGCCGCGAACTTTATAGTGCGGAAATAAGCGAGATTCTTGAAATACATAGCCAATATGGCGTTTTTCAGGTGGGAGATTCACTTTGCCTTGTTGGTAAAGGACTTTATCACCTAATTTAATTTCACCACTGTCAGGCGTCGATAATCCGCCTAGAATATTCACTAATGAGGTTTTACCAGCACCTGAGCGGCCAAATACCGCGGTAACACCAGATAACGGCAACTCGGCATTGATATTCAGCAGGGTTTCACCTAACTGTTTTTTGATATTAACGACTAGCATACTGATGCGGTTCTCTGTTGTGCTTTTTTGGTGAGCCATTGTGATGCCATGAGTGACATAAGGGCGATAACGACTGAAATAACACATAAACGCATGGCTTGATATTCTGCGCCCGGTGTTTCAATAAATGAGAACATCGCCAGTGGGATGGTTTGGGTTTGCCCCGGAATATTTGAGACAAAGGTGATGGTGGAACCAAATTCGCCTAAGCTGCGAGCAAACGCGATAATCATACCGGAGACAATTCCCGGTGACATTAATGGTAAAGTAATGGTGAAAAAAACGCGCCATTTCCCGCTGCCAAGTGTACGTGCAGCCTGCTCAAGACGAATATCAACCGCTTCGATTGATTGCCTGATCGCACGTACCATTAATGGAAATGAGACGACAGCCGCTGCTAACGCTGCGCCGCGCCAACTAAAGCTAAAACTGATACCAAACCAAGCATAAAGATAGTGACCAATCAGGCCTTTTTTCCCCATAGAAACAAGTAATAAGTAACCCACTACCACTGGCGGTAACACCAATGGTAGGTGGATGATGCTATCGACTATCGATTTACCACGAAACTCTAAGCGGGCTAATACCCAAGCGCAAAAAATACCAAACGGAAGGCTGGCAATTACTGCAACACTGGCCACCTTTAAACTTAATAATAATGCGGTAACTTCATAGTCAGTGAGCACCATTTAGTTCACTCCAAAGCCATACTGAGCAAATACCGCTTTAGCCGCTGGAGTTTGCAAATACTGGTAGAAGGCTTGAGTCGCTGCATTTGGGTGTTGTGCCACAATGGCCAGTGGATATTCAATTGGCTTATGGCTATTTGCAGGGAAGGTTGCCACGACTTTCACATCTTTAGCAATTTGTGCATCGGTTGCGTAAACAATTCCTAATGGTGCTTCACCGCGCTCAACTAACGCTAAGGCTGCGCGAACATTGTTAGCACTAGCGAGTAATGGCTGTGCTTGTTGCCATAACCCTAAGTTCTCTAATGCCTGTTTGGCATAACGACCCGCAGGCACGTGCGCAGGATTACCTACCGCTAAACGACTATCACCGACAGCGGCTTTAATATCCCATTTGCTATTCAACTGAACTTGCTTGATTGGGCTCGATTTTGGCGCAATTAGGACTAATTGGTTTTTCAGTAAGGTCACTCGAGTTGTAGCATCAACCGCTTGATGGTCTACCAAATAATCCATCCATTTTTGGTTGGCTGAAAGGTAAATGTCTGCGGGCGCACCTTCTTCAATTTGACGTGCTAGCGTTGATGATGAGGCAAAAGAGAATAGCACTTGAGTGGGGTGGCTTTTATCGTATTGTTGGCCAATTTCTGTTAAGGCATTTGTGAGTGATGCCGCCGCAAAAACGGTGACCTTATCTTGTGCAAAGCTTTGGCTCATACCAAGAGTCAGTGTTAACAAGGCTAATGCGGACGTTTTTAAGAGGCGAATAAATGATGATGCAAACATAGGGTGATCTGCCTGAGTTGAAAAAGTTAAGCGATATATACATTACTACATATCGATTGCGCAAGTTATTTACTGCTTTTCCGTGAACATCGTGGTTTTTATAAACGGAATGGGTAGAATATGAGGTTATATTATTGTTGGATAAAATAACGACTCATGGACTTAAAGGCCTCATTAACACTGTCATCTCAGGATAAGCTATTTGCTAACCCTCGCCGAATCGCATTACTGCAGCAAATCGCTGTCACAGGTTCAATTAGCCAAGCGCAAAACTAGCAGAAATAAGCTACAAAGCGGCTTGGGATGCCGTTAATGATATGAACGTCGCTTTCAGCCATAAGGTCGTCAGTAGTGAAAAAGGCGGCAAAGGCGGCGGTGGTGCTAAGTTGACCCCATTTGGGCTGCGTTTATTACAAGTTTATTCAATTACAGAGCAAGTACAGAATATGGCGCTAGATGCGTTATTGGATGATGCTGTTGGCATGGATAACTTGCTTGAATTAATGGCGCATTTCTCATTAAAGACCAGTGCTCGCAATCAGCTTACTGGTGCAATTAGCGCCATTCATCGACAAGATTTAAATGATCAAATTGAAGTGCAGCTTGGCAGTGGTCAAATGGTGACTGCCGTTGTAACTCATGCGAGTAGTCAACGTCTTGGTTTAGCCTTGAATAAATCGGTATTACTATTATTTAAAGCCCCAGCAGTCACAATTAGTGCTACTCCTATTGTTGAGTGTGGCTACAATCAAATCGAAGGTCAGTTGCAGCATATCAATCATCTAGCGATAAAGTTGAATTGGCGTTACAGATAGGCACTAATAGCCAAGTACACGCACTAATGAGTAATCAAGTCCTTGATGGTATGCAACTTAGCCTTGGTCAAACCTATTTTGCCCGTTTTGATGCCAGCCAAACCATTGTGGCTTGCATGGATTAATACCTATTCATCAATAATGAAGGGTCATCAGATAGATGACCCTTTTTGTATGTGGGTTATTTGGTTGTATTTGTTACAAAGCCATAAGATTGCAGTATCTGTTGCCCTTTAGGTGACAGAATATACATAGCGAGTTGCCATGATGGAGTCATTGCATCTTTATCTACAATCAGACCGTAATTAGCGCCAACAGCAAGTGCTGCTGGAATTTGAATAATGTTCAGCTCTGGAACCTGTTTTTGAGCTAATACCGCATTGGTACAATAAGTTAAGAAAACATCGGCTTGCTTCTCACTCATCACCCAACCATATTGATTTAACCCTTTTGGTGCTTTAGGGCTTGTTGGGCCACCTGTCAATTGCAATGCTTTGTCAGATAATTTCTGGTAACTGCCGGGGATTAATTGTTCTGCCAATTCAAATAGCTTCCAAGCATAGTCGCCACTAGGATCGGCTTTGGGTGTCGATGTTCCTAGCTTGGTATTTTGATCAAGCATCACATCAAGTAAGGTTGCACTGCTGACATTCACTTCTGGCTGAGTGAGGGCGCATAATTGATTGCGGGCAAATAATACAACAGGGCCGCCCCAATCTGCTTGTTGCAGTGCTTGTGGATGTTTCATATTCGCTGATGCAAATACTGTGGCATTGGCATCTGCTTCAATCTCTTTACGTAATAGTCCACTCGGGCCAAATTTATTGCTCACAGTCACTTTATATTGCTGTTCATATGCATGAGTCACATCATTGAGCGCGGCTTTTAAACTGCCAGCGGCATAGAGTTCCACAGGTTGTGCAACCGCGGCGAATGAGCAGAGAGAAAGTGCTGTTATTAGATAGAGTGGGCGACTAATTTTCACTTGATGATCCTTATTTATGGTGAACAATTACGGCTTAATTGTGGGAAAAATTTAGTGCAATGACGAGTGATGAAGCGCAGGCATAATGCCAATATTAGAAGATTAATAATGTGCTTTAATTAACATAGTGAAGAGAATTTGTTGGTATTAATAATGCATTGATTTTGATTGTTGTTAGTGCTTGGCTAAATTAGAATATTGTATTATAAACAATATGTTGCGAGTTACTTCTCAGAGTTTATAAAATTTATTATTACATGATATACAAGTTGTTTTAGCTCACAGTTATATCTTGTTATAAGCCTATATTGACTATTTTTTAGCAATTGGTGATTAGAATTTTATGAGTCAAGTTGATGTTCTCGGTCAGTTATCTGACGAAATGAAACAAGTCATGGATTATATCAATCAGCATGCGGCTCCTATTAGTGACGTTGCTGAGCCTTTAACGTATCCACAAATGCGCCTTAATTATCAGCAAGAACGACAGTTTTGGAATGAGGGTGGGCCAGAAATGGCAAAGACCCTTAATGAACAGATCCCTGTAGCTGACGGTCAAGTCGCAACTCGTGTTTATTACCCCAATAATAATCCCACCAATAATTGTATTTTCTTTATCCACGGTGGTGGCTTTATTGTGGGTAATTTGGATACTCATGATAGGGTGATGCGTTTAATTGCAGCTCAAAGTAATTGTGTCGTTATCGGTATTGATTACAGCTTGTCACCTGAAGCTAAATTCCCTCAAGCGATTGAAGAATGCGTCGCCATTACTCGTTATTATCGCCAACATGCTGCTGAATATGGCATTAACCCTCAACAAATGGGGTATGCCGGTGACTCTGCGGGTGCCTATCTATGTTTAGCGACATTTTTATGGCAGCGTGATGCAGGTGATGATGTCAGTTTTGTCAAAGGACTATTGTTATATTACGGTTTGTATGGCTTAAAAGATTCACGTTCAATGCGCTTATATGGCGGCGAATGGGATGGCTTAACGCCTGCCGATTTAATCTATTATCGTGATATGTATTTGGCTGATGAAACTCAGGCTGAGTCACCATACTACTGCTTATTCAATAATGATTTAACTAAGAATATGGCGCCTTGTTTTGTTGCCTCATGCGAATATGATCCGTTAATTGATGACAGTGAAACTTTATATGCCATCCTCAAAGATCATCAAATTTGCTGTGAATATAAGATGTATCCCGGCACTTTACATGCATTTTTGCATTACTCAAAAATGATGCCTACCAGTGTAACTGCATTGGATGACGGTATTAAGTTCTTCTTAAGCCAGTTAGATTAATTAAATCTAGCCAAGCCTTAACTCAGATGATGATTAAAGGTTTGGCTTTTACCTTTATTTTCATCCACTTCCACTCTCTATTCTTAACATGATTGAATTCCCTCTAAATCCAGTTACCATATGCTCATATTTAATGAGTTAGCACTAGCAGAGATACCCTATGAAAGCCCATTTAATTACGCGTAAAGGGTGGGAAGCTTTAGATAAAGAATTAAAATATCTTTGGAAAGAGTATCGCCCTGAAATCACCTTAAAAGTACAAGAAGCTGCGGCGCAAGGTGATCGCTCAGAAAATGCCGATTACACCTATAATAAACGTCTATTACGGCAAATTGATCGCCGCGTTCGTTATCTTGTGAAGCGTTTAGAAGAGCTTAAAATTGTTGATTATGGACCCGAGCAAGAGGGCAAAGTCTTTTTTGGCGCATGGTTTGAGCTTGAAAATGAACAAGGTGATGTGGTGCGTTACCGGATTGTCGGTAAAGATGAACTTGATACCAAGCTAGGCTATATCACCATTGATTCACCGATGGCTCGAGCATTATAGGCAAGCAAGTTGATGATGAAATTGTGGTGCAAACGCCGTTAGGACCAAAAGAGTGGTATGTGAATAAGATTCAATATCAAGCTTTTGAAGAAGATAGCAGTAATTGATAGTGCCAAAGATGAAACATGCCTTATGGCTGTGGTATCGTGGCGTAAATTTTATATAAATTAATGAATTCAGGCTCCAATCCTTATGCACAATATTGCAAAGATTATTGCTCAAGAGCTTAATGTTCGTGAGCAGCAAGTTAGCGCAACCATCACCTTATTAGATGATGGCGCAACCGTTCCTTTTGTTGCTCGCTACCGTAAAGAAGTCACTGGTGGACTTGATGATACTCAATTACGTTTGTTGTTTAGTCGCCTCGGTTATTTACGCGAATTAAACGAACGTCGCCAAGTGATCCTGTCTAGCATTGAAACTCAAGGTAAGTTAACCGCTGAGTTAAAACATGAATTATTAACGGCTGATAGCAAAACCCGTTTAGAAGATCTTTATTTACCTTACAAGCCTAAACGCCGTACTAAAGGGCAAATTGCGATTGAAGCGGGAATTGAACCGCTTGCAGATCAATTATTGGCAGATCGCCAAGCTGATATCGAAGCAGTTGCGAGCCAATATATTAATCTTGATGCAGGTTTTGCTGATAGCAAAGCTGTACTTGATGGTGCTCGCTATATTTTAATGGAGCGTTTTGCTGAAGATGCTGCGTTATTGCAAAAGGTACGTCAGCATTTAAGCCAACAAGCGATGTTGGTGAGCAAGGTCATTAAAGGCCAAGAGAAAGCGGGCGCTAAATTTAGAGATTACTTTGAACATAGCGAACCATTTGGCAAAGTCCCTTCACACCGTGCATTAGCTATGCTTCGCGGTCGTAATGAAGGCATGCTTAGTTTAAGCATGAATGCGGATCCTGATACTGACGCTAAACAAGGCAGTTATTGTGAAGTGATTATTAGTGATCACTTTAAACTGAATATTGGCGAAGGTGCGGTTAATCAGTGGCTGAAAACGGTAGTAACAGCGACATGGCGCGTAAAAATTGCATTGCAGATGGAAACTGAATTTCTATCTAAAATGCGCGAATATGCTGAAACAGAAGGTATTAAAGTGTTCGCTCGTAACCTTGCTGATCTGTTAATGGCACCGCCTGCTGGTGCGTTAAATACCATGGGGTTAGATCCTGGATTACGCACTGGAGTTAAGATTGCGATTGTAAACAATACTGGTAAGTATGTGGCTCATAGCGTGATTCATCCGCATGCACCGCAAAACCAGTGGGACAAATCACTGCGCACATTAGCTAACTTAGTGAAAATGCATAAAGTTGAGTTGATTGCGATTGGTAATGGCACTGCATCGCGCGAAACTGACAAATTAGCGGCTGAATTAATTAGTTCACTTAAAGCGGAACATCCAACACTGACCAAAGTGATGGTGAGTGAAGCCGGTGCATCGGTTTATTCGGCATCTGAGTTAGCAGCGGAAGAGTTTCCTGAGTTAGATGTGTCAATTCGTGGTGCAGTGTCAATTGCGCGTCGTTTACAAGATCCGTTAGCTGAATTAGTTAAAATTGAGCCAAAATCAATTGGTGTGGGTCAATATCAGCATGATGTGAGTCAGAGTCAGCTCTCTAATTCATTGGACGCTGTGGTTGAAGATTGTGTAAACAGTGTCGGTGTTGATTTGAATATGGCATCGGCGCCGTTGTTAGCGCAAGTAGCGGGTTTAAATAAGACATTGGCACGTAATGTGGTTGCTTACCGTGATGAACATGGCCAATTCAACAACCGTAAACAGTTACTTAAGGTGACTCGTTTAGGCCCTAAAGCATATGAGCAAGCGGCTGGATTCTTACGTATTAGCGCCGGTGAAAACCCATTGGATAGCTCAGCTGTTCACCCAGAAGCATATAAGTTAGTGCAAGATATCGCTGTTAAAGCCGGTGTTGATGTCGCTCATTTAGTGGGTAACTCTGAGGTATTAAAACAACTTAATCCTGCCGACTTCACCACTGAGCAGTTTGGTTTACCGACGGTAACTGATATTTTGGCCGAGCTTGATAAGCCGGGTCGAGATCCTCGTGGTGAGTTTAAAACCGCACAATTTAAAGATGGTGTTGAAGATATTAAAGATCTTAAGTTAGAGATGGTACTTGAAGGTGTCGTGACTAACGTGACCAACTTTGGCGCTTTTGTCGATGTTGGTGTTCATCAAGATGGTTTAGTGCATATATCTTCGTTAACTGACAAGTTTGTGAGCGATCCTCATACCGTTGTTAAAGCGGGTGATGTGGTTAAAGTGAAAGTGATGGAAGTTGATGTTGAGCGTCGTCGTATCGCGTTAAGTATGCGTTTAGATGAAAAGCCGCAAGCTAAAACGGCAACAACTCGCACTGCGCCATCTAAAGCTGCGCCTAAGTCACAGTATAAAGCCCCTAAACAGACCGCCAATGCGGCAATGGGTAATGCTTTTGCTGATGCATTTGCAAAGTTAAAGAAATAGCCTAACGTGGCTCCTTCTTCTAAAAAAAGCGCCTGTGGCGCTTTTTTTCTATCTGGTATATATCAACCGCTGGTTGAATGTGTTTAATCTTATTATGCTGCTATGATTTAAAATTAACATAAAAATAACAAGTAAGGGTAGCAATGAAAACGACTAACCCGCTAAAGTTAATTATATTTTTTGGTCTTATTTGTTTGCTGGTAATGACCCTAAGTCGGTTGGGATTAAGTTTATGGCAATTTGATCGAGTCGCTCAAGTTGATGGCTTTATCCCCGTATTTTTGCAAGGTTTTCGGGTGGATATAGCCACTTTATGTTGGTTATTAGCTCTGCCAGCATTAGGGTCACTGATTTTTGCTACGGGTGGCCGCATCGGTGAGTATTGGCGAACGATCTTACGGTTATATTTAACCCTATTATTGCTGCAAATCGTATTTATTGAATGTTCAACTCCCTCCTTTATTGAAGAGTATGGTCTACGTCCTAACCGTTTATATGTGGAATATCTGGTTTATCCAAAAGAGGTATTCTCGATGCTATGGGCTGGCCGAAAATTTGAAATATTATTAGGTTTAGCTATTGCTGTTAGCACGGTATGGGCTGGCTGGCGTTTATCTGCTGGATATCAAGTCAGCTCACATAAATTTAGCTGGCGCATCATTAATTTATGTTTAGTGGTATTGGTGGTGGTGTGTGGTGCGCGTTCGAGTGTCGGACATAGACCGTTAAATCCAGCTATGGTCGCATTTAGTGTTGATCCACTCGTTAATGGCTTGGTCGTTAACTCAAGTTATTCTGTGCTTTTTGCCATTAGCCAAATGCGTAATGAAGCCGATGCGAGCCAAATATATGGAGATATGGCAACTGATGAGATTATTGATTGGATAAGGCTTGAAGCCGCTCGACATCAAGATCATTTTATTTCTAGCGATTTCCCTTCGTTATCGGTTAATCATCCCTCTGCGCCAGCGAAAGCTAAAAATTTAGTGATTATTCTGCAAGAAAGTTTAGGTGCAAGATTTGTGGGATGTCTAGGTGGTAAACCATTAACGCCCAATATTGATGAGTTATCTAAACAATCATGGAATTTCAATAGGTTGTATGCGACAGGCACTCGCTCAGTCAGAGGTATTGAAGCTATTATTACGGGCTTTACGCCAACACCTGCTCGCTCAGTAGTTAAACTAGGTAAAAGCCAAACTCATTTTTTCACGATTGCCCAGTTGCTAGCAGAGCAGGGCTATCACACTTCATTTATCTATGGTGGTGAAAGTCACTTTGACAATATGCGTAGTTTTTTTCTAGGTAATGGCTTTAATCATATTATTGATGAAGATGATTTTGTGGATCCCGTCTTTAGCGGTTCATGGGGCGTCAGTGATGAAGATTTAATGGTTAAAGCTGACAGTACTTTTAGCCAGCTGCAGCAACAAGGTAAGCCTTTCTTTAGTTTGGTTTTTAGTTCAAGTAATCATGATCCATTTGAGTTCCCAGATGACCGTATTGAGTTATATGAACAACCCAAACAAACCCGAAATAATGCCGCTAAATATGCCGATTATGCTGTGGGTGAATTTTTTAAGTTAGCGAAACAATCCAATTATTGGGATGACACACTTTTTTTGGTGATTGCTGATCATGATAGTCGTGTCGGTGGCGCACAACTTGTGCCTATTTCGCGATTTCATATTCCTGGAATGCTGATTGGTAAACAGATAGATGTACGCCAAGATGACCGATTAGTCAGTCAAATTGATATGGCGCCTACACTATTATCTTTATTGGGCATTACAGCTCATTATCCGATGATTGGTCGAGATTTAACCGCACAAGCTGACGATTGGCCGGGGCGAGCAATGATGCAATATGATCGCAATTTTGCTTATATGCAGGGTAATGATGTTGTTGTATTGCAGCCGAATAAGCCTGTAGTTGGTTTTGAATATAATTTTAATAATCATGATCTTATACCAAAGTCACAACCTGAAAAATTAGCCGATCGCGCACTGGCTATCGCACTATGGGGCAGTATGGCTTATCAAAATAGTTTATATCAAATACCGACTAATTAGGCGTAAGCAGTTAATTTTGCTGCTGGTCTTGGGCTGACTTTAGTTTGATAAAATTGGTTAAGATTGGCACTGATTTTTTGATAACGTTCGCTCAATTCGCGATTGGTAAGTTCGTTGGTGCTGGGTAAAATGCTGATACTCTTTTGCCGAGATTTAGCTGCAAGCGAGAGATCTTGGCGAGATAATACCGGTTTAAATGGTAGCGGGCAGGTTTGCTGCCCCTGTTTTTGGGCATGTTGTCGTTGTTGTTGCTGTTGTTGACCTGCTTGTTGCTGTTTCTCATTAACCTGCTTTTGCTGTAACGACTGCTCAGTGCGCTCATGCTGAGCATTAAACTGGCGCTCTTCATGGGCTTTGGTTGGCTCTTTAGGTGGGATAATCGGTGGCCGTTGCTGGTTATCAAGGCGCGCAGCATCAGTGGCAACGTTAGTCGTTGTCAGTGGCTGCTGCGGATAATGACTGACCAGTAACATATTGGCTCGATAGCTGGTTAATAAATGTGCTAATTCAATGATAATATATTTGCAGTAAAAGTAAATTTTTTAATTGATAAGCAACCACTTATACAACTTTTGTATGCACTCATGACGATGTGAGATAAAGGGAGCATGTGATGCTTTCGCGAGTATTTCATTATCACCATTATCAGGCATCAGTTCGATAACGCGTTTGGGTACCAGTCCATCTAAACGTCCCCAAATGCGCAACCACGGTTGCGATATCTCGCTAATTTGCTGACGAAGATCGACATCTTGTAGCATTTCTAAGCCTTGATTTAGGGCGATAGGTTGGGCTTTAGGTTTAGTTTCTAACAGCTGCTTTAACTGCTTAATATCGGCTCTGGCATCTTCACTGCCCATTGCTTGAATGGCTAAGAAGCGTTCTATGGTTTTGTCAGTATGTAGGCTCAATTGATGTAAAAATTGCTCAAGAATTTTAGGTGCAATCCCCGGCCATTGCTGTGTTTCGTTAGCCATAAAGCAGGGGGATGAAGCCACCGTAATGAGTTTACTCACTTTATTGGGATACTTGATGGCAAGATCCATAGCGACTAATCCACCCAACGACCAACCAAGCACAATTACCTTATCCGGTAACTGCGCGGCAATCATATCGGTCCATTGTGCTAGCCCACCAAAGCAAATCGGGCTGTCGCCAAAGCCCGGCAAGTCAATATTGAGTACCGTATAATGTTGGCTGAGCTCTTGAGCTAATGGGCCAAATACCGCTGAATTGACCCCCCATCCATGAAGTAATACGAGGCTTGGACCTTGTCCTTGTTGTTCTATATGAAGTGGTGCTACTTGCATGGTGAGTGCTCTTGTCAAAATAAGAAACTATGGTACCTAATAATATGAAGTTATTGCCAAAATTATTACAGGCTAAATTATCATATTGGCGTTTATTATTACCTAATCGCTGTATTTGTTGCGGCTTAAAAATTGAAGAGGCGCAAACGGGTTTATGTGGCACTTGTATTACTGCGACCTGTTACCAAACGCCAATTTGCTTAGGTTGTGGTAAACCATTGGATTTTATTGCTGATTACTGTGGCCACTGTTTAGCAAAGCCGCCACTAAAAGTCGTTGCTGCCTGTAGTTATCATGCGGGGCTAGGTGGACATATTGCGTCAATGAAATATCAGCAGCAGTTAGTGGTGCTTAGCCCCTTAATTGATGCTTTAACATTACGCATTAAAGCGCTAGCCAAGCAAGGCGCAATTACCTTACCGCAAGCGATTGTCGCGGTGCCGCTGCATCCCAAAAAATTAGCCTCGAGGGGCTTTAATCAAGCATGGTTGATCGCTGAGGGGTTAGCGCTAAGGCTTAATTTGCCGCTGTGGGATAATCAAGTTGTTCGCTTAAAACAGACGCCTGCACAAGCAGGGCTATCCGGTAAACAACGACGGCAGAATATGCATAAGGCTTTTGCACTACGCTCTGTTTGCCCATATCAACGCATCGCCTTGGTTGATGATGTGGTGACAACTGGCACGACAACCAATGAAATTAATAAACTGTTTGAGCCAGATTATATTGATGTGCAAGTGTGGTGCTTAGCCAGAGCTGAAGCACCATCTTTAAAATAATAATTAATGCAGGCCTTGTGGCATAAAATAGAGGGCGTTATTGATTAGCCTTTCAGATCCTAGCCAGAAATTTCTAAACATTAAGTTATCAGTTATTGCCACTAAAGCCCCTTTACCTTGTTTAACAACGACGATCGCAGGCGTATTGGCAAAAGCATGCTGATATTCATCAGCTAAATAACCACTGCTAAGCGGAGCCGCAGAGTAGCGGGCGGCAACAACAAAAGGCTCATCAATAGGTTTAAAGCCTAACACTTTATTTTTCATTACTTTGAGTTGGTTATCTTGGTAGCCGTATGCTATTGGATGACTGGTGTCTAATTGTAAGTTCACAATCGCGCCGCCAATGGCTTCTTTGGCTTGTAATTGCTTGCGCTCAGCAAAGCTAATGTCGTCAGTGATAAACAGTGATTGATAAAAGCCTTTATGGCGCATCTTAAAAGATAATATGTCATGTTTTTCTAACCAGACTAAAGCCCCTTTCTGCGCGATGATTGTGCCGCCCTGTTGCATAAAGTTTTTAAGCTTTGTTGCACTATTATTGCTGAGGGTACGGTAGTTGCCATCCGCTAAAATAATGTGGCTATAGTCATGTAAATTAAGCAAATTGAAGTGATGCGTATTGATTAGGCTAACATGTTGGCCCAAGGTTTTATCCAAGTGATACCACAACTGACCTACCTCAGTACTTTTAGTACCGCGGTCGCTGAGTATTAGAGGCATGACGGGTTTAATTAACTTAAAGTTTGGGCTGCCAAGATCGCTACCGGTAATGGCTGCAAAACTAGTTGTAGAGACAATATTTAACTTAAATTGCTGATTAAGATCTAAGATTTGTTGTCGCAATTGTTGATTGTCACTAAGAGGGATAATCAAGCTTCCTTCGCTAAAATCAACCACACCTTGTGGCGTGGCTGCACTAAATGCTGAGGTGGCAAATTTAACCCTAATTTGTTGTCGCAGTAATGCTGCTAGCATGGGCGCCGCTCGGTGCTGCTGCCAATCAATCATCAATACCACTGCATCTTGTTGCCACTGAGAAAGCGCTAGGCTTGGCGCTGTATCACTGAGTTGGTTCTGTGTCAGCTTGGCGCTTTTATCTATCTCTAAATCAAAAGCCGCCGCAAGATCCCAGCTTGATACATCGTAAAATGTGGCGTCATCAAATTCGGTTCTTCGGTCAAATAGCGCGAGTACGAGATCTCGTTGTGGTTGGTTGAGCGGAATAAATAAACTGCTAGTTTGTTGATAATCATGCTGTTGCTGGGATTGCGTTGCTGTTAACCATTTAAATGCAATTTGGTGCTGGCTAAGTAGTGATTCTAATTGTTGGCGCATGCCGATGTCATTGGTATCGATTAAGTAACCACGACTAGAAGTGCCTTGTTTCTTGTTACTATTAAAAAAGTCAGTTTGATAATCAATTAAGGTTTGTTTGAGCGCTAAATTGCCCTTTAAGGTCGAAATTGAAGTGGTGAATTGATTATCTATCGCCTTGGTTAACGTCAAAAGGCCATTAACCGTGTTTTGCTGTTGGCCACGGGCGCTAGCTTGTTCGAATAAAACGCCGATGGCACCATTAATATCTGGGTAAGTGGAGCCTTTGCCATAAAAGAAATCATCAAATGATTGTTTTGAATAATAAGCCTGGCCTTTTCGGTCTAGTGCTTGGCGGTGGAAGTTGGCTAACTCATCGGTAATTTGTTGGTTTTTATTGGGCGTTAATGGGTGAGTTCGCAGCGGTACACCTGGCTGAAAGAAGTAACTGGAGTGATGACCCATTTCGTGAAAATCGCCGACATAGTGCGGCTGCCATTTATGAAATAACGCCACTCGTCCTTGTGATTCTGGATGGCGTAAAAACAACCAATCGCGATTGAGGTCTGCCAAATAGTGGTTGAATCGGCCTTTAGCCCAACCTTGCTTGTGTTCTCTATGGTAGGGATCGCCGTGTAATGTTTGATTGCGATTATTGTTCGCCCAATTGGCAAATCGATCCATGCCGTCAGGATTCTGTGAAGGGGTAATCAAAATCACGGCTTGTTCTAATAGTTGCTTGACCCAAGGCTCTTGGCTGGCGGTTAGGTAGTAACTCAGAGCCATTGCAGCATGACTGCCACTGGCTTCATCGCCGTGGATTGAATAGGCTAACCAAATAACCAAGGGACCCTGCTGTGGTTGGCCTGATTTGACCTGTGAACGCGCGAGTAAAATCTGCTTAAGTTTAGCTTGATTGGCCGCTGAGGTTACCACCAAAGTTAACTGTTGCCGCTGTTCATGACTTAAACCGGTATCTTCTAGACTGGCTTTATCGCTTTGTTGGGCTAATTGTTTCAAGTAGACATTAATTTGATCGTGTCGAAGATGCCAAGTGCCGATAGGGTAACCTAGAAATTCAGTGGGCGTTTCAATCTTACTGTCATACATTTTAGCGGGCAGTTGGAAACTGGCCCAGCTGCTCATTGAAAAAAAACTGCATATAAGCGCGAATAAAGGTAGTAGCTGTTTCAACATTCCATTGCCAGATTAGATACTCATTTGCTTAATAAATTAACAGTTTGTCGTTTAAGTGACCAGCCTTGGTTGGGGTTTAAACGAGATCTCGAATTAAAAAATTGGGAACTGATAGAGCTCAGGACTACAACAATGTTACAGAGCGAGGTATTATGTAGTTAATTCTTACTGAAATACTCAGGAATAACCTGATGGAGCCGCAAGCAATGATTACCATTTCCGATGCAGCTCAGGCACATTTTGTTAAGCTATTAGCAGATCAGCCTGAAGGAACTAATATCCGCGTTTTTGTTATCAGCCCAGGTACTGCTTCGGCAGAGTGTGGTGTGTCATATTGCCCACCTGATGCAGTTGAAGCTGATGATATTGAAATTGAATTTAATGGCTTCAATGCCATGGTTGATGAAAAAAGTGCGCCATTCTTAGAAGAGGCTAGCATTGATTTTGTGACTGACCAATTAGGTTCACAATTAACGCTTAAAGCGCCTAACGCTAAAATGCGTAAAGTGGATGACAATGCGCCATTAAAAGAGCGTGTTGAATACATGATCCAAGCTGAGATTAATCCGCAGCTTGCTAGTCACGGTGGCCACATCATGCTAGTTGAAATCACTGAAGAGGGCATTGCAGTGCTTCAATTCGGCGGTGGTTGTAACGGTTGTTCAATGGTTGATGTGACCTTAAAAGATGGTATTGAAACACAGATGCTAGATCGTTTTGCTGGTGAGTTAACTGGCGTACGTGATGTCACTGAACACCAACATGGTGACCATTCTTACCAATAATTGATTATTGTGTACAATATAAAAAACGCAGCTTAAATAGCTGCGTTTTTTTATGTCTTTAGGCTTTAAAAGTCTGACTAAATTTATAATGAAGCAATAGGGTTAAGCTACGTGCGAACATAAAGCAGCTCATTGCTAACCATAATGCATGATTCCCTTGTGATTGGAATAACCACCAAACAGGGAAGAACACACCAATACTGGCAATAATCATACTATTACGCATAATTCGGCCTTGTGCTGCACCAATATAAACCCCATCAAACAGATAACTGCAAAATGACAGAACCGGTAGAGCAATGACCCAAGGTAAATAGGCTAATGCGGTTTGTTTTACTGCATCGATATCCGTCATTAAGTCGATAAATGGAGCACCAAAAAGCCAGAAGAATAGACTAAAGCAGACGGCGATAATAGCAGACCATAACCAAGCGAGAGTGACTGCATCACGCATCTGCTGGCGATTATTTTGACCATAACTACGGCCAACTTCTGCTTCTGCATAATAAGCGATACCGTCTAAGGCATAAGAGATTAATAACATCAGGTTTAATAGCACAGCATTGGCGGCTACCGTTGCATCACCTAAGCTGGCACCATGTAAGGTCATAAATGCAAAGGTGACTTGCAAACATAAACTTCGAATAAAAATATCGCGATTTAATCTGAGTAATTGACCATAACCTGAAAAGTTAAGATGTTTTTTAAGTTGGTCTATATGGAAGTTACTGTCTTTTCTTAATTGGCCCGTGACCATATAGCTCGCCACAATAAAGCCAACAATATCAGCACATACTGATGCCCATGCAGCCCCTTTTACGCCCCAATCAAACACTAATACGAATAATAGATCGAGAATAACGTTAGTTAAGTTAGCAAAAATTAATTGCCACATAGCCGCTTTAGGTTGTTGTCGGCCTAATAGCCAGCCCAGTAAAGCAAGGTTCATTAATGCAAATGGACTCGACCAAATACGAATAGAGAAATATTGCTGACAATAAAGTTGTACCGCTGCACTGGCATCTGAAAAACTTAATGCTAGCTGTAAAATAGGCCATTGAAGTAGAATAACCGCGCTGCCAAGCAATAACGCTAAGCTGCAGCTTTGAACTAATAATTTATATTGTTGGTCATTATTTTGGGCACCATATGCTTGTGCGACTAAGCCTGTGGTTGCCATGCGCAAAAATCCGCATAACCATAATATAAGGGTAATAATCATCGACCCTACAGCGACGCCACCAAGGTAATAGGCATCGCTTAAATGACCAACTACAGCGGTATCGACCAAGCCTAATAATGGGATGGTGATATTCGACAAGATCATCGGTAAGGCTAATGCTAATAATTGCCGATTTTTTTGTTTATTAAATAATAATTGAGCCGCTGTCATAATTCTCTTGAGGTTAATAATTAAATGATTAAGACCCTATTAATTGGGCTTTTATTGCTTGCATGCACGTCTGCTCAAGCTGCGGTTATTTTGCAGTATCATCATGTATCTGCAACGACGCCAGCATCAACCAGTGTGACGCCGAAACAATTTCGTGAGCAGATGCAGTATTTATACGACCATCAATTTAACGTGCTGCCATTATCAGACATAGTTAATGCGATAAAGTCACAACAGACTTTACCAGCTAAGACGGTGGCGATTACTTTTGATGATGGCTATCGCAGCATTGCTACAACAGCGCATCCTATTTTAAAGGAATATGGTTTTCCCTACACCTTGTTTGTATCGGTTGAACCCATTAAGCGTAAATATGGCAACATGATGACGTGGAATGAGTTAATTGAGTTGTCTAAAGATGGTGCTGAAATTGCCAATCATAGTTGGGGACATGAACATTTAATCCGCCGCTTACCGCAAGAAACACAAGCGCAATGGATAAAACGGATTGAGCAGAATATTGATCAAACTGAAGCCGCTATTGCAGAGGCTACTGGACAAAATTTAAAAATGTTGGCTTATCCTTATGGCGAATATAATGCTGATATAGAGGCTATGTTGGCGAAAAAAGGTTATGTCGCATTAGGCCAGCAATCAGGCGCTGCAGGGATCTATTCTTCATTAACGGCCTTACCAAGATTCCCGGTTGCAGGTGTTTATGCCAATTTAGATACGTTAAAGGTTAAGCTGAATAGCCTTAATATGCCTGTAATTAATCAAAATACGAGTAATCCTGAACTCACTAAAAACTGGCGCCCTAAACTTATCGTGACCTTGGATATGACAGATATTTATCCGCACCAAATGATGTGTTTTATTCAAGGGCAAGGTGCGCAAAAGCCATTATGGTTAGGTAAAAATCAATTTAGTATTCAAGCAGAAACTGACCTGCCAGCAGGACGCTCTCGTTACAACTGTACTGCACCAAGTAAAACTAAATCGGGTTATTACTGGTTTTCACAAGCTTGGGTGCGTCCTTTTGATGATGGTTCATGGCCCAAAGAATAGCGAAATAGTAGAGAAATAAGATAAAAGGCATCATTAATGATGCCTTTTATCTTTGTGTATGCAAGAGCTTAGTAATAATCAATAATGCGCTGCATATCTTCAATCAGTGCATCTGGATTAAATGCCCCTATACCGCCAAGTTCTGATGGCGAGGGTTTTAAAATAGCAACTCGTTGGCCTTGTGGTGAAATAACCACTAAGCCGCTGCTATGGTCAACATCATAATTTTCACCTTCACCTACCATGGTATAGATAAAACCAAGCTGCCGACTAAAAGGAAATAGATCAACATGGGGCCCGTGTAGTGCAATAAAAGCAGGATTAAAGAATTCAATATATTGCCTTAATTTAGCTTGGTCATCGCGCTTAGGATCGACTGATAAGAAAATAAATTGAATATCTGCGAGTTGTTCTAACTCAGGATAAGCCGCCGTCAAATTGGTCAGTGTGGTCGGGCAAACATCCGGGCATGATGTATAACCAGCAAAGATTAAACTCCATTTTTTTTTAAATTGCTGTTGCGTGAATGGCTCCCCATATTGATCGGTTAAGACAAAAGGGGTGATATTTGTCGGTTGGTCATAGAAATAGCCACTGATTAAAGTGGGCTTCTCACTACTTACTAGCCACTCTTTAGCGACAATACCTAAAATAAAAGTACTTAATAGTAATGCGGCAATTACTAACTTATTTTTCATATACGAGCCTATACCCAAAAATAGTGATCGACCAATAATGCAATAAACAACAGCATTAATTGATAAATAGAATATTTGAATACATTCATCGCTAAACCGGGACGGTCAGCATATTTTAATTGCCAAGCTTTATAGATAAAAATTGAACTTAAAATACTTGAGCTAACAAAATAGATTGGGCCGCTCATACCGACTAATACTGGCAGTAAACAGGCTAACGTCATTAATATGGTGTAAAGCAAGATACAGGTTTTAGTAAATTCAATGCCATGGGTGACAGGTAGCATAGGAATATTTACTTTGGCATAGTCATCTCTGCGGTGGATAGCGAGTGCCCAAAAATGGGGCGGTGTCCAAGTAAAGATGATAATCACTAATAGCAATGCATGACCATGCAGCTCATTGGTCATTGCTGTCCAGCCTAGAAGTGGTGGCATTGCCCCAGCTAATCCGCCAATCACAATGTTTTGCGATGTAGCACGTTTTAAATAGCTGGTATAAACCACCGCATATCCAAGTAGACTCGCTAAAGTTAGCCATGCCGTTAGTGGGTTGGCCCACAGATATAAAATGCCAAATCCGATGATTGCCATACTGATAGCAAACACTAAAGCCTTATTGGCACTGACTTTACCTTTAGGAAGTGGGCGATTGTAGGTGCGAGCCATTTGCGCATCAATCTGGCGATCAATTAAGTGATTCATTGCTGCGGCAGCACCAGCCATCATGCCTATTCCAATCATTCCGGCTAAAAGTGGTTGCAAGGGTAAAGCGCCCGGCATCGCCAAACACATTCCCACTAATACGGTGAGTAACATGAGTGCAACCACTTTGGGCTTAGTCATTTCGAAATAGGCACGCCATTGCCAATCAAACTTAATATTCGGGCGAGTCAAGCTAATCGGTTTGGCCATAATGGACTCCCTATGCTTTACGCCAAGTAGCGTAATTTAAATAAACAAGATTGAGTAATAATAAAGCGGCTATAGCGTTATGTGCGACAGCAATGGCAAGTGGTAAATTGAGTACGATATTGCTAATACCAAGTGATATTTGCAGTGTTAATAAGACGAATAAGTAGATAGCCGCTTGGCGCATCATATTTGAATGCGCGTGACGAAATAGTTTGATAGCAAGTGTTAATAACACGATAGCGGTGATCATGGCACCAATACGATGACTGATATGAATAGTCATTCTGGCAGGATACTCTAATACACCAAATTCAAAAGTTTGGTGAGTGCCTTGGTCGATACTAAATGCTTGTATAAAATCAAGTTTTGAATACCAGCCAGATTCGCATAAAGGTAATTCTGTACAAACTAATGCAGCATAATTAGTTGAGGTCCAACCGCCTAAGACGATCTGAATAATAAGTACTAATAATGCAATGAGCGCCAGAGGTGCTAATTTTCGAGCGCCAATATCACCACCAGGAATTCGCAATGGTTTAGTCCGTAAATACAATATAAAAAGCAGTGAGAAAATCGTAAATCCGCCGACCAAATGCAACATGACAATAAATGGCATTAATTTCATGGTGACAGTCAGCATACCTAGTGCGGCTTGAGCTATTACAATAATAGCGATGAATAATGGCAGTACTTTAGGGGCATGATCTTGTTTCCAGCTCATGATTAATAGCGCTAATATCACCAGCCCAAGTAAACCGGCAATATAACGATGTATCATCTCTAGCCAAGCTTTATCTGCTTCAACCGGGCGCTCGGGAAAAGCTAACTCAGCCGAGGTTATATCTTCATTTTCTGACGGCACCATTAATTGACCATAACAACCTGGCCAGTCTGGGCAACCAAGTCCAGCGTCAGATAGACGTGTGTATGCCCCCAGCATGATGACGAGTAAAGTTAGTACCAGACTGAATTTTACTAATCGATTCAATCTCATTAACCAACCCTTGAAAGCTTAAGTAATTTTCGCAAGTCACTGAGAATCGCTTTACCTTGTAATATTGCTTGTTGATGTTCTGGTTCTAATTGATAGCGCATAACCAGTTGCCCCAAAGGATCTACAATCACGATTTGCTGCCCTACAAATTCAACCAAGTCATTGGAGGCATAGCCAAATAGCCACTGTTCTAGATCATTGACTGCGGGATCACTGCTTTGAGTGAGAAGAAGCGTTGGTTTGACGCGAGATTGATATGGACCGAGTGCAGTGTGACTTTGTTTTATCACGTATAAGTTAGTCTGACATTGTTGATTACAGTGCTGGGGAACAATATAAAATAGTTGCCAAACACCTTGTTGAGGATTCGTCATGGCAAAAGACTGGTAATGAGTTTCAGGTGTGATCAGTTTGCCTTGGTTGGTACTGCCACCTTGATAAAAATTTAATTCAAGAATAATTTTTGCGGCAATAACAGGCACAGCAAATACCAATAAAATAAGTATTAACTGGCGACGACCTTTACGTTGTGGGGAGTCCATATGCTCTCCTCTTGTTAATAATATTAGTGCCCAAAAAATCCTAAGATATAGTGTTAACCTATACTGACTCGATAAGTATGGCAATGTATTTATTGATTATTTTTTGTTCTACCCTTGAGTTTGAATAACACCACTAAAATGATAAATGCAGCAGCTAAGCCAAACCATTGCACTGCATAACCTAGGTGTTTTTTGGCTGGCATTGGAATGGGCTTCCAAGGTTTCACCAGCTGATTAAATTGGCCTGCCTGCAGTTGTAGCGCAAAAGGCAAAATGGGCTTATTAAGTTGTTGGCTAAGCAGTTTGATATTTAAATTTTGAATACGTAATGACTGCGCAAAAGGTTCTGCGAATAGTTGATAGCTGACTGGATTTAACTGCTTTTGATAAAGCTTGCCCTCGATCACTATTGGGCTAGGAATACGCTTTATCTTAGGGAGTTTACTGCGGTCATGTTGGCCAGCAATAAAGCCAAGCTCGACCAGTAATAGCGGCGCATGAGTTTCAATTTGCATTAATTGGTAGACTAAATAGCACTTGACCTTGATAGGTTTGATTATCTAAATAAATTAATGGGCTATAACTGGGGCTAACCGTGGTTTTAGCTTGGTATCCGGTTACATCAGTCGTCAGCGTTAATAATTGTTGTGAGGTTAGGGGCGGCTTATTAGCTCTTAATGCATAGTCAGCTGCTAATTGTTGTTTATGTTGCGCTCTATCTAGCTGCCAAAATCCTAGCTTGACCAATAATAAGAACAAGGCCAAAGTAATAACTGTCAGTAGTAACGACAACCATTTTCGACCCACAACAGGAGCGGTTATGTCGGTAGCATTGTTATTTAAACTGGTTTTATTACTGCTATTGTTTTTCATTATTTTTAATTTAGCTCGAGCCTTATTTATGATGGTGAGAGGTAAAACACAGCGACCAATGAGTGACTATCTTGGTCGCCGAGTGTTGTTTTCCGTTATTGTTGTGGTGGTGCTTTTATTGGCATTAAGCTCAGGCGTCTTAATGCCTAATGTTCGTCCCTACTAAAGTACATAAACGAAGATAAATAGGCAGAGCCATACCACATCCACAAAGTGCCAATACCAACTACCCGCTTGAAAGGCAAAGTGCTGCTCAGGGCTGAAATGTCCTTTGAGTACCCTAACAAATAGAATAATCAAAAACACCGTTCCTAAAGTCACGTGCATGCCATGAAAGCCCGTTAATAAGAAGAAAGTATTACCATAGACACCTGCATCTAAAGTTAATCCCATCACTTGATACGCGTGAACATATTCTTCAACCTGTAAGGTTAAGAAGGCAATCCCGAATAGAATTGTTGCGCCTAGCCATAGCTTTAAGGGGGTACGCTTATTTTTTTCTAATGCAACGTGGGCAAAGTGCAATGTAATTGACGAGATTAACAGTAAAATTGTGTTGTATAAGGGTAATCCGGTCCACGGCATTGCTTGAGTTTCTTTGCCATCGGGAGTCATGATTAATGGCCATATGGCTTCAAACCCCGGCCAAAGTAGCGCGTGGGTCATCTCATTGTTTGAACCTCCGGCTAACCATGGTACTGACACCATTCTGGCGTAGAATAATGCGCCAAAAAAGGCGGCAAAGAACATCACTTCAGAAAAAATAAACCAACTCATTCCTTGTCGGAAGGAGCGGTCTAACTGCTCTGAGTACAATCCTTGTTGCGATTCGCGGATTACATCTCTAAACCAGCCAAACATCATAAAAATAATGACGGCAATACCCGCGGTAAGAATATAGCCGCCACTTGATTGGTCATTGTTTAATTGTTGTACATAAAACCCTGCGCCAAAGGCGATTAGAAATAACCCCACAGCACCAACAATGGGCCAAATACTTTGGGCGGGGACATAATAATTTTGAGGTTTAGTAGTCATCTTGCTGCTCCTTGAGTGAGTGCAGTACCGAGATGACGCTCGGTGATGTCATAGAGGGAGTAAGACAGAGTAAGGGTATTGATATGCTCAGGTAATGCGTTATCTACATAGAATATTAGTGGTAGATCAGCACTGCTATTGGCATCAAGAGGTTGTTTATTAAAACAAAAACACTCGGTCTTATTAAAGTATGCTGCGCCTTGCCCTGGTGAGACAGAGGGCACTGCTTGGCCAATAATATGAGTGCTACCGTTATTGATTGCTGAAAATGAGGTTCGGATTAATTCACCCGGATGAACCTGCATCTTGGTGACTGTGGGTTCGAACTCCCATGGCATACCATTTTGCACATGGGAGATAAATTCGATGGTCACTAAGCGATCGGTATCTATAACGGTGGGCTCATACACTGCTGCATTAGCATTGGTTTTGCCATTAATGCCTAGTTGCTCGCATAACACATCATAGAGCGGCACTAGTGCAAAACCAAAACCAAACATGGCTACAGCACCCAATAAGAGTAATTTAACCAGCTTTTTATTCGCAGCAGTTTGACTCATTTATTTCACCTCTGGAGGTGTGCTAAATGAGTGATATGGCGCAGGGCTTGGGATTGTCCATTCTAACCCTTCAGCTCCTTCCCACGGTTTTGCGGGGGCTTTCTCTCCGCCTTTAATACACTTTAGGACAACAGCTAAAAAGATTAATTGGGATAAACCAAAGGCAAATCCACCAATAGATACGATTTGGTTTATGTCTGCAAATTGCACCGCGTAATCAGGGATCCGTCGCGGCATACCCGCTAAACCAAGGAAATGCATAGGGAAAAACAGCACGTTAACGGAGATTACGGAGCACCAAAAATGCAGCTTGCCTAAGCGCTCATCATACATATGGCCAGTCCACTTCGGTAACCAGTAATAAGCAGCAGCCATAATTGAGAATATCGCGCCAGTCACTAGTACATAATGGAAATGAGCGACGACAAAATAGGTATCATGATATTGGAAATCAGCAGGGGTAATGGCGAGCATCAAGCCAGAGAAGCCACCGATAGTAAATAAAATGATAAAGGCGATTGCAAATAACATGGGCGTTTCAAAGGTTATCGAACCACGCCACAGGGTTGCTACCCAGTTAAAGACTTTTACCCCAGTCGGCACCGCGATTAACATGGTGCAGTACATAAAGAATAGTTCAGCAAATACAGGCATACCTGTAGTGAACATATGATGCGCCCATACTAAGAAGGATAAAATCGCAATACTGGCTGTGGCATAAACCATTGAAGAATAGCCAAATAGCTTTTTACGACTAAATGCCGGAACAATGGCTGAAATAATACCGAATGATGGCAAAATCATAATGTACACTTCTGGGTGACCGAAGAACCAGAAAATATGCTGGAACATCACCGGATCGCCACCGCCAGCAGCATCAAAAAAGCTGGTACCAAAGAATTTATCAGTTAGTACCATTGTCACTACGCCGGCGAGTACGGGCATCACGGCAATTAACAAGAAAGCGGTGATTAACCAAGTCCATACAAACAGTGGAAGTTTCATCCACGTCATGCCCGGAGCACGCATATTGACGATAGTGACAATGACATTGATGGCACCCATTATTGAACTGATGCCCATAATGTGGACTGAGAACACAAAGAGTGCGGTACTGTCATTACTATAAGTTGTGGATAGTGGCGCATAGAAAGTCCAACCAAAGCTAGGACCGCCCCCCTCCATAAAGAGTGAGCCTAACAAAATCAGAAAGGCGAAAGGTAAAATCCAAAAACTCCAGTTATTCATTCTTGGCAGTGCCATATCTGGCGCACCAATCATCATAGGGATAAGCCAGTTAGCAAGACCGGTAAAGGCAGGCATTACCGCACCAAATACCATAATCAGACCATGAACTGTCGTCATTTGATTAAAGAAATTTGGGTCAACGAGTTGTAAACCTGGTTGGAACAATTCGGCACGAATGACCATCGCCATTGCACCGCCAATAAAGAACATGATTAAACTAAACCAAAGATAAAGACTGCCTATATCTTTATGGTTAGTGGTGAGTAACCAACGCATTATTCCTTTCGGTGGCTGGTGGTGGTCATGCTCCTGATGCGCTTCAGGTTGGCTATCGATTTCGGGAGTCAGCGTTTTCATTTTGCCTCCTGCTTAGCGTGATTATTGATATCTGCGGCTTGTACCATATCGCCAGTATCATTGCCCCAAGCGTTTCTTTCATAGGTGATGACAGCAGCGAGTTGTTGTGCGGTAAGTTGTTTAGCAAAAGCTTGCATCGCAGTACCTGCTTTACCATTGATAACCACATCGAGATGCTGATTGAGCATATCTGTCTGAGTTGCTACAGCACTGTCTTTCAGCGCAGGGAATACACCAGGAAGTCCCATACCATTAGGTTGATGACATGCAGCGCAGCTGGCGAGATAGACAGCTTCGCCTTCCGTCATCAATTGTTCCATTGATAGTGTTTGACTGAGGGCTGCCTGAGCTTGTGCCTTTTCAGCCTCAGCTGTTTGCTTTTGAGCGCTTAGCCAAGCTTCATACTCTTGTTCTGAAACGGCTTTGACAACAATGGGCATAAAACCATGATCTTTACCGCAAAGCTCTGCACACTGGCCTCGGTAAGTTCCGGGCTTATCGATTTTGGTCCAAGCTTCGTTAATAAAACCGGGGTTAGCATCTTTCTTTACTGCAAAAGCGGGTACCCACCATGAGTGGATGACGTCATCAGAGGTCATTAAGAAGCGGATTTTTTTATTAATTGGCAGCACTAAAGGTTTGTCTACTTCAAGTAAATAATGCGGACCTTTTGCCTGTTGGTTTTCGATTTGTGCTCTAGGAGTAGACAGTAAAGAATAGAATTCAATATCCTGGTCGAAATAGCGGTAGTGCCATTTCCATTGTGAGCCAGTGACCTGAATAGTGATATCTGCATTGGTTGGATCTTCCATCGCGATTAGGGTTTTAGTCGCAGGAATTGCCATTAAAATGAGGATGATAAATGGAATAACGGTCCATGCTACTTCAACCTTGGTGCTTTCATGGAAGTTCGCAGCTTCTGCACCTTTTGATTTTCGATGATAAATCAATGAGTAAATCATCACAGCAAAGACGACAACACCAATAGCACAGCAAATATATAGAATGGTCATATGCAGGTCATATACCCGTTCACTTATATCTGTTACACCACGTGTCATATTGAGCGGCATCTCTTCCGCCAATGAGGCTGGTGTTATTATTAACGCCAGTAATATAAACAAGTTGCGTATCACAAGACATCTCCTCTGTTCATTGCAACTGCAATTACAAGGAAAAGTCACACAGTAATTCATAGCCCTATGCAAACTTTTTCGGTTTCCCAAAAAGCAACGATGGCTTCAAAGTGCTGGCATAGTGATATTTCTATATCTATTTGGTGGTAACTTGCTCTGCCTGCACCTACATCTGAGCACTATCTGCTTCAATATTTTTGAAAAATAGTAACTTAGTGTTAATTCTTAATTGATTGTTATATCAACATAGAGCTAACTAACCCTAACCTACCATTGTTTAAATATTGATCAAGAATGTTTTTTTTGCGAATGTAAACTAAGGTTCTGCAGAATATCAGCCGAACCTTAGTACATATGAACTAGTGCATACTGTTAGAAATAGTATGATTTTGATTGGATATAGAGTTTGAGAGCGTAGCTGTATGAGTTTGATCTTCAATGATGAAACCAAACGCTCTTGCATGTTTAGTGACGAGTTGTAAGCGACGATTCTCTTTTGCGTCGAGTTCATCACACCAACTGATCACTGCACTTGATGTACCGCTTGTTAATGCTTGTTCCATTGCCCAAAGTGTTTCAACTGAGTCTTTGGTATGCACTAATAAAATACGATCCATTCTGACGCCTGCTGCGGCAAGTAACTGCTTATAAGCAAAATTAGGTGGGCTAATCAATACAATCCATCGCCCTTGTTGGCTTAAACGTGCTAACTGACCGCTTAATTGCTGTAATTCATGCTGGCCACGGGTTGCGCTCGACATGGTTGCAATAGCATTGTTAGAGTTAGTCGTTAATGGCAAGTCTTGCCATAAACCCGGATGTCTTGGTGCCTTACCTAAAATTGAACTCATAGCCAGTCTCCGTTACGAATGACGCCTACAGCAAGTCCTTCAATATTAAATGCTTGATAACTTAGGTCGACAACAATAGGTTGATAATCTTCATTTTCTGCATGCAGATAAATGATATTACCTTTCTTCTCAAATCGTTTTACTGTCACATCGTCTTCTACACGAGCGACGACGACTTGACCATTTCGGGCTTGATTGACTTTATGTACTGCCAGTAAATCGCCTTCTAAAATACCAATATTCTTCATACTGTCGCCACGAACACGCAGTAAAAAGTCCGCATTGGGCTTAAACATACCGGGATCAACTTGATAATGTTGCTCAACATGTTCTTGAGCCAAAATGGGTTCACCCGCTGCAACTTGGCCAATTAAAGGCAAGCCTATTTCGGCATCATTAGCTTCTTCTGCCGTTAGACGAATGCCACGTGAAGTGCCGGGAATAATTTCAATGTGGCCTTTTTTTGCCAAAGCTTTCAGATGTTCTTCTGCTGCATTGGCACTTTTAAAGCCTAGTCTACGTGCAATTTCTGCTCGTGTTGGTGGCATTCCGGTTTCTGCAATATTACTTTTGATGAGTTGCAGAATTTCGGCTTGGCGTGCTGTTAATGGTCTCATAGTTGTCCCTGTCTTTTCATACAGTAACTGTCAGTATATACAGTATTTTATACAGTGCAAGTATTAACCAATAAATTTGTCAGAGAAATTTATAAAATGATTCAGAATTGAGCAGTAAACAAAACTTAACTGTTATTTTTCAAACAGTTTATTACTTGGTAGAAGATATGAGAGTTGATTGTTTGTGTGAGTATGAAAGCATAATTTAGCAATTATATAGTGGTTATATAACGGCCAATTTTTGATAATTACGACGAATTCAACAGTGAATTAGCAACAATGCAATGTTGTCTGGTATTCTAGCCGATAATATCGTGGCTAATTATAGAATCAATCATGTCAAAAAAAGACTCTATTTGGTTTAAATCATTACGTTGGATCCAGAATAAATTGGTACACACCATTGTGGTACCGCAAGATCCTTTTAGCGATCTAAATTTAGATCCGGCTAAACCGTTAGTGTATGTCCTTAAAACAGAATCATTAAGTGACGTTGCTGCACTTTACGAGGTCACTAAAAAATTAGGCTTGCCTAGCCCATATGATGAGCTGCAAGTTGATGGTTTACGTACGCCGAGAATCGTTTGTATCGAAAGTGCCAAACCGGTACGTGGCGAACGTGATGCTAATCTATTTTTATCTGGCTTTATGGAGCTATTACACGCGCATCAACAGAAGCCTGATTTAGATGTGCAATTGGTTCCTGTCAGTCTTTATTGGGGTCGAACTCCGGGTAAAGAAGATGACACCATGAAGGCCGCAGTGCTTGAGCGTGAAAATCCATCTCGTATCCGTAAAGCCTTAATGATTCTTTTCTTAGGTCGTCATAACTTTGTGCAGTTCTCTAATGCTGTATCACTACGTTATATGGCTGATGAACATGGTACGGATAAGAAAATCGCGCAAAAGCTAGCACGTGTTGCAAGGGTACATTTTAATCGTCAACGTAAAGTGATGACGGGCCCTGAACTGCCAAATCGTCAAGCGTTATTTGACAGCTTGTTGCATTCACAAAACTTGAAAAAAGCGATTGCTGAAGAGGCTGCGAATAAGAATATCTCAGAAAAAGAGGCTCGCGAAAAAGCAGTCGCATATCTTGATGAGATTGCTGCTGACTATTCAAATAGCTTGATTCGTATTGCTGAGCGCTTTTTAACTTGGTTATGGAATAAGCTGTATAAGGGCATCAATATTAAAGGTGCTGAACAGGTAAGACAGCTGCATCATGATGGCCATGAGATTGTATATGTGCCGTGTCATCGTAGTCATATGGATTATCTATTACTCTCTTATATTCTGTATTTTGAAGGCATGGTGCCGCCGCATATTGCCGCGGGGATTAACCTGAACTTCTGGCCTGCGGGTCCAATGTTCCGCCGTGGCGGTGCTTTCTTTATTCGCCGTAGTTTTAACGGTAATAAACTTTATACCGCCGTATTTAGAGAATACTTAGATCAGCTATTTACTAAAGGCTATTCAGTTGAATACTTTACTGAAGGTGGCCGTTCTCGTACGGGTCGTCTATTAACACCTAAAACAGGTATGTTAGCGATGACCATGAATAGCGTATTACGTGGTGTGGAACGCCCTGTGACACTGGTGCCCGTTTATTTAGGCTATGACCATGTTATGGAAGTGGCGACTTACCACAAAGAGTTAAGTGGTAAGAAAAAGAAAAAAGAATCGGTATGGCAGATTTTTGGTGCAATTCGTAAGCTGGGTAATTTTGGTCAAGGTTATGTGAATTTTGGTAAACCAATCACACTGCATAATTTCTTAAATGGTCGAGTTGAGAATTGGCGTGATGATGTTAAGGCCGATCCCGATCAAAAGCCAACATGGTTAACCCCAACGGTTAATGCTTTAGCAAATCAAGTGATGACAAATATTAATGGTGCTGCAGCCGTAAGTTCTGTCACCTTAATTAGCATGGCATTGTTAGCAACAGAACAAAATGCAATGGAACGTACTCAGCTTGAAAAGCAGTTAGATCTGTACTTAAAGCTACTGAAAGAAGTGCCATATACACAATATAGTTCTGTTACTGAGGGGGATGGTAAAGCGCTGGTACAAGAAGGCTTAGAACTGAAAAAATTCGTGCTTGAGACGGATCCTTTAGGTGATATTGTGGCGATTGATGATGCGATTAGCATTACCATGACCTATTACCGCAATAACATTATTCACTTAATGATTTTACCATCGTTAATTGCTTGCTGTTTTACCCATTACCGTAAAATGACTCGTGATCAGCTAGGTCAAATAATCAGTGATTTTTATCCGCTATTACAAGCTGAGTTGTTTATGCAGGTTGATGACTTAACCAGTTATGTTGAACAACTTATTGCGGTGTTGGTTGAACAAGGTTTACTTGAACAGCAGGATGATAAGATTTTTGCCGTTGAGCGAAATAATCAGGCATTAATTTTATTAGCAGAAACCGTTAATGAAACCATGCAACGTTATTCAATCATCTTTAACTTATTAGCGGCACATCCTGGCATGGAGCGTTCTGATCTTGAGAAAGAAAGCCATTTATTAGCACAAAGACTGGGTGCGCTTCACGGTATTACTGCACCAGAGTTCTACGACAAGAAACTTTATGCAACACTCAGTATTAAGCTTAAAGAGCTAGGGTATTTATGTGATACCGATTTAGATAATACTGAGCATGTTAAACGTATTCGTAATCATACTAATGCATTACTACGTCCAGCAGTGAAGAAAACAATTGTAGATAGTGTGGCGACGGAGCATACCACTTAAAATGGCAAATCATATGAACGGTGCTAAGCGCCCTGTTGCTGGAAAATCTGTATTAGGCGGAGCAATGATTATTGCTGGTACCACTGTTGGTGCCGGTATGTTTTCATTGCCAGTTGTTGGCGCTGGTATGTGGTTTGGCTATGCCATGATCATGTTGGTCGGTATTTGGTTCTGTATGTTGATGTCAGGTCTACTATTGCTTGAAACCAACTTGCATTTTGAACCTGGTGCTAGCTTTGATACCTTAACGAGAGAAACCCTTGGTCAATTTTGGCGCATCGTTAGCGGCCTTTCAATTGCTTTTGTACTGTATATTTTGACCTATGCGTACATCAGTGGTGGTGGCTCGATTGTTAATCATAGCCTGCAAAACCTAGGTATTGAATTACCACAAAGTGTTGCAGGATTAGTGTTTGCATCAGTGTTAGCTCTGATAGTCTTAGTCAGTACTAAAGCTGTCGATCGTATTACCACCATTATGCTTGGTGGTATGGTGATTACCTTCTTTTTGGCCATTGGTAATCTATTGCTAGATGTTGATGTGACAAAGTTAATGCAGCCTGATGGTGAGGCTCGTTTTGTGCCTTATATTTTAGCGGCATTACCTTTTGGTTTAGCCAGTTTTGGTTATCATGGCAACGTGCCAAGCTTAGTCAAGTATTATGGCAAACAGCCAAATACTATTATTAAAGCGATCTTCATTGGTACCTTCCTTGGACTCGTTATTTATACCTGTTGGTTAGTTGCAACCATGGGCAATATTCCTCGTAGCCAATTTATCGCGATTATTGCCCAAGGCGGTAATATGGGCGTATTGGTCGGGGCATTAGCAGATGTGATGTCAAGTCAATGGCTTAACACCATGCTGACCCTATTTGCCAACCTTGCTGTGGCATCATCATTTCTAGGCGTTACACTGGTTTATTTGACTTTTTAGCGGATCTATTTGGATTTGATGATTCAATTAAAGGTCGTACAAAGACTGCCGCTATTACCTTTATTCCACCGACTGTAATGGGTTTACTTTTCCCTAATGGCTTCTTAATTGCCATTGGTTTTGCCGCATTAGCTGCTGCAATTTGGGCCGTGATGGTACCCGCAATGATGGCTTACAAAGTACGTAAAATGCATCCGGATTATCAAGGCTTTAGAGTTCCTGGTGGGACACCGCTGATAGGTTTAATTATATTTTTTGGGATTGTCACTGCGTCATGCCATTTACTTGCGATGGCTGGCTTACTTCCAGTATATGGTTAAATAATGCAATTGGTATAACCCATAAAAAAGCGCCTTAGGCGCTTTTTTTATCAGATAAATTCAAGTAATTAAAATGTCTTAGGTGACATTTTTACTGTGTTATGAGCCATATGAGATAGGTAATCATTAAGCTCATAAGCCGCTTGAATCGCCCCAAGCGCATCAGCATAAACAATGTGCTTTAAGATTTTTGAGTGGCATCTTGCGGCCATTTTAAGGTCAGAATTTTGATTTTTATAAGCAAACCAAAAACGACGAGAGAGACCTTGCAAAGGAATTATTGCGAGCTGCAGATACTCGTTATTAGCGGCTTCAACTAGAATAAGATGAATGTTTTTCAGTAGTTCAGCGAACTGATGATCATCTTGATTATTAGCGCACTCAATTAACTCTTTTCCCATTTCTACCATACGTTTTTTTTGCGCTTCGCTAGCGCGCATGGCAGCAAATTTTACGCATAGCGCTTCAATATCGCGACGTACTTCTAGAATTTTTAATTGAGTTTCCAATGAAATCATTGGCACCATGATGCCGCGGCGAGGATGGATCTCTACCATGCCTTCATATGATAAGCGTTGCAGTGCTTCTCGAACTGGGGTTCGACCCAGATCTAAACGTTCACATAGCTGTTTTTCACTGATCATACTTCCAGGTGTTAATTCTCTGAAAACAATCAATTTCTCAATTTTATGATATGCGTATTCTGCCTTGTTGGCCGCATCAATATTGACCGTCATTCGCGCTCCATTTATCACAGTGATCCTAATCACGCTCTCGTGAACATCATTCTTGTAGTGGTGTATTTTAACAGTTATTTGCAAATTATCTGAAGTTGCTATTTCAGAAGATATTAAGCAAGTTCAATTCTCGTGGTATCTCCGTAAACGTTGAGAAACCTCATGCATAAATTGGGCTTGCTTAAGACTTTCTATATTCGATTTTGATCCTATTTAATTAAGCGCGACTGATTTTAATAAACCGATAATCATTTATAGCCCTTATGGCTTTGATTAAATCATTTCTACTGATCCTGCGACTTCAATTCACTTGGGTATATATATCACAAATAGTATGGATAACTGAGTTAATCTCGCCGAACACTCTCTTACGATGATTCATATCTGATTACTTGATATGCAAATATCGATTTATTGCTGATATATCAGGATTATTTAATTGTGTGACATCGATCATTAGTTAGTAAATATCCAGTGATTTACATCACAAATCAGTGTGGATCTGTTTAATAAATAATATTAGATCGTTATATTAGCGCTAATCTTAACTGATATATCAGTTATATATCAAAAATATTTCAGAGGTTACTGTGAAAGGTTGGCAAATAATTCAACGCTATGAGTCTGTACCTGACTTGCCAGTGTTAGCAGCAATTGATGTGTTGGTCGTTGGTGGTGGGCCTGCTGGTGTGGCTGCCGCGCAAGTGGCTGCAACGCAAGGTAAACAAACCTACCTAATTGAGAAGTATGGCTTTTGTGGAGGTGCTGCGGTAGCTGGTTTATCTGGCACGATTTGCGGTATGTATAAAGCCACAGATGACACGCAAGCTGCACCTGAGCAAGTGGTATATGGGTTTACTGAAAAATTCCGTCAGGCGCTAGTGCTACGTAATGGTGTTACTGCGCCGCAGCAATATGGCAAAACATTTACTGTAACCCATGATCCACTTGTTTGGCGTGAAGTTGCAGACGACATGTTAACCGAGGCTGGCGTTAATATTCTTTACCATACCGCGGTTATTGCCGTGATTATGGACGGTGACAAATTCCAAGGTGTTGTTATTGAATCTAATGCTGGTCAAAGCATCATTCTAGCGAAGATCATTATTGATGCATCTGGCGATGCAGCAGTGGTTGCTCGTGCAGGTTTAGATACTTATTTTGGTGACGAAGGACGTATTCAAAACCCAACCATGTTCTTCCGTATTGCCGGTGTTGATATGGATAAGTATTTGGCCTATTACGGTATGGATACTATCTGCCCACCTAAAGTGACTGAAAATATTCAAAAGGCTAATGCTGAACTTGGCTGGGAATTACCGCGTCACAAAATTTGGATTTTCCCAACAACTCGCCCGAATGAATTAATGGTGAATGCGACCCGTCTTGCTGGTCAAGATGGTCGAATGTTGAATGTGATTGATCCCGTTGATTTTACTGAAGCTGAAGTATTTGGTCGTCGCCAAGTGCGCGCTTATGCCAAATTCTTAAATGAGTTTGTGCCGGGCTGTGAAGAGGCTTACGTAGTTGATACTGGCGTTGAAGTTGGCATTCGTCAAACCCGCTCGATTAAGGGGATTGAAACCTTAACAAATGATGATGTGGTCAGTTGCCGCAAGCGCAGCGACGGTATTTGCCGTACGCCTTGGCCGATTGAACTGCATTCAGGTGATAAGCCGAAACTGCATTGGTTAATTGATGATTACTACGACATTCCGTTCGGTACGCTAATCCCACAAGTGGGTGAAAATATTATTGTTGCTGGTCGCTGTTTAAGTGCAGAGCATGAAGCATTAGCTTCAGCACGTGTTACCGCTCAATGTTTTGAGCTTGGTCACGCAGCCGCTGTTGCAGCCGTGCTTGCCATTAATACTCAACGTAAAATCCGCGACCTTGATGTTGCCGTTATCCGCGCCACCATGATCACCAATGGCAGCGCTCTGTAATAATAAGAAGAATAATAAGGTTTATCATGAAATTTGATAATTTAGATCACAAGCTATTTTGGCCCTCGATCTTAGTAACATTTTTGTTATTAGGAATGGCAGTGATGTTCCCTGAAGCGACAAATAACGTTGCTCATTCAGGTATGAAATGGGTAACTAATGATATTGGTTGGTTTATTCAACTAGCAGGCTTAGGCGCGCTAGTATTCCTGATGTGGTTAGCGTTGAGCCGCTTTGGTTCAATTAAATTGGGTGCTGATGACGATCAACCTGAATTTAGTTATTCAACATATTCCTTTATGATTTTTACTGCAGGTGTTGGTGCGGCATTAATTTTCTGGGCTGTTGGTGAACCTATGTATTATATGCAGAGCCCACCGATGTTTGCAGAAGCTGGTAGCCCTGAAGCATCACAATGGTTAATTACGTATACATTATTCCATTGGGGACCAATTGGCTGGGCTATTTTCTGCTTACCATCAGTACCATTTGCATATTATTTACATAAGAAGAAAAAGCGTAATTTACGTTTAAGTAATTTATTAGAAGATTTAATTGGTAAGAAACATGCCAATGGACCAGTTGGTTATGTGATTAACGTTATTGCTATCTTTGGTACATTAGGTGCATTTTCAACATCAATGGGCTTAGCGGTTGATCTGATTGGTTCAGGTATTTATAAAGTTACTGGTATTCCTAATGATATTTTATTGCAAGTCGGCCTGATTGTACTGTTTATCGTTTTTTATGCGATCGTTATGATTGCAGGTATGAAGGAAGGTGTGGCTAAACTGGCTAATTGGTGTGTTTATGCTGCATTTCTATTAGGTATCTTTATTTTACTTGCAGGCCCAACAGCTTTCATTTTTTCATACTTCTTCGATAGTTTAGGTGTGATGATTGATAGCTTTGTACGCATGAGTTTATGGACAGATCCTGTTCAACAATCAGGCTTTCCTCAAGCTTGGACTATGTATTACTGGGCATGGTATTACGCATATTTAGTCATGATGGGGATCTTTTTAGCTCGAATTTCTAAAGGCCGAACAATTAAACAATTAGTACTGACGACTATTTTCTTTGGCTCTGCTGGCTGTGCTTTCTTTATTGCGATTTTTGGTAGTTATTCTGTTTACAGTGAACTGTTTAACGTACTGCCAGTATTGGAATGGATGAATGAAAGTGGCGTATCCATGGCAGTAATTGAAGTGATTAATGCTTTGCCCTATGGTGCCGCTCTTTTAGTTGTATTCTTGATTGTAGAATTCTTCTTAATGTCTACAACTATGACATCAGCAGCAGTCTCTATCTCTATGATGACAACTAAACAACTGGATGCCGATGCGGACCCTGATGTGGCGGTGCGTTTAATTTGGGCAATTGGTATTGGTGCTGTATCTATGGCTGCATTCTTCATGGGTGGCAGTATCGATACCATTAAATCAATGTGTATTATTGTTGGTGTGCCAATGATTATCTTAAATATCATGATGGTAATGTGCTTAATGAAATGGATTAAGCAAGATCACCCTGAACTTGTTGCGGCTAAGGTGTAGTTTATGCGTGCGAATATTGCTTCTGTTGAATTTATTCCTGTTAATGTGGCTGCCACGAATTGGAGTGAAAATACTGTTATTGTCAAAGTGACAGATGAAAATGGTTTATACGGATTGGGCGAGGCTGATGGTCCGCCAGAATGTATGAAAGCTTTTTCTGAGATCGAAAATGAGCATAAGTGGCTTAATAACATCAAGGATGCTGTGATTGGTTATGATCCATTAGAGTTTCGTGCTAACTGGAATCGGATGTATAACACGACCCAGTGGATTGGTATGCGCGGCTTGGGGTTATTTGCGATATCAGGTATTGATATGGCGCTATATGACCTAGCGGGTAAGCAATTAGGTGTTCCAGCTTATAAGTTAATGGGTGGGGCGCAAAAATCTAAATTAACGCCTTATTTCACCTTGTACCCATCAGTAGCCGCTAATGCAAGTCTATCTGAGATAGTTGAAGCCTATAAACCGTTAATTGAAAAAGCTAAAGTGAATGGTGCTAAAGCTGTAAAAGTGTGCATTATTCCAAACGATAATATTACCGATAAAGAAGTTGTCGCATACTTGCGTGAATTGCGTGAAATCATAGGTTGGGATATGGACATGATGGTTGATTGTTTATATCGCTGGCATGATTGGCAAAAAGCACGTTGGACCTTTAGACAGCTAGAAGATATTGATTTGTACTTTATCGAAGCTTGTTTACAACATGATGATTTAATCGGACATCAAAAGCTAGCAGCTGCAATTAATACGCGTTTATGCGGCGCAGAGATGTCTACTACTCGTTTTGAAGCATTAGAGTGGCTTGAAAAAACGGGCGTATCTGTTATCCAATCTGATTATAACCGCTGCGGTGGTATTACGGAGTTATTACGCATTGCCGACATGTGCGAGCATCATAATGCACAATTAATGCCACATAACTGGAAGACGGGTATTACTGCGGCGGCTGCTCGCCATTTTGGTAAAGTTTGTCATATTTCTGAATATATTGAGTACTTACATCCAGACTTTTGGCAGGGGGCATTGACTCAGAATTTAACCTTAAATGAACCCGCGATCATTGACGGTGAAATCGCTGTGTCAGAACAAGCAGGTTTGGGTATAGAACTTAATATTGAGTATGTAAAGCAGGTGACTGGCTACCAGTTTTAACACCATGCATGAGTATCTAAAGGCCGCAGTCAATTGCGGCCTTTTTTGTTAAAAATTAACATTTATAAGCGAGATTTTTTGGACTGACAGAGAGCTGAATACTTGCTGATTTAGCAAGTTGGTAACTGACAGTATACAATGTTAGGTGCCGTTCTGAATAAATGCTTTAACTGAATAATTATTCTAAATATATCCGTTACCGTTTGAATTTAGCATGAATATATTTAAATTGTGATTTTAAAATCACCTATTTTGAATAGTTAAATATAATTACCTCCCTGTAATTATATTCTCTGTGTGATTTAAGCTTGATCGATTTTAAAGTAACGAGGGCAATTACCTTGGCGTGATTTATTGACTCGTTTTAGTAAATCACTGATTGGTGTCGTACCATCTTTAATCTCTTTTGGCAGATTAATTTGAATTTCGGTCAGCATATCTTTGCGACATTGAAGACGAATTCTTTTATGACTTTGACGACCAAAACTTTGATCAAATGCTTGTTCAAAATCTTTACGACTGACCTTATCACCAATATTATCTTGAATAAATTGAGTCACAAATGTCGACTGATTGACTTGTTGGACTAATGCTGTTGAAACTGCAAAATAACCATTAGCATCACGGCTATCACAGCTACCATGTTTCCAATATTCATGACGTTGCAAACAAGTACCATATTTTGCACTTGGCATCACGGTATTCAGCTCTTGTCTAATATCATTATCTAATGGCACTTTTGGATAGCCACAAAATCCCTTTGGTTTAGTTTCTACGATGCCACAAAAGCCATATTTAATGCCACAACTGCGTTTGTTGGGCCATAAACCATGCAGGGTAAAGTGACCCGCACCATAGCTATCATCATCAAGTTTACGACACTCTGTTTTACGCTTTCCACCGAGTTCACAAAATGCCGGTTGCCAGCTAATGGCTAGCACATATGAGTCATAGTTGCCGCGGGTACTACAGCTGCCTTTATCACTATTCGCTGTTTGCTGCTTTTTACTTGAGTTACTGGTGCCGAGGCTAGCGCCAGAAATGGTACCGCATTGTGCTTTGACCCAGCGCATTGCTGAGTGACTTGCAGTTGTTTTAATGCGTAGCCAAGTTGGATTCGCACTATCGCCCAAATATTCATGAATTTGGTATTGTTGCTGTGGTTTTGTATTGATATTTTCAGGGTTTGTGAGCTTATTTTTAGATTGATAAGCTGCACATTCTTGAGTGGCAGTAAAGGTACCCTGCATTGGTGCTGCAACGGTTGTGGTACTGACCAATAGCAATGATAAGAAAGTAATAATTACGCGCATTATTTTAATTATGGTAATAAATTGAATGGCGCGAAGTATAGTCGAGCTATCCAATATACTCAAACTTACTAAATTGAGATTTAGCGATAAAAAAAGCCGCACAATGGCGGCTTTTTATGGGGGTTAACTTCGTATTTAAGCAGGCATTTTTTTATCGTCTCTAGCGGCGATAAAGCCGTAGAAGATATAGCCAATAAAGGTCACAATTGCACCGTAGAATACAGCCTGCTGGCCACAAGCATAAACGCCATAGATGCTGTAGGCTACCGCAAATGTACCGACAACGGCTCCAATTCTGTACTCTTTTGAAGAGACATTGTTGTTGCGTAAAATAGCTTCCAGACCAGTAAGCGATAGGATGTATGGCACCATGTTAATAAATACCGCTAAATTAACCAGTACGTTGAACTGTTTGATCAGTGTTGGCGAGATGGTTAAGACGGCTAAACCAAGCTCTAGCGCTAACATGATAAGCATGCCTTTTACTGGAGCATTATCTTTGGTTACAGAAGAGAATATTTTAGGGAATAGGTTAATATCAGCTGCTGCTTTAGATACTTGAGCGTTGGTAAATTGCCAACCGAGTAGAGAACCGATACAAGCTGTTACTGCGAGTGCTGTAATGATTAAACCAACAGTTGGGTTAAACATATAAGTGTAAACTAAACCGAAGGGAGCGTCTGAAGCGGCTAGGGCTGCATTAGGTACAATACCCTGAATTACTGCGGTTGAAGTAATATAAACAATGGCTGTAAAACTGGTTGCTAGCATACAAGCAAGTGGTACATTTTTCTTAGGGTTCTCAACGGTAGCTGAGTTTGCACCAGCAGATTCAATACCTAGGAAAGCCCATAGCGTTAACGCAATACCGCTTGAAATTGCATCCATCGTACCTTCTTGATGTGGATTCCATGCAGAAGCGAAGATTTTTGGATCAAACCAGAACCAACCAATAATTGATAAACCAACAACCGGGATAATTACGCCCCATACGGTGAAGGTTGAGATTTGGCCAGTAATCTTAGGTCCTTTAAAGTTAGCTACCATCGTAACCACTAGAATCACGACTACACCGATGAACGTATTAAATGAGCTCGCTTTTAACCATGGAATAAACTCTTCCAAATAACCCACACAAGATACTGCAATTGCCACCGCACTAATAACGAGACAGACATAGTAAGTATAAGAAGCAATAAAAAATGATGATTTTCCATGTGCTTCACTGGCATAGGCTGACATGCCTCCGTCCCTGTCGCAATACATACCACACTTAGCAAAAGCATAAGCAATACACATTGCGCCAACGGCGGTAACTAACCAAGAGAGTAACGAGATTGCCCCTGTTTGAGCCAAACTTGCTGGCAGCATAATAATGCCTGAACCCATCATATTGACTGTTACAATTGTGGTGAGTCCCACCAGTCCCATTTTATTTGCTTCAGAAGCCATTCTTAAACTCCAAATATAAATAAGCGGTAAAATTTTAAAATTGTTATTTAGGTTATAGTCCAAAAATGGAGTTCATACAAAGCGAGCTCTATATATGAATATAAAATTCATGTGACTATTTAAGTACAGATAATAAGATTTCATTCGTTACACTGTGTATCATGCAATATTGATGATGTTTACTTTCAGTGACTTATGATCTTAGTCTGAATGAATAAAATTGCATTAAAAATATGGATGTTTTTTTATGTGAATTATAATTTATATTTAAAATAATGGTTAAGTGTTGATTTGATACATATTTTTATATTTAATCAATTAAAGTTTGTTTATTTTAATTTTAACCTTGGAAGTATTGCTCGAGTTAATCTATAACATAAAGGGTGATTATTAACTTACAGGTTAATGGAGTTTATTTGAATGAGTAGCTACGGAAAAAAATATACAGCCTTAATTCTTGAAGATTTATCCAAAGAAGGTGTTGTAGCTAATGCAATTAGTCGTTTAGTTGAAGAGTTAGAAAACGAAGGCGCAAATGTGATTGTTGCGACTTCTTTTGATGATTGTTATTCACTGTTTAACGCTAACACAGCAATTGATTGCTTAATGTTAACGTCACGCATGAGTGGATCTCAACAAGAAGAAAATGAAAAGTTTTATGTCTTGATTGAGAAGCTAAATCGACGCCAACAGAATGTTCCTGTGTTCTTACTTGCTGAACGTAAGAAGATCACGTTGAGCGTTAACCGCGAATTAATGGAAAAAGTCGATGAGTTTGCATGGATTTTAGAAGATACTCCTGATTTTATTGCGGGCCGTGCGTATGCAGCAATGGCACGTTATCGCGAGCGTGTACTTCCACCATTGATGTCAGCATTAATGAAGTATGATGATGTTCATGAGTATTCATGGGCAGCACCAGGTCACCAAGGTGGTGTTGGTTTTACTAAAACTCCAGCGGGTCAGCGCTTTTATAGCTATTACGGTGAAGGTATCTTCAGAACCGATATGGGCATTGAGCGTGGCAATTTAGGTTCTCTACTTGACCATACTGGGTCATTTGGTGACAGTGAAGCCTATGCGGCTAAAGTATTCGGTGCGAATAAGTCATATTCATTGGTAACCGGTACTTCTGGTGCGAACCGTACCATTATGGCTGCTTGTATGAATGAAAATGATTTAGTGATTGTTGACCGTAACTGTCATAAGTCAATTGAGCAGGGCTTAATGCTTTCAGGTGCGTTACCTATTTATATGGTACCAACCCGTAATCGTTACGGCATTATCGGTCCAATTTTCCCTAATCAAATGGATCAAGCAGCACTAAAAGCCAATGCTGCTGCCAGTGTCTTAACCAAAGATCGTAAAGATCAACGTGCAGTGTATGCGGTACTCACTAACTGTACTTATGATGGTCTTTGTTATAACGCTAAACGTGCACAAGATATTTTAGCTGAAAGTAGTGACCGCGTTCACTTTGATGAAGCTTGGTATGGCTATGCACGCTTTAACCCTATTTATGCTGACCATTATGCAATGCGTGGTGAGCCAATGGATGATTATGAAGGCCCAACCGTTTTCGCGACTCATTCAACTCATAAATTATTGAACGCACTATCACAAGCATCTTGGTTACACGTGCGTCATGGTAAGAGCTCGATTGATTTTTCACGCTTTAACCAAGCGTATATGATGCATGCAACAACTTCACCATTATATGCAATTAGCGCCTCAAACGATGTGGCGGTATCGCAAATGGATGGTAACCGTGGTTTATCATTAACGACTGAAGTTATCCGTGAAGCGATCGATTTCCGTCAAGCAATGGGTCGTTTATATCGTGAGTATCAAGAAGATGGTAACGATTGGTTCTTCAAACCTTGGAATGCTGAGACAGTAACAGATCCTGCAACAGGTGAAGAATATGCCTTTGAAGATGCACCAACTGAGTTATTAGCAACTGAACAAGATTGCTGGGTAATGCATCCTGGTGATAGCTGGCATGGCTTTGCAGATATGCCTGCTGACTGGTGTATGCTTGATCCAATCAAGGTCAGTATTCTAGCTCCGGGTATGGGCGATGACGGTCAATTACTATCATCTGGTGTACCAGCTGCTTTAGTGACATTGTTCTTAGGCCGTTTTGGTATTATCCCAACTCGTACCACTGATTTCCAAGTGATGTTCCTATTCTCTATGGGTATCACGAAAGGTAAGTGGGCAACGTTAGTTAATACATTACTTTCATTCAAGCGCCACTATGATAGCAATGCACCGTTATCAGAAGTGCTACCTGATTTAGTGAAGTCTCACCCTGAAGCATATGGTGAACTAGGCTTGAAAGATTTAGGTGATAAGATGTTTAACTACTTACGCCAACACAATCCTTCAGAGAAGTTAAACCAAGCTTATTCAAACTTACCTGAAGCTGTGATTACACCTCGTAAAGCATTCCAAGCCATTGTGGATAATACGGTTGAGATGGTGCCATCGCACCAATTAGAAGGTCGTGTTGCCGCAAACGCTGTTATTCCTTATCCACCTGGAATTCCAATGCTAATGTCTGGTGAAAGCTTTGGTGACCATACAAGTCCTCAGATTAATTATCTGAAGAGCTTAGAAGTTTGGGATAAAGAGTTCCCAGGTTTTGAGCATGAGACTGAAGGTACTGAAGTAGAAGACGGCGTTTACTACGTAATGTGCGTAAAGTAATACCTTGCTAAGCAATTAATCAAAAGGCCTCATTTGAGGCCTTTTTTGTTTATGCTTGCAGCTTGCGCTTATAGATTAAGAGGTAAAGTACCGGCAAGACAAACAGAGATAGTAATGGCGCAGTAACCATACCGCCAACCATTGGCGCGGCGATTTTTTGCATCACATCATTACCACTACCTGCACCCCACATAATCGGCAGTAAGCCAAAAAAGATGGTTGCGACTGTCATTGCTTTAGGGCGGATACGCATGACGGCACCTTCCATTAGCGCATCTTTTAAATCTGCAACTGTATGATATTGATCTTTAGCTTGTTTATATTTGATCGCATTATTGAGATACACCAGCATCACCACACCAAATTCGGCGGCAACACCCGCCAGCGCAATCATACCGACAGCAACCGCGACTGACATATTAAAATCTAATAGGTACAGCAACCAAGTACTGCCGACCAATGCAAACGGTAGGGTAGCCATAATTAAGCTAGCTTGTAGGCTACTACCAAAGGTAAGCATTAACAGAATAAAGATAACGCCTAATGCCATTGGGATAACCTGTTTTAATTTGGCATCAACCCGTTGCATATACTCATATTGACCAGCAAAAGTGTAACTATAACGCGGAGGAAGCACTAACTCGCTATTCAGTACTGTACGTGCTTCATCAATATATTGGCCGATAGAGGTGCCTTCAATATCCACAAATACCCATGAAATTAAACGACCATTTTCGCTTTTTAGCATAGGTGCGCCATCACTAATTTCAATATTGCTAAATCGCCTAAAGGTAAATAGTGACCCGTTTTAGTGATAACAGGTAGCTCTTGTAGCTTATGAATATTATCTCTAAGTTCACGTGGGTAACGTAGGTTAATAGGATAGCGTTCAGCCCCTTGCACTGATTCACCAATTTTCATGCCGCCAATTGCATGACGTACCACATCTTGAATATCAGCGAGGCTCATGCCATAACGCGAAGCAACATCAAGTTTTGGACTGATATCGATATAACGGCCGCCACCAACACGTTCAGCGTAAGCTGACTTTGTGTGAGGTAATTTAGTTAAAATGGCTTCAACTTCAGTACCGATTTTCTGTAATTCATCAACATTAGCGCCGGTAATTTTTATGCCAATAGGGGTTTTTACACCAGTAGAGAGCATATCAATACGAGTTTTAATCGGTTGTACCCAAGCATTGGTTAAGCCCGGCACTTTAACGGTTTGTTGTAATTGCTCAATAATCTTGTCGAGTGTCATGCCATCACGCCATTGCTCCTGTGGTTTGAGCATGATAGTGGTTTCAAGCATAGTAAGCGGCGCAGGATCGGTCGCAGTTTCTGCTCGCCCCACTTTACCAAACACCCGTGCAACTTCAGGGACAGTTTTGATTAAACGATCGGTCTGTTGCAGGATTTCAGCCGCCTTACTGGCACTAATACCGGGCAGTGCAGTAGGCATATACAGCAGGTCACCCTCTTCAAGATCCGGCATAAACTCACTGCCCATTTTAGTCAGTGGGTAAGCTGCACTAATTAAGATGATAAGTGCGAGTACTAAGGTTGTTTTTGGGAATTTTAATACCCAATTAAGTGCCGGGCGGTATAGCGCAATTAAGAATCGGCTAATCGGATTACTGGTTTCTTTAGGGATTTTGCCGCGAATAAAGTAACCCATTAATACCGGCACTAGCGTGATTGATAAAATCGCCGCAGCAGCCATGGCAAAAGTTTTAGTATAGGCCAGTGGACTAAATAAACGGCCTTCTTGGGCTTCTAAGGCAAATACCGGAATAAAGCTTAAAGTAATAATTAACAGTGAGAAAAACAGTGCTGGGCCGACTTCAATAGATGAGGCGGTAACCACTTGCCAATGTTCTTTGGTTGTGGGGCGACGCTGATGTTCTTGCTCAAAATGCTCAAGGTGCTTATGTAAGTTTTCAACCATTACAATCGCGCCATCAACCACTGCACCAATTGCAATTGCAATACCGCCTAAACTCATAATATTGGCGTTAATTCCCATCTTGTTCATCACAATAAAGGCGATAAGGATTGATAGTGGTAAGGTAATAACCGCCACTAATGTTGAACGTGCATGCATTAAAAACAGTAAGCAAACTAAGCCTACGACTAACATCTCTTCAACAACTTTACTGAATAAGTTATCAACTGAATTTTGGATCAATTGTGAGCGGTCATAGGTCGGAACAATCTCAACCCCTTTTGGTAAACCCGCTTTCAGTTCATTTAATTTGGCTTTTACCGCTTCAATTGTTGCTAGCGCATTTTCACCATAACGCATGACGATAATACCACCAACCACTTCACCTTCACCATCAAGCTCGGCAATACCACGTCGTGCAGCTGGGCCTTTACGTAGGGTCGCAATATCTTTTAAAAGCAAAGGTGTGCCTGATGGACTGGTAATTCCCAGTGGAATTTGTTCAAAATCGGCTAATGTTTGACGGTAGCCTTTTGAACGCACCATATATTCAGCTTCAGCCATTTCGACGACAGAGCCGCCAGCTTCGCTATTGGACACATTAATGGCATTTTTTACACTGGCGATATCAAGCTTATAAAGTGCTAACTTATCGGGATCGAGGACGATTTGATAGGTTTGCTCCATACCGCCAACGGTAGCAACCTCAGATACGCCCGCAACACTTTGCAGTTCTAGTTTTAAGTACCAGTCCTGTAAACTTTTTAATTGTGATAAATCTAAGCTGCCAGAGCGATCGACTAAGGCATATTCATAAATCCAGCCAACACCAGAGGCATCAGGCCCCAGCGATGACTGCACTCCTTGCGGCAGACGACTGCTTACTTGGCTTAAATACTCAAGTACGCGGGAGCGAGCCCAGTAGATATCGGTACCATCTTCAAAGATGACATAGACATAGGAATCACCAAAAAAAGAGTAGCCTCGAACCGTTTTGGCTCCCGGTACGGCCAACATTGCTGTAGAAAGGGGATAAGTGACTTGTTCCTCAACCAATTGTGGTGCTTGACCTGGATATGAGGTTTTAATAATCACTTGTACGTCCGATAGATCTGGGAGTGCATCTAATGGCGTTTTACGTAATTCTTGCACACCCCAGAGGGTGATCATGGCAGCAATAATCAGCACCATGACTCGCTGTTTAAGCGAGCTTTCAATTATTCGCTGTAACATATCGGCTCCTAGTGCTGGTGGCCACTACTTAAACGCATCAAACTGCCTTTAAGACTGGCTTCAGAATCTAATAAGAATTGACCAGAGGTAACGACTTTATCGCCCTCAGCCAAACCCGATGTGATTTCAGCTTTATCTTGACTGAACATGCCAACCGTAACATTGCGTGCAGTAAAGGTTTTATCGTCAAGTTTGACAATCACTCGGTTAGCCTTACCTGTTTGGATCAGCGCTTCTTGTGGGATCACTAAGGCGCCACGTTTAGCACCGCCAAATAGCGATATTTTGGCAAGTGTTTTGGGACGCAATTCAATATCAGGATTATTCAGAATGATCCGCACTCGTAAACTACGAGTCACGGGATCAAGTTCTGGATAGATATAGTCAATGGTGCCTTTAATGTCGGCTAAATCCATTGCAGGTACTGAGACTTCTGCTTGCATCCCGACTTTGATCCAGCTTTGCTCATTTTCAAATACATCGGCAATAACCCAGACTTTGGATAGATCCACCAGTGAGAACAATTCAGTTTGTGGCTGAATATACATACCGTCACGAATAGATAATTTTTTAACGACACCATCATGCTTGGCATAGAATGGCACTCGATATAGCTTTTGCCTGATTTTGACAGCTGCTTAATCTGCTGTTTAGTCATCCCTAATAGTTCTAGACGCATTGCTGCTTTACGAACGAGTTCACTATAGTCAGCATTATTTCTAGAGGCTTTGTAGGTGGACTGCGCCAGTAAATAGTCGTCTTGGGCGCTAATTAATTCAGGCGAATATAGTTCATATAGCAATTGTCCTTTAGTGACATTATCACCTACAGCCGTTACCGCTAATTTTTCGATCCAGCCGCTTACGCGAGAATGAATATGGTTAATTTGGCTTTCATCAAAATCAATCTGGCCAACAGTTTTGACATATTTCCATAGATTCTTACGCTCTACAGGAGCCACTTTAAGGGCTAATGCTTGCTGCATATCACCCGAGACATTGATCTCAATTTGGCTGCTATTACCTGCAACTTGTACTTTTTCTAAATCCATTCCACAAATAGGGCAACTTCCCGGCTCATCGCTGATGATATGAGCATGCATAGCAGATGTATTTGATCCCACCTTCGCTATTGAGTGGTGCAGGCTTTACTGTGATTGGATCATGCGCCGGTTTTTCCGTTTTTAATTGGTGCTGACTATGGTCTGTGACGACTTGTTCTTCTTCCTCTTCTTTAACAAGAAACATTTTACAAATTGGACAGCGTCCCGGTTTGTCACTGGTTTCTTCAGGATGCATTGGGCAATAGTAATGCGCTGCATGCTGCTGATGGGTAGTAACTGGTTGTAATTGGTTCGCATATATAGTGAACGGTTGAGCCGCCAGTAATAGTGATGCTGCGCCAATAATTAATGGTTTAATTGGGTGCTTAATTGTCATGCCTCATCTCCACGGCTAATTAATGATGTTGGTGTGCTTTATGCGTGTTAGCAGGCTCTAAATCCATGCCACATTTAGGGCATGAGTCGCCTTTTTCGCCAACCACTTCAGGGTGCATAGGGCAATCATAATTAGCAGTTTGAGCTAGGTTTTCATTGCTATGGTTTGCATGTGATTTTTGACTGTTCGGGCAGTGTTTTTTGCCATTGTGGCCGTTGTGTCGGTCACATTTAGCGCAAGACTCGTCTTTATTTGCAGATGGACAGTGTTTTTTACCTTGGTGTTTGTCGCACTTATCGCAAGATTCATCTTGTTGAGCAGATGGACAATGCTTTTTTTGAGCGTGCTTGTTAGTAGGTTCTAAATCCATACCACACTTAGGGCAAGAGTCACCTTTTTCGCCTACAACTTCTGGGTGCATAGGGCAATCATATGTTGCTTGATGTTCGCTATGACCGTGATGTTGGTGAGCATTTGCAAATGCAGGTGCCGTTGAGAAAATCAATACAGCAGAAAATAACGCAGAGATTAGAGATTTCATATTACACTCCATCGAGAAGATGGCCGCAAGGTTGCCAATAAGAGCTGACCTATTAACGGCGATAAATTGCCAAAGTTTTAGAATTTTTTGATTGATTGTTAGCTAAACTAACAAGTTTTAAGCAATCGGAGGTCTAAAAGCCTGAGGTAGGGCTATCGAGTGGAAATGAGGCATTAACATGGCCAATACATGGTGGGTACCACTAAAGCTTGGCCAAGTTTCAGTGGCTGGTAATGTGCCTGTCACCGAGATTGTTTGGCAATGGCCACAATCAGACATGCACACACCATTACTACCATCACAACAGGGTTGCGATGATTGTTCATCACAGCAATCATGACGATTTATCATTGATTGTGGGTCACAGTGTGACATTTGATGACTGGTATGATGTTTAGCCATTTTAACATCGTCAGTTTCGCCCATAGCAATACTGCTCTGCCCAAATGTAACGAGTAGAGTGAGTATGATAAGTGCGTAATGACTCAATGTTTTCAGCATAAACCTTTCATTAATTCTGTTAATTGAGCTGATTCTAGCATAAAAAAAATATAGAACAGCAAGTTTGTTGTCATATTTAATCTTTAAAATAGATTAAATAATATATTTGTAATTGTTAGCATGCAAATTAATATGATCAGTGTCACATATTACAATGCAATAAATATTAGATATATCTTAATTATCTAATTAAAAATAGATGGCTCTATATCTATTTATTAATACTATTGGGTTATATATCACGAATAAAGTTCAATTCTATGATGAAATAAATATGATCAATATCTCATTTTTATAAATTTATATTAATTTCAGTGCTAAAACTTGTTCTGGCTCCAAAATTTCATTATCTGAAATGACATAATATGAAAATAATAATTTTGGAGAGTAGCGTAATGAATTTCTTGCGTAAACTATTAAAGCCGAGCGCTAAATTATCAATTCTTGCCCTAGTGGTAATTGGTATTGTGATTGGTGCCGTGGGTTTTTTTGCAACCCAACAGACTTTACACGCAACCAGTACTAATGCTTTTTGTATGAGCTGCCATAGTGGCCATTCATTAGAACAAGAAGTACTAGAGTCACCACATGGTAACAACAACGCAGGTATTGTGGTTCAGTGTCAACAGTGTCATTTACCACCACAACCACTACAGTATCTTGTTAAGAAAGTTATTGTTTCTAAAGATATTATTGGTTATCTAACTATCGATGGTTTTGAAACTCAAGATTGGTTAGAAACAAACCGTAAGCAACAAGCTGACTTAGCGTTGAAATACTTACGCTCAATTGATTCTGCGACTTGTCAAAACTGTCACAACAGTATCTACACTAATCCACCATCAAATATGAAGAAGATGGCGGTAAGAATGCATGCAATGAACTTCAAGAAAGATCCTGAGAAGAGAAAGACATGTGTAGATTGCCATAAAGGTGTTGCACACCCTTATCCAAAGAAGTAATTCAATAATTAATTCTTTAAAGAGCCCCTTATATAGGGGCTTTTTTTATTATTTAAAATTGTTAGCGACTAATTAAATTAGCTTATTCTAATAATCGTGAATTAAAGTATAGTTTGAGATAGTTGATGCTAATTAAATATTTCTTTTGAGATCGTTGTTTTTAATTGTTTATGCTAGTTAAAAATAACGATATTGAATGACGCTTTAAAAGAGAAAAAATACCTTATTAATCTTGCTTCATTTTGCCGCCTTCACCTTGTCGAAATTTCATTCCAGTCTTATCATGCAAGCCATTTTTTGAACAAAGGTACATTGCGTTAGCTTGTATTACTTTGAGCTATATCCAAGCTATTTGAAGTTGCAAGATTCAGTGGGAGTTTAATGTATTTTAGGTAAAGCATTGATTGAAGTTAATGGTTATTCCTTTATCAAAATCAATAACACAGCATAAAAAGCGTTAGAACCTACTCAAGAAAGCTTTAGGCAAGTCCAATTCGCCGCTATATCCACTTAAAAGGGTATGTAGATGTGCCTAGAACAAAGCTTGCTTAAAGTCTCTGAAATAGCATCGTCAGGTCGTTTGGATATACATTGCATGGATAATTAACAATGTCGGGCATCATCTTTTTTTATGTGGGTGTAGTGCTATTTACCAATGGTTTGGCACAGGTATGTAAATTTGAAGCAAGGTCTATTGCCGTCATCAATTTATTTGTTGGTGGTCTAACAGTATTTTGTAATGGCATTATTTTGTTTCATAGTAATGCCAGTACACCTATGGATGTTTTTCTTGGGGTAGCAACCGGATTCCTATTTGGTTTTACCTATCTGTATGTCGCTATTAATAGTTGGTATGACCTTGATGGTAGACCATTAGGCTGGTTCTGCTTCTTTGTCGCAATCAATACCATTTGGATTGGGGCTTATCTTTTAGATAAAGGGCCTGATAATGTCTATATCATTGCTGAAGCCATATTTTGGTGGTTGTGGGGTATTCTCTGGTTGATGTTCTGGGCGCAGCTTGTTCTGAATAAATTATCCAGTAAATTGATCGGTTATGTCTGTATCTTAGAAGGGATTGTCACTTGTTGGATCCCAGGCGTATTAATGCTGACAGGAAACTGGCACTCATAACCAACAAAAAAGGAGTAGTGCAGTACTACTCCTCTTCTTATCATTTATTTAGCTTGCTGATTTAACACCTGTTGGCGATATTCCATCAGGCTAAAAACACCAAACATAAATACCTGCCAATAATCTTTTTTAGAGAGAGGCAGTAGTGGTGCAAAAATTTTATGGAAGCTTATAACCTGCACCAGATGAATCACCAGAGTAAATGCCAACATCACATTTAAAATAACATTGATTACCCCCGAAAATGGAATAATCAAGTTATAAATCATAATGATAACCGCAACTATAGTGATCACTTTACCTGCAATAATAAGCCACTTCATAGATTTACGTCTTGCTGGTATCTAAACAAGCGGTAGCTAACTTGGCCTGCTTGTTTGTGTTTTACTTCTTGCCATGAACTCGGCGTTGTTAAATCCGTTAGTTCAGATTCTGTTTCAACATAGATCAGCGCATTGTCATTAAGCCAATGATGTTTCACTAAAAGTGAGATACATTCATTTGCCAAGCCTTTTCGGAAAGGTGGATCGATAAAAATGATATCGAAACCTTCGGCACAAGCATGATCCAACAGTTGTAAGCTGTTGCCCTGAGAGACCTTAGCATTGGGGCATTTTAAGGTTTGCAGGTTAGTTTGTAATTGCTTAGCTGCACTGGCCTGTAATTCAAAAATTTGTGCAAAATTCGCATAACGAGATAATGCCTCTAAACTCAGTGCGCCGCTGCCTGCAAAACAATCGAGTACTCTTGCGCCACTAATATCATTCATTAACCAGTTGAATAATGTCTCTCTAACACGATCGGTTGTAGGTCTTAAGCCTTCAAGATCGTGAATAGGTAATTTGCGCGAACGCCATTGGCCGCCAATGATCCTTACTTGACCACTGCCGGGTTTATTTTTGGCCATCTTGCCCCCGTGATTTTGCCTTAACAAAGAAAGTGGTAGACTATGCCACCTGAATCGCGTGTATCTTGCTTATAAGGCATATTTTATACCAATTTATAGCGAAACAGTGAGTACTAACATTATAACTTGCTTGAATCCGAATATAGGGTAAGTGATAATTTCAGACTAAATAAAAAATAATTTCTAATACAGCAACTTAAGCACTGGTAGCACACATGGCATTAAAAGGTTTGTTTTCTTGGTTTCGCAAAGATAAGTCAAAAGATGAAGCAGAAGCAGCTGCGCTAGAAGCGGCAGCTCAAGCTAAGGCTGAGGAAGAGGCCCGAATTGCCGCTGAACAGGAGGCGGAAGAGGCGCGTATTGCGGCTGAACAGGCGGCTCAAGCTCAGGCTGAAGAAGAGGTTCGAATAGCGGCTGAACAAGCGGCTCAAGCAAAAGCCGTAGAAGAAGCTCGAATTGCGGCTGAACAAGCGGCTCAAGCAAAAGCTGCAGAA
>NZ_BALM01000014.1 GCF_000614975.1 Shewanella marina JCM 15074
TTTATGTATAAAGGAATCTGTTATTTTACTAAGAGGCGTTCCTTTGCAATTTTATTATTCTATTTATATTTGTCACTTTTAATGTTTTCAGAACAACTAAGACAAGCAATCTCATTTGTAATTGTTCTTTATTCTGTTAAGTATATATTGGTAGGTAGTAGATTAAAATTTTTATCACTAATTGGAATGGCAAGCTTATTTCATGTAAGTGCAGTATTTGGCATAATAATTATGTTCTATAATCATATTCGGATAACGATTAAACATCTTATATTATATCTAATTGCTGCTATTTCTTTTAATTTATTACTCCCCATTATTTATGGTTTAATAATTAGTGCTTTAAGTCCTGAATCTACTGTTTCAATAAAGTTAAATACATATAGTGATTTGGCAAACGCTTCTCCTGGGGTTGGGTTTTTTGTTGTATTTGATATTTTTTGGATTTACATGTTATATCTAATAAATGCAAAAAATATCTTTGACACTAAAGTAGATTTTTTAATTAAAATATCAATTGTTAGCTGTTTTTTTCATATAATATTTTACTCATTCCCACCACTGCAAAGGCTATTTTCATATCTATTTTTTGCGCAAATATTGTTAACAGTTAATATTGTAAAGGGGAGGGTGGAATTAGAAAAAGTTGGCTTATGTAAGCTCCGTAATGATATATGTTGTCTATATATATTATTCATGCATGTTTGGTGTTTTTTCTAGAGGGTATTTAGCGAATAGTATATATTATTTTAATTTAAATAAAGAGTTGAATTACGACGATTATCAATATAAGCGTTGCATGGAAATATCTAAGGTGGCACCTGATTTTTGCTTGATTAAATAAAATAGTAAGGTTTTATTGTGTTTTATTCAATACAGTTATTGCGTATATTGTCAGCATTATTAGTTGTTATTTACCATGCTTGCAATAAAGTTGGGTTAGAAGGTGTTTTTAAGTTTGGACAAATGGGCGTTGATATATTTTTTATAATATCAGGGTTTGTTATATATATATCTTCATGTAAGAAGGTGTACTCACCAATTAAATTCTTAAGGAACAGGTTTTTTAGGATATATCCTATATATTGGTTATTCACATTTATTGCATTTATTGCATATATTATTTATCCGTCATTAGTCAACTCTGGGCGTGAAACTTCAATATTAAATTCAATATTTTTACTTCCAAGTGATAAACCTTACTTAATTAATAATGCATGGACTTTAGTTTATGAAATGTTTTTTTATTTTATTTTTTCGTTATTTATAACATTAAAGAATAAATATAGGGTGATAGGAACTTCTATTGTAATTGTACTTTTATTAAGTGTTAGATATTTTTTTCCAAATCTAAGTTCAAATTTATACTTTTATTTTTATTCTGATTATATTTTATTGGAGTTTTTATTTGGTGTTATGTTTGCTTATTTTTATGTCACACTAAATATAAATAAATGGGTGTTCACAGTATTAGCATTGGTTTTATCTTTTTTTTATATATACATTTATAGCTTAAGTGAAACTCATCGTTTATTTTATTATGGAATACCATCATTTATAATATTTTATATTGTTGTGAGTTTAGAAGGTTATATTTTAAAATCCAATATTAAAAATATAGTAGATGCTCTTGGTAACTGTTCATATGTGTTATACCTATTACATCCATTTATTCTTGTATTAGTATATAAGCTGTTTCAAAAGCACTATATTCTTAGCGACATAGGTCTTATTATTGTTATGTTGATATCTTCTTTATTTGTTAGTATGTTTGTTCATCAATATATTGAAAAAAGAATAACGAAATATATAAGGAAGTATAGTTAATGAAAGTTGTCATACTGACAGATGAATATCCTCCGACTATCGGTGGTGCAGGAACTGTAGCATCACAAGTTTATAACGACTTAAAGAAACATAATGAAGTATATTTATTTGTATCCTATAGAGATGGGATGAATAAGAATTTATATAGATATTTTTGGTTTTTCTATTATTTTTCATTAAAGCTTTTAGTTAATATTATTAAGAGTGATAAGGTAATTGTAAATGATATTAGGTCGGCGTATTTTATTTCATCATTCATGCCAAAATGTATTATGAATAAATGTATATACATAGTTCATGGTACTGAGTATGATATTGTATATCAATCTATTAGCGTTAAGAATAAACTTATTTTATTTAAATCTAAATACAATAATTTATTAAAGTATTGTAATAAAGTGGTTTCAGTTAGTTCTTATACTATGAATAATTTTATAAATTTTGCTCCTGATTTCGTGAAAAATAAAATATCAGTAATTTATGCGGGTATTCCATCTTCTTTTGTTATTTCTAAATGCTTACCCTTGGTTATAAATGATAAATTTAGAATAGTATCAGTGTCCAGAATAAACAAAAGGAAAGGATACGAATATATGATTAAGATTTTTTATGAATTAATAAAACTTAATTCTAATATCGAATGGTATATATATGGAAATGGTCCATACTTATTAGAATTAAAAAAATTAGTATTTAATCTTAATTTGGAAAAACATGTGTTTTTTATGGATGAAACTAACAGGGATTCTATTTTTATTATTGAATTTAATAAGTATAACTTTGATTTGTTTTGGCTTATGCCGAATTTACCAGAAGCTTTTGGACTTGTTTTTATTGAGGCTTCCGCAAGAGGTATTCCATCATTAACAGTTAATAAATATGGTATAAAAGAAGCCATTAAATCAGGTGGAAATGGAGAGTTTTATTCTACAGTCGAAAATATGCATAATTTTATTTTAGAACTTAACGATCAAAATATAAAAAAGAAATACATATTAGAATCAATAAATATTGCTAAGTGTTTTGATAGTCGTATATTTGCAGAAAAACTTATTAGATAAGGATTATTTATGAGAATAATACAATTAGTCTCATCTCTAGGAATTGGTGGTGCTGAAAAATTTGTTGTTGATTTGTCTATAGCACAATCTAAATTAGGTCATAAAATCATAGTTGTTGTGTTAGATAATGCGGAAGATGTAGGTAAAGATCCCATTTATGCAAGTAACTTAGAAAAAAAATTATCTGATAATAATATTAAAGTAGTTTATATGGGGCACAAAGCTAGAAGAAATCCAATTAAGATTTATTTCAAATTAAAGAGTTTGATTACTGAATTCAAACCTGAGGTAGTACATTCTCATTTAATTTGGTGGTCTATTTTTGTATCTTGTATTAATAAAGATTTCGTTCACTTGTTTACTCAGCACACAAATATTATAACAAGGAAAAAAATACATATATTTTTTTTGAAACATTTTATAGATAAGTACGTTACTATTTGTGATGAAGCATTTGATGATGCATTAAACTTATTTTCCACAAAAAAGGTTTGTAAGATAGTTAATGGTGTTGTTACTGGTGAATTTACTTACAAAAATAGAGAAAATGATAATGTATTAAACTTAGTTACAATATCTAGATTAACAGAGTATAAAAATCATCATATTATAATAGATGTAGTTAATGATATAAAATCTTATTATCCTAACAATAAGTTTAGATTAAATATAATTGGTGATGGTCCTTTATTTAATAAACTTATAGCTAAAGTAACAGAATTGAAATTAACAGAGCATGTAATTTTTCATGGTTCAAAATCAAATATTAATGAGATTTTATTAAATAATGATCTATATTTATTACCTTCTAAAAAAGAAGGGTTCTCTATTGCTCTAATAGAGGCATTAGCTAGTGGAATTAGGATTATAGCTTCTAATGTAGGTGGTAATAGTGAAATATTAAATAATGGAAAATTAGGTGTATTAATATCGCCAAATGATATTAATGGTTTGCATGAGGCTTTAGTTAATTGTTTAATCAATAAAACATCATGTAATAGTAAAAGCGATGTAGTTTCCAAAATGGAAGAACTCTCGATTGAAACTTGCGCTTCCAATCATCTTAAAGAATATAACCGATTACTTATAGTCTAATATTAAGGAGTGTTAGTTGATTAAAAAAGTGAAAAATAGTGTAAGAGATCTATTAAGAATATGTTTTGGTGCTAAAGGTTATACTTACTTCCGTTTTATCATTACTCACAAATATCTACCGAATTTAAAAAAACCACGTTCTTTTTCTGAGAAAATTATATACAGAAAGTTTAATGTTGATCCGAATGAGTTATCTAAATATGTAGATAAGTATACAGTTCGAGATTATGTGAAAGAGAAAATTGGTGAGCGATATTTAATCCCTTTATTACTAGTAAAGGATAAAATATCTATAGAAGATTTCAATTCACTTCCACAAAGTTTTGTGATTAAAACAAGTAATGGTGGTGGTGGAAATAATGTCTCAGTTATCACTGATGTAAATAGTGTTGATCATAAAAGTATTTGCAACTTATTTAATGAGTATGTTGGCTGTAAGTTTGGGGCTAGAGTTGACGAGTTGTTTTATGATATAGAAAACCCTAAAATTATGTTTGAAACACTTTTATCTAATAAAGATCAAAGTCCACTATTAGATTATAAATTTCACATATTCAAAGGACGTAATAAGTTAAAAATATTTTTACAAATTAACTCTGAATATAATACAAAAAATTGTACGAAAACATTATATAATTTATCTGGAAATATTTCTCACATTCAATTTGATGGGTATTCTTATGGGAGTGATAGCATTAAGCTTCCAAGTAATTTCAATAAAATGCTCGAAGTTGCATTAATATTATCAGAGCCTTTTAAATATTCTAGGATTGATTTATATAATGTTGAAGGGATTATTTATTTTGGAGAAATAACTTTTTGTCCAGCGAGTGGGTGGGATAAATTTAATAACAAAAAATTTGACTTTTTATTTGGTGATTATTGGAATGAGTTTGAATGAAGTATTTAGTAACAGGCGCTGCTGGTTTTATTGGTGCAAAAGTAAGTGAAGTATTATTAAATAAAGGTCATAGTGTTGTTGGTCTTGATATCATCAATGATTATTATGATGTAGATTTGAAACAAGCACGATTATCACCTTTGTTGGTAAATGATAACTTTTTATTAGTAAAAATTGATATTGCTGATTCAATAGATGTATTAGAATTATTCAAAAATGAACAGTTTGATCGTGTGATTCATTTAGCGGCACAAGCAGGTGTTCGCTATTCTATTGAAAACCCAATGGCTTATGCTGACTCAAATTTAGTTGGTCATTTAAATATCTTAGAAGCTTGTCGTCATAATAATATTGAACATTTAATTTACGCTTCTTCTAGTTCAGTTTATGGCTTAAATAGCAAAGTTCCTTTTGCTACATCAGATAGTGTTGATCATCCTGTATCGCTATATGCGGCAACTAAAAAATCTAATGAGTTAATGGCGCATGCCTATTCGCATCTTTACGGCATTCCGACTACAGGCTTGCGATTTTTTACTGTATATGGCCCTTGGGGTAGACCAGATATGGCACCTTTTATTTTTACTAAAAAAATATTAAATGGTGAGACTATCGATATTAATAATAATGGTGATATGTGGCGTGATTTCACCTACATTGACGATATTGTTGAAGGTGTGACTCGTATCGCTGATGTGATCCCTACTGTTGATAGTCAATGGACGGTTGAATCTGGTAGTCCAGCTAATAGTTCTGCACCTTATAGTATTTATAACATTGGCCATGGTAGCCCGATCAATTTGATGGAATTCATTAAAGCGATTGAAGATGAGCTTGGTATTGAAGCTAAAAAGCACTTTAGGGGAATGCAAGCTGGCGATGTTTACCAGACCTATGCTGACACCCAAGATCTATTTGCTGCGACAGGTTATCAGCCTAAAGTGGGTGTCAAAGAGGGTGTAGCTAATTTAGTACATTGGTACAAAAATTTTTATAAAGTGTAATTATGGCAAATATTGTAATCACCTCAAACACAAGTTGGTATTTATATAATTTTAGAAAGAATACTATCTTAGCGCTTATACAAGCAGGCCATGCGGTTACGGCTATCTCGCCTAAAGATGAATATTCTGAAAAATTATTATCTCTTGGTGCTAATTATATCGATATTAATATTGATCAAGGTGGAACTAATCCTGTAAATGATATCAAATCATTTATTGCTTTTAATAAAATCTATTCATCCAATCAGTATGATGTTGTACTTAATTTTACGCCTAAAAATAATATTTACAGTACGTTGGCTGCAAAGCGAAATAATATAAAGGTAATAAATAACATAGCAGGTCTTGGTATCTTATTTATTAATGAAAGTATTATTTCAAAAATTGCAAGAGCATTATATAAAATTAGTCAACGTCGTGCTGATAAGATTTTCTTTCAAAATGAAGACGATCGATACCTGTTTTTAACTCACAAATTAGCAAGTGCTGAGTTAACTGACAGATTACCTGGTTCAGGTGCTGATTTAAGCCGTTTTACTATTCAGCCTGCTACCAATGATGGTGTTGTTCGGTTTTTGCTTATTGCTCGTATGCTGTACGACAAGGGGATTGGTCACTATGTTGAAGCTGCTCGTATACTAAAAGCTAAGTATGGTGAAGCTGTTGAGTTTAATTTACTTGGTTTTTTAGCTGTTAATAATCCTTCAGCAGTCACTGAAGAAGAAATGCAGTCATGGGTCAATGAAGGTATTGTTAATTACCTTGGTGTGTCAGATACGGTTGAGCTAGAGATAGCTAAAGTTGATTGTATGGTTTTACCGTCTTTTTATCGTGAAGGAGTACCTAAGTCTCTGCTTGAGGCTGGAGCGATGGGCAAACCTATTGTTACTACTGATAACGTCGGTTGTAGGGAAACGGTTGATGATGGTATTAATGGTTTTTTATGTGAGCCTAAATCAACCACTAGCCTTGTTGAGTCATTAGATAAAATGATAAATCAAACACATGAACAGCGATTAACAATGGGGCTTGCTAGTCGTCATAAAATTGAAAAAGAATTTGATGAAAAGCTGGTGATTAATAAGTATTTGGATGCTATTAGTCAATTAATATAGGATATTAAAGTGAAAATTGCTATTGCAGGTACAGGCTATGTTGGTCTGTCTAATGCTGTGTTATTGGCACAGCATAATCAAGTTGTTGCTGTCGATATTATTGCTGAAAAAATTGAGTTAATTAATAATAAACAATCTCCGATTAAAGATACTGAGATTGAGTTATTTTTAAAAGAAAAGCCATTAAATTTAACTGCGACTTTAGATTATCATGCAGCTTATAAAGATGCTGATGTGGTCATTATTGCGACGCCAACCGATTATGATACGGTTAATAATTACTTTAATACCAAATCTGTTGAAGCTGTGATTGATAATGTTTTATCTGTTAATCCTAATGCCTTGATGGTGATAAAATCGACGGTACCCGTTGGTTATACTAAGGATATTAAAGAAAAGTTTAATACTGAAAATATTATCTTTTCTCCTGAGTTTTTACGCGAGGGCAGAGCGTTATACGATAATCTTTATCCTTCTCGTATCATTATTGGTGAACGCAGTGAACGTGCTGAAAAACTGGGTAAACTATTCGCCGAAGCTGCATTTAAGCCAGAGATCCCATTACTGTTCTTAGACTCTACTGAAGCTGAAGCGGTTAAATTATTTTCTAATACTTATTTAGCCATGCGAGTTGCCTACTTTAATGAATTAGATACCTATGCTGAAGTTAATGGGTTAAATAGCCAACAAATTATTGAAGGTGTTTGTTTAGATCCTCGTATTGGCAACCACTACAATAACCCTTCATTTGGGTATGGTGGTTACTGTTTACCAAAAGACACCAAACAACTTCGAGCTAATTATGATCAAGTGCCTAATAGTATTATAGGGGCGATTGTAGATGCTAATACCACTCGAAAAGATTTTATTGCGGATGCGATTTTAAAGCGTAACCCTCAGCGTGTAGGGATTTATCGGTTAATTATGAAATCTGGTTCTGATAACTTTAGAGCCTCTAGTATCCAAGGCATCATGAAGCGCATTAAAGCCAAGGGTATTGAAGTGGTTGTGTATGAGCCAGTATTAGAGGAAAAAGAATTTTTCCACTCGGCTGTTATCAATGATTTACATGAGTTTAAGCAAAGTTGTGATGTGATTGTCTCTAATCGAATGACTGATGAATTATCTGATGTTATCGACAAAGTTTACACACGCGATTTATTTGGCTCAGATTAAGCGATATAAACGCTGAATTATCTTTATAAATATAATTAGTATACGTTGAACTATTTATATTAAAAAATACATCTTCAACGTCCTATATATAAGTCTATTATTATGTTAAACGCATATCTATTTGTGTTTGTGGCTTCGTTTATTTCATTATTTATAATGAGAAAAATAGCGAAGCGAATCGGCCTTGTTGATCAACCTAATGCGAGAAAATTACACCATGGGGCAATTCCTTTGGTGGGCGGTATTTCTATTTTCTCCACATTAGTGGTCACTTTTCTTATCTTTATGCCAATGAGCAACAACTTAACCATTTATTTAGGTTGTTCTGCTGTATTAATTATTGTGGGTGTATTAGATGATTACTACGATGTGAGTTTTAAGGTCCGATTATTTGTACAAGCGGGTATCTCATTAGCGATGATGCTATTGGGTAAACACAGTTTGCATAATTTGGGTTTTTAATGGGCAGTGAGACCATATCGCTATCTGTGGTTAGTGGCGCAATTGTGACTATTTTGGCTGTGATTGGTGCGATTAATGCCTTTAATATGGTGGATGGTATTGATGGCTTATTAGGTGGTTTGTCATCTGTTACCTTTGGCTCTTTAGGTATTGTATTTTATGCCAGTGGTAATTTTTACCTTGCTCATATCTGTTTATTGATTGTTGCTGCCACTATTCCTTATATTATGCTTAATTTAGGTTGCCCGTTAGGTAAACGCTTTAAGGTATTTATGGGCGATGCTGGCAGTATGTTTATTGGTTTCTCTGTGGTGTGGATGCTGGTGCGTGGTACCCAAGACCCAGCAGTTATTTCATTTAAACCGGTAACTGCATTATGGCTAATTGCGATTCCGTTAATGGATATGGCGACCATTATGATCCGCCGTGTACGCAAAGGGCATTCACCTTTTAGACCGGATCGTGAACATTTGCATCATATTTGTCAGCGATTTGGTATGTCGCCGCATATTTCTTTATTGTTTATTTGCAGTTTAGCCACTATTTGCGCAGCTATTGGCATTTTAAGTGATTTAGGTAATGTACCTGAGTCGGTGATGTTTATTAGTTTTGTTGCTATGTTTATCTGTTATTTTTTAATTATGAATAATATTAGTAAAGTCATCTTATTATTGAAGCGACTATTAGGTTACCCAGTTGCAACTGATGCTAATACTGTGACTTCTGCGGAAGTAAAAGCAACTAATAACCATATAAGCCACTAATTGGATAGTTAAATTAGTTATAAATAGATATGTGATACTCATAAAAAAGCGGTCAAGTTTACACTTGACCGCTTTTTTTCGTTTTAGGTTAGCGAATTTTGCGAAATATTACCTTAATCGCTTAGTTGTTATACCGCTAGCGATGATTATATGACTAAAGCTTAGTTTGCTTTATATAGCGTAAATAGGCATTACGTAAGCCTTGAACGTTGGCATTAAAGTACGCCACTGACATTCTGCCTTGGTTATCGTACTGACGTTCAATACTGTGTTGCAGTTTGAATGATTGCCCTAAGCCTGTATTAATATGGTTAGCATTGTTGCCTACCCGAGTTTGGATTGTATAACTAAATTGATCAATACCTCGTACTTGTAGGTAACCTGGTTTCATATCTCGCCACGGTGTCAGCGGGATTGAGAAACTTAAACCGATAAAGTTTTCAAATCCTTGACCATTTTTAGGCTTGGCACTTAAATAACTCGCATCTACACGAGTATTGCCTAACCAGTGACTCGAAGTGACTTTAAAGCCGCGGTCACCTTGCATATATTCACCACCTTGCAAGCTTATTTGCCAATCGTATTCAGGTAATGAATAACGGTAGCTGGCAAGTAAGCTTTGTTGGTCTTTAATGCGGTAACCCGTATTAGTCAATTCATCTATTGGTGTGAACTTACTGAGTTCTACCCCGACGTTGTGTCTACCTTCTGGAGAACTCCATTGGGTCTCGTTAGCTGCGCCCCAGTAATTACCCATAATGTAACCTGCACTAAATTGGCTCATGATATTTTGTGGTAATTTAAAGGCTTGGTGGAATAGGGCGCGGTCTACTTCGTTTTCATAGGCACTACTGTGCCATAAACGACCTTCTTCATAATCATCGCTATTAGCAATCGGTAGCAGGTAGCGCACATCAATAGCCGCACCTTGCCATAGTGGAGTATATAGATTGGTTGCGAGTGCTAACGAATAATCAAAAAATCCATATTCTGTGGCAGTGCGATGTGAAAGTGTAGGTGACAAAATTAACTGACTGCGGCCAAAACCATTATTGATGGTTTCAAATATCCATTGGGTGGCTTGATAATCTTTTTTAGCATTTAGTGTATTAAAGTTGAGTGAATTGCACTTATTACCTGTTGCTAAAAAGTCTCGGTAACACTGGACTTCTGTATTGACGCTTAGCATTGGGATATCGTTAACTAATAAAATTAACTCTATCTCTTGTGGCAGTTGCTTGGCATGAGTTGCTTGCTGTGCATTAGTTCGTCTATCTACCATTGCATTCATATCTGCAAAGGCATCTTGCCCCGCTTTTGCGGCTATCATTGCTAAGGCGACACCCACGCCATCAATTTGGTTATGGTTATAACGGCGGTTTTCTAAAGCAACCACTATTTTGTTATTACGATAACCGACATTAATATTGATAAAGCCTTCATTCTTAAGCGCACTAATTAATGAGGTTAAATTAGCGCCTTTGTGTTCGGCTAGTTGGTTATCTAGTGCTTGGGCAAGGGCTGTTTGTTGGTATTCAGCGGTTTGATAATCTGGCTTGGCGTAAGTGAGTTGGTTATATCCCATTAATGGAATGCTTGCATTCACACCCCATACATTATCTTTTTTACTGTCGTGTTCAGTCTGCACCATGTAGTCCATACTTAACTGCGCACCATAGGGTAACAGACCTTGCGGTGTAAACAGTTTTACACCGGCATTTACAGCGCTGGCGTCATATTCACCGACTAATTGCATAAAGGGTAAAGGCTGCCATTCAATACCAGCAAAAGCGCCATTGAGCACATTTAGACTTTGACTTGATTTACCATAACCTGCGCTGACACGAAGATTAAGTGATTCAAATTCTTTATCTGCCACAATATATTTTGCATCAAAGTTATTGCTGCGCCGCCAATATCTTGTATCCCTACGGCAAGGTTAAACCCCGTCCAATCATAAATATATGGCAGTTGCCATTTGGCTGATGCTGATAGATCACGGTTGCAATCTTCATCGGTAAAATATTCATTACAGGTGTAGTTTTTAACGACAATTCGTCCACCAATTTCTAACCCTGGCATAATACCCGTGGCAAAAAACCAATCATCTCTGTCATCAATTTTGCCTCTAAATGGAACGCCTTGATGATATGAAATGCTGGCATCGCCCTTATTAATGACTTGTGCGTTAGGCACAAACATTAAACCAGTATAACTTTGGGTTGAGGGCTGGTGAGCAATACTTGATGCGGTTACGGTAAGTGGTGTTAAACATACAGCTAAACTGACACCGTAATATGCTAACGATTTTTTTGACTGATAATCCATATAGTCCTACAGAATAAATACGATAAAAGGCACCTAAAGTGGTGCCTTCTAAAAAGGTAAATATGTTTACTCAGATGAGTAAATTAGATGCCTGTACCACCGTCACCGCCGCCAGTGCCACCTGTTGGTTTGGTGTCTGGATCTGTTGGACGTACTGGTGGTAATGAGTCTGTTGGAGGCAGTGGCTTCTGCTGATTGATTTCTTCTTGGGTTAAATCGCCAGAAGCGTAATCGTCAAAAGTTTCTTGTGGTAAGGTTTTATCTGTTACGACCACAAAGATATCTTTTTGACTGTCAGCACTTGCTTTTGGATAGGTTGGATATTGATTAATAATAACCGCAGCTTGGTTTTTGGTTACTGCTGCAATTTTATCCGCAGTTTCGTTTGGATAAAGTGCTTGAATATCAGAAAGTGCCACCGTGGTTGCCATAGTTTTGCTGTATAGCTCTGGCGACTTCTTCAATGTTTCCATTGCCGCAGAGGTGTTTTGCATTAGCATAGTAATGTCAACACCACCTGTGTTAGTAATGTCTTCTAAGCCTAGAGATTTAAGTGCTGCTTGAGCTGCTTCTACTGAGTATTCCGCTCCGTCTAATTGCTTTGCAACTAGTGTAGAGAAAGGTGATGCTGTAGCAGGTTTGTTCGCTTCTAACATACCTTTAGGAATAACATAAGTTACATTTGACATGTTCTTATTGTTAGACGTATCAAGTGCTGTGTAGTTTGCATCATTTGCATCTGGTGCGAATGTGACTGTGCAGTTTTCTGGGTTATTTACGAATGCTGAGTCCGTAATTGCGATAAATCCATCAAAGTCAGTATCACCTACAGTGACAGCTTTACTTTCACCACATTGGTAACTACCAATGATGCCCCAAATTGCACCATCGTATGCTTGTACTTTTAATGTTGGTGTTGGTGCTACATCATCATCACTGCTGCCACAGCCTGATACTAATGCACCAGCGATCATTGCTGCTAATAATTTATATTTCACAATCTTCCCCTATAAAATAATGAATCCCGTGGTACTAAGATTGCGCTTGTACCTGAATATTTAATTTCTTCTGAAATTTATTGTTTTATAACATACATTTACTGTGGTTTTAGTATCAAATTGTAATATCTGTGAACTTGATTTTATTGCGTTTTTAATGAATTACTTGATGTGTAAGTTAACTGCTAGCGTTTGATGTTGGGTTATATCAAATATTTGACATAAATAGCTGGTTGTTGGTTTATTTATGGTTAAATATATTGAAGTTTGTGTTCTTACCTTTTTTACTAATAGAGGTATATTTGTTCAGTTTTATTCATTGTATTTGGTTAGATGAAAAGCATTTATTTGTTTCTTTAAATCATTTTTGAATCCGAATTATTGTTTAAAGGTGATTGAATTAATTATTGCTAAATAATTGGTATGACTCATCTAGAAACTAAATTCAAGTAAATTCAAGCCAGTAAATTCAAGCCACCCATAATAGAGCTAAATTCAAGCCACCCATAATAGTGGCGTTCACTTTAAATTCAAGCCACCCATAATAGTGGTGTTCACTTCAAACTGAACTAGACTTAATTGATCTGAATTTTGGAGGCATATTATGGCTGTACCAAGAGAAAAGCTAGTGAGTCTAGAAGATACTCCTTATTATCATTGTGTAAGTCGCTGTGTTCGTAAAGCATTTTTATGTGGTGTTGATTCCTATACGGGCCAATCTTATGAACATAGGCGAGATTGGATAGAAGATAGATTATTACTGTTAGCTCAAGTGTTTAGCATCGATATTTGTGCCTATGCGGTGATGCACAATCATCTACATGTAGTGTTAAGAGTTGATGTTGAACGAGCACAAGCATGGACTGTTAAAGAAGTGGTTGTGCAGTGGCAAAAGCTATTCAAAGGCACTATTTTGACTCAAAAACTATTGAATGGTGACAAGTTAGAAGATTATGAACTTGATACTTTAAATAAAACGATTACAGCATACCGCAATCGATTAATGGATATTAGTTGGTTTATGCGTGCACTTAATGAACCTATTGCTCGTAAAGCAAATAAAGAAGATAAATGTACTGGCAGATTTTGGGAAGGGCGCTTTAAATCACAGGCTTTGCTCGATGAAGCTGCAGTACTTGCTTGTATGGCGTATGTTGATTTAAATCCTGTTCGCTCTAAGATTGCAGATAGCCCAGAATGTTCTGATTACACAAGTATTAAGCGTCGTATAAAAGCCGCAATTAGGGGGGAACAACCAATAGAATTATTACCTTTTATTGGTAATGAACATTCAAATATGCCCAATGGTTTAATGTTTTCTGTTAGAGATTATTTGCAATTAGTGGATGATACGGGCAGACATCTTAGATCGGATAAAAAAGGCGCTATTTCAGCTAGCACTATGGCAATTCTATCAAGACTCAATATCCCATTAGAAAATTGGACTAAAGTGACTTCAGAGTTTCATGATCTATTTAAAGGTCCTGTAGGTTCGCTGCAAGAACTTACCCAATATTGTGAACATTTAAACAAACGACGACGTCATGGTGCTCAAATGTGCCAGCAAATGTTTGGATAAATCATAATAATCTCAATCCAAACTAGATACATCATATCGAATTGATTATTCGAGATTTAGCATGTCACAAATTTATACCTTTCTGATTTTATTTATCAACATTAAGTAATTAAACGCAATTATTGTCAAAGTTATAGGAAATAAAATAATTAAAATTATATCTACAACAGGATGGTTAATTCAGCTGTTGGTTTACACTTAAAATGGGTGGCTTAACTTAAGAGGAATAAATAATGGGTGGCATGATAAAGAAAATGATGGGTGGCATGATAAAGAAAATGATAAGGCTAACACTTATGTGCTGATGTTATTTAAGTTGTTGGCATAAGCGTTCGACAAGTTCACCGGTGATGCCCCAAATCAGGTGGTCTTGATAGGGGATGAAAGTGAGTGTTTGTGGGTATTTTCTAAATTTAAAATCGATTTGTTGGCGGTTGTGGCGTTGCATTAAGTAGTGTAGTGGCACTAAAAAGTAACTATCGACTTCATTGGGATCCAGTATGATTTCAAATGGTTGCTTTATAAAGCCAATAACTGGGGTAACTTTGAAACCTGAAATGGTGTTCATGGTAGGGAACTGGCCAATGACGTCAACATTGTTGGGAGCGAGTCCAATCTCCTCATGTGCTTCGCGCAATGCGGTTGCAATTAGGCTTTTGTCTTCATTTTCACTTTTACCACCGGGGAAGCTTACTTGTCCAGGGTGTGATTTCATATGCATTGGCCGTTTAGTAAAAAGCAGCTGCAAGTTATTATTGACTGGCAATAGCGGCAGCAGTACTGCCGCTTGACGATGCATTTTATCGTTTGGAAAGATTTGTCGCTGTGCAGGGAGGTTATTAAGCTGAAACTTGGTCATAAACTCACTACGCTGCATTTAGTCCTCTCTTATTAATTTGACTATTCTTCTGCTGCCAAGATGGGCAATATTTTACTTACCTTATCATATGTTTCCTGATATTCAGCAGCACAATTTGAGTCTGCTACAATCCCACCGCCTGCCCAACAATAGAGTGTGTCATCGATGGCGATTAAGGTTCTAATAGTAATATTAGTATCCATTTTGCCATCTTGGCTAATATATCCTATTGCACCACAATAAATACTGCGGCGTGAGGGTTCTAATTCCTCAATAATTTGCATGGCGCGAATTTTAGGTGCGCCTGTGATTGAACCACCGGGAAACGCTGCCCGTAGCAGATCTGCTGCTTGATATTGTGGTGCTAGTTTAGCGGTAATAGTACTGACTAAATGGTGCACAGCTGGGAATGATTCAATCTCAAATAGTTTCGGTACGGCCACGCTGCCCGCTTGCGCTACTTTGCCAATATCATTACGTAGCAGATCGACAATCATGACATTTTCAGCTCGATCTTTTTCAGATTGCTGTAACTGCTGTGCTAGCAATAGATCTTGTTCAGACTCTTGGCTACGGGGCAGAGTGCCTTTAATTGGCTTTGTTTCTATTTGGTCACCATTAAGCGAGATAAATCGCTCCGGTGAAATCGATAGAATAGCGGCATCGTCTAAGCGAATAAATGCTGAGAAAGGTGCTTGGTTACTCGCACGTAATTTCAAATAGGCCTGCCACTCATCGCCTTGATAACCTGCGCTAAAACGCTGGGTTAAATTGATTTGATAACAATCACCCGCTAATAAATACTGCTGAATTTGATCAAACTTTTGTTGATATTCAGCTTGGCTCATTTGATGCTGCCAGTCAGATGTAAGCTTAAATGGTTCATTGCCCCATGGCGCTTGCATTAGCAAATAATTCAAAATAGCTAATCGAGCTTCAAGTGCTTGTTCGCCTTGGTAATCCACTAATAGCCATTGCTGCTCTTTATAATCAAAAATCAGTGCCCATGTATAAAGGCCTAAATTCAATTCTGGTAAATCGATATCTTGTTTTGCTGTATGTTGCCATTGCTCAATACTGCGGCCTAAATCATAACTAAATGCGCCTAATGCGCCGCCACTAAAAGGTAAATCAGTTTGTTTTGCTGTAGGGAAGTATTGTTGTAGACAACGATTAATCACAGTAAATGGGTCATCATTGCTATGACTTATTTTGACGTCCGTAAATGGGTTTTCGGTAATAGTCACCTGTTGATTATGACTGACAATAGTCGCAATGGGGTCAAAACTGATGATGTCGTAGTGGGCATCTATATGGTTAGCATTGGCTGAATCGAGCAATACAGCCCATGGCATATCGGCGAAATGGCTAAAGACTTGTTCGGTGGTGAGTTGCCAATCTAATTTGAGGCTTGCCAGTGGAGCTTGGCCCTGATTAACCATTTATTTACCTTATTCGATTTTGTGGGTTCAAATTTTTGCGAAAGAATATCATAATGAGCCGCAAAGGAAATATAACAATAAATTAGGAGTGTGCCCCGCATGTCAGTTATTAAGCAACAGGACTTTATTGATAGCATTAATGATGCTTTGCAGTATATCTCGTATTACCATCCTAAAGATTTTATCGATGCCATGGCTGATGCCTATGAGCGTGAGCAAAGTGCTGCGGCAAAGGATGCCATTGCGCAGATTTTAATTAACTCGCGTATGTCGGCCGAAGGTAAGCGTCCATTATGTCAAGATACGGGCATTGTTACCTGTTTTGTTAAAGTGGGCATGGATGTTAAGTGGGATAAAACAGATTTAACTGTGCAGCAAATGGTTGATGAAGGCGTACGCCGTGCGTATACCAATCCAGATAATCCATTACGTGCGTCAATTGTGGCAGATCCTGCTGGTGTGCGTAAAAACACCCGCGACAATACCCCTTCAGTAGTTCATATCGATTTGGTTGCGGGTAATCAAGTTGAAGTGATGATTGCAGCAAAAGGCGGCGGCAGTGAAAACAAAGCAAAGATGGCGATGTTAAATCCATCTGATGATATTGCTGCTTGGGTTGAGAAAACATTGCCGACTATGGGAGCTGGTTGGTGTCCTCCGGGGATGCTTGGTATTGGTATTGGCGGCACAGCTGAAAAGGCTGCCGTACTGGCAAAAGAGTCTTTAATGGATCCTATTGATATCCATGAGTTACAAGCGCGCGGCGCTGAAACGACAGATGAAAAGTTGCGTTTAGATATTTTTGAGCGTTGCAATAAGTTAGGTATCGGTGCGCAAGGCCTTGGCGGCGTGACTACGGTATTAGATATTAAGATTAAATCTGCGCCAACACATGCGGCATCTAAGCCAGTTGTTATGATCCCAAACTGCGCTGCAACGCGTCATGTGCATTTCCACCTAGATGGTTCTGGCCCGGCAAATTTAACGCCGCCATTACTTGAAGATTGGCCAGAAATCACATGGGAAGTCGGTGATAGCGTGCGCCGTGTGAATCTTGATACCGTGAGCCAAGAGGAAGTCGAAACTTGGCAAAGCGGGGATACCTTATTATTAAGCGGTAAAATGCTAACGGGTCGCGATGCGGCGCATAAGCGTATTCAAAGCTTAATTGAGTCAGGTGAAGGTTTACCTGAAGGCGTTGATTTTACTGGTAAGTTTATTTATTACGTGGGCCCAGTCGATCCTGTTGGTGATGAAGTGGTTGGCCCTGCAGGTCCGACAACCGCAACCCGTATGGATAAATTCACCGATTTAATGCTCGATAAAACAGGCTTAATGGGCATGATTGGTAAAGCCGAGCGTGGTCCAGCAACCGTGGAGTCGATTAAACAGCATAAAGCCGTGTATTTGATGGCAGTCGGCGGCGCGGCTTATTTGGTTTCTAAAGCAATTAAGCATGCGCGTGTTGTTGCGTTTGATGACTTAGGTATGGAAGCCATTTACGAGTTTGACGTTAAAGATATGCCTGTTACCGTGGCGGTCGACTCGCAAGGTGTTAACGCCCATGATACTGGCCCCGCTATCTGGAAAGTTAACTTAAACTCGTAGTTTTGGCATTAATACAATAAAAGTTGTCACAATGTCATAAAAATGTGGCTCAAGTGAGTAAATCCTGCTTGCTTGAGCCTTATTATTTCGATAGTGTCCTAAATTAACAAATTGAAGCGAATCAAGGATTTCATCCGCTAGAGATGGCTTGATTGGTGTAGTTAATTATCTTTTACGGTGTTTTCATCAGCAGTTTTTCTGCTAATGCCGATAAAGTGAACAAGGACATTAAAATAACAATGAAAACTACAGCCCTTATTTCAGCATTAATGCTGGGTGGTTTAAGCTTTGCCGTACAAAGCGCCGAGCCAACGCCTTTCACTGTACAACAACTGGTTAATTTAAATAAGCTGCATTCTGCTGCCGTAAGTCATAACGGTAAGCAATTAGTTTATGGGGTTAAATTGATTGACGCTGATGGTGAATCTACTTCTGATCTTTACTCCCTTGATCTGACTAAACAAAACGCCAAACCAGTGCAGTTGACTCAGGTTAAAGGTACTGAAAGCCAAGTACAGTTTGCACCAGATGATCAATCAATCTTCTTTGTTGCTAGCCGTGATGGTTCAAACCAAATTTATCAAATGCCATTATCTGGCGGTGAAGCTAAGCAAGTCACTGACTTTCCACTAGACGTAGCCGGTTATAAGCTGGCTAATGACGGTAAACAAGTTGTAGTGAATATGCGGGTATCACCACAATGTGAAACCTTGCAGTGTAGCGCCGATAAAAAAGCGCAACAGGCAGAAAAACAAACTACTGGCCGAGAATATACTCAGTTAATGGTACGTCATTGGGATACATGGCATGACCATGCCCGTAATCATTTGTTTGTGGCGCAATTGGGTGATAAGCCCGTTAAAACTGCAGTTGATATTACTCAAGGTTTAGACACTGAAACACCGCCAAAGCCGTTTTCTGGTATGGAGGAGGTGACTTTTACGCCAGATGGTAAATATGTGGTATATACCGCGAAAGCACCGAGTAAAGATCAAGCTTGGATCACCAACTATGACTTATGGAAAGTCCCTGTTGCTGGTGGTAAGGCTGAAAATTTAACAGAAGATAATAAAGCATGGGATGCCCATGCTACTTTCTCGAAAGATGGCCGTTATATGGCCTATTTAGCCATGTCACGTCCAGGATTTGAAGCAGATCGATTCCGTATTATGTTGCGTGATACCGTTACCGGTAAAGAGAAAGAAGTCGCGCCGCTATGGGATAGAAGCCCGCACTCATTAAGCTTTGGTCGTGATAATAAAACCCTGTTAGCTACCGCGCAGGATGTGGGCCAAGTGTCTGTGTATGAAATTAACACTCAGTTTGGTGATGTTAAGCGCATCTATGGTTTAGGCAGTAACAGTATTGTTGGCTTTAACCAAGACAATTTAATTATTAGTCATAAGAGTTTAGTTGAACCAGGTGATCTGCATAAAATCAGCTTTGAGGGTGAAAACTTAACTCGCTTAACTGACGTTAACAAAGAGAAGTTAGCGCAAGTTAAATTTGGTGAATACCAGCAGTTCAGCTTTAAAGGCTGGAATAACGAAGAAGTGTTTGGATATTGGATTAAGCCTGCTAATTTCAAAAAAGGTGAAAAGTACCCGATTGCATTCTTAGTTCACGGAGGCCCTCAAGGTTCATTTGGTAACGGCTTTAGTACACGTTGGAACCCACAGTTATGGGCGGGTGCCGGTTATGGCGTAGTGATGGTCGACTTCCATGGTTCGACTGGCTATGGTCAAGCCTTTACAGATTCAATTACTCAAGATTGGGGTGGTAAGCCGTTAGAAGACTTACAGAAAGGTCTAGCAGCGGTAACAGAGCAACAAAAATGGTTAGATGAAGATAACGCCTGTGCGCTCGGTGGCTCATATGGCGGTTATATGATGAACTGGATCCAAGGTAACTGGAATGACGGCTTTAAGTGTTTAGTTAACCATGCTGGTTTATTCGATATGCGTTCAATGTACTATGTGACTGAAGAGTTATGGTTCCCTGAATTTGAATTCGGTGTCAGTACAAAGATAACAAAGAATTATACGAGAAGTTTAACCCCGTCAATTATGTTGAAAATTGGCAAACACCGATGTTAGTGATCCATGGTGAAAAAGACTTCCGCGTCCCTTATGGCCAAGGTTTAGCGGCGTTTACCTATATGCAGCGTAATGATATTCCATCTAAATTATTGGTTTATCCTGATGAAAATCATTGGATCTTAACTCCTGAAAACCTAGAGCAGTGGTATGCCAATGTATTAGGTTGGATGGATCAGTGGACTAAGAAGTAATTCAGCCAAGATATAAAAAAACCGCATTCATTGCGGTTTTTTTATTTTAATAAATTGATTCAAAAATATAAATATTTATGAGTATAATCATGGTATTAATAATTTAGAAATGGGACAATATAAAAAATTTTAAAATTAATTATTGGTGTATTGTGACATTTCGAAGTGATATTAATGGGTTAAGGGCTATCGCTGTTATTGCCGTGATGCTGTTTCATTTCAATTCTTCATGGCTTCCAGGAGGGTTTGCAGGAGTTGATGTCTTTTTTGTTATATCAGGCTTTTTGATGACAGGGATAATTTTTAAGGGATTAGAAAATAACAATTTTTCAATTATCAATTTTTATGTTGCTAGAGCTAATCGGATTATTCCTGCGTTATCGGTTGTTTGTGCTGTTTTATTGTTATTTGGTTGGTTTTACCTCACACCTTTAGATTATACAGTTTTAGGTAAGCATGTTATATCTAGTATGTTATTTATATCAAATTTAACTTACTGGCTGGAGTCTGGTTACTTTGATTCTGCTTCATATGAGAAATGGTTACTGCATACTTGGTCATTGTCTGTTGAATGGCAATTTTATATCATATATCCAATAGTTTTAGTATTATTAAAAAAAATGCTTACTATGTCTAGTTTGAAAAAATTATTACTTCTTTCAACGATTATGATTTTTTTATTTAGTATTTATGCTACATATCGTTTTCCAAACGCATCATATTTTTTATTACCAACTAGAGCTTGGGAAATGATGCTGGGTGGGTTGGCATTTATTTACCCATTTAAATTTAAAGAAAAAAATAAGAAGTATATTGAGTGGTTTGGTATTTTATTAATATTTTCTTCTTATATTGTTATTTCAAATGATACCCCATGGCCTGGATATTTAGCATTAATACCAGTAATTGGAACTTACTTTGTTATTATTGCTGATCGTAATGCTAGTATCATTACAGATAACATTATCATGAGAAACATTGGTAAATGGTCTTACTCATTATATTTGTGGCATTGGCCGATTGTAGTGTTTGGATTGTATTATGGTTTCAATAACTGGTTTTTAATTGGTATTCCTTTATCTATTGTTTTGGGGTATTTAAGTTATAGATATGTTGAGAGATTAAGGCTTTCTAAGGATTTAAACTTATCATTGAAATCAATTTTGTACTTTAAACCATTATTATTAGTAATTATGATTAGTGGCATTTCATGGATAGTTGTTATTGAAAATGGTTTTGATAAAAGATCAAAAAATAACAATTATAATATGGATGTGATTGTAAAAAAATTGGCTCCTAACCATGGTTTAAGTAATGTTTGCGAGAATGCTTTTACTTTAGATAGTCGATGTCGAACAAGCGATGAACCAGAAATTTTAGTTTGGGGAGATTCATTTGCAATGCATATTGTACAAGGTATTATATCTTCAAATAAAAATGTAAAATTAATTCAATTAACAAAAAGTTCATGTAGTCCAATTTTTGATATTGCACCAAGCAAAAATGGATCTTTTTCAGCTGATTGCATTAAATTTAATGACGATGTTAAAAACTGGGTAAAGGATAATAAATCTGTTAAATATGTAGTTATATCTTCACCATTTAATAGTCTTTTTAATGAAAATAAAAAAATAAGATTACGAGATGGAACTGATATTGTTAATCGTCAAGTTGTAGTTGATAAGTTTTATTCAACTTTAAAATACTTTAAAGATCTTGGTATTGATCCTGTTATTATATTACCTCCACCTGTCAATGGGGTAAATATTGGAAAATGTTTGGACCGAGCAACTTTCTTTGAACAGGATTTAAATGTTTGTGATTTTACAAAAAAAAATATTCCTTTAAAACAATTAGAAATCTATCAATGGCTATTATCATTAGCTAATGATTATAAAGTTATTAGAACAGATAAATTAATTTGTGAACGCAATATATGTATAACTCATATTGGTAATAAGTTTATATATAGAGATAATGAGCACTTATCATATGAAGGTTCTAGATTTTTGGGACGTAAGTATAACCTATATAAAGAGATAACAAATTAATAATTGTCAATAAAAACGCATTAATTGCTAATGCCGATCATTTAACTGTTTATTGATCGGTTGACCGATCTTTATAAGATGGCACAATCCGAGTGTTTTTAAACACTCGGATTTTTTATGGACGTATCTCAAGCTCTTAACATCATCAATGATTGGAAGCCGAATAATATTGAAACGTTGGCTGACTTACTTCCTTCCCCTCGAGCTTATTGATGAAACTTATTCTCTGACTGACACTGTGACCATGCGTAAACGCAAGTTAACCTTAGAGCCCGTGGTATGGTTACTCGTTGGTATGGCTATTTATATGAAAGACATGGTTAATCAACTTGATATTGTTGATAGAACAGGGAAAGCATTTGTCGCACCAAGAGCATTAACTCAACGCCGCAAACACTTGGTCAGGCAGCAATGAAGGCCGTATTTCAAGGAATGACTTCGTCTTGGCTCGCCAGCGCTCATTTACGCTTTTGGGTGTTGATGGTGTGGTTTGGCGAGCCCCTGATAGCCCAAAGAATAATGAAGCATTTTCACGTTAAAAAATACGCAATATCCGCAATTAAGAATGGTTTTTCAGATGGAATGAACCGTCACTTGATTACTGGGAGTGCTTTGATGACTATAATGTCAATGAAATGAGACTTGCAGAGCAATTGATAGAAAATACACCTAATCATAGTGTCTACTGTTCTAGGGGCTTACCAGTCACTATGTTCGATAAAGGGTTTTATTCGCTAGGTCTTCTGTATAAATAGCAGCAAAGTGGTACTGAAAGGCACAGGCTTATTCCGTTAAATAAGAACGTCTAATATGAAATTATCCAATCGCGAGGGCGTAATGATAAATTGGTGCTACTACGTAGTAATCCACAAATGAGAAAACTCTGGCCTGAGTTGCCTGAAACGATTCAAGCACGCTTTGTTATACGTTAAATAAAAAGTAAAACCTATGAAGTTTTAATCTCAATGCTTGATGCTATACGATTTCCAAAAGCCGATATAACTGAGCTGTACGAGCATCGCTTAGACTATCGAGAGCAAAAACAATATATGTTAGGGACCGTCTTACCTTACGTAGTTGCTTACCTGAATTAGTTAAGCAAGAGTTATGGGGCATCTTACTGAAATATTATTTAATCCGTTACCAAATGGTTGAATTAAGCTTTAGCTTGAAGGAAAATTATTTGCCATATTAACTCAGTTTTAAGGGAACACTTGCACGAGTAACAGCACTACTAGTTGGGCTTACATACTCCACTCCAGGCGCATTCCCCGCCAGTTAAAAGGGTTTCACAATATGGCATAAAGCCTAATTTTAGAGGAGCGGAGAGAAAAAACTTTCCCCAGAACAGTAAAACCTAGGCCTCAACGATATGCCAAAAATAAAAATGCCGCTCACCTTAAGTGAATGGCATTAGCATTAATTGCGGTTTTTTATTTTGTGTTTAACGATTGTGTTGATTAACGATCGTTTTCTGGCTCAGGGCAACGGGCAATGGTTTGAATATCGCCATTGTCATTTTCCTGCTCTAAACGTACGTTAAAGCCCCATAATCGATGTAAATGTTTCATCACCTCATGTTGACTGCTCGCCAGTGGGATACGATTTGATGGCACATATCTCAGTGTGAGCGAACGATCACCGCTCACCTCAACATTATAAACTTGAATGTTTGGCTCAAGGTTAGACAAATTATATTGCGCAGATAGCTTTTGACGGATATCGCGATAACCCATTTCATCATGAATTGCCGATACATTCAGATAGCTTTGACGATCATCATCTAAAATGCTGAATAACTTAAAGTCACGGATCAATTTAGGTGACAGATACTGGCTAATAAAGCTCTCATCTTTGAAGTTTTCCATGGCGAAGTGCAGGGTAGTTAACCAGTCACTGCCCGCCATATCAGGGAACCATTCTCTATCTTCATCGGTTGGATTTTCACAAATACGGCGAATATCAACAAACATATTAAAGCCCAGTGCATAGGGGTTAATCCCGCCGTAATACGGACTGTTATACGCTGGCTGCGCCACCACGTTGGTATGGCTTTGCAAAAACTCCATCATAAAGCTATCAGTTACTTTTCCTTCATCGTAAAGATGGTTCAGAATCGTATAATGCCAGAATGTTGCCCAACCTTCGTTCATCACCTGAGTTTGCTTTTGTGGGTAGAAGTATTGGCCCATCTTGCGCACAATACGAACTAACTCACGTTGCCATGACTCAAGTAACGGTGCATGTTTCTCTATAAAATATAGAATATTTTCCTGCGGTTCTTCAGGGAAACGTTTTTGGACTTGCTCGGTACTTTCAGCTTCACGTTTAGGCACGGTGCGCCATAAATCATTTACCTGACTTTGCAGATACTCTTCACGTTCTTTTTGGCGATGTTTTTCTTCACTAAAAGAGATTTCAGAAGGGCGCTTATAACGATCTACACCATAATTCATCAGTGCATGGCATGAGTCGATAACATCTTCGACCGCCTGTACACCGTATTTAAGCTCACATTCATGAATATAGTTTTTGGCAAATACTAGATAATCAATAATTGAACTGGCATCAGTCCATGTCTTAAATAAATAGTTGTTCTTAAAGAAGCTATTATGACCATAACAGGCATGCGCTATCACCAGCGCTTGCATGGTCATGGTGTTTTCTTCCATTAAATAAGCAATACAAGGATCTGAGTTAATCACAATTTCATAAGCTAGGCCCATTTGACCACGCTTATAATTTTGCTCGGTTTCAATAAACTTTTTACCAAATGACCAATGGGTATAACCAATTGGCATACCTATGCCCGCATAAGCGTCCATCATCTGTTCTGCAGTAATGACTTCAATTTGATTAGGGTAGTAGCTTAGGCGATAAATATCGGCTACCCGTTCAATCTCTTTGTCATATTGCTCTAATAGCTCGAATGTCCAGTCAGGACCATCACTAAGCGGTTGTTGTTTAGCCATAATGTCCCCTTAAACTGCCTGTTTTTTAAATAATTCTCTAAACACGGGGTAAATATCGGATGAATCTTTAATATGTTGCACAGCCATATTGTCAAACTGTTGCTTTAATTGATCATATTCATGCCACAGGCTTTGATGAGCACGGTTAGTGATCTCGATGTAACTGTAGTAACGCACCGTTGGTAAGATATTTTCTTGCATTAACTTACGACATAAAGGTGAGTCATCTGCCCAGTTATCACCATCTGACGCCTGCGCAACATAGACGTTCCATTCATTTTCAGGGTAACGCTTACGTTGGATCTCATGCATCATCTTGAGCGCACTCGATACTATGGTGCCACCCGTTTCTTGCGAATAGAAAAACTCTTGTTCATCGACTTCTTTAGCCTGTGTGTGGTGGCGAATATAAACCACATCCAAGTTTTTATACGTGCGTGTTAAAAACAGGTACAGCAAAATATAGAAACGTTTTGCCATATCTTTTGTTGCTTGGTCCATTGAGCCAGATACATCCATTAAGCAGAACATAACTGCTTGGCTTGATGGAATTTCACGGCGTGCATAGTTGTTGAACCTTAGGTCAAAGGTATCAATAAAGGGCACTTTTTTAATGCGATCTTTAACCTGTTGCAACTGTTCTTTTAGCGCCAAAATATGCTCAGCATTTGCACCCGGCATATCTTCTAAATCAGCTAACGCCTGTTCTAACTCATGTAACTGACGCTTTTTACTGGCCGACATCGCAGTACGGCGACCTAAAGAATTACGCAGCGATCGCACAATATTAATATTGGCGGGGACGCCGTCATTAGTGAATCCAGCACGATAAGTCTGGTATTCAACTAATTTGTTTAGATTATTTTTTTCAAGATTTGGCAGCTCTAGATCTTCAAATAGCAGCTCCAAATATTCATCTTTAGAGACGTTAAATACAAAATCATCTTCGCCTTCACCAGAATCAGAAGCTTTACCTTCACCTGAGCCTTGGCCAGCGCCACCCGGTGGGCGTTGGATTCTGTCATCTCGTTGAAATTGATCATTACCTGGGTGCACACGCTCACGTACGCCGCCTTGGCCTTGATGAAATGCCGGCTCGCTAATATCACGGGTCGGAATACTAATTTGTTCACCGCTATCGACATCAGTTACGCTTCGCTTTGTTACTGCATCACTCACAGATTGTTTAATCTGCTTTTTGTAACGATTAATAAAACGCTGACGATTAACTGTGCTTTTACCTTTAGCGTTGAGGCGTCTATCAATAAAATTTGCCATAGTGACCTCCTAGCAATGCCGAAGCCCAAAGGCTTCGGCTTAGGCGATGTTATGAAGATTTACGCACGCGTAGGTACCACTCAGAAAGTAGGCGAACTTGCTTTTGGGTATAGCCTTTTTCCATCATACGGTTGACGAAATCGTCGTGTTTACGCTGATCATCTGTAGAGGTTTTCGCATTAAACGAAATTACTGGTAGTAGATCTTCTGTATTTGAGAACATTTTCTTCTCAATCACGGTGCGAAGCTTCTCATAACTTGTCCATAATGGGTTATTGCCATCATGGTTAGCACGAGCACGTAATACAAAGTTAACGATTTCATTACGGAAATCTTTTGGATTACTGATACCAGCAGGCTTCTCAATCTTTTCTAGCTCATCATTCAATGCGGCGCGGTCGAACAGCTGGCCTGTCTCAGGATCACGGTATTCTTGGTCTTGGATCCAGAAGTCAGCATAAGTCACGTAACGGTCAAAGATGTTCTGGCCATATTCAGAATAAGACTCTAAATATGCGGTTTGAATCTCTTTACCAATGAACTCAATGTACTTAGGAATTAAGTAACCTTTTAAGAATTCAAGATAACGTTCAGCGGTTTCTTGTGGGAATTGCTCTTGCTCGATTTGGCGCTCAAGTACATAGAATAAATGCACTGGGTTAGCCGCAATCTCTTCATGGTCGAAGTTGAATACACGAGATAAGATCTTAAAGGCAAAACGGGTTGATAGACCCTGCATACCTTCATCAACACCTGCGTAGTCACGATACTCTTGGTACGACTTCGCCTTTGGATCAGTATCTTTTAGGCTTTCACCGTCATATACCCGCATTTTAGAGTAGAGTGATGAATTCTCTGGCTCTTTAATACGCGATAGAATACTAAATTGCGCTAGGGTTTCTAGTGTACCTGGGGCACATGGTGTATTGGTCAATTCAGAATGCTGTAGCAGCTTCTTATAAATCTCAATTTCTTCAGAAACACGTAGGCAATATGGCACCTTAACAATGTAAACACGGTCTAAGAATGCTTCATTATTCTTGTTATTACGGAAAGTGGACCACTCAGATTCGTTCGAGTGAGCCAAAATAATACCGTTATATGGAATAGCTGATAAACCTTCTGTACCGTTGAAGTTACCTTCTTGAGTTGCTGTTAGTAGTGGATGTAGCACCTTAATTGGCGCCTTAAACATCTCAACGAATTCCATTAAACCTTGGTTGGCACGACATAATGCACCTGAGTAAGCGTAAGCATCAGCATCGTCTTGTGAAAAATGTTCAAGCTGACGGATATCAACTTTACCCACAAGTGATGAAATATCTTGGTTATTTTCATCGCCTGGTTCAGTTTTTGCGACAGCAATTTGATCCAGTACTGATGGGAAGACCTTGACGACTTTAAATTTAGTGATATCGCCACCAAAATCATGTAAACGCTTTAACGCCCAAGGCGACATGATGGTTTTCAGGTAGCGCTCTGGCACCTTATACTCTTGAGTTAAGATTTTGCCATCTTCTTCAAGGTCAAATAGACAGAATGGATGATCGTTAACCGGACTACGAACGCCATCAGCACTTAAAATGTAGATAGGCATTTGTTGCATTAATGCTTTTAATTTTTCAGCTAGTGATGATTTACCACCACCCACAGGACCTAATAAATATAAAATCTGTTTAGATTCTTCCAAGCCTTGTGCTGAATGCTTTAAATAAGAGACGATCTGCTCAATCGCATCTTCCATACCGTAAAAATCTTTAAAAGCGGGGTAACGGGAGATCAAACGATTTGAGAAAATGCGGCTTAATATCGGATCTTTAGAAGTGTCGATAACTTCAGGCTCGCCAATAGCATTTAATAAACGTTCAGACGCAGAAACGTATGCATTTCTGTCTTGCTTACAGATATCAAGAAATTCTTGTAACGTGTACTCTTCTTCTAATTTTTGTTCGTAGCGCTGTTGATAATGCTCGAATATTCCCATGCTAACCTCCTAGGACCAACCTTAAACTATGATGCTGATATGCAATAAAAAAGTTACCTGCATGTATATATAATATGATCAGCAATGGTGCCTATGTCAAAGAAAAGTTTAATAAAAACAATAACAAACAGTTGCATTTGCAACAGTTGCATAAGTGTAATCAGTCGTTAGTTTTATAGTTTAATGAGTGCTGATATAAGCCCATTTGAGCATAAGACCACGCAATGGGGGATTGCCCGAAGTTGAATCTGTTATTGAGATATTGCTACATAAAGTGCCAGCTAAGATGTAATAAATTGTAGCTTCTTTTAATCAGCCACCCATAATAAATGTGGATTATCGATGTTGGACTAAACTTAAATAATCAACATTGAGGGAGGCAGTTATGGCAACACCAAGAGAAAGGTTAGTGAGTTTAGCAGATACATCTTATTATCATTGCGTGAGCCGCTGTGTACGTCGAGCCTATTTATGTGGTGTTGATAGTTATACAGGCCAATCCTATGAACATCGCCGAGATTGGATTGAAGAGAGATTATTGTCGCTCGTTCAGGTGTTTAGCATTGATATTTGTTCTTATGCGGTAATGCATAATCATCTGCATGTGGTCTTAAAAGTAGATATTGAACGAATGCAAGCTTGGTCAGATGAAGAGGTCATACTGCAATGGCAAAAGTTGTTTAAAGGAACATTACTGACACAGAAGTTACTGAAAGGCGATAAAATAGAGCCTTATGAGCTTGAATCTTTTGCTAAAACCATTACTGAATATCGTAACCGTTTGATTAATATAAGCTGGTTTATGCGTGCTCTTAATGAGCCTATTGCCCGTAAAGCAAACAAAGAAGACAAATGCACTGGCAGATTTTGGGAGGGGAGATTTAAATCTCAAGCATTACTTGATGAAGCTGCTGTAATTGCTTGTATGGCTTATGTCGATTTAAACCCAGTAAGAGCCAAGATTGCTAAAACACCAGAAACATCAGATTACACCAGTATTAAGCGTCGCATTAAAGCTGCGATGAAAGGTGAGCAACCGTCAGAATTATTACCCTTTATTGGTAATGAACGCGCCAACATGGTGAATGGTTTGATGTTCAGAATAAATGACTACCTAAAGTTAGTTGATGATACTGGGAGGCAACTACGAGATGATAAACGTGGCTCAATCACCCAAACCAGCTTAGATATCCTTACAAGATTAAATATTTCATTAGAGAACTGGCTTAAAATTACCTCTGAATTCCATGATTTATTTAAAGGTCCGGTAGGGACACTACAAGAGCTTACAAAGCTATGCGAACATCTAGAAAAACGACGGCGATATGGCGCGCAAATGTGCCAAAAAATGTTGGGATAGTCGTTCAATAAAATCTTGATTCCACTAAGTTAATATCGAATTTACATTCGAAACTTTACGCGTCTAGAATTTCACAATTAACGTTTAAATCAACACATTAGCATGTACCTGTATTCACTACCGCTCCAGCATATTGATTTCTCCATTTAAACTTACTTTTTCACTCTGTTAAGCATGACTGATTGAATATCAGCAAATTAAAATGGGTGGCTTAATAAGGAAAGTAAATTTATTACGCTTATCGTGATAAATTTGATAGTAGTCAAACATTCATACTGTATATATATACATAAAAATATTTAGTTATATCATTCGTTGATAATATTCATTAAAAGAGTCGAAAATGACCATTTTTTTAGAGCTTGGTATTAAAGAGTTAGTTGAAGAATTTCAAGCGAACGGTAAACCTTGTGCAACTACCCAAACGATAGCGGCTAGACGTACAGGTTATGTTAGTAGTACGGTGCTCGCTGGTAAAAGCCCTGCAATGCATAGTGAGTTTGTTGACGAGCTAAATGGTATTCAAGTTAAGGTTTATAAACCGACTAATGAGCCTAATTTGCCTGTGACGGTATATTTTCATGGAGGCTGTTTCGTTAGTGGTGGTTATGAAACTCACGATGCACAAATAAGGCAAATTGCCGCATTATCCAACACTATAGTCATTTGCATTAAATACCGACTAGCGCCGGAATTTGTTTATCCAGCTGCTCATGATGATGTATATAACGCCGTGTTGGCGATAAAAACTGAAGCAGATAAATATGGTGCTGATACCGATAAAATCGTTTTTGTGGGAGATAGTGCTGGTGGACAACTTGCATTAGCCACATCATTAAGACTCAAACATGCTAAGCAATGGTTACCTTGTCAGCAAATTTTAATTTATCCAATGTTAGATCCTAAAGGTAGATCTGCTAGCTATAAAAGTAATGGTACTGATTATATTATTACGGCGAAGATGTTGTTGTCAGGATTTGAGATGTATGTGGCAGGGCCTCAATCCGCGTTAGATATTGCAGAGCTTAATTTACTTGATGCTGACTTATCAGGTTTGCCATCCACAACTATTATTACCGCTGAATTTGACCCGCTTTGCGATGAAGGTGAACAACTTTATAAATTATTGCGTACGCATGGTGTAGAGGCTTATTGCCAACGCTATTTAGGTGTCATTCATGGTTTCTTTCAATTAGCTGGTGTGAGTGATTCAGCTAAACAATGCATCTCTAGTATTGCATATCAAATTAGTCGGTTAAGTCGATAGTTTAATTCTTAAATATCGTTTTTAATATTTTTGAGGAGTGCTAGTGGGTTATAAATATATATCTAGCTGGGTTGACATAAGTTTAAGCTATTAGTTCGGTTAGTCACTTAAATGCAAAAAAAGGAGCACATCGGCTCCTTTTCAATATGTTGCTTACATCAATTAAGCTGTGAAGTTTTGATTCACAAAGTCCCAGTTAACTAGCTGCCAGAAGTGAGCTAGGTAGTCAGGGCGAACGTTACGATAATCGATGTAGTAAGCGTGTTCCCATACGTCTACGGTTAGTAGGCAAGTTACGCTTTCGTCAGTAAGCGGTGTTGCAGCATTGCTGGTATTAACAATCGCAACAGTACCGTCTGCGTTCTTAACTAACCAAGTCCATGCGCTACCGAAGTTGTTTACTGCTGCATCAGTGAACTGTGCTTTAAATGCTTCAAAAGAGCCAAATGCAGCGTTGATTGCTTCTGCGATTGGGCCTGTAGGCTCGCCACCGCCATTTGGTGATAGGCAATTCCAGTAGAAAGTGTGGTTCCAGATTTGTGCTGCGTTGTTAAACACACCACCAGTAGAAGTTTTAATAATATCTTCTAATGATTTACCTTCAAGTTCAGTTCCTTCGACTAGGCCATTAAGCTTAACCACATAAGTGTTGTGGTGCTTGCCATAATGATACTCAATAGTTTCTTGAGAAATGTGCGGTTCCAGTGCATCTTTAGCATAAGGTAATGCTGGTAATTCAAAAGCCATTAGTAACTCTCCATGACATAGTTATCATTATTAAAACATTGAATTGCTCACAATGTACTTTTGCTATTGTACTCATAAATTTGATGATGTGAATCATTGTTTTTTCATATTTATTCGATATATACAATCGGTTTAACAGATTAAAATAACCCTATAAAAAATAGGTTTTAGTTATTTCGATTGCTGTCGTACAATAACCTCAATATCTATCCTTAGCTGTAGGAATTATCATGGAAACTGTTGATAAAATTAAACAACAAATCGCTGAAAACCCAATTATCGTTTATATGAAAGGTTCACCTAAGCTACCTAGCTGTGGTTTCTCTTCACAGGTTGCTCAAGTGATGATCAACTGCGGTGAACAATTTGCATTTGTTGATATCCTTCAACACCCAGATATTCGTGCTGAATTACCAAAATTTGCAAATTGGCCAACATTCCCACAATTGTGGATTGAAGGTGAACTAATTGGTGGCTGTGATATCGTGATGGAAATGTTCCAAAAGGGCGAGTTACAACCAATGATTAAAGAAGTTGCTGCTAAGTACAAAACTGCAGAATAACTTGCTAGTCATAAAAAAAGCCGCATTATGCGGCTTTTTTTATGGTTTAGATTTAGGTTTTATTTTTCTGTTTGTACTTCTTCACCTAAATGGTCTGGACGTGTTTTTGGCAGTAACAAGTTCATTAGAATTGCAACAATACCGCATAAGCTAATACCACTTAGACTGAACTCACCAATGCCAAATGCCATGCCGCCGATACCGAATACTAGGGTTACGCCAACAATACATAGATTGCGTGGTTCGTTAAGATTAACGTGATGCTTAATCAGTGTATTTAAGCCTACTGCAGCAATTGAACCAAATAATAAGCACATAATGCCGCCCATTACTGGTACTGGGATGGTTTGCATAAATGCGCCTAGCTTACCTACGAACGCAAGGGTAATCGCAGTAATTGCAGTCCATGTCATCACAACTGGATTGAAGTTGCGGGTTAGGGTAACTGCGCCTGTAACTTCTGAATAGGTTGTATTTGGTGGGCCACCGAATGCAGTTGCAGCAATGGTTGCAATGCCGTCGCCAGCTAAGGTGCGATGTAGACCAGGCTTTTTAAAGTAGTTTTTACCGGTTACGTTTGAAATAGCAAGAATGTCACCAATATGTTCAACAGCAGGTGCTATTGCGACTGGGATCATAAATAGAATGGCTTGCCAGTGGAATTCTGGTGCGACAAAGTTTGGCATTGAAATCCAGCTTGCTTGTGCAACTGGAGTAAAATCAATTACACCAAAGGCTAGACTTAATCCATAACCAACCGTAATACCCGCTAGAATAGGCATTAGCTTAAGTACGCCCTTGGCAAAAGTCGCCACAGCGATGGTGGTTAACAGTGATGCGATTGAGATAATTAGCGCAACATTATGCTCAACTAATACAGCGGAACCATCTCCTGTTTTGCCAAGTGCCATGTTGACAGCCATTGGTGCTAAACCTAGACCGATCACAATAATGACTGGGCCAACGACTACAGGTGGCAATAGACGGTCGATAAAACCTGTCCCTTTTACTTTCACTAATCCACCCAGTAATACATACATAACACCAGCGGCCATTAAGCCACCCATTGTGGCGGGAATACCCCATTGTTGTACACCGTAGAGGGTTGGAGCGATGAAAGCGAAAGATGAAGCGAGGAAGATAGGGACTTGACGTTTTGTGACTAATTGAAAAAGCAGGGTACCGATACCAGCGGTAAATAGGGCAACACTGGTATCCAGTCCCGTTATTAAGGGCATTAATACTAATGCCCCGAATGCTACGAATAGCATTTGTGCGCCTTGAATAGGCAGCGATAAACTTTTCATATTTCTCTCTAGTTATAGGCCAAACCTTATCATGTTACTTATTTGAAAGCTTAATTAAAGTGCGCCAGATCACATACTATAAAAAACAGCCATTGAATGAGGTCAGTCGGATTTATATTATTGATGAGCAGTGGTTATATTTTAGTCCTATGTATTTAAGTGCTCCCAAATCATCTGTTTTAGGTGTTTATTCATCTCTCAATCTACTGGCAATATCTTCAAGTAGTGCGGGTATATAAGTTGTGATAAACTTAAATCACAATGACTTATATATTTTACTTTCATGTCTCTATCTAAATTATTCATCGCTTCCTCATTGTTATTGGCAGCAGGGCTTTCTAGTTCTGTTTCAGCCATGGAAATGACCAATTTAAATCAGGCTTCTTCACCAGTGGCATCTCGCTCTACTGCAGACAAAAATGCTGGCTTAAAACAAGCGTTAGCAGATGTGATCGTTAAAAACTCAGGTTCAACACAGGTTTTACAAAATGATTTGATTAAGCGAGCTTTGGCTAGACCGCAATCATTATTAAGCTCTGTGAGTTATCAAACCGTTGATAATCAACTTTATTTAGATGCAAGTTTTGACCGTAAGGCTATTGTGTCTATGTTGCGTCAAGCGCAGTTGCCCGTTTGGGGAACTCAGCGCCCATTAACTTTATTATGGTTAACGCAAGATGACAGCGGTACTCGCGAGTTATTAAGTGACGCATCTACGCAGCCTGAACGTAGCCAGTTAAGTCAACAAAGTTTAGAACTAGGCATTCCATTACTGTTGCCGATTATGGATCTTGACGATATTCACGCAGTGAGTGTTAATGATGTGCATGGCATGTTTGCAGATACCGTAGGCGCAGCGTCTGAGCGTTATCAATCTGACTTTTTCGCCTTAGCCAATATAAGTCATACCGCTGCAGGTACCATTAATTACCAATTAGCTTTATTTCCAAAAACAGATACTGACGGTTTTTGGAAAGCCTTGTTACAAAAGCAGGGCAGCGCGCCGACTGAGCAAGAAGCCATTGCCGATATGATGACGGAATTAGCCCATTACTACGTTAGTCGCTATGCTGTGGTTGCATCTGATGATGCGAGCGCGGTGCAAATTCGTTTTGAACAGGTCAATAACCTACAACAGTTGGTGAGTATTGAACGCCACTTGAGTCAGTTGTCGTCAATTAAAACAGTTTATTTAGCTAACTTAAGCGGTAACGAGGCGATCTTTAATTTATCGCTTTATGCAACACCGGAAGAATTTTATCAAGCCTTGACTTTAGGTTCACATATCGAAAAAGTAGACCATACTTATACAGATATGCCTCAGCCTACTGTTGATGGTTCAGGTTTTGACCAAATGAATGAGACAACTGTGAAGCCTATCCCGACTTATTTATGGCAGGCTCAGTAAAGTTTCCCGAGATTGGCAGTCCATGCTACACTGGCTGCCGCATTATTTATTAGCGATTTGAGATCTATCGGAGTGACCCAAAACTCACCTTTACAATTATCTTTACCTGTTCATTTGCCTGATGATGAAACTTTTAAGAGTTATTATCCGGCATCAGGCAATGATGAGTTGATCCAAAAACTTCGGCTAAGTGCTGAAAGCTATCAACCACAAGCAATCTTCTTATGGGGACCAGAGAAATCTGGCCGTACGCACCTTTTGCATGCTGCCTGTGCCCATGCTAAAGAGTTAAATCGTAGTAGTTTCTATATTCCGTTAGGTATTCATGCCAGCATTTCTCCTGCATTATTAGAAGGATTAGAGCATGTTGACTTGGTTTGTATCGACGACATCAATGCGATTGCAGGGCACCCATTGTGGGAAGAAGCTATTTTTGATTTTTATAACCGTGTGGCAGAGCAAAAGCGTTGTTCGCTGGTGGTCAGCGGCACCAAAGCCCCTAAAGACGCAGGATTTGTATTACCTGATTTAGTTTCGCGTTTAACTTGGGGATTAAATTATCAATTACAACCTATGGCTGATGATGAAAAGCTCGCAGCTTTGCAACGACGTGCAGCGATGCGCGGCTTACAATTGCCTGAAGACGTGGGCCGTTTCTTACTTAATCGGTTAGCTCGTGATTTACGAACTTTATTTGATGTATTAGACAGACTTGATAAGGCGTCAATGATTCATCAACGTAAATTAACCATCCCGTTTGTCAAAGAGATGTTGAGACTGTAGTTAGCCTAGGTTCTAATTAATTTAGATTCAAAAAAACCTGCTTAATGCAGGTTTTTTATGGGTAAGATTATTATTTTCACGATTAGCTTTTAGACTTTTTCTTTAATCCTAAGCCTAATTCGCGGCCACGTTTTCTGGCGTAGAATGGCAAGCCAATCAGCAGCATACTGATTAACAGCACCTCTATACTGGCAAATAGTCGATCTGCAGGGCTAACGTAAAACAAACTTAATCCGTGGATTAGGTATAAACAGAGAATAAAACTCGCCCACGCATAGGTATATGGATTTCCCGTGAATATGCCTTTTAGAGGCAATAATAACGGGATAAAAAGTAAGCCTAAAAATAACCATGAATAGCTGCCATGTATTCCTTGGCCAATAAACCAACCTGCCAATAATAGTGTTAATGCACCATAGCCCAGTTGGCATAACTTCCTTAGTTTTTCACTGCTCATTATAAAATCTCAAGTACCGCTTCTGGAGGTCGACCTATCGCAGCTTTGCCATTGGCAAATACGATAGGGCGCTCAATTAATTTTGGGGTATTGTGCATTGCGCTAATTAAACTCATCTCATCAGCATCATTTAGGTTTTGCTCTTTAAATTCAGTTTCTTTGGTACGCATCATCTGTTTGGCGCTAACCCCTAATAACTCAAGCGTATGGCGGATCTCAGCTTCACTTGGTGCGACTTTTAAATATTCAACAATCGTCGGTTGTATCTGTTGCTCGGTAAGCAGCGCTAATGTTTGTCTACTTTTTGAACATCTTGGGTTGTGCCAAATGGTCACTGAACTCATGGTTGTCATTCCTTGATTAAATTAATTTTTAAGTGTATCTAGCTGTTTTTCAGCCTGTTTAAATTGCGAGATACGAGCTTCAATTCGAGCCCGTTGCAATGGATCATTTTGCGCATATTGATAAGCATAATTAAGCTGATCAATCGCTTTGTTATAGTTAGCTGCAAGCGCATAGTTTTCTGCGCTAACAAAGTACTGCATCGAGCGATTACCAAGCTGTTTGTATGCATCAGCCATAAGCAAGTAGGGCACTGGACTCTGTTTATTTAAAAACAGTGCTTCTTCAAGTATTGGGATCGCTTTATTAGCTTGTTTCGCTTCAATATAGGCATTAGCCAAATTGATGTTAATGACCTCTGAGGTCGGCTTTAAGTCGCGTTCTTTAGAAAGCACTGCAATGGCTTTTTTATAGTCATCACGGCCTAACAGTAAGTCGCTCTGGGTATCCAAATAAAACAAGTTATGCGGATCTTTTTTCAGCAACTGATCAATAATCTGTTCAGCTTGTTTATTATCTTCACTGCGCATTAAGGATAACGCTTTGCCGTAAAGCGCGGCATCTTTGAAGGTATAACTGCGATTTTTCAGTTGATCTTCAAATAGCTGTAATGCCGCACCTGCACTTAAACTGGAATAACGCACTTGAATACGTGCTTTAGCTAGTTGATAGCTAAGATCATCAGGAATATGACGATGTGGATATTGCTGCGCTCTAATACGCGCTTCTGAAATACGTGACTCAGGTAATGGGTGAGTCAACAGCATTTGTGGCGGCTTAGAGGTATAACGATAACGGTTGGCTAATTTGGCAAAAAAGTCGCCCGAGGCATAAGGATCAAAACCTGCATCTACCAGTACCTGCATACCGATGCGGTCGGCTTCTTTCTCATGCAAACGGGTATAGTTAATTCGCGTTTGAGTTGCTAACGCTTGAGTGGTGGCAATGGCTGCCATACCCGCTTGTGGCGCAGCAATCGTTAATAAAATGGCGCCCAGTAGGCCCGCAATCGCAGCGGGGCCTGTTTTAGCTTGAGCTTCTGCACTACGTGCTAAGTGACGTTGAGTGACGTGAGTGATTTCGTGACTCAGTACAGAGGCGAGCTGACTTTCATTATCAGCATTTAAAAATAAACCTGTGTGTACGCCAACATGACCACCAAAAAATGCAAATGCGTTAATTTCATCATTACGCAATAAGAAGAAGTAAAAAGGGGTTTTTACGTCATGGGCGTGGGCAACTAATCGATTACCAAGTTCGGTCAGGTATTGTTCTAATACCGGATCATTTAATACCGGGGCAGATGAGCGAATGACACGCATATAAGCGTCGCCATACTCTGCTTCTTTCTCTAAACTGAATGTATTTACGGCAGCGGTGCTAGGTCTGGCAAATTGTTATTAGCAAATGCTTGGCTAATTGGCATACTGGCAATCACTACAGATAATGAACCTGCTATCAGTGATTTAGATAATTTTGTTAAATTGAATTTACTCAATAGAAACCTACTTAAATTGGAACTAATTTGGGCCGTAGTTGTGTATGCTTGAGTTCTAACTAAGGATAATGGTTTAAGTTTATGGATGACAAGTGCATTATGACAATTATCGACTTTTCAGGACAAAGATGTCCGATCCCGCTTGTGCAAACTAAGTTAGCGCTCAAACAACTTGAGCATGGACAATCAATCGAAATCGTTTTATCAGACAGTGGCTCAAGGCGAGATGTTCCCGCGTTTTTAAAAAAGAGTGGCTATCACGTAACGCAAATAGATGCACAACCCCAGTATTTACGCTTACAAATAACATGTGACAAATAATGTAACAAATTGATACTTTAAGACTAAAATTAAAGCTTTAGAATATTCTACATAATAAGAGCTTACTACAGGATGGTTAATGTATAGCTATATACGTAAATGGTACCAATCGCGTTTCAGTGATCCACAAGCTGTCACCCTTGTTTTTATTCTGGCGGGTATCACCGCATTAATTTACTTTGCTAGTGGGTTATTAGCGCCTTTATTTGTGGCATTAGTGCTCGCTTTTTTATTAGAGTGGCCGGTGGCTCAGATGCTACGTATCGGCATTAATAGGACAACTGGAGCATCAATCGTGCTGTTTGCTTTTGTTGGGGTAATGTTACTCGTGAGCCTTGTGCTAGTGCCGAGCATTTGGAATCAAGGCATCGCATTCGCAGCAGAAGTGCCGAATATGTTAGATAAAGGCTTAAAAATGGCACAAGAGTTTGTCAGCCAATATCCGCAGTTTATTAGCAGTGAGCAGCTTAATACCATGGTCAATGAGCTTAAAAAGCTCACCGATACCCAACATTTACTCGATTTTGGTAAACAGTTATTAGGTTTTTCAGCCTCATTGTTAGTGTTAATGGTGTATGTGATTTTAGTGCCATTATTAGTGTTCTTTTTTCTAAAAGACAAAGACCAACTGTTACAAGGGAGTAAGCGATTTATTCCTAAAAACCGCGATTTAGCACGTAAAGTCTGGTTAGAAATGGATCAGCAAATATTTAACTATATTCGCGGTAAGATTATTGAAATCGTGATTATTGGCGTAGCAGTTATGTGTTCTTTGCCTTTATGGATCTTCGTTATGCAGCCTTACTCGGTTTTTTGACGGGGTTGTCGGTACTTATTCCTTATGTGGGCGCAACCTTAGTCACACTACCGATTGCACTAGTAGCGTTCTTCCAATGGGGCTTAACGGCTGAGTTTGGTTATTTAATGTTAGGTTATGGCATTATTCAGGCTATTGATGGCAATGTCTTAGTGCCTATTTTATTTTCAGATGCGGTTGATTTACATCCTGTAGTGATTATTGCCGCAGTATTGGTTTTTGGTGGATTATGGGGTGTATGGGGGGGTATTTTTTGCCATTCCGTTAGCTTCATTAATAAAAGCGGTTATCAACGCTTGGCCTCAGCAACAACAGTTAGCAGAACAGGTAAAAGAATAAAAAAAGGGGCTTAGGCCCCTTTACTATTATTGGTCTTGTTGTTTGATAAAATCTAATACCACTTGATGGTGATCTTTGGTTTTAAACTTGTCAAACACATGAGCAATTGAACCGTCTTGATTGATCAAGAAGCTAAGACGGTGGATACCATCATAAATCTTACCCATAAATTTCTTTTCACCCCACACGCCGAAAGCATCGGCAATGGCGTGGTCTTCATCACTTAATAGATCAAAATTAAGCGATTGTTTATCTTCAAAGCGTTTTAATTTAGCCACAGGATCAGGGCTAATACCAAGCACGGTAATATTTAGCTCATCTAATGCTGGACGAGTGTCTCTTAGGCCACAGGCTTGTACTGTACAACCTGGTGTAGCGGCTTTAGGATAAAAATAAACTAGAACTCGGCCTTTGGCTAAACAAGCTTCAAGTGAAATAGCTTGGTCATCTTGGTTATGTAATGTAAACAATGGGGCAGACATACCCACTTGCAATGTTTGCATAGTTATTCCCTTATCGTTAAAGCGTCGTCATGCTTTGCATGCGTTTAATGGTACTGGTTAATTCAAGCTCTGCAGCAAGCTCATTAATGGTATTTTCTAATGAATCCAGATCAACCATATCTGGTACATTGATGGCTAGAAAAATACGTTGGAAAGGCTGTTGGTTTTCATCTAAACCACTGTGCGAACGCACAGCAGCAAGATCAAGCGAACGTTGTGCTAGAAAACTGGTAATTTTGTTGATAGTGCCGCGTTTGTCCAAACCTTTAAATACTACCTCAACCCGAGAAACATAGTTTTGTGGGGTATGAGTTGAAGTCCGTTTCATAATAGTCAGTAATTCAAGTTCAACGCTGAGTGCCGGCAAATTATTTTCGATTTTAGTTATTGCAGCCCATGAGCCAGATAACATCAGAATTAATGTAAATTCATTACCAAAAATTGCCATCCGGCTATCAACAATATCGCAATCACATTCAGTGGCTAGTCGTGCAAGAGTACTAACGATACCAGGGCGATCAACCCCCATCGCTGTGACGACTAAATTGTGTGACATGATTACTCCTTCAATTTGCATAATTATTATTGATAATGCATTAATAGCGCATTTTTTTGTTTTGCGATACTAGCATACGTAAAAACAATTGCAGATACGACGAATTACTTGTCATTATCTTGTTGCACCAGTAACATAGCTTGTCCTGAAACCTAGGGGAAGTCAGATGATTAACGGAAGCATTGTAGCGATTGTTACACCAATGCATAAAGATGGCAGCGTTGACTACGCCAGCCTAAAAAACTTAGTAGAATTTCATATCAATTCTGGTACTGACTCAATAGTAGCTGCGGGCACCACAGGGGAATCAGCAACATTACCCCACGCGGAGCATGTTGAAGTCGTAGCACAGATAGTAAAAATGGTTGATGGTCGAATTCCAGTGATTGCAGGTAATGGCGCAAATGCGACAGCTGCCGCAGTTAGTTTAACCAAAGCACTTGCAGAAGTCGGTGTTGATGCAATGCTTGGTGTAACCCCATATTACAACAAGCCAACTCAAAAAGGGTTGATTGCACATTATAAAGCGGTTGCTGAAGCAACTGATATTCCACAAATTTTATATAATGTACCGGTCGTACAGGGGTAGATTTATTACCAGAGACGGTTGCTGAATTAAGCAAGGTCAGTAATATTATTGGTGTAAAAGAGGCAACGGGCGATTTAAGCCGTGTGCCAGTGTTGCGCCAGTTATGTGGCGCAGAGTTTCAATTGTATAGCGGTGATGATGCCAGTGCGCGTGAGTTTTTATTACTCGGCGGTAACGGCGTGATATCAGTGGCTAATAACATTGTACCGCGTCAATTTAAGCAGATGTGTGATGCTGCAATGGCGGGTGATGAGCAAGCAGCTATTCAGGCTGAAGCATCAATAGTACCGCTTTATAGCGACTTATTTTGCGAAGCAAATCCAATCCCTGTTAAATGGGCTGTGCATCAAATGGGCTTGATAGAAAATGGTACACTTAGATTACCATTGACTGAACTTTCTGAAGAGTTTCATGGTCAACTAACTCAAGCAATGAAAAACGCCCAAATAGAGGTCAAATAATAAATGCTAAAGCAAGTGACACCACTTATTCTTGTTGTTGCCGTGAGCGCATGTAGTTCTCAGATAGACAAAAGAATCGCTAACGACAGCGAAAAATACTCAAATCATTATAAAGAAACGCCGCCGCTAGTGATCCCACAAGGGTTATTAACGCCAAATTATAGCCAAGAATATGAAATCCCTGCTTTACCTCAAGGTGCAGAAAACCATTACATTGGCGATAAATTAGATATTCGTCCGCCATTACAAGTATTACCAATGGCTGATGGTACCCGCGTAGAAGATAGCAATAACGGCGTTAAAATCGTTATTGAAACTATTGATAACGAAACCAACCTTAAACAAGAAGTTTATGGTGCGCTTGAGCAATTCCTAAAAAGTAAAGGTTACCCAATTGAATCAGCAGATTTCAATACAGGTGTAATTGAAACAGGTTGGATTACCGATAGCCAAGTGATTGATAGTAACCTATTTGGTAGCGATGAAATTTACAAAGTCAGTCAACGTTATAAGTTTATCGTCAACATTCAACCTCATGGCCGCACCGGTGATGTTGAAATTCAGTTGATTGACCATAAAGAAGATTTTGATGGCGACAAGCAAGATATCGCATTAAGCAATGAAGATAAGCGCCGTTATACCGTAGATATGTTAAACGACGCGATTGCTTATTTAAGTATTGAACGTAATAAAGCGATGAAAGCACAACGTATTAAAGATAGCTTAGGCATTGATATCGCATTAGTAAATGAGAAAGATCAGCAAGCATATTGGGTTGCTGACGCACCATTTAATAAAGTGTGGCAGCGTATGCGTCTAGTGCTTCCTGAAATGGGACTTGAGATTGTAGATATGGACAGCAGCCGTGGCTTAATGTTCGTTAATGCTACTGACGATTCAGGATTCTGGAGCTCACTATGGGGCGATGATACTGGCGCGCTTAAAGAGGGCAGCTATCGTCTACAGTTAGATGACATCAGCGCTGACAAGACTAAGATCACTATCCGTGATAAAGACAATGAGCCATTAGCTAACGAAACCGTGGTTAATGTCTATCAGACTTTATCAAAACTGATGCAAGAGAAGCGTAAAACACGTTAATCGAGTATAAGTTGCTAGATATTGAAAAGGAGCCAGTTGGCTCCTTTTTTGCATGCTTAACTTACTGATTTATATGATTTTAATTATTTTTAGACCACATATTGACCCAGAGTCTTACTATTCTATAGTTTTGGTTGTCCACGCATAACCACTTGCAGAAGCAGGAGGTGGGGTAAATTCATTGTTACTCTGATATATTGAGTGTTAACCGATTGACTGCAAAAAACGTTAGAAAAGTGAAAGCCCACTTTGGTGTGGGCTTTTTAACTCTTTAAAATCTACTTAGAGATAGGAATAAGTCATTTAATATAAATCATCAATAGATTTAATACTTTCTTTTACTGTTCTTAATGATTGATTAAGTTTTAAATAAGCATCCGTAAGAATATAAAATCCTGTTGATTTATCTATTTGTATTTGTTTAAAAAACTCATTTAAATAATCATGCTCTTCAAAACCATCAATCGCCTCTAATGCAATTGATATAGTTAATTTTGGTTTAGAAAATAAGGTTGATTTTTCTTTAAGACTTAAGTTGTTGAAATAAGGAATAAGTATTTTTTCAGGGGAGTCATTGGTTGGTAAATATCCAAATGATTTTGTTGAAAAATTAGCAGTATTTCTTTGTCGACAATCACCGTCAAATAGTCCAAATAATTTAAAATGGGATATTTCTTTTGGAAGAGCTTTTAAAATATTTTCGATATTACCATTTGAACCTGATACATGGTAATAAAAATTATCTTCAACATAGTTGTTTGATATTGATACTAAGTTTTTTGCGAATGCAACTGCTGCGTCATCTTCACAGAAAATAATTCCTTTTTTACTCGCTGTTAACCCTAAAACTTTGATTGAATCGAAATGAGAGTTTGCTTTTAATGCCTCTAATTTATCTTCAACTTGTCTTACTGAATAGATATTATTTCTATTTATTTTCTCTAAAATATAATTGGAATGACTACAAATTATACTTTGTATATCATATTCTCTAGCCAAAAATGCGACTATATCAGATACTCTATGTTGACAGTTTGGAGGAAGGAAGCTTTCAGGCTCTTCAAGCAGTAGTAGCTTACAGTTACTCTTGATTAATATTTCAATTAACCAGTCAAAATAAAATAATGAAAACTCACCAAGTCCCATAGTACGGCAATCATAAGATGCACCATGTTTATTCACTACTTTTAAATAGGGAAATTTTGACAGTGGAAATGTTGAAAAGTCTTCCTCAATATCACAACATTCTACTGATTGATAGGTATGACCTGAAAGATATCCGAGTCTTCGCAATCTATCTTGATCATAGGAATAAAAACCATGAGCATTTGTAATATCATCCAAGTCGTTCAGGCTTTTAATAAAATTCTGTAAATATGGAACGATGTAACAAGGATCAAAAATACATATATCAAGATCATGTTCAGTCGCTACTGTTATAGTTTCAACAGCTGTGTTATGTAGAATATTTATAGTAATGTGATTAGCATTTAAATGATCAGATATAAATTTTTTTCTTCCGCTTACATTGTCTTCACTCTTTGCTAATAAATTAAATATAAGTTTTATTAGCGAACTTTTACCAATACCATTTGTTCCGCAAATAGCATGTATTCCAGAACCTAAGATTATTTTTAAATCTTTTAGTACAGGGCAATTATTAATCTGAATTTCTTCTATTTGAACTGAAAAATTCTTTTTATTTGCTGCTCTCCAATAGTCACTAATTGTAGCTAATCTAAAACTGCTCATTATTACTTCCCCAGTTCATGGTTTTAGATATTTGAAGTAATTCATTTTCTATTTCTATTGGATTTTTTGATGATAGATAGTAAATACTATCCCTCAATGAAACTATATTTTTTTTATTTATATTAAAAGAGTTTATTGTTGTAGAATAGATTGACCATAAGATTAAATCTCTTAGCTTTACGCTTGAGGTATCAGCAACTCTAGAGCTCGCTCTATCTGTATAAACATCGAACATTTTCATTATGCATTTTTTTGTCATTTTTGATGGTACTAGTATATCTTTCTCACCAGACTTGACAGATTCAAAATAATTGAAATATTCATAGAAATTATCTTTACTAAATGTATTGTTAGTTAGTCCTACGCATAAAAAGTATATCCATGAGAATAAAGTTGATTTATTTAATTTAACTTTACCTTTTTCGTTTTCAATAGCGTCTATCAATATAGAAAGTGATTCTTTAATTATATGTATGTTTTTATCTGAAAAACCTTGTGAATCTCTATAACGTTGTGTTACCAAATTTGCAGTAACTTTAACATTTAACGTATTAAGTTCTAAAGATAATAATATCTTTGCTAGTGTGTCATCATAGGCCATCCTAGAATTAGTAAAGCCAATAGTACTATTTGAAAATCCGAGTTCATCCATATAGTCGGATAAATCTTTGACTTGCTGTCTAGCTTCTCCAAAGTACGCATTTCTTTGTTCTGCTGCGGTTAAATTTGTTGGTTGATTTAATCTATAGAATAATTCGCCTGGTTCACCTGCTAAATAATCTGAAATTGTTAGGATCCGGATAGTGAAATCATCAATTATAATTTGTGTTTCATCATCAAAATCATCATATTTTAGACCGTCTAGTTTTTCTAAATTTGACTGTTTAGGTTCAAAAGTACCATTAAATTCAAATTTGTTGTTTACAAAATCACGTATAGCTGCAAGACGTTGTTGTCCATCTAATACTTCCTGTTTATTCGAATTAGGAACATCGATCACATGTATAGGGGGGATATGCCAACCTCTCAATATAGAATCTATCAGACGTTGTTTTTTTTGTAGCCCCCATACTTCACCACGTTGAAAGTTAGGTTGTAAATCCAGTCTTTGTTTGTTTATTTTTCTGATAAGAGTTGTGATATCTGGATCGGAAGGAGTTAAATGCATAGTGATTTCCATTTTAAATATGCGAAATTTAGCGAGGCTATTAGAATTTTACGTGCTTAGGTTATCTACAATAGCAGCTAATGTAGAATTTACATTTATTAAATTATATATAAGTTGATTTATCAAAAATGAGATTTGATGCAATTTTATTATAATTAGTTATTAGTTGTAACCCTTATCCCATCTAGATCTTTGCGATCATCACCGATCATTTTTTAAAATCTGTTTTTCAAAAATACCCCACGTAAAGTATCGCTTTATTGTTATTATTCAATAAGTTAACATTTGATCTTGGTGGTAGTTTGATCGTCCATTTCTGCACAAAACTGCAATTTCTTGCACAGTTGTGCAATTTTATACAATCTATTTAGCTCTAGCGCAGCCCATACAGGGCAAGGCTTAGCGGCTTTTTGCATGCCAAAATATTTCTGCAATTTTTACGTACTAAAGCCCGTAGTTTTGGGGGGGGAGTTGTGCGGAATTCGTAGGTTTTACGTGATAAAAAATTTTAGGTGAGAAATTCCGAGGCTTAATTGTGCGGCGTTTACGTGGGCTCGGTGATAAATTGCAGGCAAAAGAAAGCACGCTACTCTTTGTATTTGAGTCGCGTGCTTTAGTGGCGTTTAAGCGTGGGTTAAATCAGTGGGGTTAACTTGTCGTGCAGTTGCTTAGCTTGATTGCCATGGGCTGTGATCGCACCGCTTTGATTAGGTGGTGTGGTACCACCATGCGGCGCAGTATGGGTGTGGCTGCTCGTCGTCTTGGCCAAGGCTTCAACTACGGTCATCAACTCCGCTAGCAGTTGATAGATGTTGGTATCCGTACTGCCTGCCCAATGAGTGGCCGCGATTGATTGACGTAGCTTACCGATGGTTTCTAATAGGTTTTCGCCCACATGTACTTCATGGTTTTGTTCGGTTCCCATTTGAGTACCTGCCAAACTGAGCAGGGTTAGCCAGTTGCTTTGAATGGTGCGTTGACCTAATGCGGTTTCATTATCGTGACCATCAACAAGCCTTGTGTGTTGGCCTAAATGTTCCTCTTGTTTATTGGTGTTAATGACTTGGCTTTGACTGGTTAACGTCTGCAGTTGTTCGGTGTGTCATGTTTGATTACCGCCTGAATCAATCGCGTGTGAAGCCTCATTAAACTGGCAAATGTAGTCACCATTGTTTAATCCTGGCATGGAAATATGTTGGCCAAGTATGGTGCGAATAAATGGCTTATCGGTATGACCAAAAGCAAAGCCCAACTCAACTAAGGTATTGGGTTGGACAAGCTAACATTAAGCCTGTTTTAGCACTGATGTTATCCAATATCTGTTTTAGAGTTGGATGAACAATTACTGCTTAAGGATACATGGTTAACCGATATGGCAGGGGGACATTAAATGATGAATTTGGCTTTACGAACCACCCATTGATCGGCAGCTGCTTTACCGCGCCGCCAATACCAATGCCTATTTAGGGGCTGTGTTAAATGGTCGCCGCAATATGGTACTGAATGCGATTAAGACCACCGGCATATTAAATCGGTTTACGCTTGGGGCAGCGATTTACAATTACTTTTTGTTTGGAGATATGGCGCTGCTTAAAGTGCGTAACCGAGCTAGACAAATTACTAGCATATATCCGCTATCTACCCAGTATCTAAGAAGAAATCCAAATGGTGACTTTCAGTATCTGCAGCAAACCCTTGATGGGGATATCATGACGAAAAATTACCACGCAGAAGATATTTTGTTTTTACCTCAATATGATCCAGCCCAGCAAGTCTATGGCATGGTTGATTGGATAGGCGGCTTGCAATCAGCGATGCTCAATACCGATGCCACCATGTTCAAACGCCGCTATTACAAGAACGGCGCCCACATGGGTTACATTCTTTACACCCAGACCCAAAGCTTAGCGACCCTGATAAAAAGAGTATTGAAGATGCATTGGCACAAAGTAAAGGTGCGGGCAACTTCAGAAACATGTTTATCAATATTCCTGATGTTAAAGAGAAAGGCATTCAGGTCATACCTATTGGGGATTTTTCTAGTAAGGACCAGTTTGCCAGTGCCGAGAATATTTCAGCACAGGACATTCTCACCGTAACCGATTCCCAGCAGGCATGGCGGGTATCATCCCACAAGGAACAGCATCATTTGGCGACCCAATTAAAACCAACGAGGTTTATCAACAAAATGAAGTATTGCCCAAGGCGTTAGAAATCATTGAGTATGTTTGCGCGGATAGAGAGATTGTAAAGTTTGGAAAGCTTTCTTTATCAACTTTTTAGAAACGAAGATTGCTTACTGAATTGTCAAATATAGTTATTGATGGGGAAATTGTGAGTAAATTTAAAATACTAGAATCCAATAAAGTTGGGCTAAATAGTAAAGAGGGCTATGTAGTCACGCGTGATGATATAAGTTTTTTACGCATATTAGGCTCACAACCAGAATTGGAGCTTATGACTGCTACAGCTAGCGAAGATTGTACACCGATTCGCGTCTGTACTGATCAGCTTCGTTTAATTGAAACCTCGTTGTTGTTGGGGGCTGAGAATAATACAGCACTAAAAATCGACGTTGATTGGAAAGGTAGGGAATACGTAAAAATTTGTACGATTAAGGGCGATTTAAATGAAGATGATGGTTTGTTAAATAAAGAGCTAAAGAATCTTATTAATCGTTTTTTTGAAATTTATGATAATTACAAAACTATTGAGTTAAGGAGTAATGGCGAAATGCTTGTTTTATATAATGAACTTACAGTTGATGATCATGGTGGTGATGTATATCTTAGCGATGGCATTTGGTTGAGTAAAGATGGTTCGTTACATGAACGAGTTCGATAATGTTCAGTAAACAACTTCAAAATATAACTAACGTATGTGTTAATGGCGCTAATATTAATTAATAATATAAATTAGGTTTTGTCGTTTGCGCCATAGATGATAAAACAATGATAAGGTGATTATATGTCTACTAAAAATATTGAAATCTCTGAAGTAGAAAGATTAACATTGGTAAATCAATTTTTAATTTTAGAAAAATTATATCCTGAAGACGCTAAATACTATGAAATAAATAGAATTGCTTTGAAGCAAGGATATCAAGCACATTATCGGATGATATTTGAGGATTTTAGTAATGAGATGCCTGTAGAGCAAACTAAAGAGGTTTTAGATATTCTCGAAATGTACAACACAATTACATTGAGCAGTCTTGATAATAATTCAATTGACACTAAATATAGATTCCTTGGTTTTGACGGAAATGAAGAATCAGAGCAATTATCTTATTGTTATTACTTTATCGTTAAGTTGGATAGGTACCGAGAATTAGTCAGTAATCGAGATTATCCAGATTTTAATAGCCATTGTCCTATGCTTCCAAAATACAGAAGAATGTTATCTGTATGGAAAAGAATTAGAGAACAACATTCATCAAGAGTATTAACTTCAAGTCAAATTGAGCAGATTTTTGAAGCACGGTAAAACTGATCTAAATATTAGAGTCAACAGTTTCTCTATGTGGAGATTAGCCGATTTTAAGTCACATAAATTACAAGTTATACCTCTATTGTTGACGAGGAAGTTATAAAGATAGGTGACTGTATAAAAATAAACATAACACCTATAATGTGAATAAAATAGATAAAGTAGTCAGGCTACGTTTATGGAAAATATTTTTAAGGATAAAATATGAGTTCAGATTCTAATTTATTACATCATGAAATAAAATTTATAAGTATAAATTGTAAAGTAAAAAAATATGGGATAGAACTAGTTGAAGAAGTTAATCTTTCAAAAGATAATGTAGATAGAATAATTCATTGTGGGGATGTTAATTGCAGGTCGGGAGGGTTTTATATATATGGCATGATTAATGATATGTTTAAAGGAAATATTAAGCAGGAATCTCAAAAACAAATTTGTAATGGTCATGAAGTCATAAATGGTCATAGGCAGCGTTGTATGCGACAGTTTATAGTTAGTGTTAATATTGATTATTAAGAATTAATTTAAAATATAGCGGATGTTTTTTTGTTTTATTTTCTTCTTTAAAATATTATAGGTGATATATATTTATAGGCGTACTAGTAGACTACTCATATCTACAATTTATTTTATAGTACGGAAAACACTGAATACATTACTTTGTAGTAAAGAATGTGGTAATAATTAAACAGTTATTTTCTTTCAAATCAGACTCAACTGCTTAATTAATTTCTGCTTTTGAGTCGGCTCCATCCGTTGCACCATATCAATAAGTAAGTCATTTGTTTGTTGTAGGCTTGGGTTAAGTGTCTTTTGATAAGACCAAGATGCCACAAACGAATGGCTGCACATTGGGTTGGTGCAAATACAATAAAATTTTGCATAACCTGGCATGGCATCTTTAGTGCTTTGGATGATTGATTTGCTGCTGCATACGTTACAAGTGATCCGCATAATTACCCCTGAATTTTACCTAAATCTAATTGTTTAATTTGTTCGATGATATGAGCAATGCGCTGCAGTCGCTTGATTGCCTTTGCCAGATTTTTATCATCAACACCATTGAGCGCCGCGGCGACCGTTCTTGAATGACCGATAACAAAATAGTCAGTTAACGCACCCCTTATAGATTCTGAGGTGATTTTGGTTAATGACAGTAAGAGTGCGATTCGCTCAAAGCTTTCTCCGCCTGTAATGAGGGCGTTCATTAATGCCTAGTCTCCATTTCAGCCACCAATGAGGCCAATGGCCTATCTATAATTTCAGCGTATCTGCAGCTGATATATCGAAGTTCACCGTCTTCAAGCCACCATTCAAAACCGTCAGGACTGGTGATCCGCTTACCTTGGTTAATTAAGCGGTCTATATCGATAGGGGCTTACCAATGCAGCAAAGTATTTTGTTTATTAAGTTAATACTGCTGGCATTTCTGCAACTAAAAAATCGACAAGGGCTTTGGTTCTGGCGGGGACGAGCTCTCTGCTGGGGTAAACTAAATACATGGGTAAATTGCCGACCAGTTGATAATCCGTTAATACTGGCACGAGTTGGCCATTTTTGAGGGTGTCACCTAATAAGCTTTTATCCATCAATATCACACCGCTATGAGCCAATGCTGCTGTCACTAATGCGCTGGGATCGTTAATGCTTAATGGGCCATTTACTATGATGGTTTGTTCTCCGTGGTCGCTGGTAAATGACCATGAGTTCATGGCAATAGTCGGGTTTCGGTAAAATAAACAGCGATGCTGGAGTAGATCGCTTGGGCTGGTTAGTGGCGGCGCTTTGCGTAAATACTCAGGACTGGCACAAAGTACGCCTGTTATGTCGCCAAGCTTACGGGCTATCACTGTTGAGTCGGGTAAATAACCGACGCGGATCGATATATCAACCTTTTCAGCTACCATATCAATAAAGCGATCTTCTAACTGCAAGTTCAGATTAATTTGCGGGTAGCGTTCAATAAATGCTGTGAGTAATGGCACCAGATGAACTCTACCTTGTGCGCTGGCACAAGAGATATTGATATCGCCTGCAATAACTGATTGAGAATCTTCACTTATTTGCGCGATAGTTTGCAGTGCTAATTCAACTTTATGGGCTTCTTTCAGTACTTGATGACCGACTTTGGTGAGTACAATTTTGCGGGTGGTGCGATTAAATAATTTTGAGCCTATTTTGCGTTCAAGTGCGGTGAGTTGTTTACTGACGGATGAGCTACTCATGCCCAGTAATTGCGCAGTAGCGGCTAAACTGCCTTGTCTATTAATATGCAAAAATAGAATTAATCCCTGCGTATATTCATCTTCTAATGCCATATTTCTGCCTATTAATTCCATTTTGGAAATAATGTAATGCTTGTTTGCTTATTAATCAAGTATAGCTTTATTGGGTACAATTCAGTCACTTAATGATTATTTAGCGTTTATTACAGGCAGGGGAGCGGGTTATGTTTAAAAAATTATTTGGTCTTGCACCTAAATTAGAACAAGACGGCTCTTATTCTCCGTCTAAATTGGCATTAAAGCTGGCGACTTCAGCCACCACTGATTTTGAAAATATTGCCTATGATCAATATCTGGGCAACAAGTCTAAAATTTTAGTGATCTTGACTGAACAGAAAAATATGGAAATGAAAAATGGCAAATTGTTCTCTACTGGGAATCATCCAGTAGAGGCTTTAGTGCCTATGCTGCATCTGCAAAATGCAGGCTTTGAATTTGATATTGCAACCGCGACAGGTAAGCCTGTGGTATTTGAAATGTGGGCCTTTCCTCATCAAGATGAGCATGTAAAGGCTATTTATCACAAGCATCAAGCTGATTTCGAGCAACCTAAAAGTTTACAACAGATAGCAAATGACATTGCAGCTACCCCAGCAGCAATGGCTGCTAACTATGCAGCCGTATTTATTGCCGGTGGTCACGGCGCAATGCTGGGGCTGCCATTTGATACTCATGTGAGCAAGGTATTAAACTGGGCTCATGGAAACGGCTTATTTACTATCTCGATTTGCCATGGCCCGAGTGCATTATTAGCCACCACGCTTGATGAACAGCCATTCCTTTATGCAGGATACGATATGGCGGTATTTCCTGATTCGGTTGATGAGATGACACCTAAATTAGGCTATTTACCCGGCGCTATGCCTTGGGCGCTTAATAAGCAGCTTGTCAGTGTTGGCGCCAATATCATTAATAAGAAAGCGGATAAAACCGTGTGCATAGATAGAAAGCTCATCACTGGTGCAAGCCCCGCAGCGTCAAATGAACTCGGTAAATTAGCGGTGAAAACTCTATTGGCTGACTTGACTGATTAACAAGGTGAGTATTAAGACTTAAAAAGGAGCTGCGGCTCCTTTTTCTTGCATGACTATTTATACGTGTTTAGTTAGATTCAGGGATCACAATGTCGATATCTAGCACACTCATATTGTCTGTGGTTTCGTCCAGTTTAACTATCACGTTTTGTTGGCTGATTTTGGCGTACTTACTGACGATGGCAATAATGTCATCTTTAATTAATGGCAGCTTATCTGCGAGTTCATTACCACCATTGCGTTGATGAGCAACAACGATTTTTAAGCGCTCTTTAGCCATTTGTGCGCTTGGTGATGTTTCATCATTCTTAAAATATTCAAATAAAGACATATATCATTAAAGTGAAGGTAACCTGTTGTAATAATAACAGTGATTACTTAATTATCTGAGTGTGGAGTTCGCATTTCTATTAAAGAGTCGATAAAAATTATTGTGGCTGTCTTATTAAAAAGCAGTAAGCACTTAAAGCGAAACGCTAGTTTGAGCTGACAATATTGGCACTTGCAACTTCTTGTTCTGTTAAAAATCGCCATTGGCCTTCGGGGATATCTAAGGTGATTTCACCCACTTGTTGTCGATGCAGCTTTCTGACTTTATTGCCTACATAGGCAAACATACGTTTGACTTGATGATAACGACCTTCAGTAATCGTGAGTAATACTTCATTTGAGCTAAGCAGTTGCAACTTTGCAGGTTTGGTTGGCACTTTTTCACCGGGCAGTAACATGCCTTGGGTAAATAGGGCTTTGATTGCGGGTTTTATTTCTGTGCTAGCGTCATCAACAATACTATTGCGCAGGGTGACCTTATACACTTTGGCGCAATGGTATTGTGGATTAAATAGATTAAACGACCAGCGACCATCATCTGTGATCAGTAATAAGCCTGTGGTATCGGCATCTAAACGTCCTGCGATATGCATATCACAAATGTCTGGCAATGTTAGATAATTAAATACACTTGGGTAATCACCATCAACATTTGAACAAAGGGTGTTGGCAGGTTTATTGAACATCAAATAGCGTGACGGGCGAGGAACGAGTCGTTGGCCGTCTAATATAATGATGTTGTTTTCATGCACCTGAGTTGAGACTGACATTTCAACTTGACCATTTACGCTTACGTCACCGCTCTCTATCACTGCCGTCGCATCTGCGCGTGTTAAGTGGGTACTTTTACACAAAAATTTATCTAGGCGCATTTATAGAGACTCTAATGACTGAAACGAAGTTGTCATTATCTCATTTATTGATACATCTGTGCTTATCTAATCATAAATTAGTCATCCAATTTAGGTCTAACGCAATATTGCCTGCTCTCACTTTCTACAAAAAGTTACAAATATTCCACTTTTAACGTGTATTTGCACTGTTTGATTATCATTTGTTGATTTATATTAACTGTCACCTTTATGACTTAGATGGCTGCTCTCAGTCAATAGAGGTGATTTGAAGGAAGAAATGCAGGCTTTATGGCCGCGTCAATCATACAGAAGCTATACGTAACATTTGCGATAAATAGCTCAGGATTAATCAATAAGTGGCGGTTTCAAGGCTGCTTTAGGATGACAATATAATGAATAAGAATCGTTTTTTTAGAACGGCGATTGCTGCGGCATGTATGCTTGCTGGTGGTGTGCAAGCGCAAACATTGATGTTACATGAGCCAAGTATTGCTGGTGACAAACTGGCATTTGTGTACGCGGGTGATATCTATTTATCGAATAAGCAAGGTCAGCAAGTTAAGCGGATCACCTCACATGCTGCTAATGAGTACAGTCCACATCTATCTCCTGATGGTAAAACCATTGCTTTTACTGCGGGGTATGAAGGTAATTACGATGTTTACATTATTCCAAGCACAGGCGGACAACCGCAGCGATTAACTTGGCATCCTGGTATTGATGAAGTTAAAGGTTGGTCTGCTGACGGCAAAAGTGTGTTGTTTACCTCTTATCGCGATATTGCTCATAACCGTACCGGTCAGTTATTTAGTGTGGCAACGACAGGTGGATTACCGACTAAGGTGATGGAAGCTGTAGTGTTTGATGGTGAACTCAATAGTGATGGCAGCAAGCTTGCTTATAATCCTGAACGGTTAGCGCACGGTGGTAAAAATGGTTGGCGTAATCACCGCGGTGGCACGACTCCACCGGTGTGGATTTACGATTTAAAGCAAAACTCTTATGTTGAAGTGCCACACGGTAACTTTACTGATAGTTCACCTATGTGGGTAGGTGACAATATCTACTTCATTTCAGATCGTGATAAGCATAAAAATATTTATCGTTATATTGATGGCAAAGTCACTCAAGTGACCCATTTTACTGATTGGGATATCGCTAATGCGGATGCAGACGGCACTAACATTGTGTTTGAGAAAGGCGGCGCTCTATTTATTTTAGATACTTTATCTGGCAAGACTCAAGCATTGCCTATGACGATTGATGCTGACTTACCGCAACGTCGCGCACAATGGAAAGATGCTATGCCCGCATTAACCAGTGCCAAAATGTCGGCTACTGGTAAACGTGTGCTAATTGGTGCGCGTGGTGATATTTATAGCGTGCCAGTTAAAGATGGTAGTACCTTAAATTTGACAGATAATGCTGCTGCCAACGAGCGTGATGGTTTATGGTCGCCAAAAGGTGAGCAAGTTGCTTATATTACTGATAAAAATAATCACTATCAGCTAGTGATTGCCGACCAATTTGGGCAGCAACAACGCACCATTAAATTGGGTAACGGCAATGCCGACTATATGCTGTTTGATTGGCTAAAAGACGGTAAACATATTGTTTATGGCGACTCAGCTACTGGACTTTGGTTAGTTAATATTAAGTCTGGCAAGAGCCAATTAGTGACCAATAGTTTTGGTATTGAAGCGGCAAAGGTTGCAGCGTCGCCTGATGGTACTTGGTTAGCTTATACCAAGGTGAACCCTAACTATTTTAGCGATCTTTATCTGTACAACATCGATTCAGAAAAGCATTACAAAGTCACTGATGGTATGAGTGATAATGCTGAGCCTGTATTTAGTAATGATGGTCAATATTTGTATTTTGCGTCATCAACTAATCAGGGGCCTTCAGCATTTGGGCTTGACCTTTCAACACAAGAGCAGCCACGCCGTTATGGTTTATATGCGTTAGTGTTGCAACAAGATGGCCAATCGCCATTAATGCCTAAATTGGCTGATGAACAGGCACAAAATAAAGATGCTGATGATGAAGAGCAAGAGACAGTTGAAACAGTCATTGATACCAACAATATGCAACAACGCATTGTTGCTTTACCCGTGCCGCAGCGAAATTATTGGAACCTAACCGTTGCTGACGATAATAACTTGTATTTTATCGAGGGCGTGCAAATAGGTGCGAGTGTTGAGATTAATGGCCAGCCGTTAATGGCTTCTGATTTAAAGCGTTACAACTTAGCTGAACGTAAAGTTGAAGATGTGGCTGCTGATATTGAAAAAGTTGAATTAAGTGCTGATGGCAAAAACTTACTGTTAATCGGCAAGGGTAATGCTATTTCAACTGCTGCGGTAGGTGAATCAATTACTGCTGAACCACTGAATACCAGTGATGTTAAAGCATTGATTGATCCTGCTTTAGAGTGGCAGCAAATTTTTAATGAAGCATGGCGTAATGAACGTGATTATTTTTACGATGCCAATATGCATGGTTTAGATTGGCAAGCGGTGTACGATAAGTATCAACCATTGGTTAAACATGTTGGCCGTCGTGAAGATTTAAACACCTTAATGCGTGAAATGATTTCAGAGATGGAAGTGGGTCACAACTATATTGTTGGTGGCGATTTGCACCAAGAGCCGACAGTAAATGTGGGTTTATTGGGCGCTGATGTCAAAATTAATAAAGGCTTATACCAAATCAGTAAAATCTATACTGGTGAATTATGGAATCCGCATTTAAAAGCGCCATTAGCGGTACCGGGCATTAATGTGAATGAGGGCGATTATATTGTTGCTATTGACGGTAAACCGCTTGATGGACAAACCAACATCTTCTCTTTATTAGTCGGTAAAGCAGATAAACAAGTGCGCTTAAGTGTCAGTAAAAATGGCAAGCTAAAAGATGCGCGTACCGTGGTCATTGAGCCGATTAGTTCTGAAACAGGTTTAAGACACTGGCATTGGGTTGAATCAAACCGCAAGTATGTTGATAAAGTATCTGACGGTATGATTGGTTATGTCTATTTACCCAATACCACAACTGCGGGCTATACCTCATTTAATCGTATGTACTTTGGTCAAATTGATAAGCAAGGTATGATTTTAGATGAGCGCAGTAATGGTGGTGGTCAAGCGGCTAACTATATTACTGATGTATTAAGCCGTCAGTATTTGTCTGGTTGGAAATATCGTTCAGATGAAATGATGTTTAATACGCCTGCTGGTGGCATGTATGGCCCGAAAGTGATGCTGATTGACCAAGATGCTGGCTCTGGCGGTGACTTTTTACCGTATGCATTTAAGCGACTAGAGTTAGGTACCTTAATTGGTAAAACAACTTGGGGTGGATTAATTGGTATTTTCGCTAATCGTCAGTTTGTTGATGGTGGTGTGGTGACTGTGCCTAACTTCCGTTTCTTTACTCCTGATTTCGAATGGCGAGTTGAGAACGAAGGTGTGACACCTGATATTGAGGTCGAGCTTGATCCTGTTGCTGTTAACCAAGGTAAAGATCCACAGCTTGATCGGTCAATTGCTGAGGTTAAACAACAACTAAAAGACTTCAAACCAGTGGTTCATCAAACTGCACCTGCTTTCCCGACCGAGTTAGGTAAATAATATTAGATCATTAATATGAGTCTTATGATTAAGCCACTACTTAAGGTAGTGGCTTTTTTGTATGGCTATCAAATTGTAAATAAAAGTAATTACTATTGTTTAACAAATTGCTAACAGTAAAATAAGGAGGGTAATTTAGCTTATGGATGAAGCATGAAAAAACTAATTGGCTTAATCATTATTGCTGCGGCTATAGCAGCGAGTTATTTCTATTATGTCGCGCAGGAAACCAAATCCGCCCCAAAGCAAGCTAGACCCATGGCTAATGTGGTTTACGTTGAAGTCACGCAGCAACAAATTGCTGATGATGTTGAAGCCTTAGGGACGATTAAAGCCAATGAGTCTGTGGTTATTACCCCCAAAGTGACTGATAAAATTACCGCTATCCGCTTTCAAGACGGTGAGATGGTCGGTCAGCACCAAGTGTTAGTCACACAGCAAAATGCACAACAATTAGCACAGTTAAGTGCGGCAGAAGTTAAATTAAAAGAACATCAGCGCGAGTCGGCAAGAATCAAAAATTTAGTCAGCAACCAGTCTGTGGCGGAGCTTGAGCGTGATAGACTGCATACCCTAATTGAAATCGCTAAAGCAGATCTTGCAGAGGCACAAGCTGCATTAAATGATCGCATTATTATGGCGCCATTTGCAGGCCGTTTAGGCTTACGGCAGGTGAGTCCTGGCAGTTTGGTTACCCCTGGCACAGTGATTACTACGCTCGATGATATTGCGACGGTTAAATTAGATTTCTCAGTTCCTGAACGTTTTTTACAAAGAATCACAATAGGCGATACCGTTAACGCTTATTCTGCTAGTTATCCTGAGCGCATTTTTTTAGGTAAGTTAACTTCAATTGATAGTCGTATTAATCCAACGACTCGTGCGATTATTATGCGTGCTACTTTTGATAATCCTCAGCTTGAATTACTGCCCGGCATGTTGATGAAAGTGCAGTTAATTCAAAATCAACGTCAAGCATTGGTATTACCTGAGTCTGCCATTATTCCCAAGCAACAACAGCATTTCGTTTATCTGCTTGATGGCGAGAATAAAGTCGTTGAGCAATTAATTAAAATTGGCAGTAGAAAACGCGGATTTGTTGAAATTGTTGCTGGTATTAACGTTGGTGATAAAGTGGTGACTCGCGGCATTATGAAGGTACGAGCGGGTCAACAAGTTGCAGCTGCTTTATCTGAAAACTTCGGTCAATCATCGGCGACTAAGGTGGTTAACTGATGATTATTACTGACATCTCTGTTAAACGTCCGGTATTTGCTTCGGTTATAAGCATTTTGCTGATCGTATTTGGCTTAGTGAGTTTCGATAAACTGCCGTTACGTGAATATCCTGATATTGATCCCCCCATTGTCTCAATTGATACTAATTACCGCGGCGCAAGCGCGGCAGTGGTTGAAAGCCGCATTACTCAGATGATTGAAGATAGAGTCAGTGGTGTTGAGGGCATTAGGCATATTAGTTCATCAAGCCGTGATGGTCGTTCGTCCGTTACCCTCGAATTTGATATCAGCCGTGATATTGAAGATGCGGCTAATGATATTCGAGATCGTATTTCTCGGGTATTAAACAATTTACCTGAAGAAGCTGACCCACCCGAAGTGCGTAAAGCCAATGGTGGCGATCAAGTGATTATGTGGCTTAATTTAGTGTCGAGCCATATGAATACATTGGAGCTCACTGATTATGCGCGGCGCTATATAGTTGATCAACTCTCAGTGGTTGATGGGGTCTCTAATATTCGTTTAGGCGGTGGCAAGGTTTACGCCATGCGAGTGTGGATTGACAGGCAGGCATTAGCGGCACGTGAGCTAACCGTGACCGATATTGAAATGGCATTACGCAGTGAAAACGTGGAGCTGCCGGCAGGTTCTGTAGAATCAAAAGAGCGCCATTTTACCGTTCGTGTTGAACGCAGTTTTGAAACCGCTGAAGACTTTGCCAATTTAGTGTTAAAGCAGGGCAAAGATGGTTATTTAATTCGTCTTGGTGATGTGGCTAAGGTGGAGCTAGGCTCTGAAGAATCGCGCATTATGTTTCGTGGTAACCGTGAGTCTATGATTGGGCTTGGTGTATCAAAACAATCGACAGCTAATACGCTGGAAGTCGCACGTGCAATTAATAAGTTAGTTGATCAAGTTAACTTAACGCTACCTGATGGGATGGAGATCAAACGCTCATACGATAGCTCGGTATTTATTGAAGCGTCCATTAAAGAAGTTTACCAAACATTATTTATCGCGATGATTTTAGTCATCATCGTCATTTATCTATTTTTAGGCAGTGTACGCGCCATGTTGATCCCCGCATTAACCGTACCTGTATCACTGCTGGCAACCTTTATTGTGCTCTACGCATTAGGTTACACCATCAATCTATTGACCTTGTTGGCGATGATTCTTGCCATCGGTATGGTAGTGGATGATGCCATTGTTATGCTCGAAAATATTCACAGAAGAATCGAGTTAGGCGAAAGCCCGCTTAAAGCCGCTTATTTAGGCGCGCGCGAAGTGGGTTTTGCTATTGTGGCTACCACGCTCGTGTTAGTCGCGGTATTTTTACCTATTACCTTTATTGAGGGCGATTTAGGTAAGTTATTTAAAGAGTTTGCCGTGACCATGAGCGCTGCGGTGTTGTTTTCAAGTCTCGTGGCATTAACCCTCAGTCCGATGATGTGTTCTAAGGTCTTAAAGCCCGCAGGGCAAGATCCGTGGTTAGTTAAACAGGTCGATAAAGGCATGAATAAGCTTGCCAATGCCTATGGTAATCACCTTAAAAATACCCTCCATAAGCCGTTAACGGTATCGCTTGTAGTGGTCGCAGCAATCTTATTGAGTGGATATCTCTTCCAAAAACTGCCACAGGCATTTGCACCGCGCGAAGATAGAGGATCAATGTTCTTATTCGTTAACGGTCCACAAGGGGCGAGTTACGAATATATCAAAGATTACATGAATGAAATTGAAGACAGATTAATGCCGTTGGTGGAGTCTGGCGATATAAAACGGTTATTAATTCGTGCGCCAAGAGGTTGGGGCTCAAGTGCTGATTTTTCTGGGGGCATGGCGATTATCGTATTAGAAGATTGGTCAACACGCCGTCCTGCAACTGTGATTATGGGGGATATACGCAAGCGATTATCGGACTTAGCCGGGGTGCGAACTTTTCCTATCATACGTCAGGCTTTTGGGCGCGGTGTTGGTAAGCCGGTGCAATTTGTATTAGGTGGTCCAAGTTATGAGGTGTTAGCGAATTGGCGTGATATCGTGTTAGAAGAGGCGGCTAATAATCCTAATTTGATTGGTCTTGATCATGATTATAAGGAAACTAAGCCACAGCTAAGAGTGGTTATTGATAAAGATCGCGCCGCTGATTTAGGGGTATCAATCGCACACATTGGCCGTACATTGGAGTCGATGTTAGGTTCGCGTTTAGTGACCACCTTTATGCGTCAAGGGGAGGAGTATGATGTGGTGGTTGAAGGTGATAGAAGCCTGCAAAATACCGCCGATGACTTAGCCAATATTTATGTTCGTTCTAATCGAACCAATCAGTTAATTCCATTAACTAACTTAGTCAAAGTTGAAGAGTTTGCCGATGCCAGTTCATTAAATCGTTATAAACGATTACGGGCGATAACCATTACTGCAAATTTAGCCGATGGTTATAGCCTAGGAGAAGCGCTAACCTATCTAAATGGAATTGTAGCCGAACAACTGCCAGCAGAGGCTAGCGTTAACTATAAAGGACAATCGTTGGATTATTTTGAGTCTGGCAATTCCATGAACTTTGTCTTTGTATTAGCGCTCGGTATTGTATTTTTGGTATTGGCTGCTCAATTTGAAAGTTATGTGCATCCCTTTGTCATCATGCTAACAGTACCTTTAGCGGTAACCGGGGCATTAATTGGTCTCTATTTTACCGAGCAAAGCATTAATATTTATAGTCAAATTGGCATGATTATGCTGGTGGGTCTTGCCGCTAAAAATGGCATTTTAATTGTTGAATTTGCCAATCAATTACGTGATAAAGGCATGGCGTTCGAGCAAGCAGTCGTTGATGCATCTATTCAACGCTTGCGCCCAATTTTAATGACAGGCATTACTACCGCTGCAGGCGCGATTCCGTTGGTGATGTCCAGTGGTGCGGGTAGCGAAACGCGTTTTGTTATTGGGGTTGTGGTGTTGTCAGGTATTTTAATTGCCACGCTATTTACCTTGCTGGTGGTACCCATCGCCTATGGTTTGTTAGCTCGCAATACCCATTCACCACAAACGATAGCCAAAAAACTGGAACAAGAGTTAGCTAATTAATGTTGTAACACTTAAATTTAAACGGGCCTAAATGGCCCGTTTTTTTATCGTTTGGCTAATGCTTTACTGTTGAGATACGGCAAAATATATGGTCTGGATTCGCCTGCTAATTTGTCCGTGGTTTCGGTCGACCAAGCACTTTGCTTTTGGTTGCTTGAACGTTGGGCATAATATTGAAGCATGGTTTGGTCGTATTGCTCAATATTGGCCGGATCTAATGAGTGGTAGCGATTTTCATGCAATATAGCTTGTACTGGTAAGCGTGGTTTTACTTCAGGGGTTTGATCTGGATGACCAAGACACATGCCAAATAAGATCGCGCAATGTTGCGGTAGACCCAGTAATTGATCTATTTGCTGCGGATTATTACGCAAGCCACCAATATAAACACCACCAAGCCCCATAGATTCTGCCGCAATCAAACAATTTTGCGCCATAATTCCCGCATCAATAGCGCCTATAATAGTTAATTCGGTAAAATCTGTCTGTACCTGTGGATTGATTTCATTGTGGCGTTGATAGTCTATGCAAAATACTAAAAATTCAGCAGCAGTTGCCACATACGATTGATCGCCAGCTAGTTGCGCTAGTTGTTGGCGGATCGTGATATCTGTAATACGTATTACAGAGACTGCTTGTAACATGCTTGAAGATGATGCGGCAATACCCGCTTTAATGATCTGGTCGAGTTGATTTTTACTGATAGGCTGGGTAGTAAACTTGCGAATAGAACGGTGAGCCAATAGGGTCTGAATAGTCGAATTCATAAATGAACAATACTCCAATTATTGGTGACGCTAGAGCGTCATCATGCGCGCAATTGTTGTAATTTGTCTATGATTTAAGGGAAATATGATAGTAATTAAAGTTGCTGCCCAGTATCACTAGGCAGCGATACACTTATTGAAGCTGTTTGATTTCTACTAACAGTTGTTGCTCGGCCTCTGTGTTAGCAGGTTCACTGATGCTTAATAGATCTTCAATAAAATAGCTAAATGCACGTCGTTCTATTTGCACTATTGCCTGTTGCTGCTCAAGCGTTAGATTGCCATAAATAGAAGCGGCACCAAAGTCACCAAAGATAATATTAGCTTGCTCATCGAACAGCACATTATGAGCATATAAATCACCATGACAAACTTGCTGTTGTTGTAAGTGCTGTACCAAGTCAGCCATTTGCATCACTATCTTATGGATTTGCTTGATAGTTAATGCAAAGCCTTGCTCAAAAGTGTCTCGTGTGCATGATGCTAAACTTGGCGGTAAACCAAGGTTTGCGTAGTGCGCAGGAATAAGCTCCATCACTAAGGCCAATTGTTGGTTATCGTCAACTTGTGCTAATGATTTTACAAGGTTAGGGTGACTGCCTGTTTTTAGGCAAGCATTTAACTCATCTTGTGGATAACCATCACTGGTAATTTCACCTTTAAATACTTTAACCGCAATCTGGTCAGTAAATTGGTGCGGGTTATTGAGCCATTTCGCTTTAGAAATAATACCTGAAGCGCCTTGGCCTAATACCTGCTCCAATTGATAGTCGCTTGCATTGATTTTAGGCACGCTAGCGTCAATAGTTTGCACGCCAAATGGATTACCTGCAAAAGCCAGCCAAGCCAGTTTTGGCAAGTTTAATAGTTGAGTTGGAAACTCAGTCAATTGGTTAGCAGAAAGACGAATCAGCTCTAGGTTATTTGCATTGGCTAAGCTTGCTGGTAATGAGGTTAAGCGGTTACCTGCTAAGGCAAGTTTTTGTAAACGTGGCCGTTCCCCCAAACTGCTAGGCATTGCTGTTATTTGGTTATCGGTCAAGATCAGCCAACGCAATTTAGGCGGTAATGACTCATTTGGTACGTGTTTGATTTGGTTCGACTTAAAACCAATCATTTCAAGGTTAGGGCACTGACCTAATATGGCGGGTAATTCAGTAAAGAGGTTATTTGAAGCAAAAATAATTTTGAGTTTATGCAGTTGAGTAATGCTATCTGGCAAATGACTAAGCTGGTTGTTAGAAAGATCTAAGATCTCTAATGAGTCGGCTAAAGTTAAAATCTCGACTGGAAACTCGGTTAAGTTTTCTGAGAGTTGCAAGCGAGTGATATGGCCTAATTGACCTGCTTTAAGTTGCGCTAGAGTATGCAAAGGAATTCTCAATGATAAAAAGCAGGTATTCTAAGAGATTAACCACTAAAAATCATCGTTCAATTGAGCATTATCGATAAAAGGTTGTAGCTCGATTTTTTACTACATACAGTCTTCTTTGTGAGTATAACAATTTAAATTGAACTGTAGGTCATTCAGATTAAACCGTCATCAGTCGCAATTATTGTTGGGCGGTAAGTTTTACTGAGGTATTGTGTTGGCTGCTTATGATAACAAGATAAAGGCAGTTTAACGGTTAGCGTAAACTGCCTTTATTTCTATTGAATGGTTATGCCGACATAATATCGATAATGGCTGCATCAGTGCGTTGCATACCAATTGAAACTAATTTACCTACGTTACTGATCGTTTGCTCTACGTTACGACCAACAATACCTTGATTTTCAACATGTTGACTGTGCATTGCCATTAAGAATGCACTTACTGCACTATTAGTTGACGTTTTAACTTTCATTGCACATGTTGATTTTGCACCATCACATACCATGCCTGAACAATCGCTTAATACGTTTACGATTGCATGATTGCATTGTTCTAGTGTGCCATCTGCAAGGTATACCATTGCCATTGCTGCAGCACCACTGGTCACAGAGTTACCACAGAATGCCGATAATGGTGGGTAATATGATTTCATATAGATTGCGCTAAGGTGGCTCATAATAAGGGCGCGAGCAAGTTTTTCATCATCTGCTTGATAATGTTCAGCGATAATACAAACGGGTAATGTTGCTGCAATACCTTGGTTACCACTACCAAAGTTACTCATTGCTGGTAGCGTTGCGCCGCCCATACGAGCATCTGATGCAGCACTGGTTAGCATTACAATTTTATTCATTACGCCATCAGCTAGCATACCGCTATTAATGCTGTGCTCAATAGTACGACCAATCTCTAAACCATAAGCCGTTTGCATGCCTTCTTCTGCAAGCTTTTTGTTAAGTTCAGCAGCTTTTAGAATGAACTTGATTTCAGAATAGGGTACTTCAGTGGCAAATTGATAGATCTTCTCGATATCAATATCGATGTTGTCGCAAATATTACCTGTTGCGGTGCAGTTAGATTGCTCTTGTTTAAAAATCGATTGGCCATTAAGGGTCTTATCAACAATTAAAGTGTGACCGCCACTAATGGTGACTTCTGCTGTGTCTGTTGCTGATTGTAATTTGACGTAGCAATAAATAAATTCTTCTGCATCTGGTGCGCGTTTTACAATAACACTGCCAGCATCAATTAAGGCTTGCGCTGCATCTACATCTTGTTGGTTAATTTTGGCCAACACTTCTAAATTTGCGCTAGCATCGCCGCCAATGGCACCCACTGCCGCAGCAATAGCAAGACCAATTTTGCCAGTACCTGGTACAAATACACCCATCGCATTTTTGTACAGGTTGTCAGATACGCTGACTTCAATTTTTTCTACTGGAGCTGTTAACATTTCAGCTGCTACTGCGGCGGCATAAGCTGCTGCAATTGGCTCGGTACAACCTAGCGCAGGCTTAACCACTGTTTGGATGATGTTGATGTAATCTTGCCATTGTTTTTTCATTACAGAGCCCTTTTATGATGCATGCAGTGCCGTCAATAGCAGTGATATATCCATATGTTTGCATGTACTAAAACATAATTAAAATAGTTAAGCTTCGATTTACTCGTTTAGCTGAATTCATTATTAATACGCCTTGTTACGGCCTCTGCTATGTGCAGTCAATTGGCTCAAACTTACTCAGTTAATAGTCATTAATTGAATAAACTTTATTTCAGTTACGGCAATACTAGATTTACTGAATTCAAATTTAGTTTAACGACTTGCAGTTTAAACTTGCAAATTATTTTGCAAAAATATTTGAACTAAAGCAGGTTTATTAGATGATAATGTGATTCTAACTATCTATATGACGAGATATATCATTCCAAAACATATGTATGTATAGGGTTTGCTCTTGTTTTATACAATAGGTTGGTTAGTTGTATGAAATATTTTGATGTATTTTCATGCTAAATATTGCAAATTTTTTTGACTTAAGGTTGTGGGAAATTGAACAACTAAATTTTTACTACATACAGTCTTAAATGCCGGCAATTGGAAATCTAATGAGATCAGAGATTTTGATTAATCTTATTTCATATTAGTAACTGCTAAGGTTGAAAGCACTATAATAAGCAACATCTATTGAAGTTTAAGTTATTTCGCTAAGAGGTTACGATGAAACCCAATACCAGTGATGCAATGCGTAATATCATTATTGAGGTTAAGCAAGTGTTTCCCTTTGATGCGCCGCAGAGTCGTATTTGTGGTGACACTTGTGTGGGTTGCCCTAAAAAATTACTTGAACTCGTTGAAACTGAGATTGATTACTGGCAATTCCAATTAGAGAAAGGTGAGGTGCCTACATTTGATGAGCTTAACCGTTTCGGTAAGTTATGTAAGAATGTTAAACGTGGTTTAGTTCGTAATGGCATTTTACAAAAATAATTGGTGGACGATTAGACATAAACTATCCTTTATTAGCTACATTTTTTAACTTCCATACAAATTAATATGGTGTCTTCTAAAACAAGGAGATATCAATATGACATCAATTAAATCCCTTCTAGCGGCATTATTTCTGTTCACGAGTTCTCAAGTGTTTGCGGTTGATAAAGACATTAATGATAACGATGTAATTTTAGCGGGTTATGATGCTGTAGCTTATTTCACGTTAGATAAAGCTGTTCTAGGTAAAGCCAACATAACTGCAGTTTATGATGGTGCTATTTATCGCTTTAGTCATCATAAACACCGTGATATGTTTAAACAAAATCCTGCTAAATATGCACCTCAGTTTGGCGGCTTTTGTGCTTATGGAATGACTTTTGGTAAGAAGTTTAATGTTGATGGTAAAGCGTTTAAAATTGTAGATGGCAAGTTATACGTCAATAAAAATTTAGAGGTGTATCAGGCATGGAGCAAGGATATTCCGCTACACATTAAACAAGCTAACCAACAATGGCCTAAGGTTAAAAATATCGCTGCAAAAGAGTTATAACCTTACTTAATCGTTAGCGTAATCGAGCGTAGAGTGGTGGCAATGTATTTTGAAGATACTGATAAACTAAGTCTGTTGTTACGCTCGTTAAATGTTTCGGCTCAAGTTTATGCTTATCAGAATTATTGTGGTCAATGGAGTGTTGATACGTCTGTGATGGGGCGTACTCCTTTTCACTATATTGTTGAAGGTAACGCTTGGTTACATATTCCTGATAGACGTTCTCAAATGATTAAAGCCGGTGAGCTAGTGATTCTCCCGCATAATACCTGTCATCTTATTTCCAATAACCCTGAACCCAACCAGAATGAGACCAGTTGTCGGCCCAATACTGAGCAACAAATTCAACTGCTTTGTGGTTATTTTGAAGCATTAGAACATGCTATATGGCCCCTTTTAGGGTGTATTGATCAAGTGTTAATCATAGACACCGATAACGAATACTTTAAACCTATATTATCGCTCTTGCTTACTGAAGCTAAAACAAACTCTTTAGGTCAAAATGCAATATTAGATCATCTTGCCAATATGTTATTTATTGGCGTGTTAAGACGGCAAATTGATTCAGATTCTATTGAACAAGGAGTATTGGCCGCGCTGTTTGATCCACAACTGCAAACCGCGATAATGACGATTCATCAACATCCTGAATATCACTTTAGTGTGCAATCGTTAGCTGAATTATGTTTTATGGGGCGCTCAGCCTTTGCTAAAAAATTTAACGATTTGGTTGGAATCGCAGTTATGGCGTATATCAGTCGCTTTCGGATGCGTTATGCGACCCAACTATTGCAGCAAAGCACTTATTCTGTGGCGGTGATCAGTGAAAAATGTGGCTATGGCAGTGAAGCGGCATTTCGTAAAGCTTATAAACAAGTGATGGGGTTTCCACCGGGGCAGGTTCGAGTTAACTCGTTCTGTTAACGTTGATTTCTGATAAAGCGTAACGATACGGTTAGTTCGCTATCGCTTTATTTAATCTGGTGTTGGTGCTGTTTTGGTGGTGATTAATGAGTTGTTTAGCCAGTAAGCTCACTGTAATCACTTGATAAATGATACTTGACCATGATCCCATCTGCACTGACATGGCTAAATTTAGTAGTGTACTGAGTAGGAATAGGGCTCTGAGTTTATTAGTGTGGCAATAAAATAGTGCATAAGTGCTGATTAAGGTTGCGATCATCATCGCCAGTTGCTGCCAACAATCAATCATCAAATAACCTTGCAATAGACACATTGCAATGATTAACACGAACACCGCACGGCATTTAAAACGGCTGGCGCCATAAAACCTGAAGGCATTAAGCAGTTGGTTTAACATGGCGTAATGGCTACCCAATAAACCAAAATGAATGGCAGTGATCACTGCGGCGCTTAAATTACCGCTAATAAAATATTGATCTTTAGTTTGCTTTGCTGCCCACCAACCGATAATCATTGAGATGACGCCAAGACTTTGAATGATTAAATAGCTGGTTGTCATAATGGCTCCTGAGCAAAGGAGCGCGATTGTACAGATATTTCTCTGTGTGAATATTGAGCTAAATCATGTTTTACTAATTTATAATGCAAAAAAGCAAAGGCTAGACCTTTGCTTTTTATTTAAGCTTTTCTAAATATTAGAACTCTAACTATTAGAAAAAGCCTGAGCTTTCATCGTCATCATCTGCTGGTTTATTCTGTTTTGTTTGAGATTCTGTTGGCTTTTTAATGCTGTTATTTGGTTTTTTTTGACCAAATTGAGTCATCTTAAATTTACTGCTGTATTTCAGTACTGCAAGATTACTGAATACCACACCGACCACGAGAATAATAATAAGCCAGACTTCAAATGTTGACATGCAATCTCCTTATAGTTGATCTACCGCCAAACGTAGTTCGCACTTGCGAATATCTTCAGGGGTATCAACTTCTGTTGAATCGACGGCACTAATAGCGAGTTTGATACGATATCCATTTTCTAGTGCACGTAGTTGCTCTAGCTTCTCAATATCTTCTAAACGGCCAACAGGTAGACGCGCAAAATCATGAATAAATTTGCGGGTATAACCATAGATACCTAAGTGTTTGTAAATTGGGTGCTCTTTGCTGTCACGACCAAATGGAATACAGGCGCGAGAGAAGTACAGGGCATTAAAGTTGTTATCAAATACCACTTTAACATGCATTGGACTGTCAATTTCAGCCTGATTAGTGATTTGGTGAGCAAGGGTAGCCATCTCAAATTCACCTGGGAAGCGTTTGAATAGCTCAATAAGCTGCTCAATCGTAATAGGGTCAATTAATGGTTGGTCGCCTTGAATGTTAATAATTAAATCATCATCCGCTAAACCTAACTTGCGTGATGCTTCATCAATACGATCTGTACCTGATGGCGCGTCAGGTGAAGTCATAACAACTTTGCCACCAAAACCTTCTACTGTTGCTTTAATGCGTTCGTCATCGGTAGCAACGTAAACATTATCAACCCCTTTCGCCAATGATGCGCGCTCATAAACGCGTTGGATCATAGGCACACCGTTGATTTGTGCTAATGGTTTACCTGGGAAACGGCTAGATCCATATCTAGCTGGGATTAATAGTGTAACTTTCATTGATTCGTCCTATAAAGCCTGACACAGGGATATTGATCGTGCCAGATTAATTGCTGCTTAAAGTCTTGTTCTGCTTTTAGTTATCATACCAGCAATTATAGTGAATGCACGAGCATGCATGGTACGGATTGATCTTTTTCGCAAAAATAGTGGTGCTAATGCTTATTTTGACTGCACTGTGATAGGGGTTGTTAGATTGTATTGAAGTTTAGTGATCGATAGAAGATAGCTGATCAGTTAAAAATTGTGTTATTAGCGGTGGCTAATAACACAATTCTACTTCTGTAGACGATTAATAAGGTTGTTATTTATCGGTTAATGCCATTTCACGGTTAATAGTGACGTTGAGATCGGTAACCAAACCATTATTAATGCCATAAATCCAGCCATGAACGGCTACATCTTGGCCTGATTGCCATGCATCTTGAACAATCGATGTATTAACGACGTTAGCGACCTGTTCAATAACGTTTAATTCGCAAAGGCGATCAAAGCGTTTATCTTCATCTAGTTCTGCTAGTTCTGCTTGATAAATACGATGAATATCACGTAGATGACCAAGCCAGTTATCAATTAGGCCGAGACGTTGTTGGCCCATTGCAGCCTTAATACCACCACAACCATAGTGACCTACCACCATAATATGTTTAACTTTAAGTACTTCAACGGCATATTGCAGCACAGATAAACAATTTAGGTCGGTATGGATAACCATGTTGGCAATATTACGATGTACAAACACTTCGCCCGGCATCAAATCAATAATTTGATTGGATGGAACGCGACTGTCTGAACAACCAATCCATAGGTATTCTGGATGCTGTTGTTTGGCCAGTTGTTCAAAAAAATCTGGTTGCTCTTGGGTAATTCGATCTGCCCAACGGCGATTGTTTTCAAAAAGGTCTTTTAGCAATTTCATAATACTCAGTTATCCTTTTTCAGTAAGCTTCTGTTATAGATGCTTATTGTCACTCCGTGACAGAATGTTGGAGGCGAGATAGCAATGCCTCAGGTGCTGGTGCAACGTATAAGACATATCGTTGTACCAGATCGTTCAGTCTAGCGACAATATTGTTTTTAGGTTGAATATCACTGCTTTTAATTAAGCGAGTAAAATCTTTTAATGAAAATTGTGCAAGGTATTCATTAGATACTGGATAGTAGCTCAAATGCCATGGTTCTGGACTAACACCGCTCTGGTTAGCAATATAAGGGCGGAAGAAACCAAATTCAGCACTGTGTTTGTCAAGCCAACAGCTAAGATCGTAGCAAGGCCCACCAATGGCATATTCAGTATCAATGAGTTTTAATTGACTGACATTGACTTGATTGGCATCAAAAATATCGATATCAGTACCCCAGTGATGTCTAGAGGCTCCCGGTAGTGCGGACCATAATAAAATGGTATCAATCAGGTCGTCGTGACTGAGTTCCTTTGCATTTATTTCATGATTATTTTTATCAAGTAAAATGCGATTTCCTTGTGCTTTATTGTTCCATATACCCAGTTGACGTTGAAAATCACGAAAGCCTGAGCAGAGGGTGATATCTATACCATCTTTAGCGGCTGCTTGGCGCATCTGGTCAAAGGCGATTGAAGTTTCTGTTTCTAATAAAAACTTATCGACTGTGACTAAATGTTCGCGGCTAAGGCCATAAAGGTGCGGATTTACAATTTCTTTTAACATAATAGCCGTTCCAGCATGGCTTCATAGCAAAGTGCTAATTGCTCTAAATCATCCATTTTGACACACTCATTCACCTTATGAATGGTGGCATTAACGGGCCCTAATTCGATTACTTGTGCACCTGTTGGTGCAATAAAACGTCCATCTGATGTGCCACCTGTGGTTAATGCTGCAGTGGCAAGGCCTGTCACTGATTGAATGGCATCTTTGGTGGCCGCAAGTAAGTCTCCCTCATCTGTTAAGAAGGGTAAACCATTAAATATCCAGTTTATATCATAGTTCAGTTGATGCTGATCAAGGATTGTGACAACACGCTCAATTAACTGCTCTGCGGTGACCTCTGTTGAGTATCTAAAGTTAAACATGACATCTAGATGACCGGGTATCACATTTGAGGCACCAGTACCGGCATTGATATTGGCAATTTGAAAACTGGTCGGTGGAAAATATTGATTGCCTTGATCCCATGTCGTTGCTGCTAATTCTGCTAATGCCGCAGAAGCTTTATGCACTGGATTATCAGCAAGATGAGGGTAGGCAACATGCCCTTGAACGCCATGTACGACTAGGTTGCCTGTTAAACTACCTCTGCGGCCATTTTTAACCACATCACCGAGCTTATCTGTTGATGATGGTTCGCCCACTAATGCCCAAGTGATTTTTTCGTTGCGTGCTTCTAATGTATCGATCACGCGCGTAGTGCCATTAATAAATGGACCTTCTTCATCACTGGTAATTAAAAAAGCAATCGAGCCTTTATGATAGGGATGTGTATTAACAAAACGTTTGGCTGCAACCAGCATAGCGGCTAGTGAACCTTTCATATCGGCAGCGCCGCGGCCATATAAATAGCCATCAACTTCCGTTGGTGCAAATGGAGGTGTATGCCAGTGATTAAGGTTACCTGCTGGTACTACGTCAGTGTGCCCTGCAAAACAAAATAGGGGGGACTCTGTACCTTTGCGCGCCCACAAATTGGTGGTGTCCTCAAAGACCATGGGTTCAATATCAAAGCCTAATGGGGCGAGATATTCTGCCATCATGGTCTGGCAGCCTTCATCAAGGGGAGTGACAGAAGGGCGCGATATTAAATCTTTGGCAAGCTCAACAACTTCACGCTTCATTGTTGCAACCACGCTTGGTAATCATCGGCCTTAAAACCCACTTTGACTTGTGTTTGATATTCAACCACTGGTCGTTTGATTAATGTTGGCTGGGCTAGCATGAGCTGGATTGCTTTAGCTTGATCAAGATCGGTTTTGTCTGTGTCAGCTAAATTACGAAAGGTGGTACTTCTTTTATTCAGTAGCTGTTGCCAGCCTACAGCATCTGCCCATGTTGTAATCTGTTGTTCGCTAGGGCTTTGTTGTTTAAAGTCATGAAATTGTACTGTGATATTTTGGCTTGCTAACCATTTAAGTGCTTTTTTGACTGTATCGCAATTTTTGATGCCGTAAACTTCCACAATATTTCCTTTTATTTTGCTTGGGTATTGATACTGAAAATTACATCTTTATTGGCTTTAACTCGGCCTGAATATTTATTGATGCCTTTAAAGTCTTCCATATTGGCAACGACCACAGGCGTTAATAAACATAATTGTTGCTGCTTGAGGTAATCAAGATCGAATTCAATGATTGGCTGGCCCGCTTCAACGGTATCACCGCTGTTAACTAGACCGGTAAAACCATTGCCTCTGAGCTCAATGGTACCGATACCAAAGTGAACAAATAATTCCACGCCCTGTGGTGATTCAATACTAAATGCATGGTGAGTATCAAACATTTTGCCAATTTTGCCTGAGATAGGCGCAACCAGATAACGACCTTCTGGTTGAATGGCGATGCCATCACCGACAATTTTATCGGCAAATACGGCATCCGGTACTTGTTCTAAATCGACAATTTTACCTGACACAGGTGCTAAGATATCAATGGCACCAACAACGCGTTCCTGACCCGAAATCATACGTCTTATTCGACTAAAAAAATCCATAATTGTTAGCCCCTTATCAATTTGTTGGCTCATCATATTGGTTATTACCTATCAGAGTAAAGTCACAATATTCTATTCTCATAAATACTGAGCCAACTGAGAGATTTTTGTACTTTTTAAGCATGCAGCTGCTTGTTGAGTAAAGTGATTATATTGACCCGAACAAATAGCCGCTTTTACGGGCAGAAACGTACCAATATTAATACTTAATTCGTCTAAACCTAGTCCGATGAGTATGGGGGCGATACGTGGATCGCTGGCTAACTCGCCACAAAGTGAAACAGATATCTGCTGCTGTTTTGCTAAGTTAATCACTGTTGCTATGGATTGAATAATCGCAGGCGAAAAGGCACTAAATTGTTGGCTTAACACGGGATTAGTTCGATCAACGGCTAATGTGTACTGGCTTAGGTCATTACTGCCTATACTGATAAAATCTAAATAGGGCAACATACTCGGTAAGTTAATGATTGCAGCTGGTGTTTCAACTACGATTCCGAGTTCAATTTTGCCATAGTCTAGTTGTTGCTGTTTAAGCTGTTTTTTCGATTGTGCTAATAGATCCAAAATATCAATCAGTTCTTCAACTTGGTTGATCATGGGAAACATGACTCTGATACAACCCAATGTACTGGCACGTAATATGGCACGTAATTGCACCATAAACTGTTCAGGGTTATGTAGGCTATAACGCACGCCGCGCTCACCTAAGGCTGGATTTTCTTGTTTATCTAAATGGATATAATCAAGTTGTTTATCTGCACCTACATCGAGTGTGCGGATGGTGACGACCTTTGGCGTGACAGCTTCTACTGTTTGCTTGTACATCTGATATTGCTGTTCTTCGGTTGGGGCTTGTTTTAGTCCCATAAATAGCAATTCTGTACGTAATAAACCTATGCCATCAATACCTAACTGCTCAATTTGGTCGAGTTGGTTGAGTTGACCAATATTGCTCAGCAGTTTGACGGAATGTCCATCCAATGTTTGCGCGGGCAGATTGATAAATTGTCTCAGTTTTTGTTGAGCTAATTGGGCGGCTTTGCCGCTGTCTGCTAATTGTTGTTGGCGATTATTATCAGGATTGATATAGAGCTTACCTGCTAAAGCATCAACTACGACGGCATCGCTTCAATGACTTGATGATGGTAATCACATAAAAACAGTGCTGGAATACCGTGAGCACGCGCTAAAATGGCGGTGTGACTAGTGACTCCCGTACTTTTTAATACTAATGCCTTTATATGCTGCAGTGGTAGTTGGCTAAATTCGGCAGGGGTGATGTCATCTGCAAATAACACTACCTCATGGCTAATTTGTTGACCGAAAGCTGTTTCAATATTTAAAAATAGCGCAATAAGTCGTTGGCTAAGGGATTCAATATCATTGGCTCTACTGGCAAGGTATTGATTTGCGAGTTGACTGATTTGATAAGCATGTAGACGTAAACAGCGTTCAACGGCTGCGGTAGTTGAAAATTGCCATTGGCTGATGAGTTGTTCAACTTCGCTAATAAACTCATCGTCTTCTAACAATAAGATATCTGCTTCTATCAGTTCAGTGGCTGTATCATTTATATCACTTGAGTCTCTCAGTTGTTGTAGATGGCTAATAAGTTTAAGACGTGTTTGGTGAAATATGGCGACTTCGGCTGTGACGTCTGTACATATGGACAGATAATCGGCTTTGATTATCTGTTTATTGAGTAGATGAGCATGGCCCATGGCAATGCCCTGTGAAACTGCGACCCCGTCAATATTCATGGTTAATTTAATCCTCGAGTTGGTTGATGAAATTAACCAATGATTCAACCGCCTTGAGGGCGTCATCGCCTTGGGCACTTATGGTAATTTGACTCTCTTTGGCAAGTCCTAATGTTTGCAGTTTAAATAGGCTTTTCGCATTTACAGTTTGTTGTTCTGCACTAATATTAATGTCTGCGGTAAATTGTTTGGCAAGCTTAACAAATTGGGCGGCAGGGCGAGTATGCAAACCATATTCACTGTGGATGGTCACTTGTTGCTGATGGCTATTGGTCATTATTAAGCTAATCCTTGCTGATAATTTATTACCATATAAGACTGGGATTTTAAGGCATTTATTGCGGCATCTATTTTGTCGTTTTTAACGAGAATATAATCAGTATCAAAGGTTGATATAGCAAAAATACTGATATCTGCTTGTGCTAGAGTGGTTGAAATACGTGCCATTATACCTGTCATTGAAAAGCCAAGCGGGCCCAATACTTCTAGACAACGCCAATTATCTTCGCTTTCTAAGCTATCGAATTTCAGTGTAGAAGGCACAACAATCGATAACTCTTCTTTCGTTTTACTTATAAAGTAGATGGCTTGTTCGAACACTTGAGAGGGGATAGCAGCTTGCCGTTCAAGACTATGAATGCAAAACAACTCTTGATGCAGTGCGAGCGTCATTCTCATTATAATTTCCCTTTATTAATGCCATTTATTAAAACTCAATGTTAATGATGGTAGCGTAAGCGGTTATTAGAATGAAGTGTGATGTTGTGATGGATAACAAAAAAACGCGCATAAAGCGCGTTTTATAATTTACAGTAACAGTTAAGCTAACTGTTTTAAAATGTTCTGAGTTAAAAACTCGGTAAAGTCTTCACCATGATGGCTAAGCATCTTAGGGAACATTGAAATAGGCGTTAATCCTGGGAAGGTATTAATTTCATTGAGTAAGATTTCACCGTCTTCAGTTAAAAAGAAATCAATGCGCGATAGGTGGCTGAGCTTCATGCCTTTAAACGCCGTAATTGCATATTGGCGAATTTTATCTGATAACTCATCTGAAAGGTTTTTAGCCTCTACATGAGTCACCGCTTGACTATTGGTGTCGTACTTTTCTTCAAAGGTATAGAACTTATCTGAAGCACATACAATTTCACCGGGTTTAGTGGCGATAATTTGGTCATTATATTGATACACGGCAACTTCTAACTCACGTGCTTTAATGGTTTTTTCAATAATGACATAAGGTGCGTAACTAAAGGCTTCGGTTAATTTTGCTGGCAATTCTTCAACATTATCTACTTTGTAGCAGCCCACAGATGAACCTTGGCTGGCGGCTTTGATAAAAATTGACCCCCAGTCAGCTAATGCTGCTGTTGCTTGTGCAATTGCATCATCATTTAGTTCAGCCAAAATAATGTATGGCGTATTGGGGATACCTAGCGCACTAAACCACATTTTGGCTGTAATTTTGTTAAAGCAGTTGATACTTGCTTCGGCATTACACCCAAAGAAAGGTAGGTTAATTAAATTGAAATAGCTTTGAATATCGCCTGTTTCACCCGGATAGCCATGTATACAAGGGATCACATAATCCACTGACCAATCAGTTTCTGTGCGATCAGTAAAGCGAATTTGCTTTTGGTTGGTTAATTCACAAGCTTGTCCATTAGCCGTGCGGTATTGACCTTGAGCATCTAATTCGACACGCAGCACATTAAAACGGCTATCTTTTGCCAATGATGTTTCAAAATAGTTGGCTGATAAAAGTGAAATATCATGTTCAGCACCACCACCACCGCACAGCAAAAGCAGGTTAATTTGGCTCATTGGGTTTCCTTAAAGAGCGAATGTCGACATTAATTGGATATGTTAAAGAGCAACGCTGGATTACTCAAGCGTTGCTTATTCAAATGATTACTTACTATTCAACATCAGTTGTTTGCCATAATCTTTGGCCAAGCCTGATGCCCGCTTGGTGATTTGTAGGCTAGCAGTTTCAAATACTTTCTTGTTACCGAGGCAGCTAAAGTGACTTTTTGCACGAGTAATTGCAGTGTATATCAACTCTTTAGTTAACAGTTGCCATTGCGACAAACTTGGGAATGGCGGCAAGACTAAGGCAACAGTCGCAAATTCACTGCCTTGGCTTTTATGTACCGTCATGGCATAGCAAGTTTCATGACTTGGCAAACGCGCCGGCAGCACCTTTAAAATCTGGCCATCAGCCTGAATAAAATAAGCCATAAGGCGATTATTGGCGGCTTTATCAGCCAAAATAATGCCAATGTCACCGTTAAATAGGCCAAGATTATAGTCATTACTTTGAATAATAATGGGTCTACCTAAGTAAAACTCTTGATTTGGTTGGATCAGCTTGGCTTGTTTTAAGGCGTTAGTCACACTTTGGTTTATACCATCAACACCATAATCACCAGCGCGCATTGCCGCTAAAATACGATATTGGTTATAACTATTAATAATGGTTTGTGGCTCAATATCATCGTTATGAATTTGAGTTAAATAAAGACTGTATTGCTCAACTGCCTGATTAAGTAGACTCTTTAAGCCTCGATTTTGTAACCCTTTACCATGGTGGTTAAACCAACTCAGTTCTTGATACCCCTGTTGCCAGACCTGTTTAATATCACTGGCTGAAGCTTTATTAACCGCATTAGCCAGCTGACCAATACCTGCATCGCCTTGGAATCGATGACTGTGCATTAACATGCAGAGACTGTCACCCAAACCTGAATGACTTTGTGCGTATTGGCTGAGGTCATAACCGCTTAATTGGCTTAACTGCTGTGATTGTTGAGGGCTATAGCGCATCTGCCATGACTTATTTTGTGGATGGTATAAACCCTGACAGATATCGGCCAATACTGCGCCAGCTTCTACTGAGGCCAGCTGATCTTGGTCACCTAATAAAATCAGTTTGGCATGAGGCGGCAGTGCATCGAGCAGTTTATACATCATAGGCAAGTCGACCATTGACGCTTCATCAACGACTAATAGATCTAAGCGCAGCGGGTTGTGACTGTCATGCCTAAATTTATGTGAATTAGGAATAACACCTAACAAGCGATGCAGGGTAGAAGCTTCTTCTGGCACCAGTTTTAGCGCATTGAGATCTAAACTACTCACCTGACCGACAAGATCTTGTTGTAGCCGTTGTTTAGAGGCTTTAATGGATTCACTTAAGCGGGCTGCCGCTTTACCTGTTGGTGCGACTAATTTAATTACAGGTGTTTGCTGCTGGCATAACAACAATAGCAGCTTAGTTACCGTAGTGGTTTTACCTGTACCCGGTCCGCCAGTAATCACCGCTAGATTTTGACAAGCCGCCGTCGCTGTTGCTACTTTTTGCCAATCAATAGTCCCTTGTTGCTGTGGGTATAGCTCGGCTAGCATGGTGCTTAGCTCAGTGTTATCGATACTGTTTTTTTGCTGACTAAGGCGATTTAACTTATCGGCAATACTGCGCTCAAAGTGAAAATAGCGTTGCAGGTACAGACGGCCATTATCCAAGATTAATGGTTTGTGTTCATCAGCACTGCCAATGGCATTAAATTGTTGTAGCTGTGCCGTTAGTTGTTCGGCATCAAGAGTCATCTTTATTTGACTGACTTGCTGCTTAAATGGATTGTTAAAATCGATTTGTGCTAATGGTAAACAGGTATGTTGTGAAGAAAGTTGATGGCTTAATAAGGCCGCAATAATCACAAAAATCTCGCTGTTTTCTTGCTCTAATGCGGCAAGCTCTAATGCAAAATGGCGATCTAATGGGGTAATAAGCCTTTCTTCTGTTAAATTTTTTAATAGCACATCTAGTGGTACGCTTAGGCTAAGCATCTTGTTGCTCCTTAACAGAAACCAGCGTATCTAAAGCTTCAATAAGCGCTTTGGCAGGTTTATCAAAAAATATGCCTTGTTGGCCTTGGCTATTCATCCCACGCAAGAACAAGTAATAGCAGCCACCAATGTGTTGATCATAATCATAATGCTTAAACGTTTTGATAGATAACGATGTAGCGCCAAGGTGTAGATAATATATTGCAGATCATAACGGTGATCACTGATGGCCGCTTGCAGCGCATCTTGATGATAATCATCATAGTCATTGCCAAGGTGATTAGACTTGTAGTCAGCAATATAGAATTGACCATTGTATTCAAAGGTTAAATCGATAAAGCTTTAACATGCCTTGCAGTGCATCAAAACTGAATTGGCCGTGATAACCATACTGTTGTAATAGTGCGGTTAGCGCGCTGTCTGTTAACTTACCTATAGGCAGGTAAAATTCCATTTCAACCAGCATTTGTGAGGCATGAAGTTGATTTAGGCTAAATTCTGTAGTCAGCGGCGCCGCTAAAATTTGCTGATACCAATCAAGTAGCACTTGTTGCCAGTCATTATCGATAGCGAACTTGTCCATGACGAAGGGCAGTTGTTCGATTAACGTTGCTTCGGCATTATTAAACTCAATCACTTCGAGCACTTCATGCATAAAGCTACCCGCGTTAGCGCCACGTTCAAAGGTGAAGCGGCTTGGCGCGAGTTCGACCTCCTGCTCAATCAGCACGGTTTCATCTTCTACTTCATCGCCATCACCGGGCAATATGCGTTCATGAGGTAGGTGTTTTACTAGACCAGAATAGCTACCGACACGCCACGGCGTCCCTAATTGACGTAATAGAGGCTTAACTTGATACTCTGCACAAATATTTTGCTCAGCTTCAAGGCTGATAAGTTGTTGTTCGATATCAACTTGATTAACACTAATTGCCGCTGAAGCGAGTGTTGCTGCAGCTTGTGACAGTTGCTCAAACTCACAAGCAGGCGTTGTAATACCTAATAGATAACCAATCGCCGTATTAGGTAACAAGCTGCTGATACCTTTAGATTTAGTAAAGCGGCTATGGTTAGCAATATAGAGATAACAGATCCCCGCAGCACGTGTTAATGCTACATATAGCAAGCGTAAATCTTCAGCGAGTACTTCTTGTTTGTGTTTATCCCAACCTTGCTCTGATTGGTCAATATCCCAGATTAACTCTTCATCGGTATGGTAGAGCATAGGCGAGGGCTTACGTCTATCATCACGGGCTAATGAGGTGAATGGCGCAAAACAGACTGGGTATTCCAAGCCTTTACTCTTGTGGATAGTGACGATCTTCACTAGATTCTGTTCACTTTCTAAACGCAGTTGCTGTGCTTCATTTTGACTTGGATTAATCAAGCTTTGTTCAAACCAGTTAACCAATGCACTTGGGCCGTCTAATTCTGTGGCTTGCTGTTGTAGCAGCTCTGCTAGATGCCTAAAATCGGTCAGCTTACGTTCACCGTTATCATGACTAAGCAAGCGTTCTATGAGCGAGGTTTGCTGCGCTAACATCATTAATGCGGGCATGATACCGCGCTGTTGCCAAAGTTGGTTAAGCTGGAAAAACAGTGTCAATTGCTGCTGGCGGTGCTCTTCATCTTGGTTAAATTGCATAATATCAAATGCACTGTAGCCGAGTAGTGAAGTCGCCATGGCACTGCGGATGGCGCGTTCATCTTTCGCTTTTAAAATGGCGGTTAAGATTAATGCCATTTCTGTCGCTTCAATGGTCGAAAATACATTGTCTCGACTTAAAAATACTGCGCCAATATCACGCTTTGTTAGCGCTTTTTTGATAAAACTGGCTTCGTTTCTATCACGCACTAACACCGCAATATCTTGCGCTTTGAGTGGCTTGTTTTTATAGCTACATTCACCATTAGCTGCTTGGTTGAGTAACATCGCAATTTCGTTGGCGACGTCATCAGCCAAATATTGACGGGCGCTGGTTTTGTTAAGGCCTTTTTCAGGATCTTCAGCCACCAGTCTTAATCTAAGCGCTGCACTGTCATTGTTCTTATCAATAAAGCGTGGCGCTTTACCTTCATCGGCTGCAAGCACTGAGTCAAAGGGAATCGCATCGCTGATAAAGGGATCATTACTATGACTAAATAGCTCATTAACACCATGCACCATAGCTTGACTGGAGCGATAGTTGGTGGTGAGGTTGTAATGATGTTCGGTGCGTTTACGGGCATTAATATAGGTATAAATATCCGCACCACGGAAAGCGTAAATAGCCTGTTTCGGATCACCAATCATCAATAAACCATTTTCGGGTTTATCAACCGGATAAATTGACGAGAAAATATTAAATTGCAGCGGGTCAGTATCTTGGAACTCATCGATTAGCGCGACGGGAAAACGCTCAGCAATGCGCTCCGCTAATACTGGGTTCACTTCGAGTGCATCGCTTAAGGTTTGCAGTAGATCATCGGGTGTTAATAAGTTTTTTTGGTGTTTTTGTAAATTAAAACGCCTTTTAATCCCTTGCTGGGCAAAATAAACAAATGCGCTAATAAACCCTGACATCAACTGATTAAGCTGCTCGATATGATCTAATACGGGCGCTTGTTGTGGCGTTGGAATTTGGCCGCCTTTATTGAGCTTTAACTCTGAAAGCGCCAGCACTTCAAGTGCTTTTGCTGGTGGTAAACCGTCACCGCTGTTACACCAGTTATCCATAGCATCTAAAAATACCGCTAATTTAGGGTAACCATCCGTTTTTTTACCAAAGCGCACACCATTGAGTGGCAAACTGTGTAGTAGCTCTTCAGTTGCGGCACGTTCAGTTGGCCAACGTTTCATTAAGCGATTAACTGAATCTGCTAATTGCTCAGCATGTTTATCAAAAGCCTGTGGTGTTGGCTGAGCCTTAGCCACCGTTGCGCCGAGTAATGGCCGTAAATCACGAGCGAGCTGATCGGGATCTGAATATTTTGCTGCAATGGATTGGGCTAAATTGACTGGCAGTGGGTAACAGGCTTCACGCCAAAAATCGCGCACGGCATGATGCAGATATTCGCTGTCATCAAGGGTGAATTCAGATTCAAATAAAATTGATGATTCAAATGCCATATCAGACAAAATACGCTGACAAAAACCATGAATAGTAAAAATTGCCCCTTCATCTAACGACTTTAAGGCAAGGTCTAAACGGCGCAGGGCATTGTCGCGCTCACTGGCATCAATTTGTTGGTATAACTGTTCAATAAAATCATCATTGATTGATTCAATACCAATAAAGCGCTTATAGGCAAGCTGCACCCGCTTACGGATACGATCGCGTAACTCTTCGGTGGCTGCATTGGTAAAGGTCACCACCAATATTTGCTCACAGGTGAGAGGCGTTGCGTGTTGATGACCTAGTAGTAACCTAAGGTAAAGACCAGAAATAGTGTATGTTTTGCCCGTTCCTGCACTGGCTTCAATTAAGCGATTACCGGTAAATTCAAGTGAAAGTGGTGCTAATGCTTGAGTGGTCATTAATGCTGTTCCTCAAACTGGGCTGATTCGACATAGGTACTGAGCTGACTCAGTTTATCTTTATGGTACAGACTGAGTAAGGGGTGTAATAAGTTGCCAGCGACGGCGCCAAAGCTATCTTTATCAAAATCATCAGGGAAACTAAATAGACGGCGATAATGTGGGTTTTGACCTTCACCAATATCGGTGTTTTCGTCAAGCCAGACTGCTCTTGCTTGTAATAGCTTTTCTGAGTGTTCTCCATCCGCTTCTGTATAAGCAAGTGAGGTTTTTGCCATAAAAGGTAACGGCCGTGCTTGCCCTTGTAAGAAATAGGCTAACCAGACACTCAATTGATTTTTGGCTTGCATTGGCGTGAGCGGCGCAAAGCTGTGGAAATGGCCAATATCAAGCAGATAACTTGGTTTGTTATAACCCATGGCATTTAAGCACAGATGACGTAAATAGACTCTCACCAAATCGTTACCATTTGCACCGCCTGGGCGGTAGTTGACTAGACCTTTAGTGCCAACATCATCAATACGACCCACTAATTGAATGGTTTGTAATTCATGTAGTGGATGAGCAAAGCTGAGTTCAACATTGACCTGTTTAAGTGACTCACCGGTTAAATAAAGGGTGCGACCAATCAAGGGTTTTATATCGTGTTGATATTGGTTGATTAACAGTTGATCAAATGGTGCCATAGGTAAATTACCACTGGCTTTATACTTACCAATCAGATCATGCGATACGATTTCTGATTGATGTTCAATGCCATCATTAACCATCTCAAATTGCAGTTTATAACGCGCTAATGCATTGAGAGAAAAGGGCTCATCATTATCATCTGCTTGAATATCTAAAGCCAGATCAAGCTTGAGAGTACGGTTAAAAAAGTACTGACTCGGATTACGATAAAAACGAATTAATGCCGATAGTTCAATCTGCTGTTCAAGTTCCACAAATTGCTCAAGGCTGGTTTGCGGGTCAACAAACTTGGCTTGCTCAATATGACTGCTCGGACACCACTGATTAGCATAGCTCTGCTGCTCAGGTTTTGTGGAGTCATAGAGTTTGCCATCAAAGGGTTGCAGTGGCATTTCAACAATCATTTGCTCGGCAATATTGTTTTCAATTTTTTCGATGTCATCACTATCCATTAGTGTTTCTGGCTGATAGCTCAGTTGACAATATTCAACTAATTCAGAGACTAACATTGATGGAATTCTTTCACTATTATCGCGTTCACTGTGACCGATATAGCTGATATATAGCTGGTCACGGGCAGATAACAAGGCTTCTAAAAATAGATATCTATCGTCTAAACGACGAGAACGATCTCCTTTACGTGGCCCCATATGTGCCACTAAATCAAAGCCAATTGGATGTTGAACACGTGGATACACACCATCATTCATCCCCAGTAAGCAAACCACTTTAAATGGGATAGAACGCATCGGCATGAGCGTACAAAAGTTAACGCTACCTGCGAGATAACGTTGACCCACTCTTGACTCTGATAACGCTTGTTTAAACCAGTTTTGAATAATATCGCTGGCGACAGGATAAGCGATACCTGCATGGGTAAACTCTTGGCTCAGTTTAAGTTGAGCATCGCGGATCTCTTGTAACTGTTGCCGTTCATCGTCATCAGTATCATAAAAGTCGTTGAGCAATTGTTGTAACTGTTCAATACGCTCACCGATATTGGCTTCTTGGCTCAATTGGGCCATGAGTTGATCAAGGCTGCTAATAAAGTCGAGTAGCTTTCCTAAAGCTTGCGCTGATTGTCCTTCAATACCATCAACGGCTAATACATCATGATAAAGTGGTGAGTTATCTGTAAGCGCATAACCTAAAATTAAGCGTTTAATACCAAATGCCCATGAGTTTTGACTAAATGCGGGCACATCTTGTTTTATACGGCTTTGCTCATCACGGCCCCAACGCACAGCGGCTTGCTCAAGCCAACGTCTAATTTGAGCGAGATCTTCATCAATTAAATCAAAACGTCTTAATACTGCTGGCACCTCCAAAATGCTGAGGATTTCAGTGAGAGCAAAACGGCTTTGATTAAGATTTAATAGACTTAAAAAACTATTGATTAAAGGTGATTCTTGCGCCGCGCCGCGGTCTGCAATGGCATAAGGGATATAGTGTTGACCTTGTTTACTGCTAAATACGGCATCAATGTAGGGCGCATAACTGGCAACATCTGGCAGCATCACAACAATATCTTTTGCCTGTAGCTGCGGTTGCTCACTTAATAAATTTAAAAGGTGATCATGCAGGGTTTCAATTTCACGTAATGGGCTATGACAACTGCGCAGGGTAATCGAGCTATCATCAGCTTTGAGTATGCGGCGATCATCAGTAGATAAATAAAGGGCGGCGTCTGGCCCTAAGCTGCGGCCACGGGTTTCGAGTTGCAAAATGTCATACTGCACCCCGTGTAATAGGTTATCAGCAGCTAAGTCGTGATAGCTATCAAAGCCTAATTGACAGCTGTTTTCTGGCAGTTCTAATAATAGATCTAATAACTCACGTCCCATTTTTCCATTGTTGGCTAAAATGGGGTTTCCGACTTCGAGCTTGTCTTGCCAGTCTTCTGTAAGCTGTTTACGTTCGCCGTAAGCTAGCGCCATTCTTGCCCGTTGTTTGGGATCAATAATATCGCCCCAATAATGCTGGCAAGGGCTGAGATTAAGCATATAGACATCGATACGGCTAGATAAGTAATGCAAGATTTGCAGAGTTTGCGGTGCCATTGATGATATTCCGAATACAAATAAGCGTTTCGGCAGTTTGCTGATATCAGTATTAGGATCGGCTAGGGCATCTGCTAGTGCTTGGTGCAAATTAGCACGGTGATAATGGCTTTGATGAAGCTCATTGGCGTTATAGTTGATTAACGCGCGCCAAAGAATCGGTTGCCATGCTTGTTCTTCATTTAGGCTAATGGGATTTTCATTATGTTCCCAAGCTGTTATCCAATCTGGACGGTACACTAAATATTGGTCAAAAATATCGGCAATACGGCCACATAGCTGATACAGCTTGAGTGGCTGGCTATCTGCTAGATAATTTTTAAGCGAACTAAATTCTGTTTGTTCAAGTAAAGAGGGCAGCAGTCCCATTAACTTCCAAGTCATTAATGGTTTGGTAAATGCGTTCTCTTTCGGCACATTAGCTAATAAGGTATGGCACAGTTGCCAAGTAAAGCTGGATGGTAGTGGAAATGACAGTGCTGCCGCCACTTGATTATGTTTGGCTATCTCAAGCCTTAACCAAGTTGACATACCAGGGCTTTGTACCAAGATATGTTCATTTTCCAACATACTCATATTTTCAAGAGGTGATGATAATAGTCCTGCTAATACCGAACTTAAGCGTTCCATTTGATTCGATTGAATAAGATAAAGCATGCAACCTTCTGCTATAAGCTAATGAGCAAGATGCAACATTCTAAAGGTTTTTTCTAAAGGGTAGCAATATTGAAGAGGGGATTTACGACGTTAACATTGTAATATGTGATTGTTTGCAGAAACGGTGAGCAGAGGCAAATGAATAAACACAAAAAAGCCCGCATCGCTGCAGGCTTTCAAATAGATAATCGAGTCGATTACTTAGCGTTCATTAGGGCAACGGTATTGTCTAGCATACGGTTGCTGAAGCCCCATTCGTTATCATACCAAGACATCACTTTAACCAAACGGCCGCTTACGCGAGTTTGAGTTGCATCAAAGTTTGAAGAGAATGCGTTATGGTTGAAGTCCATAGAAACTAAAGGTTCATGGTTAACATGAAGTACTTCGCTCATTGGTGCTAATTTAGCTGCTTCTTCAATAATTTGGTTAACTTCTTCGATTGTAGTATCACGTGATGCGATAAACGATAAGTCAACTAATGATACGTTTGCAGTAGGAACACGAACCGCTAGACCGTCAAACTTACCTTGAAGTTCTGGAACAACTAGACCTACAGCAGCAGCTGCACCAGTCTTAGTCGGGATCATGTTAAGTGCTGCTGCACGAGCACGGTGTAAATCTGTGTGGTAAACATCAGATAGACGTTGATCGTTAGTGTATGAGTGAATAGTGGTCATTAAACCAGACTCAATGCCTAACTTGTCATTTAACGGCTTAGCAAAAGGCGCTAAACAGTTAGTAGTACAAGAAGCGTTTGAGATCACTGTCATATCAGCGGTTAAGATGTCGTTGTTAACACCGTAAACTACTGTTGCATCTACATTTTTACCTGGTGCAGAAATAATAACTTTCTTAGCGCCAGCATCTAAATGCGGCTGTACAGCTTCTTTAGAAGTGAAGATACCAGTACATTCGTAAACCACATCAACATTTAACTCTGCCCAAGGCAAGTTAGCTGGGTTACGCTCTTGGAAGGTTAGAATTTTGTCGCCGTTTACATAAATTGCTTCGTTGTCGTTTTCAACTTTAGCGTTAAAGCGGCCGTGAACTGTATCGTATTTGGTTAGGTGGGCATTAATTGAAGAGTCACCTAAATCGTTAATCGCAACGATTTCGATTGGGTAATTCTTTTCGCTTTCATAAAGCGCACGAAGAATGTTACGGCCGATACGGCCATAGCCGTTAATTGCAACACGGATAGTCATTTCTTATCCCTCAATGATAATTAAATCTTCTGGTAGTAAAATTACCAAATTGACATCTATCGTCAAGCTATATCTATCAAAAATGTGTGAATTTGGCTTGAATTAGCCCAAATTAGTTAGGTAGATCGCCTTTTACAATTTTATTGTGAAATTTTGTGTCATTAATTTACAACATGGCAGGTTTTTTGCCGAGCTTATGAAATAAGCGTAATTACATGGCTAGGTATAGCATAAACATGGTATATCGCGAGTTGTGATAAAAATTAAAATATTTTTAAGGATTATTCTTACAAAAGTTTTAGTCATTTCTTGAGAATCAATGATTAACGATTTGAAATCGGCTCATATAACAGCAAATGATGTAATAATTACAAAACCGCAGAAAACTATAACCAAAATCATCTATTTTTTATAATAAAATTACATGGTTAGCGAAATTTTGTTACTGGAAACCCTGCCTGCGATTCATTACAATAGCGCCGACTAAGAAAGGTGACTCGTTAATGTTTAGCGAATAACACCTCCATATTTCGACATAAACCCTTTTATCAAATGTAAAAGTGGAATAAAGGATTTGTACATGAGCGCTGATAAACACCTACGAAGTTGGCAAGAACGTTTTGAAATGGCTGAAGCGATGCAGCCATTATTAGGTAAGCTATACCGTAATCAAGGAGTTGAGGTATTAGTTTATGGTCGTCCGTTAATTAATACGCCGACTATCGATATTATTAAAGCGCATCGTATCGTACGTCGTCACGTGGGTGAGAAATTACGTTTACGTGAAAGTTTCCCATTTATTAAAGCACTGAGTAATCTAAACGTTAAGCAGTGCCGCGTTGATATCGGCAAGCTTGCAGTAAAATACTGGGCTGAACATGATAATGCTGATTCAATTGAAGCTTATATGGCACAAGAGTTAGCAAGTGCTATAGACCGTGCTGATGAGATTGAACCAAGAGATGTTGTATTGTACGGCTTTGGTCGTATCGGTCGTCTACTTGCTCGTTTATTGATTGAAAAGACTGGCCAGAGTAATAAGCTTCGCTTAAAAGCCATTGTTTTACGTGGTGGTCGCCCAGGCGATTTAGAGAAGCGCGCTAGTTTATTACGTCGTGATTCTGTGCACGGCCCGTTCAATGGTTCTGTGTCTATTGATGAAGAGAATAATGCCATTATTGCAAATGGTACTTATATTCAAGTCATTTACGCTAACTCACCTGCTGAAGTTGATTACACCAAGTATGGTATCAACAACGCATTAGTTGTTGATAACACGGGTATTTGGAAAGATGAAGCTGGTCTTGGCCAACATCTAGCATGTCCAGGTGCTGCAAAAGTATTGTTAACTGCACCAGCTAAAGGTGAGATTAAAAACATCGTTTACGGCGTTAACGAAGATGATATTTTAGCAACTGATATGATTGTTTCTGCAGCGAGCTGTACGACTAATGCAATTACACCTGTGTTAAAAGCGGTCAATGATAAATATGGTATTGAGAATGGTCATGTTGAAACCATTCATTCATACACCAATGATCAGAACTTAATTGATAACTATCATAAAGCCGATCGCCGTGGTCGTAGTGCACCGTTAAACATGGTTATTACTGAAACCGGTGCAGCTAAAGCAGTAGCTAAAGCATTACCAGTACTTGCGGGTAAATTAACAGGTAATGCGATTCGTGTTCCTACACCAAACGTATCAATGGCGATTATTAGCCTTAACCTTAAAGCTGAAACCTCTAAGGATGATATTAACGAGCATCTTCGTTTTATTTCATTACATTCAGAGTTACAAAATCAAATTGATTTTAGTGAATCAACTGAAATGGTATCGAGTGATTTAGTAGGTTCTCGTTTTGCGGGTATCTTAGATTCACAAGCTACGATTGCTGATGGTAACCGCGCTATTTTATATGTGTGGTATGACAATGAGTTTGGTTATAGCTGTCAGGTTGTTGGCGTAATGCAAAAGATGCTAGGCCTTAACTATTTAAGCTTGCCTGTTAGCTAAACGGTGATGATTGATTAAATTAACGCCTCTTCATTAGAAGGGGCGTTTTTGTTGTGCAGATACCCAAACAATTTGAAGTTGCTATTTTCAAAAGCACTTTAAGTTAGCTCAAAAACGGTTTGAACTTGTTTAAGGTTTTCTTTGATAGGTTTTAACGTGCTTTATATTGCGTATTAATATTGGTAGGGGAATCACTATTAACTAACGGCAACCGATATCTTATCTAAAGCTGGTTAATTTTGTAACTTCAAATAGTTTGAGTATATAAGAAATGTTGATGAGTTTTCGATGCCTATATTTCAAACAATAAATTGTTTTATAATCTGTGACTTAGGCTATTTCGTCAGCAATATTAAAGAAATTGTTTTAAAAACGGTCGGTTGATCGCGAATAACGTTATTTTACGAAAAACTTGATTGACTCCAACAAGCAAATCGGTAGAATGCGTCTCGTAGTCAGGACGAAGTCGCTCTTATGAGTAATAAGTTTTGATGAATGAGTTCTAGCAATAGGATTCAAACTTGTAGTAAATCTTAAGAAGAAGGCGACATTAGCTCAGTTGGTAGAGCGATACCTTGCCAAGGTATAGGTCATCGGTTCGAACCCGATATGTCGCTCCAATTTCACTTAGAAGTTTAAGTGGAATAGCAACAAAGTGGCGCGATGGCAGAATGGCTATGCTGCGGATTGCAAATCCGCCGATCTCGGTTCGACTCCGGGTCGCGCCTCCACTATATGTTTAACAATAGTTAAGCACACTATGCCCGAGTGGTGGAATCGGTAGACACAAGGGATTTAAAATCCCTCGCTGAATAAGCGTGCCAGTTCAAGTCTGGCCTCGGGTACCATTTCTTAAAATGGTAGTGAAGTTAAGTTGTATCAAATACAACAAAATAGGCAACACAATATGCGACATTAGCTCAGTTGGTAGAGCGATACCTTGCCAAGGTATAGGTCATCGGTTCGAACCCGATATGTCGCTCCAATCTCTCTTTAAGTGAGATTAAGCAACAAAGTGGCGCGATGGCAGAATGGCTATGCTGCGGATTGCAAATCCGCCGATCTCGGTTCGACTCCGGGTCGCGCCTCCACTATATGTTTAACAATACGTTAAGCACACTATGCCCGAGTGGTGGAATCGGTAGACACAAGGGATTTAAAATCCCTCGCTGAATAAGCGTGCCAGTTCAAGTCTGGCCTCGGGTACCATTTATTAAAATGGTAGTGATATTGAAACAAAAAATGCGACATTAGCTCAGTTGGAAGGTTGAATAGACGATACCTTTATTTATACAACGAGAACTTCGCAAGTAACAAAGATATGCGACATTAGCTCAGTTGAAAGGTTGAATAGACGATACCTTTATATATGCAACGAGTGACTTTGCAAGTAACAAAGATATGCGACATTAGCTCAGTTGGTAGAGCGATACCTTGCCAAGGTATAGGTCATCGGTTCGAACCCGATATGTCGCTCCACATTTAGTTTGATTGATTTTTTCAGTGAAACGCACTCATTTGCCCGAGTGGTGGAATCGGTAGACACAAGGGATTTAAAATCCCTCGCTGAATAAGCGTGCCAGTTCAAGTCTGGCCTCGGGTACCATATATATTTATATGATAAGAAAGCCTCAACATTAGTTGGGGCTTTTTTGTATCCGAAAATTAAGGTTATATCTGAATAAGCGTGTCGGTATGACAAGACACAAGTCTGGCCTCGGGTACCATATATTCTTATATGATGAGAAAGCCTCGACATTAGTTGGGGCTTTATTGTATCCGAAAATTATGATTATATCTGAATAAGCGTGTCGGTATGACAAGACACAAGTCTGGCCTCGGGTACCATATATTCTTATATGATAAGAAAGCCTCGACATTAGACGATTTTTTTTGTATCTCAAATCTATAGATATTTATGAAGATGATGAGCTATATACTCGGTCTGAATAAGCATGACGGTATGATAGCGGGGCGGCTGTTAACCCATCAAGTTAACAGCCTATAAATTGATTAGATATAACACCCGCAACAAGTATTAAGCGCATCAAAATTGACTTGTTTAAATGCTTGGTATTCTGAGGCATGAATAAATTGGGGTTTAAATAGAAATCCTTGCACTAAGTCGATTCCCATTGATTGAGCGAGCAATAAATGTGCTTGAGTCTCAATTCCCTCTAATACGGTTTTTTTGCCTGTTGCATGGGCAAATTGGATTAAATGGCGTAGTAAATTCATCGAATGAAGATCATTTGATAAGCTCAGCCAATGTCGATCAAACTTAAGTAAATTAACCTGTGTCAGTAACAGTGTTGATAACATTGAGTCTGGTGCGCCAACATCATCTAGCGCGATATCAATGCCTAATGGGCTAAAGTACTTTACTAGTTCAATCGCTAGCGTAGCATCTTCGCTGGAATCGTTTTCAATGATCTCTATGGTTAGCTTAGGATGACTTTGCAATAAATCTGCCCAAACTGTTAAATGTTCGGTTGGAATCGCATGTGGATCAATATTAACGAACAATCGTTGTTCTTTGGGTGCATGATTTATTTGAAATTGTTTAGTGCAATATTCAAGCTGTTGTAACTGTGCTGGCTGGTCGTGTAAGACCTTAAATAATTCACTGGTTGAGATTGGCGTTGAGCATTGTTTAAATCTGCTTAGGGCTTCATAACCAAAGATAGTAAAGTGCTGAGCATCAATTAATGGTTGATATTCACAGCTTAGTTGTAGTTCTGCTAAAAGACTCATTAGTAACCTATTATTACGAAGCCTAATCTGGTGCTGTGATTAGGCTATTTTATACTGCATCCATGCGGGTAAAACTAACTGCCCATGTTTGGGCAGCTAAACTTAATATTTAAATGTTAATTCTTGTTTATTAAACAGCTCTGGTTGTTGTTTCTGCTTAATTTCATAGATTAATCGATAGCTGAATACTGCTTGCACGTATTCTCTCGTTTCTGTAAATGGAATGGTCTCAATAAACGCCATATAGTCCAATTGTTGATCTGATTTGTCTAACCAGCGTTTTACCCTATGAGGACCTGCATTATAGGCTGCAGTAGCTAAAATTCGATTTTGGTCAAACTGCTTCATTAACATAGAATAATAGGCACTGCCTAGCTCAATATTAACTTGCGGGTCATAAAGTTGCTTGCGGTGTTTGTATGGTATTTTAGCAATTTTTGCGGTGTGCTTCGCGGTGGCTGGCATAATCTGCATTAAGCCTCTTGCACCTACACCTGAACGAGCATATGGATAAAAGGCACTTTCACGCCTCGCAATGGCTCTTATTTCATTAATATTAACATTGTAATGCTGGCTTGCTGCTTGTAAATCGGTTGTCGCAGGGTAGGGAAAGCGCATATTCATGTCATTCCACAATTTGGCTTTAATACTTGCTGCCACAGCAAGATCAAACCAATCTTTTGATAACGCATAAGCGCCATATTGCGCTCTGATATTTTTATCATGTCGCCCTAACAGCATATGCCACTCTGCACGAGCATCGATCAGTTTATCCAGTTCGATTAGTTGCTGTACTCGCGCTAAACCAGGATCTTTTTTGAGGTATTTTACATCTTCAGCTGTTAGTGGTGTCGCTTTATGTTTTAAATTGGGGGCGACATTCATTGCTTCTGCTGCGGCAAAGCCATAAAAATTACGCTCTTTACTTAGATTGAGTAAGATAGCATCAGCGCGTTTAGGGGCAGATGTTAATAATGATTCTGCTAACCAATATTGCCAACGAGGATCCTCTGCAGCTTCTGGACTCAACAAGGTTAAATAGTGATTAATTGTTTGTTTATCATTCTCAGCAAGTGCCCAGCGGATACGTAATTCATAAAGCTGGTCATCTTTTAATATAGGTAACATCTTATCGATATAGGAGGTTAACCCTTGTTCTCGTTTGATAAGTGCTCTTCTGACAAGATAATGGTTAATTTCACGCCCTTGTTGATCACTAAATCTATCTGCAGCCTGATATTTGGCAAATAATTTGATTGCTTGGTTTAACTCTTTTTTACTGAGGCGTATCAAACCGTGCTGGACTAATTTTGAGTAAAAACTAGATTTGCCATCAAATTTTTTGATGTCAGATAGCAGGCTGGGGTTACGATAAACATCAAGGACCAATTGTCCTTGTTTAGATTGCTCTTTTAGCTGTTTAGTCAGGTATTTGACTAAGCCAAATTGATTACGGCTAAAAGCTAACCATGTACGTGACCAAATTTTAGATTGGGTCATTTGGCCTGCATCTTGCCATGCTTTAAATAGTGGGTCACAGGCTTTAGGTCTTGATTTACCATAGTTCCAAAGTAAATCAGCACCTTTATAGGCCGCAACTTTGTAACCTTGAGCAAGTTTAGCTCGATAGTAGTAGCACTGTAGTGCAGGGCTTTTAGGCGCTTTAGGGGTATTGGCTAGAAAATCTTGCCACTGCTTATTTTTACCTGTGTAACTCAAATATTGATGACGAGCACTTTGATAAAGGGGAGTCCCCTTATAAGCTAACATGGCCTTTTTTGCTTGTGTGCCTGACATAGCAAGGATGGCATCTTTATTCGCATGGTAGTCTAGATACACAGTTAAAGGGTAATGATCTAGTTTAGGTCTTAACTGTTGGTAGACCTTAAGATCATTATCTTTAAGTGCTTGGCGCGCATCTAAGTAATTCTGCTGTTGTGTTGTTAGCGCTAATGCTGGGCCAGAAATTAAGGTGCCAATTAGTGCAAAAGTTAATTTATTCATCATAGAATGGTTACAATACTTCATTAGTCGTCCCTGACTCTTGTGATTAACTAATACTGTTGTTATTCAGTATCATGCTCAGATAGGGCTTGAGAGATTAGTTGTTTATCTATCTTTTTACTTGTTTCGACACCTAGTTGCTGCATTTGGTGAGCCTGTCGAATCAGGTTACCTTTACCAGATGTTAATTTGTTCATTGCATTATTATAGCTGCGTTCGGCATTTTCAATGGCCCGACCAAGCTTATCCATATCCTCAAGATAACCACACAGTTTGTCATATATCTTGCTAGCATGTTTGGCGATAACCTGTGCATTCTGGTGTTGATATTCATAACGCCAAATATTGTTAATGGTTCTGAGTGCAACCAGCAGGTTAGTCGGGCTTACCAGCATAATATTATGTTCAAGTGCATAATCAATTAAGCTTGGCTCATGTTCAACTGCGAGCATAAATGCAGGCTCAATTGGGATAAACATTAATATATAGTCTAGGCTAGTGATGCCATGTAAGCGCTGATAATCTTTTTGGCTCAAGCCTTTAATATGTTGTTTTAACGATTGTATGTGTTGTTTGACTGCTTGAGCCTGAATTAATTCATCTTCGCTATTAAAATAGCGCTCATAAGCGACGAGCGACAATTTTGCATCAATGACCACATCTTTATTATCAGGTAAATGTACGATGACATCAGGTTTAAAGCGTTGACCTTGGTCATTCTTCAAATCAGTTTGGGTGTCATATTCATGGCCTTCACGTAAGCCACTTTCTTGTAGTACGCGGTCTAAAATAACCTCACCCCAATTGCCTGCCTGTTTATTGTCACCTTTAAGGGCTTTAGTCAGGTTAATCGCATCTTGGCTCATCTGTATATTGAGTGCATTTAATTGACTGAGTTGATGTTTCAACGCGCCACGTTCATCTTGTTCATGACGATATGTTTCTGCAATCTGTTTTCTAAAACCATCTAGTTGTTGTTGAAGTGGGGCAAGAATACCTGAAATTTGTTGGTTATTTTGTTGATTAAGTTTGCTACTTCTGTCATCAAAAATCTTATTGGCGAGGTTTTCAAACTGCTGATTTAAGCGACTTTCTGTTGATTCTAAAAGCGTGATTTTATCTTGTAAGGCGGTTTGTTCAGTTAACGTTTTAGTTCGAGTGTGACATATTGTTCGCGCAAGGTTGCTAAGCTGGCTGCATCTTCAGCATGCTGTGCTTGTAATATTTCGACTTGCTGGAGTAGGTATTTTACCCGTTCAGCTTCTGCTTGGAATTTACCCATTTGGTTGACATAAAATTCCACTTTCTCGTGGCTTTGCCCTAGCTGTTCATCACGATCTTCTAATTGGGCTTGTAACATTTGGATACGCGCATCATATTCATTACTCAGGTGGTCATGAATATGTTGCCAGCGTTGCTTAGTTAATTTTTGATTGAGCAAAGCACCTATCAGTAGGCAAAGGAAACCAACAGCACACACAACAACGAAATGGGCGACAGAAAAAGTAAGTTCGTGAGGCATATTTAACAGTCATAATGGAGTAATAACTAAGATTCTCATGCGCAGCCAAACCGAGCAAGGTATTCTTATTTAACTGATTATTCCTTATTCAATTTGCAATATTTTGTAATAAATTATGAGCTTAGCCTGTCTTATATGTATGCCAATGATAAAGCTGTTTAATTTAGCTATTTTTTGCTAAAAATTAAGCCATGAAGTGTCACGATTTGTTAGTTGTTGGGTATTAAGATTGAGTGGGGATGGTTAAATGAATAAAAAAAGTAAACAAGTCGTTATTCCTCAGTCTTGGAATGAAGCGGATAAGCAATTGACCTCGGAAGCTGTATTTAAACAGCGTCGTAATATACTCTCTTTATTAGGCCTTACTGCGGTTAGTACGAGTTTACCCGGTGCGGTTCAAGCTGGAATATTTGATTTATTTGATGATGAGAAAGTGCCTGTCGTGGCTAATTTGAACACTTCAATTAATACTCAATTTAATGGCAAGGACGTCTTAACTCCGTTAGCTAAAGTGACGACACATAATAATTTTTATGAGTTTGGTACGGCTAAAACAGATCCCAGTGAAAATGCTAAAAACTTTAATGGTGATCCTTGGACGCTGACCGTTTCTGGTCTAGTGGATAAACCTATAACACTTGGCTATGACGATCTATATAAAATATTCGCCCTTGAGCAACGTAATTATCGACTACGTTGCGTAGAAGCATGGTCGATGGTGATTCCATGGGATGGCTTTAGCTTAGCAACTTTACTGAGTTATGTTGGCGTAAATAATAAAGCCAAATATGTTGCATTTGAAACTCGCTATGATCCTGAAATTTTTCCCGGCCAAAAAAATAAATTATTGGGTGGAGGGATTCATTACCCTTATGTGGAAGGCCTAACGATTGAAGAGGCGATGAATCCCCTAACTTTTATGGCTGTTGGTTTGTATGGTAATAAATTACTCGGTCAAAATGGCGCCCCAATTAGATTAGTTGTGCCTTGGAAGTATGGCTTTAAAAGTATTAAGTCGATCGCACATATTCGTCTTGTTGATAAGCAACCGCCAACAAGTTGGAATCAATTAGCGCCGCATGAGTACGGTTTTTATGCCAATGTAAATCCGCAAGTTGATCATCCTCGTTGGTCGCAGGCAAGTGAGCGTCGAATTGGTCCTGGAGGACTATTTTCAACTAAGCGGATCCCAACTCAAATGTTTAATGGTTATGGGGAGTGGGTGGCAGATCTTTATCAGAATATCGATCTTACGAGGAACTTTTAATGCGATTGAGTGCAAAGCAGTTTAAGTGGGTGAAGTATTTGTTGCACATTGGTGCAGTTATACCCATGTTGTGGCTTTTAGCATGTCTGCTGCTAGGTACTTTGGGCGGTGATCCTGTGCAGTATATTATTCACTTTAATGGTGAAGTTGCTGTAATTTTACTGATTCTGACTATGTTGATCTCACCCATAGCGACACGTTTTAAGTTAGGACAATTAGTGCAATTAAGAAAGACATTAGGTCTTTATTGCTATTTATATGCAACATTACATATTTTGAGTTATTTTGGTTTAGATTTGTTGTTTGATACACAACTATTTATTAATGAACTATTAAAGCGCCCTTATATATACGTAGGTGCGACAGCTTATTTGATATTAAGTGTTTTAGCCATAACATCAATAAATCGTATAAAAAGAAGAATAGGGCGCTATTGGCAAAAAATCCATAATTGGATATACGCCGTTATGTTACTCGTACCTTTGCACTACATATGGTCTGAGAAAACGGTTTCAATCGCTGCCATTATATATAGTTTACTTTTACTCATGTTATTAGTGGAGCGAAGTAATAAACTGCATAAATTTGTAGCATTACGCCGTATGCAATTGTAAGCAAAGTTTATTGGAGGTGCGATGGCACCTTCAATAAATTATTTTTGTTCAAGCACAGCCATAACATCTAATACGTCAGCATATGACATATTAAATTCACGTGAAATATTAATTATTTTAGTTTTAAACGTTTGGATGTTTTCTTGGCGGGTTAATTCGTACTTCTTTTCTTCTACTAATTCATTCACCGTTTCTTGTAAAATTTGTAAACGACGCAGGCTATAATCTAAAGAACCAATGTATTTAGCCATTTGCTGTTTATTACGGGCTTGTTCTAAATCTGTTGAGTGTTTCTTTTCATAGCCATACAGGTCCAACGCATCGATAGCGCTCTGTAGATCTAAATTACTATTCATAGTCATTACCGCAGTTGAGAGACTTAATATAAATGAAGTCAAAATGAAATGGATCTTTGCTGACATTAAAAATGGCAGATTTCTTACGTAGTATAGCTTGATAATTTAAAAGATAACAGAATATATCCTAAAATAATCGCTAATATTGACTGCTTATATGCAGATTAGTTCAGGTCATAATTAAATAAATCGAAATAGCACTGCTTGAGACTTGATGTATGAGCAGTTACTCTTAATACAATATTTTGTCTAAGGAATTAACATGCTTGATTTGTTGCCAGATTTATTTGACTTACATCAAGATAAACTCACCTTTATTCCTTTGCCTGCCAAGCATTTTGGTGGTCGCCAAATTTTTTATGGTGAAGTGATAACCGTTAGGTGTCATCGAGATAACTCTATGGTGAAGCAAACACTGGCACAAAGTGGTCAAGGCAAGGTGTTAGTGGTTGATGGTGGTGGATTATTGGACCATGCGTTACTTGGAGACCTGATTGCTGATAGTGCTCAAACCAATGGTTGGCAAGGCGTCATTATAAATGGCTGTGTTCGTGATGTGGGAACTTTAGCAACCATTGACCTTGGGGTCATGGCTCTTGGTGCACATCCATTAAAAACAGTTAAGCTTGGACAAGGTGAAATCAATCAAGTTGTTACTATCGCTGGCGTTAAGATTATACCTGGTAGTATTATTTATGCAGATGCTAACGGTATAGCAATATCACAAGCTCCAATTCTGAAATTATGACTTTTATACTGTTTATTTAAACAAGGATATAACATGAAAATAATTAAGTGGCTATTAGCTGCAGTTTTGCTAACAATTATAGGTGTGGTTGTTTATATCACTTTAATATTTAACCCTAATGATTTTAAACCAGAGATTGTTAAAGTAGTAAAAGAGCAAACAGGACGAGAGTTACAAATTAATAAAGATTTAAGTTGGAGCTTTTTCCCTACGTTAGGAATTAATATTGCTGATGTTAGTTTCTCTAACCCTGCCGGTATGAAACCTGCGCAAATGCTAATGGTAAAAGATGTGGTGGCTGAAGTTGCCTTAATGCCATTGTTTAGCAAACAAGTTAAAATTGAAAAACTCAGTCTAGATGGTTTGACGGTTAATTTAGTAACCGATAAGCAGGGACAAACGAGTTTCACAGGCCTTTCTAAAACCGATTCAAAACCTACAACAACAGAGCCTGCAGCTAACAGTTCTGATGTTTCAACTCAGCCTGCATTAGATCAGTTAGATATTGGTGGTATTTCGGTGACCAATGCTCAGGTCAATGTGATCAACCAACAGACTAATACGAAACAAGAGTTCGATTTAAACAGTCTGACATTAGGCCGTTTTAGTTTAGGTAAGTTCGCTGATTTACAATATCAATATACTGCAACCTTACCAGACATGAAAATTAGTGGTAATGGTAAAGGCCAAGTTAAATTAGCTGCTGATTTTGGCTTACTGACATTAAAGGATATTGTATTAAACAATGATGTTGCTGGTGCATCGATTCCTAACCAACAACTGGCTACTTCAATAACAACCAATATTGCTATTAACTTAAAGAAGCAGCAGCTATCGATGAACTTAGCTTCATTGGCCGTTGGATCTATTACTGGTGATGGTAATGTTGATATTGATTATGGTGCAAAAGTACCTTCGATTAACGCCAAGTTGGCATTAGGTGATATCAATTTAAATGAGTTTATGCCTAAAGCTTCAACTACAGAATCTGCAACTACAACACCACAAAATACGGCAAGCAATGCACCTGAAGTTGAGCCTGATCTTTCAGGTATGAAAGCAGTAAATGCCAAGTTTAACCTTACCGTTAAATCAATCAATATAGATAAGTTAAAAACCGAAAACTGGGCAATGCAGCTAAATCTGCATAATGGCGTGTTAGATATGAAATCGTTAACTGCTGATTTATACCAAGGTAAGCTTGTTGCTTCAGCAAGTTTAGATGGCCGTAATAAAGTCGCTAGTTATCGTTTTAATGAAAAACTATCAGGTGTTCAGGTGCGTCAGCTATTAAAAGACGCAGCTGATATTGACATATTATCTGGTGCAGTTGAATTTGATGTCTCTGGTAATGGCCGTAGCTTAATTCCATCTAAGCTAAAGCAAAATCTAATCGCGAAAGGTGATTTTGCGGTAACGGATGGTTCGTTATATGGCGTTAATATTCCACAGATGATCCGTGAAGCAAAAGAGAAATTAAAAGGTAATTTTGAAGCTGCTAAGTCAGAAGAGAAGAAAACTGATTTTACCAGTTTAACTGGTAGCTTTAATATGGCTAAAGGTGTGGTTAATAATCCAGATCTTGCCATGCAATCACCGCTTATTCGCCTCGATGGCGCAGGTGACGCCAATATTATTGATCAAAGTTTGAATTACAAATTAACGACTGTAATCGTTGGCTCATTTAAAGGTCAGGGCGGTGATGAAGATCTTAAAGGAATTAAAATTCCATTGGTCATCTCTGGTACGTTCTCTGAACCTAAATATGCATTAGATACAGAAGCAATGTTTAAAGGTAAGATTGATCAAGAGCTTGATAAAGCGAAAGACAAACTTAAAGATAAATTACTGAAAGGACTTGGTAACTGGTGATTATGATGAAGACATATATAGTGATTTCGATGTTAGCGGTTGTTTCTGGTTGTAGCCAAAATTCGGTGGCTCAGACGCCAGAGACGACTAAACCTGTCAATCAAAAACCGAAGTTTACCATTATGTCTGACAAGTCAGTTAAACCAGAGTTAGTGTTGCAAAAGTCACTTTTACAAGGGGCTTTAATACAAGATGGTCATGACTTTACACTGACGGCAACTAATGCGTCAGTTGAAGATATCAACTTAATTTTCCGTTCGGGGAAACGTGGTGATATCGCGTTGTTTAATAGCCAAGGTCAGCAAATATGGCGCTGGTCTACGGGTAAAATGTTTACTCAAGCTTTAGCTGAAGTTGAGTTAAATGTGGGGCATTCTACCACTATTAAATTCACCATACCTGATGATATTTATCAGCACATCAGTCAGGGAGACTATTTAGTTGCTACCTTAAATAGTATGCCAATCGTAGGTGAAAAAGCTGACATGATGACACCTGTTAAATATAAGTTTTAATCATTATATTGATAGATATAAAAACGCCTCCAAATTAGGAGGCGTTTTTTATGAGATTTTTTGATTATGATGCTTTGGTTACATCAATATGTAGCTTAAGTGTTTGTCCTGGCTGCAAATACTTTTTACTGTTTAAGTCGTTCCACTTAATTAAGTCAGCAAGTTTTACATCAAATTTATTAGCGATACGCGCTAATGAGTCACCACTCCTGACCTTATAGCTAATGGTTCGCATAATCGCGTTACCATCATTATTTTGTGACCAAATCACTAACTTTTGACCAAGTTGTAATGGCGTTTTTGGAGCCATATTGTTCCAACTTGCTAGCTGGCTAATTTTAACTTTATAGTTTTTGGCAATTTTCCAAAGTGAATCGCCAGTTATAACCGTATGGGTTAATTTGTAGTCTGAACGTTTTTTATTACTGTTATTGGCATGGCGTTGATCCATTGATAGTGCATAAAGATCGGAATCTTGTGCAGCAACCGGGATCAGTAGATATTTGCCAACGACAATATTATTGTTTTTGATTTTGTTGACCTTGCGGATCACATCAATACTGGTGTGGTAGTTGATGGCTAGCTGGCCTAAATTATCACCTGATTTAATTTTGTAGCGTAACCAATTTAAACGTTTATTTGCTGGGGTTTGAGCCAACATAGTTTCAAAATGGGCAACTTTATCTACGGGTAAGACTAAATTATATGGGCCATCAGGCGAGGTTGCCCAACGATTATAGCCTGGGTTTAAGCGATGTAATTCATTGGTGGTTAACCCTGCCAATTTAGCCGCTAAGGCAAGGTCAATTTGGCTATCTAAATCGATGACCTTAATTTGCGGCTTATTGGGTATTGGCTTTAAATCTATGCCGTACTTTTTAGGGTCACTGAGTACTTCTGATAAGGCTAATAATTGCGGAACATAACGCTGGGTTTCTGTCGGCAGTTTTAAGCTAAAGAAGTCAGTACTGATGCCTCTTGCTTTATTGCGCTTTACAGCATTGATGACTCGACCTTCACCAGTATTATAAGCGGCGATAGCATATAACCAGTTGTGACCTGTTTTGTTATATAGATATTCAAGCATATCTAAGGCGGCAACTGTAGCTGCTGGTACATCACGACGGCCGTCATACCACCAGTTCATCTTTAAGCCAAAATGGGTTGCCATTGGCGATGTAAATTGCCATAGCCCAGATGCTGCACCGTGTGAATAGGCAAATGGATCAAATGCGCTTTCAATAATTGGCAGTAATGCTAACTCGATAGGCAGGTTACGCTTTTCTATTTCCTCTACGATAAGGAACATAAAAGGTTGCGCGCGTTCTGAAATTTGCTCTAGATGTTGCGGGTGTTTGATATACCAGTCTCGATATTGGTTAACGAGTTTTTCATCCGGTACATTAAAAGAAAGCTGATCACGAATACGTTGCCATACATCTGTGATGACAACAGGCTGCTCAATGACAATTTTAGGCTCAACTTTTGGTTGGTTAATCACTGCTGGAGCCGGTTTTACAACTGTTTTTTCAGCTGCGGTAAAATTTTGACAACCAGAAAGTAAAGCAACACTTCCCAAAATAACACAAAGTTTAAGGCGCATTTAAATAGGCGCTCCTATTTTAATTTGATGCTAACACGTAGCGCAAAAGGCTAGTTGCTTAAAACAAAAGGGCGCTAGTGTAATGGATTTCTAGATGTTTGTCTTATATTCACAAGAAAAATGGGAAGTTTGCAAGATTTTTTAGCCATCATTTTGCTCTGAATGAGTTTCAAAATGATGGCTAAGGAAGGTTATTTATTGAATTTACTTAAAATTTCTTGTTTGTTGCCATCAGCAACTACTTTACCTTGCTCTAAAATAATTATCCGATCACAGAGGTCTAGCATGCTCGACTTATGGGTGATGAGTATCAAGGTTGTTGAGGCTGGCAGGCTGGCAAGATGTTGTTTAATTATAGCTTCGCTGCGGTTATCTTGATGGCTGGTAGGTTCATCAAGTACGACTAAATTAGTTGGTGTAATCAAGGCGCGTGCAATAGCGATTGCCTGCCTTTGACCCCCAGACAAATTATGACCATTTTCACCAACTTGGCGATCGAGTCCACTCGGGTGTCGAGCAGTAAATTGATCTATGCCTACTGCTTGACTGATGGCAATAATCTGTTCATCAGAGACATTACGGCCTAAGGTAATATTATCTTTAACGCTACCGAAAAAGAGATTAGTTTCTTGTGGTACACATGCCATTTGCTGACGTAAGTTAGCCGGATGGATCTGATTGATATCTGTGCCGTCGATTAAGACCGCACCTGATTGCGGTTGATACAATCCACTCATTAATCTTAATAAGCTTGTTTTGCCCGAGCCCACTCGGCCTAATATAGCCACTTTTTCCCCTGCTTTAATTGAAAGGCTTAGATTATCTAACGTTACGGCCTCAGCTTCTGGGTAACTAAAACTCACCTTATCAAGTGTTACATTTCCTGCTAAGTGACTGCGGTTGAGGTACTGTTTGTCTGGGGTTACCTCGGAGGTTAGTTGCATTAAGTTTTCTAGAATAGTAAGCGAGGATTTAGCCTGACTATAACGAGTTAATAGCATTGAAATCTGAACTAATGGTCCAATAGCGCGGCTACATAACATGGTTGACGCAATTAACGTACCCATGGTGAGTTGACCTTTGGAGATAAGGTAAACACCGACAATAATCATCACCACATTGACTGACTGCTGTATAAATGATGCTACATGGCTTATTGAGTCAGTTATTTTTCGAGTTTTAATACTCCAATTACCCGCATTAGCAACGGATTCTTCCCATCGATATTGAAACCGATTTTGCAGATTGAATAATTTGATTGACTCTAAACCAATCAGGGCATCAATTAGGGTCGCGTTTTTTTGTGATGATAAACGTGAACCCGCTTCAATGGATTGCTTTAGTTTTTTCTGCTTTAGCAGACTATAAGCAAGTAAAAGCAGCATGCCTACGACCGGCACGATAGCAATTGGCCCACCAATAATCCAAATGATCAGTAGAAAAAATAGCGCAAAGGGGAGATCAATCAGTGATGCGATTGAGGCTGAAGTAAAAAACTCTCTTATAGACTCAAATTCCTGCATGTGTTTGGCAAGCACGCCGATAGAGTTGGGCCTAGAGGCCATTTTTAGCGATAATACTTTTGAAAATATGGCTGATGAAATGAGTAGGTCTGATTTTTTACCTGCAATATCAATAAAATAGCTTCTTACTGATTTAAAAATAAAATCAAATAAGATAACAATGAGCACCCCAGAAGATAGTACCCATAAGGTATCAAAAGCGAGGTTAGGTACGACTTTGTCATAAACTATTCGAGAAAATAGCGGGCTAGCAATGGCAAACAAGTTAATAAAAATAGAGACTAATAATACATCTTTATAAATTGCAGATGATTTTCGTAATGTATCCCAAAACCAGCGCTGTTTTTCATTTTCAAGCACAGGCGGGGTTCTTTGATCAAATTGATATTCTGGTTTAAATAAATAGCACTCGCCTGAATAAATTTCGTTAAAGTGTTCAAAGTTTTGCCATTGGGTTAATTCGGTTGCGGCGCTATGTACCAGTACCTTTCTTTGTTGCACAGATATTTCGGTAATGACGGCATAGCCACCATTGGTTAATCTAGCGATTACAGGTAATAGTAAATTATCTAAATTACCTAAATCGAGTGAAGCTGGTTCACATACTAACTTTGCCTTCTCTGCAGCTGTAGCGAGTAAATGAGGCGTAAGTTGCCCATTTATTAGGGGTAAGTCATATACCAATGCCTGCGCTGGCAGATGATTATTATAGTGACGACAAATATATATTAAAGAAGCCAATAACTGATCTTTCATCACTATCCCTTATTCTGTTAATGCAGTTTGTTGAAGTCTTAGTAGTGGATTGAGTAGGTAACTTAATATCGTTCTTTTACCTGTAATAATATCTACGTTAGCTGTCATACCCGGAATGATGGGTAATTTAGCTCCGGTTTGGCTTAAGATATAATTTGTGTCAGTTTTTATTCTGACGAGATAAAAATCGTTGCCTTTTTTGTCTTGCGTCGTGTCGGCACTAATGCTTGTAACCTTGCCGTGTAAGCCGCCAAATGTTGCAAAATCATATGCCGTTAATTTGACCATCGCATCGAGCCTGGCCGTAGAAATGCAATATTACTCGGACTAATTTTAACCTCAATTTCAAGTGAGTCGCCTGATGGTACAATTTCAATAAGTGGCATTCCAGGTTGTATAACACCACCGATAGTGCTGACATAGATTTTTTGGACAATACCATTCACCGGTGAGGTAACCATAGTACGATTAACCTTATCTTTTATAGATACTTGTTGCTCACTAAGATCGGCGAGTTTATCGTTATTAGTGTTAAGTTTTTCTTGAACACTGTCTCTAAATTTTAAGGCGATATCGATTCGTTTTAATATGTTCTCTTGAATTGATTCTTTTAACTGCGGCAACTGTAGCTCAGTAGTGGTGTAATCTTTTTGATTATCATTAATCTGTCTTTGAAGTTTGATTAATTCAACTTCAGATACAATACCTTGCTTAGCCAATGGCTTAGACATTTGATATTGTTTTTTACTTAAATGTAAGTTGGATGCTAGTGTTTTTAATCGTTCTTTAGCTTCTGCTAACTGTTGGTTTTTTTGCTTAACTTGTTTGGCGACTAAGCTTAATTGGTTTTCAATATTCGCTAACGCATCATGGTATTGTGCTTGTTGTCTAGTGATTAGATCTGTGTCTTGTAACCATTGGTTATCATCGAAATTAAGTGGTTTTTCAGAAACAATAACGCTTTGTTGCCAGTGTTCACCAATATCATCTTGATTAATCGTGATGGTAGTCAATAAGCTTTCTAAACGAAGAATATCTGCTTTTAAGGACAGCACTTGCTGTTGTCTGCCTCTGAAGTCAGACAGAAAACGGGTATCATCAATTAAGACTAATTTTTGAGATTTTTTAACTTTTTCACCCTCATGCACATACATTTGCTTGATAATACCGCCTTCAAGGTTTTGTACAATTTGGCGCTGGGTTGAGGGGATGACTTGGCCGGTGCCAGAAGTTGTTTTGTCAATTTTGGCAAAACTCGCCCAAATAACGAGTATAAGCATTAATGCCATAATCAAATAGATGGTGATACGAGTATATTTTGGCGTTTTGATTAATAGAGCCGCTGTTCTGTTATCGATATAATCGATATGAGCAGATGAGATACCGGATTTTTTGTTCATTTGTAGACTCGATCAAAAAGGGCTCCTAGGAGCCCTTGCTATTATTTACTAAATACATTCCATTTATCTATCTGAATGTGTTCGTTAGTTACTAGCTTGGCGGTTACACGTCGACTGAGTTTATAACTTTCGTCAACATCCTGAGCGAGTATGGGTTTAGTGTCACCAAAACCAACAATTTTTAAGCGAGATGCTGCAATATTATGTACTTCAAAAAGTTGTTCGACTTGTTTTGCTCGTCTTAATGATAAGTTTTGGTTATATGCTGATTGACCAATTTTACTTGCATAACCATTAATAATGAGAGTTAACTGTGGATGCTTTTGCATCAGCATAACCATAGTTTCAATTTGTTTATTATAGCTCGGATTAATATATGTCGAATCATTGGCAAACAGAATATGCAGTTCACCTTTGGCTTGAGTGGTTAATTGCAATGGGCAGCCATCATTGTTTACTACCGCAACACTGCCTGTATCTGGGCATAAATCTCTCGCGTTAATCACGCCATCACTATCATCATCTTGTAAATTAAATTGTTGCTTAACTGGTCCTGATTCTGAATAAGACACACATCCAGATAAAACAATTGGCAGTAATGAAATAATAAGTAGTTTTTTCATTGTTATTTAAAATCCTTAATCGATCGCTTTTTGCCAATCTGGAGCTAATGTAATTCGTAATTCAGGCAATAATTTACCTGTTGCATTTAACAATCTATATTCAGCAAGCGTGCGTTGATATTCAGTATCAATATAGTCAACTTTTGCTTGGTATAATTCATTTTCAGTATTTAAAACATCTAATAATGAACGTTGACCCAATTTAAACTGTTCGCGATAGGCGTATACCGTTTTGCTTGAAGCTTCAACGTGTTGTTGAATAAAGCTTAATTGTGATTGATTGGCGTTTAATGCTGTCCAAGCTAAATCAGTACCTGTCTTTAATTGTAATTGTGCGTTATTTTTTATGTCTTTTGTTTTCAAAAGATCATAGGCAGCTTTTTTATTTGTCGCGTAATCCTGACCACCATTGAATAAGTTGTAATGCATATTTAATGAAATACTTGCATCATTCTCGGTTGTTTGTGGCCCATATACGTCATCACCCCATGTTTGTTTTGCTTCAACTGTAAATTTAGGCAAGTAATTTCCATGGGTTTGATCTTTTCGATACTCAGCTGCTTGAACGTCGTGCAGGGCTAGCTTCATCACGGGATTAAATTCTAACGCAGTTTGTTGTGCGTCCTTAAGCGTCAAAGGCATAAATCGTTGGTCGACTTCAGGCATCACTAAGTTTAATGGAGCATAACCAACTTGCTGAATAAACAGAGATTTCACATCTGCTAATTGTTGCTCACTACTTAATAACAAACTCTGCGATTTGGCTAATCTAGCATTTGCTTGATATAAATCTGAAGTCGAACCTAAACCTGCATTAGTTCTTTTCTCGATATCGCTCTGTAATTGTTTGTGAATTTGATAATTCTTTTCACTTAATTTAACTTTTTGTTGAGCACGAATAACTTTTAAATATTGGTCGGCAGTTGCTAATGCCATATCGTTAACTTTAACACCAAGTTGATAACGTTCTGCTTCAGCTTCTTGTTTCGTTCTTTGAATATTATTATAACTATTATTGCCATCCCAAATTAACTGAGTAAGTGTTAATCCTATTTGTTTTGCTTCATAGTTATTTGAATCTGGAACTTTAGTAAAGTTATGACCAAATTTACCATCTAAGTTCAAAGAGGGTAAGTACTGACCTTGGCTAACACCTATTTCAGATTTTTTTATCATAAAATTATGATATTCAGATCTAATATTAGGATTAGAACTAATGGTTTGCGCTACAGCATCTTCTAATGATTGTGCTTGGGCATAATTGAACATTGAAAGAAAAATACTAGAGGCCAATAAGTTATAACTTAATTTCATGACACGCCTTAATACGAAACGCGATATTGTTATGCGTTGTTTTTGTTAATGTATTTAATTTGTTTAAATAATGTTTGCTGCGTTGACAAATGGGCAAATTAATCAATCTGGTGCTAAGGTCGAGTATCCTATTATTTAATTTTAAAATGATCAAATTAAATAAATTAAATACCATCGATTATCCTAATCGTATCCGCAAACACGCTATATCTGACGGAAAAGTTAATAAATGTGTGTAAATGTTCTTTTTGTGGTATTAATTAAAATTAATGATAAATAGAGTAAACATTTGTAGTCAATAAATTGACTCTAAATCTCGATTTGTTTAGATTACGCTAGCAAATTAAATATAAATCTGGGCCAACAATTATTTTAAAAAAGGCTCAAAATGAAAGTAATCCAAGTAAAAGCTCCATTTATAATTAACGCCATAGACGGCAATGCTTTTGCATTGACTACTGATGGACAACAACAGCTCACTAAAGGGGATACTGTTAAGCTTGGTCAAATACTCATCACAGACAATAATTGTCAGATTACTGTTGATTTCAACGGTCATAATCATCAACTGCTTAGCTCTAACCAATCATTAAATTTTGATGAACAATTGTCACAACCCAGAATAATTCATCTTCTATTAGAACAACCAAACTTGGAGTTACAGGTTAGTCATACTAATCACTTTGATATTATTGATGCATTAAATAGTGAAAATGATGGGAGTACTGCTGTAAAGCAAGATCAAACTCAAGTAAATACTGAGTTTGTTAATGTATTTTCACAAGTTATTGCAAGTGCTGGTCACGATACTGAATATCAAACTACGGCATGGAAACAAGTTTATGAATATCTATTTACGACAACCGTCAATAATGATCCATCTTCAAGCATTAATGCCTGTATCAACATAGATAATATAACTGCTGATAATATTATTAATGCGAATGAAGCTAAAGGAAACATAACGGTACAAGGTACTGTTGGTGATGATGTTAAACTTGGTGACACTGTCATTATTACAATAGATTCAATTCAATATGTGACCAAGGTTGCTGAGGGGGATCGTTGGTCAATAGATGTTGCAGGTCAACTGCTCGTTGATAATGTAGATCATAAAATTAAAGCAAGTGTAGTAACAAAAGACAGTTTTGGTCATAGTGCGACAGCTAATGCTGAACATGCTTACATGGTTGATACCACCATTGCGGCAAGTATTACCATTGATCATATCACCAGCGATGATGTGATTAATGCTGCTGAAGCTAAAACCAATATTCCCGTACATGGCAGCGTTGGTGACGATGTAAAAGTCGGTGATACGGTGACTGTCCATGTTGGAGATAAAACTTATACCACGACAGTGCAGATAGGTAAGACATGGACTGTGGATGTACCGGGTAAAGTGTTAGTCGATAATGGTTCACACAATGTGCATGCAAGTGTTACTGCAACAGATATTGCGGGTAACTCAGCTACGGCCAATGCCGATCATGCTTACACCGTTGATACCACCATTGCGGCAAGTATCACGATAGAAAGTATTACCAGCGATGATGTGATTAACGCCGCAGAAGCTAAAACCAATATTCCCGTAAATGGCACCGTTGGTGACGATGCAAAAGTCGGTGATACGGTGACTGTTAATGTGGGTGATAAGTCTTATACCACGGCAGTACAAGCTGGTAATACATGGACCGTAGATGTTCCGGGTCAAGTGTTAGTCGATAATGGTTCACACAATGTGCATGCAAGTGTATCGACAACTGACACCGCTGGTAACTCAGCTACGGCCAATGCCGATCATGCTTACACCGTTGATACCAGCATTGCGGCAAGTATTACCATTGATAATATCACCAGTGATGATGTGATTAACGCCGCAGAAGCTAAAACTAATATTCCCGTACATGGCACCGTTGGTGACGATGCAACAGTCGGTGATACGGTGACCGTCAATGTGGGTGATAACTCTTATACCACGACAGTACAAGCTGGTAATACCTGGTCCATAGCAGTACCGGGTCAAGTGTTAGTCGATAATGGTTCGCATAATGTGCATGCAAGTGTATCGACAACTGACACCGCTGGTAACTCAGCTATGGCCAATGCCGATCATGCTTATACTGTCGATACCAGCATTGCAGCCAGTATTGTTATTGATAATATCACCAGCGATGATGTGATTAATGCTGCTGAAGCTAAAATCAATATTCCCCTACATGGCAGCGTTGGTGACGATGTAAAAGACGGTGATACGGTGACTGTCCATGTTGGAGATAAAACTTATACCACGACAGTGCAAGCAGGTAATACATGGACCGTAGACGTTCCGGGTCAAGTGTTAGTCGATAATGGTTCACACAATGTGCATGCAAGTGTATCGACAACTGACAACGCTGGTAACTCAGCTACGGCTAATGCCGATCATGCTTACACCGTTGATACCACCATTGCGGCAAGTATTACCATTGATAATATCACCAGTGATGATGTGATTAACGCCGTTGAAGCTAAAACCAATATTCCCGTACATGGCACCGTTGGTGACGATGCAAAAGTCGGTGATACGGTGACTGTTAATGTGGGTGATAAGTCTTATACCACGACAGTACAAGCTGGTAATACCTGGACCGTAGACGTTCCGGGTCAAGTGTTAGTCGATAATGGTTCACACAATGTGCATGCAAGTGTATCGACAACTGACAACGCTGGTAACTCAGCTACGGCCAATGCCGATCATGCTTATACGGTCGATACCACTATTGCAGCTAGTATTACTATTGATAATGTAACATCAGATAACGTGATTAATGAGTCTGAAGCGACACAACAAATTCAATTATCTGGTTCGGTTGGTGGGGATGTTAAGTTAGGTGATATTGTTACTGTAAATGTTGCTGGGCAAAACTTAACGACTAAAGTGATTGATAAAGCGGGTAAGCTTAGTTGGGAACTGACAGTTGCAGGAAGTTTATTAGCACATGCCGCTATTGATAATATTACTGCTTTAGTCACAGCTACAGATAAAGTTGGTAATAGTATAACAGCCCATTCAGAGCATGTTTATAAGGTAGCCGTTTTAGATGTGGTTGTGACCATAGATGCGATTAATAATGGTAAACCAATAACTGGTATTGAACATGACAATAATACAGTTATTGATGTTAATGGACATGTTTCTGGTAATGCTAAAATTGGTGATGTCGTTACTTTACATTTTGGCAATAAAACGTTTGAGACAAAAGTGATTGAAATTGCAGGTAATCAATTAGGATATTCTGCAAAAGTTCCTGCGGGTTATTTTGTGCCAAATAGTAATAATGGTTTTACAGGTAATGTTGAAGCAAGTATTACTATTCATGATGAATATCAAAATATTGCATCTGCTCATGCTGACAAAAATTATAGTGCAGATGGGGTTGTCATTGTCGATACACCGAGTTCGAATATTATCTATGGTAGTGGCTATAACGATGTTCTCGTTGGTGATTCATTAGTTGTTCAGCCTAAAATTGATGTCAATTTGGTTCTAGATACGTCTGGGTCTATGGCAAATCCTGTTATTGATGCAATATGATCCATTTAAATAAAGGCTTTACATCAGGTGAAATTGTTACTTTAAATGCTTCAGGTCAATATGAAAGCTATTTACAATTTAGCAATATGGAACAGTTGGCTCATTATTATGAGGGGACTGGTTCAACAACTTTTTTAAAGAAAGTTATACAATATTATGGATTGATAAGATTACCCGATGGCTCGCTGCAACAATTAACATACGATGATTTACATACATCATCTAGGATTGAACAAGCTAAACAATCAATTTTAGAAATCGCTCATCATTATGGTGAAGTGCTTGATCATCAGCAGTTATCAGACATGAAGTTTTCGTTAATTACATTTGCAGTTAAAGTTGATAATAATGTCCAATTTCACTGGGATTTTGATAGAAAAGCTTTTATTAATAACTCTGGAAATTCATTAGATACTGTTCTTGATAAAGTTATAGCATGGGGAGCAACTAATGATTTTAATACGGCATTAGCCGCGGGTATTAATAGTTTCAGTGATAGTCATAGCCAAAATGTTATTTACTTTGTATCTGATGGACTTGATGGTAGTACTAATCTTAATACCATTAAACATCTTGTTGGAGATAATTTAACAAAATTCGATCCTATTATTATTCCAACACTTATTGGTTCTGATGTAAGTGATATTATTCCACAAGAAGTTAAAGATCTAGCTTCTTTGGGAGATGGTTATACTTCAAATAATGATGGGGATAGCAAAGTCATTATTGTGAAAGATATTACGAAATTAGGTGGAGAGCTAAATAATTCTTTCGATAATATAATATCTGGAAACGATACTATTCATGGTAGTAACGGTAACGATATTATTGTTGGTGATACTCTTAATAATGAGTGGTTAATGCAACAATATGGTTCAGATATTTCACACCTTCAAGATAAAATTGATAGTGGTACCAGCATAAAAGATATTCTTTATGATGTAGTTGCAAAAGCTAATGGAGTTGAAGTCAAGCAGTTAACGACTGAGAATGTGTATCAGTATATGCAGGATAATCAACAACATTTAGTGATTGATGCCACTAATGATATTAATAGTGGTGTTGATAAATTATTTGGAGATGGTGGCAATGATGTCATTTTCGGCTCTGGTGGGAATGATACTTTGACAGGGGGATTTGGAAATGATCTATTATTTGGTTTAAATGGTGATGATATTCTCGTCTCAGATGTTGGATCAGACATCTTGTGGGGAGGAGATGGTATAGATATATTTAAACTTGATGTACTAAATGTTGAAGAAAAGTCAGTTACAATAATAAATGATTTAGGGAGTCAAGATAAAATAGATTTATCTTCTATTTTGGATGATGATAAATCCATAGATAATATTTTAAAGCATATTAGTTTAGCCACCATTGATGATAAAGATGTTATATTGACAATAAATGATAATAATGTGACTCATCAAGTAGAACTGAAAAACGTTGTTGATATTTATAGTAATTTAGGTAATTCAACAAGTGATATTGTTACAAGTCTATTCGAACATAATGTATTTAATATAGATTAACATTCTTAAATATATATTTAACTTAAGGCTACTAATATATTTTTAAGTAGCCTTTTATGAAATTTCGTTATTAAATGGTTTATTTAAAATGAATGTTTATATTTCTCTTTGGCCACTATTACTGTGGAGTTTATTTAACTGTGATAATGGTTAAATAACTGGGTGGTAAGTGGATGTGCTTTTGATGTTGTTTGTTTTTGGTTTGTAAAATTAATCATAATTAACCTTAAATTTTAATCATACTCCGACTTAAAATTGACTATTATCAAATTATTAGTAAAATTTAATTAGCGTATTAGAATTTTAAGTCTAAGGCCTCTTTACCCCCTTTCAAAAAGGCTTGTCATGAAAGTTATTCAAGTAAATTATTCTTTTTCTATTCAGTCTATCAATGGAAATGCATTTGTATTGTCTGATGATGGTAGATTACAACAATTAAAACAAGGCGAGCTAATAACTAAAGGCCAACTTTTAATTGTTAATGAACATAGTAAGTTAACATACCTTTTGGGTGATAAGTTATACAGTATTGTTAGTAGTGATGCTAGTGTAATTAATGAACAAGAATTAAATAATCCTAATGTAGTAAAATTATTATCTGAGTACCCTAGTATAAATATAGATAATGATAATGGAATATTTCAACTTACACATAATGACTTGAATATTGAGCCAATTGTTTTAAAACATGATAATACAAGTATAACTAATGATTTTAATCATGTTTTTGATCAAGTAATTGCTAATGCGGGTCATGATACTGAATATCAACCTGAGATTTGGAAAACCGTTTATCATCAGTTTGTAGGGAGTGATGATGAACCTTATCAAGAGGTTAATCCAAACAGTTTTAAAATCAACGCAGTAATAACCATTAATAATATAACATCTGATGATGTGATTAATGCTGTAGAAGCTAAAACGGATATTGCTGTACATGGCCTTGTAGGTGCTGATGTTAAAGTTGGTGATATTGTTACGGTAACAATCGATAACCATCAATATAAAACACATGTTGAACAAGGATTAATTTGGAGCGTTAATGTTGCGGGTCATATCTTAGTTGATAACCCTTCGCTTAGTGTCCATGCAAGTGTCACAACGTCGAATCAATATGGCCACTCTATAACTGCAGATGCCGATCACGCTTATAAGGTTGATACTGACATCAATGCTGCTATCACGATTACCAATATCGCTGATGATGATGTAATCAATGCAACCGAAGCCAAAGGGAAAGTTGCTGTATCTGGAATGGTTGGTGCTGATGTTAAAGCAGGTGATATTGTTCACCTGACAGTAGATGGCAAAGTCTTAGGTACGGCTATAGTTAATGCTGATTTGACTTGGACAGCTCAAGTTGATGGTGCAACTTTAGAGAGTGCAACTAAAGATAGTGTTCATGCGTCGGTAACTACGACAGATAAGGCGGGTAACGCAGCCACTGCTGAAACCGATCATATCTATAGCATTGATACTGACATCAATGCCGCTATCACCATTACCAAGATTGCCGAAGACGATGTGATTAATGCAACCGAAGCCAAAGGCCAAGTAGCCGTTTCAGGTACCGTCGGCGCTGATGTAAAAGCGGGTGATATTGTTCATCTGACAGTGGACGGTAATTATCTAGGTAAAGCAACCGTCAAATCAGATCTTACTTGGTCGACACTAGTGGATGGTTCGACCTTAGAAAATGCAGCTAAAGATAGTGTACATGCGTCGGTAACCGCCACCGATAAAGCGGGTAACTCAGCCACTGCTGAAACTAATCATACCTATAGTATTGATACTGATATCAATGCCGCTATAACCATTACCAATATCGCTGAAGATGATGTAATTAACGCGGCCGAAGCCAAAGGCCAAGTAGCCGTTTCTGGTACGGTTGGTAAAGATGTTAAAGTCGGCGATATTGTTCATCTGACAGTGGACGATAATTATCTAGGTAAAGCAACCGTCAATTCAGATCTGACTTGGTCGACATTAGTGGATGGTGCGACCTTAGTTTCTGCAAAAAATGACAATATTCATGCGAGTGTTACAGCTTCAGATTCTGCAGGTAATACTGCTTATGCTGAAACTGATCACAATTATATCTATGCTCTAATCTCGATTACCAAGATTTCAAATAATTATGTTGTTAATGCCGCTAAACCTGATGAATATGCGCTTATAGGTGGTACAGTCGGTGGTTCCGTTAAAGTTGGTGATGAAGTTAAGTTATCGATAAATGGAATACCGTTATGTACGACTTATGTGGAAGAGAAAAATGGAGAGCTTGTTTGGAATAAGGAAGTTTTGGCTAGCGAGCTAGTCAATGTAACAATATGTGATATTGATGCGTCTGTAAGCACAACTGGTGAGCACGACAATGTTGCAATAGCGAATGCTAATCACCCATATATTTATGCAACAATCAGTATTACTGAAATCGCAGATGACGATGTTATTAATAGTGTTGAAGCAAAAGAACAAGTCGCGGTTTCAGGCTCTGTAGGTGGAGATGTAAAGGCTGGAGATGTTATTCATCTGAGCGTGGACGGCAAAGACTTAGGTACTGCAATAGTGAAGTCAGATCATACTTGGACTGCTCAAGTTGATGGTGAAACTTTATCTAATGCAAGTAAAGAAAGTATCCATGCTACTGTTTCTACGCAGGGTTCTTCAAATAATATAGCCACTGCTGAAACTGACCATATCTATAGCATTGATACTGACATCAATGCCGCTATCACCATTATCAATATAGCTGACGATGATGTGATTAACGCTGCGGAAGCAAAAGATAAAGTCACCGTTTCAGGTATGGTAGATAAAGACGTTAAAGCGGGTGATATTGTTCACCTGACCGTAGATGGTAAAGTTCTGGGCACAGCAACGGTTAAGGCTGATCTGACTTGGACGGCTCAAGTTGATGGAGCAACTTTAGCTTCTGCCAGTAAAGATAGCGTTCACGCGTCAGTAACTACTACAGATAAGGCCGGTAACTCAGCCACTGCAGAAACCGATCATATCTATAGTATTGATACTAAAATTGATGCTGAAATTACCATTACCAAGATTGCTGAAGATGATGTGATTAATGCAACCGAAGCTAAAGGTCAAGTTGCTGTATCAGGTACCGTTGGCGCTGATGTAAAAGCGGGCGATATTGTTCATCTAACGGTAGATGGTAAAGTCTTAGGCACGGCAACGGTTAAGGCTGATCTGACTTGGACAGCCCAAGTTGATGGTGCAACTTTAGAGAGTGCAACTAAAGATAGCGTGCATGCGTCGGTAACCACTACAGATAAGGCCGGTAACTCAGCTACTGCAGAAACCGATCATATCTATAGTATTGATACTAAAATTGATGCTGAAATTACCATTACCAAGATTGCTGAAGACGATGTGATTAATGCAACCGAAGCTAAAGGCCAAGTTGCTATATCAGGTACGGTAGATAAAGACGTTAAAGCGGGTGATATTGTTCATCTGACAGTGGATGGTAAAGTTCTGGGCACAGCAACGGTTAAGGCTGATCTGACTTGGTCGACCCTAGTTGATGGAGCAACTTTAGCTGGTGCAAGCAGAGATAGCGTGCATGCGTCAGTAACCACGACAGATAAAGCGGGTAACGCAGCCACTGCAGAAACCGATCATATCTATAGTATTGATACTGAAATCGCTGCCGCTATCACGATTACCAATATCGCTGATGATGACGTCATCAAT
>NZ_BALM01000013.1 GCF_000614975.1 Shewanella marina JCM 15074
CATTGCTAAAGCAACCGTTAATGCACCACCTGAAATACCAGCAAAGAACAGGTAAACTGCGATTGGCCAAGGCCAAGCAAAGCCTTCAGATAGGCCTAAAGTAAACTCGATAGAACCGTCCATGATTAAACTCCTAGTTTCACTACAGGAATGTAGCGTAAGCTTGGCTCAGTACCGAAGTGTGGCTTAACGCGCACAGAGTCTTTCACTGCTAATAACTTGCTCACAAAAGAGTTAGGATCGTTAGCATCACCAAACACAAGTGCATCATATTTACATTGCTGCACACATGCAGGTAACTCACCTTTTGCCAGTTTTGAGTTCAAGCAGAAGTCACAGTTATCAGCCACATCGGTGTCAGTGTTAATGAAACGTGCGTTGTATGGGCAAGCGCCGATACAGTACTTACAACCTGCGCACTTACCAGCATCCATCGTCACGATACCCGTCTTAGGATCACGCATTGCTGCTCCAGTTGGACAAACCGTGACACAAGGTGCGTTCTTACATTGCTGACAAGAAACACGGACGAACTTACGCTCACAACCACAGCCAGTCGTTTTGCCACAATGTGGACAAGGTTGACCTTCTACTGCACCTGATTGCTGCTCCATCAATACGCGAGACTGACCAGCGGTAGATTGTTCGCCTTATTACAGGCAGTTTTACAATCGCCACAACCCACACATTTGTTTTGATCAAATACCATCACATAATGCGGCTTGTTAGGATCGTTTTTGTCTTCTTTTACAGAAGAACAGCCGATAGGCGTTAGCAGTAACGGGGCAGCTCCAGCACACTTAAGGAACCTCCGTCTCTCTAGATTTTCACTCACAACATCCTCCATCTATCGGTTTTACCGACGTTTTTTATTTATTTGGGTATATCAAGATCAAACCAAGGACTAAGGTTAGTACTTGCCTTCATCTAATTTTTGCTGTGCCTTGTTAATGGCATTATTAATGGCATCTCGATTAAATGGCTGGCTATTGTTTGTGAGTAGTTGTTGCCAGTTATCGATTGCTTTTTGGTATTTCCCATTTAAATATGCATCAGTTGCGAGCAATAAACGGGTTTGTAATTCATTGTTTTGTATGGTTAATGCTTTAGCAATGACAACCGATGTTTCAGGCTTAATGGTTCTGCCATCTCGGTAATACATTGAGGTTGCTTGCATGCCAAATAGCTCTGCATCATCGCCTTTTAGCAGTAATAATTGATTTAAGGTCTGTACTGATTCAGCGTACATACCGCCTGCGGCATATGATTCTGCTAGGCTTAGCAATGCAATTTCATCTTCAGGGTTACTATTGACTGATTGCCTACTTTTAGTGATTTCAGCGGCAACTAAATAATCAATCTGTTCGTTAACACGACCTGTATCCCAGTCGCTAAAGCGACCACACAAGGCATAAATCGCCAAACTTAACGTGACTAGCGCAATCACCATTAAACTTGGGTATAAACGGTTGGCATAATTCATGGGTAAGCAAGGTCTGATTTTTTGCCCCATGGCAGCAAATTCAGAAGTAGCAGTGCATAGACGAATATATTTTTGGTGGTGCCAAATAATCAAACCGACAAAGCTTGATAAACTGATAGCAATACCGATGACTAAACTGCTCATAAAACGCCTTACTTACCTTTGATTAATTATGATTGGATGTTATTTGTGACCAGTAAGCTGCATTGCATCAATGGTCTTTAGTAGCTCTTGGTTACCAGGCTGCTCAACATTGACGAGTTCAATGTCAAATACGATGGCTGATTGTGGAGGGATCGCACCCGCACCATCTTTGCCATAAGCGAGTTCTGCTGGAATGGTTAAACGGTAAGTCGAACCTTGTGGCATTAACTTAAGACCTTCCTGCCAGCCTTCAATCACGCTCATTAGTGCAAAGCGAGCAGGGCGGTTTTGGGTATAAGTGCTTTCGAATTCAGTGCCATCAATTAACTTGCCTACGTAGTTCACTGTGACTACGTCTTCAGCTTTAGGGATTGGGCCGTTGCCTTTAGTTAATACTTCGTATTGCAGACCTGATTCCATCACCACAACGCCATCTTTTTTAGCGTTATTAGTTAGAAATTCTTTACTTGCAGTTAGATTTTTTTCAATGATAGCGGCAAGCTGTGCTTCACGTTTTTTATTCAGTAACTCACCGCGTTTATTCAGGTAATCAACGACCTGCTCATCAGTTAATTCACTGGTATCTTTTAAGGCATCAACAAAGCCTTCGATCATGACATCCATGTTAATATCAGCACCCATCTCTGTTTGAGAATAGATTTGATTTGATAGGTATTTACCGACAGAAGCACCTACAGAATAAGATTCTTTATCTAGCTCAGAGTTTAGTTCTGCTGCCATTACATTGGCAGAAAATAGGAAGGCGATAGAGCTTGCAAGTGCTAATTTTTTGGCTGTCATTTTCATCATATTGTTCTCAATCTAAATACATCACACAGCGATCAAATTTGCTGCTGATAAAAGGAAATTAAAGCTTTTCAGTTGGGCGACCAGACATACGCCAACCATAAATGCCGTCAGGCATTTGCATTACATGGGTATAACCTAATTTCATTACTTCACGGGCGGCTACATTACTGACGGTACATAGGCGATTCGCACAGTAAAACACCATTTTTGCGTCTTTATTCTTAGGTAATAGTTCTTTCCAGTTCTTAACATTGAAGAATACGGCACCAGGAACAGCTCCTTCAGCCCAAAGTTCTAATGTGTTGACATCAAAGAAATAAACGCCTTCTTGTCCAAGTAGTTGGTCAGCTTCTAACATAGAGATTTGATGTAATTGCTGCTCATGTTGAGGAGCTGGTGTTAAATCACCACCTGCGCCCGCCACTGCATAACCACTTGGTAAAATCAGTGCTAAAGCAAACATGCAATGTTGGATTGTTTTTTTCATTTTTTTCCCTGTATACCTCGGTATCCGAAGATACCGAGGTGATATGTAATAACCTAAGTTAGGCGATTACTTTTTAGCTGTTAACGCACCGTCGATGATCGCTTGAGCTTGAGTTACGTAAGCGTGGGCTGCATCGATACGTTTCTTGGTGTAACGTGGACCGTGAACACCCCAAGAGCCGTCAGCTTCTAGTAGGTCTAAAGTTTCCTGTGCTTTTTCAGTTAGCATGTAAACTTCTGACTTCTGTGCAGCATCTAACTTAGTCACTTCTAGTAACTGGTCGATACGCTCTAGTGCTGATGCAACTTCTGCATAAGTGGTCTTGATCGGCTTCTGCCACTTCTGAACTTCACCGTAGATTTCCATCTGGTCTTCGTAGTGCATGCCTACTTCTAGCTCAGATTGGAATGGGCTATGACAGCCTTTGTTTTCTACAACGTCGATATCAGATGGAGATGTACGAGCACAAGTCCACATTAAGTCTAAGTAGTGGTGACCGTTTTCATCTTTAGCTACAGACCAGCCTTTAACCGCTGCATCACGTGGTTGACCTTCAGGAGGGTTCAACATCTTGCGCTCTGGGTGAACGTCAATCTTCCACACGTGAGCACGACGTACCGCGTCGAAACCAGCCATGTCAGGGAACTGCATACCAGTGAAGTTCTCACAAGAACCTGTGTTAGGCATGTGACATGATTGACATGTTTGATCGCTGTGAGTCGCGCTGTTGTCAGCAATTAACTTCTGTGCAGCGTGACAGTCTGTACAATCTTTACGGATTGCAGGCTTAGAGAAGTTAGACTTCCAATCGTTAGACGTTACTTCATGTGGATCGTGACATGTAGAACAACGCATGCCCTTATCGTAGTGAGCAGATGCGAATAGCTGAGAACCTTCAGTACCACAAGATGGGCAAGAAGACTTCATCTTCACGTTGAATGCGTACTCTAACTTTTCTTTACCTTCGTCAGTCTTAGCTAAGTCTTCAACGAAGTTGAAACGCTGGTGACAACGTTCACAGTTAGAAGGCATACCACCGCCGATACCGCCATCTAAGTGACCGCCAGCGCCGTGACACTCTTCACAAGTTACACCCTTAGAGATAGTGTGCTCTTGCAGTTTCTTAGCATCGCCAAGTGCATCAAAGAATTCTTCTTTAGTCTTAAAGTCGAACTTGAAGGTATGACACATTTCGCAATATGAAGAAGCAGGCTGGAATAAGAATTCCTTCTCATACTTAGCGCCGTATGAGCTCATGCCCCACTGGTGAGAACCGGTATCACCAACTTCTGCTAGAGTCGTTGGGAATGTAGGGATAACTTTTTGGATTTCTCTAGCTTTCTCAGGGGTTAACCACTCAGCCCAACCACGAGAGAACTGGTTAGCACCCGCAACCATGGTACCTGTGCCGTCACGTAGTAAACCGTCACGTACGTGGTAAGTACCACGTACTAACCATGCATCTAAGAAACCATATTTAGTACGTGGTGTACCAATCGTTGCGTAGATCATGTCTGGTGTTACACCATCAGGCAGGATAGAAGTATCCTTGGTGTCATACATGGTTCTTTCGATATCGTTATCAACTTCTGGATGGTCACCAGGGAAACGAAGGAATTGAGCGTGACGAGAACGCTTCCACTTTTCGTATTGAGCCGCGTGACATTCACCACACTTCTCAGGACCTACGAACTTGTTAGGGAAATCAAGAATTGATTTCTCGCCTAAACGATACTGGATCGCCATTGGACGCTTTTCACCATGCAATGCATTGCTGTACTTAGAATAAGTTAAGCTATTACCTTCTTCTAAATACTCTTGACCACGGTCAGAAACCTTATAAGTACCCTTTAAACGACCTTCTTCAGCGTACTGAAATACAGGATGGTTTTGGAACAGGAAATCAAAAAGTTCTTGCTCTTGCACGATAAAATCTTGCAGAGATTTAACACCTTTAGATTGCTCTGTTAGATCTGGGTTAGCAATAATTTGTTGGCTAGTAGCTGTTTGTTGTTGGTTGCCATAGCCTGGTTTTTCAGCAGCCATCGCAGATGACATGCCTGCTGCTCCCAGACAAAACAAGACGCTTAGCGCTGTTTTGCTTTTCCATCGTTTCATCATTCACTCCTAATTACTATTAGTATTTTTATTAAGCAGAACTGTTTACCAAACAACACAAACAATTAAGCTGTGGCGGCTATTTTTAATAAATAGAGGTGAAAAAAATCGGAACTAAACCACAAAAAGAATTGGGGTATGTTTTTTGAGGTTTGTGAAAGTTATTAATGTAATAAATTCATGTGGTTATGTTATGTGTGGTGAGTGTTTTTTAGATGCAAAATTGCCCAGAAAAAGGTGTGATATAGCTCAAATTTAGGCTTTAAACTATATGAAAATATGATAATTAACGAATTGATGAATCATTCTATTAAATGCGGCAATTCGCTTGTACTTTGTCATCCAAAATTTTGCGAAGTGTGCATTATTTACGAATAAAGCCATGTTCGATTAATTGGAAGTTCATTCTTGTTGAGTCGTTCTATGTTAACAATGAAAGAGATGATTGCAGTATCTATGGCTGTCGTTCGATTGCTTATAGGCCATATAGTCCTAGAGTTATCAATGTTTACAATTAGAAATCAATTAGATAAGCAATAGCTACTATGCTGATATTTAGCTGTCTGCAAATTATAACTGGATCAGTTGATTGTTGTTTAGCAAGAGTACTCTGATGAGCTTTCTGGTGACGTAGGATAAGTTTATTGCACTAGGCGGTGATGAATAGTGGTTCTGCTTAGTGACTATTTATTGATTTCACAAACTTTAATAAAGCTAAATTTACTATTGTTAGCACTTACTGCAGTATCTTTATCTTAATAAAAGAGTTTGAGCTAATTTTTTTATTCAGTATATGCATAATGGCTCATGGATGTGAGCCATGAGCCATTAAGCATGAAATGTTATGGCAATAATATAGATTATTTTTGGCGATTAAATAAATTGATGCTATTTCAGTTTTAAGCGCTTGGCTAAACGATGCAAATTACCGCTATCAACTTGTAAAATTCTGGCCGTAGCTGCCCAGTTACCTTGCTGTTGATTATTCACCGAGGCGATGTAGTCATGCTGGAATTGTTGCATTGCCGCTTTTAGTCCGATATTGGTGTCGATACTATTGATGACCTGTGTTGATATGTTGGTGTTATCAATATCTTTATCATTAACGATTGGCTGATTCAATTCAAAATGATGCGGCTGTAAAATCACTTGATTGGCAGGTGTTTCAGCTTTTGCCAGTACCGCCGCACGATTAATCATATGCTCCAATTCGCGCACATTACCGGGCCATGTGTAAGTGCGTAATTTTTCCATTGTTGCAGGAGCAAAACTTAATTTACTGATCGCCAATTTATGCTGGCAGCGTTCAGCAAAAAAACCTGCTAACAACATTAAATCTTGGTCTCTATCTCGCAGTGGTGGCACAAATAGTGGGAACACACTTAGACGATGATATAAGTCGGCTCTAAAACGTCCGGCTTTAACTTCATCCGCCATATTACGATTAGTGGCGGCCACAATCCGCGTATTTACTTTTATGGTGTTATCAGAGCCGACACGTTGAATATCGCCATACTGTAACACCCGCAATAGTTTGGCCTGTAAGGCTAGCGATAACTCACCAATTTCATCTAAAAATAGAGTGCCATTATCAGCCGATTCAAATTTACCTTTGCGGTGGCTAATTGCGCCAGTAAAAGCCCCTTTAATGTGACCAAATAGTTCACTCTCAGCGACTGACTCGGGTAGGGCGGCGCAATTTAAATAAACCAAATTATGGTTACTGCGATTGGATTGATTATGTACCGCAGTAGCGACCAACTCTTTACCGACTCCCGTTTCGCCCATGATTAAGACTGATAAATCTGTTTTAGCAACCGCGTTGATATGGGCCTTTAATTCCAGCATAGGTGCAGATTGGCCAATCATGGTTTGCGGTTTTTGATTAAAGGCGGTGGGCTCGACCGTCATGCCAGTTTGATTTTCTAACTGCTCAAGTAATAACGCCGTTTGTAGACTGCTAGCCGCAAGTGCACTAATGACGCGTAGATGATGGTTAGATAGCTGAGCAAACTGGTTAGGGTCAAAGGCATCGATAGTAATTGCGCCAATGAGTCGATCATTAATCATTAAGGGTAAGCCGATACAGGAATGCACCTGCAAATGTTGCTCATGATTGCTGATTAAGCCGTCATAAGGATCTGGCAGTGCACAGTCAGATGGAAATCTAACAATGTCGCCCGCTCTGGCAATCGCTTCTAACCTTGGGTGCTCTGCAATATTAAAACGCCGACCTAAGACCTCATGGTATAAGCCATTAATTGCTAATGGCGTAAATTGTTGTTGCTGGAAAGACAGTAATGCCGAGGCATCGCATTTTAGCGCGAGTTTGATGGTTGCTAATAGCCGCTCAAATCGATCTTGGTTCGAGAGACCCGAGGTGAGATCCAGTGCGATTTGAAGCCAGTCATCAAGATGTTTAAGCATAATATCAACCATATTGTGTTTTTTACAATTGTAGTGTCATTTATACAAATGTAAAGCGTTGTCATTTATACAATAATAATTTTACTAAAATAGTAACTAATTGAAAAATAACATATAAAAAACTTGGCACGGTCAATGCTATATACAAGACAGAAATCATTTAATTCTGCAGTAACCATAAGGTAAATAGCATGACAATTTTAGTTAAAAACAATATTCATTGGGTTGGTCAACGTGATTGGGAAGTACAGGACTTTCATGGTACTGAATTTAAAATGACCAAAGGCACCAGCTATAACAGCTACCTTATTCGTGAACAAAAAACGGTCTTAATTGATACTGTTGATCATAAGTTTAGCCACCAGTTTGTGCAAAATCTAGAGATGGAAATTGATCTGAATAGTATCGATTACATTGTGATTAACCACGCAGAGGAAGATCATTCAGGCGCACTGACAGCCTTGATGGCAAAAATTCCTAACACGCCGATTTACTGTACCGAGAATGCCATTGATTCTATTGTGGGCCATCATCACCATCCTGAGTGGAATTTTCATGTGGTCAGAACTGGAGACACGCTTGATATTGGCAACGGCAAACAACTTATTTTTGTTGAGTCGCCAATGTTGCATTGGCCAGATAGCATGATGACCTATTTAACTGGCGATGCCGTGTTATTTAGTAATGATGCATTTGGTCAGCACTATTGTGATGAGCATCTGTTTAATGATGAAGTTGATCAGCACGAGTTAATGGAGCAGTGCCTACGTTATTACGCCAACATTCTTACCCCATTTAGTAGCTTGGTTGTGGCTAAAATCAAAGAGGTACTGAGCTTTAATTTACCCGTTGATATGATCGCCACTTCACATGGCATTGTATGGCGTGATAATCCAACTCAAATTATTCATAAATACCTAGAGTGGGCTAGTGATTATCAAGAAGATCGCATCACTATTTTCTATGATTCAATGTCAAATAATACCCGTATGATGGCTGATGCGATCGCACAAGGGATCCATGATGTGGATCCTAGTGTGGCGGTTAAAGTATTTAATGTTTCACGTCATGATAAGAATGAGATCTTATCTAATATCTTTCGTTCAAAAGGGATCCTTGTCGGATCATCAACCATGAACAATGTGATGATGCCAAAAATCGCAGGTATGTTAGAAGAGATTACAGGGCTGCGTTTTAAAGCCAAAAAAGCAGGGGCATTTGGTAGCTTTGGTTGGAATGGTGGCGCGGTTGATCGCATTCATACACGGTTAACTGATGCTGGTTTCGACACTACATTAGGCTTGAAAGCAAAATGGCGTCCTGATGGTAAAGCAATGCAAGTGTGTCGTGAACATGGGCAGCAGATCGCTAAACAATGGGCATTACATGATCTGACTCAAGTTGCCCCTATTTTTGTGAATCGTGAAGCAGAAGTGCTGGTTGATGCACCTCAAATTCAAGCTGCTGCTAATGATCATCCTGCTGATTGCCAATGCATGATCTGCAGTGTTTGTAATTGGATCTATGATCCTGCAATCGGTGAACCTAATCAGCAAGTGGCTGCGGGGACACCATGGTCTGCTGTGCCTGATGATTTCTTATGTCCAGAGTGTCATTTGGGCAAAGAAGTCTTTGTTGAATTGATCAATAAGGCGGTGTAATGAAACAGCCAATCATTATTATTGGTAGCGGCTTTGCCGCTTACCAATTGATCAAAACGATGCGTCGCATGGGATCAACCGATCCGATCCAAGTATTTAGTCGTGATAGTGGCGATGAATACAATAAACCGGATTTAAGTCATGTATTCAGTAAACAACAAACGGCAGCATCGCTTGTTAAAGTCAGTGGTATTGAATTTGCGGCACAATTTAATGTGCAGTTATATGCTTATACCGAGGTTGAATCTATTGATACCAAGGCTCAGCAAATATCAGCCAATGGCCAGTGCTATGCTTACAGCAAATTAATTTTTGCGACTGGTGCACAGCCATTTATACCCAATATGAGTGGCAGTGGTATCAACCAAGTGATTACGCTAAATAGTTTAGCTGAATATCAACGTGCCCAACAAAAGCTGAGTCAGGCACAACGAGTATTGATTATTGGTGGCGGTTTAATCGGGGTTGAGTTTGCAATGGATTTGGCGACAGCCGGACGTCAAGTAACCTTGGTTGAACCCAATCGACACATATTAGCGAATCTACTGCCGAGCCAAGTTGCTGTCGCGCTAGAGGAGCAACTCAGTCAAGATAATATCCAGTTAGCATTGGCTGATTGGGTTGTTGATATTGAATTATTGCCAAATACTTGTTTATTGGTGACCACTCAGTTTGGCAGACAATATACGGTTGATAGTGTGATTTGTGCAGCAGGATTAAAGCCCAATATACAACTGGCGCAGGCCGCGAACATCAGCACCAATCGTGGCATTGTGGTTGATAATCAACTACAAACTTCGGCTAAAAATGTCTATGCCTTAGGTGACTGTGCTGAAATAAATGGTCAATTGCAGGCCTTTTTACAGCCGATCATTTTAAGCGCCAATACCCTAGCGAAAGTGTTATTTGATCAAGCGGCAGAACTTAAATTAGCGGCGATGATGATCAAAATTAAAACGCCGAATTTTCCGATCCAACTGGCGGGTAATACCAGTAAAACGGTAGCACGTTGGCAATTAGAGATTAACCATGAGGGAATATTGGCGAATGCTTACAATAGTGACAATCAAGCGATTGGTTTTATTGTGACGCATCAACATACCAGTAAAGCGTTTAGTTTATTAAAATCGATACAATAACGGTTGTTTCTTGAGTATAAAAGCCCATGACAGCACGCTGTAATGGGCTTTATCTATTTAACTTTTAATTACTTCAATTCACGACTTTTCCATAATTTGAATATGGCTGGCAAGACCAACAATGTCAGAATTAATGCTGATGCCATACCACCAATCATAGGCGCAGCAATGCGTTGCATGATCGCTGATCCCGTACCGCTGCCATACATAATTGGAATTAAACCAATGATGACGGTTAATACTGTCATCATCACGGGACGTACACGTAATCCAGCACCTTCATGAATGGCATGTTGTAGATCTTGGTCTGTTAATGTTTGTAAAGATGAGAGTTGTTTTTTATGTTGCCAAGCTTGATTTAAGTAAACCAGCATAATGACACCAATTTCAACGGCTACCCCTGAAAGTGCAATAAAGCCAACACCGACTGCAATAGAGAAATTATAATCAAGCGCTAACATCAGCCATAAACCACCCACCATCGCTAATGGTAGCGTTGCCATAATAATGAAAACCTCTTTAATACTACGAAAACTTAAATAAAGTAGCAGCATAATAATCACTAAAGTGACTGGCATAACGATGCTCAAGCGTGCTTTTGCGCGTTGCATATATTCATATTGACCTGACCATGCAAGTGAATAACCCGCAGGTAGTACCAACTGTTTCGCAACCGCTTGTTGTGCATCAGTAACATAAGAGCCGAGATCGCGATTATTTATATCGACATAAACCCAACCATTGGGACGCGCATTTTCGGTTTTGATCATTGGAGGGCCATCTTCATAACGAATATTGGCAACATCAGCTAAAACAATACGTGCACCAGATGCGGTAACCAGTGGTAAATTCTGCAATTTAGCGACTGAATCTCGGTAATCTTGCGGATAACGTACATTGATAGGATAACGCTCGAGTCCTTCAACTGTTTCACCCACATCCATACCACCGACTGCAGTAGCGATAATTTGTTGAATGGTTTTGATCGAAAGACCATAACGTGCAGCTTGTAATCGTTTAATATCGATCGTTACATAACGGCCGCCAGCAACACGTTCAGCATAAACTGAGGTTGTTCCTTGGATCTTATTAAGGATCGGCTCTAGCTGAGATCCTATTTTTTCGATCACCTTAAGATCTGGACCAGCAATTTTAATTCCCAAGGGGGTTTTAATCCCAGTTGCTAACATATCGATACGTGTTTTAATTGGCATAACCCAAGCATTGGTTACACCGGGGAACTGGATCAATTTATTTAATTGAGCTCGTAGTGAATCGGTGGTGACTCCCTTGCGCCATTGATCGTGTGGCTTGAGTTGGATGACAGTTTCGATCATCGTTAGTGGTGCAGCATCGGTAGCCGTATTAGCTCGACCCACTTTGCCCCAAACCGTTTTAACTTCAGGTACTGTTTTTATCAGCTTATCTGTTTGTTGCAGTAGCTCCCTTGCTTTACCGATGGAGATCCCCGGATAGGTTGTTGGCATGTACATCAAATCCCCTTCATCTAGTGGCGGAATAAATTCGCTACCGAGTTGAGTCATTGGGTAATAGGCTGATGCCATCAGTATTAAGGCCGTTACGATAATCGTTTTTGGATATTTTAAACTGATATTAAGTAGTGGACGGTAGATGGCTATTAAGGCTCTATTAATGGGATTTTTACGTTCAGGTAAGATTTTACCGCGGATAAAGTAGCCCATTAATACTGGAATTAGGGTGATCGCTAATCCAGCTGATGCCGCCATTGCATAAGACTTGGTATAAGCTAACGGCGCAAACATCTTCCCTTCTTGACCTTGTAGGGCAAATATTGGCACAAAGCTGAGGGTAATGATTAAGAGTGAAAAGAAAAGTGGAGCACCGACCTCTTCGGCTGCTTTACTGATCACTTGCCAACGATTTTCATCGGTTAATGGCGTGCGCTCGATATGTTTATGCACATTTTCAATCATCACAATTGCACCATCAACCATCGCACCAATGGCTATGGCAATGCCGCCAAGCGACATGATATTGGCATTAATACCTTGCAGATGCATCATGATAAAGGCCGCTAAAATACCGATAGGTAAACTGATAGCAATGACGAGTGATGAACGAATATGGAATAAAAATAGGGCACAAACTACGGCAACAACGAGGAACTCCTCTGCCAATTTTTGCCATAAATTATCAACCGCATTATTGATCAATGTCGAGCGATCATAAGTGGTGACAATTTTGACTCCTGCAGGCAAGCTGCGTTGCAGTTCAGCTAACTTGGTTTTAACATTAGCGATGACTTGACTGGCATTTTCACCAAAACGCATGATAATGATGCCACCAACCGCTTCTCCTTCACCGTTAAATTCTGAAATACCACGGCGCATCTGTGGACCAAGGGTAACATTGGCAATATCACCAAGTAACAGTGGTGTCCCTGTCGGTGTTACTTTTAACGGTATCGATTTAATATCAGCAATACTGGTTAAATAGCCACTGGTGCGTACCATATGTTCAGCTTCAGCAACTTCAATAACTGAGGCACCCGTTTCTTGATTACCATCTTGAATAGCCGTTTTAATTTGTTGTAGTGTAACGTCATAAGCTCGCAGTTTATTGGGATCTATTTGGATCTGATATTGCTTTACCATTCCCCCTGCAGTTGCTACTTCAGAAACACCATCAACGGTTTGCAGCTCATATTTTAAGAACCAATTTTGTAAACTGGTTAATTGAGCGAGATTATGTTTACCACTTTTATCTTGTAATACATAACTATAAACCCAACCGACACCAGTCGCATCAGGCCCTAATGTTGGCTGTACTCCAGAGGGTAATTTCGATTTTATTTGGCTTAAATACTCTAATACGCGTGAACGAGCCCAATACATATCCGTTTTGTCATTAAAAATGACATAAACATAGGAGTCACCAAAATAGGAATAGCCTCGTACCGTAACCGCACCTGGTACTGCCAACATTGCAGTGGTTAATGGATAGGTCACTTGATCTTCAACACTTGTGGTGCCTGACCGGGATAACTGGTTTTAATAATAACCTGTACATCAGAGAGATCAGGTAAAGCATCTACGGGCGTATTTTTAACGCTATATAAACCAGCTAAAGTGAGCAAAAGTGTGGCAATTAAGATCAATAATCGATTTTTGATCGACCAGCGGATAATCAGTGGGATCATGGCTTAACCCCCATTGGCTTTAGTTGTTTAAGACTATAATTAGCACCGTTTTTTTCGACTAAAAATTGAATTTTCTGACCAGTTTCAAATTGGTTTAAATCAACATCATGAGTATTGGTAAAATACATTTCTCCTGCTGCGAGTTGCCATTTATTCATTGCCTTATGCTCGATACTGATCATATTTGAAGCTGGCATTAACATCTTAATTTCACCACTTAACCATACTTGGTTGGTTGTTTGTGGTGCTTTACTTTTGTAGTTCACCACTTGATATTGGCCATCTGGCATTTTCATGATTTCAAAATCAATATTTTCTCCAGTGGTTATCTTTTGCAATGAGAGGTTATTAGCAAGGTTAAAATTCATGGTCATTGCTGGCCAATTCCACTTAGCAATGGCTTGATGTTTGATCGTTATCATATGGTGATTAGGCATGATTTTAGTGACGATACCCTGACCCCAAACCATATCCATTTTTGGGGCAGGACTGCTGATACGTGCTAAGTCTGCGGTTTGACTAGACTCTGAATCTAATAAGAATTGAGCAGAGGTAACGACTCGATCTTGTTTCGTTAGTCCTTGTAAGACTTCGACTCGATTATCGGCCTCACGACCCACTTTGATTCGAACAGATCGATATTTACCATTGCCCTCAGCGAGTACGACTCGGGTCATATTTCCTGAACGAATAACCGCTTCAAATGGCACGCTCAGTACTGCTTGCTGCGCCATTGACTGTAGATGGATATTGGCAAACATATTAGGTTTAAGCTGGTTGTTTGGATTGGGGAAAGTGATCCGTACTTGTAAGGTTCTGGTGATCGGATCTAATACTGGCTCAATATAGTTGATCTTGCCTTGCCATTGGCGATCTGGAATAGCATCTAGTGTCATGGTTGCACGACTATTTTTATCCAGCCAGTAGCTTGGTGATCGAATACTTCTGCGGTAACCCACACCTGATTTAAAGACGCCACTTTTATTGCAATTTGAGCAGGGGTTAAATAACCACCTTCGCGAATATTGAGGCTGGTAATTACACCATCATCAAGAGCCTTAATTGCAATATTTCGGCTTGCTTTCCCTGCACTTAATATCTGCTTAATTTGCAAAGCATCAACACCTAAAGCAAGCAGTCGTTCAGTTGCTGCTTTAGTTAAATATTGATTACCACTACGCTTTGCTTGCAGTAATTCTTCTTGAGCTTTGACTAACTCAGGGGAATAGAGGCTAAAGAGTAGCTGTCCCTTATTCACCTTATCGCCAATGGCACTGACATTGCTTTTTTCAATCCAACCACTGACACGAGTATTGATTTGCCATATATGGCTTTGATCAAAGTTAATATAGCCGACAGTATTAATGGATGGAGTCAGCGGGGCAAACTTCACCATTGCAGTTGTTACCCCTAAGTTGTTTTCAACTGTGGGATCAATTTTGACGGTACCTGCGGGATCTTGGCTAGTATCACTTTCGCCATAAACAGGCACTAGATCCATTCCCATCGGTGATTTTCCTGGTTTATCGCGTTTATATTTAGGATCCATAGGTGCAACCCAATATAGCGGCTTAGGCGTGACTGATGCTGTTGATGCGTGTGCACTAGGTAATAAATATTGATAACTTACAACAGCTAATGTCATGCCAATAACTAAACTTGATACTGCTACTTTTATTGTTTTCATGATGATTACCTCGTGCCCAATTGCTGTGAGAGATTTGCTGTAAAAGTGGTTAAATGAGGCTGATAGTCGTAACTATTGAGTAAATAGGCCAAATTATTGTCTGTTAAGCTTAAGTCTGTGGTTAAACGCGCTTGTGCCGTGGCTAAATCCAGTTCATCACGGCTGGCGTTAATGACATCATCGAAACGTGAGGTACCATTTTTGTAGCCTCGCTCTACAGCTTTAGTGCGCTCTTGAGCTTGTTTAATTAATACCGTTTGATATTGATTAAGACGTTGTTGCTGTTGGGTTCTTGTGGCAAGTAATGCATCTAATTTGGCATTCATTTGCTGTAATAACAGATCTCGTTGCAGCTTGGCTGCTTGCTCCTGATACTTGGCCGCATTACGATTACGATTTTGACGATTACTGGTAAATAACGGCAGATCCATGGTGACAAAGGCGCTAACGACATCGGCTACCGGTTGGCCAGCCATATTGCTTGCTTGACGGGCGCCATACATAAGATCAACGCCAAACTGAGGTTTATATGCTTGTTCACTAATCGCAATTTGGGTGGTTTGTGCCGATATTGCTGTTTCTGCTGCGGTGACCATTGGGTTATGGCGCAGTAGCTGATAACGCTCTGATGGATTACTGAGTTGCCCCATAAGTTGCATCAATTTTTGCCAATGCAGGGTATTTGTTGCATCAATGATAGTGTTTTGGGTTAGCCAACGACTGCCAAGCCACTCTGATAATTGTGCCATTATGGTTTGCTGTCGTTGTTGATTTGCTTGCAATTGTTCCTCTATTTTACTGACCTGTAATTGGCCCTGTAATAGATCCTGAGAGGGACTTTTTCCAATGGCATAATTGATGCGGATAGAGCTCACCAGCTGCTTCATCAGCGTTAGGTTTTGCCGTAAAATTTGTTGTAACTGCTGTTGATAACCGAGCTCTAACCATAATTGCGTCATATTTTGGGTAACAGTTAATGCACGAACATCTGCTTGATCCAAAACCGTATCCGCTTGCTGCTGAATCTTTTGTTGTTGCAAAGGCAAGGTTGATCCTCGTCCAAATTGCTGTGACGCTCCAATTGAAATCGTGGTCATAGGATCTTGATTAAAAGCAAAGCTATTAGTGGGTAAACCACTGAAGCCTATTTTTAATTTAGGATCTGGTAAGCTGGCTGCAGCAATACTTGTTTCACGCATTGCTTGTGATTTTATTAAGAGTTGATCTCGGCCTAAGTCTGTTGTTAGTGCCGTTTGGATCAGCTGTTCTAAACGAGGCTTAAGTATTAATACCTGATTGGGGGCGGTGATGTTATCGGCGGCCAGCGAAGGTAATGAGATTACCCCTATTAAGCTAAGTGCCAATGTTAATAGCGTTGGTTTTATCTTCATAATGCAATCCAAGTTGCAGTATGTACGCTCGTTATTTTTACTTATAGATAGCCGATAAAAAGTTACAATCTTGCCAAAGACTATAAAATATCGCTAATTATAATGCGTTAATACAACGATTAAGCGTACGAAACCTCGTGTTTATCTTAAAAATAAATGATTAGAAAAACGTAAGGCGTGATTAATTACTACTTGTGGTTTTAGCCGTGAAGTAGCGAATAAAATTAATCAGCTATTGAAGATTGGAGGGCGAAAAAGGGAGCTTGAACGGCTAATTTGACGGTGTGTTGGTTCAACTGCCAGTAGCCCAAAACTTGATGGACGGAAATGATTTAGTAGTAGATTAGAGATAAAGATAAATACTGATGCAAAAACAATCGAACAACAGATATCCATATCAACATTCTTTTTATTGCAATGGTTATCTAATTGTTGGCTGGGTGTCATTTCATGACAAAATTCATCCGTTGTTTGCATTTGCATTGTCGATGCTGAAGAGGTGGACATATTCATGCGCATCGGTTTTAAAGGCGTGCTCGAAGCTATACTTGATAGCAAAATGGCTATAAGTATTAAACTTGAGATCCATGTATTGTGAAGATGTTTATTGTGCATCCTAACAAAACGCCTTTAGTGACAATTTGTAACAAACTAACCTGTAAGTAAAACTGACGCAAGTTCTAATTTAGAAGTTTTTAGTAGTAAGTGATTGTTGTAACTTAGTATTAACATTTATTTTGGACGTTTTAAGCTAATAAATATGACCAAGCAATGACGACTTATTCATGAGATACCATATAGGTTCGCCGTTAAGTACATCATCTATCGCAATAAGTCGTATAGCTTCATTGCAAAGCCACCCTAAATTTAAGATGACTTTGATTCAATCAAGTTAGGCATTTTTTTTATAATGCCGAGTGGGGCGACCGACACTGCCGTAATTGATGCTCGCCTCTAAAAATCCCATCGTGACCGCATATTCAAGATAACGTCTTGCGGTGGTTTTACTTATACCAACTAGCAGCCCAATGGCACTGGAGGTTTGTAGTTGATCATCAACAAAAATATCCATCACTCGTCTTAATGTAATCACATCAATATTTTTAGGTAATTCATCAACAATACGACTATCCCGACGGACGCCGTAAGCGCGGTTTATTTCACTTTGTTTAAATTCAGTGGTAGATGAAATCGTGCGGTAATAATCTTTAAAACGCTGTAATACATCATTGAGCGAGGTGAGTGCTAATGGCTTAATTAAATAATCAAAAGCGCCAAGGCGCACGCCAGAGGTAACGGTTTGTGGATCGGTTGCTGCAGTTAACATAATGACATCAATATCAGGTTCTGTACTTGTACGCAGTTTCCTTAACCAATTAATGCCAGTGCCATCCGGCAGGTAATTATCAAGAATGATCAATTTAGGTTTTAGGGTATTTAGAATAAATCGCGCGTCAGCAAGAGATGAAGCTATTCCAACCACTTCATAAGCGGGATTTTGGCCGATGTAAGCTGCTATCATTTCAGCGAGTTCAATTTTGTCTTCTACAACTAGAGTTTTAATTTTATCTATCACGCTGACATTCCTTTTTTAGGTACAAATAAACTAAATATGGTGCCGTAAGGTTCGTTATCTTCTACGATAATTTGTCCATTTGCTTTAGTGACTAAATTGGATATTAGGGCTAATCCCACTCCGTGCGGTAAGTTGACATCTGCTTTACTGGTATAGCCATCCCTAAAGATTAATTGTTTATTTTCATTTGCTATACCGATGCCGTTATCGGAAATTTCAATAATGATTTCGCTACCTGAATCGGTTGCAAAAAATTCGACTTCACCTTTTCGATCGGTTTTGGCGATCGCTTCATAAGCGTTATCGAGTAAATTACCTAAAATGGCTGCAATTTCATTAGGGGCCAGTGGCGATGAGTCAAGAATTAGCGATGAGCCTCAATAATGGCGATTGAAAATCCCAGTTCATGAGCACGATGTTTTTTGCTAATGATTAATGCGGCAATGAGAGGATGAAAATGCGCAGTAATGCCTGATATGTCTTCTTGTAAAGCATGGCTTTCTTTATGGATGAATTGGATCGCTTTATCGAATAATCCCATCTCTAACATACCTGAGACTACGGCAACATTATTGGCATACTCATGGGTTGTTGCTCTTAAATTATCTCTCTCTTTAGCGATTTGATTCGCCATTAGTTCTAGCATTGCCGCAGCATTGCGACAGCGAAAACTGACCACATAACCAATAATGTCATCGTTATCTTTCATCATGGTTCTAGAGGCGATAAGCGTTTCACCATTAAGGTTAATGGTGGTTTCATTCACGACATCACCAAGCTCAGGGGTGAAAAACTCACTTGGATAACAATAGGTTGAAATAGGCTGGCCAAATAAAGATTCTTTGGGTTGCTCTATACCTAAAATTTCTACGGCGCGTTTATTGATCACCATAATAATGCCATTGATATCAACAGCAATAACGCCTTCTGCAACGCTGTTTAGAATGCCTTTACGTAGTTGATAGGCTTGTGATATTTGAGTTGGACTCATGCCTGAAAGCTGTTGCTGAATATAGTTACTAAAGCGTTTCGAGCAATAGATCATGACTAATAACATTAAGATAATGATGCTACTGGCTTGAAATAGATAAAGATGAATCAGATTCTGTACGTGATTTTGTAAAAAGCCGACAGAAACGACACCTACAATGGTGTTGTGATAATAGATAGGCATGCGAGTGTTAATGGTTACGCCTGATAATCCACGCCGAATCGTTGTGATGACTTTACCATTAGCAACATCGGTAAAGTTATGGTCTTGTATAAATCCACCTTCTTTGTTGGGATCGGTATGAAATAATCGCTGCCCATCTTTACCTGCAATCACCACAAAACCCAGTTCAAGGTGATATTGTTGTTTACGCAGTATGTTGTCTAATAATTTACGGTTGCTCTCTTTAGTGGCAAATTCAATTTCCGGGTTCATGGCTATTGCTGTCGCAATGTTACGGGTTTCATGAAATTTATCATTGGTAATAACGCTATCTATCGCGACAAAAGTAATTAATACACAAAAAACGGCGATCAAAATGGCGGCAATAGATTGGATGAGTAAAATACGGTCTTTAAATTTCATAGAATTCTTATTGATAAAATACCAAGCAGTAGCGTCATAAGATGATCAAATTGTTCAATTATTTGAATATATTAGCTGTTTAAGCAGAGGGCTAAATAACGGTTAAGGTTAAAGTTTGATTAAAGTTATATTAGAGTGAACTCGACAGTTAATTAAACTGAGGAGTTGTTCGTTAATCATTCACTTGCGTGATAGGGTTTTGGCTTTTTAATCAATTTGTTACGTATATTTTGGGTGTGGTAGGTTGATAATGTCATATATAATGTAAATAACACCACAATGATGATTATTGCGGTGTTATTTAATTCATTGTTAGGCTATTGCTTGGATTTTGTAATTGATGACTTGGCTGTAAGAGATGACATTATTATCATTGACTAAATCGCCCACTTTTAGTTTTTCTAAGACATTGTCGATAAGCACATTATCACTATTAATTAAGGCAATAATGACTTCATCTGCAGGTTCAATAAAGTGAGTTTGTCCCCAGGCGGTATAGTTAGGTGCGCCGCAAAAAACGACAATTTCATCAGGATAACCAGCAGCTGCTATTTGCGGTAGAATTTGTTGGCAAATTCCCTCCGATTGTTGATTATTGACGGTATCAACCAGCCATTCACATAACCATTGATAAAAAACTTTTAATTCTGATGGATCTGCTATTGGCGTGTAATCAATATAGGCATTATTACGTTTGAGGATTGAAACCAGTTTATAGCGTTGATCAAATTGCGCTAGATTGTCTACTGGCCACCAATGCGATGCGATCCCTTTCGACTCATTGCCCCATGCTTTTCGTTGGTCAATTTTGTTGGCACCGTCAAGTTTTCTAATGGTCATATCATTACCAACCGTGATCGCTGTTGGGATAAATTGGCAGACTTTACCTTGCTGGTATCGCACGTTAAATTTAACCACAAATTCTGGTTCAGCTTGGATATTGGCACCAAACGGCGGATATTGCAGTTCGATGCCGCTAGAAATTGCATGATTATTTAAACCATTTACAATAAAAATTCCGCTGGGTAAGAGTGACTCTGTTATTTTTTCGGCGGCAGATAAATGACCGGCAAAGTTACCGATAATTCCCAAGCTAAAACATTTCATAACATATCCTTACTGATATAAAGTAATTTAATATTGTTGCTCAAATAGTATTATTGCTGACTGGTTAAGTGTTCAATTTGTGCAATAAACCAAATTGCAGAAAGGCAATCCGCACTGCCGCCGGGTGATAAGTTTCTTTGTACACATTGATGATTAAATCGTTCAAGTTGATAGCGTAATTGGCAAGTATTTAGCGATAACCGTAATAAGCCAGCGGCGCGTTGCCGTACAAAAGCAAGACCAGCTAAGCCGCCCCGTTTAACTAAGCAGCTGTCACTATTGATCGCCATACAGGTCAATAGTGCAAGATACATGGCATGGCTATCGTCATGGCCTACTGCCCGTGCTTGTTGATAGCGTGATAAACCACTCATGATGGTAGGAAAACCTGATTCAGCCTCCCCTCTAATCCCCTTCAATCCATATTGAGTAAATACTTTGCGTCCATGGGTATTTGCAATACCTTGGCTAAGTTCGCTTGTCATCCCTTTGCATATGGTTTGAATTGTATGTTGAATTAATCGCGCATTAATTTTCTGCTGATGCTGCATTAAATAGCCCATTGCCGCGGCTAATACCCCCAGTATAAAAATGGCACCTTTATGGGTATTCACATTGTGGGTTGCTTTAAACATCGATGCTTCAGCCTTGATACCAATAGGTCTAATTTGCACTAATAGTCTGCTTAAATCGGTACCATCAAAATGGTAGCCCACTTGTGCTAATTCAATTAGAAACGGCAATATGGCCTGAGCACTTTTTTGGAATGTCATGATATTCATATCTTGATGAGCACCATTTGATAATGCCGTAACCAAGCCCGGTTTTGGGTGTAGGGCCACTTCTAATAGCAGTGCGTTATAAGCCAAATTGCCAATCAGCTGGGCGGGGGCTAAAAATGGGTCAACTTGCATTTTTATGTTTAGAACCGTGGCATCTTTATGGCGTTCTATGGCATTCATCATTGTGTTAACTTCTCTTCAATTGCAGCTTGTAATTGTGCCAGTGAGTGGCGTTTATTGCGGCCACAATCTTTCGCTGAATGTTCACAAATAAGGCATTGGCGTGCTGAATAACCGATGGCTCTGCGTGAAACAGGTCGTCCCGATGAATCAATCACATCAATATCCATCAGACGTCCTAATGGTAAGGATTGTTCTAGCGAGATCAGTTGAGTTTTTAAGCTTTTTGCCGTAATACCTTTGACTGCAACCAATAAGTGTAAACCTGCTTTATGGGTTGTAATTTGTCGGCTGATAACTGAAAAAGGAGTATCTATACAATATTGTTGAATAGCGTTGAGACCCTGCACAAAAATAATATTGGCAGCTCGATTTACTTTTACAGGTCCCATCATGTTAACGCTAAAACTAATTAATAGGTCAGCGTTAGCTAATGCATGACATTGCTTATCCATGATGAGATCGTGAAACGCCATAACGTCTAATGGACCGATAGATACTCCATTAAACATTAGTGAGCGACCTGATAAATACGATCAATCACTGAACCATCGCGATAACGCACATTAGCGACAACTTTATCGGTATATTGAATTGCAGATGGCACACCTGTAATCAATTGAGCTCGTTGTTGTAAGGCCTCAATCGTCATAAGTTCAATACCATTTTGTTGTAATTGCTGCTGAATATCCTGACGGGCAGGGTTTACTGCAATACCGTGATCGGTTACCAGCACATCAATTGAATCACCACGAGTCACTAAGTTAAGTACTTTAGGTACAAGTGTTGGGATACGACCCCTAACGAGTGGTGCGACGACAATCGTTAATTTTGCGCCAACGGCGGCATCACAGTGACCACCTGATGCGCCTCGGATCACACCATCAGATCCGGTGATCACATTGACATTAAATTCAGTATCAACTTCTAATGCAGAAAGAATGACAACATCTAATTGATCAACTGCGGCGCCTTTACTGGTGGGGTTTGCATACTGATTAGCGCTAATTTCAATGTGGTTTTCATTACGTGCAAGGCTATCTGCAGCTGTGGCATCAAATGATTGCACATCTAATAGTTTTTTGATCAAACCTTGTTGATGTAGATCGACCATCGTCGCGGTAATACCACCTAAGCCAAATGCCGCAGTAATATTGTTTTTAATCATTTTGGGGGCGAGAAAACGAGTGACCGCAAGAGACGCACCACCAGAACCTGTTTGTAAGCTGAATCCATCGTAAAAATAACCGCTATGCTCAATGACATCCGCCGCTTTTTTCGCAATTAATAGCTCTCGTGGATTCGTGGTCATCCGAGTCGCACCGCCACCAATTTTTGACGGATCGCCGAGTTGATTGACCAATACCACACTATCAACGCAATCTTGAGCAATTGAAGCCGGACTATTAGGATAAGGTACCAATTTTTCGGCTAAAATAATGGTGTGCTTAGCATAGTTAGCATCGACTTTGGCATAGCCTAGCGAACCGCAACGAGCATTACCCGAAATGGCATTTGCGTTACCGAATTTATCGGTAATAGGCGCACCTAAAAAGGCGACATCAATATTAAGTTCGCCAGATTGAATTAAATGAACACGGCCGCCATGAGAGTGGATCTCAACTGGATTTTGCATCAAACCATTACTGATTTCATCGGCTAAGTGACCACGTAAACCAGAAGTATAGATTTTGCTTATTACGCCCGCTTTAATATGTTCAACTAAAGGCGCATGACAATCGGTTAATGAACTAGATGCTAGCGTTAAATTTTTAAATCCCATTGCAGCAATGGTTGCCATTACATCATTAATTAACAGATCGCCATTACGGAAAGCATGGTGAAATGAGATGGTGTCACCATCTTTTAACCCAGAAGCGAGAATGGCATCTTTTAAATCAGAGCGAAGTTTTCTATCTTGTTTATTAGTGTTCATTACAATTCCTCTCTAATTCCTGATACCGCACGTTCAAGGGTTAAGCGCGCCCGTTCAATAATAGGGGCATCAACCATTTTGCCGTTAAGTGATGCAACGCCTAAGCCTTTTTCTTCCGCTTCTGTTGCCGCAGCAATTACGGCTTGAGCATGGTCGACTTCTTTGAGCGTTGGCGCATAGATATTGTGAAGAATATCGATTTGACGGGGATTAATTAAGGATTTGCCATCAAAACCAAGTTGTTTAATCAGTTCTGCCTCATGAATAAAGCCAGCCTCATTATTGGCATCACTATAAACAGTATCGAAGCATTGAATGCCTGCTGCGCGTGCAGCTTGTATTATTGAGCAGCGCGCAAATAATAATTCAATACCATCTGCTGAACGGTTGGTTTTTAAATTGCGCACATAATCTTCAGCACCTAATGCGATACCAATAAGACGTTTTGAAGCAAAGGCAATCTCTTTGGCATTGGTGATCCCAAGCGCTGACTCAATTGCGGCTAATAGTTTAGTTGAACCAACGGGTCTGCCATAAGCCTGTTCAGCGTGTTCAATAACAGCTTCCATATCAATGACATCTTGAGCTGAATCGGTTTTTGCGAGACGGATAACATCAACACCAGCAGCAACTACTGCATTAACATCATCAACACCGAATGCAGAGTCGAGTGAATTAACACGAACGACCACTTCTTTATCTTGATATAGCGGATGTTGCAGCGCATTAAATAGGATTAAGCGAGCGCTATCTTTTTCACGTAAAGCGACACTATCTTCCAAATCGAACATGATGGAGTCGGTATCGTAAATAAATGAATTGGAAACCATTGCGGCATTTGAAGCCGGCACAAATAACATTGAACGACGAAGTTTCATTACATCTCCTCCCAATTAAGGGCTGAAAGTTCGGCACCTCGTAATGCTGCGGTTTCTACTCGTGCGGCAATAATACAATCAAGTGCCCCTGAGTCAGTGACACGCCATTGACCATTTTCAATATGTAGTTTTGTTAGTATGTTACGTACTTGAGTTTCAACGGCATCTCTAAACTGAGTCGCTGATGATGTCACGCTGAGGCTAAATTGCGGCTGAGGCTCAACCTCAACAAATAGATCAGAGCTTTCAAAAGTACCAGCAACCGCTGATTGATGTATTTTCATTATGACTCCTAATTAAATTTGTAGTGCATAACCATGGTGTTCAATAAGGTAATTAATGGTGGATATGGGCAATAAGCTCGCCACCAGCGTTGTTGCATTTAATAAATTATTTCTCACTGTTGAGGCTGAAATACTGATACCACTGAGTGCGAGTCGTTTAATCTCTACAACGCTAATTTGTGGCGGTAACATGGCCATCATGACTTGGTTATAATTTTGGGTAATAGGGCAGTTAGGTTCGCTGCCGATATAGCGATGGGTAATGCCTAAGCAGGGGGCGATATAGCGTACAAATATTTCACAGTCGATCTCAGCATGTAGTTGATTGACTAAGTGACTCTCTTTTAAAAAGTAAGACGGAAAGGTACGTTTACTGATCATATAATCATTGCCTTCATGCACTGTAATATTGCGCAGATGTTGGCAACCATTACGTACCATCGCTAATCGGTCGCTAAAGGAAAAAGGTTTGTTTTCTTCTCTTACCACAAAAACATGCACCCAATCGCAAGCCTGCGCAGCTTGTTCTATCAAATAGGCATGCCCTTTAGTGAAAGGATTTGCATTCATTTCAATGGCTGCAATACGTTTACCGATAATTTTGTGACGGCTAAGTTGATGCTGTAGGGCGAGAAGTTGTTCTGGACGATTAACCAGTAATACTGAAGAGCGTGTCAGTGAGGTTAATGCCGTGAACCCCATACTTTGAAAAATACTGACCTTGTCAGGAGCGGTGAAAATGGACAAACTTTTTCGATGTAATTGATAAGCGCAGAGGATAATCTCAGTTACCATTGCCCGAGAAATTCCAGCACCTTGGTAATTATTTTCGATCGCAAAACATTTTAGAATATGGCCAGCGAGTCCAACGCAGCCCACCAACACTTGTTGCTGATTATGGGCAATGCAGAAATATTCAATATCTGACTCATATCTTAATCCTTGGCTTGCGATTAATTGCTCAATTGCTGTTTGATATAGCATTGAGTTAGCGCTGACGATTGAATATTGGATTTGCATAATCCCCTCCCTAATTTCATCTCACTATTTTTAAGGGGTTAGGGCATGAATAAATTTGAGCTATATCGCTATTTATGAGCGAAATAATATTCTTAATAAATTTAATAAATTTAATTGGCTTACCAGAGGGTTTTAAGCATGAAAGCGCGCTATTGCAGGGGGATAAAGTCTGATATTAAAAAATTACACTGGGTCAGTGATTAAATGATGAAATTAGATATCAAGCGTTGAAAATAATTAAGTTCATTAAAACTATTAAAGCAATTTATCACAGTCAAATTATGTGATCTGGTCAAATAAATTCGCTAAAAATAATCGTACTTTGTTAATCAGTTAATTCACACTGGAATATTAACAATGCTAGATACGATAATTCAATTACTGAAAGACGCCTCGATTCTAGTGTCATTATTCACCTTAGTTGGCTGTATTATTCAACGTAAGAGCGTTAATGACACCATTATCTCTGTCACAAAAACATTCCTTGGTTTTGTTCTTCTTTTTGCTTCTGCAAGATTGATGATATCGCCATCATTACATTCATTCTCTGATATTTTTATGATGGCGTTTAACGTCAAGGGTATCGTCCCTAATAATGAAGTTGTTATCGTTGATGCTATGGATCAATTGGGCCCACAATTTGCTTCGGCAATTGCATTAGGCTTAATTGGTGCAATGGCATTGAACTTAGTTTTTGCTCGCTTTACACCGCTTAAATATGTGGTGCTGTCAGGCCACCACGTATTTTTTATGGTGTCATGCTTAACGATTATTTCGTTACTTCACGGCTACAGTATGACCATCTCCGCCATTATGGGATCTGTGATTACCGCCGTTTGGTGTGTGGTTAGTCCGGCATTGTTAGTGGGTTATTGTCGGCGCATTAAAAATGTCGAACCGTTGCGGGTTTCAGGGGATTTCTCGATTGGTCAATTTGGCTCGACCAGCTATATGTTATCAGGCTTTTTAGGTGATAAATTTGGTAACGTAAATAATGATATTGAACAAGCTAAAATCCCTAACGCACTTGGTTTTTTAACTGATAAAAATACCTCAACTTTTCTTGTTATGTTGCTATTCTTTGTGGTTTCAAGTGCGGTAGCAGGATTTGATAAAGTACAATTAATTGCGGATCAACATGCTAAACATCATGCGCATATTAATGTGGTGCTATTCCTTTTAAAGCAATCAGGTCTATTTGCTGCCGGTGTATTTGTTTTAGGCCGTGGTGTGAATATGTTTGTTGAAGAGTTAATTCCTGCTTTTAAAGGTATTTCAGACAAACTGATTAAAAAGAGTATCCCTGCTATTGAGATTTATAGCTTATTCCCTTACTCAAAGAATGCTGTGTTTGTTGGTTTTATCTGTTGTACGGTTGCAGGTTTTATCACTATGCTATTCTGCCTTACTTTGGTCTACCCGTGATTGTGCCTTCGTTATTATTCACTTTTGCTAGTGGTGGTGGAGCCGGTATTGTCGGTAATGCGACTGGTGGTGTTCGTGGTTGTATTATGGGGGCGATTGCTTGTGGTGTGCTTTCTACAATTGGTTCTGCGTTAATCTTCCAGCCAATTTGGGATGCAGGGGTGCATGCTGCAACGACCTACTCAACCACTGACTTCACTATTTTAGGCGAGTTACTGCATCATACTTTGTCACTATTTAGTTAATCACTTCATCGTATTGTCCTCACTTATTCATTAGCTGATTTAAGTGAGGACATTTAGTTTTAAATTAAATTATTTTAGTAAAAATAATCTAACTTTAACCACAGGTTGCGACCCGGTTCGTTAACCTTAAAGGTCGGCACACTGCCAGGAACATCATTGCCAGCACCGCTGCGGCTGATATGTTCTGAGTAGTAACGATCAAATAGATTCTCTACGCCAAAGGTCAGGCGTAAATGTTCACTATGTTGCCAGCCAGCGTTTAACGCTAAGGTGCCAAAACCTGCACTTTCACCTAAGTCTTGGCCTGAAATATTGCCTTGCCCAATAGCGACTCGACTTTGGTTATCAACCACGCGCCATAATAAACCGAGTGACCAGTCATTAATGCGATAGTCTAGGCTAAAACGACCCTCTAACGGTGATACTTGCCCTAATGCCACATTATCCGTGTCATTATTTCCATGGGCATAAACCACACTGATTTGTGACTGCAAAGCTTCTGTAATGCGCCATTCCATGCCTAATTCGCCGCCCCAAATCGTGGCATCAATATTACGAGAGTGACTGGCACCGCCATTGTTATCAATCACGATATAGTCATCGATTTGACCATAGTATAAAGCGCTTGAAAGGGTGATGGATTGCGCATCGTAGATCCAACCAAGATCTAACTGTGTAGTTTGCTCAGGCTTAATATTAAAGGCTTTTTGGCTATTGTTAGCGCTGGATGATTTCATGATCTCCCAGTAATCAGGCATACGCTGGGCATGACCGACGCCGAAATAATATTGGTTTTGATCAAACTCATGTTCGATACGGGCAAAACCAGAGAAAAGATCGTCCTGACGCTCACCTTGCTGGGCAATATGTAATTCAGTTTGCCAATGATCGTAACGTAGCCCCGTCACTAATAATACGGGGTTAAAGTCATATTCAAACTCAGCGAATAAACCGTATTGCTGGTAACTCATATTTTCTTTAAAGGTTTTAGCCAGCAGATCGTCAAGACCATTGTCTGTTGCTGGATTAATGCTACGGCCTTTATGGGTTGAGTCTTGTGTATCGGCACCTGTAACCATGGTGAGTGCGCCAATAGACCATTGCGCCCAAAGATGTGCGCCAAGAGTGCTACGGCGTACATTGCTACCAGAGTTGACCCCTTGATCAAACTGATCCATCACATGATCATTTTCATTATGGTAAGCCTGAAACTCAATAGATTGCAGGTACTGACCATTAATCATATGTTCGCCCATCAGTGTGACATTTTCATTTTCAATCACACGAGCTTTGTTGGCTCTATCGGCATATTCTGCGCTGCCATCTGATTTGCCGTAGCGCAGTTCCAGTAATGAGTCGTCACTTGGCGTCCAGCCCAGTGCGACATCCATATTGCGGCGATCGTAACTCGACTGGATCGGATTGCCATGACCATCTTTATAGTGATCGCTGGCAGATTGATTAGCGGCGACTTCAAAGTAGTGGTTTTCATTACCAGCATTAAGCTCAACCACATAATCAAGCCGTTCAAAGCTGCCAGCAGTAATACTGGCGCGGCCAGAGGTTTCTTGCGCACCATAACCCTGTTTATCTTTTTCAAATAATACCGTGCCAGCAGAACCGACAGGACCATGACGTACGGTTTGTGGGCCTTTAATCACCTCAATACTGTCGTAAGATTCTGGGTAAATGTAAGCGGTTGGCGGATCCATACGGCCACCACAAGTACCATAAACATGTTGACCGTCATTAACGATATTGATGCGTGAACCGCCTAAACCACGCAGAGAGGGATCGCCACCTGCGCCACCTTTGCGGCTAATGCTAAAGCCTGGAATGGTCTTTAAAAAGCCTGCACCATCATATGCAGGCAAAGGGAGTCTTGGTTTTTTAGGATCGGTGACAACACTCAGAGGTTTACGCATAAGTTCACCCGTGATCACAATGCGATCATCGCAACCGTCAGTGTTATCACAAGTGTTGGCTTCATTGGCTAAACACTGCTGACCTAAGCCGCCAGTCATTAAAAGCGCCAACAATAATTTAGTCCGTTTCATCAATATCTACCTTTATTTTTTGAGTGATTGGTTTGGTATTGCAACTAAGTGATGGCAATTCTAGTGAGCAGATATGGGGAAGACAAAAGCAAATCAGATTACTGCGACAATGTGTCGCAGGCGATTGATACAGTGATCACATAAGCGTGAATAACTGAAGTAAAATGAATGATGTTATTGTATTTTTGCCGCGTAAATTAAAGCTGGTCGCGATGATCCATTACTGGCTTTTTGAGTAGTTTACGTTGTAGCGTACGGCGATACATACCAAGCTGGCGCGCGGTTGCAGAGACATTGCCATCATTGGCATTGAGTGCTTGCTGAATATGTTCCCATTCTAATCGCTTAGGTGATAACGGTTCTTCAATGACTGGCTGAACATTTATATTATGGGGCGCATCTGTTAGCGCATTTAATAAGGTTTGAGTATCAACTGGTTTGGCTAAATAGTTATCGGCACCTAATCGAATGGCCTCCACTGCAGTGGCAATACTGGCGTAGCCCGTTAGTAATACAATGATCGCTTTCGGCAGCAGTTGTCGCAGTGGTGAGATCAGTTTTAGGCCATTTTCTTGCTCAAGTTTCATATCTAATAAGATATGAGTAGGATTAAATTGTCTGGCAACTAATAAGCCTTGGCTGGCATCATGGCATTGTTGGCAGCTAAAGCCTTGTTTGCTCATGCGGCGGTTTAGTAAGCTGGCAAAGGCAATATCATCTTCAATAATCAGTAACTTATTTGTCATGGCATTATCCTCAATTAGAGACTTGCGCTAACGGTAGATAAACTTTCGCTTCAGTACCGCCTTCATCGGCGCTGGCTAGAAATAACTTACCACCTAATTTTTCAAAACTGGCATTGCTAAGTAGCAGCGCCATCCCCATACCATGTTGGCTTTTAATCAGTTGTTGACCTAATTGTTGCTGCATCTCTTTAGAGATACCTGTGCCAAAATCTTTAACAGAGATACATAGCTGCTGGCTGTCTGCTAATAAAAAGGCTGATAACACCACTTTAGCCTCACCAATATGGGTTAAGCTGGCGCGTCCTGCATTTTCCACTAAAGCCAATAATGCTGGCATTAAGCTAGCATCCGCTGTAATCGTCATTTTTGTGCGAGCTTGCTCGTCGTCTATTAATGCAAGTGTTACCTCAGGCATAAGTAGCAATACTTGTTGGCGTAAGGTGTTAATGAGTTCGCTTATGGTGAGCAGGTTTTGTCGCTGCTCTCTAATTGACTCAGTGGCCATACGTAATGAGTTTAGGCTTTGTTCACAACGCTGCATGGCCGAGTCCATTTCATGTATTGCCTTCGGGCTTGCATGGCTATCTTCAACCGCTTCATCAACCAATAAACGTAAGGTTGCCAGTGGTGTGGCTAATTGATGGGCCATTTGTGCAGATACCGTGCCTAGTGCTAATAACCGTTCTTGGCGTAATTGCGCTTCACGCATATAGCTCAGCTCCACTTCTTGTTTGAGCATGCGTTTGGCGATATAAGACATGCTGGTGGTCAGCACTAATGCAGAAATAAGAAAGTTAAACCACATACCTAAATAATGTGAGTTCATATCCATATCATGATGCATGGTATGCGGATCGGATCCGCTAAAGATCATCAAGCTATAAGCTAAACTCGACAGCAGCGTTAAGCTCCATGGCGCCCATTGTGGTAAAACCACCGCAGAGATCGCAATAGGTAATAGTAGCAGTGAGATAAATGCGTTAGTGGCGCCGCCAGTAAAGTAAAGCCAAGCGATCCAAAATAAGGTATCGATCAATAATAGAATGAAAAAATTGTGCTTAAAGCGGCTAATAAAATCACGGCCGCTAAAAGTGATTACCACATAGCTTATTTCAAGCAATAAACCTAGGTACACCACCGAGCTGGTCAGTGATAAACCAAATGTGTCAGCCGCAGTAAAGGTTAAGCCTATTTTTAATAATAATGAACCTAATCTCAGTAGAGTAAGTTGATCACTGGTATCAAGGTTTTTGATCGATGCAGTATTAAAACAGGTTTGCGGCATGGGATGATTCTTTATTGTTATTATATTAATTAGGTTAAGGTACGGATTGACATCGGCCATTTTAGCGACGGCTAACTTTGCGGTAACAGGCGCTAAAAGACAATTGAATTTGTCTAAGAATATGACGCTGGCTTCGCTTTTTTTGAGTATGAGAGGTGAGTATTGTAATGTGGATTTTGCAGCTTATTTTACCGTGCCATAGATGATGACACGGCAAATATAGTGTTTAGCGATTAAGTTATTCAGGCAGCATTAATTGCTCGAAAATTTGGTTAACGGCTTCCATGGCTCTATCACTTCGTCCTGTCACTGTTTTTTCAATATTTGAATTTTCAACAAAACTGCTGACGACATACAAATAAGTGATCTCAAGATCGACTTTGACCAATAGCCATTTTTCTTGGTTTTCATCAAAAACCCCTAAAATGATATGTTTAGGTTCTGGTTGCTCTGCCGTGCTCTCTCTATCGGAAAGGATTTGATGCATTTCAGCTAAAGGGTAGATATGCCGTCCATCTTCTGATGCACATTTGGCTCGCCATCTATCTTGTTTGGCAAACTCCTCAATGAATAAGCACTTTAAAAAGGTATCGCTTGATAGGCTCATAATGATCTAAACATCTAAAAGTGACACATACTAGTATCTAGTGATAGATGAATCAATTATTTATATAATTCAAATAGATAGTGATTGATTTGTGTTTATAATTGGCACTTGAGTTTACTGAGTCATTGCTAGCATGTAAGTCAGTTGTGCAATACGGGTACATATCAGGGTACATATCAACAAAAAGCCGTTACCGTCTCCTGTAACAGCCATAAGAGCACCCTGTTGCGCGTAAATATTTAATGCGTTAGCCCTAATAAACTACACCATAATGCATAGTGGCACAGCCATGACAAATAATCTCATCAGTATCAAAGTCAACAAGATAAGCTAAATCCATCGCCTGACCTTCATTAAATTCTTTTTTGCAGTGAAAACACAGTGCAGGGTATTTTTGCTCAGTTTCTAGCTTTTCTCTTAGTTCGTGCACCTCATCAAGTGTTGCTGTTAACGGCAGTGTCTCAATAATACGGTTGTAGGGTTGTGGTTGGTGAGGATGAGGCCATGCTGTCGAGGAGATATAGAACTTTATTTCATCTTGGTCTTTATACACGTTAACTATTTCACCAATAATAGATATGCGATCGACAAGACTGCAATCAAAGTGCTGTTTATATGTGACTTCACATTGTGTACCTTGCTGATTACTATCGCAAATGCCATTACCACAAAGCTCTGCGGCCACTAGTTTTTGGCAAGCTTGGCAAATTACAAAATGAGTAGATTGATCAATATAGTTATATAAGCCCTGCAAAGCATTATCTAACTCAGATAAATTAGGACTTATGACTGTATAAACAGGCTTCGTTGTACAAAGGGTCTTACCTAACCGTACCGAGTAAAAATGTATTAGCACTTCAAATTTCTCAGGTAACAGCTTAATGCTATATAGCACTTGTTGGCTCAGTGCTCGCTCAATACTATCGCTGAGTGATGGGGGATAGTAGCGATTATCTTTGGCAAAGGGATAACCATTAATCTCAAATGTAGGCGGGTATTTATATTGAAAGCTATTTGATTGAATGAGCTCATCAAATGCTTCAATCAGTTCGATATTACCTTCAATCCTTATCGCTTCTTGTTTTAGTAACGATTGTACTGTGGGGATTAAGTCCATTTTCATAAGTGACTTCCTGATTGTCATTTAAAAATTATTTCTAGTTATTTATATTATCAAATAAAGCATTGATAGCAGCTCAAACTTGTCAAAAAGTAATTCATTATTGCTTATTGTCTGTAACTAATCACGGAGTTAACTTAGCAGGAAGTACATATCAACAAAAAGCCCGTTACAGTTACCTGTAACGGGCTTTTCAATACAAGAACTTAGCCTAAGGCTATTAGTTCATGCCGTATTTCTTTAATTTCTTGCGTAGCGTACCACGGTTGATACCTAGCATGTTCGCTGCACGAGTTTGGTTACCACGGGTGTGCTGCATGATGATGTCAAGCAATGGTGCTTCTACTTCACATAACACCATTTCGTAAACTTCTTGAGCTTCCTGACCGTCCAACTGAGCGAAGAAGTTAGTTACGGCGCGTTTTACTGCGTCACGTAATAACTGAGGCTTAATCGTACCGTTAGCGGTTTCAATTTTACCTACGGTAAGCTGGTGAACTTCTGTGTGAGTTGTCTGATCAAACATTCGTATTCTGCTCTTATTAATTACAATTCATCAAAATAACGTTCCACCATGGAACATTGTTCTGCAACGGTTTCAAGCTGATTAAAATCGGCTCGGAACTGACGCTGTTCAGTTTGGTTAAGGTACCAGCCGATATGCTTTCTAGCGATTCTAAGACCCTTATAGTCGCCATACAAAGCATATAATTTTGCGAGATGTTCTAGCATGATGACACGCTTTTCTTCTAACAAAATTGGGGCAAGCTTAGTGCCTGTTTCCAAGTAATGTTGGATTTCGCGAAAAATCCATGGTTGTCCTTGTGCGCCTCGTCCTATCATCACGGCATCAACCCTGTGTAATCCAGCACAAACCGTGCTTGTTCAGGTGTATTGATATCACCGTTGGCGACAACAGGTATCGAGATACTCTGTTTGATTGCTTTAATCGTGTCGTACTCGGCTTCGCCTTTGTACATGCATTGTCTGGTTCGGCCGTGGACGGCTAGGGCAACAATGCCACTCTCTTGGGCAATCTGGGCGATTTGAACACCATTCTTGTGCTCTGGGTCCCAACCCGTGCGAATCTTGAGCGTGACGGGGACATCAACTGCATTCACCACGGTTTGTAAGATCTCTCTTACCAGTTCTGGATTTTGCATTAACGCTGAACCCGCCAGCTTTTTATTCACTTTCTTTGCTGGACAGCCCATATTGATATCGATGATTTGCGCGCCTTGTTCTACATTGAACTTAGCGGCCTCAGCCATCAATTGTGGGTCTGCACCTGCAATTTGCACCGAACGTATGCCTTCTTCACCGGAGTGAGCCATACGTTGGCGACTTTTATCCGTATCCCAGACTTCTGGGTTACACGACAGCATCTCTGATACAGCCATAGCTGCGCCGTAGCGTAAACAGAGATTGCGAAAGGCCTGATCGGTGACACCTGCCATTGGTGCCACGATCAACTGGTTTTTCAGTTGGTAGGGGCCAATTTGCATGAAATCTCACCTTTGCTCTTCAAAGGGGCGCTATAGTACGCCTTTTTATCGCATCTGAAAAGGTTAATAAATAACCTAGGCAAAACTTTTTTTCTTGACATTCTCGACAGAAGAAGTCAGCGCTAGCGCAGCATGGCTGCGCTTTAGCGTTATTTACGCTTACCTGTCAAGCGTGTCCAATCTTCTTTGTGAACAGGTTCATCCATCACGAACCACTGCTCATAATGGGCTTTAATTTCTTCTGCTTGTTCACGTAGTAAACCAGAAAGGGCTAATAAACCGTTTGGTTGTACACGTTCTGCAATCAATGGCGCGAGTTCACGTAATGGACCCGCTAGAATATTAGCGACTAGCACTTCTGCTTGTAGCTGCTCTGGCTGATCTTCTGGTAGATATAGGGTTAGCTTATCTGCCACTTCATTGCGCTCTGCGTTCGCTTTTGAGGCATCAATTGCTTGGTAGTCGATATCAATACCAGTGACTTCTGCAGCGCCTAATTTAATTGCTGCTACGGCAAGAATGCCTGAGCCACAACCAAAGTCGATAACTGATTTATTTTGTAGATCTAAGCCGTCTAACCACTCTAAACATAATGCGGTAGTTGGGTGGGTACCTGTACCAAATGCTAGACCTGGATCGAGAATCACGTTGACGGCTTCTGGATGCGGAATTTCACGCCAGCTTGGGCAGATCCATAAACGCTCGCCAAATTGAATTGGGTGGAAGTTATCCATCCATTCGCGTACCCAGTCTTTGTCTTCAACTTGTTCAATTTTATAACTGAAATCTGCGCCTAAGAATGGCATATTTTGCAGCATTTCAACCGTTGGAGTCAGATCTGTGCCTGCATCAAACAGAGCAATAACCACGGTATGTTTCCATAGTGGTACTTCACCCAGTTTTGGTTCAAAGATTGGCGTATCTTGGCCATCTTCAAAAGTAATTGATAGTGAACCTTCATCCATCAGCAGGTCGCTAAGTAGCTCGGCGTGCTCGCTGTCGGTATCGATTCTTAATTGGATCCAAGGCATGGAATGTCTCTACTGGTGTAAAAATAATCGGCGAGTATACCACTGTCGATTATCAGTTTCAGCGGATTTTATTAGTAATATCGATTTAATGTTATTTTATTGAGGCTGGTCAATATTTAGGCAGTTTTGGCTTGTAAAAAAACCGCCAATATGGCGGTTTTTTGAACGCGATTTCTGAAACTTACTTAGAACGTTTCATCGCTGAGAAGAATTCATCATTGGTCTTAGTCATTGCTAAGCGATCGATAAGGAATTCCATTGCGCTCACTTCGTCCATTGGATTAAGAATCTTACGCAGGATCCACATCTTCTGTAGTTCATCTGGTGTCGTCAGTTTTTCTTCACGACGAGTACCTGAGCGGTTGAAGTCAATCGCTGGGAATACACGCTTTTCAGCTGCTTTACGAGATAAATGCAGTTCTTGGTTACCTGTACCTTTGAACTCTTCGTAAATGACTTCGTCCATCTTAGAACCAGTATCAACCAATGCTGTTGCGATAATGGTTAAGCTGCCGCCGTGTTCGATGTTACGTGCTGCACCAAAGAAACGCTTTGGACGGTGTAATGCGTTAGCATCAACACCACCGGTAAGTACTTTACCTGATGATGGAATAACGGTGTTGTATGCACGTGCTAGACGAGTAATAGAGTCTAATAGGATCACTACGTCTTTTTTATGCTCAACTAAACGCTTAGCTTTTTCGATGACCATTTCTGCCACTTGTACGTGACGGCTTGCTGGCTCATCGAAGGTTGAAGCAATGACTTCACCTTTTACTAGGCGTTGCATTTCGGTTACTTCTTCAGGACGTTCGTCAATCAGTAATACCATTAACACCACTTCTGGGTTGTTATTAGCAATACTTTGCGCAATGTTCTGTAATAATAGGGTTTTACCTGCTTTTGGTGGCGCAACAATCAAACCACGCTGACCTTTACCAATTGGTGAACATAGGTCAAGAATACGCGCGGTGATATCTTCTGTTGAACCGTTACCACGTTCCATACGGATACGTTCTTCTGCGTGAAGTGGGGTAAGGTTTTCAAATAGAATTTTAGTGCGGGAGTTTTCAGGCTTATCGAAGTTAACTTCGTTTACTTTTAGCAGTGCAAAATAACGCTCACCTTCTTTTGGCGGACGAATTTTACCAAAAATCGTATCACCGGTGCGCATATTAAAACGACGAATTTGGCTTGGTGAAACGTAGATATCGTCAGGACCTGCTAAATATGATCCATCTGAACTTCTTAAAAATCCAAAGCCATCTTGAAGGATTTCAAGTACGCCGCCGCCAAAAATATCTTCGCCACTTTTAGCATGAGATTTTAAGATGGAAAAAATAATGTCTTGTTTACGAGCACGGGCCATGTTTTCTAGCTTCATGCTTTCAGCTAGCGAGACTAAGTCAGATATCGACTTTTCTTTTAATTCAGTTAAGTTCATGTTGGTGGGTCTTTATTACGCGAGTGGGCTCAGCGCAGTCAATCTGCTTCGAGTGTATTTGAGTTTGATTGAACAACGAGAATGGGTTAATTACGAAATTGGTTATTAAACTAGCACTATCGAGTCTGTGCGTCCAGCAATTTAGGCTTGCCCAGCAAATTATTTTTAGTTTACTGGGCAAAGCTCAATAAATCTTATAATTGCTCGTCAAGAAATGCTTTAAGATCAGTCTTTGATAGCGCACCGACTTTAGTTGCCACTAATTCACCGCCTTTGATTACAAGCAGTGTAGGGATGCCACGTACACCAAATTTTGCTGGGGTAGCAGTGTTTTGGTCAACGTTCATTTTACCCACGATTAACTTGCCTTCATATTCGTCAGCAATATCGTCAAGAATTGGGGCGATCATTTTGCATGGACCACACCACTCAGCCCAGAAGTCTACCAATACTGGTAATTCTGACTTGAGTACGTCGTTTTCAAAGCTGTCATCGCTTAATTTGATAATTTTTTCGTTCATGATGTTCTCCGATTAAATGCCATTTATCATTAATAATGGCCTTCGCTATATCCCCAAATCACCTGAAGTCTACATCTTCAAGCCGCTAGGGTAAATATTGGGTCAAATTTATTGCTTTCAAGTTGATAAATTTAGTTGTCGCTATTTCAAACGATCGAGTATCTTATTAGTACCCCAACTGCTATGCTTGCGGCTATGAGCGAAACACATTTATCAAAACAGAAATTTGCCGATCTACCTCTACATTCAGAAGTAAAAGCGGCACTTACCGAGAACGGCTTTGAATATTGCACGCCTATTCAAGCGTTATCTCTTCCTATTCTACTTAGAAACAAAGATATTGCTGGTCAGGCGCAAACAGGGACTGGTAAAACTTTGGCGTTTTAGTGGCGACATTTGATCATTTATTGTCGACACCGATTCCTGAAGGTCGTCAACTTAATCAGCCTCGTGCGATTATTATGGCACCAACGCGTGAATTAGCGATTCAAATTGCTAAAGATGCACAATTACTGGCAAAACATACTCATCTTAAAGTGGGCATTGTTTATGGTGGTGAGCCGTATGAAAATCAATTAAAAGTCTTAGACAAAGGCATTGATATTCTTATTGGCACCACGGGTCGAATTATCGATTTTGTTCGCCAAGGGGTGATCAATTTAAGTTCGATTCAAGCGGTGGTTTTGGATGAAGCCGATCGTATGTTCGATCTTGGTTTTATTAAGGACATTCGCTTCTTATTCCGTCGTATGCCTCAGGCTAATCAGCGTTTAAATATGCTGTTTTCTGCGACATTATCAATGAAAGTGCAAGAGCTTGCTTATGATCATATGAATGATCCTGAAAAAGTAGAAATTGCGCCTAATGAAAAGACGTCTAAGAATATTAAAGAAGAGATCTTATATCCATCAAACGAAGACAAAATGCGTTTGCTATTGTCATTGATTGAGGAAGATTGGCCTGAAAAAGCGATTATTTTCGCTAACACTAAGCACAGCTGCGAAAATTTATGGGGCTGGTTGCAAGGTGATGGGCATCGTGTCGGATTGTTGACGGGTGATGTGCCGCAGAAGAAGCGTTTACGTATTCTTGAGCAGTTCACTCAAGGTGAGTTAGATTTCTTAGTGGCAACTGATGTTGCTGCGCGTGGTTTACATATTTCTGACGTATCTCATGTCTATAACTATGATTTACCTGATGATTGTGAAGATTATGTGCATCGTATTGGTCGTACTGGCCGAGCTGGTGCGAAGGGACGTTCAATCAGCTTTGCTTGTGAAGAATACGCATTAAACTTACCAGCAATTGAAACTTATATTGAGCATTCGATTCCAGTAACTCGTTATGATAGCGATGCACTATTGGATGATATTCCTGAGCCAGTTAAGATTCACCGTAAACCAACTAGCCATAATCGTAACCCAAAAGAAAGAAGCACGCGTCCAGGCCAACGCCCTGCGCGTCATGATCGAGCGCGTCGTCGCCCAGTGTAAATTATGACTCTATATGCTGCCATAACCTTAGGTTCTAATAGTTTTAATATGTTGGTTGCTCATACCCATGATGGCCAACCTAAAATTGTTGCTAAATATAAACGTAAAGTAAGATTAGCAGAGGGACTTCAAGCGGATGGCAGCTTGTCAGATGAAGCGATGCAACGGGGCTTAGATTGCCTACGCATGTTTGCCAAAATGCTAGGGAAAGAGGGGGTAAGTCATCAACATATTGCGATTATTGCTACGGCAACTTTGCGTAATATGAGCAATGCGGCTGAATTTAAGCAGCAGGCTAAATCGATTTTACATGCTGATATTGATGTCATTTGCGGCTTACGTGAAGCAGAGTTGATTTACCAAGGTATGGTGGCGACGACTGATGGTGATGGTCGCCGTTTAGTGATTGATATTGGTGGCGCGAGTACTGAATTTATTATCGGTGACGGTGATAAGTTGCTTTATAAGACTAGCTTAGAGATGGGCTGTGTCACTTTTAATCGACAATTTTTTGCCAAAAGTCCCTATAACCTAGACCAATTTGAGCAGGCTCATGATGCCGTTGCAAAGTGCTTAGCACCGCAACTTAAGTCACTTAAGCAGCTTGGTTGGCTGACTGTTGTTGGTGCCTCTGGCGCTGTTCAGTCTGTGATTGAACTATTGCAGCTACGTCAGCAAAGCGATGTTATTACCTTAGCGGTTTTGCAACAGTTACAAGCTGAAATTCTGCAGCAAACCGACGCTAGTCTAGTTGGTATTTCTCATTTAAGCGCAGAGCGAGCTCCTACATTTGTGGCTAGTGTTGCCATTTTATTAGCATTATTTCAGTTACTTAATATTAAGCAACTTGAGCTTTCTGGCGGCGCATTACGTGAAGGGGTGTTGCAGTTGTTAGCCCAGCGAATTGCTTAATGCTCTATAAGGCATCTAGATAAAAGCAAAAAGCACCTTAAAGGTGCTTTTTTTGTGTGGAACTATAACAATTACTTCAAAATCGCCACTAAATCTTGCTCTAATGATACTGCTGGTTTTTCGATAATTCGGCCGATCTCTTTACCGTCTTGATAAACGATAAAGGTTGGAATACGGGTAAATTCGTAAGCTTTGGCTAAACCATCAGGATCGGTTTTAGTACGATCAATCCCTATATATTTTACTGTGATATTTGGGTTATTGATGGTCTCGATTATCTTAATGAAACGTGGGGTTTCACGGTGACAATCAGGGCACCAAGTGCCAATAATGACTACGATTTCTGTTGGTGTCGTGATCGCTTTAAGTGGTGCAAGCGTCGCTTCATCAATTTTATAATCTTTTAGGCTTTCATCAAACCATGCTTCTTTTGCTAATGTTTCTGGGCTAATTAATCCGGTAATAATCACTTCTTTTTTCTCCGCCCCACATGTGGGTAAAAAACTGTTTGAGTCACTAAAGCTACAACCCGAAGATGCCATACTTTGACCACTAATGGCTAATGCCGTGAGTGTCAGTGCTACTTTGATAATTGATTTCATACATGCCTTTTATTGTTTTGTACATGGCTATACCAACAATTAATCACCTTATGCTAGGTGGGCAAAGGAGTTCTTGTATGAGCTGTGCTTAATGTCACAAAAAAAAGCCGCAATAATTGCGGCTTTAATTCTAGCAGAGGTTTAGTGAAGACTATTTATCTTCTTTTAACCACTGTGCTACGCGCTTAGCAAAGTAAGTTAATACGCCGTTAGCACCAGCGCGTTTAAAGCATAATAGTGATTCCATCACGATGGCTTTTTCAGCCAACCAACCGTTTTCAATCGCCGCCATATGCATAGCATATTCACCACTCACTTGGTAAGCGTATGTTGGCACTGCAAGTTCTGTTTTAACGCGATGCACGATATCTAGGTATGGCATACCTGGTTTTACCATCACCATATCTGCACCTTCTTGAATATCAAGAGCAACTTCATGTAGTGCTTCATCGCTATTGGCTGGATCCATTTGGTAGCTGTGCTTGTTGCCACCTTTAATGTTGCCTGCAGAGCCAACTGCATCACGGAATGGACCATAATAGTTTGAAGAGTACTTAGCTGAGTAGGCCATGATTAGAGTATTAACATAACCCGCTTCTTCTAATGCTTCACGGATTGCGCCAATACGGCCATCCATCATATCTGATGGTGCAATTACATCTGCGCCAGCTTCAGCATGCGATAGCGCCTGCTTCACTAAAATTTCAGTAGTGATGTCGTTCATGATATAGCCGGTATCATCAATAATGCCGTCTTGACCATGGGTAGTAAAAGGGTCAAGAGCCACATCAGTCATTACACCTAGCTCTGGGAATTCACGCTTTAACTCTCGTACTGCACGTTGTACTAGTGCATCAGGGTTATAAGCTTCTTCGGCCATTAATGTTTTCTTTTCCGCAGGTGTCACTGGGAATAGGGCAATCATTGGAATGCCTAAATCAACTAATTCTTGTGCTTCTTTTAATAGCAGATCAATTGAGTAGCGTTCAACGCCTGGCATTGATGCAACTTGCTCAGTACGATTATTACCTTCAAGTACAAACATTGGGTAGATGAGGTCGTTAACTGATAATTGATTCTCAGCCATTAAACGACGACTAAAGTCATGTTTGCGCATGCGACGCATTCTGCGTTGTGGGAAGGCACTAGTAATAATATTCACTTTAAACTCCTAAAACTTATTGCGTCTCTATTGCGGGTGAATAGAGGCAAACTTGGTTGCGACCTAATCGTTTGGCTCGATATAGGGCTTTATCTGCTTGGTCTAATAATTTATGCGGCTGACAAGTGTCTTGTATAATGGCCACGCTGACCCCAATACTGACCGTAATATTTAACTTATGTTCCTGCCAAGGAATAGATAAATGTTCAATTGCTTGACGAATTTTTTCTGCAACAGATAAAGCGCCATCGGTATCAGTATTTGGCAAAATAATAACAAACTCTTCGCCGCCAAAACGTGATAAATGATCAGAAGGTCGTTTTAAGTGCTTGGCAATGTTGCGAGCTAATTGAATTAAGACCTCGTCACCGGCTAGGTGACCATGGGTGTCGTTAACTTGTTTGAACTCATCAATGTCTAAAATAAGTAAAGCCAGACTCGCTTGATAGCGGCGGCTCAGTTTACTTTGATAGAGTAAGGTTTCGTCAAAGGATACTCTATTATTGACGCCAGTTAAGGCATCTGATGTCGATAACTCAACCAATTTGGTATTGGCAATACTAAGTTCTTTAAGGGTTTTTTCTAGCTTGATTGTGCGCTCATGTACCATGCGCTCTAAGCGATCATGACTGATATTCTTTAGATATAACGCCTCATCTTTAGCGATTTTTATCTGTTCGGCTTGGTGTAAGGCATCTTGTTGCATTTGCTGTTTCTGTTGACGCTCATCGTTAAAACGTACCGCAAGAATAAATCCCATAATGAGAATTTCGAACGTTAAGCCGATCATTATCGGCATTTGTGGCTGCATCTGACTATTTGCTATGCCAGTGTAAAGTGCACCAGACCAACATGTACCGACTAATAAACAGCCCCAAGCGATTGCAAATAACTTCGCCATTTTGTGTTGTTTAGCACCTTGAACCGTGGCGATGAATGTCATGGTAATGGCCACAATAATGGCCATAAACATATTGGTAAATAGGGCATGGGTATAACTAATAAATTGGCTCATTATGCCAATGAGGATCATTGTGAACGTTAATCCTTTGCACGTCTTTGACAGCTTAATCGAGTCATTTTTGAGACGTAATACTTGCTCTGTAAACATTAGCGCTAATGCCAAAATAACAGGGATAAGTACAGGCATAATCAACTGTTGGACTTGCGGTAATTGTGGCCATAAAAAACGAAATGCATAACCATTTAAACTCGCGGCTAACAAGGTAATGGTAAATACATAGCAAGAGTAATAGATATAGCTTTTAGAGCGAGACAATATGGCAATTAACACAGTGAAAATACTGATAATAATGAGGCCACCTAACTGTAAACCATCAATTAAAGCCTGTAACTCTAGCCGTTCTGATAGCTGTTTAAGATTTACAACATGAATGGGGAGATTTAAGTTACCACTCGATGAGACTTGCAGATAAAAGGTTTGAATTTGATCATCACGATAAAAAGGCACGATAAAGTTGGTACTGGCAATGGGTCTGGCACTGAAAGGGATATTGTCGCCTAATTTCACTGTTTGGGTGACTTTACCCTGCTGAACTTGATAAACCGTAATATGATCAAGCAGTGGATTATTAATTAATATTGCTTGTTGATCTGCGGCTGAAGTGGATACGGGCAAGGTGAGTTTAAGCCATACGGTTTTATCATCAATGATTTGACGATCTTTCGCTGTCATTAATCGCCAGTGTTGACTGGTTATCGCCTGTTGAATCGTGCTTATTGTGCTGCTATTTATCTCTATTATATGGCTGAGCTCTTGCTCTGAATGGGCGAATGCAACCCTAGCATTAATGACTAGTGACAGGATCGCGAGGCTAACAAAGCAAATATATTTCATGCAATCACACTGTTAAATATTAAAAAATGTTTGGGTATTTAGTTGGCATTGGTTAGCAAATACCTCGAGTGGTTCTCCACGTAAATCTGCAATATATTGAGCAATATAGGGTAAATAGCTTGGTTTATTTTTGCTTGATTTGGGTTTTGGTCGCATGCTTCTAGGTAAGAGGTAAGGGCTATCAGTTTCAATCATTATTTTATCGGCAGGCATGGTTTTAACCAACTCAGCTAAGGTTTGGCCACGGCGTTCATCGCAAACCCAGCCTGTGATACCTAAATGTAAACCCAATTCAAGATAACGTTCCATATGCGCCTGTTCACCAGTAAAGCAATGCAATACGGCATTACTTAAGTCTGCACGAAACTCTTTTAAGATGTCGTAAAAATCTTGATGAGCATCGCGTTCATGCATATACACAGGCAGCTGAGTTTCAACTGCAAGCTGTAATTGCTCGCTAAATGCTTTTCTTTGATCGGCTCTTGGCGAGAAATCCCGATTGTAATCTAAGCCGCATTCACCAACAGCTACAACTGATGCGTGTTGTAATAAGCTGGCTAATTGTTGTTTACTTTGAGGCTGCCATTGACTGGCATGGTGCGGATGTACACCAGCAGTCGCGTAAAGTTGATTTGGGTACTGCTGGCAAATATCAATAACATGCTGGCTCTCGGTGAGATCACTACCAATGATGATCATTTGCGACACTCCAACGGCAGCCGCACCATCAATAATTGATTGGTAGTTTTGCTCTAAATCACTGCCAATTAAATTAACAGCGATATCTGTATACGTTAAATTCATTATTCTACGCGCTTAACCCTAATGGTGGTATTACGGCCGTCTATACCTAATAAAAATGACCCTAAAGCTGCTCTTTCGATGTAAACCTTATCACCTGACTTTAAGCGGAAACTACGGGTATCAGTTTGCTTCCATACTTGACCATTTTCAAAGTAAAGTCGCAGTGCACCATAAGGATTTTTGTTTACTTTACTGATTGTCAGTTCAATCTTATCTACTTTTTCAATCGGTTTAGGTATCACGCCAAAGGTGTTTTCTGGCTTGCTTGCTACAACGGCAGGTGGAGTCGCCACGATTGTTGCTTGAGCTTGTGGGTTAACTTGTTGAGCATCAGCTAAGTTGTCATAACAGACTAATCTTTCTAGCTTATCGTTAATCTGCCGACAATCTTGTAATGAGTTTATCGGTGATGCCGCATGGGTACTAGTTGAAAGTAAAATAAGGCTGGCAGAGAACCAAGATAATCGCATTAACAAATTCCTTATGTGTTTTGCTTATTTTTAAAATAGGTCGTCTCTGATTTATATAATAAAAAAGCGGGTTAGCAAACTATATTCAGCCAATATTATGTCGATAATTATTATCGACAACTGGCATGAGAATATTTGCAATCCCGCTTTAAGTATTTAAACCAACAAGTTAGCACTAAAAATTATTGATTAGCTTGATGCTCATCTTTTTGCTGTTCATTGTCTTGTTGTTCGTCGTCTTCTTCTTCATCATCTGCTGACTTGCTATAAAACGAGCCGCCAACAAACCACCTTCAAATAAGATCAACATAGGTATAGCGAGCATGGTTTGAGACAGTACATCTGGCGGTGTTAATAGCATACCGACCACGAATGCACCAACCACAATATATGGTCGCTTGGCTTTTAAATCATCAGGTGTAGTGACACCTGCCCAGCACAATAAAATTACTGCGATAGGGATTTCAAAAGCTAAACCAAATGCAAAAAACAGTTTTAAAATAAAGCTTAAGTAACTACTGATATCTGTTGCGACTTCAACACCTTCTGGCGCTGCGTTAGCAAAGAAACCAAATACAATAGGGAATACCACATAGTAGGCAAATGCAATACCAAGATAAAACAGTAAAGTACTGCTCACCAGTAGTGGCATAACTAAGCGTTTTTCATGCTTGTAAAGTCCCGGCGCGATAAATGACCAAATTTGGTATAGCACGTAAGGAATAGCAATAAAAAATGCTAATACTAAGGTTAATTTAAACGGGGCAAAGAAAGGCGCCGCGACATCCGTTGCAATCATGCTGCTATGTGCTGGCATGGCTTGCATTAATGGTGTTGCTACATAGTGGTAAATATCTTTAGCCCAGTAAACTAAGCTGATAAATACAATTAGTACACTTGCGATTGCTTTAAGCAGCTTAGTGCGTAGCTCAAGCAAGTGACCAATAAGCGGTTGCTGTTGCGACATGGATTACCTGTTAACTTTTAGTGTCTGAATTAGACGTCGTCTGGTTTGATGAGTCTTGAGGTTTAGTAACCTTTGGTGAATCACTCGCAGAAGGAATGTCTGAAACATCATATGGACGATTAACAGATTGAGCTGCTTGTTTTAGCTGATCAATCGATTCTTGTAACTCGGGCGACAAATTAGATAAGCCTTTGTTTTCGGCTTTCTTTAAGTCATTGTGTAACTCTTCTAGCTTGAGTTCCTGCTCGAGTTCATCTTTTACTGAGTTGGCCATGCGTTTCATCGCGCGGATCCAACCTGTAATGGAGCGGACTGCGGTAGGTAATCTTTCGGGGCCGAGTACAACCAGCCCCAAAATACCGATCAACAGTAGCTCTGAAAAGCCAATACCGTCGAACATATGGATTTACGCCTGTTCTTTAGACTCTGGCTTCTTTTCAGGAGCCGCTTGTGCTGTTTGCTCAGCTTTAACAGGCTGCGCTGTTTGAGCAGTTGCAGTTGTTGCTTGAGCTGTAGATTCTGGTGCAGAAGTGGCCGCAGCGTCTTTTTCTTCGATGGCTTTTTTCTCATCTTCAGTAGACATTGCGCTCTTAAATCCTTTTATTGCACCACCTAGGTCACCACCTAGCGAACGAAGCTTTTTAGTTCCGAATAACAAAACTACGATTAAAGCAATAATTAGAAGTTGCCAAATACTAATACCACCCATGCAGGTATCCTCATAAAGATTGATAGTAGGTTCTTGTTATATTATGAACCTATAAAAGTTTAGTGCTAGCTAAAGTGTACGGTTTTTTGGTCTAGATCGCCATCCCATTAGCCATACCGCTGCGCCAAGTATTATACAGGCACAAGCGCCCGATAGTGTAACCTGCTGGTTGAATAAAATTGTGCCACAGATCAACAAAATCGCCGAAGTTATCAGCAAAAAGTTACTCTTATGCAATTTTCTTTGATGAATTAGGTATTTATCAAGTAACTTTTGTTGCTGAGTTAATAAAGATTTACCTAATTTTAAATTGTCATAAACGAGTTCTGGTAGCTCAGGGATTTTATCTGCCCAGCTTGGTAGCTGTTGCTTAATCTGGTTAAACATATGTTTAACGCCGATTTGCTCATCCATCCACTGTTCTAAGAATGGTTTTGCGGTTTGCCATAAATCAAGTTGTGGATATAGTTGACGGCCTAACCCCTCGATGTAAAGCAATGTTTTTTCAAGTAAAACGAGTTGTGGCTGCACTACGATTTCAAATTCGCGTGCGGTTTTGAACAGTTCTAATAGCAACAATCCGAATGAAATTTCAGATAGCGGCTTATTAAACATGGGTTCACACACTTGCTTGATCGCTTGCTCAAAAGCGTACTTATCAGTGCTATCAGTGACCCAACCGGATTCAATATAAAGCTGAGCAATACGTTGATAATCACGATTAAAGAAAGCTAAGAAGTTCTCTGCAAGATAGCGTTGATCTTCTTTAGTGAGACTGCCCATAATACCGCAATCCAAGCCGATATATTGTGGGTTATCTGGTTGCTCTGTCGATACAAAAATATTGCCAGGATGCATATCAGCATGAAAGAAGTTATCTCTAAATACCTGAGTAAAAAAGACTTGTACGCCACGCTCAGCTAATAGCTTTAAATCTGTGCCTTGGGCATTTAATGCATCAATATCTGATACTGGAATGCCATAAATGCGTTCCATCACCATTAGCCGTTGTGAGCATAAGTCTTGGTAAACCGCGGGTATATACAATGCTTCTGAATCGGCAAAATTTTGCTTTAATTTGATGGCGTTAGCCGCTTCTTTATTTAAGTCTAGCTCACCTAGGATGGTATGCCTGTAATCTGCGATAACTTCTGGTGCGCGTAAGCGGTTATCACTGCCAAGGAGTGAGTCAACGATATTGGCTAACTTTTTCATCAACTGCAAATCAGCATGAATTTGCGCTTCAATATTTGGTCTAAGCACCTTTAAGACAACATCTGCCCCAGTACTTTTTAAATTTGCACTGTGAACTTGAGCAATTGAGGCTGATGCTAATGGCTGTTCGTCAAAGTTATCGAATAGAGACTCAATAGGGGCTTGAAGGGCGGTTTCAATTTCTTGGCGTGCAAGTTTGCCATCAAAAGAGGGCACTTTATCTTGCAGCATGGCTAATTGCATTGCCCACTCGTCATTGAGTAAGTCGCGGCGAGTTGAGAGCATTTGCCCAAGCTTGATATAAATGGGCCCCAGTTGTTGCAGTGCCAGTTTAAGTCGCTCACCTGCTGGTTTATCTTTATGCTGGTTGCGGATCCAGAATAAACTATGACGTAGCAGTTTTAAGTACCAAGGGGCGACATTACTGGGAATCAGATCATCTAAACCGTATTGCAAAGCCGTTTTAAGTACTTGATAACCTCTGCTGATACTGCTTTTTGTCATGTGTTAACCTTGTGTTCCAACTGTTGTATGCGCACCGCCAAAGCATCAATGTCTTGGTTTATAAGTTCAATGTTATCGGTAAAATTAATCATCTCAAGCTTATGTGGTGCTAATCGGTATTCTTGGGTAGTCAATTGGCTAAAATGTCGTTCTGTTTGCCGACCTATTTGTTGTAGACGTTGTTTGCCTCGTAGCAGCTGTTGGCTGAACATATGCGCTGGCGCATCGCCGATGACTTGTGCCAGTGGTTCAATAATATCAACGTCTAAATGCTGCAGATAATGGCTAAAATTTTGTAAAACTGATAAATCACCTTCAATTTGTAATTTATCTTGTTTGATTAATTGGGTGAGGTTTTCACCTTCTGTCAGCGAATATAGATGCTGCAAGTCGGTACTTACAGCACAATTTGATTCGCCTTTATAATGACTTAGCACTTGAATACGTGAGCTTAGAATCAGATAAATAGGCCAATCAAGCTGGCGTAATTGTATTGCAATCACTTGCCCTTTGAGACTGGTGGGTAATTCGTTATCTGGTTGGCTGTATTGCTGGGCTTTAGCAAATGCAAGCTCCAGCATTGAACATAATCCGAGTGCCAAGTGATTGACTTGCATTAGAACTTGTATCCGCGGTGTAGCGCTACAATACCATCGGTCATATTGGTGTAATCAACTTGCTCAAAGCCTGCATCACACATCATTTGCTTTAAGGTTTCTTGATCTGGATGCATACGAATTGATTCAGCTAAGTATTCATAGCTGTCTGCATCATCTGTAATCATTTGTCCCATTTTTGGCAAAATCTTGAAGCTATATGTGTCGTATATTTTACGCATCACTTCATGTTGAGGCTTAGAAAACTCTAATACTAACAGTTTTCCGCCTGGCTTTAGTACACGTTGCATTGAGCGCAATGCTGCATCTTTATCGGTCACATTACGTAGACCAAAAGCGATAGTAATAATATCAAAGTAATTGTCTGGGAATGGCAGCGCTTCTGCGTTAGCTTGCACATAATTAACATTACCTACAATGCCTCGGTCGCGTAATTTTGCTCGACCTACTTTTAACATTGAGTCGTTAATATCTGCTAATACTACTTTACCAGTTGGACCGACAAGATCTGAAAATTTAGCGGTTAAATCGCCAGTACCGCCTGCTAGGTCTAGCACATGCATACCTGGGCGAGGGGCTGCTGTTTCAATGGTAAAGCGTTTCCAAAAACGATGAATGCCAAATGACATTACATCATTCATGATGTCGTATTTAGCCGCAACAGAGTGGAAAACGTCGGCAACCAGATCGGCTTTCTGCTCAGTTTCTACTGTTTTATAACCAAAATGGGTACTCTTTGGTGCGCCTTCTGACATTTCTTATTCCTATTAAAATATTGACTGTGGTAGTTTAAGCTATCCAATTTATACGCAGAATCACTAATTGATTAGTCTGTGATCAAGTTTAAATACTGCGCGTTAATGGGCGATTTATCCATGCTTATGTCAGCGGGCATTAGAGCATAAAACTGTCCATTTATACAACGATCCTCACGTACATGAGTATTAGCTAAATTTAAATAAGCTGCGGCTTAATATATGCATAAATTAATTCGCTAATACTTTGACCTACTTCACGAATTCCGATACTTGAGCTGACGTTATGGCAACTTGGTGCTGCTTCTGTGACATGGAGATAGTTTGGTTGGCAATGATGTGCAAAAAAATGAATATAACGTGCAGCATCAATCAATGGCACCCCTGCTACTGTAATAGCGCTTGCTGGCATGTTGTTAATAGCATCAACATCGAGTTCAATACCAAATGGTAAGTCATCTTCAGCGAACTTTGATAATGCTTGTTGGCAAGCTTGATTGAGTGTGAGTTCTTGTCTAACCCATATTTGTTGGAAGGTATGCCAACTGGCACCAAATCGATTGAGTTGCTCAAGACTGGCTTGCGAGTTTTTAAGTTCATGTAAGCCCAAAACATGATATTGCTTAAGATAGCCTTCTGTTGCCGCATAACTAAAGCCATTGCCGCTATGGCGGCCTTCTAATGGTCTAAAGTCACAATGTGGGTCAAGGTTGATCGCCGCTATGCCACTGTGTTTTGTTTCACTTAGGGCTTTGATAATGCCATAAGCATTGTTATGGCCACCGCCTATGGCAATTAATTGCATACCTTGCTTGAATACTTCGCTGACTAACGGGATCACTGCTTGATCAAATTCAGCCGTTGCCCTGCGTAGTGATTCAATATCTGATGAAGAGGGGATATCTTGTTGCAGTTCGCCTAATACCATAGTGCAGCTAGCATCAAAGAAATCATTCGCTTGTAGATTGAGCCATTGTTGCATAGCCGCTGTAAATGCACCTGTTGCACCCGCACGGCCATAATTAGCTTGCGGTCCAACATCATCACTTAATCCCACGATAACGAACTTAACACCTGCTTGTTGCGCTTGCTGTAGGTTTGCGGCTATTGATAATTGTGTTTGTGGGTATTGAATTGCTTGGCCGAGTTTACGTTCACCTTCACGTGGGTGAATCAGTTGCTTGGCAGCTGTATCGGTAAAATAGTGAAATTGAGCCATAAAGTCTGCATGATAATAAAATGTTTCGCTATTGTTGCTAATTATCATGGTTTGGGCAATAAAAAAGCCAGCTAAATGCTGGCTTTAATGGATAACAATCGCTTATTCAATATCTAATGGTTCAGGGGAAAGAATAACGCCGGTGTTATCAGCATAGATATGATCGCCCGGTAGGAAGGTGACACCGCCAAAATTCACAGGCACTTCAACTTCACCAATACCATTACCATCTGCTCCTACGGGAATAGAGGCAAGCGCTTGAATGCCTATATCTATTTCCTCTAGCGTATCTACATCACGGACACTGCCATAGACAATAATGCCTTCCCAGTTGTTATTTGCTGCAATTTCGGCAATTGATGCATCAACTAGTGCACGTCTCAGTGAACCACCACCATCAACCAGTAGTACCTTGCCTTCGCCATCTTCTTGAAGGACTTCAGCAATTAGACCATTGTCTTCAAAACACTTGATTGTGCTGATAGAGCCACCAAATGAGTTACAACCACCATAGTTACTGAACATAGGTTCCACAACGTCAACGACATCTAGATACATGTCACACAGTTCTGAGGTGTTGTATTCCATAAATTCACTCCTGTAGATCCGCGTTGTACAGGGAGCAGTACAAACTAGCGGTTTAATTCCAGTATATAAGGGATTTTTAAAAAGAAAAGCGTTATCAATCACGCAATTGAGTGAATTTTATGCAGATGATGTAGATGTTATTGATTTTTACAGTATTAGTTAATGTTTGTCATGTTTGTATTTAAATATCTTTATTTATCGTTATTTGTTACATAATCTAAACATAATATAAGCAGATCAATTAAGATCGTTTTTTATTTGAGAGGCATCTATGAGTGAGATTAATAGTATTGAAATTATAGGATATTTAGCCTCGGTGATGGTGGCTATTTCATTGATGATGAAGGATATTATTTGGCTACGTTGGCTTAATTTTGTGGGTTGTAGCTTGTTTGTCATTTATGGAATAGGCATTACGGCTTGGCCCGTGGCAGGCATGAATGCATTTGTGGCTGGTATCAATATTTATCATTTAATCAAAATATATAACCAGCCCAAATCAGCTGATTAGCTATAAGATATATTCATGGCAATCAGTGGTTCGCGGCTCGCTTTAGCGGCGCGTAATTTTGCGAGATATTGTTCAAACAATTCAGCTTGGTTAGTGCATAAATCATAGAGGATTTTCCATGAATATAGACCTGTATTATGACCATCATCAAATACGATTTTTACTGCATAACGACCAACCGGCTCTAGCGCAGTAATATTAACGTTCTTTTTATGGGTCACTAATACCGGATTGCCATGACCGTGTACTTCTGCTGATGGTGAATATACGCGTAGCATCTCGCAGCTGATGGCATGGGTTTCACCATTATCAAAGGTGACTTCAAGTAAGCGTGATTTACGCTTCAGTTTAAGGCCAGTAACATTGGGTGTATTGACAGTCATAACTTTTCTCAAAATCCATAAAAAAGGGCAGGATAACCTGCCCTTAAGTATATACCCAAGCAACCTCAGGTATAGTTTGTTTTTACAGAATGAAGCGACTTAGATCTTCATCTTGTACAAGCGTGTCTAAATGGTCATTGACATACTTAGCATCAATGATGAAGCTTTCACCTGATTTATCAGAAGCATCATAAGAGATCTCTTCCATCAGTTTTTCCATCACAGTATGTAAACGTCGAGCACCAATATTTTCGGTACGCTCGTTTACTTGCCATGCTGCTTCTGCAATACGCTCAATGCCAGATTCTGCAAACTCAACCTTAACGCCTTCAGTTGCCATTAATGCAGCATACTGTTCAGTTAGTGATGCGTGTGGCTCAACCAAAATCCGCTTAAAGTCGTTGGCTGAAAGTGCTTCTAATTCAACACGAATTGGTAAACGACCTTGTAATTCAGGAATTAAATCAGAAGGCTTTGCCATCTGGAATGCACCAGATGCAATAAACAGAATATGGTCGGTTTTAACCATACCATGTTTAGTGTTAATGGTAGAACCTTCAACTAAAGGTAGTAGATCGCGCTGAACACCTTCGCGTGATACGTCTGGGCCTGAGCTGTCGCCACGCTTACAGATCTTATCAATCTCATCTAAGAACACGATACCGTGTTGTTCAACTAGCTCAATAGCTTGTTGTTTTAGATCTTCTTGGTTCACTAACTTAGCCGCTTCTTCTTCAATCAGCTGCTTAAAGGCATCTTTGATTTTAAGCTTACGACGCTTAGTTGCGCCTTGTCCCATATTTTGGAACATGCTTTGTAGCTGTGAAGTCATCTCTTCCATACCTGGAGGTGACATGATTTCAATACCAGCTTGTGGCTCAGCAATATCAATTTCGATCTCTTTATCGTCTAATTGACCTTCACGTAATTTTTTACGGAATACTTGGCGAGTACCTGAATCAGTTTTAGTTTCAGTCTCCCAATCATTTTTAGGCTTAGGTAAAAGTGCATCTAGAATACGCTCTTCAGCATTTTCTTCGGCGCGGAATTTACACTTAGCCATTTGCTCTTCACGAGTCAGTTTGATTGCGACTTCAGTGAGATCGCGAATGATTTGGTCAACTTCTTTACCCACATAACCCACTTCAGTGAATTTAGTCGCTTCAACCTTAATAAAAGGTGCTTTAGCTAATTTGGCAAGACGACGGGCAATCTCTGTTTTACCAACACCTGTTGGACCAATCATTAGAATGTTTTTTGGTGTGACTTCTTGACGTAATGCAGCATCAAGTTGCATACGACGCCAGCGGTTACGCAGTGCTATTGCAACTGAGCGCTTGGCATTGTGTTGACCAATGATATGGGCATCAAGTTCGTGAACAATTTCACGTGGTGTCATTTCAGACATATTATTTCCTCTCTCGAAAAATTAATATTTTAATTCTTCGATCGTTTTGAATTGGTTAGTAAACACGCAGATATTACCCGCAATCGTTAATGATTTTTCAGCAATCTCTAGCTGATAAGTCGGTGTTTTCTAATAGTGCAATGGCTGCAGATTGAGCAAAATTACCACCTGAACCAATCGCAATTAGGTCATTTTCAGGTTGAACTACGTCACCATTACCAGTAATGATGAGAGAGCTTTCAGAATCTGCAACGGCAAGTAGTGCTTCTAACTTGCGTAGCATGCGGTCGGTACGCCAATCTTTGGCTAACTCAACAGCAGCTTTCATTAAATGGCCTTGATGCATTTCTAATTTTGCTTCAAAGCGCTCGAATAAGGTGAAGGCATCGGCGGTACCACCGGCAAAACCGGCTAATACTTGATTATGGTATAAGCGACGTACTTTTTTAGCATTACCTTTCATTACGGTATTGCCTAATGAGACTTGGCCGTCTCCTGCGATAACAACTTGATTATTGCGGCGTACTGATACGATTGTGGTCACGATAGATCCTCTTACTTTTGCCGATGAGACAAACTCAATTATCGGGCTAATGAAAGGGATATGGGGGTAGAAAAAGTAAATATCAAGAAAAAGGCGACAATTTTATCAATTGTCGCCTTAATATTAGCTAATACATTATGCAATCGTGGTTAGGTTAGCCTTCCCAGAACCAGATTTGGCAACCGTTCATACCAGCAGCTTGAAGCTTATGGCGTTCACGTTCAGCAAGACGTTTGCGTTCGTAAGGTCCCAGCACGACTTTAAACCAAGAGCCCTGATGTCTTATTTGTGCGCTTAACCCTTGGAAAGCGATGATCGCTTTCATTTCTTCAGCCTGTGATTTCACTTTAAATGAACCACATTGCATCTGATATGGACGCGTTGGCTTAGTATCTTTAGGTAAGTCGATTTCAACCTTTTTATTTTCTAAGGTTTCCAAATAAGTCCATTCTTCTTTGGGCTTAGGTGGTAGTGCATTTGGATCTTTCTTTACTACGGGCTGAACCACTTTCACTTCAGGTACGGCAACAGGCTCTGGTGTGGCACTTTTTAGGTGCCACAAAAAATAACCAAAACCTACGACAATAACAGTGACGGCGATTGCCAATATTATCGGGAAGCGCTTCGGTGCTGCAGTCGCTTTACGCGATGTAGTACGCGCCTTCCCGCTTTTTCGTGGTTTGCGGTTAGCGTAATCACGATTACTCATTATTACATACGCTCTAAGGTTTCAATGCCTAATAAGGTTAGACCTTGTTTTAGGGTCTTAGCGGTAAGTTTTGCTAATAATAAGCGGCTAAGTTTCTGCTCTTCGGTTTCTGCTGCTAGTACTGGACAAGCTTCATAGAAGCTAGAGAAGGCACCGGCTAACTCGAATAAATATGCACAAAGCACATGCGGTTGGCCTTTAGCAACCATACGGTTAACTGTTTCACCAAACTGCGCTAATTTACTGCCTAACTCTTTCTCTTTGTCATGCTCAAGTACAATTTTTGCATTCGATAAATCAATATCTGCAGCACGCTTGAAGATGCCTGCAACACGAGTGTATGCATAAAGTAAGTAAGGCGCTGTATTACCTTCAAAGCTCAGCATTTGCTCGAAGCTGAAGATATAATCGCTAGCACGGTTCTTAGATAAATCAGCGTACTTAACAGAAGCAATACCTACCACTTTTGCAATGCTTTCAAGTTCAGCTTCATCCATATCTGGATTCTTACTGCGTACAAGTTCAGTTGCACGTACCACTGCTTCATCTAATAGATCAACCAGCTTAACTACACCACCGCTACGGGTTTTAAATGGACGGCCATCTTCACCGTTCATGGTACCGAAGCCTAAGTGTTCTAGGCTCATCTCTTTGCTTACAAAGTTAGCCGTTTTAGCGAGATTAAATACTTGTTGGAAATGCAGTGCTTGGCGTAAATCAACAAAGTAAAGTACACGGTCAGCGTGTAATATATTTGAACGGTAACGCATGGCTGCTAAGTCAGTTGTGGCATATAAATAGCCGCCATCTGCTTTTTGAATAATAACCGGTAAAGGCTCGCCTTCTTTGGTTTTAAATTCGTTTTGGAAAACCACTTTTGCGCCATTACTTTCTGACAGCAAACCGAGTTTGTCTAAGTCAGTAACAACTTGTGGTAAATCATCGTTATATGAACTTTCACCACGAATATCTGCGCGAGTCATGCTCACACCTAAACGCTGGTAAATATCGTAACAATGGTTTAATGAAATATTATTAAACTCTTGCCATAGTTTATGGCAGTACTCATCACCTGATTGTAGTTCTACTACTAGCTGACGTGCGCGAGTAGCAAAATCTGCAGATTCGTCAAAACGCAATTTTGCTGCACGGTAGAAGCCTTCTAAATCAGCAAGTTCTAAATGTGCTTTGTCTTGATGTTGAGCGCGTAGCTCTTCCATATAGGCAAGCAACATACCAAACTGAGTACCCCAGTCGCCTACGTGGTTTTGACGAATAACATTGTGACCTAAAAACTCCAGCGCGCGGGCAGCGCTGTCACCGATGATAGTTGAACGTAGGTGACCTACGTGCATCTCTTTAGCAAGGTTAGGCGAAGAGTAATCAACAACGATAGTTTGTTGTTGTGGTAATTGAATGCCTAAATGCTCATCTTCTAGCGCAACTTGTAGTTGGCTCGCAAGAGCATTGTCATCAATAAAGAAGTTGATAAATCCTGGACCTGCAATTTCGACTTTTGCAACATGAGATGACTCAGGTAAGTTGTCGATAATTAATTGCGCCAAATCTCTTGGCTTCATTCCCGCGGCCTTAGTTAGCATCATTGCTAAGTTGGTCGCCAGATCTCCATGTGATTTATCTTTGGTTCGATCGACTTGGATTCGTGCTGTAAAATCTGCAGGGATGATGCCCTGTTGTTTAAGGGAATCAAGGGTTTGTTCTAGCAAAGATTGAATATGTGATTTCATTGGCGTTTTATCTGATACTAACTGAAAGAAAACTGTACGTAATAACAGCATATTTTAACGCTTTAACGGCCTAAATAGCTATCTTCTGAATAAATTTTTCATGAAAATGTATTTAAAGTAGATCTTGTGGATCTCGATCTAGGCTCCAACGGCAGCGTTTTGCCTCTGGTAATTGATCAATTTGCGGTAAAATTTGCTCAAACTCAAGTTGTAACCTAGCACGAGTTTTGGCTTGTAGCATTAATTGACGTCGATATTTACCGGCTTTTTTATCTAATGGTGCTGGTATTGGGCCAATAACTTCAAAGTCATCGTCCAATTGACACAGATTACAGATAGCATTGAGTAGGTTATCTGCATCTTGAGCGTCATGAGATTCCGCTCTAATTAATAACATATGCCATGCTGGCGGCAACTGTGCTTGATTACGCTCTTGTAATTGACTGCGCGCAAATTCACCGTAACCTCTGTGTAGTATATCACGTAAAATAGGGTTATCGCTTTGATGTGTTTGCAGTAAAACGGTACCGGGCTTATTGGCGCGACCTGCACGCCCTGCAACTTGAGTATAAAGCTGGCCAAAACGTTCTGGTGCCCTAAAGTCTGCACTAAAAAGGGCTCCATCAACATCTAATAATCCCACTAACGTAACATCTGGGAAGTGATGACCTTTGGCGAGCATTTGAGTGCCAAGTAAAATCTTATATTCACCTTTATGAATCGCGTTTAGGTGCTGTTCAAGACTGCCTTTGAGGCGAGTCGTGTCACGGTCAATTCGTACCACAGGATGATCTGGGAAAAGTTGCGTAAGGACTTGTTCTAATTGTTCCGTTCCTACACCTTGCCCCATTAACATCGTGCTACCACATTGGTGACATTGACGGGGAATGGCATATTGGTTACCACAGTGATGGCAGCATATTTCACCTAATGCTTGATGAACTGTGAAAAAAGCATCACAGCGATCACACTCATGCAGATAACCACACTCATGGCAAATCAATGCTGGGGCAAAACCGCGGCGGTTTAGAAACAATAATACTTGATTACCCGCATCAAGATGCAGTCTCATCTCATTAATGAGCGCGGTCGATAGTCCAGTATTAAGCGGCTGATTACGAATATCAATAATGCCCTGTTTAACTTTTTCAGCATTACCAGCACGTTGATTAAGTAATAGGTGGCGGTAACGTCCACTGAGAGCATTTTGCAGACTTTCTAATGATGGCGTTGCAGAACCAAGTAATACCGGAATTTTTTCTAAATTGCCACGCATAACCGCTAAATCACGAGCGTGATAACCAATGCCTTCTTGTTGTTTAAAACTCGCGTCATGTTCTTCATCAAGAATAATAATGCCTGGGTAGGCCATTGGCGTAAATAATGCCGAACGAGTGCCGATAATAATAGCCGCTTCGCCTGCGCTCGCTTGTCGCCATGCATGCAGACGCTGATTGTCGGTTAAACCAGAGTGAAGCACTGCCACTGTGACATTAAAACGGCGTTTAAATCGGTTAATCGTTTGTGGGGTAAGGCCTATTTCAGGTACAAGAATAAGGGCTTGTTTACCCTCATTAATAATACGCTCTAACGCGGCTAAATAAACTTCAGTTTTGCCCGAGCCTGTAATACCTTCTATTAAACATGTGGCATAGCCCGTGAGTTGATTAATCGCTGCAACGGCAATCGCTTGCTCTGGGTTTAATTTATGTGGTTGTTCATCTAAAACTGGCTTATGGCGCCAACTTAAATCAACTTCATGTTTGACATCTATTTGCTTAATAAAGCCTTTATCATGTAGTGCTTTTAATCCTGCTCGGCTTAGCTCAAGCAAATTAATATCGGCAGACTCTAGACTTTGTTGTTGTAAATATTGAATAATTTTACGTTGCGCGGGGGCTTTTTTAAATTGCTCTAGTGCCGCTTCTTTACCTGTTTGAGATAATACCCAGCAGCTTTTATCTTTGCTATTGGTATCGGCTCCCTTCCTTAGTGCAACAGGGAGGGCTTGGGTGAGCATTTGTCCTTGGCTACAAAAATAATAGCGAGCTGCCCATAAAGTTAATTTGAAAAGACTTTCTGGCAAAATTGCTTGTTGGTCTAATATTTCTAGTATGGGTTTTATTTTTGCAGGTGGCAGCGAGCACTGATCCATTACAGCTGTGATCAGTCCGATTAATTGAACCCTGCCAAAAGGGACTTTTACGCGAGCACCAATAACAGGCGTTATCGCTATCGTTGTTGGCACGCTATAACTGAAGTTTTGCCGTAACGGTACAGGCAAAGCTACTTCGACAAAAAGAGTCATACAAGCATAATTTTAACTATTCAATCGGTTAAGTTTACAGAGCATCAGTTTGTAGAGCCAGTAGATTTAAATTTGGAGGCACTATGAAGGGATTAAGTTTTAATGTTGCAGCTTATATTGCATTGATATTGTTGTTCATTGGAGGAACTCAAGTCGCCAGTGCGAATGATAATACGCAGAAGCTGCAAGATAATGGGCCTGTTATATGGACCAATACATTAGTCATTGAAAGCGATAATGGACAAAATTGTACCTTGTCTTATCGTGATGACGAAACGTTATGGAGTATTGCAAAACGCTATGCTCTCCTATGGAAAGTCAATATTTACGCTGCTATGTTAGCGATATATCAGAAAAACCCGCATGCTTTTTATCAATATAAAATCAATGGGTTATTACCTGGTAAAAGGTTGCTATGTCCATCCAATTATTTGTTATTGAGTCAGGGTAACAAGGCTGAGGCAAAGGCCCATTATCTCGCATTAGTTAATGGTCAATAATTAGCTTGTATCGCTGTGGTAGATACTGTACTATTGCGCGTCAAAATTTCTATTAACCGCATGTGGTGTCCGACTTCGGGTTGGAAGAGCGACATGGCCTTAAACTTGAGGTAATTCCAATGAAACCAGGTATCCATCCTGAATATGCAGAAATCACTTGTACTTGTACTTGTGGTAACGTTATTAAGATCAACTCTACTGCTGGTAAGAACATCCACTTAGACGTATGTGGTGATTGTCACCCATTCTATACTGGTACGCAGAAAGTTGTTGATACTGGTGGACGTATTGACAAGTTCAACAAGCGTTTCGGTATGCTTAGCAAGAAGTAATCACTTCTGCATTGAATTTAAAAAAGGCGCCTTCAGGCGCCTTTTTACGTTTTAGAAAATGCTTTTTTATATCAAAAGGTTATTTTTTATTAAGTTATTTATCAAAAAACAGTGTTTGCTTTTGAAATACCTGTAATCTTGTAATTTTACCAATCTTCCTTGTGAAACATAGGCTATATAAGCGATATAACAGCATTGTTTATGTATTATAATTACAAAATATGGCAAAAAAACTTTGAATAACAGCATTGTTGCTGTTTATATTTCGCAGTTGCTCCATATTTATTTGTTAAGCCTCTGAAAAAACGAATCTCCAGCTTGAAATCAAATTGTAATCGGGTATTGTTGTGCTGAATATTGAGTCAATCTCATCTAATTATAATTAACCATTGCGCCTTTTAGGATCAACAATAATGACCGACTTCCGTCAGCAAGCCTTGGACTATCATGAATTCCCTATTCCGGGTAAAACAGCCGTTACTTTAACTAAACCTGCCAATAATAGTCATGACTTAGCACTTGCTTATAGCCCTGGAGTGGCAGAGCCCGTAAGAGAAATTGCTTCAAATCCAGATGATGCTTACCGTTATACCAATAAAGGTAATACTGTTGCGGTGATTACCAATGGTACTGCGATTTTAGGATTGGGCAATTTAGGTCCATTAGCCTCAAAGCCTGTAATGGAAGGTAAGGCATTACTATTCAAGCACTTTGCAAATATTGATGCGACTGATATTGAAGTTAAGCATAGAACAACTGAAGAGTTTATTAATACGGTTGAGGCTATTGCGGATACGTTTGGTGGTATTAACCTTGAAGATATTAAAGCGCCTGAGTGTTTTGAGATTGAGCGTGAATTAATTGAACGCTGCCAAGTGCCTGTTTTTCATGATGACCAGCATGGCACTGCAATCGTAACCGCTGCAGGCATGATTAATGCCTTAGAAATTCAGGGTAAAGAGTTGTGCAAAGCCACTTTTGTATGTTTAGGTGCTGGTGCAGCGGCTATTGCTTGTATGACGATGTTGGTTAAGTGTGGTGCTCAACGTGAAAACATCTATATGTTAGACCGTCAGGGCGTGATCCATACTCGTCGCGATGACATCAATGAGTATAAGGCTTTATTTGCCAATAATACTGATAAGCGCACTTTACAAGATGTGATTACTGATGCAGATGTATTCTTAGGATTATCTGGCGCTGATTTATTAACTGCTGAAGACGTGGCGTTGATGGCTCCTAATCCAGTTATTTTTGCTTGTTCAAATCCAGATCCTGAAATTAAACCTGAATTAGCTCACGCGGTGCGTCAAGATATCATTATGGGGACAGGGCGCAGTGATTATCCAAATCAAGTCAATAATGTACTGTGTTTCCCGTTTATTTTCCGTGGTGCTTTAGATGTGCGTGCATCTTGCATTAATGATGAAATGAAAATTGCTGCAGTTAAGGCGATTGCTGAATTAGCTAAAGAGCCTGTTCCTGAGTCTGTGCTTGCAGCATATCCAAACGTGACAGAACTAAACTTTGGCGCAGAATATGTATTACCTAAGCCAATGGACCCAAGATTATTACCTCGTATTGCCCATGCGGTTGCGACTGCGGCAATTGAATCTGGTGTTGCTGCACTAACTCAGTTACCAACGCATTACGCTTAATCATTTAATCGTCGTGTGAGTATAAGGAGGCCTCGGCCTCCTTTTTGATTTTATAAGGTATGCTATTCCTGCATAGATGTGCCTTGAATTGAACTTGCTTAAACGCTCCTGAAAATCGCAACTTCAAGTTGTTTGGGTATAAATGTTGATTTTCATTAGTTGTTGCTCAATAATTGTGCTTAAGTAGGCATTTATAACACATGACCAGCGTTAGATTTTAGATATAAGTCGTCCTCAGGATGTAGGCAACAATTTGGTTTTGTGTCGCGCTCGGTTTTATACTAATCAGCAGGAAGCTGTTTATGAAATTAACCCAAATATTGATTCAAAAATTAACTAGGTTTTGGCTTGTATCGTTAGCTGCTGTTGCTTTTATATTCTTGTTAACTGCCTATATTAGCTTTACTCATTTAAGTTATAAGTTTCAAAATCAACAAGTGGATGAGATTGAATCCATTCTAGTTGAAAATTATGCCCAATCTGGATTTAATCAAGTCTCTCCGTGGTTACCCTCATTATTAAAAGCGTTTAATACAGAATCGTTTCAGCTATATCAGCAGCAACAATTGATTTTTAACTATCAAGATCAGCTTGGGCTTGAGCATTATGTGCAATATCGTGTTGATCTTGATTTGCCTCAGTCTAGCCATTTTTTGATTAAAATGGCGCCTCCTTATATTTTACATCGCTTTACTATGACGGAATGGCAAGTGCTGATCTTTGGTTTGATTGCGGTCATTGTTTTTGTTCGGTTTGGCTATTTATGGTACAGCTCGCAGTTGCAAGGTATAGAGTCTCTGGCAAAACGCAGTCAATACATCGTGATGAAAGAGTATGATCGCGCCCGTAGTTTTAAGGAGGCGATTAAACCTAAGATTATCGATCAAGCATTAACACAGTTATTAGATGAATTGGAGGATGCGCAACAAGAGCGGTCGCGGTTTGATAAATTTATTCGAGCCAATACCTTTTTGGATGCAGAAACTGGGATTGGTAATATTTTATTTCTTAATAATCGTCTAAATGCACTGAGTTATGAACATAAAATGATTGCTCATGGCGCCGTGTTGTTAATTGAGTTTGAAGATTTAGAGTTAATGTCTAAAAAAGTAGGTTCAAGCCAAATGCTTGAGCTATTGCACCTTGCCATTAATGGTATTAATCAATTATTGCAGGCTCATCCTGATTCAATTTTTGCCCGCCGTAATGACAATCAGTTTGCGATTATTGTGCCGCAACTGTCGTTACTTGAAGCTGAGCAGCTTGCTGCTAAAATTCTGAAAGTCTGTCTACATTTACCGGTAAGTCCGTTATACCAGCAAGATAATATTTTGCATTTAGGATGTGCCTATTATAAAGAACAAGACAGTAAAGCTGGCGTTGTTGAAGAAGCGGATATGGCATTAAGAGCGGCGCAACTACAAGGTAATAATACTTGGTTTATGTATGATAAAGGGGCGGTTGATGCTGAATTTAATCGTGGTTCTGTACGTTGGCGGGCATTATTAGAAGATGCATTAACGAAGAAACGCTTTGGTATTATTTCGCAACCCGTTATTGATAGTGATGACCTTATTGATCATCGTGAAGTTTTTGCTACGGTTAAAGATACACATGGAAACGTCATTAAAGCTCATTTGTTTATTCCAATGGCGGTGAAATGTGGCTTAATGCCTAAAATTGAACGGCAAATTATAGAAAAGATATTATTCGAAGTTTTGCCTCAGGCTGAATCTTCAAAACAATATTATGCGATTAATTTAAGTTTAGATTCGTTGCAAAATAAAGCTTTTGTTGGTTGGTTAACTCGAATTTTATTGGAGTATCGACATTATGTTGATCAGCTCATTTTTGAGGTCAGCGAAAATGTTGTTATTGCGCATCAACAGCAGCTGTTACCTATTTTTAAAATGATCAAAAAAATGGGGGCTAGAATTTGTGTTGATCATGTTGGGCAGCAAGTGGTCAGTACGCAGTACATCAAGCTATTTCAATTTGATTTAATTAAGCTGCATCGTTCAATTGTTAGTCAAATCCATATGTCACCTGAGAACCAATTATTTATTCGTAGTTTGATTGGCAGTTTGTACCGTACCGATGTACAAGTATTTGCTCAAGGTGTTGAGTCGTTTGAAGAATGGCAGATTTTAAGAATTTTAGGTGTGAGTGCCGCACAAGGCAGTTATTTCTTTAAGCCCGCTGCATAAATACAAGTGTAATATGTTTATTAACAAATAGTTAACTTGTTTATGGGTATGGATAAGTTTATTATATAGTGTGATTTTTCGTGAGGTCTCAGTCGTAATAATGATGAGTCACGAGAGAAAATATTAATATTAAAAATCAATGTTGGATAACCGCTGCGTCAAATAACTAAGATTAGCAACACTTGTAGCATTGTTGTTTTATCGACAAAATTCATGGATAAAAATTGTGTTTAATAGATTAATGTTTTGGCGCAAATCAAGTTCGTTACCGCAGATAGGCCTGTTTCTAGGCTTAGATAAAGCATGGGTATATGTTCCGCAAACCGCTAATACACCGATTAGAACTGAAGAATTAGATTATCAATCAAACGGTTGGGACTCTCTATTCGCACAAATAGCCGATGATTTCGGGCATTGTGAACTCTCTATCGTACTTTCACCAAAGCTATACCAATTATTAATTGCCGATAAACCAGCGGTAGAAGGTGATGAGTTGGCTAGCGCCTTGCTTTGGTCAATTAAAGATATGGTGTCAATTCCAGTTCATAATATTCATTTAGACTACTTTGAATCACCCATTACCAACTCGTCTAAACTACAAGTTGTGGTTGCCGATAAAGCAATGTTATCTAAATTATGTGCCAGTGCTCAGGATTATAAGTTAACAATTGCCAATATTGGCGTCGAAGAATTGACGCTGAGCAATCTATTTGTATCAGATAAACATGCTCATATGATTGTTTGTTTAGTGCCCGGTCAAGATCTGTTACTGGCAGTGGTGCGTGAAGGCGCATTATATATGCAACGTCATGTGCGTGGTTTTGGCGAGCTGTATAAAATGAATGCAGAACAGCTTTCTTATGGTATCGCTGATAATTTGACTTTAGAGATGCAGCGTTCGATGGATTATTTCGAAAGCTTATTGCATCAATCTCCTGTTGCCTCAATAGAGCTTTTAATGGATGGCGAAGTGAATGCATTAGCCCAACTTTTAACGCCTAATTTTAATCAACCCGTGAATGTGATTGAAAAAATGTCAGTAGAGACGACTTTAGCGATGTTGGCCTATAGCGAGTGCACGCGAGCTGCAAATGTGAGTGAGGCCTCTGATGAGTAAGTTAAGAGTTAATTTATTTTCAGAAGCATTATTGCCGCCTAAATTACGTTTATCGTTTGAACATTTAATGATGACAAGCGCAGCAATTGTAGTGATTGCGATATTACTGATGATGTGGAGTTATTGGGAGTTTAGCCAAACTCAAGTTGCGCTTAGTCAGCAACAAGATAAGCAGCTCATATTATCAACAAATAAAGAAAAGTTAGAGCAGCAGCTCTCTCTAAAAGTCGCAGGACAAGCATTAGTTGCTCAAGTTAAGCGTGAGACAGAGCAATTAGCATTGAAGAATGAGCTACTTATTCATCTTAAACAGCGTCAGCTCCAACCTGACAATCAAGGTTTTGCGACAGCGTTAACTGATCTGGCTCAAGTGACAACCGATGCTGTCTGGCTGAGCCGTATTCAAATGGGTAACGGCCACTATCAATTTGATGGTTTTGCATTGCAACCTAAAAATGTACCACAGTGGATTGAGCGTCTAGAGTCAACTCAAGCCTTTAGCGGTCAAACATTTGCTTCTATGACAATGAGCCGCGGTAAAGATCAACCATTAGCATTTAGTTTGCAGAGTCAAATTGTGACGAAAGAAAAAGCGGCGGGGAGCAACCAATGAAGCAAAGATGGGTTGTAATAGGCCAAAAATTTAATGCGTTAACCGAACGTGAGCGCATCATGATTGCGACTGCGCTTTTTGTTGTGTTAGCCAGTGTTGCGTATTTGATTTTAGATGATGGTTGGATGAAGCAGCAGCAATTACAGTCACAGCTTGATTCACTGACTACTGATAATCAGTTACTGCAGTTGCACATAGAAGGTTATCAACAACGTCTTAAAATTAATCCAGACGATGAATATCGCAAGAAATTAGCGGATATTGAATTACAAACAGATAGCGCAGATCAAAAACTTAAACAGCAAATGGTTGATATGATCCCTGCCGATGACATGGCGCAAGTGTTATCACAGCTGCTAAGTAAAGTGAAAGGTTTAAAATTAATTGAGTTTAACTCGATTGCCGCAGTGCCATTATTGAAAGATAAAGATCATAACAAGATGAATTTATACCGTCATGGTATTCGTATTGTGTTTGAAGGTGATTATTTTTCAACGTTAAGATTTGTTGAATCGGTAGAGCAATTACCATCAAGGTTATATTGGAATAAGCTAGATTATGTGGTGGATAAGTATCCAATTGCCAAAGTCGAGCTAGAATTAAATACCTTGAGTATCAATAAGGACTTTATCAGTGTTGCCAGTAAAAACTAGTTATTTGTATTTGATAGGTTCGCTCTTGGTGCTGTCGCTGACAACGGCTGAAGCTGCTGCATTAAAAGATCCTACGCGTCCAGCGGCTTATGCTGGGCAGCAACACACAGAAAGTATTGAATCTGGCGATTTGGTCTTAAATAGTGTGGTTAAAGCGGGCCGTGATGCTATTGCTGTTATCAATAACAATATGTATAAAGTCGGCGCGCGAGTACAAGGTGTACGTATTAAATATATTGGCGATAGCTACGTTAAATTAGCAGATGGTCGTCAATTAAACTTGTTTCAATCAGTTAAAAATTCCAAGGGAAATATACCTAAATGACCGTGATTAAATACATGATGCCTTTGCTATCACTATTTTTAGTGGCTTGCCAGACCACGGATCGGCCACAGCCTGTGGCAGCGAAAGAAGCTCTTGAAAATTCGATTAAAGCTGATGCACTAAAAAATGCAACACCACCGCCGCCAGCATTGCCTGCAAGCGTGCAGCAAGAGTTAGCGTCATCTGGTTTATTAACGGGTGTTGCCGCGCTACCTAAAAGCGAGCGTCGTTTTGATGTGTCTGCAAATGGTGTTGAAGCCAAAGTGTTCTTTTCTAGCTTAGTACAAGGTACTAATCTAAGTGTTGCAGTTGCTCCCGGCGTCACAGGTACTATTTCGCTAGCGTTAAAAGGTGTAACCCTAAGTGAAGCCTTGCAAGTCGTTGAAGATATGTATGGTTATGAAGTATCTCGCCAAGGCCGAGTGCTACAAATTTACCCAGCAGGCATGCGCACTGAAACATTCCCACTCAATTATTTAGATATGCAACGCCAAGGTTTATCGTTGACTTCAGTTAACTCTGGTCGTATTTCTGATAATGATAATAGCGGTGATAGCAGTTCAAGTTCTGATGTTTCTGGTGATAACAATAATAACGATAGTAGCGATAGCGAAGGTGGTAGTGAAGCCACTAACGGTACATTTATCCGCTCTAAAACTAAAACAGATTTCTGGGGCGAGTTACAAAAAACCTTAGTATCGATTGTGGGATCATCTGGTGGTGGACGTCAGGTGGTGGTATCACCACAAGCGGGCTTAGTGACGGTTCGAGCTTACCCTAATGAGCTTCGTCAAGTTCGTCATTTCTTAAATACTGCCGAAGAGCATTTACAGCGTCAGGTGATTCTAGAAGCTAAAGTTTTAGAGGTTACTTTATCTGATGGCTATCAGCAGGGTATTCACTGGCAGCAGATTTTAGGCAGCGCGGGTCACGGTGGTAATACGAGCATTGATTTTGGTACCAGTGGCGGTACTTTTGGTGATCAAATTACCAATGCGATTGGTGGCATTACCACCATTGGCGTAAAAGGAGCTGATTTTGCGGCAATGATCAGTTTACTGGATACTCAAGGTGATGTTGATGTGTTATCTAGCCCACGAGTGACTGCGACTAATAACCAAAAAGCTGTGATTAAAGTGGGTAAAGACGAATACTTCGTGACGAACGTGTCATCAACCACGATTGCGGGTTCAACAACCACAAGTTCGACTCCACAAGTACAGTTAACGCCGTTCTTCTCTGGTATTGCACTTGATGTAACTCCTCAGATTGATGGTACTGGTGATGTGTTATTGCATATTCACCCATCAGTGATTGATGTGAAAGAGCAAACTAAAGAAGTAGAATTATCTGCTGACTCAATTTTGAAACTACCATTAGCGCAAAGCGAAATCAGAGAGTCTGATACCGTGATTAAAGCACGTTCAGGTTCAGTAGTTGTGATCGGCGGTTTGATGAAAACTGAAAATCGCGATGTGGTTTCAAAAGTTCCATTATTAGGTGATATTCCATTCTTAGGCGAGGCATTTACTAACCGCAGTAAAGTGAAAACCAAAACTGAGTTAGTGATCTTATTGAAGCCGACCGTAGTAGGTAATGATACTTGGGCCAAAGAGCTACAGCGTTCAAAAGCACTACTAGAGCGTTGGTATCCTCAGGAGCAATAATTCTGCATGTACTTGCAACATTTCGGCCTAAAAGAAGTGCCATTTTCATTAACTCCGAATACGGACTTCTTTTTAGGTTTGCCATCACATGTGGAGGCGTTGCAGGTACTGCAAATAGCGCTACAAACCGGTGAAGGCTTTATTAAAGTTACTGGTGAAGTGGGAACAGGTAAAACCCTTATTTGTCGTAAGTTGATTAATGAGTTACCTGATAATTATCGTTGTGCTTACCTTCCTAATCCTTTTCTTAGCCCAGCCGAAATGCGCTGGGCTGTTGCGCTTGAACTTGGGCTAACGTTTTCTGCTGATATCGATCAATTACAGCTTTCTATTTTGATCCAGCAACAGTTACTGGCATTAAGTGGGCAGGGGCTATCGATTGTGATGGTACTTGATGAAGCACAAGCCTTGCCTGATGAAACATTGGAAGCGTTGCGTTTATTCACTAACTTAGAAACTGAAAAACGCAAATTGATCCAAGTGGTACTGTTTGGTCAGCCGGAATTAGATCAACGTTTAAAACAAGATAAATTTAGACAGTTGCGGCAGCGTATTACCTTCAGTTACTCACTCAGGCCTTTGAATAATAGTGAAGGACAAGCGTATATTCAGCATCGTTTAGCTAAAGCAGGACGGCAAGGGCAGCCGCTATTTACCGGTAAACAAACCGCTAAAATAACGACGTTAGCACGCGGGATCCCACGGCTAATTAACATTTTGGCGCATAAATCTTTAATGCTGAGTTATGGTGAAGGAAAAGCTCAGGTATTAGATCGGCATTTACGCGCAGCCGCGGTCGATACCATAGATGTGCAAGGTTCAACTAAACACACAGTGTTATGGATGCTAGGTGCGTCACTGTTAATGGTGGCGGCATTAACTGGCTATTATTTTTATTTTGGAGTAACACCATGAGTGTGATTAATAAGGTGCTAAAAGATCTTGATCAGCGCCAACAGCCCCATGGTATGGATAATATTACCGCAGCCCATGCGGTGTATCCTGTCCGCAGTGCGCGTTGGCCTTGGGTATTCGTGGCAATATTGATGATCTTAGCTGCTGGCTATTTTGGTTACTGGCTGCACGGCAATGCCGAAACAACCTTAGCGTCAAAAGCAGCCGTTGTCGCTGAATCAACCCCTGTACCTAAATCGACAACAGTACCAGCGCAGAGTGCAGATAAGGCTAGTGTGACAAAGACCAGCACAGTACAAGTCAATACTTCACAAGCAATACAAGTCACTGAGCCTATTGGAGCTACGCAGGCAGACCTTACTGCAACAGTGAGTGATACTAAGCCAAGTGGCCAAACTGCAATCGTGCAACAAGTGCCAGAGGCTCAAGTTGATCAAATCAATGAGGCTGCAGCGCAAACGGCTAAACAACAACAGTTAACGGTATTAGCTAACAAAGTGATTGCAACACCAACGCCCCAAACGAGCACGGTAACCGAGACACCAAAAGCAGATAAACAACCCGCGCAAACTCCGTCGCCAGCAGTGACTGAAACACAAGTTATGCGTCAGGCGGAAGCGGCATCATCGACTAAAGCTCAGCAAGGCACGATGGCAGTGACCGAGGTAAAATTAACACCTCAACAATTGGCTAAAAAGCGTTTTGGGTTAGCTATGGATGCCAAGCGTAATGGTGATATGGATGATGCTATGCAACTGTTTAATCAAGTATTAACGATTGACGCTAGCATGCATCAAGCACGTAAACAGTTAGCGGCAATGTTTTATGGACGTCAGCAGTATATCCAGGCTTCAGAAGTGTTAGAGCAAGGATTAGCGTTATACCCAAAAGAATATGAATTTATTATTTTATTAGCTCGAGTACAGTTAGCTCAAGGCCATAATCAAGCCGTGCTAGCTTTATTAAAACAGATCCCTGCTAGTAGTAAATTTGCGATGGAAAAGTGGGCGCTGCAAAGTGATATTGCCCAAAAACTCGGTCAGTTTGAATTAGCCGAACAAGGTTACCGTAAGTTAGCTCAGCATCAACCAGAACAACCTCGGTGGTGGATGGGATTGGCTTATGCGCTAGATTCTCAAGCAAATTATACTGCTGCTAAGACGGCATATAAACAAGCCTTGTTATATCCAGGTTTATCATCGGCCGCAGAGCAATTTATTAAGACTCGGTTACAGCAGTTAGGAGAATAGCGGTGAAGCCAAAGTTAAAAATGCGTTTGGGCGACTTGTTAGTTCAAGAGCATATTATTTCTGAACAACAACTACAGCTGGCATTAACTGAGCACCAACTGAGTGGTAAAAAGTTAGGGCGTACCTTAATTGATTTATCATTTATTACCGAAAGACAGCTGCTGGAATTTTTATCGCAGCAGTTAAATCTGCCATTTTTAGATATCAGTAAGAAAGCGATCCCTGCTGCAACAGTTAATCTGTTAACAGAGGTACAAGCTCGACGTAATCGTGCATTAGTGGTTGAAGACAGTGGTACTTCAGTGCTGGTGGCAATGAGTGATCCCGCTGATATTCATGCTCTTGATACGCTTGAGACGTTACTCGCTCCTAAGGCATTGGATGTTGCGGTTGTGACAGAAAGACAGCTATTGGATGCATTTGATAATCTATATCGTCAAACCGATCAGATCGCTAAGATTGCAGGCAAACTTGAGCAAGAATATACCTCGTCTGAAATTTTCGACCTAAATGCAATTACCGCAGATGACAGTGATAATGAAACCACTGTGGTGAAGTTATTACAGTCAATTTTTGCTGATGCGGTACAAATGCGTGCATCAGATATTCATATTGAGCCGGGCGAAAAATCATTACGTATTCGCCAACGTATCGACGGTATCTTACACGAAAATATTTTAAAAGAAGTGAACATTGCAGGCGCATTAGTATTGCGTTTAAAGCTGATGGCAGGTCTTGATATTTCTGAAAAACGTTTACCGCAAGATGGCCGTTTTCATATCGAAGTGAAAGGCCATCAAATCGATGTGCGTATGTCGACTATGCCGATTTACCATGGTGAATCTGTGGTAATGCGTTTGCTGGATCAATCTGCTGGTTTATTTGAACTGGATAAAACCGGCATGCCAGAACATATGCTGAAACGGATCCGTAAACAGATCCGTAGACCCCATGGCATGTTATTGGTGACAGGACCTACGGGTAGCGGTAAAACCACCACGCTGTATGGTATTTTGTCAGAATTAAATACTGCTGAACGTAAAATTATTACTGTAGAAGATCCCGTGGAATATCAACTACCACGGATTAACCAAGTACAGGTAAACCATAAAATCGGTTTAGATTTCTCTAATGTACTGCGTACTACCTTACGTCAAGACCCTGACATTATCATGGTGGGTGAGATGCGTGACCAAGAGACTGCAGAAATTGGTCTACGTGGTGCATTGACTGGTCACTTTGTATTATCAACACTGCATACCAATGATGCGATCACCAGTGCGCTGCGTTTACTTGATATGGGGGCGGCGAGTTACTTAGTGGCGAGTGCGCTACGGGTTGTGATTGCGCAGCGTTTAGTGAGACGAGTATGTGATAACTGCGCGGCGCCTTATACTTTAACTGCACATGACAAAGCTTGGTTATCAAGTTTCTCTGACATTGATTTTAACCAGATGAGCTTGCGAGTTGGCCATGGCTGTCAAAGTTGTAATGGTAGTGGCTATCGTGGCCGTATTGGTATTTTTGAAATGCTTGAACTTGATGAAGCTATGATAGATGCAATGCGTAGTGGTAATCCGCAAGATTTTGCGATTGCAGCAAGAAAGAGCCCCAACTTTACTCCTTTAGCAGAATCTGCTTTGCATTACTTAGCATCGGGTCATACCACGATAGAAGAGATTGCGAAATTGATCGAAGATATTGATGGAATTGAAAACTTATCAGGCACTGACGAGGCATAGTTAAATGGCATCTTTCCAGTACCGAGGACGTAATTCTGAAGGCAAAGCCGTGACAGGCAATGTTGATGCTAGTGATGAGGGCGCAGCTGCCGATCAGCTGTTAGCTCGAGGCATTATTCCACTTGAAATTAATTTTGTTAAAGAGGTCAAATCTTTTGATCTCAATACCATTTTTGCTTCAAAAGTGAGCCTTGAAGAGCTACAAATTTTTACGCGACAGATGTACTCATTAACTCGTTCCGGTATTCCATTATTACGTGCGATTGCGGGGTTATCAGAAACCTCGCATTCACCGAGAATGGTCGCTGCACTTGATGATATTACAGAGCAGTTAACTTCTGGTCGGCCATTGTCATCGGCCATGAATCAACATCCTGATGTTTTTGATGCGCTGTTTGTGTCGATGATCCACGTAGGTGAGAATACCGGTAAATTGGAAGATGCCTTCTTACAATTGTCTGGCTATATTGAACGCGAACAAGAAACTCGCCGTCGCATTAAAGCCGCTATTCGTTATCCAATCTTTGTTTTAATGTCGATTGGTATTGCGATGGTCATTCTCAATATCTTTGTTATTCCAAAGTTTGCCAGTATGTTTGCCCGCTTTGGTGCAGAACTGCCATTGCCTACTCGGATCCTAATTGGTACCTCAAATTTCTTTGTTAATTACTGGTATTTATTGGCTTTGGGATTTGTGGCGCTAGTGATTGGCATCCGTTATTGGTTACATACTCCCAAAGGGGAGAAAAAGTGGGATCAGTGGAAATTACATTTACCCGTTGTAGGAACGATAATTGAGCGTTCCATTTTATCCCGTTATTGCCGCAGCTTTTCAATGATGTTGAGTTCAGGTGTGCCAATGACACAAGCATTAAGCTTGGTGGCTGATGCGGTTGATAATGCCTTTATGCATGACAATATTGTCGCGATGCGACGCGGTATTGAGGCGGGAGATTCCATGCTCAGAGCCTCGACCCAAAGTAAAATGTTCACTCCGCTGGTATTGCAAATGGTGGCGGTGGGTGAAGAAACGGGGCAAATCGATCAACTGTTAAATGATGCTGCTGATTTTTATGAAGGTGAAGTGGATTATGACCTGAAAAATCTAACCGCTAAGCTTGAGCCGATTTTGATCGGGGTTGTCGCTGTGATTGTATTGATCCTCGCATTGGGTATCTATCTGCCTATGTGGGATATGCTTAATGTCGTGAAAGGACAAGGCTAATGTTGCAAGACAAACTCAATGACAACATGAATCGATTGCATATATGGCTTATATCCGTTTCGATTATTCTATTTGTTATTGCCGTTGTCGCATGGCGTCATTTTGAACAGTTAACACCAGGATATGGTTACAGTGTCAAATTAGAGCAAGATCGTATTGCTTATGTGTTGGCTATGGTTAAAGGTCAATGGTTAAGCGTAGGGCAACCGCAGCAACTCAAAGTGGATTGGCAACTATTTGATGGCTTTCGGCCACAGCAAAAAGTGGTATTTGTGATGTCACAAGGTGGTTGGCCTGTTATTGAAAAAAACAGCGATTCAGGCTGCCAATTACTCTGGTATCAACTGCTAGGAAAAACAACATTCGAGCTCAATGTTGATACGTTTTACCTACATGACGCTAACACTTGCAATTATATTGATGCTAGAGGGGATACGTTGTCCTATCAATTAGGTAATGGAAGCGTCATTTTTTCGACAAACAGATAGCTAAATTGTATTTATCGCTACTAAAATATTGATTAAATGCTAAAATATTAGGCAAAGCAGAGTACTTTTGATTGAGGATGGGCATGAGACAAAAACAACAAGGCTTCTCGTTAATAGAGCTAGTAATTGTTATCGTTATTTTAGGTTTATTAGCGGCAACTGCTATTCCACGTTTTTTGAACGTAACCGATGATGCAGAAGATGCCACTGTTGATGGCGTTGCTGGTGGTTTAGCTACCGCAGTCAGTTTTGTGCGTTCACAATGGGAAGTTGATGGTCGTCGTAATGACGTGGTGGTGATGGATGGCCATAAGGTGGCACTTGATCCGCGTTTTGGTTACCCAACTGGTTTGACTAATACCGATGCAACTCAGATGACAGCGGCTAGTTGTCAGCAAGTATTCAATGACGTATTACAAAATGCGCCGCGCAATGTGTTATTGAGTCAAGATGCACGTCGTTCACGTTATTTAGTGAGTGTGGAGGAGAATAATGTGCCTTCATCTGTGGATTTAAATGGTAATCAAGTTGCCGATTTAGACACCTGTGTTTATTACTTAACCAATACTGTTAAGACTAATCCAGACAACGGTATTGCAGTTGCTGGTATCACCACTTCTAGCCCTGGAGTGAAAGGCGTGACTTATGTACCGGGAACCGGACAGATCAGTAGTTTCGTTAATTAATTCACGGTAATGGTTAAAGATTAAACAATCTTAATAAACCAAAAACAAAAGAAAACTATGATAGAGTGCCTGAAAAATAGGCGCTCTATTTTGTTTTAATGGGGACGCTATATTAGTAATGTCTCCATTAATACTAATCGCAGTGCTATTTACTGTGAATTAGTCGATAGCTTATGGAAGAGCTCAACTGTAATCATAAATAGATAAACTGTTTAGGTATTCACTCTACAATACTTAAATATCTTATTTATTTGAAGTATGACGACGGTTAGCTTGTGGTATTCCCCCCTCAAGACTCCTCAGTTCGTCATTAATTAACCTATTTTGTCGTAAGGTCATTATTAATGAAAAAACAACAAGGTTTTACCCTAATTGAATTAGTGGTAGTGATCATTATTTTGGGTATTTTAGCTGTGGTAGCTGCGCCTAAATTTATCAATCTGCAAGGCGATGCTCGTGCTTCAACCTTAAAAGGGATGCAAGCAGCACTTCAAGGTGCAAATACCTTAGTTCATTCAAAGTCTCTAATTGCTGGCACAGAGAAATTAAGTTCTGCAGTGACGAAGCCTGCAACAGCTCCTACAGCTGACGGAGTTGCAATTAATTATGGTTATGTAGATGCTACTCCTGAGGCAATTAAAGCTGCTTTAGGGGCAGACTTTACCGCTAATGGTGATTGGGTTGTTGGTAACAAAATTGTAGCAACTAGTGATAAAGGTGCATCAATAGATATCGCACAAAAAGATGCTCCTGGCTCAACAAAATTATCTAGTTCAACTTGTAAGCTTACTTACACTGCACCATTGAAAGCAGGTGATCAACCTGATTATGTTATTACAGCGACTAAGTGTTAATTAGGAATCAAATCATGAAAAAGCAACAAGGTTTTACCCTAATTGAGTTAGTGGTAGTGATCATTATTTTAGGCATTTTAGCGGTTGTAGCTGCGCCTAAATTTATCAACCTGCAAGGTGATGCACGTGCTTCAACCTTAAAAGGGATGGAAGCTGCGATTCAAGGTGCGAATACTTTAGTTTATTCAAAAGCTTCTTTAGCTGGTGACGAGAAAGCTGCTAAAGATAAAAAAGTAACTGTTGCTAATAAAGACGTTAATTTAGCTTATGGCTACATTAAAGCCGATGCAGCCGATATTCAAAACGCAGTTGATGCCAATGCAGCAGATTGGACTATTACAGGTACTGGCCCTGTTGTAATAACGCAAGTTGGTGCTCCTGCTGCAACTGGTGATGGTGACACATTAAAAGCATGTCAATTGACTTATACAGCACCAACAGCTCCAGGTAACCAACCAACTTATACTATTGTAGATAATGGCTGCTAATTAGGAATTTACTCATGAAAAAACAACAAGGTTTTACCCTAATTGAATTAGTGGTAGTGATTATTATTTTAGGTATTTTAGCTGTAGTGGCTGCGCCTAAATTTATCAACCTACAAGGTGATGCGCGTGTATCAACCCTAAAAGGCATGCAAGCTGCAATTCAAAGCGCGAATACATTAGTTTATTCAAAAGCTTCTCTGCAAGGCCTTGAAGATAAAGCAGGTCAAACAGTTAAGTTATCTAATACCTCTGGTGACACTGTAACTACCGATTTTGGTAGCATAGTGGCTACAAAAGCTGCTTTATCTAAAGGCTTAGATGTTAAATTTACTGAAGGAACTTCACCATCAGCAGCCGAAGATGGTTGGATTATTAACGTTCCTAAAGATAGTAATACTGCGACAATATGGCAAGCTGGTGCTCCTGATAAGTGTACTTTAACTTATACTCCTGCAACTAAGGCTGATGATACAGTGACAGCTCCAACATTTACTATTGCTTCTGCGTCTGATTGTTAATCTAACAATCTAGTTATTTAGCAAATATTAAAAACCAGTGGTTACCCACTGGTTTTTTTATATCTGTCATCTAATTAATCTCAGCATATTTATATTCTTGTTCATACCACTAAATAATTAAAACACTTTCGATACAAACTGTTACCAGTAATTCTTTGGGCTGATAAAGTGCTGAATAGTATCATGCTAAAGATGTAATAAATGGTTAGCTATTTAAGCAAAAGTTATTTTGTAAGTGGTATTTAGTTAAGGACTGATGGATGAACAAACAACAAGGTTTTACCCTAATTGAATTGGTGGTGGTGATTATTATTTTAGGTATTTTAGCGGTAGTGGCTGCGCCTAAATTTATTAATTTACAAACTGATGCGCGCGCATCAACCTTAAAAGGGATGCAAGCCGCACTACAAGGGGCGAATAGCTTGTATATTCGAAGTCATTGATTGCTGGTACACAAAATGATGATGTGAATGCTAATAAAACAGTTATGGTAGGCACTGCTCCTGTAAAAACAAATTTTGGTTATATTAATACCGCTGCCGATGATGTAATTGCTGCACTAGATGCTGATTTTACGGATAAAGGTGACTGGGATATTACGAGTGACAATACGATAGTAACTATTACACAAAAAGGTGCACCAGCTATTGATGGTGACAAAGCCTGTAATCTGACCTATAAGCTAAATACTGATAATCAACCTGTTTATACCATTAAGAATAATGGTTGTTAATCTATATTGAATCCCTAAAAGCCCGCTAATCGCGGGCTTTTTTGTCTCCAGATTTTATGTCTCGTGCCCATTTTTCTGCTGTTTTAACAGATCTTTGCTAGAAATTAGCAATCAGCAATATCTTAACTAAACTTAACATTCGTAGTGCATAAGGCTGACGTGTTACATCGTGTTGATAGCCAATATGATTAGATGGAGACAAGATAATGAACAATAAGCAACAAGGTTTTACCTTAATCGAATTGGTAGTAGTGATTATTATTTTAGGTATTTTAGCGGTAATTGCGGTGCCTAAATTTATTAATATTCAAAATGACGCCAGAATATCAACCTTGAAAGGGATGAAAGCCGCGATTCAAGGGGCTAATAGTTTGATTTACTCTAAAGCTTCTCTGCAAGGTGAAGAGGAGTTAGCCACGGCGACAGTAAATCTTGATGGTAAGAGTACGCCAACTAAAACAGTGGCGGTGGCTTATGGTTATATGCAGGCAACGGAAGCATCGTTAGAAGCAGGCGTCGATGTTAAATTTAATATTGCGACTAGCGCGACAGATAATACCGTCGCAACTAACAATGGTGGTGAGTGGATTTTATTTGTGAGTGATGGTGTTGCAACAATTTGGCAGCAAGATGCGCCAGCAACTTGTCGTTTTACCTATACCCAAGCCAGTAGTTCAGGTAACTCCCCCACCTTTAGTGCTATGCCAACAGAGTCATCTTGCTAGTGTGCGTAAAACTTTAGTTGCACAATAAAACATTTGTAATCAATATGTTGAAAAACTCTAACGTGGACGTTAGTATTTATACTCGGTAGCGCTGGTTGTGTTTGTATCATTGTATATTGATACAAAGAAATTGCTTAATAGACCGCGCTGCCGAGTAACAAGCTTGTTAGGTGAGCAAAGTAAATCACCGTGATATGGATATAATTTTGTTATAAGGACATAACAGTATGAATAAAAGCCGAGGCTTTACGCTAATCGAGTTAGTAGTAGTGATTATTATTTTAGGTGTATTAGCGGTAGTGGCTGCGCCTAAATTCATTAATTTACAAGGTGATGCCCGTGCTGCGACCCTAAAGGGATTACAAGCAGCAATTCAAGGTGCTAATAGCCTAGTGTATTCCAAATCTGCATTAAAAGGGGTGAGTAACTCTGCCACAGCAAGCTTAGCGCTTGATAGTACAACTAATGTGCCTGTTGTATATGGTTATGTTGCTTCTACGGCGGCTGCACTAGGACTTGTGCTTGATGCTAATGTTGCTAGCTCTACTGATACAGCGGAACAACAAGCTGCAGCTGATTGGGTGATTACCAATGACACGGGGTTTGTCACTATTCGTCAAAATGGTGCACCAACAACAGATTGTAATTTGACTTATACTCAAGCTAACGCAAATGCTTTACCGAGTTATTTAATTACTGCTACAGGTTGTTAGTTGTAATAAGCTGTTTATTAGGGGCGATATGCCCCTAATAGTATTTAGATGCCTAGTAATACCTTATCTGCTTTATAAAATATCAACTTCATGATTTAATTAGCTCATTATTTTGACTCTATATTTAATGGTATTGCCATTAATTGTGTAACTAGGAAGCAAATCAATGAGACTACGCCACTCAGGCTTTACCTTAGTCGAACTGGTTACCACGATAATACTTATTAGTGTGCTATCGGTTGTGGTGCTGCCAAAGTTACTTTCCTCATCCAGTTTTAGTGCTTTTACCTTGCGAGATGAAATGATCAGTGAACTTCGCCGAGTACAAATGATGGCGATGAATAATATTGATCGATATTTTGAACTGAAGGTAACCACTAAAGAATACCAACTGTTTGTGTATCAACGTGACAGTGATGGCAGTAAAGGTACATGGATACGAACAGAAGCACCGCAAATGTTACCTTCAAATACTCAACTGTTACTAAAACAAAATACTAAAAATCAATTTATGGTGAGTTTTAATACATTGGGTTTACCTGTGATCTCTGCAGATGGGCATAGTGTGATTTGCAATGGAGCCTGTTTGGTTGCTGTTGCTGATGATAGCCAAGATATTAATATTTCTTCGCAGGGGTATATTTATGCAAACCGCTAAATATAAGGCTGCAATAGCGGGTTTTACCCTAATAGAGCTAGTCGTTGGCATGCTAGTGATGAGTATTGCACTCGTCATGCTTGCGACTATGTTATTTCCGCAAGCGGATCGCAGTGTGCAGACGTTGCAGCGGGTGCAGTCTGCGGAATTAGGACAATCGATCTTAAACGAGATCTGGGGTAAGCGTTATGATCAAAATACCAATCCCAATGGCGGGATCCCACCTTGTTATCCAAAAAATATGGCAATCCCTGCAGATTCAACTGCCAAGCATTGTTCAATAACGTTAGGCCCTGATACTGGTGAGAGCCGAAATCAATTTAATGATATTGATGATTACAATGGCTTAAATATTGACAGTAAAATGCTTAATTCAGATAAAACGTATGCCAGTATGTACCCCGAATTTGGGCTTAAAGTGAGTGTTAGTTATGTTGTCCCAAATACTCAAGCACAAAAATTGATCCAAGTGATTGTGACTACACCAGCAGGTGAAGCGATAGAATACGATGCGGTGCGGAGTAATTTTTGATGCGACAGTTAGCTAATAAATCCCGCGGTTTTACCCTTGTTGAAATGGTCACTGTGATCATTATTTTAGGGATCCTCGCGATTGGCGTATCGAGTTTCATTATCTTTGGTACCAAGATTTTCATTAACTCGACCTCTGTCAGTCAGGTATTGAGTCAAAGCCGTTTTGTGATGGAGCGGATGACACGTGAATTACGCAATGCCGTACCTAATAGCTTGCGGGTAAATGATGGTGATAATAAGACATGGCAATGTTTAGAATTTACTCCGATTATTTCAAGTTCAACTTATCTGAGTATGCCGATTAATCCATTGCCTGCAAGTTCACAAGGGACGCTTGTACCAAGTGCTGGAGTGAAACCCGGTAATAACTTACTGATTTACCCATTATCTCCAGTTGATGTTTATGGTGATGATCAGCAGCGCTTTCCAATTGAACATGTTAACACGGGTACCGTGACTTTTTCTGAACCTATTCAATTTAAACAGTCATCACCGCGACTGCGTTATTTTACGACTCAAAATCCAATCAGCTACTGTTTTTTTGCTGATGGCGATATTAAGCGTTACAGCGATTATGGGATACATGCTAATCAACCAACACCGGCGCAAATGGATCTTGGTGTGATAAATGGCCGTGGGGTGTTAATGGGGCAAGGGTTGTCTATGTTAGTCAATGGACAGTCGGTATTACCTATTTCAATAAAACCCGCCACATTACAAAATAATGCCATGGTGATTTTAACGCCGACGTTTAAAGTGAATGGTGAAACCTTTAAGTACCAACAGCAAGTGCAGGTGATCAATGTTCCGTAATCATTCGCCGCAAAAACAGCAAGGCAGTGCCTTGGTGATGGCTATTTTCATTATTACCGTGGTATTTATTTTGGCGACAGCATTAATTAATATCGTTAAAGATGACGATGACCAATTTACTCTTGAAGTGATGGGAACTCGGGCATTGGCTGCGGCAAATAGTGGCGCCGATTATGGCTTGTCGCAGTTATTTCCAATTGGTGCTGGTATCGGTCAATGTTCAACTGTAAATAATGCCGTAAACTTGCCCAATGAGGTGGGTTTTAAACATTGTCAGGTGAATTATACTTGTACTGCTCATGATATCGGCCATGGCATGACCCAATATAGTATTGAGAGCCTTGGCGTGTGTGAGATAGGTCAATGTGACCGTAACGATACAACATGTTTTAGAGTCAGCCGTAAAGTGTTAGTCGAGGCGCGCGGCATGAATTAATATAGGCTTGCTCATGGATTGAGCAAGTTCTAAGGTTGGATTCGCAACCGAATACAAGGAGTGTAATCATGTTGGTTACAAGATGTGCCAGAATATTATGTTTAGTTTTTGGTATTTTAAGTTTAAGTGCATTTGCTTTTGAAACTATTGATCCGACTACTTATTTTCCCAAGGTCATTCAAGGACATCATCAAGATAGCCCGCTTAGTTGTAATAATATCAATCTAACTCAATTCAAACAGGCTGCTAGTGCTCAAGTCTCTGGCACAAATGGTGAGTCTGTTAATTTCTGTTCAATTGAAACAACCGCTAGCCAAGGATGTGATGTTGCTAGTGGGAGTTGGCATTATTGCCGTGTGACTGGCAGCAGTATTCGCGGTTTAAGTGTGACTGGCAGTAATGCTTTTCGTACCAGTAATGACAATAGCTTTGGTATCGCATCGTGTAACAAAGGCCAAGTGTTATCTCGTCAGGCTAGCACATCTGCAGGTATAACTCATTCAGGCAATATTACCTTAGATAAGCAATGCGCATTAACTTTTGATCGCGGGAGTGAACACCGTGCAGGCGAAGTCATATTACAAAATGGGGCAGAGCTGGTACTCAGTGCAGGGGATTATTGGTTTGAAAGTTTAACGGTAACCAATAAGGCTCGTATTGTCACGTTAGGCAATGTTCGCATTTTTGTTGCTGATATTACTCGGATACATGATGGTATGATCCAATCAGCTAGCTCACAGCCACCATTATTGTTTGGTTATCGAAATATCAGTCTGGCAAATAATGGGTTGGTTGATGGGCTTATTTATGGGGTGCAAAAGGTCACAATTGCCTCTGGTGCGAGTGTTAACGGTAAAGTCACTGCTCGTTTTCTTGATATGCAAGATGATAGTCATATCAATGCTGCAAGTTCGTCTAATCAAATGGTTACCACCCAGCTACAGTTCGGTAAGGCGAAAGCACTGCTGAGTAATCCATATTCCAGCGTGCATCGGGTGATATTTGATGTCCCTTATCCGTCCGGCACTCAACCTGCGGTATTTATTATGCCTACCATTGCAACGGCTAATGCTAACCAAGATGGCCCGGCTAATATTGTGATAAGCAACGTTGATCATCAAGGTTTTAGTTGGCATCAACAAAAAGCCCCCGAAGATGTATATCAAATGGCATCAGCTCGCATGCCTGAAATCCATTGGATTACGATTAATGAAGGAAAGCATACGCTGTCTGACGGACGTCAACTAACGGTTGGTTTTACCTATTTAAATGACAGCTATGGTATTGGTGTATTGCAAGATCAACCTCCTCGATTTGTCGAAGTTGATAGTCCAGTCGATCAAACGGCTATTTTCCATCAAAAGCAGTGGAGTAATAATTCTTGTTGGCTAACAACCGGGGCAATACGCAATACTAATACCATTGGTTTAACTCTGATGTCATCACAAGTTCGGCGCACTGATGCTGGAGTGAGATATTGTATGCCAGGTAACTTAAACGCTGAACAAATCGCCTATGAAAAAGTAGCCTATATGACGGTGACTCCAGGCAAAGGTACGCTTGAGCTGGCGAGTAAACAGTATCGTTATGAAGTAGGCATTAATCAGACTAATCCAGCACCTATTGTTGGTTCTAGTTTACAGCAGCAATGTGATAATCCATCGACATGGCAGTCATCATTTACGGGAGTGCCTACACTCGTTGCATCACTTAACTCTGTGCTTGGTGGCGAGGGCTGGTTGCGTCGTTGTCAATTAACGCAAACGCAATTGAGCATGGTGATAGATGAAGATCAATATTTTGATGAAGAGCGCAATCATCGTTCTGAGTCTTATGCTTATATTGCCTTTGATGAGGTTGTTAATGATGCATTTATCGATCATTTTGAGTTGGAATATGCTGATGGTAATCCACTGACTTGTCAGCCACTAGAAGTCATCGTTAAGGCCTGTGCTAATGCTGACTGTAGCGTGCTAGCAGGCCAGCAAACACAAGCTTCATTATTGCCATATAACGTGAGCAATGGTCATTGGAGTGGAGCCGATGTGACCGGCTCTGATACGATTTCATTTAATGGTGGCATGAGTAAAGTCTATTTACATCATTATGAGGCGAGCCAAGTTGATTTAGGTATCGCTCCTTTTTTGCGAATATGGGTTGGACCTACATTATGTAAAAAAGGCGCAAATCCTAAATCCAGCGATTGCAGTATCACCTTTGCCGACTCTGGATTTATATTTGATATCGCCGATGGTACAGCAAACTTGCCCCAACAAAATATCAGTTTAATGGCCGTTGCGGCCGATAATCGAACTGGTACTGTGCAATGTGCACCTATGTTTGCCAATGAAACCAAAGTGATCAATTTTTGGAGTGACTATATTACTCCTAATGCTAATGAAATTGAGGCTTCAAGCCAAGTAGAACTCAGTAGTGATGGTAGTACAATGGTTGCTATAGGCCAGCATAGCGGTCTTAAAACAGCGTTGCCTGTGACCTTTGATATTACGGGTAAAGCGAATTTGTCAGTCAATTATGCTGAAGCGGGTCAAATGGCATTGTATGCGGAGCTAGTTGGTGAGCAGGGAACCACCGAGGCAGGACTTGATATCAGTGGGGTTGATCAGTTTATTAATAAACCAGCCGCTATTTGTGTTTCTTCCGCCAATACTTGTTTAAGCGCAGATATAAATTGCCCTGTGTATATGAAAGCGGGAGAGCCATTTGATCTCACCATTAAGGCTGTCGCATGGCAGCAAAGTGGTGAGAGCGGTCGAGCCTTTTGTAATAATACCAGTTTACGTAATTTTGCCATGCCAGCATTAACGTTATCACATCAATTAGTGGCTCCTTTAGCGGGTCATCAAGGTGAACTCGGTATCTCTACTATCGCGATTAATCCCCACAGCACTGGAATGCATTCGATTCAGCAAACGATTTCAGAAGTTGGCGTATTTAAGTTTGATGTTGATTTAAATGAAACAAACTCTCACTATTTTGGCTATCGAGATATTCCTACCGTGGCGAGTGAGAGTGTCGGACGATTTACACCATACTATCTATCCGCAACCGCCTCTGAAGCTAAGATAAGTCCTGCATGTGAGCAGTTTAGTTACTTGGATCAACCTTTTGGATATGACACCAATAAAGTGCCTAAATTAACCTTGTTAGGGCTGAATCAGCAGGGTAAAGAGACTTTAAATTATCGTGTAGATGATTGGTGGCGAGTTAATCAAAATTGGCTTAATCGAGTCTATCAAGCAACCGTCGCCCATGATATTCAAATCAGTCAAATCGGTCGGGTTGAGCCCACGGTTCCAGAGCTTAGTTTGCTGGATGAGCAAATTTTTTATACCAAAACGAATGAGTTAACGGCGCCGTTTACTGCTCAATTTGATCTAACGTTATCAGTATCTGATCTAACTGATCAGGATGGGATCTGTGTTCAAAATGACGCATCTGGTACCTGTTTAACTCATACTTGGCATGATATTGGCCTTGGGCAAAATATTGATATGCGACATGGTAGAGCTCGTTTAAAAAATGCCTATGCACCGTCTACTGAAGCATTAAGAATGCCGTTATTAGTTGAATATGTCGATCATGTAGGTCAATGGCAAATCAACCAAGATGATAATTGTAGTGTGTTTAACGCGAATGCGTTGATGCGCAATGGTGATATTGGCGTTACTTTAGTCTTGCCTTACTCATTATCTGAAATCAATACCTTTGCTGACAGTGCGCGCAGTGATCATAGTGGGCTGATATCACAAGGCACGAGTGCGCTCTATTTTGAGCAAGCGGTATCAGATCCCACCATATTAATCGATGATGAGATTAAAGTGCAGTTAACGGTTGCGCCATGGTTACAATGGTATTGGTTAGGAATGAGCGATAAACAACACCCATCGCAAGTGCTTTTTTGGGCAGTTATCGAGGGCGAGATCGAGTGATCTATCAGCGCCATTATTAAGTATTGCTGCAAATCTAAAGGCTTGCTTAAGTAGTCATGACTTTATTGTGATCAACTTCTTGTAATGTAATGTAAATTAGGAATGTTTGTTAATAACTATTCATAATCGCCTTATTGGTTTGTATTTGGGCTAGTGTATAGATTTAAGAGATGATTAATTTACGTTTTTTGCTTTCTTTTTGGTGTTGCTTGCTTATTGTTAGTCCAAGTACTGCTATTGCCAATTATGCATCAAAAATATTTGATGCTAAGTCACTCTCTGCATGCCCAACAGATAAAAAATTACCTCAGTGTAAAGATATTTTTCAGGTGCCAGTTAAAGATAAATTGAATTTTACATTAACCCCACCGAAGGTGAATGTATCAACTGTTAATCTTCATTGTAATCATGCTTCAAAAGGGCAATGTGAGGCTTTGAGCGCTGGTGATCACTATTTTTTAAATGGAAATTTGAGTGGTGATATCAAATTTGCACGAGGAGTGCGTTTATTTTTTAGAAATGTGCTTACGCTCAGTGATGTTATGGTCAATGAGAAGCATGCACCAGGCGATTTAGTCGTTTATGTTGGTAACAGAATCATCGTGCCAAGATCCTCTGAAGTGACCGGTTTTATATATGTTTTAGGGTCGATGACAGCAAGAACTTTAAAAAAATTAGAGGTTGTTGGCGGCATTGCTTTTGGTAGTGCGTTAAGTAAAGAGGCTCAGCGCATATTAGCTGATAACATTGAGCCTGAACAGCGCTGGAAACTTAATGAACTCATTGATAAAACAGATTTTAGCTGTATGTGTCAAAACTCATTTACCCCCGAATCAGAATCAAGTTGTGTTGATATCTTTGATGAACCGCCATTAGGCGGGCAAGATTTTATACCGCCAAAATTTCCGACCGCTAATGATGAGACGGTTTGGTGTGAGCAAGGTAGAGATAATTGTTCCCTTACCAATACTAAGCCACTTTTTAATCATCAATTTATTCAAGGTGATAATTATTATCATAGTGGTTTTTTAATGGAAATTTCAGACAGATTAAATTTAAATCTATTTGAGAAAAACGGCACAGTACGTTTGTATTTTAATCATTTAACCTTAAATAATGCAGAGTTTGGTAGTGATATTGAAAACTTAATTATTTATGTGAAAGATACTTTGACCTTAATTGGCCGCAATGAGATGGAAGGCATTTTATTTATTGCTGGAGAGGTTGATAGTCAATTAAATGCTAATAAATACGGTATGTTAGAAGTTGAAGGTGGGTTTGCTACTGCTGGTGATATTAATGATATAAAAGATACGATTTATTATGAATATGATGTCGATGATGATGAGTATGATGGTTATGAAGAGGATGATTTACATTATGCAGATTTTGAAGGCATACAATGTAATATCGAGCCTCCCCCGGATCCCGATTTACATCATATTAATTTGTCTTATCAAGTCTCAGCCCTCACTTGTGAGCCATTAGTGGTGGAAGTTAGTGCATGCGGAGATGCAAGTTGTAATCAATTAATTAATAAAGCGAGTGTAAACTTATTTAGAAACCCTGATAGCGGCTATGGTCGTTGGACGCAGCATGGTAATTATTCCCTTACTGGTAATCAATTAACGCTAATCAATGGGTTTGCTAAAGTTAATTTACGACAAAATATTTCCGCACCGCTGAATATTGGTGTGCGCAATGATAAATTTCATTGTAATGGCCAATTGGCTGGGGCGTTGGGCTGTTCGATTGCATTTGAAAATGATCAATTTATTTTTGATATCCCTAATAAAATTGCCGGTAAAGCTGTGGAAGTGCCATTTTATGCTCGTACTAGCGTGTTAAATAACGGCCAGTTAAGTTGCCGTCCAATGTTCCAGAATCAGACCAAAGCCATCAATTTCGAGCTGCAATACTTACAGCCTAGCACCGGCATCAAGTCCGTCACACTCAATGGTGCAACGATTAAACAAACTACGCCGATTAACTTGCAATTTGATCATCAAGGACGGGCTAAGGTTAAGGTTGATTATCTTGATGCTGGACGGCTTGCTGTTAATGCACAATATATTGGACGCATGGATTCAGAAGAAGCTGGTCTTGTGATCAGTGGTCAGGATCAATTTACCAGTAGACCAAATGGTTTTTGTGTTGAAACCATTGAACCATCGGCTTGTGTTGAGGCTGATACTCGCTGCGAAGTATTTAGCAAAGCGGGTGCATATTTTAATTTAGAGATTACGCCAGTGGTGTGGCAACAACCACAGGATGGTGATTTATGTGATAACGCAGTCACAGCCAATTTTGGTTTAGATGAGGTGCCATTAATTCATCAATTAATCTCGCCAGCAACGGGAAAAAAAGGTCAATTAGCAACTTCAAGTTATAGCCATCTTGCTAATCGAATGGGCACTCATAAGGTTGCACAAGCAGTTGATGAAGTCGGTGTTTTTCAATTTGGAGTGGCAGATACAACCTATTTTGATATGACGATACCAGCATCAATGAGTCGTAATGTTGGACGTTTTATTCCAGATCGTTTTAAGCTTGCCAGTAATAAGCCTGTTATCGTACCTAGTTGTAATAGCTTTACCTATTTAGATCAACCATTCACTTTTCAAACTGGTGATAATCCAAGATTAGAATTGATCCCAGTTGCTGCTAATGAGCAAGTCACCCACAACTATTTTATTGAATCGTGGTGGCGTTACGATAAGCAATGGCTAAATCGGCTCTATTCTCATGCCGGACTTGATATGGTATTGACCTCAGTACTCAGTGGTAGTTTGTTGCATACTCCGCCATTTGTCAGTCTACAAAATGAACAATTAAAATATATTCGCCAAGCTCAATTAGTTGCTCCATTCTCTGCAGATTTTTCATTGACGTTAGCGGCTCTTGATTTAACCGATAAGGATGACGTTTGTTATGAAAACGATAAAGGCAATTGTATTGGTTACGTATTTACGGATATTTCAGGTTCGCAACTGCGTTATGGCCGCGCTCGGTTAGATAATAGTTATGGTCGTATTGATGAAGTATTACGCATGCCGTTATATACCGAATATGTTAATCAAAATGGCCAATGGCAACGCAATCGTGAGGATATTTGCAGTCAATATCGAACTGACGAGAAAGGGTTGATCATTGATCTTGCTAGTGCAGGCTTAACTCAGTTAGCAGCTTATAGCGATTATACTTTACAAAATAAAGTGGCAAATGTTGTCGCTGGTAAAGGCTATATATTTTATGAACCGCCTTATCAAGACGCTGATGTACCTGTTGAATTACAGGTACCATCATGGCTAAAACTGTTTAACGGTGATGGTTTAATAAACCCAAATGCGATGGCAAACTTTGGTCATTATCGAGGCCATGATCGCGTGATTTATTATCGTGAAAGTTATGGTGAGTAATGCTTTTTAACTAGATATGGGTTAATTCGTAGTTTAGGCAACTAAATACGGTTAGTGAACCTTTACAGTAACTTCAGGTATAATTAAGTTTATTACAAGTTTGTATGACTATTGCCGAGGTTCGTTTGTCGCAACTATCAGTTAAAATATACTGCTGTTTGGCATTGTTAACTATGTCATTCTTCGCCCGTGCAGTTCCCCAATGTACTGATATCTTTCAGCAACCACCGCAATCTAGTTATGCATTTCCTACGTCCGATCCTATTCCTACTCGTTCACCATCAATTAGTTGTTTTTTACAAGGCTGGAATTCGGTCTGTGTCAATAAAGGCCAAGTGGTTAGCGATGTGTATAGTCCGGGGGATTATTACTATGAAACAGGTAAATTTAGAGGTGGGGATTTTATTCGCACGTCTGGTAAAACCACACGACTACACTTTAATTCACTGACGTTAACTGACGCTAATATTAACCAAGATGGTAATCCTGAAGATCTGATTATTTTTGTTAAAGGCAGCTTATTGATCCATGGTGCAAGCCATATTAATGCCATTATTTATACGGAAAGAAGTGCAGTTCAAATTGCTGCAAGCTGGTGGGATTACCCCTCTTTAACTGGTGGGATTGGTTCGCAATTACCAGTTAATTATGATGATTTGGTTCATGTCTATGATCAAAGTGCGATTGAGCAAGCTGATTTTAATGGTTTTTGTAGTAACGATAATACGCCTAAGCCTGAGCCTACTGGTACATTGCAGATGCAAGTGGGACAGACTAATGTGACTCAAGTGGGACGAACTATGTCAGTAAAGTTCGATAAACCATTTAGTGTTGGCACCACGCCAGTTGTGTTTTTAATGCCAACGATTGATCAGCAATATCCTAATGATGATGGACCTGCGAGTCTCTTTTTAACCCATGTTGATCGTACAGGTTTTAGTTTTGTACAGCGGCAACCGCCAGTAAAAAGTAGTCGACGAGTGTTGCCATCAGAGCCGATGGTTAATGTTAGTTGGTTAGCGGCAAACCAAGGAGAGCATCAGTTACCTAATGGCGGTTTGATGGTTGTTGGAGCGGATTACTGGAATAAAGCCGCTCAAGATAAAAATTATAATGGCTATAAAAAGGTAGATATTGATCAGATACTCGATCAAGTAGAAGATCAAACTGATCAAGATTATGAATTTAGCGCGCCAGTTATATTGCACCAGCTGCAAACCGATAACAAATACAATACCGATCATCGCTGTTGGTTTACTTCTATCGTGAAAGAGATTAATCATCACGGTGAGTTAGATGAATTAGCGATTTCGCTTGATCCATCCGAAGTGAAAACATCAACGCAAAAGTATTGTAAGTTAAATAATAATGCTAATCAGGGCGAACAAATTGGTTATTTAATTGTAAGCTCTGGTCATGGCCAAATGGATCTTAACGGTGACAGTTATCGCTATGATTTTAATGCTGACGGCGCAACACCTACGCCCGTCAATGGGTTGTTGGCTAATTTTGCCAAGCAATGTAATGCGATCACGAGTTTTAGACAGCAGGATTTTACACAAGCTCCTTTTTTAGTGGCAAAGAAAACCACCCGTAATGGTCCGCAAGGGGGCTGGTTACGTCGCTGTAAATTATCTGACCGTTCAGTTAGTGTCGTGATAGATGAAGATCTCTATGGCGGCGATCGAACTCATAAAAATGAAACTTATAGCTATATGGCCATTGAGAAAATTGATCAGGTACTCGATCCGATTGATCATTTTGAATTGGCTTATAATGATTCGCCTCTGACCTGTGGGCCGTTAACAGTTACCGTAAAGGCTTGTACTAATACGACGTGTAGTGAGCAATATAGTGGTACCACGATGGTGTCTCTAAAACCTTATCCGATTGCTAATGGTCAATGGCAACAACATAGTGATGATGACCTGCTAAATGGTCATTTGCTAACAGTAACGGGCGGCAGTGCCAAGGTTGATCTTTACCATTATCAAAGTTTGCCGATCCGTATTAATGCTGCAACGAATAATCCAGACGTATTACATCCAACCTTATGCCAACAAGGCGATGGTCCGATAAATCAGGCCAGCTGTAATATTGTGTTTGAAGATAGTGGGTTTATTTTTGATGTGCCAGATAAAATTGCGGGACAGCCTGCCAAGAATATTCAAGTGCGAGCAGTAAAACCTAGTGGCGAGAATTCTTGTATGCCGCTATTTACCAATCGTAATCAATCTATTAATTTTTCGACAGAGTATTTAAATCCAACTCGTAAAATTGAAAATGTTAGTGTGAATGGTATAGCGATAAAAGCTAATCCCACTCCGGTAGACTTATATTTTAATGCTGACGGTGTGGCACAAATGACCGTTAATTACGCCGATGCTGGTAAGGTGAATTTGACGGCTCAGTATAGTGAACGCGGCAGTTATTATCAGCCTGGATTTGAGATTGTGGGCTCTGATTCTTTTGTAAGCCGTCCACTTGGATTCTGTGTTAAAGCCAGTAATAGTCAAGGTTTAGCCAAAGCTTGCCATAGCCCATACCACACTTGTTCGGTATTTGCTAAAGCGGGCCAATCTTTCAATTTGGCCATTACACCTGTGGCATGGAACGAGTCTCATGATACGAATTTATGCGATAACCCGGTAACCACTAACTTTGAACTAGATGAGATGCCATTATCACATCAATTAGTCGCACCTAGTACTGCAGATGGTGGCACTAATGGTCGTTTAAGTACGGCAAATTACCAGCATCGATTAGGCAATGGTCACAGTGCTACCGTTGTGGTTAAACAGGCTGTCGATGAAGTGGGGGTATTTCAATTTGGTGTCATCCCTCAAGCTAAAGCCTATATGGGAATGACAATTCCTGCATCATATAGTAGTGCGGTGGGGCGGTTTACGCCAAATAGCTTACAAATTGTGGGTAATCAGCCGCAGGTTCAAAATAGCTGTGGCAGTTTCAGTTATTTAGGGCAACCACTACATTTTACCAATGTGGCTAAACCCAATATCGAAGTGCGAGGTTTAGCTGTTGATGGCAATGAAACATTAAATTATCTGTTACCGGACTGGTGGCGTTATCAAGCTCGTTGGTTGGGACGTACATATATTGATCGTTCTGGACGTCAATTACCGCTAAACATTGCTTTAGAAGGGCACTTAAGTCTTAATGCTCCAGATGCGACGTTACTGGATGAAACGATAAAGTATATTCGTACACCTAAGTTAGAAACCCCTTTTAAATCTAATTTTGAGCTGCATCTTTCTGCTACCGATGTTACCGACGCAGATAATATTTGTTATCAAGATAAAAATGGACGTTGTAGTGGTTATAGTTTTACGGATATCAGTGGTAGTGATTTACGTTATGGACGGATGCAACTGCAAAACGTTTATGGCCCGAAGAATGAAGTATTGCGAATGCCTGCAGATACTCAGTTTGTAAATAGTAAAGGCCAGTGGCAATTAAATACGGCCGATAATTGCTCCAGTTATAACACCTCATCACATGCTGCGGGTGCAACAACGGGGTTATATATGCAAGTTCCGATTCATTTTCCACCATTAAAAGCTTATGCTGATGCCAATTTAAGTAGTACCACGGGTCACATTCATTCTGGGATTGGGCATATTTATTACACTCCTCCATTAGCGAATGGCAATGTTGCAGTGGAACTTAATGTGGTGCCTTGGCTCAAATGGTTTTGGCTAGGTAATTCACTGTCAAATCCAAAAGCAGATGCGCATTTTGGTGCTTATCGTGGTGATGATCATATTATCTATTGGAAAGAGCAATTTTAATCGGGTTAATGTGAAAGTATAAATGCAGTGTTTTTTCACTAAGCAGTTTATTTTTAACTACTCTTGCTGTTATTTTAAGCAGAGATAGAAAAATTACCCACTAATGTACGTTGTTAACCTTATCAGTCTTGTGGAAAACAAGCTTGATTGTTAAAGTTAGCTGATTTTTCATTTTTTGATTCCACAGAGACGGGCTGGTTACATGTTCAAAAAGCTGCGTGGCTTATTTTCTAACGATCTATCGATCGATTTAGGTACTGCAAATACCTTAATTTATGTTCGTGATGAGGGTATTGTCCTCAACGAGCCTTCTGTTGTTGCCATTCGTGGCGAACGTAACAGCTCAGGTCAAAAATCTGTGGCTTCTGTGGGTAGTGAAGCTAAGCTAATGCTTGGTCGTACTCCAGGCAATATTCAAGCCATTCGCCCAATGAAAGATGGTGTGATTGCAGATTTTTATGTGACTGAGAAAATGTTACAGCACTTTATTAAACAAGTGCACAACAACAGTTTCTTCCGCCCAAGCCCACGAGTACTGGTATGTGTGCCAGTTGGTGCGACTCAAGTTGAGCGTCGTGCGATTCGTGAGTCTGCAATGGGTGCTGGTGCACGTGAAGTGTATTTAATTGAAGAGCCGATGGCTGCTGCTATTGGTGCAGGTTTACCTGTATCTGAAGCGACAGGCTCTATGGTGGTTGATATCGGTGGTGGTACCACTGAAGTAGCAATCATTTCATTGAACGGCGTTGTTTACTCATCATCAGTACGTATTGGTGGTGATAAGTTCGATGAAGCTATTATCAACTATGTACGTCGTAACTACGGTAGCTTGATTGGTGAAGCGACAGCTGAACGTATTAAGCACTCAATTGGTACTGCATACCCAGGTGATGAAGTGCTTGAAATTGAAGTTCGTGGCCGTAATTTAGCTGAAGGTGTACCAAGAAGTTTCACCTTAAACAGCAACGAAATTCTAGAAGCATTACAAGAGCCGTTATCAGGTATTGTGAGTGCTGTTATGGTTGCTTTAGAGCAATCACCACCAGAGCTTGCATCTGATATTTCAGAGCGTGGCATGGTGTTAACCGGTGGTGGCGCATTATTGCGTGATTTAGACCGTTTATTAATGCAAGAGACTGGTATCCCTGTGATGGTGGCTGAAGAGCCATTAACTTGTGTGGCCCGCGGCGGCGGTAAAGCACTAGAGATGATTGATCTCCATGGCGGAGATTTATTCTCCGAAGATATTTAATTTTGCGATAGGCGGTGAATAGCCGCCTTTTTTTATGAAGCCTATTTTTGTCCGCGGTATCTCAAATCAATTTCGATTAACACTGGCGATTTTTTTGTCGGTGGTGTTGTTATTTGCTAATGATAGATTAACGCCTGTTCGTCAATCTATTGCCTCTTTTTTAAGTCCATTACAGTATTTGGCTAATGTGCCAGGGATGCTGCTTGATTACAGTGCAGAGAATCTTGCGACTCGCAGTATGCTTGAAAAGCAAAATGCAGAGCTGTTACGACAACAATTATTAATGAGTGAACGCTTACAGCGTTTTGACCATATTCGTCAAGAAAACGAACGTCTCCGTAGCTTACTTGGCTCGCCAGTCCATATGGACAATAAAAAAATGGTCGCTGAAGTGATGGAAGTGGCGAGCGATCCTTATCATCAATATGTGGTGCTTAATCACGGTAGTGATAGCGGCGTCTATGTAGGCCAGCCCGTGGTTGATGCTAAAGGGGTTGTTGGTCAAGTTGTTGAAGTTAATAAGTTAACTTCTCGAGTGCTACTGCTATCGGATAGTACCCATGCTATTCCCGTGCGAATTAGCCGTAACGATGTGCGCTTTATTGCGAGCGGTACAGGCATGATTGATGAGCTAGAACTTAAGCATGTCGCTAAAAGTACTGATGTTCGAGTTGGTGATTTATTAGTGACATCAGGTTTAGGTCATCGTTTTCCTGAAGGTTATCCGGTTGCTCGGGTGATGCAAGTCCAAAAAGAAGATGGCCAGAATTATGCGCAAGTGATTGCAAGGCCATTAGCACAGCTAGATCGTATTCGTTATGTATTATTACTATGGCCTGAAACGGCAAAGCCTACGGTTCCTAATGTGTCCCCAGTGACAGAAAAGACGAGTGCGGAGGTTAAATCGTGAGTTTACAAGCTCCTCATGCGCGCTATATGGTATGGATAACACTCTTCTTTGCCACAGTATGTCAAATTATGCCATTGCCTGCAGTAGTAGAGCAGTGGCGTCCTGATTGGCTATTACTGGTGATGATCTATTGGGCGATGGCTCTACCGTACCGTTATAACATTTTAACAGCGTGGTTTATGGGCGTAATGCTCGATATTTTAATGGGCGCTCATTTAGGTATACGCGCATTAGCGATGTCATTAGTGGTTTATGTGGTGGTGTTACATTGCCAAAAGTTACGTACTTTTCCTGTGTGGCAACAAAGCGTCATTATGGCTTGCTTAGTGTGTGTTTATCATTTAGCTATTTTCTGGTTACAGTTTATTGTGGGTGATGTTCACTTCAATATGGATCTGTTTTTACCCGCATTGTCTTGTCTTGTTATTTGGCCTTGGGTATTTTGGTTACTGCGTCGCATTCGACGTTCATATAAGGTGCGATAATGAAATCGTTAGTATTGGCTTCAACTTCTCCACGTCGACGTGAATTATTGGCGCAATTAGGATTATCTCGGACAGATTTTAGTTTTACATTAGTCAGTCCTGATATTGATGAAACGCCGTTTAATGATGAAGTTGCAGATCAATATGTATTACGATTAGCACAAGCTAAAGCTGAGGCTGGCTTGGCTTTATTAACTGAAACTGATACCAATAATTGCGTTGTACTTGGTTCTGATACCATAGTTGTACTGGATGGTCAGCTATTAGGTAAGCCTGCCGATAACGCAGAGGCTCAGCAGATGTTGAGTCAATTGTCTGGTCGAGGCCATCAAGTGATGACAGCGGTTGCCGTGACCGATGGTAAAGTATGTTATACAGCGCTTAGCTGTGCTGATGTGACGTTTTGTGAATTATCTGATGCTGACATAGCTGCTTATATTGCAACAGGTGAACCGATGGATAAAGCCGGATCGTATGGCATTCAAGGGCTTGGTGGATCATTTGTAGAGCGCATAAATGGTAGTTATTCAGGTATTGTGGGTTTACCTCTCGTGGAAACTCGCAACTTGTTAGTGCAAATAGGGGTGTTATAACTTAGCCGCTTTGTTACGACTAACGTTTATGCAAATTTCGATCGTAATTTCGATCATCTTTTATCTCCTCATATTGGAGATACAGTGAGTACCAATCCATGGGCAAACATAAAGTAAAAACTAAAATAGGCTCTGATCTTCTTATCAACGTCAGTTCTACTGAGGCCCGAGTTGCACTGGTTGAACACGGTGTACTGCAAGAAGTCCATATCGAGCGACGGATGAAGCTTGGCTTAGTCGGTAATATCTATAAAGGTAAAGTGAGTCGTGTTTTACCGGGTATGCAGGCAGCGTTTGTTGATATTGGTTTAGAAAAAGCCGCTTTTTTACATGCTTCGGATATTGTGCCACACACTGAATGTGTTGCTGACACGGAAAAGGGACACTTTGTTGTACGTGATATTGCGGAGTTGGTTCGCCAAGGCCAAGATATTATGGTGCAAGTGGTTAAAGATCCTATTGGTACTAAAGGTGCGCGTTTAACGACAGATATTACACTGCCATCACGTTATTTAGTGTTTATGCCTGGCTCAAGTCATATTGGCGTATCACAGCGAATTGAATCAGAAGAAGAGCGCGCTCGTTTAAAAGGCGTGACCATGCCATTTGTTGATGACGATGGCGGTTTTATTATTCGTACCGCGGCGGAAGGTGTTGGCAGTGATGAATTAGCTCAGGATGCGGCATTTTTACGCCGAGTTTGGGCGAAGGTGATGGAACGTCGTAAGCGTAAATCACCACAGTTGCTTTACCAAGATTTACCGTTGCCAGTGCGTATTGTGCGCGATTTTGTTGGCACTCAATTAGAACGTATTCAAGTCGATTCTTGTGAAACTCATCGTGAATTAACCCAATTCGCCGCGGAGTTTATGCCTGAAATTGCAGACAAAATTGTATTTTATAACGCATCAGTCCCTATTCTTGACCAATATGATGTTGAGAAAGAGATCCAAAAAGCGCTGCAACGCAAAGTTGAGCTCAAGTCAGGCGGCTATTTGATTATTGATCAAACAGAAGCGATGACTACTATTGATATTAATACTGGTGCTTTTGTTGGTCATCGCCATTTAGATGACACGATTTTTAATACCAATTTAGAAGCGACTCAAGCCATTGCAAGACAGTTAAGATTACGCAATCTTGGCGGTATTATCATTATCGACTTTATTGATATGCAGCATGAAGATCATAAAAATCGAGTTCTAGCGGGATTAAGCGCGGCATTGTCACATGATCGAGTTAAAACCAATATCAGTGGTTTCTCTGGCTTAGGCTTAGTTGAAATGACACGTAAACGTACCCGTGAAAGTTTGGGGAATGTGTTATGTGCTGAGTGTCCAAGCTGTCATGGTACTGGCTTTATGCGTACTGTTGAAACCATCTGTTATGATGTTTTCAGAGAAATTGGTCGTCTTAACCGTGCTTATGATGCGGATGCATTCTTACTTTATTGCTCTCCTGCGGTACATCATGCATTGTCTGGTGATGAGAGTCATTTACTCGCTGAAATGGAAGTTGCAGTGGGTAAACGAATTCGCCTGCAAAGTGAGCCTATGTATGCCCAAGACAAATATGATGTGGTAATGGCATAGTGCAACAAGGATCGTGGTTTCAAAGATTACAACGAGTTACGCTGACAATCTGTGCCGTAATCTTAGTATTATTCGCATTAACCGTTAGCTTAGTTCGTGGTCTGTTACCACAACTTGATGAAGTAAGGGAACAAGTTGCTCAATACTTATTGACTGAATATCAGTTAAAAGTCGATATTGGGCAACTGCAAGCACAATGGCAGGCTTATGGGCCTGCTTTAACTGTTACCGATCTAAGTTTACCGCAACAGGCGCATCTGCCGTTTGAACTGAAGATCAAGCAAGCATCGATTAAACTGGATTTTTGGGAGTCTCTGTTTTCAGGCTCTGCAGTGGTTGAAAATGTCAGTTTCTCTGGTGTTGACCTCACTCTAAATTTAGATCAATTCAAATCTAATTCACAAGCTAATAGTAACTTTGATTGGCTCTACGCATTGCTATTAGAGCAGTTACAGCGTTTTTCAATTAATGATGCTGTTGTTCGATTACATAGTCGTCATAGTGAATTACCACCTATTCATATTCGCGATCTTTTTTGGCGTAATCTTGATTTACGACATCAAGCACAGGGTGTGATTTATCTTGCGCAAGATGAATCTGCCGAGCAAAAAGTAAGCTTAAGTGTTGATTTACATGGTGATGGTTATCATCCCGATAGCATTAAAGGTCAGTTTTATGTAGATGCCAACTCATTAGATTTAGGTAAATGGGCATCACATCGAGCTGTAATAGACGATACCCCAAAAGCATTAGCGTTAGAGGGAATTATCAATTTAAATGCATGGGTCAGTGTTAACGAGCGCCATATTGAGTCAGGATTACTGTTATTTGAACCAAGCTGGTTAAGTTGGAAATTAGCCAATAAAACCCAAAAGTTCTCGATTAATGGTGGCGCTGTTGAGTGGTTACCTAAAAGCGATGGTTGGCAAGTCATGAGTCACCAGCTTGATTTCAGCAGTAATGGTAAGGCTTGGCCAGAACTTAATTTAGCTTTAAAAAATCGACATCAAGATTACTTTGGCTATATCAATCAAATCGATATCCAGCAGTTAGCACCATTGATCCCGTTAATTCCAGGGGAAGACTTAGCCTCTATTAAATGGTGGCAGCAACTCGCGCCTAAAGGTATTGTTGGCCCAATTCATTTTTATGATCCGGCTAAGGGAAGCCTTGCTATAAGTAGCCAACTTGAGCAGTTAGATTGGCATCCAACTCAAGCGATTCCGGGAATCTCAGGCTTAGCGGCTAAGATTATTTATAGTGATAATCATTTATGGTTAACCAGCCCTAAACAGGCACTTAAATTGTCGATGCCAAGCGAGTTCCGCCAGCCATTAAACTTTACTGCAGAGCCAATTAAGCTCAGCATGGATTTTGAGCGTAACCAGCTTGAGATTGGGCAACTAGAATTAAATAATAAAGATTTAGCGATTAATGCTCAGGCAAAAATTGGGTTTGCCGAGCAAGCCAGTTTAGCCTTGTTAGCGAATGTGAAGGTACATAATGTCGCGCATGTTGGGCGTTACCTGCCGCATCAAGCGATGGGAACCGATTTAGCCGATTATCTGGCTGATGCACTACGTCAAGGCCATACCAATACTGCTACCGTGTTATGGCATGGCAATTTAACGGATTATCCTTATCAAGATCACAGTGGTATTTTCCAAGCGGATTTTGATTTACAGAAAGCCCAATTTTCGTTTCAACCTGATTGGCCGATTATTACCGATATCAACCTACATGCTTTGTTTGAAAATACGCGCATGGATTTAAAGGTTAAGCAAGGTAAGTTAATGCAAGTGCCAATTAATGGTGCTCATATCTACATTCCAGATATGGGGGAAAAGACCTTACTTAAAGTGCAAGCCGATCTTAACACTCGTGGACAAGATGCCACCGCAGTATTACAGGCATCACCACTTAGAGATAGTGTCGGTGAAACACTGGCAATTTTACAAGTCAAAGGCGCGGTGCAAGGTAGCCTTGATATTGGCATTCCATTTTATGATGGCGCCAGTGAAGATATTCGCGGTCAGGTTAAATTTAACAATAACCCGATTTATGTCAGTCAGCGGGATTACAGTTACAGCAAGTGACGGGTCAGATCCGTTTTACTAATGATATTGTTGAAGGACAAGGAATTACAGCCAAACTTTATGATCAACCGATCAAGTTAAATTTTGAAACCACCAGTCGCGATCCCGATTATATTGTTGATATAAATATCAATGGTGATTGGCAACTCGATCAGCTTTCAAGCGAATTAGATAATCCTTTGCAAGATTTTTATCACGGTAAGACAAGTTGGCAAAGCCAATTAAAATTGATCTTTGATCCGACTGGCTATCAGATCCGCGGTCATTTAGCTTCAGATCTTGTTGGTACCAGCATTGACCTGCCTGCACCGTTGGCAAAGAGTGCAACTCAAAAAATGCCTCTGCAAGTGGAATTTATTGGCGATCATAAACAAGCTTCTCTGGGGATCACATTAGCGGATAAAGCTGAGTTTTGGAGTGGCTTTGATTTCAATAAACAAAGTGGTATCGATCATTATGATCTGTTGATTGGCCGTTTATTAAAGCCGGGTGATCAACTTAATCAGCAACAAGGACATATTCAGATCGATTTAGCGAAGGCACAATTAAGTGACTGGTTACCAGTGATCCACGCATTTACAGAAGCTCAACCTGTCGATAAACCTGAATCAAACGCCACTAACCATCACAAGAATATATTGCCGCCACTGACGGTTATTGATGGTCGAGTTAGCCAGCTACTCTTGCGCAACCAACAGCTTAATGATGCCAAATTTAGCTTGCAGCCAAAAAGTAAATCATGGCAGTTAAATGTTGATTCACCGCAATTTGTGGGCGTTGTAGACTTTTACCCTAATTGGCTCAAGCAAGGCTTAAAAATTGTGGCACAAAAAATGTATTTAAGTTTACCCAAGCTTGAACATGATAGTGCAGAGGTTGAGCATTCAGCCGATATGATGTTGCCGCCGCTGGCGATTGATGTTGATGATTTTAGAATAGATAAATATCAACTTGGGCATCTTGTTTTCCAAGGAACACCCAATGATCAAGGTTATCAAATTCAAACCCTATCATTAAAACAAAATGGTGTTGAATTGAAAGGCAAAGGCATGTGGACTCATGCTACTCAAAATAAGACCAATGTAGACTTTAAATTAAAGGCCGATAATTTTGCTCATTTGAGTCAGATATTGGAGATTACACCGGGTCTGCAAGAGGCACCATTGGCCTTAAATGCCAAGCTATCGTGGCAAGGTGCACCATACCAGTTTGGTTTAGAGAAGCTTAATGGCAAAGTTGACTTTGATTTTGGTAAAGGTCACTTAACGCAAGTGAGCGATCAAGGTGCCCGTATTTTTTCGCTGTTTAGTTTAGATTCTTTGGTTCGTAAACTTTCGTTAGATTTTTCAGATGTTTTTGGTCAAGGTTTATATTTCGACTCATTTGATGGTAATGTCAGTATTGATCATGGCGTGGTGAAAACCACAGATACTAAAATGGATGCGATAGCGGGTGAGGTGAAAGTCAGAGGTTACACCAACTTGACCAGCCAAAGTTTAAATTATGATATTAGCTTTGTGCCTAAGTTAGCATCGAGTGTACCAACGGTTGTACTACTGAGTACCAGTGCATGGACTTTTGGTTTAGGCGCTTTTGCGTTAACTAAGGTACTTGAACCTGTTATCGAAGTTATTTCTGAGATCCGTTTTAGGGTGACAGGGACGATGTCAGATCCTAAACTTGAAGAGTTAGAGCGTAAGAGTAAAGAGATTGAAATCCCTGAATCAATTTTACCACGCAAAGTTCCAGCTTCAGTCGATGATAACAGCGCTCAGCCTAAGACTATTCCAGTCGTTGAGCCGACACAATCATTGAAGAACACAGTGGAAGAAGTTGTACCCGCTCAGGTAACAACAGCGATGTTGTACTCTTTGCCTAAAGTACAGCCTACTATGCCATTTGGAGACAAGGATGAATGTCAGCTTACTACAATGTCAAAGCAGCCTAGATATCAATGCCAATCTGAGTTTTATCGAGTCGCAGCTTAAACAACTTAAGTTTGAATCGCTGCAACCTCATTTGGTGGTATTACCTGAATGTTGTTTGTTGTTAGGCGGCCGTGAAACTGCACAGATAGCAGCTGCCGCCCCAGAACAAAATCATCCGTTAAAGCAATCACTTATTGATTTATCATGCCGATACCAAGTATATATGGTAGCAGGGACTATTCCTGTTCTAGCCGATGATGGTCGTATTTACAGTCGTAGCTACTTATTTGCGCCCGACGGGCAGGTATTAGGTCAATATGATAAGTTGCATTTGTTTGATGTTGATGTAGCAGACGGCACTGGGCGATATCGAGAAAGTGATACTTTTTGCCCTGGTTCACATATTTGTGTTGTTGATACACCAATGGCTAAAATTGGTTTAGCGATTTGTTATGATTTACGGTTCCCTGAGCTTTTTAGAGCGCTGACTTTGGCTGGAGCAGAGGTGATTGTATTACCCGCTGCGTTTACGCAAGTAACTGGCGCTGCGCATTGGCAAGTATTATTACAAGCTAGAGCAATAGAAAATCAATGTTTTATCTTGGCAGCTGACCAGTGGGGCCAGCATAATCAAGGTAATAGACATACATATGGTCATTCGATGGTGGTTGACCCATGGGGACGTGTGCAAGCATGTTTGCCTGAAGGTTTAGGTTGGCTCCATACACAATTAGATTTAGCTGAGTTGGCAAAGGTCAGAAATAGTATGCCTGTGCAAACTCATAATCGTTTTGCTCCACCCACTCTGCAAGCACTGTGATGTGGTGATGCAGTACACTGAATTCAGTTAAGAGAGAGGTTTAATGCCATTTTTAACACAAGTTGGCGATAGCTTATTACAACAAGGCTTATCGTTAGATGATCTACAAGGTTACCTACAGACAATTCACCAACGTAGTGTCGATTTTTCAGATCTCTATTTTCAGGGTAGTCGCCATGAATCATGGGTTTTAGAAGATGGCATCGTTAAAGATGGTAGCTTCCACATTGAACGCGGTGTGGGTGTAAGAGCCATCAGTGGTGAAAAAACAGGTTTCGCTTACGCAGATGAAATTACCCCAGCGGCATTAACTGCAGCAGCAGAAGCTGCGCGTGGGATTGCTAATGCGGGCCAAGAGATGCAAGTCCAAGGCTGGAAGCGCTGCGGCGCAGTGGCACTATATGATAGTGCAGATCCTATTGCTGCCATGGAAGAGGTGCGTAAGATTGAATTACTTAAGCAAGCTGATGCTTATATTCGTTCATTAGACAGTCGCATTATCCAAGTGGTCGTGAGCTTATCTGGGGTGCATGAAGAAATTCTCGTTGCTGCAAGTGACGGCACTTTAGCGGCGGATATTCGTCCACTAGTGCGTTTTAATTGCAGCGTCATTCTTGAAGAAAATGGCAAGCGTGAACGTGGTGGCGCAGGTGGTGGTGGACGTCATGATTATCAAGTATTTATGAATACCGATGAGCATGGTTTACCTATGTGTTTTGCCTTTGCTCGTGAAGCCGTGCGTCAAGCCTCTGTGAACTTGCAAGCGATCGATGCTCCTGCGGGTGAAATGGCTGTGGTATTAGGTGCTGGGTGGCCAGGGGTATTACTACATGAAGCCGTTGGTCATGGTTTAGAAGGTGATTTTAATCGTAAAGGTAGTAGTGCTTTCAGCGGTAAAATTGGGCAACAGGTAGCCTCTGAGCTCGTGACGGTTGTTGACGATGGCACTATTGCTAATCGCCGTGGTTCACTGACCATTGATGATGAAGGTGTGCCTACTCAACATACGGTACTTATTGAAGATGGTATCTTAAAAGGCTATATGCAAGATAAGCTTAATGCGCGTTTGATGGGCGAAAAGTCAACCGGTAATGGTCGCCGTGAGTCATATGCACACTTACCTATGCCACGTATGACCAATACCTTTATGAAAGCGGGTCAAACCGATCCTGCTGACATTATCAAATCAGTTGAAAAGGGCATTTATGCGCCTAACTTTGGTGGTGGTCAGGTTGATATTACGTCAGGTAAATTTGTGTTCTCAGCCTCTGAAGCGTATTTGATTGAGAAGGGTGAGATTACTCAACCAATTAAAGGTGCAACATTAATTGGTAATGGCCCGCAAGCGATGCGCCAAATATCAATGGTCGGTAATGATTTATCTCTAGATTTAGGGGTAGGTGTTTGTGGTAAAGATGGTCAAAGTGTGCCTGTTGGTGTGGGTCAACCAACCTTGAAATTAGATCGTTTGACTGTTGGCGGCACCGCCTAAATATAGTTGTTTTTACGATTAGAACCGCTCTTTATGGGCGGTTTTTTATTATATATATTATTGTTAGCAAAAGCTTGATGATGATAGAATAGCCTAAAATTAGAGTATTAACTCTAGCTCAGAGGATGTCATGCGATCAGTATTACCTATTTTATTGTTGTTATTACCATTAACTGCTCAAGCAGAAGTGGTGAGCTTTGACCAAGCTTGGCAGCAATTACAACATGTTAGCGATAAACTAAAAGCTGAAAACCAACAAGTCGAGGGTGCTAAAGCACAGGCTGAGGCGACTAAGGCTTTAGATTTACCATCACTTTCGATTAGTGGTAGTTATACGCATTTAGCGGATCCTGTTGAGTTAGATTTAAGAGACTTAAATCCATTAGCCTCACTTGATATAGCGACTCTACCGCCGCAAATCGGGCCTGTTATCGGGCAAATTATTGGGCAAATTCCCGCATCGAGTTTTATTACTCAGATGAGTGAGCAAGATATTTTTACTGCCAGTTTACAGGCGATGTGGCCTATCTATACTGGCGGAAAAATTACCGCGGCGCAGCGCATTAAACAAGCGCAAGTCACTGAAAAACAGCAATCCATGTTGTTGGCAAAACGGGAGTTATTTACGACCTTAGTCGATCGTTACTATGCGGTGGCAGTGACTGAAGCCTTTGTTAATACTCAAGCACAACTGGTCAATTCACTACAAAAACATGTTGATCATGCCAAAGCGCTAGAGCAACAAGGTCAAATTTCAAAAGTTGAACGCTTAAATGCCGAAGTGACTTTAGCCAATGCCAACGTGAGTTATGGCAGTGCTCAACGTCAACAACAGATGGCACAAATTGCTTTGGCTAAAATGCTACATCAATCTCAGGTGAATACTGATTCACCACTGTTTATGTTAACCAATACGCCGTCATTACCGCAGATTACCCAGCTTACTATGAGCACTCATCCTGCTTTATCTTTGATTGAATCAAAAGAGAGACAAGCTCAAGGGTTAGTTGATTTAGAGAAAAGTGCTTACCTGCCGAAAGTGTTTTTGTATGGTAACTACAAGCTTTATAGCGATGATAGTTTAGTTTCTGAAATGGCGCCTGATTGGATGGTTGGCGTCGGTGTAAAAGTCCCATTAATCAGTAATTCTGGCCGTGGTGATAAAGTTGAAGCCGCTAAAAGTGCATTACTGCAAGCGCGTTATACCAAAGCACAAACTAAGCAAGATTTAAGTTTGTTATTAGATCAAACCTATCGTCAATTACAGCAAGCGCAAGAGGAAGTGAATGCACTGAATACCTCGTTTGCTTTAGCCAAAGAGAATTTGCGTTTGCGAGAGCTTGCTTTTAACCAAGGTTTATCGACTTCAATTGAACAAGTCGATGCCGAACTTAAACTTAATGCGGTAGAAACTAAACAGATAGCCGCTAAGTATCGTTATATTCAAGCTTATGCCAGATTAATGGCGGTAAGTGGTCAATTACAACAATTTATCAGTCGTACTCATCAACAGGAGAAAGCCAATGCGCGCTAATCGTATTCTGGCAGCAGCCGCATTAATTGTATTAATTATCGTATTAGCCTATGGGGTTAAGCTTGCCTACAGTCCAAAAGCAGAAACGCTACAAGGGCAAATTGAAGCAAGAGAATACAATATTTCTTCTAAAGTACCAGGCCGTATTGAGCAGGTTATGGTGCGCCGTGGTGATCAAGTTAACGCAGGCGATCTGCTTTATTCAATTAGCAGTCCTGAGCTTGATGCTAAATTAATGCAAGCCGAAGGTGGTCGCTTAGCCGCTGATGCATTAAAGCAAGAGGCTGATGCTGGTGCGCGTAAGCAACAAATTATGGCGGCTAAAGAGCAATGGATGAAAGCAAAAGCGGCCAATGCATTAGCTAAAACTACCTTTGAACGTATTGAAAACCTATACAAAGGTGGTGTGTTAGCAAGACAAAAGCGCGATGAAGCTTACACTCAATGGCAAGCTGCCAATTATACCCAACAGGCTGCTTTTGCTATGTATCAAATGGCACAAGAAGGTGCGCGTAGTGAAACTAAAGTTGCTGCAGCAGGTAAAGCGCAAATGGCTCAAGGTGCGGTTAATGAAGTTACTGCGGTTTTAAAAGACAGTCAAATGCGCAGTAATGTTGCCGGTGAAGTCACAGAGGTGCTATTGCATCAAGGTGAATTAGCACCAAGTGGTTTCCCCGTAGTGAGTGTGACTGATATGAACGATGCTTGGGCGGTACTGCAAGTACGCGAAGATCTATTACACCGTTTTAAAAAGGGTGAGGTGATTAAGCTTACGGTTCCAGCATTGGATCAGAAACTTGATTTTAAAGTGACTTATATTAGCGTGATGGGAAATTTTGCGACATGGCGTGCGACTGAGAGTGGCCATGATTTTGATATGCGTACTTTTGAAGTTGAGCTTACGCCAGTTAAGCCAATTGCAGGATTACGAGTTGGTATGTCTGTATTATTACCCTTGTAATTGGAGCTGACGATGTTAGCGACAATACGCCGAGAACTCAATGCGCTATGGCATGACCCTTGGTTATTAGCTTTAGTGAGTTATATTCCGTTGCTATGTGCTTTAAGTTTATGGTGGCTCTTTAGTGCAGGCATTCCGCGGCAATTGCCTGTGGCTGTGGTTGATTTTGACCATAGCCATATTAGTCGTCAATTAACCCGTCATATTGATGCCAGTGCATCGACACAGACGATTCAATTTGCTGATCATGCAAGTGCAGAAGCCGCCATGAGCAATACTCAAGTATTTGCTATGGTGACTTTGCCACAGGATTTGAGTAAAGATTTAAAGCAAGGTCATACACCCACAATTGATATTCGTTATAACGGTGAATTTCTATTAGTTGGCAAGCTAGTTTCCAGCAGTATTAGTCATAGTTTGGCTGATGCATTGCTCGAACTGGCTCGGCTTAAACAGTTAGCAGCGGGGATTCCTGTACCGCAAGCAAATATTAATAGTTCGCCGATTACCACACAAATTACCGCTTTATTTAATCAAAACAATAATTATGTCGGCTTTTTAATTCCGCCTATTTTTGTGGCGTTATTGCAAATTATGGCAATGCTTATTTTTGCGAATTGTCTCAATCGAGAAATGGCACAAAGTGGTTATCAACAATGGTTAAACTCACACTTGTTGCGTAATGTGTTGGCAAAAGTCATTGTGTATACGCCGCTGGTATTGTTGCAAGGCTGTTTTATGTTGACATGGTTATACCTATATCAAGGAGTGCCTTATGCTGGCAGTCTCGGGTTATTGGTATTGGCGCAAGTGGTGATGTTATTAGCGGTTTGGTTAATGGTATTACTGGTGTTCTTCTTGCTTCAAGACAGCGCTCGAGTTGTTAGCTTTTGTACCGCATTATTTGCGCCGGCCTTTGCTTATATGGGCGTCACATTCCCAACTCATGAGATGCCATTATTAGCCCGTTTATGGCGAGAGTTAATGCCATCAAGTCATTATATTGAAAGCCACATTAGTGTGATTAGTTATGGCGACAGTTGGCAAATGGTATTGCGTCAGAGTGAAAGCTACTGGGGCTTTTTAGTCTTGATCCCTGTTATTGTTATATTAGCCAAGTGGGCTCGCAAGCGCCAAGCAGAAGCTATTGAGGTGGAGCGTCACTCATGACATTCTGGCAATTAATTATTCGTGAAATTAAGGCGATAGCGACCGACAAAGCGATTGCATTAACCTTGTTTGGCGGTGTCATTTTTTACTCAATCTTATATCCATTACCTTATTTAAATGAGGTACCCACTAAGCAGCCGATTGTGGTGGTTGACCTAGATCACTCATCACTTAGCCGTGAGTTAATCGAACATGCTAATGCCAGTCCAAAATTACTAGTAGCAGCACAAGTTGGCTCAATTACAGCAGCACAGCAGCTTATTAGTGAAAGCAGGGCGCATGGTTTATTGGTGATCCCAGCCAACTTTAAGCGAGATCTATTGACAGGCAAGGGTGTGACCTTGGCTTATGCAGGTGATGCCAGTTATTTCTTGATCTATTCGGATGTGATTGAAGGCTTGGTAACGGTGGGGATGGATCTTAATCAACAAATTCAGTTGAAGTCATTATTAGCACATGGTCAAAGCCGTCAAAAAGCAGAGCAAACTATCGATCCAATTCATCTTAATAGTGTGCCAGTCTTTAATAAGATTTTGGGCTATACCCCTTATGTGGTACCAGGCTTATTCTTACTGATTTTACATCAAACGCTGTTGATTGGTGGTGCCATATTAGGGGCTGGACAGTGGCGTAAACAAGGTTATTGGAGTGACGTTGGAGCCGTTAAATTAGTCTGCGGACGTATTTGTGCTTTCTCGATTATCTATCTATTTTTTAGCAGTTTTTATGTGGGTTATTGCTATTACTTGTATGAAGTGAGCTTGTTGGCTAATGCGATAACGATTGGTTTGTTGATGTTGCCATTTATACTTGCAACAGCAGCATGTGGCTTAGCATTAAGTTGTTTATTTACTCGCCGAGACCTACCTACACAAGTTGTATTATTGGCATCCATGCCTATTTTGTTTGTTTCTGGTTTTGTGTGGCCGATAGGTTTAATACCTGAGCCATTGGTGTGGCTATCGCAAATTGTACCTGCAATACCTGCGATTATGGCGATGTTGAAGTTAAATCAGTTAGGTGCAGATTGGTCGGTTATATTGCCACTTTGGTTACACTTGTGGTTGTTATTTGCAATTTATTTCGCTTTAGCGTGTTATGGTTTTACACGCCATAAACGTCCGCAGCTTATTGATTAAAAATTAAATATTCTACCGGTAATCCATCAATATAGATGGTACAAACATCTTGCTCAAAATTATGAATTGGAGTCAGGTTCGTATGAGCAAGTTGTTGCTTTACCGACATATTATCTTGAAGTAATGATCCAAAATCACAGCGACTGCTGATCTTAAATTCACCATATTTAGTTGAGCTAACGTGACTTGGGCTAGGGTAAGTAAATACGCCAGAAAATAGATAAACTTCGTTTAGCAGAATATCGACTTGGGCATTACTTTCATGATATTGACCAGAGAAACGAAATTGATTGATGTTTGGCCTTATTTGTTGGTTGTTGGCAGTTTGCGCTGAGCTTACCAATGGTGAGTATTGACTGCAGCTAACCATAAATAGCAAGGCAGGCAGTAAATAGATATTTTTCTGCATAGCAGCTCCTTTTATTATTTTTAGTTGTTTACAATATATTAACATATTGAATAAAAAATAGGCTGTCTATAGCAAAGAATAAATGGATTGCAAATTTGAGGTATAAAAAAAGACTCATTAAGAGTCTTTTTATTGGCTAAGCCAGATTTTACGCGACTGTTTCCGCACGTAAGTATTTGATAATTTCAGCAGCCGACTTAGACGGTGCTTCAGGTGCTTTTGCTAGCTCTTTATTCGCTTGGCGAATCAATTGACGCAGTTTTTGACGCTCTAACTGTGGATGTTGTTCTAGCAGATCTTGAATTGCAGCATCGCCATCTGCTAATAAGCGATCTTTCGCTTTTTCTAACATATGATTTTGTGCTGAAGCTTCGTTACCACGGTTTAATACACGGTTAACTTGGGCTTCTACATCTTCTAAATCAACGTTACGCATTAATTTGCCAATATATTGCATATGACGACGCATAGCTTCAGTTTTTGGCTTGATGCTTCTCGTTTTAACAATGCTATCCATGATAAATTCATCAAGCACAATTTTAGCTAGTTGGCTTTTGCTCAAGGCGACTAATCTGTCTCCCAAAAGCTGATAAGCTTCGCTCTCACGCTTAAATTCAGTTCTGCTGATGTAATCATCATCTTGGTCGTAAGGCTGTTTAAAGTGCTCTGAGTCACCGATAATATTCATGGATACAAATCTCTAGTCAATAACCTATCTATAATAACACTGTTCAGTTAATAACACCTACTATAGAGTGTAAATTGTGTACTTTGTGGCTTTTTTATTTTATCAAATAATCTGAGATTCGTGATTTGTGTGAGCATATTGACTGAGCTGATTAAATATTAATGTGATTGCGCTAAGGGTTTGTTATGCTTAGCTCATTATGACCAACTAGATGAGTATTTTTGTGTCTACACCTCGCATTGATGATGAATTAGCAGCATTAAAACAAGCTGTTGCAATAGCACTTGAGCAGGCAAATAAATTAGGCACCTGCGCTGCAGAAGTTGCGATCAGTAAACAATCTGGTTTGTCGGTATCAACTCGAATGAAAGAAGTTGAAACCGTCGAATTTAATAAAGATGGTGCACTTGGTATCACCGTATATAGAAACGGTGCCAAGGGTAACTCATCAACATCTGACTTAACTCCTGAAGCCATTGCCAGAGCAGTAAAAGCGGCTGATGATATTGCTAAGTTTACCTCAGAAGACCCTTTTAGTGGCTTAGCTGATGCAGAGCTGATGGCGACTGAATTTCCTGATCTTGGTTTGTACCATTATCACCAAGCCACACCCGAAGCATTAACTGAATTAGCTGTGCAGGCTGAAGATGCTGCACTATCAAGCCAATATAAGATTAAAGCCTCTGATGGTGCCAGTGCCAACGCTCATACAGGTATGAAAGTGTATGGTAATAGCCACGGCTTCTTAGAAGGGTATGCGAGTTCTCGCTACAGTGTGAGCTGTGTTGCTATTGGTGAGGCTGACGGCAGTATGCAACGTGATTATGATTATACCGTTGCACGTCGTTATCAAGATTTAGTTGATCCTCGTATCATTGGTGAGAGTGCTGCACAAAAGACGGTAAGTCGTTTAGGAGCAAGTAAAATTGCAACCTGTAAACTGCCTGTTTTATTGTCACCTGAAATTGCCACGGGTTTAATGGGCCATCTTATTGGTGCAATTAGTGGTTCAAGCCTATATCGTCAATCGAGTTTTTTACAAGATAGCTTGGGTACTCAAATTTTCCCTGAGTGGTTCAACATTAAAGAGCAACCACATCTTATTGGTGGTTTAGCCAGTTCAGCTTTTGATAGTGAAGGTGTTGCCACAATCGATAGAGATATCATTGCTAATGGTGAGTTGATGACTTACCTGTTAACCAGTTATTCCGCGCGTAAGTTAGCCATGAAAAATACCGGTCATGCTGGTGGTATTTATAACTGGACGATTGCAGATACAGGTGTTGGCTTTGATGAGCTTGTTAAGCAAATGGGCACAGGTATTATTGTGACGGAAGTGATGGGTCAGGGCGTAAATGCTGTGACAGGTGACTACTCGCGTGGTGCTGCAGGCTTCTATGTTGAAAATGGTGTGATAATTCATCCTGTTGAAGAAATTACTATTGCAGGCAATTTAAAAGATATGCTGCGTAATATTGTGGCGGTAAGTAATGAGCGTGACTTACGTTCACCTATTCGTACTGGTGCAATGTTGCTGGATGAAATGAAGATCGCTGGCAATTAATTACTGACTATTATTTTAGTATAGTTAATTGATATTTAATGAAAAACCGTCTTTATGACGGTTTTTTTATGGCTAGAATATTATTTAACTGAAAATAAATAACCCTTTTTAGCTGCTAGCTCGTTTATAGATGCAGTAGATTATTATCAGACCCATTTTTCGGAGTAGTTATGCAAAAGAAATTATTAGTCGGTTTATGTTTAGCTGGATTACTGCAAGCACCTTTAGCGATGGCAAATGATATTGCATTTCCGCATTTAGAAACTCGCGGAGTCAGTGAGATTGTGGCAACCCCTGATCAAGCAACAATCTCTGTCGCGGTTGTGGTACAAGATAAATCCGCTAAAAAGGCGAAGGATGCATCTGATAAAGCGGTTGCTGCGTTTATTCAGCGGCTAACTCATGCTGGTGTTGCTCAAGATGCGATTCGTAGCGCCAATATTCAATTACAGCCACAGTACCGTTATCAAAAGGATAAGCCTGCTATTTTAGATGGCTACCGTGCGGTACGTGAAGTTAAGGTCGAAGTAAAACAGCTAGATAACCTTAATAATATTCTAGATTCAGCCTTAGATAAGGGCATGAATCGGATTAATAATATTGAGTTTAGTTCAAGCAAAGAGGCTGAGTTAAAGAAACAGGCTCGTATGGCAGCGATTAAAGATGCGCAACAGAAAGCAAAATCGTTAGCTCGTGGATTTGGCGAGAAACTTGATGGCGTTTGGGAGATTCGCTATTTTGAGCAGCAACCTGTTCGTAATGTGATGATGCGCAGTATGGCAATGGACGAAAGTCGAGGTATTGATCAAAGCTATCAGAATGGTCAAGTGACTTATCGTGATAGTGTTGAAGTGGTTTACAAACTGAAAGATTAATCAAATTAATGGGATCGTGAAAAATGTGGGTGTATGCCCACATTTTTTTTATAATGGTTATTACCCTAACTATGATAAAAACCATAATGCAGATTCAATTAGATGATCTCTCAAGCTCCGCAGTTAAGCAGTTACTAGAGCAACATCATCAAGATATGTTAGCAACCTCGCCGCCCGAAAGTGTGCACACACTCGACTTAACTAGTCTGATGCAAGCTGATGTGAAGTTTTGGACACTTTGGCAAGGTGGACGATTGGCTGCTTGCGGCGCGATTAAGTTATTGACGAGTCAGCATGGCGAAATTAAGTCAATGCGGACGCACGAGGACTTTAGAGGACGAGGGATCGCTTCAATCTTATTAGATTATATGTTGTCGCAAGCGAGTGAATTAGGATTGAGTCAACTGAGTTTAGAAACAGGCTCTATGGCTTTCTTTAAGCCAGCAAGAGCATTGTATGAAAAGCATGGTTTTGAATATTGTGACCCATTTGCCGATTATGAGCTTGATCCACATAGTGCGTTTATGACACGTCAGCTTTGATAAGTTGATTAGAACATTTATGTGGGATATTTTTTAGACGTTGAGTGGGAATCGATTTTATCCATCCTCTTAATGTCTTAATAATAATCCGATCACAGTTAATTTCTATAATTTGAGATCTTTCAAATGTATAATCAGTACCATTAAAATATTGGATGTTTTCGCTAGTATATTTTTTACCTTTACTATTAATTTGTTTACTTAATATATTTACGGATAATGAGAATAAGTTGTAAAGCTGAGTCTTTATATTTTCTCCATTATTTTTTGTCCAGTATTTATAAATTGAATCTGAGGTTGTTTCTTGTGAGAACACTTCAATTTGGTTTTGGTAAATCACTTTTCTTTTTTTTAGTGATTTATTTATCTGATTTTTCTTGAATATTGTAAATAAATTTCTTAATATTAATGTATTTTGATTTTCATTCATTAAGAATATAGGGGTTATTTCTAGAACTAAACTGTCATTATGAATGTTTATATTGTTTTCACTGTAGTGTATAAATGTATATTTACTAGGTTTATTTACTAAATATTTTCTCGTTAGATCTGAGTTTTTTATATCTTGAATTAAGTTTATATATGGCTCTATGTTTTTATTTGCATTTTCTTGTATTTTGTTTTTATTACTATTTTTTATTGATTCAGCCACTATCCCATGTGCAATTATTCCCGCAAAAAAATCAAGAGGTGTAGCACCGACGTAGAGCATATCGGTGCTATTTCCACTTTTTGAAGATGACTTTACTACTCCTATTAGTTCTACCTTTTCTTGCGTGAAATAGAGATAGATAGGTTGATCATTCTTTATAGAGTAACTATTTACTGATTTAATATAACCTTTAGGTGAGTGAGTACAGCCACTCAGCCATATATTAGATATTATAATAAAACAAAAATATAGTTTTCTCATGTATTATAGACTCTTAAAATTAGACAGTATGTCATCTTTACCTGTAGTTATGACTTCGTAGTAAGCATTTGTCATCCCAGGAAACATAGGTGGTTCATCCCACTCAAGTGAAGAGGCTTTTCTATAGTCAAATGGTTTATACCAAATATATTTATTACTATTTAAATCAATTAAATATATAGTTCCAGATAATATAGCAACAGGATCCATTGTTGGTATATATGATGAGTAACTTCGATATGCCCCTAACATGTTAATATTTATCACAAGTAAATAGTCTATTGAATCAGATTTATAAATAGTATGATCTTTTTTAGAAGTATTTTGTTCTTTACTCTTGAATTTTTTTAGTTTCCCAATATCAATATTATTTTCTAAGTTTATTGTTTTTATTTTTTTATTTTTTAATACATTAAAAATGTCATGTTTTAAGTTTTCGATATCTTCTTTTGGAAGCGTTTTAAGTTGTTTGTCTAATGATGAATTTGCTGCGCTTGCAACACCATAACATAGTAGACAGCTTGCACCTACAATATAAGTTTCAGGTGTTTTTATATCATTTATCACGATCCCTATTCTTTTGTTTTTATCTAGAAAGTTGTTCTTCTCAAATGGAATGGGTAGTTGCGGTTTTGTAGCACACCCTGTAACAAGTAAACTAATTGAAGCAATAACTATAAGGAGTATTTTTTTCATTTATATTTCCTTCATTTTGAAGAAGTATTAATTCTAATTATTTTATATAAACCTAACAGTGATAATTCTACGGGTCAATATTGTTTTTATTCTTGTTCAACTATATTTTAATTATAAAAGACAATAAAAAAGCCCGTCACTTATTCGATGATGGGCTTTAGGCTACGTATTTATTATTTCTATATTATTAAATCAAACTGATCTCTTAAAATTGCAATAATTTCTGTTCGAGGGTTTTTGGAAAGATTTAGCTTATGTCCTACAACCTTTTCAGCAATACCGACATAGGTGTTTGAGACATCCATCATGATCTCCGTTGGGAGGTCGTTATCGCGCGCTAATGCACTACGCTCAGTCATTCTGTCTTTATTGAGTAAAATATCAGGATCTGGGAAGTTGTTTAATAGCATCTGACGGAAACCCTCTTTAGAGTTTTCGATAATCTTACCATCACGATAAGCAGCTCCATCCCAAATACGTGAAGAATCTGGTGTGCCGACCTCATCCATATAGATTAGCTTTGATTGACCATTTTTGTCTTTGACATAGCCAAATTCAAACTTTGTATCGACAAAGATCTGATCAAGCTCTGCAAGTGCTGATTCAATAACGGCAAAACCTTGTTTAAGCAGCTTCTCGTATAGCTCAATATCGGCAATAGATTCAAAGCCAAAGGCTTGATAGTTGTTAACGATATCATCACGGGTGATATTGACATCATCTTGTTCAGGAACACCTGGAATACCCGTCAAGATCCCTTTAGTTGATGGTGTGATCAGTAATTCTGGTAGTTTTTGATCTTTTTGTAAGCCATCAGGTAGTTGAATACCACAAAACTCACGTTCACCCTTTGCATAGGCACGCCACATTGAACCGGTAATATATTGACGACAAATCGCTTCAATTTTGACTGGGCGTGCTTTTTGCACAATCCATACAAATGGATGTGGGATATCTAGAATATGGCTATCAGCTAGGCCTTGCTCACGGAATAATTTAAACCAGTGATTTGAGATGCTATTCAGTGCGATACCTTTTCCCGGTACGCCGTTAAGGTCATTTTCACCGTGGAAGATACAGTCAAATGCAGAAATTCGGTCGCTGATGATCATAATTGCCAATGGGGTATCAGCAGGGACATCGTAACCTTTTTGCTCGATAAGACGGCGACTATCGGATTCGGTTAACCAGTAAACGCTACGCACTTTCCCGCTGTGTACTGGGCTATCGGTACGAATAGGCAGATTATCGTTAACTGCTAAAACGGAATTAGCAAGACTCATGACAATGGTTCCTTTATGTATGGGTGTAGGGGATTAAACAAGGTTATGACCGTGAACACGGTAAGTTGTTGAAATTTGATATGGATGGGTAAGCGAGAAAATAACACGAGCGCAGTCGACTTGAGATGGTAGCGATAGTGGCTATTCATCCTTAAATGGCTGTAGATTTGCTTTATTGTTTTGTTCACCGTGTTATTAAGCACTCTTATATTTGAGTTATAGACACATCAAATTGGCTGCATTCTACCTATGTTTATCGAATTTATCACTAATATTTAATTATCTGTTTACATGACAAGTTTGATTGGTTTTGAGAACAATTAGTCCTTAGATTAAGAGTGATATTTCGCCAAGTTCGCATAAAGAACCGGAGGCAAAGCCGTATAAAATTTTTGATAAAGGTGACAGTTAATTAGTATAAATTGAGTTATCATTTAAACACGCATCAACATTCAATTCTTATCAGTAATTTTTAGATTTCTATCATTTTTGCTGCTGGCAAAATGATTTATTGAACAGTACAAACTAGTCTTATTAATTCTATTTGCTTCTTTAGCTGCTTAAGCGACTAAAGAGGCTTTTGTCGTTACCTCATTGGCGGCAACAGATAGTATTAATACGATTAGCTCATATTAGGAGCAAGACCTTGCAACAATCTAGTGAACGGCTGGGATTATTTTTTATCTCAGTTGCGGTTATTTTTTGGGGAATTTTACCAATAGCATTGAAGTTATCGGGCGGATTCATTGATGCTATTACTTTAACGTGGTTTCGTTTTGCAGTCGCGTTAGTGGTCAGCTTTTTTATCCAGCTCGCTTTTGGCCAGTTACATCAATTTAAACAACTTACACGTCAAGCTTGGCTTAAGTTGGGGTTAGCGGGTGTGGTGCTGATCAGTAACTATGTGTCATTTGTTATCGCACTAAAATATTTAGCGCCAGGGACTGCACAGTTAAACTTTCAAACGGCTCCTTTCTTTTTAGCGTTTGGCGGCATGTTATTTTTTAAAGAGAAATTATCAGCGTTTCAACTGACTTGTTTTGCCACGCTGGCCTTGGGGATGCTGTTATTTTTTCATCCTTACTTACATTTTTCTAGAGAGGGTGGCAGTAGTATTTTAATTGGAGTGATGATTATTCAGTTTTCTGCAATGTCATGGGCCAGTTATGCTTTACTACAGAAGTCATTATTAACTCAGTTATCACCGAATAATGTCCTGTTATTTATCTATGCATTTGGCATTGTGGCAATGGCACCATTTAGCCATTTTGAACACTTTACACATATGAATAGTGGTGATTGGAGTATCGCGATTTTCTGTGCCATTAATACCTTAGTGGCTTATGGTTGTTTTGGTCAGGCAATGCGTTATTGGCCTACGGCACAAGTGAGTGCAATGGTACCGCTGACGCCTTTATTTAGCTTTGCATTAACGGCATGGGTATCAAGTATGGGGTGGTGGAGTGACATTATTCACCACAATAGTATCGATGCACTATCTATGTTTGGTATCGCATTGATTATTAGCTCAGTGATGCTGATGCAGTTACTGCCTTTATATCGAGCCAGAAGACGTTTTGCTGCAACTATCTAATGCAAAGAGAGTTAATATAAATTAGCTAACAAAAAAGGCGCATTAAGCGCCTTTTTTATTGAACTAACAAAATGTTAGTTGCGGATTAGCCGTTGTCACGACCACCTTTACGGTGTGGACGACGTTCGCCTTGTGGGCGGTCACCGCGGTCGCTAGGACGACGGTCGCCACGATCACCTTGACGACGCTCACCACGTTCACCTTGTGGACGATCACCTTGTGGGCGACGACGACGAGGAGCACGGTTTTCACCACCAGACATCGCTTGTTCGTTAGCATCAGCTTCACGAATGTTGATTGCTTTACCACATACGCGAACTTTACGTAGGTGATCTAGCACGTCTTTAGGCATTCCATCTGGTAAGTCAACGGTAGTGACTTGATCAAATAATTGGATTTGACCAATGTAACGGCTGTCAATGTTAGCTTCGTTAGCGATAGCGCCAACAATGTTACCTACACCAACGCCATTGTCACGACCGACTTCGATCACGTAACGGCACATCTTAAGATCTGGATTATCTTTTAATGCTTCAGCACTACCAAGTGTTGTTGGAGTACCACGTTCACGACGAGGACGCTCACTACGATCACCACGTTCGCTACGCTCACCGCGCTCGCCACGTTCTCTAGGAGCACGCTCTTCACGAGGTGGACGCTCTTGCATTGCAGGAAGCTGTAGTGGACGCTCTTTCTGAACTTGTTGTAGTAATGCTGCTGCTAATGTTTCGCTATCAACTTCTAATTGCTGGCATAGTTGTGCAACTGCGCCTTGCATAAAGTCTAATGGCTCGTTAGCAATAACTGCTGCAACTTGCTCACCTAAACGAGATAGACGGCGTTCTGCCACTGTCTCTGGACTAGGTACTTTCATTGGTGAAATACGGCTATTAGTGGCGCGCTCGATAGTGCGTAACATACGCATTTCACGATGAGTCACAAATAAGATTGCCATACCTGTACGACCAGCACGGCCAGTACGGCCAATACGGTGTACATAAGCTTCTGTATCGTATGGAATATCGTAGTTTACAACGTGACCAATACGTTCAACGTCTAGACCACGAGCAGCAACGTCAGTTGCGATAATAATATCTAACTGGCCGCGTTTTAGCTGCTCAACAGCACGTTCACGTGCTTGCTGGTTCATATCACCATGTAATGGTGAAGAAGCATAACCACGAGCTTCTAGCTTTTCAGCTAATTCAACACATGAGTTACGAGTACGAACGAAGATGATAATACCTTCAGTCTTTTCAACTTCTAATACACGTACTAATGCTTCAAGCTTGTTGTGTTGAGACACTTGCACAAAACGTTGCTCAATTGAGTCAACGGTAGTGTGGCTAGCCGCAATACTGATCTGCTGTGGGTTAGTTAAGTGCTTATTCGCAACACGCTTGATTTGCTCAGGCATAGTTGCAGAGAATAGCGCTAATTGACGCTGTGCAGGAGTGTGTTCAAGGATCCATTCGATATCATCGATGAAGCCCATCTTTAGCATTTCATCAGCTTCATCAAGCACAAGTGCTTTTAATGAATCTAATTTAAGCGTGCCACGACGCATATGGTCCATTACACGGCCTGGAGTACCAACAATAACTTGTGGTCCACGCTTTAGCTGGTGTAATTGTTGATGCATGCTCTGACCACCATAGATAGGTAGAACATGGAAACCTTTCATAAATTTAGCGTAGCTGCTAAATGCTTCAGCTACCTGAACAGCAAGTTCACGGGTCGGTGCTAAAACTAAAATTTGAGGAGCATTTAAATGCTGATCAACTTTACTGAGTAGAGGCAGTGCAAACGCACCTGTTTTACCTGTACCAGTTTGTGCTTGACCAAGAATATCTTGGCCAGCCATAAGCGGCTCAATACTAGCTGCTTGGATTGGCGTTGGCTTTTCATAGCCTAGCTCATCAAGAGCACGCAACAAAGGCTCGGCAAGGCCGAGTTCACGGAAAGTTTTTTCATTGGATGACATGGGTTGTAGCCTTGTGGAGGTGTTCGGTAAACACCTTAGGTTTCACAGACAGAAAATCAACCCCGTGTCGATTTTCCGCACCGAAAGAGATGAGACTATAGCAGAAGATACGCCGTTTTCCAAGGTAAAGCACAAAAATTTAGCAAAAAGTAGGCCAATTCGGCCATTTTGTATAAAACTCATGCAACTAAAGTGTCTATTTGCTGCATTTATCACACCACAATAGCGATCTAGCGCTAAAAAAGAAGGCATCTTATTTTATTAAGACGCCTTGGGTTGTTTGTTAATTAACCATTTTTGTGAGTAGTGGCTTTAAGAAACGAGCGGTATGCGATTCTTTATGTTCAGCTACCTGCTCAGGTGTGCCTGCGACTAAAATTGTACCGCCGCCACTACCACCTTCAGGACCTAAGTCGATAATCCAGTCTGCCGTTTTAATGACATCAAGATTATGCTCAATCACAACAATAGTATTTCCTTGTGACTTTAAGCGATGCAAGACATCTAATAGCATCTGAATATCGGCAAAATGTAGGCCTGTAGTGGGCTCATCTAAAATATAGAGGGTTTTACCGGTATCACGCTTAGATAATTCTTTTGCTAATTTGACTCGCTGCGCTTCACCACCAGATAAAGTCGTCGCACTTTGGCCTAGGCGGATATAGGACAAGCCAACATCCATCAGTGTTTGCAATTTACGCGCAATTGCAGGTACCGCATCAAAAAAGCTACGTGCATCTTCAACCGTCATTTGCAGCACTTCGTGGATACTCTTACCTTTATATTTAACCTCTAAGGTTTCACGGTTATAACGTTTACCATGACAAGCATCGCAAGGCACATATACATCAGGTAAGAAGTGCATCTCAACTTTAATTAAGCCATCACCTTGGCAAGCTTCACAGCGTCCACCTTTGACGTTAAAAGAGAAGCGACCCGGTTTATAACCGCGGCTACGAGCTTCTTGAGTGCCAGAGAACAATTCACGTATTGGCGTAAAAATGCCAGTGTAAGTCGCAGGGTTAGACCGTGGAGTTCGGCCAATTGGACTTTGGTCAATATCAACCACTTTGTCACATTGATCCATCCCCTCAATGGTCTTATAAGGCGCGGGTTCATCTAAGGTTGCACCGTTAAGCATACGATGAGCAATTTTAAAGAAGGTATCATTGATTAAAGTTGACTTACCTGAACCTGATACACCAGTAATACAGGTAAACAGTCCAACAGGTATCGTGAGATCAACTTCTTTAAGGTTATTACCCGATGCGCCTGTTAGTTTAATTAGGCGTTCAGCATCATAAGGTGTGCGATCGCCTGCTACATTAATCTGTTTAACGCCACTGAGATACTGACCAGTGATGGAAGCTGGTGTTGATAAAATCGTATTTAAATCACCATCGCAAATCACTTCGCCGCCATGGACACCCGCACCTGGACCGATATCGATAATATGGTCAGCCATGCGAATCGCATCTTCATCATGCTCCACTACAATCACAGTATTACCTAGATCGCGTAGGTGGATTAATGTATGCAATAAGCGTTCATTATCACGTTGATGCAAACCGATAGAGGGCTCATCCAATACATACATCACGCCAACTAACCCTGCACCAATTTGGCTGGCGAGACGAATACGCTGCGCTTCACCGCCAGATAATGTTTCGGCTGAGCGAGATAGGCTTAAATAATTAAGACCCACGTTAACAAGAAAACCTAAACGTTCACGCACTTCTTTTAAGATCTTATCGGCGATCTGTGCGCGTTGGCCGCTAAGCTCTAGTTGCTCGAAATAATCCATCGCTTCGCCAATGGACCATTCGGTTAATATTGGTAAGTTAAGATCATTAATAAAGACGTTACGAGCTTCTTCACGTAAACGTGAACCACCACAGCTTTGGCAAGATTGAGTATTGATGAATTTAGCAAGCTCTTCGCGTACTGAATTCGATTCAGTTTCACGATAGCGGCGATCCATATTATTTAAAATACCTTCAAATGGGTGTTTGCGGATCACCACATCACCACGATCATTAATGTATTTGAAAGCAATGCTTTGTTTGCCTGAACCGTACAGTACGATCTGTTTTACTTTTTTATCTAGCTGGCAATAAGGCGTTTCGACATTAAAGTCATAGTGTTCAGCCAAAGAGGTGAGCATTTGAAAGTAGTAGAAGTTACGACGATCCCAGCCACGGATCGCACCGCCTGCAAGGGACAATTCATCGTTAGTGATCACACGCTCAGGATCAAAAAATTGTTGTACCCCTAAACCGTCACATGTTTGGCATGCACCAGCGGGATTGTTAAAGGAAAAGATCCGAGGCTCAAGCTCTGCCATTGAATAGCCACAATGCGGGCATGCAAAGTTAGCAGAGAAGAGCAGTTCTTCTGCATTGTTATCGTCCATATCAATAACGGTAACGATACCGCCAGATAGCTCGAGTGCCGTTTCAAATGATTCCGCTAAGCGTTGCTGAATATCATCACGCACTTTAAAGCGATCAACGACTACCTCTATGGTATGTTTAACATGCAAATCAAGTGTGGGTGGATCGGATAGGTCACACACTTCGCCATCAATACGGGCACGAATATAACCTTGAGCTGCTAGGCTATCGAGCAGTTTGACATGCTCACCTTTACGATCTTGTACCACTGGTGCCAGTAACATTTGGCGGCTACCAGCGGGTAAGGTCAGCACTTTATCTACCATCTGACTCACCGTTTGCGCTGCTAGCGGTTGATGATGGGTGGGACAGCGAGGCTCACCTACACGGGCGAATAGCAAACGTAGATAATCATAAATTTCGGTAATCGTGCCTACAGTTGAACGTGGATTATGGGATGTTGATTTTTGTTCAATTGAAATTGCAGGACTCAAGCCTTCGATATGATCGACATCTGGCTTTTCCATTAAACTTAAGAATTGTCTAGCATAAGCAGACAATGATTCGACATAGCGGCGTTGACCTTCTGCATATAGGGTATCGAAGGCTAAAGAAGACTTACCTGAACCAGATAAACCTGTAATAACAATTAACTTATCACGTGGGATGGTAAGGTTAATATTTTTAAGGTTGTGGGTACGAGCGCCGCGAATTTCAATTTTATCCATCTATCTCTCTACTAACTGTGTTGATCTAGAAAATTGCGACTAGTATCGCATAGTTTTGAAGTGGTGTTTAACGAGATTTTTCGGTTGATATAAACGCTTTAGTGGTAAATCTTGCTAGGGGAACTATCTGTTCGAGAATATTGTCTGTATATACCCAAGTTAACTGAATATTGATATCGCTAGATAAAATCATAGCTTAAGTTTGTTCAGGTATATCATTAATGCAATGAAATATTTCTGTGCTAAAATGCGCAGCTCTCATATTTTCATCAGATCACAGGAACACGTCCATGTCCATGAGCGGACTATCAAACACCGAGAAAAAGGTTGCTTTCTCGTTGGCCAGCGTATTTGGTTTACGCATGATGGGCCTGTTTATGATCATGCCAGTCTTCGCACTGTATGGTCAACATCTGCAAGGATTCTCTCCACTTTGGGTCGGTATTGCCATTGGCGCATACGGCCTAACTCAAGCGTTATTACAGATCCCAATGGGGATTTTATCTGACAAATATGGTCGTAAACCCATTATCTTAATCGGTTTGGGACTATTTGCTATTGGTAGTGTTGTGGCAGCCATGTCTGACACTATTTATGGTGTTGTATTAGGCCGAGCATTACAAGGTACAGGTGCTATCGCCGCCGCTATTTTGGCTTTAGCCGCAGATTTGACCCGTGATGAACAACGTACCAAAGTGATGGCGATTATTGGTATGTGCATTGGTTTTTCATTTGCACTATCACTACTTGTTGGGCCGATAGTGGCAGGACACGTAGGCATATCAGGCTTATTTGCATTAACTGCCGTATTAGCACTATTGGGCATGTTGATTGTTCAAATTTTAGTGCCGAACCCCGTTCATCATGCCCCTAAGGGCGATACTGTTGCGACACCGGCTAAATTGCTACGTATGTTTAAAGACCCACAGCTGTTTCGTTTAGATGCAGGTATCTTTATTTTACATCTGGTGTTAACGGCTGTTTTTGTGGCGCTTCCACTTGATTTAGTTGATGCAGGGTTACCGAAAGAGCATCATTGGATGCTGTATTTCCCTGCCTTTGTGGGGGCATTTTTATTAATGATCCCACTGATTATTATCGGTGTGAAACGTAAAAATACTAAAGCGACTTTTCAAATTGCACTACTCATCATGTTTGCATCATTAGTGATTATGATTGCGGGTGGTCACACCTTATGGTTGTTAGCTGTTGCGGTCGTACTATTCTTTACCGCGTTTAATTATTTAGAAGCATCATTACCGAGTTTGATTGCTAAGTTTTGTCCTGTAGGTGATAAAGGTTCTGCGATGGGCGTTTACTCTACAAGCCAATTCTTAGGGGCATTTTGTGGTGGTCTATTAGGCGGTGGTGCCTATGAGCTAGTCGGTGCTCAGGGTGTCTTTATTGCCGGGTTAATTTTGGTTATATTATGGCTATTACTAACATTAGGGATGAAAAATCCCGTGTTATTAAAAAGCTATACTTTAGAAGCGGTCATTACTGATAAGCCTCAAGCACAGCAAATGGCTGCAGACCTATCTCATATCGTTGGGGTGGTTGAAGCAATTGTGGTGTTAGAAGAGCAAGTAGCATATTTAAAAGTAAATGATCAATTCGATTTGAGAGAAGCGCGAGCTGTGTTAGGCTCTGTCAATTAAGTAAAATTTAGAATTTATTCTAGGAGATTTCAATGGCCAGTCGTGGTGTCAATAAGGTTATTTTGGTCGGCAATTTAGGCCGGGATCCTGAAGTGCGCTATATGCCAAATGGCAATGCAGTTGCTAACTTTACTATCGCAACTAGCGAAACTTGGAAAGACCAACAAGGTCAAATGCAAGAGCGTACAGAGTGGCACAACATTGTAATGTATCGCCGCCTTGCTGAAATCGCAGGTGAATACCTGAAAAAAGGCGCAAAGGTATACGTTGAAGGCCGTCTACAAACAAGTAAGTGGCAAGATCAGGCTACAGGTCAAGATCGCTACCGTACTGAGATTGTAGGTAATGAGATGCAAATGCTTGATAGCCGTGGTGGTTCTCAAGGTGGTAGTGATAACCAACAATCTGGTGGCTATGGTCAGCAGCAAAACCAGTATGCGCCTAAGCCGCAACAAAACTACCAGCCGCAACAGCAGCAAGGTGGTTACCAGCAGCAGTCTGCTCCACAACAGCAGCAAGGTGGTTATCAGCAGCAACCTGCACCGCAACAGCAGCAGTACCAAAAGCCCGCAGCGCCACAACAGTCTGCTCCAGCGCCACAGCAATCTGCTCCACAGCAGCGTCCTGCGCCGCAACCACAACAGAATTTCACTCCTGATCTTGATGATGGTTGGGATGACGATATTCCGTTTTAATTCGGTGTTGTCATAATTTGATGAAATAACTAGGCCTTTGTTTGCAAAAACAGAGGCCTAATTTTATTGGGCTTATAAGTCACTTAGTCGAGGTGGTATAAGTAAGTGTAAAATTCATCATCACGCACATATCCATGTTTATTGTAGACACTTTGGGCCTGAGTATTATCTGTTGCGGTACTTAACATGATAAATGCTGAATTAGTGTCTCTGGCGAGTTGTTCTGCTCGATCTAATAGTATGGCTGCGACTCCTTGTTTACGTGCTGTGGGGCTGACAAATAAATCATATAATAGCCAAGTTCTTTTCATCTCTAAGGAACAAAATAAAGGATATAATTGTGCGAATCCGAGGTAATTACCTTGCTGGTCTTGTACATAATAAAGTATCGATTCTTTATTAGTGAGTCGTTCCTGTAAAAATTCCAATGGACTTTTATCCGTAAAGTCAACGTTATAAAAAGTTAAATATTGTTGATATAACTGACTTATCTGGGGGATATCTTCTATTTTCGCTTGTTTTACTTGCATCATAGAGACTCGCTATTGATATGAAAGTTATATAATTATAGCTACTATATTTTGTACTGCTCGTTAATTACCATTTATACCAATTTTTATAAGAAGTAATATTTTTACAGCATAATTAATAAGAGTGTTATTAATTTATCTTTTTATAAAATCAAGTCATATGATCACAACTGTTTACTTTTATTTTTATAATTTATTTAAGTGAGATAAATGTCTCATAGTGAGTAAATGTTTCAAGTTGTAATTGTTTAATTTTATATTAAGGAAATAAAATATAATTAACCAAGAGGGTGTTAATTATTATGATTGTAAATGTTGATTATAATAAATATTTATCATCTTACTCTAATGTAATATATTGCTTAATGGAAATTAGAATATGTTAATATTGCTAGTTGAAGATAGTCGTTTATTGGCTAATAACATCATTCAGTATTTAGCGCTAAACGGAATTGAAGTGGACTATGCTGAAACAATTGCGCAAGCTGAAGCACGTTTACTCACCCAACATTTTGATGTGATTGTACTCGATCTTAATTTGCCTGATGGTGATGGTATTTCTGCTTGTCGGTATTGGAAGTCGTTATCAATTACTACGCCAATTATTATGTTAACGGCCCGGAGTCATTTAGATGATAGATTATCAGGTTTTGCTGCGGGTGCTGATGACTACTTGGTCAAGCCTTTTGCATTAGCTGAGTTAGTTGCTCGATTAAATGTGGTCGCACAGCGTCGAACAATAACACCTAGATTACAGGTTGCCGATTTAGAAATGGATTTTGGTACCCATGAGGCTTTTCGACAAGGTCAATTATTATCATTAACGAGAACCAGTTGGGAGTTACTTGCACTACTTGCTCGCCGTAGTCCTGACATTGTCGAACGTGATGAAATTGAACGTACTTTATGGCCTGATACACCGCCTGATAGTGACAGTTTACGCAGTCATACCCATCTGTTACGCCGCATTATAGATAAACCTTTTGATAAACAGTTACTGCATACCATTCGGGGTGTGGGTTTATGTTTAAGGTGCGATTAGTCTATGCACTCATTTTCATTAAAACGCACTTATCAGATTTATAGTTTGCTATTTTTAGTGGTGGTATTGGCTATTAATAGCATTATTCCGTTATGTATGATGTGTACTGGTATGTTTTCCATGCATGAGATTACGTTGCATAACGCTGGACAAGCTGCAGAGGCATTATTCAAGCAGGGTAAAACAGAATTAGATACTGATAACATAAGTGTGTATGCCGATTGGCAACGGGTACCTGAAGCCATTAAAGCACTGAATAATAATCAAGCTCCAACGGCGGATACAGGAATTCTTTATCAGCATTTTGATGGTCCTTATATTGATGCATTGAGTGTACATTACACGGCTAGCGGCCAGCCTTTATATATTTGGCTACATTATAACGCCAGTCATGATCTCGTATTTGCACCTAAAAACATGACGGCAATTATCCTGTTAGTGGTGATGACATTTGCTGTGGTCGCCATTTTAAGCTTCCATCTGCAATCAAAGGTGATTACCCCTGTACATCGGATCAGCCAAGCGATAAAACAGCATGATTGGCAGGGAATGAAGATCTTAAGCTTACCTGCACAAGGATATGCAGAATTACAATCCATAGTGGATGCGCTGCATCACTCATTACAGCAATTACAACAAGCCCAGCAACGAGAGCTCAATTTCTTACGTTATGCGAGTCATGAACTACGTACCCCTGTGGCTATTTGTCAGTCCTCTTTTGAACTATTAACCTTACAGCATGGCGCGCTACATGGACCTGTATTAGCAGCGAGCCAAGCAACGACACAGATGAAATTAATTATTGAAACGTTATTGTGGTCAACTAATAAAACAAGTACAAATTTGGAGAAACAATCGATTAATTTAGGCCAATTATTACAGCAAGTGATTACTGAGCAAGAGTATGCACAAGGAAAATTAGATATAGTTCAACTTCAATGTGATCATTATTGTGTCATTGGTTTACATGAACCATTAAAAATGATGTTAAATAATCTAGTTCGTAATGCATTGGAATATGGTGATCAACATGTTTGTATTATTCAACGTCTAGGTAGCATTATTATTGCTAATCCTATGTTAGAAAATAAGCAACATGGTTTCGGCTTAGGCTTAATGCTCGTTAATCGATTAGCAAAGCAATTGGAATATGGTTTCAGTACACATAAGTTTAATAATTATTTTTATTCAGTACTAAATTTCGACAATGATCACATTGTTAGTGAGGCAATTTTACGTAATTTTGACGTAACTGGTGGGCATAATAAATATAGATTAAGCAATTAATGTAGTTGATGTCGATATTATTTAAATAATAAATCGATGCTGTAATAGTGGATTAAGAATATGAGATTTGATAAAGCGTTATTAAGCAAATAATCTGATTTTTAGTTCATTATTAAGTCTATATAAATTATGTTGTTACACACTGTTATAGGCAGGACGTTACTGATGAAATTTAAAAAATCCGCTTTAGTTATTGCCATGATGGCAAGTGCCATTTTAGCTGGCTGTCATATCAATAATGAAATGAGTAAAGCCCAAGGTTCAGCACAAGGTAAACATGGTGAAGTCGTTGTTGAGACGACTTTTAGCAATGGTCACATTGTTAATATTGACGTGATTAAGCAGCATGAGAATAAGGTGTTAGCCGCGGCTGTTTTTAAAGATGTTAAACAAGCGATTATTGATAATAACTCGGTAGATGTTGATAGTATTTCTGGCGCAACTGTTACCTCAAATGCCCTTAAACGTGCAGTTGAAAATAGTGTAAAAGCTGCAGGAGTGACTCTGGTTGCTGCTGGTGCGGTAGCAGGTAAAGCGCAAGTCGCACAACCAACTGATTATACTTATGATGTTGTGGTGATTGGTGCGGGTGGTGCAGGCTTTAGTGCGGGTCTTGAAGCAATGGAAATGGGCAGCTCTGCTGTCATCATTGAAAAAATGCCGATTATTGGCGGTAATTCATTAATCTCTGGTGCAGAGATGAACGTAGCGGGTAGTTGGGTTCAAAAAAATATGGGAATTACCGACAGTAAAGCCCTATTTATGGAAGATACCCTTAAAGGCGGTGACTATAAAGCGATCCTGCCATGGTTGAGACGATGGTAGATAATGCTGTAGAGGCATCTGAATGGTTACGTGATTATGTGGATGTGGAGTTTTACCCTAATCAACTATTTCAGTTTGGTGGTCACAGCGTTAAACGTGCTCTAATTCCTAAAGGTCATACTGGCGCAGAAGTTATTGGCAAATTTGCTAAAAAAGCAGAGGAAGTCGGGTTACCTGTACATACCAATACAACGGCTCAGCGATTATTGAAAGATGATAAAGGCCGAGTGATAGGTGTTGAAGCGACTAAAAATGGTAAGAAGATTACTTATCACGCCAATAAAGGTGTTGTGATTGCGACAGGTGGCTTCTCTGCCAATGTTGAGATGCGTAAGAAGTACAACCCTGAGCTTGATGAGCGCTATGGTACTACGGGTCATGCTGGCGGCACTGGCGATGGTATTGTGATGGCTGAAAAGATTAAAGCCTCTACCAAGAACTTAGGTTATATCCAAAGTTACCCTATTTGTAACCCTGAAACTGGCGCTATTGCATTAATTGCTGATGCTCGCTTCTTTGGTGCAATTTTAGTTAACCAACAAGGTAAACGTTTTGTTGAGGAGCTTGATCGTCGCGATGTGATTAGCCATGCGATTTTAGATCAAACTGGACGCTATGCTTATGTGTTATGGAATAAAGATATCGATGATGTGGCCGGCACGGTTGATATGCATCCTGGCGAGTTTGCTGATTTAAATAGTAGAGGCTTAATGTTTAAAGTTGATACTTTAGAAGAAGCCGCGGAGAAATTTAATATTCCAGTTAAAGCATTACAAGCAACGGTCAAAGACGTTAATCATTATGCTGCTACAGGCAAAGACGAAGCGTTTAATCATAGAGCTGGTTTAGTTGATTTAAGTAAGGGTCCTTATTGGATTATGAAGGCTACTCCATCAGTGCACCATACAATGGGCGGAATTGCGACTAATACTAAAGCACAGGTTTTAGATCAGCATGATAAGGTGATTCCAGGTTTATATGCAGCAGGTGAAGTCACTGGCTTAACCCATGGCACTAACCGCCTTGGTGGTAATGCTTATACCGATATCATCGTATTTGGTCGTATTGCGGGTATGCAAGCGGCAATTTCAAAGTAATTTACTCGACGGCCCATTAGGGCCGTTTCCAATTTTTAATATCCTAACAATAATTTTTATTACTGACATGGCTTATGCGTGATGGGATTAATTGTGTCTTGATATTGATTATTCGTTGAAAGTAAAAAGGAAAAACGATGAAGCACACTCAGTTATCAATATTATTAATATCGACCTTATGTTGTTCAAATATGGCTATGGCCGATGTGAATGTGACCAATGTGGAGCTAGGTTATAAAGCTTATACGAGTTCGACTAAAACGGATAATAAAGGGGTATTTGATCAGAGTTTTGTAAAGCTGAATCATTTGGCAATTGTTGATTGGGGTAATTATTTTGCCAATATTAAGCTAGAAAACCCTGGGCAATGGAGTCATGACCAATCAGGTCAAGCAGGTAAAACTACGTTAAAAGCACTCAATATCATTGAATACAACCTTGGCACCACTAAGTTTAATTTGTGGGGACAGAACTTCATTTCGGCTAATAAGACGGTTGTAGAAGATAACTTATACTTAGGTGTAAGCCATGATGTGAGTTTAGCTGGAGTTTCGATTAATTATGGTTTAGGCGCTAACTATACTTTTGCTTCTTTGACGCCGACAAATGGCGAGTTCAATGGTATGAGCGGTTATGCTACTGTGCTTAATTTGCGTTATCCATTGACTGTCTTAGGTTTAAAAAACATGCTCTCATTAAACTACGAGGGACAATTTGATCGAGCAACTGAGCATCAACATTTACTTGGGTATCGCAGTTATGGGCATCAAATTATAACGACTTTAAAAACAAATATTTCAAAATCTATTTATAGCAAATTACACATTACTCACTTTGATAGTTGGGGCTCTACTCCACGAGGTGGTATTGAGTATGGCGTTGCTATCGGGATGAATTTTTAATCATTACACATAATATAAAGGGCTGGTGTATATGAGCCCATCTATATTAAATTTTAATGTTGTCATAATATATTTTATAAAAGTTAGTCATTACTTGCATTCATGTAGTTAATGTTAGATTTAATATTATCTAATGACTTTATCTCTTGGTAAGTCATACAAATAAGTTCTTCTATATGATGCTCTGATGTCGTATTTGGTGTAATTAAGTCGATAACAGATAAATATTTTTTTAAGGTATTGATTCTTTTATTTATAAAAAGTTGTTCCATATTATAAGCCCTTGGGTCCATTAATATGGAACAACTATATAAAAATAAATGTGGAAATTGTTCCACATTGTAAGAAATTTTAAAATAAATCGAAAAGCCAATCAAAGTATGATGATAAACCTTCGTTTGCTGGTGGTACAACCTTACTACCCGTTGCCGGAGTTGGTGTTGATGGTGGTACCACTTTACTACCAGTTGCATAAGCGCCAGAAGTCATTCCCAAACTGAATAGTAGGACGAGCATTGCCATAGCGAATTGTAACTTTCTCATAATACATTCCTTTTAATTACAAGCTGAACCTGTGTGGATTTTTTTCCACTAGTTAATTATTACTTCAATTTTTAAATAAAATAAAAGAGAGGATAGGTTAATATTACTATGCTGGTAAGGAATGATTATTTTTTATGACATGATCAATAATAACGATTAATGTTGATATTGTTATTAACTGTATGATTGATGGGTAAATATTATAAATATAAAGTTGGTTGTAATTCGAAACATGTCTAAGCATATACTCAAATATCATAACTGAAATAATGACAATATTTGATGCAACAATTGAATATAGTATCCAATCGGTAGGGGTTGGCTGTGCTTTTTTAGGGGGGTAATGGTGATCTATATTTTTTTTGTATAACTCCATTGCGTAATTTGCTAACGGTGAACGCATCATTAATAAATAGCGAACAATTACATTGAGAGATAGCATTGCAATGTAAAATTGTATAGCAGGTGCCTGATATCCATTGAAATACCAAATACATTCAACGAGGATGCTTATTGTTACAAGAGGGGTTACTATATAGCGAACTAGTTTATCATAGTGCATTAAATAGATAATCAACATAGATAAGCTATATATAACAAGCTTCTGCGTGCTGTAATCTTTTGTAAAATAGAATAATTCTTCTAGTAATCTTTCAAATAAAAATATGGTTATAATCGTAAAAATATTTACATCATTACGAATTGATGGGAGTGTTAATAGTACGAGCAAAATAACTAAAACCAGACGATCGAATAAATCTGGATGACCAAAAGTTTGCCAACCAATAATGATTACTGTCGTTGCTACAAAGATCCTAACAACTTTGTTTAAATACTCGTGTATAAACATTGTTAGATATCAAAAAACTTAATAAGGCTAAGTTTAAAGGAGCCACGTTGATGGTGTGATAATTTAGGGCGACAAATCTGCCACCAACGATTAACTATTTCCATTTTGATTACTGCAGATGGTGAGTCCGTTTCAATTTTTATTAATGTCTCTCTACTAATCCCTAAACGCGTAGCTAATTCTTGTTGAGTATAATCAGCTTTTTTACGTATTTCTCTTAATTCTGCTCCTGAATACTTCATATTAGTTTCTTATTTAGTTATTGGTGCTTAGATCAATAGAACACTCTAAGGTAAATATCAAGTGTTATGTCGAAAAAAATTAATTTTTTTAACGGTAATAAAACCATTTCAATAACTTATATTCACTATAATAATAGGGTGTTGATTAGCCGAATATATAATTCGTTGGCATTATTTTCATTAGTTATATTTGTCAAAATTGCAGTTAAACTAACCTCTAGTTAGATATAAAAT
>NZ_BALM01000012.1 GCF_000614975.1 Shewanella marina JCM 15074
AAATCCAAGCGCTTACTAAGCGAAGCTTAGTGCTTGAATTGAACGCGGAGAGCTTGCCTCGAAGCTGGCCATTGCCAAGCGTCTTTATGGTCGCCATCAATATCTTTTATGTCATTCATCTGCCGCTAAGCTTGGCCAGAAATTGCATCCCTGAATTCCAGACATTCGCCACATCCCAGTGGCTTCCACGTGCTAAGCGGACCTCCCGCTTCGCAACAAGTTGCTTCGCGTTCCACTAGGGCAATAAGCTGCGTTTATTAAGCACCCTATTGTCACCTCCATGTGTCCCTTAAAGCGAGCACAAGTGCTCTGAGATAAAAGAGTAGGTCATCGCCATACCCAAAGGGCATAAATACCCGAGGGCATGAAAGTGCCTAATACACGAGAAAGCCCGTTGCTGATACAACGGGCTTTTTTCGTTTATGCGCGGCATGACCGAACGAACATGGGGAAATAAATAGCCCGAACGCAGTGAGGTAACCATTCATGTGATAGGTCGATGATTGTTCCGTTCATAATCGACACTTCCGCCGTCCATGGCAGTCGTAGGGTGAATATCGCGTAGCGATGTGCTAATGGCAGAAAACTGTTCCAGACATTTTCTGCATTTACTACATCCATGTAGTTCAGCGCGAAGCTTTAGCGTAGCTGGCCATTGCCATACCCAAAGGGCATAAAAGTACCTTTATAGTCGTCATCAATATCTCTCAATCATCATTCGTCACATTTCTGTAGCTTGTGGATTATTTCCTTATTTTTAATGGATGAGGTTGGTAACGCTTCTCTATTCAGTTAATCACTTTATGCAAATTTTAATTGCTATGACGAAACTCTGTGCTATCGCTCATATCGAAGCAGAAAAAGTTATTATTATTTAAACCTATATTGGTTGCTTATTAGGTTGGTTAACTTAGTATTGCTGCATATTAGTTTTACGCAAATGAGGGATTATGATGAAACTTGAAATGATCTGTACGGGTGAAGAGGTATTAGCAGGTCAAATAGTCGATACGAATGCAGCTTGGTTTGCTAATACGATGATGGATCATGGTATTGAACTTCAACGACGCGTAACTGTTGGTGATCGCTTACAAGATTTGATTGATGTTTTTATTGAGCGCAGTCATTACGCGGATGTGATAGTCGTTAATGGTGGCTTAGGTCCAACGAGTGACGATATGTCAGCACTAGCTATGGCGCAGGCTAAAGGTGAAGATTTAATTGAAAACCAACAATGGCGTCAATCATTAGAAGCATGGTTTGCTAAAAATAATAGAGTGATGCCAGAGAGTAATCTTAAACAGGCGATGTTGCCCGAGTCTGCGATTATAGTTGATAATCCTGTCGGAACTGCTTGTGGTTTCAGAGTGAAGCTCAATCGTGCATGGCTCTATTTTACCCCAGGTGTGCCATTTGAATTTAAGCAGATGGTGAGCGAACAGTTTTTAGCTTTCATTAAACAGACATTTTCTTTGTCTGAGCCTACTGCAGTTTATAAATTACAAACCATAGGCCAAGGTGAATCCGCTTTAGCAGATGTGCTCGATAAGCTAGCTATTCCTGATGGGATTACTATCGGTTATCGTTCGAGTATGCCTTATATTGAAGTTAAGTTATTTGCTCGTGGTGAGCAGGCTATTGCTCAATTGTCTGCGTTAACATCTCAAGTCAAACAGTTACTCAGCAATGTTGTTGTGACTGAAAATATACCTACGTTAAGCCAAGCTGTACACGAGTTGTTATTACTTAAGCGTAAGACATTGAGTGTGGCTGAATCTTGCACGGGAGGAATGATTGCCAGTGATTTAGTTCGTTTTTCTGGCAGTTCTGCCTATTTGCAACAAGGTTTAGTGACTTATTCTAATGAGTCCAAGAATATGTTGCTTGGTGTTACTGTCAAAACATTAGCTCAGTATGGGGCAGTGTCTTATCAAACGGCTGAAGAGATGGCTGCTGGGGTAAGGCGATTATTGAATGGTGATTATGGATTATCAACTTCGGGGATTGCTGGTCCTGATGGTGGTAGTGATGAAAAGCCTGTTGGTACCGTTGCGATTGCTTTAGCGACTCGTGAGCAAGTATATAGCCAAGTTATTTGTTTTCCTCGTCGATCTCGTGAATTAGTGCGTCAACTTGCCACTGCAGTGGCGTTAGATATGTTACGACGTCATCTATTGGGTGAGTCACCTATTGTCGATTACCCGTCATATAAACGCATTAAATAGTACAAAGCCCGCAATTGCGGGCTTTGTTTTATGGAAGTAGCAGCTTAACCTGTATTGCGCATACCTGCAGCTACACCTGCGATGGTTAACATTAATGCCAGTTGCACATCAGCCGAAGCTTGTTGTTCTTTACGAGTACGTCCTAATAGTTCTGCCTGAAGGAAGTTAAGTGGATCAATGTATGGGTTACGCAAATTGACCGATTCTTTATTCCATGGAGTATGCGCCATTAGGCTATCATCACCGGTTAAGTTCAGTACTGCCTTAATGCCAGTATCTAAGCGTTGACGTAGGGTATCTCCTAGATAATGTAGATCTGGTGAAACTAAGCAGGTTTCATAGTAACGCGCTAAATTTGGTTCTGCTTTGGCATATACCATCTCTAACATAGACAGACGAGTTTCAAAGAATGGCCATTTGGTTGCCATCTCTTGTAATAATGCTAGTTCGCCTCTATCTGTTGCTGCTTGAAGTGCTTCGCCAGCACCAAGCCATGCAGGTAACATGAGCCGGTTTTGCGACCATGCAAAGATCCAAGGAATGGCACGTAAGCTTTCAATCCCACCATTGACTCTTCGTTTCGCTGGGCGGCTGCCCAATGGCAGGCTACCGAGTTCTACTTCTGGTGTTGCCGCTCTAAAGTAAGCTACAAAATCTGGCTCATCGCATACAATTGCGCGATATGAGTCTACTGACTCATCGGCAATACGTTGCATGGTTTCACGCCATGTTTGCTCTGGTTCTGGCGGCGGCAATAATGTTGCTTCTAATACCGCCGTTGTATATGAGGCTAAGCTTTGCAAAGCAAGTTTAGGTAAGCCAAATTTAAAGCGGATCATCTCGCCTTGTTCTGTGACTCGAATACGTCCAGCAACTGAGCCTGGGGGCTGTGATAAAATCGCTTTATGCGCTGGACCACCGCCACGACCAACGGTACCACCACGACCATGGAATAGCGTTAGTTCAACTTCGGCTTGATTGCAGATTTTAACCAGCTGCTCTTGTGCTTGATATTGTGCCCATGCCGCTGCCATTACCCCAGCGTCTTTAGCTGAGTCAGAATAGCCAATCATGACTTCTTGTTTATTTTTGCTATAACCACGGTACCAATCAATGGCTAATAATGCGCTGATACAGTCGGCGGCATTATTGAGATCATCAAGGGTTTCAAATAGCGGTACAACCCGCATAGGGTGAGGGCAACCAGTCTCTTTGAGTAATAATAAAACGGCCAGCACATCTGATGGTTTGCTTGCCATTGAAATAACATAAGATCCAAGTGATGAGGCGGGTTGAGTTGCAATCAGTTTGCAGGTGTCGACGACTTCTTGTACTTCTTGACTCGGTTGCCAGCAATTTGGAATGAGTGGGCGTTTATCGGTTAATTCACGTAATAAGAATGCCTGTTTTTCCTGTTCATCCCAATGGTTATAATCACCTAATCCTAAATAGCGTGTTAGCTCTGCTACTGCATCGCTGTGACGTTGTGCATCTTGTCGTATATCAAGTCGTAGTAAATGAATGCCAAAACAGGCTAAGCGGCGTAGCATATCTAATAACAGGCCATTAGCGATAAGGCGCATACCGCAATCACATAAGCTGTTATAAATCATTAGTAATGGCTGTTTTAAATCTTGCTCATGCCAGATAATGTCCGCAGCATTGATACTTGGGTGGCTACCATCAATACGTTCATTTAAATAATCGATGGTGTTTCGTAATCGTTGGCGTAAGTCTCTTAGTACATCGCGATAGGGTTCACAGCTATTATTGGTAAAGCTCAGCAGCTCTGCATTAGCTTGTTCCATCGATAACTCATTTACTAATAACACAACATCTTTTAGATAGAGTCTTGCCGCAGCATGACGGTTACGCAGTAAGACTTCTTCGGTCACTTTTGCTGTAACAAACGGGTTACCATCGCGGTCTCCACCCATCCAGCTTGAGAATTTTACCGGCGCAATATCAATGGGTAATTGGATATTCGTGCGCAGTTCAACTTGGTCGTTGAGTTGACGTAGAAAATCAGGTACCGCGTGCCATAGTGATGTTTCAATTGTCGCTAAGCCCCACTTAGCTTCATCAACTGGTGTTGGGCGTTCACGTCTAATTTCGTTGGTATGCCAAATTTGAGCGATTAACTGGCGTAGTCTTAGGTTGACTTGCTGATGCTCACGCTCACTAAGTTGGTTATTCTCTTGCTCTGTTAAGCAATCAATAATCGCTGCGTATTTTTGGATCAATGTCCGTCGTGAAATTTCAGTCGGATGAGCCGTCAATACCAGATCAATATTCATATTTTTCAGGCAATCAAGCATTTGCTGTTGATTGATTGGGCCATCTAACATGCGGCCAAGCAGTTGCTCTACGGGATCGGGTACACAAACTAATTCATCACAATCACGGCTAATCGTGTGGAATTGCTCTGCAATATTGGCAAGGTTGAGGAATTGGTTAAATGCTTTTGCAAAAGGCACTAGCTCTTCATCAGGTAGTGCTGCAAGTAATTCAAGCATCTGTTCACGTGCGGCGTTATCACCGAGTCGTGATTGTTTGGCTAGTTGTCTAATCAGTTCTATTTTTTCTAAAAAAGCATCGCCGAGATGAGCTCCCATGGTATCACCCAGAATTTGTCCTAGATGATTAACATTGGATTTTAATGTTGCATACATATCTTGCATCTATTGCTCCGCAGTACTGTTGCTGTAGGGGTAAAACCTTGTCTTAGCACAATACCAGTTGATCTAATCTGGTCAATGGCAGCAATTGGTTGATGCCATAAATAAACAGTTTATTGTGTGGTAGATCATTATTTAGTCATTACTAATTAATCTATTAATCCTTCATACAGGCATGAAATATCATCTGTTTTATGAGAGTTACGCTCTTATTTAAGTAGTGCATATCGATATATTCATTTGCTTGATGTGCTTGGTTAATGCTACCGGGACCAAGCACTAATGTTTGACAGCCTAGTTGTTTAATATAGGGGGCTTCGGATGCATAGTTAACGACCTCAGGTGTTTGATTAGCAAGTTCAGCGACAAGTTGGGTCCATGGATTATATTTGTCATCAGCAAAGGCTTCTGAGCCCGGATATAATGGATTAATCGTAATTGAGCCGGGATATTGCTGGCTAATAGGTAATAAATAATTGGCCAATATTTGCTCGAGTTCCTCAAGTGGCAAGCCTGGGATGGGTCTTAAATCGATATGTAACTCACAACAACCACAAATACGATTGGCAGCATCTCCACCTGTGATTTGACCAAAATTAAGTGTTGGATAGGGGACACTGAAATCAGTTTGATGATAATTCTCAGCTAGATCTTGCTTGAGTTTTAGTAGCTGCGTAATGATTTGATGCATGATCTCTATAGCATTTAATCCATTGGCAGGATCTGATGAATGACCACTGCGACCATGAACGCGGATCCCTTGGGCAAGGTGTCCTTTGTGCATATAAATGGGTACTAATCCGGTAGGCTCACCAATAATCGCGTAATCAGGGGCTATCTTTGTTTCAGCGGCAAATGCTTTGGCACCGTTCATCGTGGTTTCTTCATCCGCACTGGCTAAAATATACAGTGGCTTTTTTAATTGTGTAAGGTCTAGTTCACTTGTTGCCGCTAACACTAAAGCAAAAAATCCTTTCATGTCGCATGTGCCTAATCCATACCAGCGGTTATCTTTTTCTGTCAGTGTAAATGGATCTTGTTGCCATAAATGTTCATCAAATGGCACTGTATCAGTATGTCCCGCTAATAATAAGCCACCTTTGCCTGTGCCTATTTGAGCCAGTAAATTAAGTTTACCGCGACTATCTGTAACAGGCGTTATTGTGGTTTCAAATCCTAAACTTGCGCACCAATTAGCTAAATGTTCTATTACTGCTTGATTACTCATATCCATATCAGGAGTTAATGAGCTTACAGAAGGTAAGCTTATTAATTGGCTAAAGCTCTGTTTTAATGTAGGGAACATAATAAACCTTAAAATAGTTATTCATAAATATTGCATAATTAATTTTACGTGTTAGTCTAGCAAGTATTAAATATAACAACTACAAAACATAGTGCCTGAGATGAAAATAATTTACGCATTGTTAACCCCGTTTAACGTAAACCAAGTTACTCCCCTTCTACGACGATAATCTGTCATTCAGCGTTCCGCTGTGGGCCTTTGATTGTGCCCTAATTCAACTAAAAATCCCTACAACATACTATTAAGACACAAAAATAATGACTAAAAAAATAGCCGTAATAGGTGCTAGCGGTTACACCGGGGCACAACTATCTGAATTAATATTCAACCATCATCAGCTCCATTTATATGGTTTGTATGTTTCTGAAAATAGCTTAGATAAACACAAGCAATTGGCTGATTTATACCCTTGCTATAGCCAAGTTAAATTACCTCTTCAAGGTTTATCTGATGCGGCCAAAGAGGATATTGCTACGCAGTGTGATGCTGTTGCTTTAGCGACTGATCATAAGGTGAGCTTGCATTTAGCGGCGTGGTTTCATCAGCAAGGATTAACGGTATTTGATTTAAGTGGGGCTTATCGTTTCAAGGATATCAATCTATATCCGCAGTGGTATGGCTTTGAACATGAGTATCCTGAGCTATTAGCACAATCAGTTTATGGGCTCACTCAATGGCATGCATCTGCTATTAGTCAAACTAAGATGATTGCTGTACCAGGCTGTTACCCGACAGCAAGTTTATTAGCATTAAAGCCAATTGCCGATATGGTTGATCAGCAAGCATGTGTTGTTATTAATGCGGTAAGTGGTGTCAGCGGCGCAGGTCGAAAAGCTAGCTTACATACTAGCTTTTGCGAAGTGAGTTTAGCTGCCTATGGTGTATTGAATCATAGGCATCAACCTGAGATTGAAGCTTATTCTGGCCTACCAACTATTTTTACTCCTCATCTTGGTAATTTTAAACGAGGTATTCACGCCACTGTGACTGTGAAAATGCAGCCTCAGGTCACTACTGCGCAAATTTCACAAGCCTTTCAAGTTTACAGTGACTCTGAAATCGTACATGTGCAGCAGCAACTGTTACCTAAAGTTGATGATGTTGTTAATAGTGAACGTTGTCATATTGGTTGGTGTTATGACTCGGATAAGTCTTATTTAGTCATGACAAGTGTGATTGACAACTTAATGAAAGGGGCTGCAAGTCAAACGCTTGAATGCATAACTATTCATTATGGTTTAACGGCTTAAATGGAGGTAATTATGAGTACAGTAACTGGAACCGTGTTGGTCATTAAAGTGGGCGGTGCATTATTGCAGTGCGAAATGGGCATGGCGCGTTTGATGGACACGGTTTATCAGATGCTCAGTCGTGGTCAAGCTATTGTTATTGTGCATGGCGGTGGTTATATGGTCGAAGAGCAATTACAAGCTAACCAAATGCAAACTCAAAAAGTCGATGGTCTACGTGTCACACCCGCAGAACAGATGCCCGTTGTGGTGGGCGCTTTAGCTGGCATGGCCAATAAGACACTGCAAGCTGCCGCTAAAAAAGCGGGGATTAATAGTGTGGGCCTTAGTTTAGCTGATGCCGATATGGTTACCGCCACCTTCAAAAATGGTCATTTAGGCAATGTTGGCAAAGTCAGTCCGCTCAATAGCCAATTTATCACCTTATTACTGGCTAACCAGTTAATGCCCATTATTAGTTCTATTGCGATTGATAACGATGGCAATTTACTGAATGTGAATGCTGATCAAGCTGCAACCGCAATAGCCCAACTTGTGGCCGGACAGTTGATATTACTCTCAGATGTGTCAGGTGTATTGGACGGTAAGGGGAAATTAATTGAACAGCTCAATCAAACTCAAATTGCTGAATTGGTTAAGCAAGGCGTGATTGATAGCGGTATGAAAGTAAAAGTTGAGGCCGCATTAGAAGTTGCCCAAACACTTGGAGAGCCCGTACAAGTTGCGAGCTGGCGTGATGCTAAGCAATTAGCGGAATTAGCGAATGGTTTGCCAGTTGGTACTCAAATACACCCTTAAGGAGATAAGTCTATGGACAACTTTTTATCACTAAAGCAATTAACTCAAACTCAATTGCATGACCTGTTGCAATTGGCGCAAATGATTAAAGCTGCGCCTACTCAATATAACCAAGCTTTAGCAGGTAAAAGTGTGGTGATGTTATTTGAAAAACCCTCATTACGAACTCGAGTGAGCTTTGATATTGGCATTAATAAACTCGGTGGGCATTGCTTATATTTGGATCAACAAAATGGTGCATTAGGTCAACGTGAGTCGATAGCTGATTTTGCTACTAATTTATCTTGCTGGGCCGATGCAATTGTTGCAAGGGTCTATAGCAATAAAACCATTAATGAACTGGCTCAGCATGCTAGCGTCCCGGTGATTAATGCGCTTTGCGATCTGTATCATCCATGTCAGGGACTTGCTGATTTGCTGACGTTAACAGAACAGCTAGGTACGCTTAAAAACACTAAGTTAACTTATATCGGCGATGGTAATAATGTGACTCATTCTTTGATGTATGGCGCAGCCATTATGGGAATGAAGATGACAGTAGTTTGTCCTGCAGGACATTTCCCTGATGGACAAGTTGTACAAGAAGCACAAGCATTAGCTGCTCAGAATGGTGGTTCGCTGTTATTAACTTCAGAGGTGAGTGACATCGGAGAGCAAGATGCAATTTATACCGATACTTGGATCTCAATGGGAGACAACACCTCATTTACTGACATTCAGCAGAAATTTGCGCCTTATCAAGTTAATCAAACCTTGATGCAGCAAGTCGGCACTCCCTATTTTATGCACTGTTTACCTGCTCACCGCGGCGTTGAAGTGACCGATGAGGTGATGGATGGCGAGCAGTCGCTTATCTTGCAACAAGCTGAAAATCGCATGCATGCGCAAAATGCAGTACTGGTTACTTTATTAGCTCAATAATCTTTACCTAGGAAAAATAATAATGTCTCTACAACAAGCAGCCAAAATCAAAAAAGTCGTATTAGCCTATTCGGGCGGGTTAGATACTTCCGCCATTATCCCATGGTTAAAAGAAACCTATGATAATTGTGAAATTGTGGCGTTTTGTGCTGATGTCGGTCAAGGTGCTGCTGAACTGGAAGGGTTAACTGAGAAAGCGCTAGCTTCTGGTGCGAGTGAATGCCATATCGTTGATTTAAAAGAAGCCTTGGTTGCTGATTATATTTATCCAACCATTGCGACAGGTGCTATTTATGAAGGTACCTATTTGTTAGGAACATCAATGGCGCGCCCAATCATTGCTAAAGCACAAGTTGAAGTGGCACGTCAGGTTGGTGCCGATGCGCTTTGTCATGGTTGTACGGGAAAAGGCAATGACCAAGTTCGATTTGAGGGCTGTTTTGCAGCACTTGCGCCTGATTTAAAGGTGATTGCCCCTTGGCGTGAGTGGCAAATGAAAAGTCGTGAAGATTTGTTAGCTTATCTGGCTGAACGTAATATTGCGACCACAGCTTCTGCAACAAAAATTTATAGTCGAGATGCCAATGCTTGGCACATTAGCCATGAGGGTGGCGAATTAGAAGATCCTTGGAATGAGCCTTCTAAAGGGGTTTGGACTATGACGGCTGCTCCTGAAGACGCGCCAAATGAACCAGAATATGTGTCATTAACCATTGAAAATGGTCGGATTACTCAAGTTAACGATATCGAGTTAACGCCTTATCAAGCACTGATGTACCTCAATGATGTGGCTGGCAAACATGGTGTTGGACGAGTCGATATCACTGAAAACAGATTAGTGGGTATGAAGTCGCGGGGCTGTTATGAAACGCCTGGTGGCACAGTGATGTTTGCGGGGCTTAGAGCAATAGAGGAACTGGTATTAGATAAAACCAGTCGTCAATGGCGTGAACAAGTAGGGGCACAAATGGCGCAGTTAGTTTATGACGGTCGTTGGTTTACTCCTTTGTGTGAATCGTTATTAGCGGCATCTGAGTCATTAGCCACATTAATGAATGGTGAGGTTGTGATAAAACTGTACAAAGGCCAAGCAGTTGCTGTTAAGAAGCGTTCGCCAAATAGTCTTTATTCAGAAGCTTTTGCGACTTTTGGTGAAGACGATGTTTATGACCAAAAACATGCTGAAGGCTTTATTCGTTTATATTCATTAGCGAGTAGAATTCGGGCTTTAAATAGCCACTCAAACACTAAATGACACAGTAAAGGATAACGACATGGCATTATGGGGTGGCAGATTTAGCCAACAAAGCAGTCAATTATTTACCTTATTTAATGATTCACTGCCAGTGGATTACCGCTTAGTTGAACAAGATATTATTGGCTCGATTGCATGGTCACAAGCAATAGCGTCAGTTGGGATTATTACCCTTGATGAATCTAATCAGTTACAACAAGCGTTAACTCAACTACTTAACGAAGTGCAGCAACAGCCTGAATTAATTTTAGCCAGCGGTGCTGAAGATATTCATAGTTTTGTTGAACAAGCACTGATTACTAAAGTGGGTGATTTAGGTAAGAAACTACATACTGGGCGTTCACGTAATGATCAAGTGGCGACAGATTTGAAGTTGTGGTGTAAAGCGCAGGGGCAACATGTACTTGGGTTATTGACCGGACTGAGACAGCAACTATTGTTGGTTGCCGAGCGTGAATATGATGCTGTGATGCCAGGCTTTACCCATTTGCAACGGGCACAACCCATTACTTTTGGGCATTGGTGTTTGGCTTATGTTGAGATGATGGAACGTGATATTTCACGTTTGCAAGATGCGCTTAAACGACTTGATACTTGCCCATTAGGCTGTGGTGCACTTGCGGGAACGGCCTATGCGATGGATCGCGTCGCGTTGGCACAATCACTGCAATTTGCAGCACCGACGTTAAATAGCTTAGACAGTGTTTCGGATAGAGATCATGTGGTAGAGCTGTCTGCCACAGCAGCGATTAGTATGATGCATCTTAGCCGTATGGCAGAAGATTTGATCTTCTTTAACTCAGGGGAAGCTAACTTTATTGAGTTAAGTGATGATGTTACATCTGGCTCATCACTCATGCCGCAAAAGAAAAACCCTGATGCATTAGAGTTGATAAGAGGCAAGACTGGACGAGTATATGGCAGTTTGGTGGGTATTCTAACCACGATGAAAGCGTTGCCTTTGGCCTATAACAAAGATATGCAAGAGGACAAAGAGGGCTTATTCGATGTGATGGATACATGGAGTATCTGCTTAGAGGTTGCACAATTAGTCTTACAAGGGCTACAGGTGAATCATGAGCAAGCCACATTAGCCGCCCTGCAAGGTTACGCTAATGCAACCGAGTTGGCTGATTATCTTGTTGCGAAGGGCGTACCATTTAGAGAAGCACATCATATTGTGGGCGAGCTTGTGGTTGCTGCAATTAAGCAACAATTAGCGATTGAAGCATTACCACTATCAACATTACAAAGTTATTCAGATGTGATTACTGATGATGTATTTGAGTGCTTAACGATTGAGTCTTGTCTAGCACAACGTCAAGCGCTTGGTGGCACCTCGCCAGAGCTTGTGAAGCAAGCTATTGCAGCAAAATCGAAGCTGAATAATTAGTGATAATAGTTGTCCACAAAAAAAGCGCGATAATTATCGCGCTTTTTTATGGGTATTATTGCTGTGAATTACTGGAATAGCTCCGAGCCGACATCTTTATTAAAGAGGTCACCCTCTTCAGTTTGAGTGTCACTGACATAATCAGTGGGTTCAGTTCCCGAGATGAAATATTCAAAACGCGTAGTGTAGTCCGTTTTACGAGTCAGTAAGCCCGTTGCTCGGTCAATACGCACAGAAACAATCCCTGGTGGCGGTGTATTTGGCGCTTCAGGTACACCTTGCAGTGCATGTTTCATAAACTCATTCCAGCCTGGCCCCGCTGTTTTTGCACCCGCTTCAGCGCCAGTGATCTGGCCTTGGCTATCGTTAGCATTCCAACTTGTACGGCCTAGCTCTCTACCATGGTCATCAAAACCAACCCATACTGTTGTCGCTAAGTTCGGCGTAAATCCACTAAACCAAGTGTCACGAGATTCGTTAGTTGTACCTGTTTTACCTGCAATATCATGACGCTTAACTGTTTTCGATGCACGCCACGCAGTACCATTCCAGCCTGTGCCATGCGCCCAATCTCCGCCACCCCAAATAACACTTTTTAACGCCTGTGTAATAAGGAAGGCATCTTGCGCTGAAACAATGCGTTTAGCAAAATGGCTATTTACATCACCGCAAGTTTCAATATCAATGCTGGTGTGATCAGTGCTTGGATTTTCAATACCTGCTATTTCTGTTGGGGTACTGCTGACTTCATCCTTCATTGCCGCAAATGGATCATTATGGTCAGCGGTCTGTGGATCTACAATTGCTGGTGGCGTACAAGCTAGAGTCGGTTCACTTTGTTCTATAATATGACCTTCAGGATCTTGGATACGATCAATATAGAAAGGCTTAACTAAATAACCACCGTTAGCAAATGTCGCAAATGCGGTAACCACTTGCATCGGCGTAACGGAAGCCGAACCTAAAGCGATTGATTCGTTATGCGGTAGATCGTCAGGATTAAAGCCAAATTTTTCTAAATCTTGAATGGTGTAATCAAGGCCTGCATGACGCATAGCGCGTACCGACATAACGTTAATCGACTTAGCTAAACCAATACGCAAGCGAGTTGGACCACCATAAACATCAGGTGAGTTCTTTGGTCGCCATGCTGTACCTTGACGAATATCAGGCTTATTGATTGGTGCATTGTTGATAAGCGTTGCTAGGGTATAGCCCTTTTCTAATGCTGCCGTATAAATAAATGGTTTAATATTCGAGCCCAGTTGGCGTTTAGCTTGAGTGGCACGATTGTACTGGCTTTGGCTAAAGCTATAACCACCAACCAGTGCCTCAATTGCACCATCATGTGGATTAATTGAGACTAAAGCACTTTCAACCTCAGGTACTTGAGATAGTTGCCATGCATCGGCGTTATGACGAACCCAAACAACATCACCCACTTTAAAGATATCAGCGGCTGTTTTTGGTGCTTTACCTTGGCGTTTGTCGGTAATAAAGGCGCGAGCCCATTTTATACCATCCCAAGCTAGAGTTTGTTCGCTACCATCAGCAAGCATGACTTGTGCTTGTTTATCCTCAATCTTAGTCACTACAGCGGCTTGTAGATCTTGGATAGGAGCAATACTATTTAGTGTTTTATTTAGCTCTGCTTTATCTTGTATTTGTGCAGCTGTTAATTGCTTTATTGGACCGCGATAACCATGGCGTTGATCATAAGCATAGAGGTTATTACGTAATGCATTTTGACCGTCTATTTGGAGTTTAGAATTAATGGTGGTGTAGACATCATAACCGCCAGTATAAGCTTCCTCTTCACCATACTTAGCCACTATATAATCACGCGCCATTTCTGAAATATACGGTGCGTATAAGTCAATTTCTGCACCATGATATTTGGCTGTGATAGGCTGCTCTTTGGCTTGTTCGTATTCTGCATCAGTAATATAACCAACTTCATGCATACGCATTAATACGATATTACGACGCTCTTTAGCTCGGCGAGGAGAAGTAATTGGATTGAGGGTTGATGGTGCTTTAGGCAGACCAGCAATAACCGCCATTTGAGCTAAGGTTAGGTCTTTTACATCTTCACCGTAATACACCTGTGCCGCAGCGCCGACACCATAAGCACGTTGGCCTAAATAAATACGGTTGATATAAAGTTCTAAAATTTCATCTTTAGTCAGTAATTGCTCAATATGGTAAGCGATAAAGATCTCTTTAACTTTACGGATAATGGTTTTATCACGGGTTAAGAAGAAGTTACGCGCAACCTGCATGGTGATGGTACTGGCGCCTTGCTTCTTTTGTCCTGTCGTTATCCATACTAAAGCTGAACGCAAAACACCAATTGGATCGACGCCGTGGTGCTCATAAAAGCGTGCATCTTCAGTGGCAATAAAGGCTTGTAATAACGGTTTTGGCACTTCATCTAGGGTGACGGGAATACGACGTTTTTCACCAAATTGCGAAATTAATTTACCGTCACTACTGTAAATACGCAGCGGGGTTTGCAGTTTGACCGTTTTGAGTGTTGCCACATCAGGAAGCTCTGGCAATACATAATAGTAAGCGGCAACAACGGCGCCTACTCCTAAGAGTGCGAGAGTGAATAAGGCAATAAGAATTCGTTTAAACCACTTCACTGAATATTTCCGATAATGAGAGTTAAGTCGAGCCGACTATTATATACCCAAGTTAACCTTGGGTGCGAGTGCAAGCAAATTTAGCAATGCGCAATGTATAGCAATTTGAATTAAAACGTTAACAGAATAATGAGGTTGGTTGTGTTGAGTGTAGACTATTTTGCCGAGCAGTTTATAAGATAACTAAATGAGGTTATATTTTTATTCGCGAATGAAATTGGAGCGATATACCCACTAAATTACTAATTAGCTATAGCCATTGTCTTACATTTTTTTCCTTAAAAAGCTTAATTATATAGGCTTTCTATTCGTTATCTTTAGATTAATTACCCCCTTATTTTAGATTTGCTTTTAGTATGGATCTTACCTTTTTAGGTTAGATATAAGCGCTAAGTATCACACTTAATTATTGACAAATGTAAAAAAAATGAACATTTTATACCTAATACTTTAACGTTAGGTTAACTTGTTAACATTGGCGTGAGTGAATAATAATAATTTGCAAGGATAGGTGCAGTGCTTTCTAAATTATGGAAGCGTCAGGCTCCGCATATGGTTGGCATCGATATTGGGTCTCATGAAGTCAAAGCCATATTGCTGAATAAGACGTCTAGGGGTTATAAAATTGTTGCGTCTGCGGCAGTTCCTTTGAAAAAGGGGGCTGTTAAGGATCATGATATTCGCGATCTTGATGCAGTTGTACTTGCGCTTGCTAAAGTCAAACAAAGTCTGCCGAAATCTGTCAAATATGTAGCTGTAGCCGTTTCAGGCTCTGCAGTGATGACCAAGGTCATTTTCATGGACGCCGCTTTAAAAGAGGATGAAATGGAAATGCAGATTGAAATTGAGGCTGACAATATTATTCCCTACTCACTTGATGACGTCAGTATCGATTTTGAAATTCTAGGTACTAATATTGCTAATCCAAGTAAAGTTGATGTGCTATTAAGCGCTTGCCGCACTGAAAATATTGATGCCAGAGTTGATAGTATTGACGGTGTTGATCTCTCGGTAAAAGTGGTCGATATCGAAGGTTATGCATTAGGTCGTTCTTACCAACTTATTGCCGAACAATTACCAGAAATTAATGATAATGAAGTCGTTGCAATGATTGATATTGGCGCAGAGATGACAACCTTTGCGGTGATTGAAAATGGTGAAACCACCTTTATTCGTGAACAAACCTTTGGCAGTGATTATTTAACTAAAGCTATCGTTTCTCATTACTTTATGAGTTACGAAGACGCTGAAAAAGCCAAGTTAGAACAAACCTTACCTGATACTTATGAACTTGATGTATTGATTGATTATCACAAACAATTGATCCAGCAAATCAAGCGTACCTTACAAATTTACTGCACATCTAGTGGCCACCTTAAGGTGGATTTTGTGGTGTTATCTGGTGGTGGTGCACAGATGGAAGGGGTGACAGATTTAATTCGTAGAGAGTTGAATTTAAAAGTTATTTTGGCTGACCCATTTAATTCAGGTTTATATGCTGATTTAAGTATTAAAAGTAAATTACAGCCTAAGATTGGGCAATATATGGTGGCCTGTGGCTTAGCTTTAAGGAGTTATAGCGAATGGCGAATATAAATTTACTGCCTTGGCGAGAGGAACTTAAAGAGAAGCAAAAACGCGATTATTTAGGCGTGCTAGGGCTTATTTTTGTGCTTGCTATTGTTGTGCTTTATATCGGTCAACTGTTTATTAATGGCATGGTTGAACGTCAAAATGCCCGCAATAACTTTTTAACTGAAGAGATTCAGATGCTTGAAGTTCAAATTGGTGAGATTCGAGATATTCGGGGTCGTAAAGACAGTATTGAACAGCGCAGTAAAATCATTCTGGACCTACAGGAATCACGTAATCTACCGACCCATATTCTTGATGAATTAGCACAAATTATGCCTGCAGGTGTATATCTTTCTAAAGTGGATAAAAAAGGCAGTTTGCTGTGGATAGAGGGACACAGTGAATCGAATAACAATGTGGCTAATTTTATGCGCAAAGTAAAAAGTTCGATTTGGCTAAAAGATCCCAATTTGCAGTCGATTAGTATTAAGGATAATGCTGAACATAAATTACAGGCTTTTAATTTACAAATTACCATTGTTGATGCCCCTAAAAATAATAATCTAGTTGGAGCTAAATAATGAAACTTAATTTGCAGCAGTTTAATGATATCGATTTTGAAAATATTGGTGGTTGGCCTGTTCAAGTTAAGGTGGTATTTGCAGCTGTAATGGGTGTACTCGTGCTGATTTTTGGCTATTTGTTTTTCTTATCTAGCGCTCTTGAACAGTACAGTGCAGCGCAAAATAAAGAAGCTGATCTACGTAATGATTATAAGTTCAAATATACGTTAGCTTCTAATTTAGATGTATATCGGCAACAACTTAATGATATGGAAGTGCAATTTAATACCTTATTAAGAATGCTGCCCTCGCAAAATGAAATGCCGAGCTTGTTGGATGATCTTACGTTTGTGGCAACCAATGCAGGATTGCAGATCCACAGCCTTGATTGGCAACCTCAGCTTAATCGCGATTTTTATGGCGAATTTCCAATTAATATGACAGTAACTGGCGATTACCATCAATTAGGTAAATTGGTTTCTGGCGTAGCACAGTTACCGCGTATTGTAAGCTTACATGACTTTGTTATTGAAAAGAGTGACGATAAATTAACCATGGAAATTCAGGCTAGAGCTTATCGCTTTATTGAGCAGCCAAAACTTAAAGGGCAAGGGAAAAAATGAACAAAATAGCCTGGTTAAGTTTGGTATTGCTATTAGTCGGTTGTGGTGACCCCACTGAAGAGCTGCAGCAATTTGTAGTAGAAACTAAGGCCAATAATAGTGGTCGTGTAGCACCTTTACATAGTACGCCCGATTTTGAGCATTATGCCTATCAATCACAAAATTTACGTAGTCCATTCTCACCACCGGTAAGAGAGACAATACAAGAGATTTATGTCTCTAATAAAGATTGCTTACAACCTGATATTAAGCGAGTTAAATCCAATGCAGAAAGTTATGCATTAGAGAGCCTAAAAATGCGCGGTACATTAAGTCGAGGTAAGCAGATTGTTGGTTTGATTGAAACCGATGATAACCGAGTATTTCAAGTCAATAAGGGTGATTACCTTGGCTTATATCATGGTCGAGTCGATCAGGTGAGTTCATCACAGATTAATATTGTTGAGCTTATCCCCGATGGGGCAGGTTGTTGGACCGAGCGTGTCAGCAGTATGGAATTAGCAACTGAATAACGATTATTAAGGATTTTTGCATCATGTCTGTTTTTAGCTGCAAACATATTTTAAATTTACTGGCTCATAAATGGTCGCTAGTTGCGACATTATTATGTGTTAGTTTTTCATCTACCGCATGGGCTGAAAATAAACTCGTTGATGTGAAATATCATACACTTGTGGGTAAACAGTTAGCGATTAATTTGGTCTTTGAAAAAGAGGTTGAACAGCCGAAAGTCCAATTGAATGCTGATCCTGCGACTGTCACCTTAACCTTTGCCAACTCAGTTTCGGCGATGACCAAAAATCCGATAGATATTGGTAAAGACGGCGTAAAGCAGGTGACGACAATGCCGCTAGATAGCGCGTTAAACGTTGAAGTTAAATTAGATGCAATGATGGCTTATCAAGCTAATACGAAAGCTAATGTGTACCAATTAGTGTTTAATGATGAAGTTAGTTATCAAGAACATAAACAGACCTTACTGAATCAAATTGAAGGCATAGATTTTAAGCGTTTTAATCAAGAAGGCGGTGAGTTAATTGTTAAGTTAGCTAACTCATCTGTTGCGGTTGATGTTGAGCAAGTTGGGGCAAAATTAGAAGTTAAATTCTATAACACTGGAATCGCTAACGATCTTTTATATGTCATGGATGTACAGGATTTTGCAACGCCGGTGAAGCAGTTTGAAACTTTCAAGGACACATTAACTGCGCGTATTTTACTTGATATTAATGGCCATTATAATTTTGAACATCATCAGATTGGCAATCAACTGCAATTACAGATTACCCCCAATGTTAATAAAGGGGTGATTCAAAAATCTAAAAAGTTCAAAGGTCGTAAGTTATCACTTAATTTCCAAAACATTGAGGTACGCACGGTACTGCAAATTATTGCGGATTATAACAATTTTAACCTAGTGACCAGTGATTCAGTCGACGGTTCTATTACCCTTAGATTGGATGATGTGCCCTGGGATCAAGCGTTAGATCTTATCCTACAAACAAAGGGGTTAGATAAGCGTATTGAAGGCAATATCTTGATGGTAGCTCCAAGTGCAGAGCTTGCAAACCAAGAAAGCCAACAACTTAAAAATCTGCAAGAAGTGAAGCAATTAGCACCGCTTTATTCAGAATATTTGCAAATTAATTATGCTAAAGCGACTGATATTGCGGAGTTGCTAAAGGGCAAAGACACCAGTTTATTATCAAGCCGTGGTTCAGTTGCCGTTGATGAACGAACTAACACCCTATTAGTTAAAGATACCGCTGACAGTTTAGAGAATGTGCAGCGCTTAATTGAAGTGCTTGATATTCCAATCCGCCAAGTATTGATTGAGTCACGCATGGTGACGGTCAAAGACAATGTATCTGAAGACTTAGGTATCCGCTGGGGAATAAGTGATCAGCAAGGTAATGATGCAACCTCTGGCTCGCTAGAAGGCGCTGAAGATATGGCGGGTGGCACCCTGCCATCACTTGATGATCGTCTTAATGTGAATTTACCTGCGGCAGTGAATAATCCAGCCAGTATTGCATTCCATATTGCTAAACTCGCAGACGGAACCGTACTTGATTTAGAATTAAGTGCGTTAGAACAAGAGAACAAAGGCGAGATTATCGCCAGTCCGCGGATCACCACCTCTAATCAAAAAGCAGCCTATATTGAACAAGGTGTTGAGATTCCTTATGTGCAGGCCTCATCAAGTGGTGCAACAACGGTAACCTTTAAAAAAGCCGTATTGTCGCTACGGGTTACGCCACAAATTACCCCAGACGATCGTGTTATTTTAGATTTAGTCATTACCCAAGATACTCAAGGTCAAACCGTTGATACTCCTACTGGACCCGCTGTTGCGATTGATACTCAGCGTATTGGTACCCAGGTATTAGTGGATAATGGTGAGACCATTGTTTTAGGTGGTATCTATCAACAGAATTCAATTAGTCGCGTAAGTAAGGTACCATTGCTCGGTGATGTCCCTTGGTTAGGTGCTTTATTTCGTAACTCAACAGATACGAATGAACGTCAGGAACTATTGATTTTCGTCACGCCAAAAATTGTCTCAGAGCAATTTTAACCTCAAAAATTATACCAAAATATAGACTATTTCGGATTATTCTTAAGCTTCACTTGCCTTTAATGGGGGTAAGCTGAGATAATCCGTGGTCAAGTCTCATAAGAGCAAGGTAACAAATAGGTCGGCTTGAGCTACGAATAAGTCGACATGGGCAAACTTTTCATAAGATTCAGACGAAAAAATGGCTGAAAAACGTAATATCTTTCTAGTAGGCCCAATGGGCGCAGGTAAAAGCACTATTGGTCGTCATCTGGCGCAGATGCTGCATTTAGAGTTCCACGATTCAGATCAAGAGATTGAGAGCCGTACAGGTGCTGATATTTCTTGGGTGTTCGATGTCGAAGGTGAAGAAGGTTTCCGTCGTCGCGAAGCTCAAGTGATTGAAGATTTAACCGAAAAACAAGGCATTGTCCTAGCTACTGGTGGTGGCTCGGTACAAAGTAAAGATATTAGAAATCATCTTTCTGCCCGCGGTATCGTGGTGTATCTTGAAACCACTATTGATAAGCAAGTTGCTCGTACTCAACGAGACAAACGTCGTCCTCTACTTCAAGTAGATGACCCTCGTGAAGTCTTAGAGAGTCTGGCAGAAGTTCGTAATCCGATGTACGAAGAAATTGCAGATGTGATTGTTAAAACTGACGATCAAAGTGCAAAAGTAGTCGCGAATCAGATTATTGAGCAATTAGGATTTTAGGCAGATCCCATTATGAAACAGGTTCAGGTTGAGTTAGAGAATAGACGTTATTCGATTGAAATTAACCCGAAGTTGTTTGAGGAAAGCGAGGCTTTGTCTCGCTTTCTGCTCAATAAACGCGTGTTAATCGTTACGAATGACACCGTTGCCCCCCTATATTTAAATTCATTGCAGCAGCTTATAACTGGTGCCAGTGAAGTCCGTTCAGTCATCCTTCCCGATGGCGAACAATACAAAACCTTAGCGTATCTCGATAATATTTATACAGCACTACTGGAGCATAACTTTAGTAGAGACAGCGTACTAATTGCGTTGGGCGGTGGTGTTATCGGTGATATGACGGGTTTTGCTGCAGCAAGTTATCAACGTGGTATTGATTTTATTCAAGTACCCACTACCTTATTATCTCAAGTTGACTCATCCGTAGGCGGAAAAACAGCCGTAAATCATGTGTTAGGTAAAAATATGATTGGCGCTTTTTATCAGCCTAAATATGTGATGATTGATACTGATTGCTTAACCACATTACCCGCACGCGAGTTTGCTGCAGGTATGGCAGAGGTGATTAAGTACGGTATTATGTGGGATAGTGAGTTTTTTAGCTGGCTCGAATCTAACGTACAAAAAATTAAGCAACTTGATGCTGCGACATTGAGCGACATGATTGGCCGCTGCTGTGAAATTAAAGCGCAAGTTGTGGCTGAGGATGAAACCGAGCAAGGTGTACGTGCACTGCTTAATTTAGGTCATACATACGGTCATGCGATAGAAGCTGAGATGGGCTATGGCGTTTGGCTGCACGGAGAAGCCGTTGCTAGTGGCATGATGTTAGCGGCGCAAACATCCGTACAATTAGGATTAATGACCGAATCGCAACTCGCGCAAATTAAAGCGTTATTATTACAATTTGACTTGCCAACTCATATTCCTGACGGCATGCATTTTGAACACTTTATTAAGCATATGCGGCGTGACAAAAAAGTATTAGCAGGTAAAATAAGATTGGTGCTACCAGAAGGGATTGGTCGTGCCGGCATTTATGCCAATATTACCGATGAGCAATTAAAGCAGGTGATTAATTAAATTAAACTAAGGATATGGTTTAAAGGTGAAAAAGGATTCTAACCTTCTGCCAACGCAGGACGCATTACTTCAAAGACTGCAGCATAATGCCTGCTATAGCCAGCAAATGGTTATGGTGGTCGGGAAGCAAGGCGCTGGTAAAACTCAAATTGCCACCAGTTTAGTGAGCGATACCGAGACCTTTAATACGGCATGGCTGACTTGTGCTAAGCATACCGATAGTGGTGAAATTCGCCGTAAAGTTGTATTCCAACTATTTTCAGATCCTATTTTTGATCAAGATGAATCTCTTACCGATATATTCATTCGTTTAGCTGCAGGTGTAAAACAGCACCTCCATATTGTGATTGATGATGCGCATCATATGCCATTGGCGTTATGGGCTGAGTTTATGGTGTTGAGTCAAATGAAATGTCATGGTTATCGTATTGCTATTACTACTTTTGTGAGTCCCCAGTTTAAACGTGAATTCTTTGGCGAACTCAGTGCCAAGCAGCGGTCATTAGTCTTACCTATTAGCGTGCCAGCATTAAGCCTGACTGAGCGTGAACAGTTATATGTGCAGCTCATTAATCAAAGTGGTGTTAACCCGTTTTTAGCTATTGATGTGATTAAAGAGCGCTTGGCGACGTTATCTGGTACCCCTAAAGATGTCATTGAACTCAGCAAATTAGCGATAAAACCCGAAATTATTGCCGCCGCTAAACCTAAGTGGCCTGTGATTGTTTCTGGCAGTGTGGCTTCAATATTAATTTGCTCTATTGCTGTTGCACTCTTATTTAGTGAATCAAGTGAAGTCGTTGCTGAAACATCGCCAGCGGAGTTAGTGACTGACACCGTGTTAGTTCAATCGGTTGTCGTTAATGATAAAGAGACTGATGATAACGTCAGTACCATTGCCGAACCAAGTATCAGCTTGGCAAGTCAATCCAATATTACTGAGGCGAATGCGATTGTAAAAAAACAGCCGTTTATTGATGATACTGAGGTTGTGGCTGAACTTGCTTTAGCACAGGATTTAGCTGAGTTGAAACCAAGTGAATTTGCAGACGTGACCCCAGATGAACAGGCGGCTGTAGAGATTTCATCTATTGCAACTGACAGTGTATTAACGGCAAACAGAACTGCTGAATTGGTCGCTGATAACGCGGTTTCTGTTGAAACCAAATCAGAGGTTGATGTCATTAAGGTAGATGAAGCGGCCATTAGTGCGAGTACGGCGGCTAACGCAATGGCTCAAGCAGAAGTCCTGACTGATGATGACGCACCAACTCAAGATAAAGCGCCGATTAAAGAGGCCTCGGATACGTTATTAAGTTCATCAAGTCCTCAGTCGGATGGTACTGATACAGCCGCGACTAAGCTTGCCAGTAATGAAGAGCCGCAAGCGCCAACAGAAGCCAAAATAGCTGCAATTGAACCAGAGGCTGTTGAGGATATAATGCCTGAATTAGCCGCTCTGCAGTGCCAGTTACAAAACAGGCAAGGTTATACCACCCAGTTGGGGACGGTTAAGCGACAAAAGACCTTAGCTAAATTTATTGCTGAGTTAGATATGCAAGATAACATCTGTTTTGCTCGGCAGAAACAATGGTTAATTGTGTTTGCTGGTGACTATCAAGACAAACAACTCGCATTAACCGCGGCAAAAGAGATGGAATCTAAATATCGTTTAAAGCAGGTTTTTGTGAGAACTTGGACCTCGTTAGCGCGTTATCAAGCTAAACATGTGGGTTAATATTGGTTTGTGTTAACTTGAAATAAATCACGAGATATTGATGTAATGATTGTCGCTAATTTTATTGAACTAGCCGTGCTGACGCGCTCATTTTAAGGTATACTCTGCGACTGTTTTTTTTAGGGTGTTGATCGGGTTAATGAGCAAAAAAACAAGAGCCTTCTTAAAATGGGCTGGTGGTAAATATAAATTAGTTGATGCGTTATCAAAGCATTTACCCCAAGGAAAGCGACTTGTTGAGCCTTTTGTCGGTGCTGGTTCAGTGTTTTTAAATACTGACTATGAGCGTTACCTGCTTTGTGACATTAACCAAGATTTGATTAATTTATATCAAATTGTGCAACGTCAACCTGAGCAATATATTACTGCGGCTAAAAAACTATTTGTCGATGAGATGAATGATAAAACGCAGTACTACAAGATCCGCGATGCATTTAACCAAAGCAAAGATCCCTTCACGCGTTCAGTTTATTTTTTATATATGAATCGCCATGGTTTTAATGGTTTATGCCGTTATAACAAAAAAGGCGGCTTTAATGTGCCTTTTGGTTCATATAAAAAACCTTACTTCCCAGAAAAAGAACTGCGTGCTTTTTCTGTAAAAGCTCAGCGAGCAGAGTTTAAATGTATTGGCTATGAGCAAGCATTTGAATTAACGCTGTCTGGTGATGTGGTTTATTGTGATCCACCTTATGCGCCATTATCAACCACGGCGAGTTTTACAACCTATGTGGGCGCAGGTTTTTCATTAGATGATCAAGCCTTATTAGCGAGACATTCGCGACATACCGCCGTTGAACGTGGTATCCCAGTGTTGATTAGCAACCATGATATTCCGTTAACCCGTGAGTTATATCGCGGCGCTAAGTTTGAGAAGATCCAAGTGCAGCGTAACATTAGCCAAAAGGGCAGCGCACGTAAGAAAGTAGATGAATTAATGGCCTTGTATGATCAAAGCTATCATTACGAAGAGTAATTCAATACTAAGTTAACCAATATTATTAATACTATTACAAATAATATTGCCATCACTATCCCAGTAATAATAAACACAATAGGCGAACCTTGAGCAAAGTCTCTGCGTCTATTTTGCTGGGATTGAACCCCCAAAAATGCTAGCAGTGTGCTACTGATAACTTGCCAAATATTCATTAATTATGATTGCGGGTCAGTAATATTATCAAGCGGCTTATCAGTATGACCATACAATAATTCTAATAAGTCCATAAAGTGCAGCTGACTAGAGCGGTTTGATCCTGTTAACCAATTTTTCCAATTTAGTTGATCATTACTCTTGGCGCAACGGTTGCTCGGGGCACTTACTGGTAAGTTAGCGTTGTAACTATTTATGTTGCTACAGATACATTGACTGGAGTGTAAAGGGCGGGGGAATACTGTTCTACAATTATTGCAGTGGTCGATAATGAGACAGACAAGAGTATGCTTGCTAAAAAAGTTGCAAGGTAACTAGGTAATACTGTCATATAACCTCCATGGCAAAATCGGATACACATTACTATAACAAATTTGTATAAAAAGTGTTCGGAAATATATCAAGATAAAACTTAATTGATTTTTTTATTAGAAAAGTCGCTCTGTTACCTAGAGCCGACAGGGAGCAGAGAGTAGAATGTTCACATCTTACCCTACTGCTAAGAGATTAATATGCGTCCGTTTTTGATTGCTCCATCAATTTTATCAGCTGATTTTGCCCGTTTAGGTGATGATGTTCAGGCGGTGTTAACTGCCGGTGCTGATGTCGTTCATTTTGATGTGATGGATAACCATTATGTGCCTAATTTAACGATTGGCCCTATGGTGTGTGAAGCACTACGTAAATTTGGTATTACCCATGAAATTGATGTGCATTTGATGGTGAAGCCTGTCGATCGTATTATTCCTGATTTTGCAAAAGCAGGAGCATCGATTATCACTTTCCACCCAGAAGCCTCTGAACATATTGATCGCACATTACAGTTAATTAAAGAGTCAGGTTGTAAAGCAGGTTTAGTCTTTAACCCTGCTACGCCATTACATTATTTAGATCATGTAATGGATAAACTTGATGTCATTCTATTAATGTCAGTCAATCCAGGTTTTGGTGGCCAATCATTTATTCCTTCAACCTTAGATAAGTTACGTCAAGTACGTGCGCGTATTGATGCCAGTGGCTTTGATATTCGCCTAGAGGTTGATGGCGGTGTTAAAGTTGATAATATCGCTGACATTGCTGCTGCTGGTGCTGATATGTTTGTCGCAGGTTCTGCTATTTTCAATAAGCCATGCTATAAAACTGAAATTGACAAAATGCGTGCAGAACTTGCAAAAGTTGAGGGTAAATAATGACACAATGGCAACAGATTAAAGCGGTCGCTTTTGATTTAGATGGTACCTTAATTGATAGTGTGCCTGATTTAGCGGCGGCGGTACAAGCGACATTAGCCGAGTATAATTTACCAAGCTGTACTAATGACGATGTGCGTTCATGGGTCGGTAATGGCGTTGAAATGCTAATGCGCCGCGCATTAACTCAAGCGTTAGGTCATGAGGTTGAGCAAGATCAGCTTGATCAAGCTATGCCACGTTTTAGTCACTATTATGCGCTACATTTAGAAAAGCATAGTTGCTTATATGAAGGCGTACATGACAGCTTAAAGCAGTTACACCAAGCGGGTTTTAAAATGGCTATTGTGACCAATAAAGCCCATTGCTTCACCGTTCCATTATTAAAAGCATTCGATATTGATGGCTTTTTTGATGAGGTATTAGGTGGTGACTCATTAGCGAAAATGAAGCCAGATCCATTGCCATTAACTCATTTAATGGACAAATGGCAGTTAACATCAAGCCAGTTACTCATGGTGGGTGACTCGCGTAATGATATTCTAGCGGCAAAAGCGGCTGGAGTTGCCTCAATAGGCTTGACCTATGGCTATAACTACGGTGAAGATATTGGGCTTTCACAGCCAACAGCCGTATGTGAACAATTTAATCAAATTCTGACACGGCTTTTGCCAACTCAATAATACGGAGCAAGAAAACGTATGACTAAACCCATCGTCCTCAGCGGTGCCCAACCGTCAGGTGAATTAACAATTGGTAACTACATGGGCGCGCTACGTCAGTGGGTGGCTATGCAAGATAGTCATGACTGCTTGTACTGTGTTGTTGACCTGCATGCGATTACTGTTCGCCAAGATCCTAAGGCATTGCGTGAAGCTTGTTTAGATACTTTAGCGTTATATTTAGCCTGTGGTGTTGATCCAAAGAAAAGCACTGTATTTATCCAGTCACAAGTACCACAGCATACTCAGTTAAGCTGGGCACTAAACTGCTACACCCAAATGGGTGAATTAAGCCGTATGACACAGTTTAAAGATAAATCACAGAAGCACGCTAATAACATCAACGTGGGCTTATTTGGTTACCCAGTATTGATGGCTGCTGATATTTTGTTATATCAAGCCGATCAAATTCCGGTTGGTCAAGATCAGAAGCAACACCTTGAGTTAACACGTGATATCGCGACTCGATTCAATAACGCTTATGGTGATACTTTCACTATCCCAGAGCCATTTATTCCGACAATGGGCGCAAAAGTGATGTCACTTCAAGATCCATTGAAGAAGATGTCTAAATCTGATGACAATCGCAATAATGTGATTGGCTTACTTGAAGATCCAAAAGCGATCCTGAAGAAGATGAAAAAAGCGATGACCGACAGTGATGAGCCACCTGTCGTCCGTTTTGACGTTGAAAACAAAGCGGGTGTGTCGAACTTACTTAGCATCATGTCTGGTGTGACTAACCGTTCAATTGTTGAGCTTGAAGCTGAGTTTGAAGGCAAGATGTATGGTCATTTAAAAGTGGCTGCAGGTGAAGCTGTTGTAGCTATGCTAGAGCCGCTGCAGGCGCGCTTCCATGAATATCGTGCAGACCAAGCTTTCTTAAATGAAATCATGCGTGACGGTGCTGAACGCGCTGGTGCTCGTGCTGAAGTAACGCTTAAGAGTGTTTACGAGAAAATTGGTTTACTTGTGTAAATACACAAGTCATTAGTAAAAAGGAGCTGCGGCTCCTTTTTTAATGGGCCTGTTTTATCCAATTGGCGAAAGTGGCAATATCGCGATCGTGGATACGGCTTTGTTTAGTACAAAAATAGAAATCAAATCCGGTTTCAAGAACTGGTAATGGCAACTGGATAAGCTTGCCTGAGGTGATATCTTTTTCAACAATAAAGTCTGAAACCAAAGCGATGCCTTGAGCGGCAATGGCGGCTTCTAATGCCAGTAACATATGACTGAAAATATGTTGGTGCGGCAGTGGTTCAGGCAAGTTAAAGTGTTGTTGCCAGCGCAACCAGTCTAAGCCAATGCCGATTTCATCAACACACAATAGCGGGTACTGATATAGCTCTAGTTCGGTAAAGTTGCTGATGTCAGTCACCAGTAATGGACTAGCAACAGCAATCAATCGTTCTTTATGCAGCAGTTGTCGGTAGTAGCCTTTTTTATCAGGTTTACCCGTAATAAACATATCTGCGACACTGCTATTGAGCAGAGGATCTGCACTCATCATCTCTAATCTGATATGAATATCAGGATAATTACGCTTAAAGTCTGTCAGTCTTGGGATTAACCATTTAACCGCAAATGAACTGTAGACCGCCAGTCTTAACGGCGCTTTTGCTTCTTGTTTTAATTGACTACTCAGTTGCTGCAAACTATCAAATTGGTCAGTTACTAATTCAAAGAGTGTTAAGCCTTTGGCGGTGAGTTGTAACTGCCTATTTTGCCGTTCAAACAGGGTAAAACCATAGAATTGTTCAAGTAAACGTATCTGATGTGAAACCGCGCTTTGGGTGATACACAATTCATCACCCGCGCGAGAAAAATGCAGATGTCTGGCAGCAGTTTCAAAAACCTGTAACGCTCTTAATGGTGGTAATTTTCTCATAGGTTATCTCTGCCAGCGATTAGTTTTGTTTTTTGCTGATAAGTTAGCGTATTTTGTCTTGTTTTGAATAACTATCAATATTTAAACTAATCATGAATTAAATTCATGTATAAGTAAAAAACATCATTTTTCATCATGTTAGCCGCAGTATAAGCTATTGCCTAATCAATTTTTAGGGTGGTAGTCATGCGGTCGGCATTTTATATTGGTATTAGCCTATTACTCATCGGTAATGTGTTTAGCGCATTATATGATGTATCCATTAAATGGGTGCCTGAAGAGGCTTCTGCCACTAGCTTTTTACTGCTTAGACAAGTCACCGCAGTATTGATGATACTGCCGTTTTGGTATTGCTCGGGCCGCCCTAAAAGTCAGCTACATAAATTTCATTGTTATCGTGCCAATATCGGTGCAGTCGGCGCGTTGGCATTAATTTCAGGTTTAATGGTATTACCCTTAGCTACAGTGAGTTCACTGTTTTATACCGGCCCAATTATTATTTTATTGTTGGGTTATTTTTATTTAAAAGAGAGTGTTACACAAGCGCAGTGGTTGACGGTGTTATTGGGATTTGTTGGTATTGTGATTATGCTGCGTCCAAGTGAAATATCAATGGCCAGCTTATTGGTGCTATTTTCAGCGACTACCTTTGCTATTTGCCAGCTTACATTACGTAAAATACCAGCCACAGAACATGTCTCCTCAACGTTAATGTTGAATAATTTGTATGGTATTCCACTGATTGGGGCAATGGTGTTAATTCAAGGAGCTTGTCCATTTAGCTGGCAGTTATTGGCTGTGGCGTTAGCTTCAAATGCATTTTTGCTGATTTATCACGGTTTATGCGTGATGGCTTATCGCCAAGCTAAAGCTAGTGAGATTGCCATTGCAGAGTATTCTGGGTTGATTTTTGTGGTGCTACTGGGGTGGTTGTTGTTTGATGAGTGGTTAGATAATTTAACCTGGTTTGGCGCGGCGTTGATTGTCTTGCCAACCCTGCTATTGCAGGTATTGACAAGAAGACCACCAGAGCCACATATTGAAGCGGTTAAAATTGATCCATTACAAGTTGAAGCAGTAAAAGATTAATCGACAATGTACTCAAATACTTTAACGACTTTACGTACGCCAGCGGTATTACGAGTGATGTCTACGGCAATATCGGCCTGAGCTTTAGTCACTAAGCCAAGTAAGAATACCTCACCATTTTCAGTGACCACTTTAATTTTTGATACGTCTAAGGCCTCATCATTCAGCATGCGGCCTTTCACTTTAGTGGTGATCCAAGTGTCATTACTACGAGTTGTGAATGAGGTTGGATTACCAATGCGGATCTGATTATGGATTTTGCCTTCAATATTTAAGCTTTTCACAACCTGCACCGCTTTATCACGTAACATCGAGTTTGGCGCTTGACCGATAAGCAACACATTGTTGTTCATGGTAATGCCTGTGATATTCGTTTGGTTGTGTAAGTCTTGGTGATCGCTTAAGGCACTGGCAATTCTAAAGTCAGTGTCGGTGTCGCTGATTTGAGTGGTGAAACTACGTTCATCATTCATCATCATGGCACCACCAACCGCTCCCACCATTACGGCGCTAGCACAACCTTGCAGTAGCATAAACGCAATCAGTAGTGGGAGCAGGCGCATCATTGTTGCTCGTCCTGTGGGAATAGGGTGCGGTCAATGTTGTCGCATAAGCAGTGAATTGCTAATAAGTGGACTTCTTGAATACGTGCAGTCACATTTGATGGCACACGGATTTCAACATCATGAATCCCCATTAAACCTGCCATTGCACCGCCGTCTTTACCGGTTAATGCCACAATGGTCATATCACGGTTAAGAGCTGCTTCCATCGCTTTAATCACGTTACCAGAATTACCACTGGTTGAGATTGCTAATAAAATATCACCAGGTTGCCCAAGAGCTAAAATTTGCTTAGAGAAAATCTCGTCATAGCTGTAATCATTCGCAATTGCAGTAATGGTTGAGGTATCTGTCGATAATGCAATTGCAGGTAGCGGTGGACGCTCAATTTCATATCGGTTTAGCAGTTCTGCAGAAAAGTGTTGTGCATCACCCGCACTACCACCATTACCGCATGATAGGATCTTATTACCACCAAGTAAGCACTGAACCATCATTTCAGCTGCTTTTGCAATTGACTCTGGTAGTGCTTCAGCAGCATCAATCTTGGTTTGAATTGACTCAGTAAAGCTATCTTTAATACGTTCTAACATGGAAAGATCCTTCGACACTAAAATAATGATCTAGCTGAAATTAGAGCATAACCGCTAGATGGATAATTATACACATATCACTAAGTTACTTGAAGATACACAGTGCTTTTAACTAGCATTAAAAAGCCGCTTTAAGCCATTGAATATGTTGATTATCAATGGCGACAACATCAAAACGGCATATCACATCGAGTTGTTGCTGTTGCAAATACGCGCTTGCAGCCCGGCGAATGCGTGTGATTTGTGCAGGCCTTAACGCATTAATGGCACCGCCAAAGTGAGTTGATGTACGGTATTTCACTTCAATAAATACCAGTACATCATCATGCTGCATAATTAAATCAATTTCACCAAAAGCAAAGCGTACGTTACTGGCTACAAACTTAAGTCCTTGTAGGCTTAAATAATGTTGCGCTAACGCTTCGCCATGCTGGCCTAAATTCATTGATTAACTAGGCTACCATTCTGATATTGACCCCAACTGAGTTGACGCTCAATCACGCCTTCAGGGTTAACCGATAGGTCGCCACTGCGGCCATGGAATTGGTAACCTGGGAATGCACGCATTTGCGCCAAGCTGTTGATTAAGTCAATAGCGTCATAACCCATAATAAACAGGCGTTTTTGGTTATTTCCCCAAGTTGGCCATAGTTGCTTTAATTGTTGGCTGTCAGCACTTGCTTGCATTAACCAAGGACTATCACTGATATTGAGCTTATTTAACTCCTGAGCGGTCTCTTGATTCATACTGTCAGGGCGACCACGGCTTGAGGTATAAAGCGGCACGGGTTGAGCAAACACACTAAAGCTCACATCAATAAACGGCTTTAACAGTGGTAAGTCACGACTTGGGGCAATCATATAAATAGCATCAATGTCGCGGCGAGAGCGAAAATCAGCTTGGGTCTTATTCCCAATGAGTGCTTTCATGGCTTTAATGCGCGCCAAGCTATCGGTCACATCAAGTGCTTCACGTACGGCTAATTTCATTTTATCGCCCGCATCATAGTAATGCACTTCTGCCGGCTTACCTGTCAATTGCTGCCATTCATCGCTAAAGCTTTGCGCCATACGTTTGCTGGTGGCATCGTTACTGGCTAAAATTAGGGGCAGTTTAATACCGTCACTGTATAGCTTTTTAGCGGCTTCCAGCGCTTCTTGCACCGGCGATAACGCGAAGTAGAAGCTATGATCATTGGCTAAAATTTGTTTTGGCTGGTTTAAGAACAATTGCGGTACGCTAGACGGTTGCTGCGCCACAAATTCAGCGACTTGCTCAACATTGTTTGGTAGTAATGGGCCAATAATAAAATCAGCCCCCGCAGTGACCGCTTGTTGATAAGCTTGTACTGCACCTTTACTGGTGTCATAAAAATTCACCGTCGCATCTTGGTCGTGGTTCGCCAAATAGGCAGCCGCTAAGCCTTGATCAACAGGTGCTGCGACTTTTGCCATATTGCCTGTTAACGGCAGTAATACTGCGATGTGTTTGGCGTTATAGGGTTTAGCGTTCAGTGCTTTTTCTAAATCAGTTGGCAGGGCGATTGCTGCTGGATGCGATGGGTTTTGTTGCTGCCATTGCGCTAAATAACGCACCAGTTCAGCAGGATCTACCGCATAATGTTTAGCAATATAAGCCAGTTGCATCCAGCCCGCAAAAATAGGCTGACTGGTGTCTTGCATATAGTGCGCTAGAATATGCTCAGGCATTGGGTAAACGATTTTCCAAATTTGGTCATTGACCGTTTTGGCTTGTTCACGCGGCAAGTATTGGCTTAATAGGCTCAGTTGCTGCGCTTGCTCAACAGGACGCTGGATCAACTGATATAAGCTGGCTTTCAATTGATGATAAGCCGCTAATTGCCAATCAGGCAGTTGCCAGTCAGTTGGGTAATTCAGTACTTGCAAGGCGGTATCATATTGTTGATTCGCCGTCATTGCTTTGGCTTCTAGAAACTGATGTTCAGCTAATAGTTTTGGGGATTGCGTCATGGTGGCGCGCATCGCATTTAAGATTTCCAATGCTTTAGCATGATTACCTTGATTTAAGTAAGCATGTGCTGCCAATAGCAAATAACTGTCATGACGGCTACCTTTAGGCGCTTGCGCAGCAAGGGCTAAATAGTGGCTAGCAGCCATTGGAGCAGAGATTAAAGACACTGGCTCAAGTGAGCTAGTATCAGGCGTTGACGTTGCACAGCCCACTAAAATAGTGGATAAAAGTGCTAATGGAATCAATTTAGTTGTATTCAGGCTTTTTAACACTGGGCTTCACTCTGGTAAGATGCTGCTACTAGTTTAACCTGCTCTTACGCCAGACGAAAGTCTGTCGCTTAATCCATCGAGGTAATTATGGACCAAAAGGTCGCACTCTATGTTGTTCCGACACCCATTGGTAATTTGTCAGACCTTAGCCCACGGGCAATAGAGGTGCTCAATTCAGTGGATCTTATTGCTTGTGAAGATACTCGTCACAGTGGCAAATTATTAAGCCATTTTGGTATTACCACGCGAACGACTGCGCTACATGATCATAATGAGCGCGCACGTGCACAATGGGTGGTTGAGCAGTTAGCAAATGGTATTTCTATTGCATTGATTTCAGATGCCGGTACGCCGCTGATTTCAGACCCAGGTTATCACCTAGTGAGCCATGTGCGCGAATCTGGTTATGCGGTCACGCCATTGCCTGGCCCATGTGCCGCTATTACTGCGCTTAGCGCATCAGGCTTACCATCAGATCGCTTTAGTTTTGAAGGTTTTTTACCTGCTAAAGAGAAAGGCCGTTTTGATAAGTTAACCGAATTGCGAGAAGATCCACGCACGTTAATTTATTATGAATCACCGCATCGCATTGTGCATAGCTTAACCTCGATTGTGAAAGCACTTGGCGAGGATAGAAAAATTGTGATGGCACGTGAAGTGACCAAAACCTTTGAAACATTTTTATCTGGTACTGCGGCTGAAGTCTTAGCGATGGTTGAGGCGGACAGTAACCAACAGCGTGGCGAAATTGTGTTAATGGTGCATGGATTTGTGGCAGATGAAGATGACACGATTCCAACCGAAGCCATTGAAACATTAAAACTGTTATGCACTGAATTACCATTAAAGAAAGCATCAGCTTTAGCCGCACAAATTCACGGCTTAAAGAAAAATGCCTTGTATAAGTTAGGGCTCGAATTCGATTTATAAGTTGCAGTGATTAAATATGCAGCAGCTGATATCAGTTTTTGATGATATTTAAGATTTGAGGTCGCCTTGGGCTGGTGAGTTGTAACATCTTCGGTTATACTCGCCGCCGAGTTGGCTAGACAGTCGCCGCGTTCTTCGGAACGGGGAGGAAAGTCCGGGCTCCATAGAGCAGGGTGCCAGATAACGTCTGGGCGGTGTGAACCGACGACAAGTGCAACAGAGAGTATACCGCCTGCCTAATTTATTAGGTCGGTAAGGGTGAAAGGGTGCGGTAAGAGCGCACCGCGCGACTGGTAACAGTTCGTGGCATGGTAAACTCCACCCGGAGCAAGATCAAATAGGGTTCCAGTACTTACTTCGGTAAGTTAATGCGCGGCTCGCGTTGGAACCGGGTAGATTGCTTGAGCCTGTGAGCGATTGCAGGCCTAGATGAATGACTGTCCAAGACAGGACCCGGCTTATCGGCCAACTCACCTCATTCAAGAGAAAGCGCATATCGAAAGATATGCGCTTTTTTGTTTTCTGCGTTCTAAGTTTTAGTTAATGGTTGAAGTGATGTAGGCCGTAGCTTATCGGCAGCAGATTTAAAAAGAAGGGCGCATATCGAAAGATGTGCGCCCTTTTGTTATCGAGTGACTTTTAACGTGTTATTTAAAAGACGTTGAACTGGTGACCGCTAATGTTTGCCCTTTTGTTTCTGGTGCCATTGTAATTGACACACCAAGACCAATTAATGAGATTGCAGCACCGATTAACATTGTGGCACTAATGCCGTGATTGACCATAAAGATAGGTAGCGCATAAGTTGAAATTACGGTACCAATACGGCTAATAGACATGACTGCGCCTACTGCAGAAGCTCTAATTTCGGTTGGAAAGAGCTCATTTGGATATAACCACTGCAAAATACCCGGTCCACCGGAGAAGAATGCATATAAACCAAATGCACCCACTACGACCCATGTTGCAGGATTATGGACTAAGCCCAAGATCGCCATGGAACCAGTCATCATGGCAAAACTGCCAATTAATAATGCGCGTCTGCCAATACTGTTGAGCCAGAACATTGCAGGTATACAGCCAACCATAAAGAACAAGCTGATAATGATATTACCTAACGCTGCATCTTTAGGCTCAGTAAAGCCAAATAAGCTGATAATTTGTGGGCCAAAGGTATAAATGGCGAACATTGGAATAACCTGACAAGTCCAAATGGCGCCAATAAATAGAATGCGTTTTAAGTATGTTTTTTGGAATAACATACGGTATTGAGTTGGTTGTGGTTTTTCTTCATCAAGGGTGACATGTTCGCCAAAATATTTATGCATAATTTCTTGGCTTTCTTTTATGCGACCTTTACGTAATAACCAACGTGGTGATTCTGGTAGATGAAAACGGCCTAATAAGATAATAACGCAAGGGATAATGGCACTACCAAACATCCAGCGCCAGCCACCATCTACATCATATAACAGATAACCAACTACGTTAGCAGCCGTTGCACCTACGTACCACATAGCAGCAATAAAGCCCATGGTAAAGGCGCGCTGTTTGGTTGATGAGAACTCCGCAACCATTGATGTCGCAATAGGGTAGTCGGCACCAATAACGATACCAATTAAGAATCTGGCGATGACCAGCTCAACAGGTGATGAAATAAACATGGTGCCAAATGATAATACTGCAATGGCAATAATATCGATCATAAACATGAGTTTACGACCAAATAAATCGGCAATATAACCAAATAATGCGGTACCAATAAAAAGACCAACGAGTGTTGATGCACCAACAAGTCCTATCCACTGTGCATCAAGTTGTAATTCTGGAATTAATTGTTCTAGTGCAAGCCCTATCATGACTAATACATAACCATCAAGAAATGGTCCGCCACTGCCCCAAATCATTATTTTTTTATGGAGCGGGGTAAATGCTAAGTCATCAAAATTTGTTTGAGTTTTCATATAGGTATTACTCACATTATTGACTAATGCTATACAATTGTAAGCATTGGTCACACCAACGAAGATCAGACTCATTTGCGTATATGTTTGCAGATGAGAGACGACGAATTTCTGATTGTTGGTGCAAGATAATTGCTAATGCAAAATAATGAGTGCACTAGCATTAAAGTCTTTGATGGAAAAGGCAGGCAACTCATTGCTACCTGCTTTAATTGAATTAACCGTAACGGTATTCAACACCAAAAGTACCACGGGGAAACTCCCACTTTTCTAAAATGGTGTTACCACATAGAATTTTACAAGTACCGCATTCTAAGCAACCAGCATAATCGAAGCGGATTGAACCATCTTCTTGTAGCTTATAAAGTCCAGCAGGACAGGCGATCATTAACTTTTTGAATTCGGCCATATCAGGGTTAGGTTTGATAATAATATGCGGATTTTCTTCATCAACATGAAATTTATCAACACCTAATTTAACGTCAACATTAACAACTTCGGTCATATTGCTGTTACTCCTTTAATGCCATCTTTTAGTAAGTTCATATAACCTACTTCTTTACAATGTTTCATAATTGTTTGGCGTATTGGCTTTGATGGACTGCCGTCAATGGTGAACATGTCATGCATGATATCTGCGACCATTTTCGGGTATTGATTGAAAATACGTGGATTTTCCATAAATGCAGGTGCATTTTTATAGAGCTTCATATCTTTGATAATAAAGCTGTCATCCAACAAGGTTTGATAAGACGCAAGACCTGCTGCGCTAAAGTCATTATTTTGTTTAGCGGTGAGTACTGCTTGTGCTGCGGCTTCACCAGAGGCGATGGCTAGATCCATTCCGCGTACGTTAAAGCCTAGGTTCATACATAAGCCTGCTGCATCACCTGTAAGTAATACACCATCTTTGATTAACTGTGGCATCATATTTATGCCAGCTTCTGGTACAACGTGAGCTGAATATTCGACCATTTTCCCGCCAGCAATTAATGGCTTAATGACTGGGTGGTTTTTAAAGTCTTCCATCATTTGCGGGACGGTTTTAGTTGCACTTTCGATATGTGCTAAGCCACAAACAAGTCCAAGAGAAATACTTGATTCGTTAGTGTATAAGAATCCACCGCCCATCAAACCATTAGATGGCATTCCTGCAAATAACCAGGCAACGCCCTCATTTTCGGTAAGATTGAAGCGATCTTCTAATTGATTTTTCGGTAACTCAATTAACTCTTTGACGCATACTGCTGTAGCACCTGCTTCAACTCTAGGTTTAAGCATACCGAGCTGTTCGGCCAGAATGGAGGTGACCCCATCGGCTAAAATAACCACATTAGCTTCGAGTGCATCACCATCTGCTTCTACACCAATTACCTTGCCATTTTCAGTTAGGATTTTGTCAACTCGAATGCCACTGATAAATTGTGCGCCTTGCTCTTCCGTTTGCTCCATAAACCACTGGTCAAACTTACCTCGAAGCACGTTATATGATTGTTGTGGCGCGGTTTTGTCACTCACACCGTGATAATCCAGAGTCACACCTGAGTCATCAGTTAAAAATGAAATTTTCTCTTTAGTCACACGGCGCTCTACTGGCGCATGACTTGCAAAATCGGGAATGATTTTTTCTAAACTATGGCCATATAATCGACCACCAGTCATATTTTTGCTGCCAGCATAGTTGCCTCGTTCAATTACGAGCACATTAGCTCCTGCCTTAGCTAAGACATAAGCTGCACTGCAACCTGCTAAACCTGCGCCGACGATAATGGCGTCAAATGCATCTTCAGACATAATTAATTCACTTATAAGGTTGGGGTAAACATCAGGCAGGGGTGTACCTGATGTTTATAAGCTGACTAATGGTATATTTATGCCTTTAGCGCATTGATAAGTGCGGGTAACACTTTATTAATATCGCCAATTAGGCCGTAATCAACCTGTTGGAAAATAGGTGCATTTTTATCACGATTAACTGCGAAGATAGTCTGCGCACTATTGACGCCAACCATGTGTTGAATTTGACCTGAAATACCTAAAGCAAAGTAAATTTCAGGCTTTAGCATAACGCCTGACACGCCGATATAACGCTCGCGATCCATCCACTTTTCTGTTTCTGCAATTGGACGAGAGCAGCCTAATTCAGCGTTAATCATGCTGGCAACTTCTGCTGCTACCACAAGATTTTCTTTTGAACCAATACCGCTACCAATACCAATAACGCGTTTTGCTTTATTTAAATCAACGCTACTGGCTTGTTTGGCTCGGCGCTCGATACAAGTGATAGCAACTGCTGGTGCGATATAGTCAACATTCACTACCTCGCCAATAACCGCTGTTGGTTGTGCTGCAGGGAAAGCGCCATTACTCAGTGTTAGAATCGCGGTGTTGCTATTGATCTGTTCTTCACTGATCGCCATGCCACCGTAAGTCATATGAGCGGCTTTAATACCTTGCTCAATATCGATATGGTTAACGTCATTAACTACACCAGCATTAAGTTTTATTGCTAACTTTGCTGCTAATGTTTTACCACGTTTAGTTGCTGGCAATAACACCAATGGTGCTTCATTCTGCTGTAACGTGTGTGCAATTGTTTCTGCGTAGTCTTCAGTAATACGGGTGGTTGGTTGCTCACCTAGATAGTGAACTTGGTTAACACCTAATGCTAATGCTTGATCAACTTGTTGTTGATCGCCTAATACAAATACAGAGACTTTTTCTGCTAATGTATTCGCTGCGTTGACTAGTTCTGGTAGGCGATTAGCAAGATCACTGAATAACCAAATGTTTGATAATTTTTGCATGGTTCGTTCCTCTAAATCAGTTGAAAGACTTACGTAAGTAGTCTGCAAAGATAGTGATTTGCTCTTCATCATCACCATCGATGATGATCTGCTTACGATCCATCTGTTTTGGTGCCATAACTGAAATAGGTGTCACAGGAGTCGCAAGTTCTCCCACTTCTAGATCTGTTAGAGAGAGTTGTTTAGCTGGTTTTTTCGCGGCGCCAAGAATCGCTTTCATTGATGGAATTGCTGGGTCATTAATATCTGCTGATACCGAAATAACTGCTGGTAATGGAATTTCGAGTACTTCAACAACTTCATCTAATGCACGTTCAACGGTAATGGTTTGTTGTGTTGCAGCAATAATTTTGCTTACCGCATTGATGGTTGGCACGTTTAGCATGCTGCCCATAAGTAAACCAACTTGTTGGGCGTATAAGTCACTTGAACCATCACCACAAATTATTAAGTCAAAGCCTGCTTGTTTAGCCGCAGCCGATAGAATTTGTGCCGAGGCGTGTGGTTGTAGTTGATTAAATGATTCATCGACAACTGTTAATAGATCATCTGGACCACGAGATAGTATATCTTTGCGAAGCTTTACATTTTCTAATGACTTATCGCCAACACTTAATGCCGTTATTTGTTCAACATCAGTTAACTTTTTGAATTCGATTGCTGATTCAATAGCATTTAAATCAAAAGTATTGATCTTTTTAGCTGCTTTAGATAAATCTAACGTTAGATCTTTAGCAATATTAATATCTTGCTCTTCTGGTACCAATTTATAACAAGTAATAATTTTCATTTTATCTCCGGTTACCTTTTAACACTTTTTAGTTATGTAAAAAAGCGACTGGCCAATTACATTTTAAAGTATTTACTGCGGTGATTTGATAAATGGGTTTAGTGCGTTTTTTATATTAAATTTGATATTTACTTAATTATCACTTGATAAATATTAAGATTGTTATATAGCTCACAAATAAAAAGTTTTATATTTTTTCACACATTGCAACTAGTTGAAAAGTAAGGGTTATTTTTTAAATAAGTAATTGGTAATTTAGGTGAAAAAATTTTACAAGCTATCTTACACATTGAAAAAGACAAAAAATAATAGTGTTTTTGGTGTGATATTAATCACGGTTTAAATTATTGCTAATGCCATTATTTAAAACGCAAATTAATCGAATTGTGATTGTATTCTTTCAGTTTGAAATATATCGCTAATATTCTACAAAGTTTAAATGTATGGATTATTTATGGGACTGTTTAATCAATATTGAGTTGATTAAGTCGTTTTATGTAAAACAATAAATATTAACCTCCAATAGTGAGGGAGAAACATAAGTATGAATGATAAAGTCATTGGAAATGAAACAGAGAAGGTTAAAAATAAGGTCACTATTGATCCTAAAATATTTTTCCCATCTCTGATTGTCGTTGTATTACTCTCCTATTTTACAGTAAGAGATTTGGATGCTTCGAATATTGTAATTCAAAATGTATTCCATTATTTAACCCATACATGGGGCTGGGCATTTGAATGGTACATGGTTGTTATGGCGATAGGTTGGGCTTGGTTAGTTTGGGGACCATATGCACACAATCGTTTAGGACAAGAAGAGCCCGAGTTTAGTACCAGTAGTTGGATTTTCTTGATGTTTGCTTCTTGTACCTCAGCAGCTGTATTGTTCTGGGGATCATTAGAAATCTATTACTACATTACGTATCCACCTTTTGACTTGGCGGCTGGTTCGATTCCTGCTAAGGAACTTGGACTTGCATACAGTCTATTCCATTGGGGTCCATTACCTTGGGCTGGCTATGGCTTCTTTACTGTTGCGATTGGTTACTTCCTATTCGTTAAAAAGATGGATGTAGTACGTCCAAGTGGTACTTTAGAACCTGTATTAGGTAAATACCATAAAGGTATTATCGGCACGATTATCGATAATATTTATGTGGTTGCACTTATTTTAGCGATGGGTACGAGCTTAGGTTTAGCGACACCATTAGTGACTGAGTGTATTCAATGGTTGTTTGGTATTCCACGCACCATGGAAGTTGATACCATCATTATCTCTGCTTGGATTGTGTTTAACGCTATTTGTGTGGCGTTTGGATTACAAAAAGGCATTAAGATTGCGAGTGATTTAAGAAGTTATCTAAGCATTATTATGTTGGCTTGGGTATTTATTATCGGCGCAACTAGCTTCACTGTTAACTATTTCACTGATTCAATTGGTGTCATGTTAAACCATCTACCTCGCATGCTGTTTTATACCAGCTCTGTGAGCCCTGACAGTTTCCCTCAAGATTGGACTGTATTCTACTGGGCTTGGTGGGTAGTTTATGCCATTCAAATGTGTATTTTCTTAGCTAAGATTTCTCGTGGTCGTACTGTACGTCAGTTATGTCTAGGTATGGTTGCGGGTTTAACCTCTTCTACTTGGTTACTTTGGACCATTCTTGGTAGTAATACCATGAGCTTGATGAATGAAAATATCATCAATATGCCTCAATTAATTGAACAGTATGGCGCCGCCAGGGCCATTATCGAAACATGGGCTGCGTTACCATTTAGTACGCTAACTATGTGGGGCTTCTTTATTCTCTGTTTCCTTGCAACTGTCACACTTATTAATGCTTGTTCATACACTTTAGCAATGTCGACCTGTAAAGGTGTAGACGCTGATAACGAGCCACCAATTTGGGTACGTGTTGGTTGGTCAGTTCTAGTCGGTATTATCGGTATCGTGTTGTTAGCATTGGGTGGCTTAAAGCCATTACAAACGGCCATTATTGCCGGTGGCGCACCGCTGATTATCGTTAACATCTTAGTCATTATCTCGTTCATCAAAGATGCTGGTAAAAATAAATGGGGCTCAGAGACCAAAACTGAGACCAACTAATTTTTTACTTGAAGAATATTATTTTAGAGGAATAAACAATGGATTTTAAATTAACTGACGAGCAAGAACTGTTTGTTGCTGGTATCCGCGATTTAATGGCAAAAGAGAACTGGGAAGCTTATTTCGCAGAGTGCGACCATACCAGTACTTACCCTGAGCGCTTTGTTAAAGAGTTAGCTGAGATGGGCATTGATAGCTACTACTTTCTGAAGAGCACGATGGTTTTAATGCGGGTCTAGTTACGCTTGCAGCTATTTGGGAAGAGTTAGGACGTCTTGGTGCGCCAACTTACGTGCTATATCAATTACCTGGCTTAAATACGGTATTGCGTGAAGGTACGCCTGAGCAGATTGACAAAATTATGTCGATGCGTGGCACTGGTAAGCAAATGTGGAACTCAGCAATTACAGAGCCATCAGCAGGTTCTGATGTGGGTAGTTTACAAACCAATTACACCCGCAAAAATGGCAAGGTTTATTTAAACGGTAGCAAATGTTTTATCACGAGTGCCGCTGGTACCCCTTATTTAGTTGTGATGGCTAAAGACGGTGACAGTGATGAGCTTATTTTCTCTGAATGGTTTGTCGATATGTCGAAGCCAGGTATCAAGATGAGTAAGTTACCTAAGCTTGGTTTAAAGATGGACAGCTGCTGTGAAATTCAATTCGATAACGTCGAATTAGAAGAAAAAGATATGTTTGGCCGTGAAGGTAATGGCTTTAATCGCGTAAAAGAAGAGTTTGATGCAGAGCGTTTCTTAGTGGGATTAACTAACTATGGTACAGCGTACTGTGCCTTTGAAGATGCCGCTAAATATGCCAACCAACGTGTACAGTTTGGTGAAACGATCGGTCGCTTCCAAATGACTCAAGAGAAGTTTGCTCATATGGCAACTAAGTTAGCCAATATGCGCAACATGCTTTATATGACTGCATGGAAGGGTGATAACGGTCTAATGACTTCAGGTGATGCAGCAATGTGTAAATATTACTGTGCCAATGCTGGTTTTGAAGTTGTTGATGATGCAATGCAAATCTTAGGTGGCTATGCCATTGCAGGTGAACATCGTATTAGCCGATTCTGGCGTGATATTCGTGTTGACCGTGTTTCTGGTGGTTCTGATGAAATGCAGATCTTAACACTAGGCCGTGAAGTACTTAAGCGCTACCGCTAATCTCTTTTATAAGGAATAAGATGTATGAGTGAATCATTATCAATACCTAAATTTGGTCCATTATCTGGTGTTCGTGTCGTGTTCTCAGGTATCGAGATTGCGGGTCCTTTCGCCGGTCAAATGTTTGCAGAGTGGGGCGCAGAAGTTATTTGGATTGAAAACGTGGCGTATGGTGACACTATTCGTGTGCAACCTAATTACCCACAATTATCACGTCGTAATTTGCATGCGTTGTCGTTAAACATTTTTAAAGATGAAGGTCGTGATGCATTCCTTAAGTTAATGGAAACGACTGACATTTTCATTGAAGCAAGTAAAGGCCCAGCATTTGCTCGCCGTGGCATTACTGATGAAGTGTTATGGGAACGCAATAAAAAGTTAGTTATTGCTCACTTATCTGGTTTTGGCCAGTACGGTACAGAGGAATACACCAACTTAGCGGCGTATAACACAATTGCACAAGCATTCAGTGGTTATTTAATCCAAAACGGTGATAAAGACCAACCAATGCCTGCTTTCCCATACACAGCTGATTATTTCTCTGGTATGACCGTGACTACTGCGGCTTTAGCTGCACTGTACAAAGCACGTGAGACAGGTGAAGGTGAAAGTATTGACGTTGCAATGTACGAAGTCATGTTACGCATGGGTCAGTACTTTATGATGGATTACTTTAACGGTGGTGAAATGTGCCCACGTATGACCAAAGGTAAAGATCCATATTATGCAGGTTGTGGTCTGTATAAGTGTGAAGATGGTTATATCGTGATGGAGCTTGTTGGTGTGACTCAGATTGAAGAGATGTTTAAAGATATGAACATTGCTCATCTGCTTGGCACTGAAGAAGTCCCGACAGGTACGCAATTAATTCATCGTGTTGAATGCCCATTTGGTGAATTGATCGAAGCTAAGTTAGATGAATATCTAGCAACCCGTAGCATTGCTGAAGTGTTAGCGCGTTTTGGTGAGTTAAAGGTTGCATGTGCAAAAGTGCTGACTATTCCGGAGCTTGAGTCTAATCCGCAATATGTGGCTCGAGAGTCTATTACTGAGTGGCAGACGATTGATGGCAAGACCTGTAAAGGTCCAAACGTTATGCCTAAATTTAAGAAGAATCCAGGTAAGATTTGGCGCGGTATGCCAACTCACGGCATGGACACTGCGGCAATTCTTCGTGATGTCGGTTACACAGATGAAGCTATTCAAGAGTTAATTGAAAAAGGTCTAGCAAAGGCTGATTAGCAATTTATCTCTGCTTATTGCTGTACTAGTCAGTGAGATTACTGGCTAGTACAGATAACAGTATGAACAGATTTGATATAGCAATTTGTGGGAATGAGATGGATATAATTGGTGGACAAAACCTTGGCCAAGCATGGGACGATTTTGCTGAGCTCTATGGTAATAAAACAGCGTTAATTTTTGAAGATATAGCAGGGAAAGCTCAACAGTATTCTTATACCGAACTCAATAACGAAATTAATCGTGCTGCCAATTTATTTAGCAGTCTTAATATCGTGAAAGGCGATCGTGTTGCCATACATTTAAATAATAGCGTTGAATTTATTCTATGTTGGTTTGGGTTAGCCAAGATCGGTGCCGTTATGGTACCAATTAATGCCCATTTTGTTCATCAAGAATGCGCTTATATTTTGGATAAATGCAATGTTAAATATGTGCTAACTGAACCTGAGTTTTTACATATATATCAGGACTTTATTCGAGACGAACAATTCAAATTTAAACAGTTGTTATTAGCCCGTTGTGACAGTGAAGAGGTGATCACTGGAACACAGAATTTCAATACATTACTAAAACAACAATCCTCGGTATTAAGTACTGATGCGGTTATTACGAGTGATGATACTGCTGAAATTCTATTTACTTCTGGCACAACCTCAAGGCCCAAAGGGGTTGTTATTACTCATTATAATTTGAGGTTTGCTGGCTATTACACCGCATGGCAAGCTGCAATTCGTAGTGATGATGTCTATTTAACCGTGATGCCCGTATTTCATATCGACTGTCAATGTACAGCCGCTATGGCAGCGTTTTCCGCAGGTGCTACTTTTGTGCTGTTGGCTAAATACAGTGCCCGAAAGTTCTGGGGACAAATATGTCAGTATCGCGCCACCATTACAGAATGCATTCCTTTAATGATGCGTACTTTGTTATTGCAGCCTCCCATGCCGTGGGAACAACAGCATTGTTTAAGGGAGGTCTTTTTCTATTTAACGCTTTCAGAAGAAGAGAAAAATAGTTTTATTAATCGTTATAACGTCAGGTTATTAACCTCGTACGGTATGACAGAAACTATTGTGGGCATTATTGGTGACAGACCAGGAGATAAACGCCGTTGGCCATCAATTGGTAGAACAGGATTTTGTTATCAAGCAAAAATTATTGATGCTAAAGGTAATGAATTGCCTGCTGGCCAAACGGGTGAGATATGTATTAAAGGTGTACCCGGTAAAACCATTTTTAAAGAATATTACAACGAACCAGAGCACACTCAAAAAGTATTGAGTCATGATGGTTGGTTACGTACAGGCGATGCAGGTTACGTAGATAATGAAGGCTTTTTTTATTTTGTCGACCGTAATATCAATATGATCAAACGTGGTGGCGAGAATATCTCATGTGTTGAAATTGAGAATGTCATCTCATGTCATCCCAAAGTATTTGAAGCTGCAGTCGTCGGCATTAAAGACTCTATTCGCGATGAAGCGATTAAGGCTTTTGTTATTGCTAAAGAAGGGGTCAACGTTACTGAGGCTGAGTTGATTCAATACTGCAGCGCAAGATTAGCCAATTTTAAAGTTCCATCCGTTATCGAAGTTAGAAAATCATTTGCGAGAACCAGTACCGGCAAAGTGCAAAAGCATGTTTTGTGCGGTGTTAATTAAATTAATTGTTCTAATAAATGGAGCCTGTAGGTTCCAAATGGAGTATTAGTATGAGCGAATCGTTACATGTTGTCCGCAATGGCGCAATTTTAGAAATTACTTTAGATAGACCAAAAGCGAATGCCATCGATGCAAAAACCAGTTTTGAAATGGGAGAAGTTTTTCTTGCGTTTCGTGAAGATCCAGAACTACGCGTCGCTATTATTACTGGTGCCGGTGAACGTTTCTTTTCTGCGGGTTGGGATCTAAAAGCGGCTGCTGAAGGTGAAGCGCCAGATGCTGATTTCGGATTGGGTGGTTTTGCGGGTTTAACTGAGCTATTTGATCTTGATAAACCTGTTATTGCTGCTGTTAATGGCTATGCATTTGGTGGTGGATTTGAGCTTGCCCTTGCTGCTGACATGATTATTTGTTCTGAAAATGCCAGCTTTGCATTGCCAGAAACTAAGATTGGTATTGTGCCTGATAGCGGCGGAATTTTACGTCTACCTAAAATCTTACCGCCTGCGATTGCCAATGAAATGATGATGACTGGCCGTGGTATGGGTGCTGAAGAAGCATTAAAGTGGGGTGTGGTTAATCAAGTTGTATCAAGCGAACAACTGATGCATTGTGCACGTGAACTGGCTCAGCAAATTGCTCAAAGTGCACCTCTTGCGATTGCGGCAGTAAAAGAGATTTGCCGTACTACTTCTGAACTTTCAATCGAAGATGGCTTTAAATTTATTCGTGCTGGTAATTTGAAGAATTATCCTTCTGTTCTCCATTCTGAAGATGCATTAGAAGGTCCTGCTGCATTTGCTGAAAAACGTGCTCCAGTATGGAAAGGCCGTTAATAAAATAGAATTAAATTAATAGGGGTCTTCAGTTGGAGACCCTTCTTTAATTATAAGTAGGAACGATAAATTATAAAAAAGTGTGACATTCGTTTAAATTAAAAAACTTACAACGGTGACAGCCCACATTTTCAGTTGTTCTATTCCTATTTAAGTAAATAATGACTAATTGTTTTAAATATTTTAGTTCTGATAAGTTTACAGATAGATCATAGTCAAATCCTGCACTTAACCTAAGTAGATCTTCTAGTTCATCTTCTCTTACATATTTAGGCTGTTCTGTGGCTGAGCTAATTGAAGTGGTTGATAATAATTTACCCATACTATAAAAATACATAATATTGGCAATGGCATAAGCATATTTATCTGTTTGTAACTTTTGAAGCGACATGATTATTTTTGCAGTCTCTACAAATGAGTGAAAAAACATCTCATCAATCACTTTCAATTTTTTAATTTTGTTTTCACTGGCAACTTGCCATGTGGTTGCGTTACCTGCTACTACACATGCTTGAGCGTAGATAGGGTCTCGTTTTGCTATCTCTACACAAAGTAAGGCTGGGACATAAATTGATAATGGTTTTGATAGCTCTGGGTGATTTAAAAGAAAATGTTTAATGTCGTAAACAATACTTCTTCTTAATAATATACAGGCTAATAAATCTTCTTTACCTGAAAAGTATTTATAAAACTCACGAGTTGAACAGATTGCACTTGTGATTATTTTGCTATGAGTAAAAGATAATGTGCCATGTTCAATGATTAACCTTTCTGCTTCATTTATTATTTTGTTACAAACATTATCATCGCATAATGTATTCATCAGAAGATCCTGTTTTAGAGTAATTAAAACATGAGTTATAATTATGTCAAATATTTAAAAAATAAATATAATTTAGCTCACAGTAAAATGAAAACTATTGCCATTAATGTTGTGAAAATTGATTTTTCTAATTTAAACATATCTTTTGAATAATGGTGCTTAAATATTTTTAATTAATCAGAATTGAGTTAATCATGAATGATTATATTAGTTTTGGAATATGTTTATTAGTCATTGATTATGTAAATTTATTGGTTGTTATGTTGCGCTCATAGTCGCTATAAACATTGCCAAAATGACTGGTTAGTCTTTTCTCATCTTATAAATAACAATTAGATCTTTCTAATTGTGTTACCTATCTGCCAATAATTCGCGATTGGGCGTTTAGCTCCGGTTAGTTTTTGTTTGAGTGAACCGATGTTCATCACACTAAATGATGTCATTTTGTTCGATATAAGACATTTATTAACTAGAGTTATAGTAGTAATGCGTTAAGAGAATCTTATTTATGTGGCAACAAATGTGGCAAAAACTTTCAGCTTATCATTCTTCAATTATTTTATTGCTGGCGATCAGTATCGGTGGCGTTCTGGGTGTCTTTTTGCCTGATTGGGCATTGATGCTCAAACCTCTAGGGCAAGCCTTCTTAAATTTATTGTTTATGATGATTGTGCCATTAGTGGCGATCAGTGTGGTGTCATCCATTGCCAGCATTACTGATTTAAGGCAATTAGGTAAAATCTTATTAGCCGTGCTTGTGGTATCCGCTTTGATGGCGATGCTACCTGCGTTAATCATGATGGGCTTTAGTGAAATTTATAACCCAGCTCAAGGTGTGGTGTTAGATCTTACTGAAAAAGTGACGACTGCCGGTCAAGGCATGGATTTTGTCGCTATGTTTACTGCCAATGATTTTTCTCAGTTATTGTCTAAGTCACATATTTTAGCGCTGATTATCATGAGTATTTTAGCGGGTATCGCCATTAGCCAGTCAGGTGAGCAAGGTAAAAAAATTGCTGATTTGTTTGATGCGGCTAATACCGTAGTGATGAATATGGTGAGTTTAATTATGAAGCTCGCCCCCATTGGTTTAGGCGCTTTTTTTGCGGCAACAATGGCAGCACAAGATCCGAAACTGCTCTCTACATTTGCCAGTGCAATTGGCTTGTATATGGTGGCATTAGGCTTTATTTTGTGGTTGGTTCAACGCTATATTCCTATGTGGCTGGTGGTCTTAAGGCGGTTAAACTATTTTGGTCGAATGTCACTGAACCTGCGCTAACAGCATTGGGGACGAGTTCTTCTTTAGCTTCTTTACCGGTCAATATCCGCACCGCTAAAAAGATGGGCTTAAATGAGCAACTGGCAGATATCTGCTTACCTTTATTAGTGAATTTAAATAAAGGTGGTGCGGCAATGACCACAGCATTAAAGATTATGTTTATTTATGCTTTGCTTGGATTACCGATTACGCCCGATGTTTTGCTAATGACAGTGGTGATTTCAGTCTTATCAGCCGTGATTATTAGTGGTGTGCCGGGTGGCGCATTTGTGGGTGAGATCTTTATTGTGATGACCTTGGGGCTACCTACTGAAGTGATCCCAATGTTAGTGGTTTTAGGCGCTGTAACCGATGCACCATCTACAGTGGTCAATGTGGTTAATGATCTTAATGCTACTCAGTTAATTCAGCGCTTTTTAGGTTATCCAGCTCAAGCAGAGGTAGATAAACAGCAAGTGTAAACTTGCTTAAAAATGATTTTTAATCTGAAAGCGCCACTCCCAACTATCGACATTAGGTCCTGTGGTAATCGGGACACTGATGTCGATATGGGCAACATTGCCATAGCTTGAACGAGATGAAAAAATACGAGCACCGAAGCCGACACTACCAATCGGCTTATTGATGGCATTATTATCGGTATTGTCACCAAATGATTGGCCAACATCCATAAAGGCTGCCCAACCAAACTCAGCAAATTGATATAGATTGATGTGGGGGTAATTGCGTAACTCAGTGGTGAGTAACCACTGGTAATCTCCATATTGGTAGTCGTTATTATAACCTCGTAGTCCTGTATCATCGCCCAATGCGACTGGTTTATTGAGTGGATTATTATGGGAGGCTGTCAGTCTGACTTTATTGTAGTAAGTCCACTTCTCGGCAATACGGTAATAATATTCAGCTTGTAGTGAAGTTCGGTAAAAATCTTTTTGTCCCACTGAAATACGTGCTTTAGTCCGCAGCTTTAATAATAGGATTTGTGATTCGTCACAGTAGCCTCTGCTGCTCTTACTATTAAAGTGATATCCCAAGCTTTGGCCTGTTCGAACATCGTTGGTTTCAATGCCTAATGAGACTTGGTGCTGCCAACCAAGATTGACATCTTCTCGATTGCCTATCAGACGAATATTGGTTAACACCTGAAATTCATCATCGATATATTGATATGACAACCAAGGGTATAAGTAATCATGATTTTGCGGCAGATTTTTATCTGGATATTGATTGGTATGGCTAAAGCTTTGTTTGTCGCGAGTGATACCGACTTGCCAACGTTGGGTATTCTCTATGGTATGGCTGATTAAACTGCCATAACTGACATTAATAAAATCAATGTCATGATTAAATTCATTGATATCAACGCCATTTTGTTTAAGCGTATCAATACGGCTGTCATCTAAAAAAATAAATCCATATTGTTGATTATCACTTAATGAGTAAAAAGGGTTCTCAAAATAAAATTGAGTCGACTCACCATCACTATTATCAAGATGTGTAGCACCTATACGGGCATGTTCGATCCAGCGAAATGGCGCGATAAATGCAAATTTATAGCATCTCGTTCACTGTCTTTTTTATATTTTATACGGGTACGAATACCATAACCCAGCAAATTATCTTCTTTAATTCCCACGGAAAACTTACTTTCGCCGCCACTATGGTTAAAGCTCATGGTCGGTAGTAGTGACCAATTATCCCAAGTTTCGACCACTAATTGTTGTGGCTGTTGGCTGTCAGGATTGTCTGCAAAATAGACTTTAGCATCACGAATATAACGCTGTTTACGTAGTAGTCGAGCAGATTCTTGTAGCTGCTTTTGGTTAACTGTCTCACCTTGCTTAATGCTTAGGTTATCGATAGTGACATTTTTACGGGTGTTGATGTGCAGTTGATTTGCCCAGTCATGGATAAAAAAACTGTCTTGTGCATCTGTATTAAAAATATTGTGGTTGATGACTTTGATTGATGAGACTTTTTAGGATTGGCTTGCACAGTGTGGGGGCGTATGGCAGAGCATAGGCTGATACTGATAAAACAGATATTTCGACTGGTTATATTCAAATATTCTCCCCCAGCTAAAAAATTTAGCTATGTAACATATATATAACAATATAGAGGGGAATGCGAACCTTAATTGGTCATATCAGTTGATAAGAACAAGCTGATTTATAGGCTTTTTCTGGGAGGAATAATGGCATTTGCAAAAATAAGTCCAGCAATAAGCGACATAAAAATAACGAAAATTTGTGCGCCTAAATTTGTTTGTTCAAGCATAGTTTGTCCCGAAATTAGACCATTGAGACCGATATAGGTTTTACTGCCGGGGACTAAGATAACGATGCCTTGTAACAGTGCAATTGAGGGCGGCGCATTTAATACTATTGAGTAGATATTGGCATAAATGCCAACGGCTAAAGCACCAAAGAAAATACTTATTGAAGGTTCAACAAATTTAGCGGCAATGGCTGATACACCAAAGGCAATGACACCCGCAAATATCCCCCAAATAGCATCTTTAGGGCGGGCTTTAAATAGGACCACTAACGTCATAGACAGTATTGGCACTGAGATGAGATGTGCCCACTGAGGTAGAAAATCATGCTCATCAATCGCTTGTACGCCAAATAAAGCTTGGCCAATCATCATACCGAGCATGGCGCCGAAATAGAGTTTAAATAGCAACATAAATGCATCCATGACTCTGGCGGTGCCAGAGATAAGATCGCGATTAGATAACTCGGCTAGCCCCAGTGTTAATGCCAGCCCTGGAATAAAAGCGATAATGCCAGATAGAATCACCACTGGAATATTCAAGATCATATAAAACTGGCTGAGCGTATAGGCAATAACGGCGCAGCTTAATGCCGCGAAAGGTTCCAACATGGGGGCAAAGCGAGGGGTTCGTTCAGCCAATAAGATAAGACAATAAACCCAAATGCCTAACATTGCTGATGCAATGGCATCATGCCAGCTGGTATTGACCAACATGGCAAAGGCCCCTGATGAGGCGCTAAAAGCGATGAAATTAAGCCACTTGCTGTATTGTGGTGGTTTGTTCTTTATCTCTTCTAATCGTAATAGGGCATCATCCAGATCGCGATTGCCATTAATTAACTCATCAACCAATTCATCGGTACGCGCTAATGCGCCTAGATCAAGATCGCCGGGTTTGACTCTTGCTAGGTGGTTATATTCTTGATCTTCATCATAATAAAGTACAAAGGTAAGCGCGGTTGGTGACGCAATAAAACTGCCTGATAGGCCAAGGTGTTGAGTGACGGCTTGTAGGTGAGCTTCGAGTCGATATGCCGGTGTACCAAATTGATGTAATGCCTTACCTAACCGAATAATAAACTTTCGTTTTTGGTTAAATAGTTGAGTGTCAGGCATTAGCGTGTGCTCTCGAAGGATTGAGTTCAATAAAATGTGTTCGCATATTAACTCAATTTGTAAACAAAAGGTTAACGTGGTATATCGATAATACCGGTGAGAATTGTTGACAGTTGTTGATAAAAGTTGACAGGTACTAGTGCAGATGCGGATTTTTTGTGCGTAGCCTGCTATACTCCGCCCCCCATATCGTTTGAGCTGGTCAAGCGCTATTTGTTTATTTGCTGGACATTGAAATGCAAGTTGAATCCACATTATTTACCTATCCTAAATATCGTACTGGCGAAAAGCCTGCGTCTTTTTTACCTATGTCTCGTAAAGAGATGAATAAATTAGGTTGGGATAGTTGTGATGTCGTATTAGTAACCGGTGATGCCTATGTTGATCACCCTAGTTTTGGTATGGCGGTGATCGGCCGAATGTTGGAGGCTCAAGGGTTTAGAGTGGGCATCATTGCTCAACCAGATTGGTCCAATAAACAAGATTTTATGCGTTTAGGTAAACCGAATCTATTTTACGGTGTCACAGCCGGCAATATGGATTCGATGATTAACCGTTATACCGCCGAGCGTAAATTACGTCATGATGACGCTTATACGCCCAATAATGAAGGTGGTAAAAGACCCGATCGTGCGGTCACTGTTTACACCCAGCGTTGTAAAGAAGCCTTTAATGATGTGCCAGTTGTTATTGGTGGTATTGAGGCCAGTTTACGCCGTTTAGCTCATTACGATTATTGGTCAGACAAAGTGCGCCGTAGCGTTATTTTTGACGCTAAAGCAGACATCTTAATTTACGGTAATGCTGAACGACCGCTGGTGGATATTGCCCACCGGTTGGCGCAAGGTGAAACCATTGCTGATATGCAAGATGTGCGTGGCAGTGCCGTTATTCGTAAAGAAGTGCTTCCAGAGTGGAGAGGGGTTGATTCACGTAAGATCGATCAACTGCATAAGATTGATCCGATCCCAAATCCATATGGTGCTGATGATGTTGGCTGCAGTAATCTATCAGGTCCAACCGATAATAAGATTTTGATAACGATGCGCCTCAGGCCATTAGCGTGCAACCACCTAAACCAAAGCCATGGGAACAAACTTATGTGTTGTTACCCGCTTATGAAAAGGTGAGTAACGATCGTTATCTGTACGCGCATGCATCGCGTATTTTGCATCAAGAGACTAATCCAGGTTGTGCTCGTGCTTTATATCAACCGCATGGTGATCGTGGTGTTTGGCTTAATCCGCCAGCATGGCCATTAAATACTGATGAGATGGATGCAGTGTTTGATCTGCCGTATCAGCGTTTGCCACATCCAAGTTACGGCAAGGCAAAAATCCCGGCTTATGACATGATTAAGACCTCAATTAATATTATGCGTGGCTGTTTTGGTGGCTGTGCATTTTGCTCTATTACTGAGCATGAGGGCCGTATTATTCAAAGTCGCTCAAAAGAGTCTATCGTCAAAGAGTTAGAGGCGATTCGAGATACGGTACCGGGCTTTACTGGAGTGATATCTGATTTAGGCGGACCATCGGCTAACATGTATCGTCTTGGTTGTACTAGCGAGAAAGCAGAGCAAACTTGCCGCCGTTTATCATGTATTTATCCAACTATTTGCGGTCACTTAAATACTGATCATGAACATACGATTGATCTGTATCGTGCAGCGCGTGATGTGCCAGGGATTAAAAAGGTGTTAATTGCTTCTGGTGTGCGTTATGACCTCGCGATTGAAGATCCACGCTATATCAGAGAGCTGGCAAAATACCATGTGGGTGGTTATTTAAAGATTGCGCCAGAACATACTGAGGAAGGGCCATTAAGTAAAATGCTGAAACCGGGCATGGGGACTTATCATAAGTTTAAAGAGTTATTTGATAAGTTTTCAGCTGAAGCCGGTAAAAAACAATATTTAATCCCTTACTTTATTTCAGCGCATCCGGGCACAAGCAATGAAGATATGGTGAATTTAGCATTGTGGCTTAAGTCTGAAAACTTTAAGTTGGATCAAGTGCAAAACTTCTATCCATCGCCAATGGCAAATGCGACTGCAATTTACTACACCGAGCTTAATACATTAAAGAATGTAAAGCGTGATAGCGAAGAGGTTGAGGTGATTAAGAAGGGGCGTCAACGCCGCTTACATAAAGCCTTGTTGCGTTATCATGATCCTGCTGGCTGGCCGCTGATCCGTGAAGCCTTAGTGGCGATGGGTAAAAAGTATCTAATCGGTACTGGGGCGAACCATTTAGTGCCGCCTGAAAGCCGCAATGAGGGTAAAACCAATAGCTGGGGCACGAAACCCGCCGCGAAAGGGCAGCAAGCGAGCACACGCTTTAGTGACAATCAACATGACTCTCGTAAGCCAAAAGCGAAAAATAAAGCCGCAGAGGGTGGTCACGCTGGGCCTGCAAAAGGTAAAGCTAAACCTGCAACGGCAAGTAAAGGTGGCAAGCCTGCGGGTAAAGGTTGGGCAACACCGTCTAAATATGGCCGTAATAAATAATAAAATGAGATAAAAAAAGCGCCACAACTGGGTTGTGGCGCCGCTACCTATAAGAATGGCCTAAAGATGAGGTAGCAATATACCCATCAAGATGGGCATCCCCATTAAGTAGGGGAACAAGGGTAGCGCATATGAAAAAAGTCTATTGAGCTAATGTCACTTTTAGTTGTTCTAAGAAGCGACCCGCATCTGCTGTCATGCGTTGATCTGTTTTTAAATTCCAAATACCAATAGTGCCATCACCATTTAGGGTGATGATAATATTGGCATCACTCTTAAGTGCACGGTTATGTTGGCGTTTAAGCTTACTGCCACTAAAATCGTTTTGTACTGAAGCTTGTGGGAATGCATGACGAATTTGGTTGGCAATTATTAATGCCTGAGCGTTGTCATTACTATTTTCACAGGTAATTGCAATCACCCCATCTAGTACAATACGGTGTTTAATATTGAGGGTTTCAAGTAATAAAATAAGGCGCTCTAACCCAATTGCAAAACCTGATGCAGGTAATGAATCTCCGCTAAATAGCTCAACTAAACCATCGTAACGCCCACCGCCACATACTGTACCTTGTGAACCTAAAGCATCAGTAATCCATTCAAATACAGTACGGCTATAATAATCTAGACCGCGTACTAGGCGTGGGTTGATAACATATTTAATGCCTACATTATCTAAAATTCGGCAAACTTGTTCGAAGTGCTGTTTTGACTCTTCATCCAAATACTCAAGCAGCTTCGGAGCATCAGTTAACATCGCCTGCATTTGTGGATTTTTGCTGTCTAAAATGCGTAATGGATTTTTCTCTAAACGGATCAAACTATCTTCGTCAAGTAGGTCTTTATGAGCCGTTAAATACTCAATCAGTGCAGCGCGGTGAGCACTACGCTCAGAGCTAGTGCCTAATGAGTTAATTTCTAAACGTAAGTGGCTAATAATGCCTAATGAGCGGAATAGGTCGTGGCTCATTAAAATCAGTTCGGCATCGACTTCTGCGCCAGCCATGCCAAAGGTTTCTACCCCTAGCTGGGTAAATTGACGTAAACGACCTTTTTGCGGACGCTCATAACGGAACATCGGGCCTTGATACCACATTCTTTGAGTGGCGTTATAGCAAAGTTTGTTTTCAATGACGGCGCGAACACAACCGCTGGTGCCTTCTGGTCGTAGCGTAATGTGATCGCCACTTTTATCGATAAAGTTGTACATCTCTTTTGACACGATATCGGTTGCTTCACCAACCGCGCGTTCAAAGAGTGCAACAGGCTCAAGTAGTGGTAAGCGGATCTCTTGATAACCGTAACCTTGAGTCACTTGCCTAATGCGTGACTCAAGCCACTGCCATATTGGCGTTTCATCGGGGAGTACATCTTTCATCCCACGAATTGATTGAATTTTCATATGTTTTCCTTCAGTAACCGCTACGGTTAGAGCCTAATGCTAAAGAGTTAGATTTTATTATGCGCTGATAAGACGACTGAAAATGAGGTAAAGGTAGCAGAAGTTAATGAGTTAATTCAGGCACCCTTAATACTAAAGACAGTGGCAATAGCAGGCGAAAAAGAAACGTATATAGCATGACGGGTGTAATAACACGACTGCATTAGCAAATGCAGTCGTGTTGATCAGTTAAAAAAGATTAAGCTGATTTTTTCTGTGCATCTGCAATAACGTCATTGATTAAGCCATCAATGCTGTCGTGGTCTAGATGGTGACCAGATAGCACCATATGGGCTAAACCGTTTGAAATTGCTAGGCAATGATCTTTCCAAACATGCTCAGATGGGCAAGGGAATACAACAGTGATTGAGTTACGGCCACGCCATGCATCAATACCTGCAGCTTGGAAACGTTTAACTGTGTATTCAGCAAGCTCTAAACAACGGTCAATACGACGACGCCATTCGTTCTTGTCATGAGTCATTACCGCTTCCCATAACATTAATGGAGTATGACCGTTACGAGAACCTGTAATTGTTTTGTCGTGTGCTGCAATGTAATCGATTTCAACAGTGATGCCGTCTACATATTTTTTCTTAGCAAGTACCACACCGCAAGGGATTGGAGAACCAATCATTTTGTGGCCAGATACGCCGATAGAGTCGATACCATCAGCAAAGTTGAAGCCTTGAGCGTCATCAACGAATGGTAGGATCATGCCGCTTAATGCAGCATCAGCGTGTAGGTAGTAATCTTCACGTTTGATGCCAGCATCTTTTAGTAATTTTTGGATTTTATGAATATCATCAATTGCGCCTTTAACGGTAGTACCGATGTTAGCGAAAATGATTGGGTGTTGTTCATTGTCAGCCGCAATTTTCTTCATTAAATCGTCATAGTCGATTTCACCTGTAGGTAGTGATTCAACAACTTGACTCTTAATACGTAACAACTTAACAATTTTAGCAACTGAATAGTGAGTGTCTTTTGAATAGTAAAGTGTACCTTCAGGGAAGATTTCACGTGCTAGGTAACAACCAAACATATTACCTTCAGTACCGCCGTTAGTTACATAACCCCAGCTTTCTTCAAAAGGAATTTTATAAAGGTCTGCAAAATATTCCATTACCTCTTTTTCAAAATCAAAAGAGTTTAATAGATAGTTACAATATTCGCCCCAGTCACCACAGTTGTTAATTGAGAAACGAAGAAAACGCTCTAAATTTGTGTAATCAAAGTCAGCTGATTCAGGATAACCAATATTGAAGTATTGGTTTTTAACACAATGTGCCCAAAATGCGTCTAATTTATTTTGGTTCTCGATAGATAAAGTCATTTTTGTATCTCCCGATAAGCGGAATTAATATTTAAAATTAATTCCGCTTATCATTTAAATTAAAAAATATTCTTGAAACAAAGTTGAGATTGATTATTAAGAGTTTGCGTTAGCAGCGTCATCAGTAAGAATTGTTTTACCTTCATGCGCTTTTTTAGCGGCAACGAATGAGTATAGAGGGATGGTGCAAAGCATCATCATAATACCCCAGTAAATTGCATCACTACCTGAAGACAACAAGGCGAAGATTGAATAAATCATGCCGATAACCACTAGGATGGTGTAGATAACGAAGCTACGACCCTTATCTAGTTTTTTGGCTGCCATAATAATTGGTAGTGAAATGATGGCGTACATGTAAGGAAGCAATGAAGCAAATACAGACATCAAAATAATAATTTGGAATTGTTGAGCTAAGTCTGGTGACGCAGTCATTAATAATACTGCACTCATCAATACACCGGTAAACACTAGGCTCTTCATTGGTACGTCGTTTTTATTAACTTCACCGAAGAATTTAGGGAATAGACCAGATTTAGCACCTGCTTTTGGTGCTTCAGATTGAAGAATTAACCAACCAGAGATAGAACCGAAACATGCAATAATACTTAGTGCAGAAGCAACGTTACCCGCAGTATCACCAAACATATAGCGTGCTGCATCAGCAAATGGAGCGGCAGATTTGATTAGTACTTCGTGTGGCACAATACCCATGATTACAGTACAGCTACCTACATAACAGATAGAGGCAATAAGCAAACCATATACAGTTGCTTTAGGTACTGTTTTTTCAGGGTCTTTTACTTGGCCTGAAGAAACTACAGCAGATTCAACCCCTAAGAAGCCCCATAATGCGATTGATGCAGCAGAAAGGATTGCGTGAGTGTCACTTTGACCTGTTGCGTTATAAACAGTGTTATAAGTTGTTGGGTCAAACCAGAACCAGCCTAGAACACCCACACCTAAGATAACAACAAGGCCACAAATAGCAGTGAATGATTGTGAGCGGCTAGCAACTTTAGCACCGAAGCTTGCTAACATTACAAAGCCCCAAAGGATTGCAATAGCAACAATCGAACCTACAGATGGGTTTTTCAATGCAGGGAAGAAATAGCTTAAGTAACCGATACCTGCAACAAGAAGTGCAACGTTACCTACCCAAGCACTGATCCAGTAACAAATAGTACTTTGGAAACCGATAAATGGACCAAATGCATCATTTGCATAAGCCACAATACCACCGTTTCTTGGGTTAACTAGGCTTGTTTTGGCGAAAACCAATGCCAGAGCCATTACACCGATGATGGTAAATATCCAACCCCATAACGAGATTGAACCGACACCTGCCAAGTTAGTTGGCAGCATAAACACGCCAGAACCCATCATATTTGATGCGGTCACTAAGGTGAGGGCGATAACCCCCATCTTATGGGCTTGACTAGCACTCATTGTTGAAGACATAAAATATTCTCATTGTTAATGCGCTACAATTTAGTCGCTAATAAATATCGCTATTAAGACTAATATTTGAATAAGGCTATGTTATTAGTGGCAACAATTAATACGCGAAGCAAATCAACAATGAAATATTGAAATAGTTAATTCAATTTATAAGAGTAGCTAATTATTGAGTGAGTATAAAACATCCAATAGATAACCCAATTTAAATTGAAGACAAATTGGCTTAATATAGTTAAATCACAAAAAGTATATTAACTTTATTTAGACAACCTTATCTTTTTAACCTTAGCTTGCATTAAATGCTGCAATATTTTGCTATTGCTAGCGTAAATTCTCATTACAACAATAAAAGTAAAGAGAATAATGAAAATAACTTCTATCACAGGGTTTTAAATTACAAAGCGTAAGCATTGTACTTTGACAAAGTGCGATACTTTTATTCATAACCTAGCCTCCAATAGAAATTAAAAAAACAACTTACCTTTTGTTTTCGAAATCAGTGTAGGCCTCTAAAGTAAGAAAATTTTTGAACTAGGTCATACTTTTATGCAAGAAGAATGAATAAAAATTTAATTATTGCGTTGTTGATACGTAAAGGTTAATGGTAAACAATCAATGGGTTATGAATGATATTGCAATGTTTTTTGATGGTCTTCTTGATGTGATTTATTGTTTTTTAAATGAATACATGTACTGCTAAATGATGTGCAATGTGAACCTATGTGGGTAAAAGACGCATAAGTGTGTTGTCATTGCAGTAGATGTAACTCTTTATATTTTATTGGTTTTACGTGTGGCCTTTGAGTTTTTCTTTTATTTTAAGTAAGTAGGCGGTCTTGTTAGACTTGGATTGTATTTACGAAATAGCCGATAGAGGCATTAGTATCGTAGTGGGTAGTGAACTTCAGCGCCCTTAAATTGTAGCGTCAAGCGGTGAAGGATTCGAAGTTTATGCTGAATTGCATAAATCTACTATTATTGTGAGTGGGTTATGGTACTAGGGGGATGTCGTAGCTTTCACAAGGTGCTCTTTATATGTAAAGCACCTTGAATATTCGATTTTTAAGGGCAACAATCGTAATTGTTAACTTTGTATATTGCTCATAATTTTTAAATACCGCCTAATTTGCTGTTCACATTTTTTTGATGATGTATTTTTTGCTGGGAGCACTAACAGAGAATTAAAACCACTAATGCAAGCTAAAATAAAATCTTGGCAGTTATGTTTAAAAAATTGTTCTACGGGTTGAGCAAAGCCCTCTTCGGTTTTAACGATAACATACAAACTATTATGACTAATGCTGAGTATTTGGTGTTTGAGTGGTTGATTAATTGAATAAGATGGCAATGTATTCACCAGGGTATAAATTTTCTCACCTGTCGCATTATCTACCTTAGCGGCACCAAGACTCGTCAATAATTTTGAAACTAAAGATTGATTAATGTGTTCAAATCCTTGTTGTTCAAGTAAGTCTTTAAGCTGAATTTGGTTTGTAATTTTTTGCTGTTCTAATAAAAATAAGCAAGTGTCAGACAACGATCTATGATTAAGCTTTTCACCAGTGAATTCGACTTCAGTAATCATATAAACCTTCTCTTTTATTTAAAAATAAAAGCCTATATTCGATAAAGTGAGTAATAGGCTTTCTTTGTTTTTAATGACAAGCTTTTAAATCAATGCACCAATAGATAGCATAATCATGCTGATGATAGCGAGAACAGCAAGGAGTGGTGCCACCCATTTTATCCAACGAATATAAGATACGTGACCAATTGCCAATCCTCCCATGACGACAGCAGAGGTTGGTGTCATTAAGTTAACTAAACCAGAGGCAGACTGATAGGCTGTAACAACTAAATCTCTACCTACTCCGGCAAAGTCTGCAAGCGGTGCCATAATTGGCATTGATAGCACTGCTAAACCTGAAGATGAGGGTACAAGGAAAGATAATGCAATTTCAATCCAGTACATCACATTTATGAATACGACTGATGAAAGACCAGTAACTGCTTGTTCTGCAGCATTAAGGATAGAGTCGGTAATCATACCTTTATCCATAATGACGACAATACCACGAGCGATACCAATAATTAAGGCTACTCCCAGGAGATCTCTCGCACCATCGATAAAGGTACCAGTAAATTCTTCTTCACTCATTCGCGCAACAAAGCAAATAACAATTGAAGATGCTAAGAACATGGCTGAAATTTCTGCCATCCACCAACCATTAACTGATACTCCATAAATCATAATGGCGAATGAGATTAAGAAGATCCAAAGAACCGCTTTACGAGTTTTAGTAAACTCTAAAGCAATATCAGAGCGTTGACTTAAAAAGTGTGCTTGGTTTGCTTCATATTGGTCATAAACAATTGATTGTGTTTTGTCGGCACGTACTTTTTTAGCGTAACGCATGACGTAAGCGACACAGATCACCCAACCAATGACTAAAATAGCAAGCCTTAAAGCAATACCATCTGAAAATGGAATACCTGCAGCGTTGGCGGCGATTACCGTTGCAAAAGGGTTAATTGTTGAGCCTAAAGTACCAATACCAGCACCTAATAATACTGTCGCAACAGCTACTACAGGGTCAAAGCGTGCGGCAATCATGATGGGAACTAAGATTGAGTAAAAGGGCAATGACTCTTCTGCCATGCCATAGATGGTGCCGCCGGCGGCAAATAATGCCATTAATATTGGGATCATTAATTCTTCGCGGCCTTTTAAACGGCCAATAACTCGCTCAATACCAGCATCAATCGCATTAGTTTTATTGACGACGCCTAAGAAGCCACCAATAACTAAAATAAATAAGCAAACATCAATAGCACCCGCTTCATTTGTTTCATGATTATAAAAGCCATCAATAGGTGCAAATAATACGTCTACCCAAGTTTGTGGATTGGCTTCAACATGATGATAGGTTCCAGTGACAGGAACTTCTTTTCCAAGAGCATCATTCATTTGCCGATCATATTGGCCAGCAGGAATAATCCACGTTAAGGCTGCAATTATAATGATTAATAGAAATAGAATAGTGTGTGCTGAAGGAAATTTTAATCGACTAAAAAATCCTTTATTTTCTTTATTATCAGGTTTAACAGTTTCAGTGCTCATATAAAGCCCTCTGTATTTCAATATATTGGTGATTATTGAACTTAAATTAGATAAATAGAGTTTGATGTTGCGTTAGTTTAATTTTAAATAAAGTTAAACTTGATTGTGTGAAAAAGTGTATCAACCGAATTGTTACTATTCTTTGTCATTCATCACGTTTTTTAGAATAGGCAAATTTGTAAAAATATATTTTATTTCAAATGTAATATCATTAAAAAACAGTAGGTTACGTTGCTCTTAAAAATAAAGTAATCAATATAGTGATTAACTATTCAAATATTTTTTAAATATAAATATCAAAAATATTTGTTTTAATTTGAATATTTAAATGTGTGATCTCGATCAAACATGGGTATCAATTTAAATGTATTATTTATTTAGGATTTGAAACGAAGTAAATTATGTTGGGGTTAATTAAATTCTAACTAAACATTTTAGGTAATAATATTTGTTTTCATAGTGACTATTGTTTTAATAGCTGTTGGCTTTTATTCATGTTAACCATGTGGTTATTAGTGATTTTTGTTCTTATTTAAATATCTGAGACGCTAACTATATATTGGTAGTTTTGGGTATCATTAAATTAATCATTGAGTTATTGAGAATGAATATTTATTAATTTTGTATTGATGAAGCGTATTTCATACGCGTTCTTCTGTAATTTCTGATAATGAGAGAGTAAATATGAGTGATTTTTATGTTGGTTCCGAAATTGGACAATTACGTAAAGTTATTTTACATCGTCCAGGTAGAGATTTAGAACATTTAACACCATCTAACTGTCAAGATTTGTTATTTGATGACGTACTGAATGTTGAAGACGCACAGAAAGAACATGATGTTTTCTCCAATTTACTCAGAAATAACGGGGTTGAGGTCTTTCTATTACATAACCTGTTAACTGAAACATTAGCGATTCCAGCAGCTAAAGATTGGTTGCTAAGCAAACAAGTATCTAACTACCGTTTTGGCCTTACTTTTGCCAATGATCTTCGCTGTTATTTAGGTGATTTACCTAATAGTGAACTTGCAGATATTTTACTTGGTGGTTTGTCTTATTCAGAAATGCCATTGCCATCGTCTTCAATGATCCGCGCAATGCATAACCCGACTGATTTTATTATTAAGCCATTACCAAACCATTTGTTTACTCGTGACACCTCTTGTTGGGTTTACGGTGGTGTATCAATTAACCCTATGGCTAAAGAAGCTCGTCGCCGTGAAACTAACCATTTACGTGCTATTTATCAGTGGCATCCAATGTTTGCTAATAAAGATTTTGTTAAGTACTACGGTGATAAAGAATCTATTTATGACCACTCAACTATCGAAGGTGGTGACGTATTAGTCATTGGTCGAGGCTCTGTGCTTATTGGTATGTCAGAGCGAACTACGCCACAAGGTGTTGAGCATTTAGCGGCGAGTTTATTTAAACATGGCCAAGCAAAACAAGTGATTGCAATGGAACTGCCTAAACTACGTTCTTGCATGCACTTAGATACAGTGATGACACATATGGCAGAAGATACTTTCTCTGTTTATCCCGATGTGATCCGTAATGATATCAAGTGTTGGAGTCTAACCGGTTCTCAAACTGGTGATATCCATGCCAAACAAGAAGCTAGCTTTATTACCGCCATTGAAAAAGCCTTAGGTGTCGATCAGCTTAATTTAATTACGACTGGTGGTGATGAGTTTGAGGCTGAACGTGAGCAGTGGAACGATGCGAACAACGTCTTAACTGTCCGTCCTGGTGTGGTTGTAGGTTATGAACGCAATACTTACACCAATGAAAAATACGATAAAGCGGGTATTACCGTACTGCCTATTATGGGTGATGAGTTAGGCCGCGGTCGTGGTGGTGCTCGTTGTATGAGCTGTCCAATTCAACGTGATGATATCTAAATCCGTTTATTAGCCCCAGCATTTTTGATGCTGGGGAGTAAAGAGAGAATTTTTAAATGTCTAAAAAAACCGTTGTTGTCGCACTAGGTGGTAATGCGCTATTGCGTCGTGGTGAGCCTTTAGAAGCTGAGACTCAACGCCAAAATATTATTACTGCAGCAAAGACTATTGCTGCAATTGCTGAAGAATACAATGTGGTGTTAGTGCATGGAAATGGCCCGCAAGTTGGCTTATTAGCACTGCAAGGACTTGAATATAAAAAAGTCAGTCCGTATCCACTTGACGTATTGGGTGCAGAAACTCAAGGAATGATTGGTTATATGTTGATGCAAGAGTTAAAAAATATTTTGCCTCAGCAACAAGTTTCATGCGTATTAACCCAAATGAAAGTTGATCCTAACGATCCTGCATTTATTAATCCAACTAAACCGATTGGTCCTGTATATGCGGAGGCTGAAGCACGTCAATTAGCTGAACAATATCACTGGACTGTTAAGCCTGATGGTCAATATTTCCGCCGTGTAGTACCAAGCCCTCAACCTATTGGTATTGTTGAAAAAGAGACTATTGAGACCTTGATTGCTAATAATCATTTAGTGATTTGTACTGGGGGTGGTGGTATCCCCGTTAAGTGTGAAAATAACCAAATAATAGGGATTGAAGCTGTTATTGATAAGGATATGTCTTCGGCTTATTTAGCTCGCCAAATTAAAGCGGATGCTTTGCTTATTTTAACTGATGCCGATGCTGTTTATGTCAATTGGGGTACCGCTGAGCAACGCGCATTAAGTCGTACTACCCCCGCTGAACTTGCCCAAATTACTTTTGATGCAGGCTCTATGGCACCCAAAATTGAAGCTTCTTGTGATTTTATTAAGCAGGGCGGCGAACTGGTTGGTATTGGTGCATTACATGACGGTTTGCAGATCTTAAAAGGTCTTGCTGGAACCAATATTGTTGCAGATTAAAAATTGATAAACGTTTATTCAAATTTATAGTATAGAGGTAAATAATCATGGCTTTTAACTTACGTAACCGTAATTTTTTAAAACTACTCGATTTTGCACCACGTGAAATTCAATTCTTTTTAGATCTAGCTGCTGACTTAAAAAAAGCAAAATATAATGGCACAGAACAGCCAAGATTAACGGGTAAAAATATTGCGTTAATTTTTGAGAAAACCTCTACACGTACTCGCTGCGCATTTGAAGTTGCGGCTTATGATCAAGGCGCTAAAGTGACCTATATCGGTGCTTCAGGTTCACAAATTGGTCATAAAGAATCAATGAAAGATACTGCTCGTGTGCTTGGTCGTTTTTATGATGGTATTGAATATCGTGGGTTTGCTCAAAAAACAGTAGAAGAGCTTGGTGAATTTGCTGGTGTACCCGTATGGAATGGTCTAACGAATGAGTTTCATCCAACTCAAATTATCGCTGACTTTATGACGATGTTAGAGCACGGCCAAGGCAAACGTCTTAATGAAATTAAATTTGCTTATCTAGGTGATGCTCAAAATAATATGGGTAACTCTTTGATGGTAGGTGCAGCTAAAATGGGTATGGATATTCGTCTCGTTGCGCCACAAGATTTTTGGCCAGAAGCTGAATTAGTGGCTGAGTGTCGTGAAATCGCTGCATTAACTGGCGCTAAAATTACACTTACTGAAAATGTGAAAGAAGGCGTACAAGGTTGCGACTTCCTTTATACCGATGTTTGGGTTTCTATGGGTGAAGCCAAAGAAAAATGGGATGAGCGCGTTAAACTTATGACCCCATACCAAGTCAATATGGATGTGATTAAAGCGACGGGTAATCCAGCGGTTAAATTCCTACATTGTCTACCTGCTTTCCATAATGATGAGACAGTAGTGGGTAAAGAAGTTGCTGCTAAATATGGTATGAAAGGCCTTGAAGTGACTGAAGAAGTGTTTGAATCAGCATACTCTATTGCATTTGATGAAGCTGAAAACAGAATGCACAGCATTAAAGCTATTATGGTTGCTACGTTAGGTCAGTAAAAGCGAATTAATTGATTTAAGCGAGTTGATAGTCATGCTAGCAACTCGCTTTTTTTTAGCCAATTTTTGGCTGTTGGATAAGAAGCTATATTATGAAAGCAGAAGCGAAAGTCCCAACAAATAATAAATTAGGTTTAGGGGCGTTAAGTGCCCTAGTAATTGGTTCAATTATTGGTGCAGGTGTATTTAGCTTGCCGCAAAATATGGCTTCAGTCGCAAGCCCTTTAGCTGTTGTGATTGGTTGGATTATAACGGGTATAGGGATGATTTTTCTCGCGTTAACATTTCAACGGTTATGTATTTGTAAGCCCGAAATTAATACAGGTGTATTTGGCTACGCGAAGGCTGGATTTGGTGATTTAATCGGTTTTTTTTCTGCTTGGGGTTACTGGTTATGCGCCGTTATCGCCAATGTTTCATATTTAGTTATTATTTTTAGTACACTCGGATTATTCTTTGATACCCCTCAACATGTGATTTTTGGTGAGGGCAACAATATACTTTCTATCGGCTTGGCGTCGGTGTATGTCTGGGGCATTCATTTTTTATTATTAAAAGGGATAAAAACAGCCTCTGTTATTAATATTATTACGACAATTGCCAAGTTAATTCCCATCTTTATTTTTATTGTCGCTGCTCTTATCGCTTTTAAAGCCGATACATTTACCTTGGATTTAACGGGGGTATACTCCCATGCGGGTAAATCATTAATGGATCAGGTGAAAGACACTATGTTATTCACTGTGTGGGTCTTTATTGGTATTGAAGGGGCGGTGATCGTTTCTGGTCGAGCCAAAACGCAAAAAGAGGTCGGTACGGCGACAGTATTAGGGTTACTGACCACATTAGCGATTTATGTACTGATCAGTTTATTGTCGATGGGGGTGATTAGTACACCAGAGCTTGCTGCAATGCATAATCCATCAACCGCTAAAATACTAGAACACATTTTAGGACCTGTTGGGTTAGTGATCATTGGTATTGGTTTACTTATTTCAGTGTTAGGTGCCTATTTGAGTTGGACACTGCTTACTGTTGAGTCTCCTTATATTGCAGCTAAAGAAAAAATGTTTCCGCAAATCTTTGCCAGAACCAATAAAAATGGCACTTCACAATACAGCTTAATCATTTCAACCTTGTTTGTTCAGTTTGCATTAATCGCTATTATTTTCTTTGGCGGCACTTACACAACACTGTTAAATATTGCTTCGGTAATGGTCTTAGTACCTTATTTACTTGTGGCGGCATATGCGTTAAAAGTCGGTTTAGCGACTAAGAATAATACGACGATTTTTATCGGCACCATGGGAACTATTTATGGTTGTTGGCTAATTTATGCCGCGGGTATACACAACTTAATGGTGGCGTGTTTACTTTATTTACCGGGCATTATTTTCTTTATTATCACTAAACGTCAGCATGGTGAAAAATGGTTTTATGGTAAAAATCAGGCAATTATAATTTGTTTAATGATATTAAGCCTTCTTGGTTTTTGGTTATATTAAAAATAATATATCGAAATGGCTAGGCAGTTAATTGTCTGGCTATTTTTATGTTTCAAATAAATACTCTTCCTCAAACATATTATAAATAATTATATTTTTTATACTGTTGATTCAATGCATTACTTTATAGCGTTTAATTATTTTGTTTAAATATGCTTGTATTTTGCATATTTAGTCGATACGTGCTTTGTTATTATCATTGTTATGATATTTATTGTTATTTATCAATATCTTATTATTCATCCATTGTGTTGCAACTACACTGTTTAACCTCGTATGTAGGAATTTAAGTGACCTCTATAAATAATAAATTAATACGCTTGTTAATGTTAGGTTAATTAATTTTTTTTGAATTAAATTTGATATTTGTTAACCCTTTTATGGGAGTTAGCAAATTTATTGTCGTGTATAACTTAACTATCAAAAAATATAGATTCCAGAGTGATGGAGGAACCAAACCGCTTACTTGTAATGAAAATATTAGCTGTTGATATTTTAATATAAGGATATGTAATGAAATTTTTCGAGAATGCTAAATATGTAGGTTTTGCAAGTGCTTTTGGCGCCGCTACCCTGATGGGATTAGTTGGTTTTTTTGCTCGCCATATCAATGCTCAAGGAGATGTCATCGCTTTTTCTAGAATGTTATGTGGTGCAGTACTATTTTTTATTATTTTAAAATCGATGAATCGCGTCGGTGATTTAAAAAAATATAAATTATCACCTTCCATGATCGCCAGCGGCATATTTATGGGAACCTGTTTATCCGCTTACGTTGCTTCAACTCAGTTAACCTCAATTGCCAACGCTGTTTTCTTCATTTATATCGGCCCTATTATTTCAACTATTTTGGCGATTATCTTTTTAAAAGAACCACTAAAACCGATCACTATGTTTTCAATCGTTTGCGTATTTATCGGTATGATGTTGATTGTTGGCTTAGTTAGCTTTACGCCAACGGGGATCTCATTTGGGATTAGCTTCTCACAAGAAACCTTTATTGGAGACATGCTTGGTTTAGCATCTGGTGTAGGTTATGGCTTATTCCTGTTTTTTGGTCGTTATCGTACAGAAGTACCGGGTGATGTTCGTTCATTTTGGAACTTCTTATTCGCATTAGCGGGTATCTGTGTGTTGTTCTTCTTTACTAATCCATCAATTTCACAAATGACCAATAGCGATTGGTTGTGGTGGATTGCGATTGGTATTGTGTGTGGTTTTGGTGCGCTATCACTTTGTACTATTGCGACTAAGAATTTATTAGCGGTTGAATTCGCTTGTATCTCTTATTGGGAGTGTGTGGTTGCATCAATTATTGGTATTTTAGTATTTACCGAACCGCTTTCTGGGGTGCAGATGGTTGGTGGCCTATTAATTATTATGGGTGGCATGAGTGAGATGGTAATTAGTGTATTGCGTAATGTTAAAAACAAGCGCACTGCAGCCAATCTGAGTGTCCAATAATAATAGGTAGCAACTTATGAGTGTTGATATTAGTTCTCTCCCTATTGGGATTAAGATGCCAAAAAATGTCGATCAAAGTGCATTAAAACGAGCATCAACAGCCTGCTTTATTGGCAATTTTGTTGAATGGTTCGATTATGCGTCGTATGGTTTTTTGGCCACTATTATCGCAGTGTCATTTTTTCCTACCTATGATAAAACAAGCGGCCTTATGGCCGCTTTTGCTATTTTTGCCCTCTCATTTTTAGTTCGACCATTAGGTGGGATTTTTTGGGGGCATATCGGCGATAAAATAGGTCGAAAAACCGCACTGTCAGCGTCGATTATCATTATGTCATGTGCGACATTTTGTATTGGCTTTTTGCCCGATTATCACAGTATTGGCATTTGGGCACCGATATTACTGTTGGTCGCTAGAATGTTTCAGGGCTTTTCTGCATCAGGCGAATACGCTGGGGCTGCAACCTTTCTAACTGAGTTTGCACCAAAGCAACAGAAAGGTTTTTATGCCAGTATTGTGCCTGCAAGTGCAGCTGCAGGATTACTGTTTGGTTCTGTATTCGTATCTGGGTTATATGCATTTCTATCAACCACACAATTACATGAATGGGGCTGGCGTGTACCATTTTTACTGGCAGCACCTTTTGGGTTAATTGGCTTGTATATTCGTATGCAATTGGAGGACTCACCGCAATTTGTCAAATTCAAACAAGATAGCAAAGCTGAACAAGCACCCATTCCGATCAAAATCCTATTTAAGGAGCATAAAAGGACACTATTACTGGGGTTTATTATCACCAGTTTAAATGCCGTTGGTTTTTATCTGCTATTGAGCTACATGCCGACATATATGACGGTGCAGCTTCAGATTAAAGAAACCACTGCGTTTTCAATCTCATCTGTGGTGCTGATTTGTTATATCTTTTTTGTGTTTGGTGTTGGAAAACTGTCAGACGTATTTGGCCGTAAAAAGCTATTGATGTTGGCATCTTTTAGCTTTATGTGTTTGTCTATTCCAATATTTTCGATATTAGAATCAGCCAGTATTATTCAAATAACACTGGTATTGATTTTATTTAGTGCTTGTTTGGCCTTAAATGATGGTTGTTTATCTTGTTATTTATGTGAATTATTTCCAACGAAGGTGAGATATAGCGGCTTTGCATTATCATTTAATAGTGCCAATGCACTGTTTGGTGGTACTGCACCATTTATTGCAACCACGTTAATTTCAGTGACGGGACTGAGCATTGCACCAGGGCTTTATATCATGTTTATTTCCACCATCACCTTAACGGTGATGGTCGCGACTTATAAGCACCATTAATGACTAGATATGGGCGTTGGCAATTGTGAACGCCCTAAACTTACTCGGCGTGACGTTAAAGTAATCTTTAAAGACTTTTGAGAAATGAGAAGCAGAAGAAAACCCTAATAAATCAGATAACTCTTGAATCGAGTCTTCAGATTCAAGCAGGGTGCGAGATGCAATTAACATCTTTTGTTGCAGTAACCAAGCATGAAAGGACATGCCCATACTCTTTTTGACTAAGCGATTAAATGTCGATTTAGACATAAAGAAATGTTGTGATAGTGCATCGATATCACTGGTCATGGCGGGGTTACTTTGAAACATATAATTAAGCGATGAACATAACTCCAGCTCTCTTAATGTTTTCTTTTGTATTAACTGTTGTTCTATCGATTCTACGCCCGCTTGGTTAGTGATTTCGGTCGCCACCAATTCAATAATTTGAATAATGGCACTGACATTATTTAGTTCAAATTCATTTTTAATATCATTATAAATAGACGATATATACTGATTCGCTTGATTGGCTGGAATAATCTTTTGATTTTTCGTATTAAATAAATTGATTAGCGGTGCAGCATAAGGGCTAGGAGATAATAGATGATAAAGTTTATAGAGATTGATTTGTAAACTTCGGCAACTTAATTCACCGTTAGGGCGCGACACGCAATGGCGCATTTGTGGTGGAATAAATATGATTTCGTGGGCTTCGACAGTAATAGGCTGCTTAGTGTCTGAAATAACCAGTAGTGGGCTATCATCAGCAAACAGCAGTTCTGCAAATGAATGATAATGAGGTGTCAGTAACACTTCGGCTTCTGAAGAAAACAGAAAGAAATCATTATTGATATGAATATGAGAATTCATATTAACCATTTTATCATTCCGGCAATAGATTACTTACCGCAATTTATCATTATGTTAAACTTTAGAGGGTGAGCATGGTCAAATAAATCCACATGCAACTGTAAAACAGATTGTTTATCGATAGCGGTTACTCTATTAATGTGTGATTGATTTATGTACCGTAATTTATACCTAAGTAACTTGTTGTATTCAGGTTGTTTGGGTATAGGAGGAAACAATGGATAACAACACACAAGAATACTCAGACTCAGGCTTTTGGCATAAGCTAAAACACTATGCTAAACAAGCAGGTAAAGAGGTCGTTGAAAAAGCGCTGTGGCTTTATTATGCCGCACAGCGACCAGATACCCCAAAGTGGGCTAAAACTGCTATTTTTGGTGCTTTGGCTTACTTTATTTCGCCGATTGATGCCATTCCTGATATCACCCCGTTTGTAGGTTTTACTGATGATTTAGGCGCGATTGCTGCCGCAATTGCGATGGTGAGTGTTTATATTGACGATAACGTCAAACAACAAGCAGCAGAAAAAACAGAAGCTTGGTTTGGTGATCAACACTAACCTCGCATTACATGGAGATAATAATGATAAAAAATAACTCAGTTATGTACGGATTATGTGCTGTTACCAGTTTGTTCTCAGCTAATGTTTTAGCCGATATTGCCCCTGAGCAAGAGGTGTTTTTTGATGCGTTGCGTCAGCATTGTGGTCAAGCCTATGCGGGCACCATTACTGCAGGCGATAAAGATGATGCGACCTTCGGTGGCAAAACCCTAGTGATGCACGTACGTGAATGCAGTGATAGCGTGATAAAAATTCCATTTCATGTGGGGGAAGACCGCTCTCGCACTTGGGTGGTCACTAAGACCGAGACCGGGTTGCGTTTAAAGCATGATCATCGTCATCAAGATGGCAGTGAAGATAAAGTGACTCAATACGGTGGTGATACTGCAGTTGCGGGGATTGAGCATAAGCAATCATTCCCGGTGGATGAGTTTTCTAAGCAGATGTTGATTGCTAATAATTTGCCGCAAGCCGTCACCAATGTGTGGCATATGTATGTCACTGACGATATATTTGCTTATCAATTAACGCGTGAAAATCGCAATTTTAAAGTTGATTTTGACTTAACGACGCCAATCACTCCTCCGCCAGCGCCTTGGGGACATAAATAGTCCTCATCGTTGTCAATGTCACTTTATGTAGAACTCTTTTCATTATTGGTGAGAAGAGTTTTTTATTGGGGAAATGACTATCTAATCTTGCCAATTTATTATCCATCACTCCGCCTTACACTATGGCATAATGGCGCCAAATACATGACAGAGTTGTAATCAATGGATAATCAACAAGAAAGCTACATGACTGAAGCGACACTTATCGAAACAATCGAAAATCAGCTTGCTGATGGCGAGCCTAAGAAAGTCAAAGAAACGTTAATGCGATTAGTCATGACGGGTACGCCGCGTGAAGAAGCGATTGAGTGGATGGCTTGTGCGCTGGCTGTTGAAGTGATGGATGTGATGCAAAATGGCGCATCATTTAATGAAAAGCGTTACAGTCAACATCTTGATTTATTACCGAATATGGATTGGATGGAAGATTAAATCCGCATTGGTTAATCGTTTGCTATATCAAGTAAGTTTTCCCCCAAGCAATACTGCACGAATGGCCCATACTCTGGGTTGATCGTGATTGCTATATTTTAGATAGGTTTTACTATGCAAAAACAAAGAAATAGACGTTTAAGAAAGAAATTATATGTAGGTGAATTTGCCAAGTTTGGTTTTAGAGCTGATGCCCACTTTGATTTATTAAATCATGGTTGTAATGATCAATTCTTTGATGACTTTGCTGATTTCCTTGAGTCGCGAGAATTGTTATTTGTTGGCGGTGCTTCACAAGGCGCATTTGATGCTTTCGTGATTGCAGATGAGCGTTATGAGTCTACGACTGAAGACGATCGTCAAGCCGTACAGGCATGGTTAGCAGCTCACCCTAAGTGCTCAGAAGTGGTTGTGTCTGAAATGCAAGATATGAACGACTTCTAGTCGTGATTGCAGATTAAGTGGCAATAAAAAATGCACCTAATAAGGTGCATTTTTTTGTAATAAAGGGGTCTAATTAACCGCTTTACCTAGGACATAATGCTCGAACCATTTTTGATCCCAATCCATCTTGGTTTGGCGGTGATCATATTGGCTTAAACCATGGCCTTCATCTGGATAAACGACTAACTCAACGGGCACATTTAAATAGTGGTATAAGGTTCGATACAAACCTTGAGCATGACCGAGAGGCACTCGCTCATCGCCTTCGCCGATGTGAATTAAGGTTGGTGTTTTAATCTTATTGGCTTGGGTTAAGCTTGACCCCTTGTTATAAGCTTCAACTTGCTCCCACGGTAGCCCCTGCATAAAGTTAATCACATGGCCGGGGGTATCTTCTAAAATCCACTGCAGACGTTGATCAAATACACCGGCACCAGAACTCGCCGCTTTAAAGCGATCACTGTGAGTGATCAGGGCATTGGTCAGGTAGCCACCGTTGCTCCAGCCCATCACTGCCATCTTATCGCCATCAACAATGCCTTGCTCAATCAGGTAATCGACGCCTGACATAATATCTTGTACTTCAATATCATGCTCATGGCCAACCAGATCGGTTAAGAACTTATCGCCATAGCCAGTAGAACCGCGGTAGTTAGGAGAGAATAATGCCCAACCATTGGCGGCAAAGGTGCTACGGCCATAGCTGCGATGTTGCAAAGCATAAGGTGTTGCAGCCGTTGGTCCACCATGAATTTGCACTACTAATGGCAGTGGGCCTTGGCTTTTGTCATATTTAGGTGGCAACTCTAAAATACCTTCAAGCAGGGTGCCGTCAGGTGCTGACCATTTCACTATTGATATTTGTGGCAATAACCAAGTATCGACTTGTGGATTAATTGAAGTTAGGCGAATTTTATTGGTTTGTTGCCTATCGGCACTGGCGGTAAATAGATCATAAAAATGGTCGAGGCCATTATGGCTAAACAGTACACGGCGGCCATCTTTACCAAAGCTATAACTGCCAATCACATTATCACCAGCAATCAAGCTACGTGTATCACCTTGTAAGCCATTTTTAACTTCGCTACAGAAGAGATTAACGCGGCCCATATCCGCGGCTCGGTAGCAGATCTCATCGCTATTTGGTCGCCATTGGATGTCATTACTGGTGAGGGTGACTTGTTTTGGGCGCTTTAACTCAATCTGACTTTGGTCGTTAATATTGGCGACAAATAAACGACCTGGATGACCATCAAAATCTATACGGAATGCCAATTGTTGGTTATCTGGATGCCAATCAAGGCCTAATAACCAGCCATAAGGAGAGGCGGCTTGGCTACGCCATGTGGTGTCAGCCAGTTGGCTATTTTGTTTGGTTTTGGTGTTATAAATATCAATATTTGACCAGCCTTCTAAGAAGACTAATTCATTATCTGTTGTGGTAATACGGGCGATTTGTTGTTGATCATTACTGACATCAAATTCCCATACGACTTTGTCATCGTCGAGTACGAGTTGCTGGCGGTAATTGTGTAAGTCGAGTTTATAAAGTGGGTTAACTTTACGTTCACCATGGCCATACTGAGGTTGTTTATGCTGACTGCGCATGGCTGACCATTTATCCTCGTCTTTACTATTACGATAACCGAGGAAATATAATTGATGACCATTATGATTAAGCTCAAAGGCTTTGACGCCTAAAGGCTCTTTCGTCATGGGGACGGCATCACCACCATTAATTGGGATCCTAAAAACTTGGGTTTTGCCATTAAATGGCGCTTTTGCATCGACTTTGCTTTGTTTGCCAAGAAAGTAAATAAATTGACCATCAGGACTCAATTGCAAACTGGATTCACTTTCATTACTAAATGTGAGTCGCTTGATTTGTTTAGAGGCCAATTCGATTTGCCAAATATCACGTTGGGCATGATTTAACTCTTTATCCCAACGGTTTTCTAGCCAAATAGCATGACGCCCATCCGGGCTGGCAAGCACATTGCTCATATTACTAATTTCAAAAAAATCATCGTTATTAATTTGATGCTCTCTTTGGGCTGCATTGACGTTTGTTGATAATAAAGTGGTACTACAAAAAAGGGCGAGCCAAGTCAGTTTATATTTATCCATGATTTACTGGTTCCATTAGTAAAGGATAGAGCTTAATTGCGATAGGTGGTCGTAAAACGAACAGTAGTATTAATATATCGTAAGAGATTATTTTTGCTATAGGAAAGTAATCAAAATGATAAAAATAATGGAATTATGACGAAATGAAGCGAAGATGGATAAATTTGAAAGGTTCCAGCCACCAAAGTGATTAATAACGCAGATGGCAACTGACGCAACCACAGTGATGACTGGAGGTAACGACCGCAGTCGTTACCTCGCTAATTTAAGCTGGCTTTGCTTAATAAGTAAAGCTTAAATAGTGAAATAGCGATTTAAACAGAATATTGTCGTTATAAATTAGGCTTTATTATTACGTAAGTGCCGATTTGAAACATTTTGCTCCGGTTTACTCGGTACTCGACGTTGCTCATTAACTAAATGTTTAATCGCTAATATAGGATGTTTTAATAACATTCTTGGGCCAGCATAGCTCATAATTTGCCGTGCTTGTTCGCGCATGGCGGGTTTATAACAATGGATCGGGCATTTATTGCAAGTGGGTTTTTGTTCGCCATAGGGGCAACGATCTAATCGCATTAATGCGTATTGATTAAATTCCTGACAGGTCGGACATTGGCTTAGGTGAGGATGATGTGCTTTGCAGTGGATATGGACCATCGCTTTAATGGTTTTATATTCTGATTGCAGTGAACCTTGTAATATATCGTGATCTGCCATTGCAACTCCTCTTTAGCGATTTCTATGACTCAAACTAACCGCATATTCGGATAGCTTGAGTATGCATAGTAGGTTGCTAATATAGGCCGACACAAATTGAGATGTTATTTTTTTGAGCTAACTCTCCAAATTCTCAACTCAGTTAACCCAAAGTATATGCGTTAAATATGAATTACTTTATCTGCATCAAGTGTCCAGAGGGTTAAATCTGTTAAAGTACCAATCTGACATTCAGGAATAAGCATATCTGTTGTAACACCTCGTGCTTCTGCGCAGGTTTTACATAACTTAATTTCAACCTGTTGCGCGAGTAAGATCTCTAACATTTGTTGAATGTTATAGCTGAGGTCGGGTGTTTGTTGGCCGGGTAATGCCGCAAAAATAGCATCTGACATTAGAAATAACTTGAGTTCAACGGCTTGTTGAGACTGATCTTTTAATGCAAGCGCAATACGTAAACTATTGAATAGTTTTTCTGTGCCATAAGGACTGGCGTGGGCGACAATGACTATTTTTTGCATCGTTAAGGTCTCGAATTTGTAGTGAGTTAGTAGTAGATTAAATCATTCTAACTCGATGTTGTAATAGGTTTTTTGATACCTATGGCAAAATAGGATATAAATTATCTTGGATAAAAATAAAGCATATTAATTGAGTTCATTATTTAAAGGTGAGACACCATGGAAATCATCGTCATTATTGTGTTGGTTTTAATCGGCTTCTATTTATTTAAACGCGCCCAACGTGTTGCCCGTGAAGAGCAACTAAAAGCGTTTAATGAGAAGGTAAACACTAAGGCAGAGCAAGAGACTGTCACAGAACCTGCAATGGTTGTTGATGATAACATCCCACCATTATCGGCATCGGTTACTCCCGCTGTACAAGATATAGCGTCTACCCCTATCACCATGAAGGTGCCAACAGAGCCTCTTGAGCAAGTGATGGCGTATGAGCCTGAGATTGCTGATCCGGTTATTGATGTGCAAGCACAAATTGCAGCTCAAGCTGAAAAAGCGCGTGAGCCTTCTGCAGTTAAGCATAATGAACCCGATCTAACATTAGTTGAAAATGATATTAAAGATGTACCATTAACGGTTGTTGATGAGCATCAAGTCACTGATACTGCAGTTGAAGCAGTTGAAGCAGTTGAAGCAGTTGAAGCAGTTGAAGCAGTTGAAGCAGTTGAAGCAGTTGAAGCAGATAACGCTGTTGCAGCTAATCAGCCTATTCCACAGTGGGCTAACGATAAATTGCAGCAAAGTATGAGCCACTATTTACAGGCCACAACCCCAGATAGCCGCTTACTTGGGTTAACGGGCGCCATCAAAGAGTGTTATAAGCTGCGCAAACAAGCGCAATATAGTCAGTATGGCTGCGAGTTATACCAACAGTTTGACCAATTAGTGCTTGAGAACCAAAAGGTGGTAGCGTTACTTTCTGGTGAAGTATTTATGCAATTATCAACTTTGCTAAGTGATAATGGCCAATATGCACAAGCGATAGCATTATGTGAGCAAGCTCAGGGCTTGCAATTAACTGATGGCACCGTGACTGGTTTTGAAGGTCGAATTACGCGAATTCAACGTAGCCAAGCAAAAGCTATGCGTTAATCACTAATTGCTTATAATAAGCGGACATTGGTTCCGCTTTTTTTATGGGTAAAAATAATGAAAATGATATTAAAAGGCGTATTTGTCTTTTCAATAGTACTATTAAGTGGTTGTACTAAAACGCCTGAGTGGACTTTGTTTTATTATTCTGACCATAGCGTAGTCCCTAAAAATGTTGATGATTTTTCCTATATTGAAGGCTATTACGATAGCCTAGAACATTGCCAAATTAAGGCGCGTGGTATGGAACGTATTAGTGAATATAAAAACAATGCATATAAGTGTGGTTTACGCTGTAAGTTAGATGCCAATAAACAAGTTAAATGTGAGCAATACAGTCAGTAACTTATTAGCTGATTTAACCTGAATATTAAGGAGTGATGATGCAATTTAAATATGATTTTTTTGAGCAGTTAACATCACTCTATCAAGTGGTGAGTCCTAGTGCGATAGATAATCCATCTTGGTTAGCATGGAGCGATGATGCGGCGCAGTTAATTCATCATTGCCAACAAAGTGATCACTTACTGCAACAGTTTGCAGGGCAACAACCTCTGCCGCAAGCTCACTATTATGCGCAAGTCTATAGCGGCCATCAATTTGGTGGTTATAGTCCCAGATTAGGTGATGGTCGCTCTATTATTGTAGGTGAAGTGTTAGGGCCTCAAGGGGCGTTTGATATGGCGCTTAAAGGGGCCGGCAAAACGCCTTTTTCACGCCATGGTGATGGCCGCGCAGTGATGCGCTCAAGTATTCGCGAGTTCTTAGCCAGTGAGGCGATGTACCATCTTGGTATTCCAACTTCACGCGCGCTAGCTGTTGTTGGCAGTGATACACCTGTATTACGTCAGCAGATGGAAACCGCAGCGATTACAGTGCGTTTAGCCCGCAGCCATATTCGTTTTGGTCACTTTGAATATCTAACACATACCTTACAAGCAGGTAAATCTGAGCTAAAACAGCTAGTCGATTTTTGTATTAAGCAGCATTATCAATATAGCTGTGATAGTGCGGGTTATCACGCGTGGTTTCATCAAGTGGTGCAAGATACCGCGAGAATGATTGCTCATTGGCAAGCTGTTGGCTTTTGTCATGGCGTGATGAATACCGACAATATGTCGATTCTGGGTGATACCTTTGATTATGGCCCGTTTGCTTTTCTTGATACTTACCATGAAGATTTTATTTGTAATAAGTCAGATGGTGAGGGTCGTTATGCTTTTTCACAGCAAGTGTCAGTTGGTTTTTGGAATTTACAGTGCCTCGCACAGGCATTAACCCCCCTGCTTGAATCTGATGTTTTGGTGCAAGCATTACAGACTTATCAGCCGTTAGTGGTTGAGCATTATTTATATTTGATGCGCCAAAAGTTAGGGTTAGCCATCGTTGCTCGAAACCAACAACGTGATTTTGAAATTATTGGTCAATTAACCCATGTGATGCAAACTCAGCGCTTAGATTATACGCTAACATTGCGGCAATTAGCTGAAGAGGAGCCATTCATCACAAAACATCCGGTACGTGATCACTGTATTGATCCACAAGCCTTTGACGCTTGGTATGATAACTACCTTGAGGCTTTACCGGAGGTGACTGATACCGCGCAATGGCAACAACAGCGATTGGCAGTGAATCCTAAATATGTGCTACGTAACTATTTAGCGCAAGAAGCCATTATAGGATTGGAGCGAGGTGATAAGCGTCCATTTGAGTTGCTATACCAAACACTTAGGCAACCCTATATTACACACACTGGCGCAGAAGCATTAACTCAGCGACCGCCAGATTGGGGTGAAGGTTTAATTTTATCTTGCAGTAGTTAGGGATGATATGAAGATAAAGAGTATTGAAATAATTGAACAAAATCTTTGTTTGTTGATAAATACAGAGATTGATTTTGAGCAATTTAATAATTTTGCAGACAGTTTATGCCAAGCCATAGATTGTACTGTAATTGAGCGTCAATGGGGCGCAGATAGACATCAATGGTTACTCGATTTTGAGGGGACTCGTCTCGAGTTACATTATGAGTTTTATAGCCAAGCATGTTGGTTAACTGTAGCCGATGTCCAAGATCTTGATGTTTTACAATATTTAGCTCAATTATTGAGACCCTTTTATGAATAGTTCAGAGCAACAAGCTCAAGCAAGTGGTTTTCACTTCCAATCACTTACCCCTGATTTGATATTAGATGCGATTGAAAGCCTACAGATTTACCCTGAAACAGGGCTATTGGCACTCAACAGTTATGAGAATCGTGTTTACCAATTTCGTTGTGATCGTGGTCAGCGCTATGTGGTGAAGTTTTACCGTCCAGAGCGTTGGACTGATGCGCAAATTATAGAAGAGCATCAGTTTGCCTTAGATTTATTGAGTGAAGAGATCCCCGTTGCTGCGCCATTAGCAATAGATGGTCAGACATTGCATCATTATCAAGGTTATCGTTTTACCCTGTTTCCATCAATTGGTGGCCGTAGTTTTGAGGTGGATAATCTAGATCAGTTAGAAGCCGTTGGCCGCTTTATTGGCAGAATACATCAATGGGCTGGCAGTAAGCCCTTTCAATACCGTGAAAGTTTAACGCCGCAAAATATGGGGCGTGACTCGGTAGCATGGCTGCGTGAGTCTGGTCATGTGCCTGAGTCATTGCAGTTGCCTTACTTTACCGTGGTCGAGCAAGTGTTAGCTTTAGTCGAACAACAGTGGCAGCAAGTCAATGCACCTATGATTCGATTACATGGCGATTTGCATCCCGGTAATATCTTATGGACACCTGATGGCCCAGGTTTTGTTGACTTAGATGACGCTAAAATGGGGCCGCAAATCCAAGATTTATGGATGATGTTAGCAGGTGATCATAATGAACAGCGATTACAGCTAGATGTGTTGCTTGAAGCTTATGAAGAGTTTTGCGAGTTTGATACGCGTCAGTTAGCGCTAATTGAGCCTTTACGTGCATTGCGTATGATCCAACAAACGGCGTGGGTGAGTCGTCGCTGGCAAGATCCTGCATTTCCGATGAGTTTTCCATGGTTTGGGCAGGAACAATATTGGGAGCAGCAAATTTTAGCTTTCAAGGAGCAACTCAGCACCTTACAAGCGCCGCCGATTACATTATATTCTGCTGGATTTAATGGTTAGATACCTAGCGGGATTTAATGGTTAGTCCAAGTGGCTGATTGATTTTTGTGCGACAAGATTAAATAATTTATTACTATTTATTTACAATTGAACTCTCTAGAGTAAATACACTCCAAAAGAGATTATGATAATATTGCCTCAAATATATAGGTATACCTAAAGGAATAAACATGAAAAAAGCACTTTTAATGGCATTTGCTTTAATTTTAGCGCCAATGGTTGCAATGGCTGCACCTAAGTATCAAGAAGGTGTGCATTACACAGTGATCAATGATGGTCCTGGTACACCTAAGCCAGAAATTACTGAGTTTTTCTCATTCTACTGTCCACATTGTTATACTTTTTCAAAGACAGTTGTGCCAGAAATTAAAGCTGAACTGCCAAAGGGTGTTGAGTTTAAGCAAGATCACGTTGACTTTATTGGTGGTCAAATGGGCGTAGAGTTATCACGCGCATTCGCAATTGCTCACCAATTAAATGTTGAAGATAAGATGGATAAAGCACTGTTTTATACCATTCAAGTTGAGCGTAAGCCTTTAACTAGCCTAGATGATATTCGTGCAGTATTTGTTGCTAACGGTGTTGATGGTAAAGCATTTGATGCTGCTGCAAACTCATTTATGGTGAATGCACAAATGGCACAAATGAAGCGTGCGACTGAAAATGCTAAAATTTCAGGTGTTCCTGCACTAGTCGTTAACGGTAAATACCGTGTTGAAACTGGCGCGATTAAGTCTTATGACGAAATGTTAGATATTGCATTTTGGTTAGCTAATAAAAAGTCATAGTCATTAATCTGATTAGACTCAATTAAATAGAAAGAGACCTTCGGGTCTCTTTTTTTATGGATTGGTTTAGGGATAGCTTTATTAGTTGTAAATGAGCAAGAATGCTTTTTAAACTCAAATGTTAAATATTGGTTAAAATAAAAACGGTTAAACGCTCATTAAAAGGAATGATTTGCTATTTTGTTGATGAAAAGTTAACTTTCTCTCGCAACTTTTAGGCTAAAGTTGACTCAAACAATAGTGCATCATTGAAATGCACATTGAGTTTAATAATGAGAATTATTCTGTGCCGTGTTAGTGAGTGAGCTTTTGGGGATGAATATCAACTGTTCATAGCTTGAGCTATCATGGTACAAAAATCGCATTGTTTGACACTAGGAGGTCTTATGCGTTTTTTCCCGATTTATGCACCCAAGTTAATTGTAAAACATGCTCGAATTTTCTTTTCTGGCGTGGTGTGGGTCAAAGATCTTGGTAAGCTTGAATTTGAACACGGACGTTTCTTAATGCCAAGAAAAAGCCTGCCAAAAGTTAAGCAGGCTATTATCGAATTGAATGAGCTAATTACAGCTCAATCCCACCAAGAAGCAACTTACAGTTGTTCTTAGTTTACTTCGCTGTTTAGCAATCCAACTAAACCAGTAACTTTTTCATTCCAAGCGTGTAGCTCTTGTTGAAGTTGCTGGTTTTGTGAGTCTAGCTCACCATTTTTTTGCTTTTCTTCTTCAAGCTCCATTTTTAACAACTCGATTGATTCAAGTGCTGTCTGGATCTTGGTTTCCAGTTGAGAAAGTAATTCGAGGCTCATAGTGTGGAGTCCTATCCTAAATAGATTAAATGGATCAGATTCTGATTCTAGCAGCGACAATGGCGGCTGAATAGCGAATAATTCCAACAGATTAAAAAATAATCTCAAATTAGTCATAATCGTGTTTTGTTTGTCTTTTTTAGTAAGGCATAGGTATGCTTAGCGTTACTTTTATTAATGGAATGAGTATTTGTGACTAATTCTTATGCAGTGTTGATGTTGCCTATTATTATCACGCTCGTGATGGCATTTACACTTCGTAAAACCCTATGGGCACTGGCAGCTGGTGTGATTAGTGGTGCATTTATTATTTCTCAGTATTCACTATCAGCTAGCATCTCTTATATTGCGACGACTGCAAGCTCACAATTTTATGCCGAGGGTAAATGGCAGCTGTGGCACCTTAATGTATTGATGGCCATGTTATTACTCGGTGCGCTAACGCAATTGCTCGCCAGAGGCGGGGCGGTGGCTCAATTTAGCCAATGGTTAACTCAACGATTACACTCGGCGAGACAAGCTCGGCTGGGTATTGTGTTGTTGGGTTTTGTGGTGTTTATCGATGGTATTTTTAGTTGTTTAGCGGTTGGTCATGTTTGCCAACCATTGCAGCGTGGCTATGGTATTAGCCGTACTCAGTTAGCGTATCTCGTTGATTCAACCGCATCACCATTATGTTCGTTATTACCTTTTTCGAGCTGGGGTCCTTATGTGATGGCAATTCTGGCAGGATTGACCATGTTACATGAGTCGCCAGTATCTGCATTTGTTGAAATAGCCCAATTAAACTTTTATGCCATTGCGGTATTGCTGTTAGCGATTTGGGTGGCGTGGTCTGGGGTGGGGTTTAGCTTAGATAAGGTTGAGCCTATTGAGGCGGATGTGACAAGTAAGGATGCAGGTAATCCTTGGTTATTGGCATTGCCCATGTTGAGTCTGTTGGTGTTATCTATGGTGCTGACATTGGTTTCCGGCGCACAACACTCATCAAGTCATAGCATTATGCAATGGTTAGCTAAAGCTGATATTGGCGGCGCAATGCGTAATGCATGTTTATTATCATTGGCATTATGTTGTGTATTGTTATGGCGTTCTGGTCGAACGGTTTGGCAGTTGTTGATTGATTTGAGCCATGGCTTGAAATCGATGATATTTGCTATCGCTATTTTGATATTTACTTGGTTAATTGGCCAAGTGATTAAAGACCTACAAATCGCTTCTGTATTAGCTGGACTAGCAAAAATCTATTTAGCGCCACAATTTATGGTGGCAGGCTTATTTATCTTATGTGCCGTGATGGCGTTTGGTACAGGCTCGAGTTGGGGCACGTTTGCTATAATGTTACCGATTGGTGCGCAAATAGCACATACGCTTGAGCCTAATTTATTGTTAGTGGCATTAAGTGCGTGATGGCGGGCTCTGTATTTGGTGATCACTGTTCGCCTATTTCTGATACCAGTGTCTTAAGCGCGACCAGTAGTAATTGCGAACCACACCAACATGTTATTACTCAATTGCCTTTTGCCTTAATTGCTGCAAGTTCGGCGATACTTGGGTTTCAGTTAATTAATCTTCAAGTCAGTAATTGGCTGGCATGGATAGCTGTTTTATTGTTTTTGAGTGTTGCCATGGTGCTGATGCGATTACGGCAACTCTAACGAGGGATAAGCCATGGAAAATAATAAATGTACCTCAATGACTTTATTATTTGTCCATGGTTGGGGCGCTGATATCGCTAGTTATGGTCAGTTGCCGCAAATTATTAGTGATCATTTAAGGTCGACCTCATGGCGCATTGAGCATCTATATTTAGGCCAATATATCTCGGTTAATGACGAGGTTGATTTAGATGATATTGCTAACGCATTTGAACTGGCTAAAAACAACATTATTGGCGATAGTCGCTTTAGTGTTATTTGTCATTCAACTGGCGCTGTTGTCATTAGACAGTGGTTACAACGCTATTTTAGTGTGAACCAATTACAGCGTTGCCCTTTAAAACATCTTATTATGTTGGCACCTGCTAATCATGGCAGTGCTTTAGCACAACTAGGTAAGTCTCGTTTAAGTCGCGTTGCGGCATGGTTTAGAGGTCATGAACCAGGCATTAAAATCTTGCACTGGTTAGAACTTGCAAGCCTTGGTCAGTGGCAAACTAATCGCGCCAGTTTAGATTATGATTTATCTGCTCATGGGATTTATTGCGCCGTATTAACTGGCGAAACCATCGATAAGTCTCTGTATGATTATCTTAATAGTTATACGGCTGAGCCGGGTAGTGATGGCGTTGTGCGCAGCGCTGCGGCAAACATGAATTACCGTTATTGGCGTATTGAACAGCATTTATCTACCCGCGATGGTTATCAGCTCTCAATGCAACAAATGCCCCTAAGTGCATTTGAAGTGCTTCCTAAAACCAGCCATAGTGGTAAGCGTTACGGCATTATGGCATCAATTACTCGGCGTAATTATCCCAACAAGCCTCTACTTAAACGGATCCAGCAAATTCTACGAGTCGACTCATTAGAGCAATATCAGCAGTTAACACAAGCGATGCTAATGAACAGTGATGAACAATCACGACCAGCGGGATATGCAATGTTGGTATTACGAGTATGGGATGATAAGCAACAAGCTGTAACTGATTTTGACTGTATCTTATTAGCGGGAAAAGATTATCGTGCCGATAAATTTGGGCGTGGATTTTTAAGTGATAAGCAATTTAATCAAAAAGCGAATAATGGCCTAACGTTCTATTTTAATATGGCCAAATTGGGACCCGCTAAGCAATATTGGGGCTTCAAAATTGTAGCAAGACCTAATCAAGGTGTCTGTTTCTATCAAACGCTAGAATGTCATTTTAGTGTCGAGCAACAGCAAGTGCTTATTGCTCAACAAACGTTAATTATCGATCTTGTTCTTAAGCGACAACTTTCTACAGAGTTGTTCACATTTCAGAAAAAAGGCTAATAGCTTTTGTAACCGCGCTATTTTATTGTAATTAACAATATTCATGGATGAGTTGTTGGTATTTTATGAAAAGTAAGCAGCAAGGATTTACCTTAATTGAATTGGTTGTAGTGATTATTATTCTTGGTGTATTAGCCGTGGTTGCTGCCCCTAAATTTATAAATTTACAAGATGACGCACATAAGGCGACCCATCAAGGGTTTGCTGGCGCATTAGCCTCTGCCATTAATCTGGCGCATTCTACTTGGTTATTACGCCAAGGTACTGCAGAGCCTGCAACTGCGGGTGAGGGAGGATATATTGATTATGCTGGTACTAAAATTGGATTTTGGGCGGGGTCCGGTTATCCAGAATGTCAAAATGGTTGTACGCTTAATGGCTCAATTGCAAATGCGGGCGGCTGTAATGGTGGCATTCCCAAGCTCCTAGATGATCATCAAACTTTTTTAGATTTATACAGTACTGCAGCACTGCCCAGTGCTGGTGGTGATTGCGTGTTCACTTATAAGCAAAGCGATAATTTAAAAATTCGATATAGTGCTAAAAATGGCAAAGTGCGAGCTTGCACTGATGCTGCTAGTTGTACTGCCCTTACCGCAAGTACTGTTGCTGGCGATTTTTAATTGATGTCATTATCCTAAAATAAAAGGCAGCGAATTCGCTGCCTTTGTTGTGTAGGGGGGAGAGATATTAGTTACTTGGTAAATACGGCTTCATTAGTACCGTATGGGCCAAGGTTTAGATCACGCTTACGGATTTCATCTACGCGGTCAAATGCTTCTTCAGCAACACGTAGGTTCTTCACGTCTTTACGCCAATAGTACTTGAAACCAGCAAAGTTTGAGTTATTTGGATACCAGTACATTACACCTAAGCCACGCTCTTCAAGAATTGGGGTGTTATGAATTGCGTTGCCTGGAATATAGAAATATTGACCTTTTTCAAGGCTACGGAATTTGTTGTCCGCTAATGTCTTACTGCCACCGGTTACGACGTAGTAACATTCAGGTTGGCCGTGGAAATGGGGTTCATGATCTGATTTACCACCTTCGGTAATACCGATAGTTACAGGGTAGTCAGATAGATCTTTCCACATATAGCCAACAGGTGCATTTTTAACGTCACAGTCTTTAACTTCAAGAATGTTGCCGTCATTGTCTAGACCCTTACAAAAGCGTTGGTCTTGGGTAATGCTTTCGTTTGGTTGAATAGTGCTGAAGTTAATTTCACCGGCTTCCCAAGCTTTAATATAAGCTTCAACCTGTGGATCACTACACTGTGCAGGCATAGTGTCTTGCGGTAAGTAAGGTGAGCTGTCAAATGGTACTGGCGTTGCTTGCTGGTAAGGTAATTGAGCATGGTTACATTGTGGACCAGTCGCCATTGCGCTTGTAGAAGCTAGGGCCGCTAAACCAAATAGCATTTTCAGTTTCATCTTATTTATCCTGTGCTGTGATTTTATTATCAGCTAGATAGCAGTAATTGCATCTAGGCTTGAATCTTGAGTTAACAATAATGATTAGCGAATCACGTAAAGTTGAATTGGATCACGCAAGGTTAGGTAGGGAAAACATATTCGTGATCTAGTTGGTGAATATTATTTCTATTTATCATCAATTAGACTAGTCGAATGTAATTATAACTTGCTGTTTATCAAAGTTTTAATTGCTTTGTGAACTAGGTTTTATTTATGTCTGATATATGATTTATAACTGAAAAACCGTAAAACTGATAACTGTAGCAACCAGTGCAGTAGGGATAAAAAAATACCGCTAATAGCGAACTATTAACGGTATTTGGAGGACCTTGTAAATAAAATTTACATCACTTCAAACCAAGTACGATGACAATCTGCACATAGAGGGGCTTTTTTCTCATGCTCAGCATGACAAGCTAGACAGCTTGCACCTTGGCCAAAGTGAATTGATTTATGCGGATGTGCTTCTGGTACCGCTAACTTGGTTTCATCCATATCAATGCTAGTCACATCACCGTGACATTCAACACAAGCTGCATCCGTGGTGTTTTTCTTACCGCCACCTTGGTGACAGGCATTACAACCATCTTCATAGATAAAACTGTGGTTCTCACGGCCTTCTAACTTGCCTTTAACTTTGACTAAGTCACCTGCAACTGCAGTGCCAGTGATAGATAAACCCATTAATAGAGTGATAAGAAACTTTTTCATGTGATTACCCCTGCGCATCAGCTTTAATGGTTTCAGATACAACAATACCCATGACTAAGCACTCAAGACATGAGGTTGAACTTAAACGGGTTTCACCATGGATACCGCCAGTTGCTTCGCCAATAGCGTATAGGTTTTTCATCGGAGCTAAGTTTTTAGACGCGATAGCACGAGCGCCTAAATCTGTCTTTAGACCACCCATGCAGTAATGCACTTTTGGCCATACACGAGATACGATAAACGGGGTTTTAAGCTCGCGCGCAGTATCCATCTTACGGTTGAATAGCGGATCTTTGCGATCTTTAACATGCTGGTTGTGCTCAGCAATAGACTGCTTTAATGCTGCTAGTGGTACATTAAACTTAGCAGCTAGCTCTTCAATGCTATCAACTTTCCACGCCATCTCATCGCGAACGGCACGAGTAACTCGGTCGTCATTTGGATGATCGTTATAGTTGAAGAAAGCAATTGGATAAGCTGGAGAGCCGTCTTCATAACGGTTCTTCATAATCGCTTCTGAACAAGTCTTACGGTCAGCACGCTCATCCATATAACGCTTACCATTGAGGACGCTTACAGACATACCTTCGTGCCAAGTGATAGACAATAGTGCGTTTGACCAACCAAATCCGCCTTCATCAGGGCTACCCCAGTGACCCGTTTGGATCATGTTCATATGCATTGGTAACACACCATGTGACATAGCGGTCATGGTTACTTCACCCGTTGCACCTAATGCGTTGGTGCAATCTAATGTTGGATCCAGTGATGGGTCAAACATTGCTCGTAGTTTCATGTTACGTGCGAAACCGCCGCTAGCGATGACGACAGCTTTATTCGCTTTGATAAATACTGTGCTGCCGGTTTTCATGTCTGGGTAACGGAAGTTTTTACGTACTTGAAGACCAATAACTTTATCGCCATCCATAACGAAATCTTCTACATAGTTTTGTAGACGATATTCAACGCCAGCTTTCAGGCTGATTCATATAACTTAGTGGTGATGTCGCCGCCGGTACCGTGTTTAGTACGGATAGCACGCGCTTTGTTGTGACCACCTACTTGAATATTAAAGTCTTTACGGAAGATAACACCGTTATCGATACACAGTTGATAAGCATCTAAAGAACGGTTAGCTATCATCTCTAAATAAGGGATGTCAGCCATACCGCGACCTGAAATAATCTGGTCTTTTACCAGTTCAGCTGGAGAGTCATCGTTAACGCCTTGGGCTAATTGAATCGGATTTTTAGGGATCGCTAACCAACCGCCGTTGATGGCTGAGTTGCCACCAATAACCTGCATTTTTTCTAATACTAAAACAGAACCTAAACCTTGCTTTTTGGTATTTAATGCTGCTGATAACCCCGCAAAACCTGAACCAATTACGATGGTGTCAAAGGTTTCATCCCATTTAATTTCTGTTGCACATGATGCATTTGCCATGGTTGGTATCGTTGCGGCTATGCCACCCAATGCTGCACCAGCACCGAGTTTTAAAAAGCTTCTTCTGTTTTGCATTTGTAGACCCTCACTTTAGGAATACGCTAAAGATAAAGGCTATTGCATCAGTAGAGGGTGAACTGGGTCACGCCATTTTTTCAGTGACAAACTTGTTCGTGAGCAAGCTCTCGAAAAAGTTTTTTATATTGAACTATTGCAGTGATATGACGATATTTCGTGAACAGCCTCGCGGAACCTGAGTGATTGAATATCCATTAGCTTGCAGCCAATGCATAATTTAGCTTAGTTAAATTTAGGAATTTTAAAAATGCGTTGCCCTACCGAAGCATTATCAACAATAAGATGTAACCAAATCTTAGATGCGGCTGAACACCTGATTGAGTCTCAAGGGATCGTCTCGTTTAAATTTTCACAGTTGGCGAAAGAGGTTGGCTGTTCTACTGGCACGCTATATAAGTTTTTTGAACGCAAGGAAGATGTTTTAGTTTGCTTATTTCTACGCAATGCAACTTCAAATCATTTATCAATATTTTTAGCGAAATATCCTGATTTAACGGCACAAGAAAAAGTCCTGCTACCTATTTTATTTACGTTTGAAACGATTAAACGTAGTAAAACCTTTTTTACCCTACGTTCAGTTTCAACCAATGCGATGGTGTGGCAGCTAGCAAGCCTGAAAAGATTGAACGCTTCAAAAAACGTATCAATGTTTTTTGGCAATGGTTTACCGATGGGCTAAACGAAGCAGTAGCCAATGGTGAAATTAAGGCAACTCCGTTGCAGGTTAAAGAGCTAGTACAGGGAATTACCTTCTATCTTACAGGTGTACTTACCCAGTTTGAGAGTCAATTGGTGAGTCATGAGTTTCTGTCTAATCGCCGCGAAACCAGTTATCGTCATTTGGCTAAATTGATGGGACAGTATGATTGGAAATACGCTGTTAATCAGCAGTTATTTGATAAGTTAGAAGCTCAAACGGAGCAGTTCTTTAATGAACATTATCGTTCGCATCGAAGTTGTGCTGCATGTAATGCCTTGGCTGACTCGACTAATAGTAAGCAAGCCAATTGCAGTAGAGATAATAAATTAAAGGGAAAATGTGCTTTAAGTTAATTTTTTACAGCATACTAGCCAGAGTTAAGTATTGTTGCTAAAAAATAATTTAATATCAGTAATACTTAATTGTTTTGTTTTTAAAACAAGGTTTAATTTATTATTTATAATTTTTAATTAATCAAGTGATTAAGTTGAAATAGTGGTTTTATTATTTTGTGTTAGCCTTATTTCATGTGTGTTAATTTAAGGAATCACCATGAAACCACAAAAAAATTATATAATCCTCATCTTAAATGTTAATAAAGTGTGATATCTCTTGCCATTCGCTTAATCCTTTCTAACTAGTTGTGTGAGATATTCGCCACATATCCATAAGGTGTATTGCTACTTATTATTTTGTAATTAACCTCTAATAAAAATATCGCTGTGATAATTGAATAAAGAACAAGATCTTAGTTGCGAAATAAATTTAAAGTTAATACTTAAAACTGCCATTTAATTTGTGGCTATAAAAATATAAATAAAAAACCCGCCTATGCAATATTCCTCAAATAGATAACATGAATTAAGCAAGGTATAGCCATATATTATTTTATCAATTATCCGTACCCGTATTACGGTTAATGAGTGGATGTATAAGTTAATTAAATTTAGCAGTGATGAGTTACATCAATATGAAATCATTAGCTATTTTTAGATATTTCAAGTTTAAAGTTATTAACTTAACACCTTTAGATGACGTATGGCCTACTTTCTAAATCAAATAACTTGATGGGGGATAATATGTCAAAAGATGGCAGCGTCGCACCTAAAGAGCGTATTAATATTAAATATGTTCCAGCCACTGGTGATGCACAAGCTGAAGTCGAATTACCATTGAAAATGATGGTGTTAGGTGACTTTAAAGGACACGAGGAAGATAGCCCTCTTGAGAATAGAGATGCTGTATCTGTCGATAAAACCAATTTTGCTGCAGTCATGCGTGAAAGTAATTTATCAGTCGCTACAACCGTCCCTAATAGTTTAGTGGATGAAGATGGTGCTGAGTTAAGTGTGGATTTAAAGTTTGAGACATTACAAGACTTTTCTCCAGATGAAATTGCTAAACAAGTTCCTGAATTAAATAAACTAATTGAATTACGTGAGGCCTTAGTCGCATTAAAAGGGCCATTAGGTAATATCCCCGCATTTCGTTCTCGTCTACAAGAATTACTTGCCTCAGCTGACTCAAGAGAAAAATTATTGGCTGAACTGCAGCAAGTGAGTGACGAAGATAATCCAGCAGATTAATGACTACGGAAGGATGCTATCAATGTCTTTACAAGAACAACAAGCCGATAGTGCAGTCACAGTTGAAGGCGGCTTACTCGACGAAATTATGGCGCAAACTCGGATGGCGCCAACAGAAGAAGCTTATGATATTGCCAAAAAAGGTGTTGCGGCATTTATTGGTAATTTAATCGGTACAGATAAAACTGAAGAGCCAGTTAATAAAGCGCTTGTAGACCAAATGTTGGTTGAACTTGATAAAAAAATCAGTTCACAAATGGATGCTATTTTGCATACCGAAGCGGTACAGCAAATGGAATCTGCATGGCGTGGTTTAAAGTTATTAATCGATCGCACTGATTTTAGAGAAAATATTAAAATTGAACTGCTGCATGTGACCAAGCAGGAGTTATTAGATGACTTTGAGTTTTCACCAGAAACAACGCAATCTGGATTGTATAAACATATTTATTCATCTGGTTATGGTCAATTTGGTGGTGAGCCTGTAGGTGCAATCGTTGGTAATTATGCATTTACGCCTTCTAGCCAAGATATGAAGTTGCTGCAATATGTCGGCGCTGTCGGCGCAATGGCACACGCACCATTCCTCTCTTCCGTTGGGCCAGAGTTCTTTGGTGTTGATTCATTTGAAGATCTGCCTAACTTAAAAGATCTTTCTGCCACGTTTGAAAGTCCTCGTTATACCAAATGGCGCGGTTTACGTGAATCAGAAGATGCTCGTTATATCGGTCTAACTGCACCTCGTTTCCTATTACGAGTGCCTTATTCGCCAGAAGATAATCCAGTACGTAGCTTTAACTATAACGAAACAGTGAGTGATTCTCATGAAAGCTATTTATGGGGTAATACAGCATTTGCTTTTGCATCGCGATTGACAGAAAGCTTTGCTAAATATCGTTGGTGTCCAAACATTATTGGCCCACAAAGTGGTGGTGCGGTTGATGATTTACCCGTGCATCTGTTTGAATCACTAGGCGCATTGCAAGCTAAAATTCCAACCGAGGTATTAATTACTGACCGTAAAGAATTTGAACTCGCAGAAGAGGGCTTTATCTCTCTGACGATGCGTAAAGGCAGTGATAATGCCGCATTCTTCTCTGCTAACTCTATCCAAAAACCAAAGCATTTTCCAAATACCCGTGAGGGTAAAGAAGCTGAAACTAACTATAAGTTAGGCACCCAGCTACCTTACATGATGATTATTAATCGTCTAGCTCACTATATTAAGGTGCTGCAACGTGAACAAATTGGTGCGTGGAAAGAACGACATGATTTAGAGCGAGAGCTCAATATCTGGTTACGCCAATATGTAGCCGATCAGGAGAATCCACCTGCAGAAGTGAGAAGCCGTCGTCCACTTCGAGCTGCCAAAATCGAGGTGATGGATGTAGAGGGGGATCCAGGTTGGTATCAGGTGTCGTTAGCGGTTCGACCTCACTTTAAATATATGGGGGCTAACTTTGAGTTGTCGCTCGTTGGTCGCTTGGATCAATAGTGATGGCAAAGCATCTGTAGAGGATAGTGCTTACGGTGTCAGTCTTTTCGAGCGGTTAGAGACTGACGCTCCCAAGCGTTCTATCACTTATGGCCCAGCACCAGATGATGTTATCGAGTCAATTAAGCGCAGTATTTCACGTTTGTTAAATACCAGAGTGGGTGAGTCATTGAGCGCACCTGAACTGGGACTGATTGACTTTAATGATGCATCACTTGGTGCTCATGACCTAGCAGTACAAATAAAACGTGCGATTAAGCAATGTCTTTATCGATACGAACCCAGAATAAAAAGCTTAGACATCCATTATTTTAATGATGAGTTTGCACCATTAAATTTACGCTTTGAAATCATTGCCGACATAAATACAGGTGCGCTGCACCAACAAGTGCAAATTGATTTAGTACTGGATAGTAATAAGCAGTTTCGAGGTATTTAAGTGTCAAATAATCGGTATTTCAGAACAGAGCTTGCCTTTTTAAAAGAGCAGGGCGAGGAGTTTACGGAAGTTTATCCGCAGCTTGCCCGTTTTTTAAATGGCACTAACACAGATCCAGATGTGGAAAGGTTGTTAGAAGGCTTTGCATTTTTAACAGGTCGCTTACGCGAAAAAGTTGAAGATGAATTTCCCGAGTTGACCCATTCAATAATTAACATGCTGTGGCCTAATTATTTAAGGCCTGTGCCGAGCACCAGTATTGTACAGTTCACCCCTTATGATAAAGCGATTAGTACGGGACAAAGAGTTAAAAAAGGCACTCAATTAGATGCGAATCCTGTATTTGATACTGTTTGCCATTTTCAAACGTGCCGTGATATCGATGTTTATCCATTAAAGCGGCAACGGGTGATTACCACCCATACCCGTGAAACATCATATATTGATATTGAACTGCAGATATTAGGGGATTTGCAGTTTGATAAATTAAATATGAATTCACTGCAGTTTTTTTTAGGGGGGCAGGAATATAGCGCCCAAATGCTGTATTTATGGCTGAGTCATTATCTAGATAAAATTGAAGTGGTCGTTAATGGTGAGGCGTTAACCCTGCCTAAACATAGCTTTAAAACTCTTGGCTTTGAGTCTGATGAAGCCATTTTACCGTATCCGACCAATGTGTATGAAGGCTATCGCATCCTGCAAGAATTCTTGTCATTTGAGCATGCCTTTTTATTTTGTGATGTGGCCAATATTGCCCAAGTAGTTACTGCAGATACTCGCCATGGATTCTCATTGCGTTTTTGTTTTTCAAAGCCTTTACCGGCTGATGTTAGGGTCAGAGATGAAAGCTTTCAACTCTATTGTACCCCTGTAATCAATCTATTTGATCATGATGCCGATCCTATCGATCTGAATGGCAAAAGTGCTGAATACAGAGTAACCCCATCGAGTCGTTACCCCTCTCACTATGAAATCTTCAGTGTCGACCAAGTTCAAGGTTGGCAAGAGAAAAATAGTGGTCGTGTTAGAGGGCAAGTGCGTCACTATTCCGCTTTTGAAAGTTTTCAGCATCAAATTGAACGTGCCCAACATCGTTTGGCTTTGTATTACCGAGTGCGTGTAAAAGAAAGTATTCGCGATGATGGCTTAGAGCATTACATCTCTTTTGTGCGTAGCGATGAAACTGATAACGTCGGTTTTAGTGAGGCGATCTCGTTAAAATTAACCTGTACTAATCGAGACTTACCGTTAGAGCTTGGTCGAGGTGATATCTGTGTTGCAACTGATACCTCGCCGCCATTTGCTGCCTTTGCCAATATTACCGTGCCATCACATGCTTTACGTCCAGCCTTAGATGGCAGCCTGTTATGGACCCTTATTTCTAATTTATCGCTGAACTATCTTTCGCTGTTATCTAAAGATGCACTGTGCAGTGTGTTACGTGCTTATGATTTTAAAGCCTTAGTTGATCGACAAGCGGAGCGAATTTCAAAACATCGTTTAGAAGGCATTATTGATATCCAATCAAAACCGATAGAAAAACTGATTAAAGGCCTGCCAGTTCGAGGCTTAAGTTCACGTATTACTTTAGCGCAATCAAGCTTTAGTTCTGAGGGGGAGTTATACCTTTTCGGCACTATTTTAAGTCGTTTCTTTGCTTTATACGCTGGCATTAACTCGTTTCATGAGTTGATCGTGATTAATTCAGATAATCAGGAAACCTATACATGGGGAATACAGATCGGCCAACAGCCACTGATTTAGTGAAGGACTTGCCTGCAGGTCATGCTGGATCAGAGCAACGGCATGGCAGGATCCCTCAGCATTTAATGGATGATGTTGCTTCTTATAACTTTTATCAGTTAGTTGAGCTTATCCATCAGCTTAATGACGAAGATGTAGAAAGTGATGATTGGGAGCGTAAATGCCGTTTGTTATTTAGCTCGAAAGCGGGCTTAGGGTTTGCCGCCAGTGATGTCAGTTTTTTAGCCTCAATGTCAGGCGTGAGGTACCAATTAGAAACCACATTTTTTGGTATGACAGGTTCGCAATCGCCACTGCCCGGATATTTACTCGAGCAGATAGCAACAGAGGGTGAAACTGGATTACGTAAACAATTTTTAGATTTTTTTAACCATAGATTAATCGCTTTAATCTACCGAATTTGGCGCAAATATCGCTATTACATCCGTTTTCAAGATGATGCGAGCGATCAGTTTTCAGCGCAATTATTTGCATTAGTGGGCTTGGGGGATGAGCACCTTCGTGGCGAAACACCCATTAACTGGTGCAAGATGCTCAGCTACGCAGGAATGTTGGCAGGGCGTAGCCGTTCACCGCAGGTGGTTTGTGGCATTTTAGCAAATTGTTTTGATTTAGAAGATGTCTCAATTGAGCAATGGCAATTAAGACAAGTGCAAATACCTGCGGAACAAAAATGTCGTTTAGGGATGGCCAATGTACAGCTGGGTCATGATTGTGTCATTGGTGATCAAGTCGCTGATCGTACAGGCAAATTTATGATCTGTATTAAAGGGTTAGATCAGCAAAGGTTTAGAGCTTTTTTACCTTCTGGCAGTGAGCATAAATCTTTATTAACTGTGGTTGAGTTTATTTTGCGAGAGCAAATGGCATTTGATTTACAGCTTGAGTTAATGCAAGAGCACGCCATGCCTGTACAGCTCAATAGTCGTAACCCAGCCTCTTTGGGCTGGTCTTCATTTACAGGGCAGGCAAGCACCAATCGAAGCGTTCGAATTCAAATAAGGCAGTGAGAAAATTTCTATGTCAAACAAGAGTAAGCAAGCAGAGCAAGCACAAAAATTTTTAACCTTAGTTGTAACTAATACTCAGGATTTAGAAGCCGGCTTATCAGCTTCTTACAGTTTTGATCAAGATGGTGGCAGTGTGGGTTCTGCTGCATCAAGCAGTTGGTTACTCAAAGATAAGCAAGCAAAAGTGAGAGCGACTCACTTTGAAATATCCATGGTTGATGGTGCTTTTTCTTTGAGGGATACCCATGGTGCTTGTTTTATTAATGGCGCCACCATCGCAGTGGGGAAAAATAAACTGGTCCGTTTAAATGAGAACGATGTGATTGCGACAGGCCCTTATAAATTGCGTGCTCATTTCAGTGACAACATTGATGAAGTGATGGGACAGCAGCATAGCTTGGAGCAGGTATTTAGTGGTGAAGAAGACCTGATGGATGTGGATTTATCCGAGTTTAACAAGCCGCAAGCGAGTCTTGCTGATGAACACGCATTAGACGATCCATTAGCTGCATTAGATCAGTATGAAGGCGTTGGCAGTATTACCGATACTAACGATCTAGTACAGGACGCGAATGATGATGGTGAAACTCAACAAAGTGATTATTTACTCGCAAAAGATCAGCAATGGCATGGACAAGAGCAAACCGTTCATGCTGACAGCGAGCATGAAATTAGTTCAGCTATCGTATTAAAACAAGCTGCATCGACAGGGGAGCATGCAATGGATGATAAAAGTTTAGAAAGTCTAGAACAGGAATTAAGTCGTGATTTTGGCCATTTTGACAAGGATAGCCTCGATTTAGATTTAGACGAGAATAATCATCTATTAACGGGTCCCATGCTACGGGGCTTAGGTGTCTCTGCTGGTAATCCTGACAATATGGTGGAAATGCAAGCCATGTCAGAGGAGATGGGCGCGTCGTTACAAGCTGCAATTAAAGGATTATTAGCACTGCATCAACAGGTTGAAGATAGCCGTTACGGCGTAATGAATAAGAATTTGCAACCGATTGAAGATAATCCATTACGTTTAGGTCAACCTTATCAAACCACAGTTAAAACTTTGTTTAATGCTGAGCGTAGCGCCGTTCATTTGTCTGCTCCATCTGCGATTGAAGAGAGTCTCACCTTAATCAAACACCATAATGAGGCGGTGCAGCAAGCCACTATTGAAGCATTAAGTCAGATATTAGGAGCGTTTTCTCCTGAGGTGTTGATGCGTCGCTTTAGCCGTTATCGCCGTCCTGGTACGGCCAAGCCAGAATCTGAAGATGCTTGGTCATGGAAAATGTACCAAAGCTACTACAAAGAGCTGACTTCAGATCGACAAAAAGGCTTTGAGAAGCTGTTTTGGGAGATTTTTGACCAAGCATACGATAAGCAATTGCGCCAAAAGCAGCAGGAGATCTAGCCATGAATAAATTACTCATAATGCTGATGTTAATGTCGTTGAGTGGTTGTAGTTTGCTGGGATTTGATGATGAAGACTTACCGCCATCAACTATCGCCTATAGCTTGTATGCAACTGATAGTGTGAATCCTAATGTCAGTGGTGATGGTACTCCTGTAGAAATTCAAGTTTTTGAATTAGAAGATGATTCGATGTTTCAGTCTGCAGAATATGACCAGCTGGTGGATGATGCTGAGGAGGCATTAAAAAGTAACTATTTAGACCATCGTGATTACATGTTGGTACCGGGGCAATTTAAGGTGGTTGCGCCTTTTGAGCTTGATGACGATACCGCTTATATCGGTGTGATGGCCCGTTTTGCAGAGCCAGATAAAAGTGAATGGAAGAAAGTGGTCAAGGTGACTCCCGAGGATAAGCAATACAGTTTGCTTATTCATTTCAGTGACAAAGCCGTAGTGCTTAAGAAAGTGGAGTAACTATGTCGGCCAGAAATCGAGTCGTTTGGAATGAAGGGCTATTTATCAAGCCACAACATTTTCAGCAACAACAGCGAAATAGCGAATATCAATTAGATGAGCGTATCGCTTCGGTCAGTCGTTATTTATATGGCATTACTGAGATGAGCCTTAATCCAGAGTATCTAAGCTTTGGCCGAATTGCGTTAGATAGCGCATCTGGCGTAATGCCTGATGGCAGTGTATTTAAAATACCGCAAGAGGATAGCTTACCCGATGCGCTTGAGATTGCGGACAGTTCGCTTGCTAATCAAATTATTTATCTTGCCATCCCATTACGTAGTGATTCTATCGCTGAGGTGAGCTGGAGCGCTGGTAATTCTGGTCGTTATCAGTCAATGAAACACGATGTGCGTGATATTCATACCGAGCAAGGTGATATGGCAGCAATTGATGTCAGTCCCATGAAGCTACGGCTGATGTTAGAAAAAGAAGACCGAAGCGCATTTGCATCGATTGCTATTGCCAAAATTTTAGAAAAACGCCCAGATGGCAGCGTCTTACTTGATCCTCACTTTTTCCCTTGTCATTTAAATGTGACCTCAGTGCTTACGCTACATCGCTTTATTGAAGAGATGGCTGGGTTAATGCGTGAACGCGCTAAAAATATTGCCCAGCGTATTGGTGCCCCTAGTCAAGGTGGGGTTGCGGACGTGTCTGATTTTATGTTGTTACAAGCATTAAATCGGATCCAACCGCAACTGCAACATGTCGCACGTTTACGCAGTTTACATCCTGAACGTCTATATGAGTTATTGACCTCTATTTGCGGTGAGCTGGCGACCTTTACTGATGAGAGCCGTATGTCGCCGCAATTTGGTAGTTATCAGCACGATACGCCATCGGCTTCATTTAGTCCGTTGATGAATATGCTGCGTCAGTCACTTAGCATCGTACTTGAACCTCGTGCGGTATCCATCCAACTTCATAAACGTAAGTTTGGTTTGATGGTCGCGCCAGTTCAAGACCCGTCTCTTATTCGAGATGCCGACTTTATTCTTGCCGTGCGGGCTCGTATGCCAATGGATGAGTTACGTCGTTTATTTGTTCAACAAACCAAAGTGGCTTCGGTTGAGAAAATTCGAGAGCTTATTTCGCTGCAATTACCGGGGATCCCTGTATCACCTCTACCCGTGGCACCAAGGCAGTTACCTTACCATGCAGGCTATACCTATTATCAATTAGATAAGACCAGTTCGGCTTGGGCAATGTTGGCTAATTCGAGCGGCTTTGCATTCCATGTGGCAGGTAATTTTTCTGAACTCGATCTGCAATTTTGGGCAATAAGGAGCTAATTTATGGCGGAGCATAGTATTGCAACTAATGAGCCTCATTTTGATGAGCTGCTGTTTGAAAATGCAACCAAAGTCGATGCGGATCAGGATTACTGGTTTAAGTTACGCGGCAATAACAGCAACATTTTAATTGATGTTTCCACGCCATTGTTGGGGATGGCGCTTAGAGTGCGTCGTTTGAGCCGTTGCGATAACGTGGATGAAATCTATAAGCAGGCGGTTGAAGAAGTTAAAGCCATTGAAGTTGAACTTAATGAGGCAGGCTTTGAGCGGGCGTTAATTTTAGCTTACCGCTATGTTTTATGTTCATTTATTGATGAAGCGATTATGAGTACTCCATGGGGTGCTGATAGTGCTTGGGCTGAACATTCATTATTGACCCGTTTTCATAATGAAACTTGGGGCGGAGAAAAGGTATTCGTTATTTTATCTCGCCTAGAAAGCGATCCTGAACGTTATAAGCCACTGCTGCAATTTATATTTTTATGTCTCACGCTCGGTTTTGAAGGTCGCTATAAAGTGATGAGTAAAGGGCGTGAAGAGTATGAAAAAATCATTTCAAATCTACACCAAATCCTAAAACGGTTAGATGAAGAAGATCAAACACCGTTAACCAATGCAACTGAGCATGTGGTCTCGACCAAGTATCGGTTAAGCAAACAGATGCCGATTTGGAGTGTGTTTCTATTTTTCTTTTCAATATTAGTGGGCGTGTTTATTACCTATTCGGTGCTGTTAAACAATAAATCCATGAGCGTACTTGAGCAATTAAACCAAATTTTGCAGTAAAAGGATTAGCTATTGTGATTAGAATTGAATTACCAACATTAATTAGTAAATTAAATAATCAAACCAAGTTGGCTCTTGAGCAGGCGGGCGCGTTGAGTGTGACCCGTGCTAATCCAGAGGTCACCATTGAACATTTGCTGTTTACCTTACTCGATAATCCATTATCGGATATTAGGTTAATTCTTAAGTCTGCAGATATAGAACATAGCCATTTTAAACATCAAGTAGGTGAGGCGATTACCCGAGAAGATGGGCACGATACTACGCCGGTGTTTTCGCCACTGTTAGTTGAGCTATTACAAGATGCATGGTTATTAGCATCAACTCAGTTGTCCCATTCTGAACTGCGTTCAGGTGTCATTTTTTGCGCCGCATTAATGTGTAAAGAACGTTATTTAAGTCGTCATTTAATTGCACAAGTTGATGGCATTAATCGAGAGAATTTACTTAAGCAATATGCTCAGATAACCGCTGATTCATCAGAAAACCCGGTCGCCACTCAAACTACAGCAACCAAAGCCGCGGTCATAGCATCAGAAAGTGCCTTAGCCCGATTCTGTACTAATTTTAGTGAATTAGCGCGTGATGGTGAGCTAGATCCCGTGTTATGTCGTGATGACGAGATCAATTTAATGATCGATATTCTGTGTCGTCGCCGTAAAAATAATCCTATTGTTGTGGGCGATGCCGGTGTGGGTAAAAGTGCGGTAGTTGAAGGATTAGCGCTGCGAATTGCAGCTGAAAATGTGCCTAATTCTTTAAAGAATATTGAGTTAATGTCACTGGATTTAGGCTTACTACAAGCTGGTGCGGCGGTTAAAGGCGAGTTTGAAAAACGACTTAAAGCCATTATTGATGAAGTTAAAAGCTCACCGACACCCATTATTCTATTTATTGATGAAGCACATACCTTAATTGGTGCGGGTAACCAAGAGGGCGGTGGCGATGCAGCCAATATGCTCAAACCTGCGCTGGCACGTGGGGAATTACGCACTGTTGCTGCAACAACATGGAAAGAATACAAAAAGTATTTTGAAAAAGATCCCGCGCTAAGTCGACGTTTCCAGTTGGTTAAGCTTGATGAGCCTTCAGTTGAACAATCGTTGGCTATCTTACGTGGACTGCGCCAAGTGTATGAACAATCACATCAGGTGCTCATTACCGATGACGCCTTACATGCGGCCGCTAAATTATCGGCGCGTTATGTGTCAGGTAGACAATTGCCAGATAAAGCGATTGATGTACTGGATACGGCATGTGCGCGCATTGCTATTAATTTGAGTTCACCGCCAAGGCAAATTGCGGCGCTCGAATCACAATGTTATCAACGCCAACTTGAGATAGACATGCTAGAGCGTGAGCAATCTCTTGGGCATGAAATTGATCTTGATAATTTACAGCTGCTTATTGATGCCGAGCAGGCTGACTTATTAGAAAAAGAGTTACTAGAGCAAGCATGGTTACAACAAAAGTCATTGGTTGAGCAGATTATTGCTTTACGTCTACAAGTGCTCAATGCAGATGATGATGTTATTGATGAAGGCCAATCTGATAGCGATGAGCAAGCGATTAGCTTAACCGCACAGCTACAGCAATTATATAAAGAATTAGCCGAGCTTGAGCAGCAGTCATTAATTCATGCGCAGGTGGATGCAAGCCAAATTGCGACCGTTATTGCTGATTGGACTGGGGTGCCATTAGATCAAATGGACACAGATGAACTGTATAAAATTACGCAATTACCACAAATTTTAGCTGAGCAAATTAAAGGACAAGACGTTGCGCTAGCTTGTATTCATCGTCACCTGTTAACCGCAAGAGCGGATCTGCGCCGCAGTGGCCGCCCGAAAGGGGCTTTTTTACTAGTTGGGCCCAGTGGCGTTGGTAAAACAGAGACCGTTGTCCAAATTGCCGAGCAACTCTATGGTGGCAAGCAATTTTTAACCACGATTAATATGTCTGAATATCAAGAGAAGCATACTGTTTCTCGCTTGATTGGTTCGCCACCGGGTTATGTTGGTTATGGCGAGGGGGGAGTGTTAACCGAAGCCATTCGTAAGATGCCATATTCAGTGGTATTGCTAGATGAAGTTGAAAAGGCACATCCAGAAGTTCTCAATATTTTCTATCAAGCGTTTGATAAAGGCGAACTGGCAGATGGTGAAGGGCGGGTTATTGATTGCCAAAATATCGTGTTCTTTATGACTTCCAATTTAGGTTATCAAACCATTGTTGACCATGCTGAAACCCCAGAGTTATTAGAGCAGGCATTGTATCCAGAGCTTGCTGATTTCTTTAAACCTGCACTGCTTGCCCGTATGGAAATCGTGCCGTATTTGCCATTACCTGAAGCGGTATTAAAGCAAATTATTGTGGGTAAGTTAGCAGGATTACAACAGCTTTTACAACATCGCTATAAAGCCGAAGTTACCCTAGATGAGCAGTTATTTGATGAGATTATGCGCCGAGCAACGCGTTCTGAAAATGGTGCACGGATGCTGGAAGCGATTATTGATGGTCAAGTACTGCCACCATTGTCGCTACAAATTCTTAATCGTATGGGCTCAAAGCAAGCGATCAACCAAATACGTGTTGGAGTCGTTGAAAACCAGTTTATTGGCGAGGTGAGCTAACTGATGGTGGATTGGCTGTCTTATCTTTCGCAAATGGCTGTAATTCGAGATGCCAGCAGTCTTGCCCAGCAATATGCTCAGGCAGTTACTGAGTATGCTGCTGCCACACATGTTTGGCTAATTGCGCCGGAGCAGTGTGGTCGTAAGCTGGGAGTCGTGAATGACTTGCCCTCATTAGCGTGGCAAGTAAATGAGTTTTCACATCCATTTTCGCATGTATTGCAGTCAACCAAGCCGATGATTCTTGATGATGAAAGTTTAGTTTACTGGCAACAAAATAATGACTTTGAGCAACTCACTCAGGTTGTGAGTCACGGTCAATCGGTGTTAGTGATGCCATTACCCCCAGCGCATCGTCGTATTGAGATGATGCTGGTCATCGTCAGTAACGCCACTCAGTTAGCACAATTAATTGATGATAATCACTGGCAAAACTTCAGTAAGGTGTTTATTGAGCAATGGCGAATTATCCGAGAATTAAGAGTTGAAAGCCAACAAAAACATCAACTTGATGATTCTATTAAACAGCTCAAGCAGGATGAGCGCAAAACTGAATTAGCGTTTGAATTATCAAATCAACTTATTGGCCAAAGTGAGCCAATGCAGAAGTTAAGACAACAAGTTGCGACGGCTGCACAGTCAGAGCTATCCGTTTTAATTCAAGGTGATACTGGCACGGGGAAAGAGTTGGTCGCACAAGCTGTGCATCAAATATCTTCACGTTCACATCGCCCCTTTGTTGCCATCAATTGTGCCGCAATACCTGAAAACTTACTCGAAAGTGAACTATTTGGTTATGAAAAGGGGGCATTTTCAGGCGCAGATACGAGTAAGCAGGGGCTTATTGCCGATGCTGATGGCGGCACGCTATTTCTTGACGAGATTGGTGACATGCCATTGGCACTACAGGCTAAATTATTGCGGGTTATTGAAAATAAGAGTTATCGCAGGTTGGGTGGCAGTGATGAGTTTCAAGTTGATTTTAGGTTGGTTGCTGCGACGCATGTTGCCTTAAAGCAGCGCTTTCAACAGGGCGATTTTCGTCAAGATCTCTATTACCGCTTAAATCAATTTCCGTTAAAAGTACCGGCATTAAGTCAGCGAAAAACTGATATAGAGCCACTATGTCGCTATTTTATTGCGCAATATAACCAAGTGCATCAAACCCATGTGGTTGGGATGCGCTATGCCGCGCTTGATGCCATCAAGCATTATGACTTCCCTGGTAATGTTCGTGAGCTTAAGAATTTAGTTGAGTTTGCTTGTGCTCATACCGCGGATCATTGCGAAATTGAAGCAGAGGCATTTGCAGAGCGATCATTAACTAACGAATCTCATCAAGATATTCATCACCAAACTAATGAAAATAGTGATTTTGAAAATATTATTGATTTAAAACAGGCTGTTAATGAGTTTGAATACGATGTTATTCGTTCAAGACTTGCCAGTTTTGATGGTGACCGAGCTAAAGCCGCTGCGAGTTTAGGGTTACCTAAGCGAACTCTTGCGCATAAGTGCCAAAAAATGGAGATAGATTAATGTCAAAACGCTTTATGTTATCGCTCACTTTGATGGCTTTTTCAGGACTGTTATACGCAGAGCCTGAACTTAACCGCGCTGCTGATAATGTCACTACGCAGTTAACAGATGCAATGCAATGCACTCATATTAGTGCTCGATTTGAACGTTTGGCTTGTTTTGATCATGTGTTTAATACGCCGACAGCAGCGGAAATTAAACAAGGCCAAGTTCTCACGCGATCAGCGGCATGGCAGCGAGCGGTATCGAGTGAAAAACAACGCCTAAATAAACAAGGTTTCGCTATTTTTTATCACGATCAGGCTGAGGTCGAACAAGGCGTGTGGATAACCGCAACGGCGCTTGATCGTGATAACAATAAAGCTATCTTAATGTTGAGCTGTTTTGACAACATTACCCGTTTGGAATTGGTGCTACCTGAGCCCATTCGCGCCGGTAAGGCTAATGTTACTGTTGCAGGTAAAACTCAAGATACTCAGCGCTGGTTAAGCGATGAAACGGGGACTATTTTAAGACCCGGTCGAGGCATCCCTGCAATAGCCGCTATTACGGCGCTATTGTCACTTGATAAACCCTCGTTGCGCACTGATTTAGTTGAAGTGAATGGCTTAACTTTTGACGCTTCAGAATTAAATTCATTGATTTTTCCACTACGCAAAGCATGTCATTGGTAGGGGGCTTAATGGATATCAAAGCTTATAGAAATCAGATCACCCAAGCTATCTCGAAAGACAATACTATTGGTATAAAGCTTGATGATGATAGTGGTTTAGATTTTATTGAGAGCCAAATGATGAAAGTGGGTTCTTTGGCGCATACGCAAGTGCAATGGGTCGAAACGGAGCAAGCCGCTTTAGATATTTTGGCTAATAAAAGTAAAGACTTAAAAGTTTTAACTCATCTATTGATGTGCTTACAGCATCAAACTACACCAGAACGATTTATTTTATCGATTTATTTACTGGCGGATTTTATTGTCCATTATTGGCAGTTTTGCTACCCCATTCCAGGGCCTCGAGGGGCGTTACCAAGACGAAAGTTTTTTGGTCAAATAATTCAACGAACCAGTCTATCGGTACAAAAAATAGATTTGAGTATGTTTACTCAAGAACAGATTGAGCAAACTAATAATGCATTGCGTATTTTATTGAATGCTGCGGCCAAAGAAACCTTACCTGTTGAAGGCGTGATGGAGGTGATTGAGCTGTTTAAATCTCAAATCAATAAGCGTCAAAACAGCATCCCAACACAAGTTATTCCTCCTAAAAAAACGGTATCAGCAACTGAGAAATCGACTGCGCCAATAAGTGCCATTGAAATTGATGGCAGTAATGAGCGCGCCACTAAACAAACCTTATTAAAAGTCGCAGATTTTTTATCTGAACTTGATAGCGGCCAGATGATGGCGATGCGACTAAGGCGGTTTGCCATTTGGTGTGTCATCACTGCGATACCTGATGCAGAAGAAAATGGTGAAACACAGTTAATGCCCGTTTCAGCTGATCGGGTGAGTGAGTATGAGGAGCAGTTAAAAAGGGGCGCGGATTTAGCGATTTTAGCTCGGGTGGAGCAGAGCATTAGCGTTGCACCATTTTGGCTTGATGGTCATTTTTTAAGTTATCGAATTTGCCAAAAAATGGGTAAAACGGCATGGGCCGAAGCGATTTTGCATGAAACCCAGCAGTTTCTACAGCGGTTGCCTGAATTAGCTAGATTGAGTTTTAAAGGTGGACAGCCATTTGTTTCAGAAGCTTGTTTAAATTGGCTTAGTGCCTCAGCAAATAACAGCAGTATGAGCGTGGCAAGCTGGGAAGGGGTACGTGATAAAGCGTTCTCAACAGCTAAAGAGCAAGGACTCGGGGATGCCCTTATGCAGTTAAATCGGGGACTTAAATCTGCGGTGGAACCAAGAGATATGTTTTATTGGCGTTTAATCGCTGCGGATTTAATGAAGCAACATCAGCTAACGTCAATGGCGTTACAAGAATACAAAAACTTGTTAGAGCAAGTGCAAGCAATGCCTTTAATTGAATGGGAACCGTCATTAATCAAATGTCTTGAAAATAATAGTAAAGACTGTCAAGCGCAGGGATCTTAATACATGTTTAGCAAAATAAAATCATTATTCAGTAAATTAGCTCCCGGCTTTAAAGCGGCGATTCCAGCATTAGTCATCGTCATTATTGTTTTGGTTAATGTGGCGATTTGGTGGGCTGGCCCATGGTTAAAGGTGGGCGATGAATATCCATTAAAGCCGATGCAATCCCGAGCGATTGCGAGCGTTATTTTTACACTGGTTTGTTTAGCTATTTGGGGCTTGGTGCAATGGCGTCGACTGCAAACATTCCATGCTGAAAAGTTGCGTGAAAAACAGCTACAAGAAGACCCTTATCTAGAATATGAACAACGCCAAGAAGCGCAGTTTAATCAGGTGATGAGTAATATGAAACAAAGCCTGAATCAGCGTAATTATCTCTATGCGCTGCCATGGTATTTATTACTTGGTGTTGAGAATTCAGGCAAAACCAGTTTAATTAACCGTTCTGGACAAAACTTTGTTTTTTCATCTGTGATGCGTGCCTCAGGCAAGCAGCAAGAGAATCCATTTACCTTTGATTGGTGGATTGGTGATGATTCAGTATTGATTGATCCTGATGGTGAATTACTGACGCAAAAGTCGACCACAGAAAATGAAGACGGTGAGTTAGAGCGTCGCTTGTGGCTGCACTTTACTCATTGGTTAGAAAAGACCCGTAGTCGCCGCCCTTTAAATGGTGTGGTAGTGGCACTTGATGTGGCGCATTTAGCCACTTCAACTACGACGGAGCGTCGTGCTTATGCCAATCTTATTCGAGCAAGATTGCGTGAGCTAATGGAAACCTTAACCACGCGTATGCCTGTGTATATCGCGCTAACTAAGCTTGATCTTTTACACGGTTTTGAACCCTTTTTTAGGCAATACACTAAGGCCGAACGTGAAGAGGTACTCGGCTTTACCTTTGAGTTAAAAGCGGGTGATGATCTCGATAGCTGGATTAAAGAGTTTGAACAACAATTTGCTGAGTTTGTAGGCCGAATTAATCAATTATTACCCGATGCTTTAATCCAATGTTTTGATGCTAAAGATCGCACCGCTATGTATAGCTTTAGTCGCCAATTGTCTGGATTGCATGATGTGATAAGTCAGTTTTTACATGATGCATTTGGTAGCGATCAGTTTTCAACGTCAGCATTAGTGCGCGGTGTGTACTTTACTTCGGTGTATCAACAAGGGGTACCAACTAATGCATTTGTGGACTCTGCCTCACGTCGTTATAGCCTGCCACATTCTGTAAATAGCGCCCAAAATGCTAAAAACTCGACCACTTACTTCACTAAAAATTTATTTAAGAAGGTGATTTACCCTGAGGCGGGGATTGCTTCTGATAACTTTAGAGTGGCTAAAAATAAGCGCCGTATTTTGATGTTATCAACGCTTGCATCTGTGATTGCAACAGGCCTGATTATTGTCAGTTGGCAGCAATTTTACCAAAAGAATATTAATCAAGCCGATGCGGTACTCGCTAAGGTGAATACCTTCCAAGACAACTATGGCGATCAGGTTTTACTTGATAGTGGTGATGATATTTTAGGGCCACTGAATACCATTCGTGATGCCACGTTAGAATTTGGTTTTTTCAGAGATAAGCCAAAATACATCTCTGATTTAGGCTTATATCAAGGCCATTTGATTGGTCCTGAAGTTGAGCAAACTTATCTACATCTGCTAGAAAACCGTTTTTTACCTGCGTTAATGAAAATTGTGGCTGCTAATATTGCCAGTGCCGAAACAGAAGAGCAGCAATTAGGGGCATTGCGTGTATTTAGAATGATGACAGATCAAAGTGGCCGCTATCAGCGGATGGTACAAAATTATTTTTCTGAGCGCTGGCAGCAACGTTATGCCGGAGATCGTCAAACTCAAGAGCGATTAATGCAGCATCTAGATTATGCGATGCAGCATACTAACTTAACTGCGAAAAGAGTCGCGGGTGAAGAGGAAGCTGAGCTTGTATTGGTGCCATACGATCAATTGATTGGTCAGACTCAAGCCGAGTTAGGCCGCTTACCTGTTGAGCAAAGGGTATATCGTAATCTTAAATTAGCAGCGTCAGGCACGTTAGGGGCATCGCTTGATATAGGTACTAATATTGGACCAATTTTTGATGTGGTATTCAGTCAGCGTACCGAGACTGAAGATGGTTTAAGTGTACCAGCCATGCTGACTAAAGATGGTTTCGAAACTTACTTTATCCCGCGTTCAGATTCGGTTTCAGAGTTAGCATTAGTGGATAGCTGGGTGCTGGGGCAAACAGAATCAGTTGATTATTCAGAAGAAGATAAACGGGTATTACGCGAAAAAATCCGTGGTTTATTTGTTGCTGATTATGCCAATACATGGCGCAACGCGATGAACGAAGTGGATATTAAGTATTTTCCTGATATCAATAGTGCCGTAATGGTACTTGAGAACATTGTCGGTAATAACCAACCCTTTACTCGGCTGCTTAATGAAATTACTCAAAATACCATGCTGTTCCCACCTTTACCGAGCAGTGATGCCGCGCGTGATGAGTTAATGAAATCGCCGCAGTTTAAAGTTGCTGCCATGGTTGATAAGCAGTTTTCTGCATTAAATGATCTGATTAATACCGAAGAAAACGAACAAGCTTATATGGATGAAGTGATGCAAGCAGTTATCCAATTACAAGCTTATATGAAAGCCATTAATGATGCGCCAGATGTCGGTAAAGCGGCATTAGAAGCGACCAAATCTCGCGTGAAGTTAAGTAATGCTGATCCTATTTATGTGTTGCAGCGCGTGGCTGCCGGCATGCCGCAGCCATTTGAGTTAATGCTGAATAAGTTGGCTGATGAAAGTTGGTATGTGATTAGACAGGAAGCCATTCGTTATTTAGAACAACGTTGGGTTAATGATGTTTATCAAATCTATCAGCAGAAGCTCGCATCACGCTATCCATTTTCAATGCAATCGAAAAAAGATGTGGCATTAGATGACTTTGAAGCATTTTTTGCACCCAACGGCACCTTAAATCAATTTTATGAAGACCATCTGAAATTGTTTTTAGATGAGGGCGGGAGTTTAACCAATAGTGCCAATGGTCAGTCTTTTATTCGTAAAGAAGTACTGCAACAACTTGCCTCAGCACAAGCGATTCAACAAGCCTTCTTTAATCGAAAAGGCGTGTTGGATGTGGAATTTACGTTAGAGCCAATTGAGTTAAGCCCTAATAAGCGTCGCAGTGTCATTAATGTGGATGGTCAATATGTGGAATATAGCCATGGTCCTCGTAAAAATGTGGGATTGATTTGGCCTAATACATTGCGCACTGCAGCGGTCAGTAAATTAACACTCGTCCCTGTTAAGAATAATCAATCGCCACGCAGCATCAATATTCAAGGGCCTTGGGCATTCTTTAGATTATTAGATGCGGGTGAGGTGGTGGGCTCTACCGCGACCAGTGTTGATTACCGCTTTAATTTAGATAAAGGCAATGTGGTTTATCGTCTGCACTCAGAAGCAGATGCTAATCCATTTACTTCATCTCTATTCAAGTCGTTTAACTTATCTAAAGCACTTTACTAATGGGAGCCTTGTAGTGAATCAGTTGTTGTATTCAGAGGTCGATCATTTTCGAGTGGCAACCGATGTAGATAAGCTACGTCAGTTGCCCAAGTATGAGCAAATTAGAGAGGAGATTAATCGTAGGCATATGCCGTTATTTGGCGTAACCAACTGGGAGCAAATTCGCAAGTTGTGCGCTCAAATTGCGGTTAAAGAAGGCGCAGATATTCTGCTTGCTATTTATTATACCGTTGCAGCAATTAAAACCATGGGGCTGGATGGCTTGGCTAATGGCTTGGATTTACAAGTGGCTGTGCTGCGGCAAATGCAGCCTAAAAAAGCCAGTTCATTTGATAAAATTCAAGGGCTTTATCAATGGATGATGGCACGTATAAAAGTTGATATTCAGTCGGTTAGTCCATCACGTCAGCATTTGCGTGAATTATATCGTTGTGATCGGGCAATCCATTTAATCGAATCTAAAATTCAACAGTTGTACCCTGAAAAAAGTATCGATTTAGAGTTATTGTCATTTACGATTTATGGGCATATAGAGCGACTTGAACAACCGCCTAAGTCTGTTGTAACTGACACGGATAACGAAGTGATTGCCAGTAAAGATAGAGGCTTTAGTATTTTAATGTTGCTGGTGGGCTTAACACTCGGTGCAGTGGGGTTAAAGTTGATTCAAAGTCAGTTTGAGCCAGCAAAGCAGATAAATTTAACGGCGCAGCAGCAAATATTTGCCGATACGGTTCAGCCCAAAGTGGTGACGGTCAATGATGCTGAATTATTTAGGCAGAGTTATCAGCCACAACAATTACAGCAAATAGAGCAAGAAGTGAGTCAAGCTTATAGCCAACAAGTTAAAGCTATATTTGAGCGTGATGTGATTAAGCAATATCTGCATGCGTATGATTTAGTTGATAGTTTACAAGCGCTATACCCTGATTCAGATCCCGCTATTAGGCTGCAACAAACCAGACTGCAATGGCAACAACAGATGCAGTCCGAATATGCGTTTTTACAGCAGCGCTTTATTAATGCGCGAACTAAAGCGGCGAATATTAATGATTATATGCAAACGAATAATCTCACTGGATTGAGTGATTTTAGTCAGGGGCTTGAGAACTACGCGATAAGTTTATCGCCATTGGTTGGACGCTTAAATTATGCAGAGCAGTTAATTGAGCAGCAGCAATATGAGCAAGCGATGCAGTCTCTCACTGTCTTAGAGCAAAAGTTAAAAGCGGTGTTATATCAAAAATCAGAGTTACAAAAACAACTCGAGCAACAGCAAGTGGTTGCCACCAATTGAGCAACATTTTGCCTACTGAGCAAGATGTTGCCTGAAATCGAGCGATAATTTGCTTAAATATAAGGCAGCTTGTAAATATCATTAAATATCAGATGGTTAAATTTGGCATAAAGCTTGTTACTTAATCAATGAATGACTCAATAACTTGTTAAGGATAAGACTATGCCAACACCGTGTTATATCGCAATTGAAGGAAAAACTCAGGGAAATATTACTGCGGGTGCATTCACTGCTGATTCTGTGGGTAATATTTATGTAGAGGGTCATGAAGATGAAATGCTAGTACAAGCATTTGATCATATTGTGACCGTACCAACCGATCCACAGAGTGGTCAACCTGCTGGGCAACGTGTACATAAACCATTTCAGTTTACAGTGGCACTGAATAAGTCAGTACCCTTGTTATATAACGCACTTTCATCTGGTGAGATGCTGCCTAAAGTGACGTTAAATTGGTATCGCACCTCTACCGATGGTAAGCAGGAGCATTTCTTTTCAACGCTACTGACCGATGCCGTTATCGTTGATATTGATTGCCAAATGCCACATTGCCAAGATGGCCAAAAGAAAGAATATACCCAGTTGGTTAAGGTTTCGTTGGCATATCGTAAGATCGATTGGGAACACACAGTAGCAGGCACTTCAGGTGCTGATGATTGGCGTGCCCCAATCGCTTAATAACATCAATTAAGTGATCGTTTTATGACCCGTAGATAATTAATTTTGGTGTGCGGGTCTTTTTGCTTTTCTGTAAAACGAGGTGGCAATAAATTATGGCTGCAAATAAGCAATTGCATTTTACATTGACCATTGATGGCTTAGCTGAAGATAAGCTAAAAGTGGTTGAGTTTACAGGCCATGAGGGTTTGTCTACGTTATATGAATATCAGTTGCAGTTAGCGAGCCGTGACCCAGATATAGATGCCATGATGACGGTAGATCGCCATGCTTGTTTGACTATTTATGAGCAGGGTCAAGTGAGTCATCGAATCAGTGGTATTGTTAAACGTTTTAGCCAAGGTGATACAGGGCACCATTTCACTCGATATCAATTAACGCTTGTTCCTGCCATTGCCCGTTTAGGCTTGCGTCATAATAGCCGAATATTCCAACAACTATCTGTACCTGAAATCATCAGTGTTTTACTGCAAGAGATGAATATTGATGATTATGCCTTTTCACTTTCAAGAACATTACCTGTGCGTGAATATTGCGTGCAATATCGAGAAACAGATCTCGAGTTTATCGCACGTCTTGCCAGTGAAGAGGGCATTTTCTACAGCTTTTTGTTTGAACAAGATAAACATAGCGTATTGTTTAGTGATGATAGCCAAAGCAGTTACAAACTGGCGCAACCGCTACCATATAATGGCATTGCTGGTGGTGTCAGTGAACAGCCATTTGTTTATGGTTTTATTGACAGTAAACAGATTGCCAGTTCCAGTGCTCAGTTGAAAGATTACAGTTTTAAAAAACCAGCGTTTAGTTTTTTAAATCAGCAACAAGGCATTGAGATGGATTATCAAACTGGGGAATACCCATATTTTGATTATCCGGGGCGTTATAAGGACGATGAATCCGGCAAAGCTTATACCCAAATACGATTAGAATATTTACGCAGAGCCGCGCAAACCGCATCAGCACAAAGTAATGTTGCTGGCGTACAATCAGGTTGCAGTTTTGATTTACAAGATCATCCAGATAGTCAATATAACCGAGATTGGTTAGTTACCGAATTAACTTGCCAAGGCGCGCAGCCGCAGTCACTCGAAGAGGAAGGTGGCGAGGGAGCAACCACCTATAATAACCAGTTCGAGCTTATTCCCGGCCATTTACAATGGCGTCCTATTCCGAATCCCAAACCTAAAGTGGATGGACCGCAAATTGCTACTGTGGTTGGTCCTGAAGGCGAACAAATATTTTGCGATGAATTTGGCCGCGTTAAGGTGCAGTTCCCTTGGGATCGTTATGGCAATGGTGATGACCTTTCCAGTTGTTGGGTGCGAGTGTCACAGGGCTGGGCGGGGGGGCAGTATGGCATGTTAGCGATACCTAGAATCGGCCACGAGGTGATAGTCAGCTTTTTAGAAGGTGACCCAGATCAACCCATTATCACCGGTCGAACTTACCACGCGGTGAATCAACCGCCGTATCCGCTACCCGATCATAAAACCCGCACCGTTATTCGCACGCAAACGCATCAAGGCGAAGGCTTTAATGAGCTTAGGTTTGAAGACCAAGCAGGGCAGGAAGAGATCTATGTACATGCTCAAAAAGATCTCAATCTATTGGTGGAACATGACCGGATTGATCATATTAAACACGATAAACATGTAACGGTTGAGAACGACCGTTTTAGTCATATCAAGGGTAATGAACATATCACTGTTGATGGTGAAAGCCGCGAGTTTGTAAAAGGCGAACGCTCACTTGTGGTTGAGGGCGCACTGCACATTAAAACGGGCTCAGTATGGGTCAATCAAGCCGGAGATGAGATCCATATCAAGGCAGGTCAAAAAGTGGTGATTGAGTCAGGCGCTGAAATTACCGTTAAAGCTGGTGGCAGTTTTATTAAACTCGATCCTGCAGGCGTACATGTTGTTGGCAGTACCGTCAAGATTAATGCCGGTGGTAGCGCAGGTTCCGGCTGTGGCTATGCAGGCAGATCCCCAGAGTTACCAAAACAAGTTGATAAGGCCAAAGCACCCGCAGCAGTCGAATCGATAAAGCAGCAAGCTAGTGAGAGTGCGTTAACTCCTGCATTAAAACATAAGGTGATTGCAGATCTGATGAATAACAACGGCATTACAGAGGTATGTCAAAAACAAACAGATGGTAGTTGCCCCTTAACGGATTGCCCATGTAGGAACAATTTATGATATTGCAGCATCCTCAGCTTAGTAGTTTTAATTACTTTAGCGATGATCGCCATTTTTATCTTCTTACTCATTATGCGGCTGGTGGACTGCAACAGATATACCAGTACGCAGCCAATAAATCCCTAGAGTTTTTATATATAGAGACAGCACTCAAAGATATGCTTGAGTACAGTCCTGTATTAATCAAGGTTGATGAATCCGATCCAATTTTAGAGCGTTTTATTGAAAACAATCAAAACCAGCAAGATTGGAGCGGGATATTAATTTCAGTTGCAGCACAAACCACATTATTAGAGTTGATAGCTCATTTACGTAACCGAATGAATATTAGTTTTGGTACACAACGTAAAGGACTGCTTCATTTCCAAAACCCATTTGTGTTGAGTTATTTATTAGCTGAAAGCAACAGTGAAGATAATGCTAATTGGTTAGGGATGATTAAATCCATGGAGTGTTATGACCATCGATTTTCAAGTGCGCAAAAGCAGTGGTTGTTATTTGATAATGAACACGCTAATAGGGCTAATTTAACACCTGAATGGTTACTGACAATATCACAACAACATGCACTTGAGTTGATGTTTGATGATAAACAAATACAGCAATGTTTTGATCTCTTGAACGATAAAAATATGCATTTTGATGTAACTAGGATATTCGAATATCGGCGTTGGTATAAGCAAGCTGAAATTGAAGGAATGTCGAGTCAGTCAGATATTGCACGATATTTTTATCAACAACGATTAGTACAGCAGGAGGCTATAGTAAATGGCAACGGATAAGTTAAGTTCTGGTGTAGCTTGTGAAGGTAAAAAGTTGTTTATCGAAGTTGTTGGCCTTGCATTGACTGATGAACATAAGTTTCAGTTTTATGATGCGACTGATATGAAGCAGCAAGAGTTCTTAGAAACATTACAACAAACAGAACAGTTAGAAGACACTACTATTTTTAGTTGGGATTGGAGTGAGCAACAAAGTGCGCGAGATGTGTGGCTGAGTATTGATGGTGATGAAGGTGAGATAAAACTGCCGTTATATTTAGATGTTCAAGCTAAGCCAAGACAAGATGAGCAGCAAGCCTATCGCCTTTATCCTATTTTGCCATTGAGCTTATTACCTACCTACGAGCAAGATTTAGATATTAAAAGGCGTTTGGCGCCGACACGAAATGGTTATTTATATGTGTTTTATAATGGTCTTGCATGGCGTGAAATTGAAATTAGTTCTACTCAAGAACAAATGATTTTTAAAGACATCGATTTATATCAATATCGAGAAGCTCGTGATAAACCTTTTATCTCTAAAAAACGAGAAGCGACAGGGAACCCCCTTACCGATATTTGGCTTCCGTCCCATGAAAACAATCATGGTGTACGTTTAAGCGTGGCTTATTCTGAGGTGCAATGGAGTGCTGAATACTTAAATTATTTAGAAACGAATCAATCATACCAACAGCAAAGGCTAACGGCATTTCATCAATTAAATACCATTGATAATTTTGATTTACTTAAAACAGAGAGTTTACCTGAGATGCGAATTAGGCAGATTGACATTGAGTTTAATCTGGCAGAATCACATCTATTTATTCATGATCTTTCTGGTCAATCATTGAACCAACGTTTTAATGCGCTTAAAGAGATAATTAAATCAACTCATGATAATCCACAGCAAGCCATTAATGTGTATCAACGTAAAAACGATTATCAATATGAATATGCAATGAAGCAAACTGTGCTTGAGGCTTTAATATCTAAAGATCCCATTGATGAGTCAGCATGGCAAGCTGATGCTAGCCCTGACTATTTAGCGGATGCTAGAGCAAGAAAGTTACATGCCATTGTGTTAGATGATCCATTGTTTAATTTCAGACATCATGCATTTATGGTGACTTCGGCGATGGGCTACTTTCAGCAAGTTAATGTTGATATGAGTCAGCAACAATATTACACCTCTGCAGAGTTGGTACATCGCTTTGTATTACCAAAGAAATTTGGTAAGCAAGAGAATCCATTACATAAGCATCAGGATGAATTTAACCAAGCCTTTTCAGGCCAATTTAACCGTACCTTACGCACACTAGAGCGGCAAATGTGCCGTCGTGATTGTCAATTTTTACAAGCGCAAGTTGCAGCGATTATTGATAGCGACGAAGTGGTTAATGCTCTGCGTGATATTACCTCTTTAAATGATTTGAATGCCGCAGGGGCATTGAAAATAGTAGGTTATGGATTGTCAGCATTGAGTATGGACATAGATAGTGTCGATAATTTTATGCTAGAGCATGAAAAGCAAAAAAATCCATTTATGCGACAGGTACAGACCATTTTAACGGCTGCGCATCATCCATTACATAAAATCCTTTTTGCTCCTGAATCTAGAGTATCGTTAGAGGAGGAATATATTGCTCCTGATGGCCACAATGATGGTTCTGGTTACGCGAGTACTCGGAATTTTGCTAATTGGGCAAATGATATCGCTGCTTTTCCGCTCGATGATATTCAACTGTTTGATTTAGCTGAAACTATTGCAGCTAAAGATAATGAACAAGGTGCATTTTCCACTGTGCGTCGTATTGCCAATATTACCGATAGTCTTTTACAAGGCTACTTCCAAAGTGCGATGAAGCTGCAATCTATGTTGATAAAACAAGGTAAGGTGGTTGAGTTTAATGCCGCGTATATGCCTGTGCTTAGAACCTTAAAAACTCTCGATGTAGATACTTTTGGTAAATTGCAATATGGCTCAACTGCTGCTGTGACTACAGGTTTTTATGCAATAGGTGTTGAAGGGCAAGGATTACACCTAGGTTTATCAAAGTTTATGCGCGAGAAAATGAATGCACAGCAGAAACCAAAAGGTAGGGCACTGCGCATGTATGATAGTAACGGTAAGTTAGTTGTATCATCATCAAAAAGTGCGTTTAATAAAGCTGAATTACATGGAAGTAGTAAGAAAAACCTTAAAAAATCACCTCTAAAAATGTTGATGATCCCTGAAGAATCTGAATTAGCGACGGCGATGAATCACACCAATACTCAGCGTAGCTTACAAGATTTGCAAAATAACCAAAAACTGAATGCCAGCAATGCTTATGAACGCTTTAGAGTGCCTTATTTTATTGTCGCCGTTGAGATGATGAATTTGATTAATAATCGTAAGTATTTTGAACATTTAGTAGGAGGCAAGAATATTGGTCAATCGGTGGCGAATATTACTAGTGCTATTCTAGATCTGGGTATCGCAATTGTTCATGCTGTAAATTATACAACTATTAACGCATCTAAATTGTCTGTGGCTGCTAACAAGATAATGATCGAGCATTCTGCATTAGCTGTTCGAGATTTTACATTTCGAAATGGTACAACTACTTTAGTAAAAGAATTGAGTCGTTTAAGAGTTGTCTCAGTATTTGCTGGACTGCTAACCGCGGCGATTGCTGGTTATGATAGCTTTAAGGCATTTGACTATGACGATACTGATGCCGCGATGGGTATGGCGATGGTGGCGGTCGGTACAGCGATGACCAGTATTGCCACCGGATTATTCACGACTTCTGCGCCATTATTGTTTGGCTTAGGCCCTGTTGCATGGATAGGTATTGCTTTGGCGGTAGTCGGGTTTGTGGTGTATGCCATCTTTAAAGATACTCCGATAGAAGTTTGGCTTAAAAATGGCCCTTTTGGTGATGATGCAAGTGATGACTTTAAACACTTACTGGATAATCAAACCGCCTATTACCGTTTTATTGGCTTGCTGTTTTCGTGCTCGACCAAGGCATATAAACTCGGTAGTCAAACCCAGTTGCCCGAACTCTTTACGCAAAAGATGTTAGCCCAAGGGGCGACTCATGTACTCTTTTTAGAGACGAATTTAGCCTCTTTGATGGGGCAAGATACATTAAATGTCAATTTTCATGTACGTCAGGCGTTGCAAACTAAAGCTGATGGGATGTTAACGAATACTTTTACTGATAAGGCTGATTTGTCCATTATTCATCAACATATGACGGCAACAGGGCAAGCTTATTATGTTCGATTTGATAAAAAAATCCCAGCAATGCAACTGACTCGGCGCGCGTTAAGAACCTATAACGGCGCATTTAATATAAGGGCGCAGTTAGAAATTGATAAACATTATTTCCCCTGTGTGGAGTTAGCAGAGGAGACACCACGTAATATTAGCCATGAGCCTAATTTTAAACGGCAGCAACCGCTTTGGCTAAATCAACTTATTGAAATAACGTCATGAGATAGTAATTTATTAATATAACAACATGAGATAATCACAAGGATCAGCTTAATCATGTATCAACCGACAGCTTATAACAGCCAGAATTTTCAAAAGCAGGCGCATAAAGATGAGTCGAGTTTATTAAGAAAGCTAATGACGAAGGGGATACCATTTTCTTTTTCAGATACGAATAAGTTTATTTCAATTAATAGCATAAAAGCGTTAACACCAAGCTTATTAGAAGAACAGAATGTAGATAAAATTGATTATTGGAATCATGAGTTTTTATGTATTGAAGATGTTAATTATAAAATGAAAATTTACTTATGGCTTGTAGCTTTATCTAAAGTTGTTTTATATTTTGCTACTCCTATTGTTATTGTTTTATTAGCCATACCAGTTATTTTTAGTAGTGATACTTTAGATTATGAAGAGCTATTTTCTGTTGTAAAAGACTGTTTTATATATTTTATTTTTCCATGCTCGTTAATCATAGGTCATTGGAAGTTAGTTCAATTAAATAATAAATTCTTATTTTCATTTTTTAGAGAATCCAAAAAAATATTCGAATTGAATCGACAAACTGGCATGGTGACTTTATATAAAGGCCGCAATAAGGTGCGTTTTAGTCATCCATTTATAGAGTTTGATTGTGTGTTGTTATCTTCCCCCAGTCACCAAGGTCATTTAAATTACGTGCTGACCTTAGTCCATCGCTACCATAATTATTCAGTGGGAGTGCCCTTAAGCTCAATGCTTGGTGCTAATGAGATGGTGGGTGAATATGGGCGATTATGGAATATGTTGCAGCGCTATATGGATGTCAGTAAACCTATGCCAGATATCTTAATTCTTGAGGCTGTTAGAGAACTTGACCCAACCACTGCTGCTTATGATGCTAAGCATCCAAGAGATCCTTTTTATTGGCGCAATATGAGTGATGACGAGTATCTTGCTAAGTTAGCTGAAATTCAACAACTGCAAGAACAAGATCCGGTTTATGGCAAGTCGATTAATATTTTTGAAGATGAATCTTAAGGTATGAGCTGATCGTTTTTGATTATATGTGCTATTAGCTGCACAACGTTGATAGGCAATAAAATCATAATGCAGCTAATAACAAAAAGGGCGCTTAATGCGCCCTTAATCATTCAACATCTTAATTTAATAGATTAGAAGTAGTAACCTACGTTGATGTTGAAAGTCTTGTCCCAATGGTTTTGCTCTGTAGTTGGTGCTAGACCAATACCAGGGCCACGGCCGTTAGTCCAAGAGTTCTTACCTAGAACGAAGTCAGCTTGAGCGAAGATTGGACCAGCTGAAACTGCAACACCTGTTGCGTTCTGGTATGTATCAGAGAACTGTGCTTCTTCTGGTGTTAATAAGTTAAAGTCGTTGTAGATCTTAACGAAACCAAATGAAGTAGGGATAGTCTTGTATACGTTAACAATGTAAAGCTGTGCTTCACTTGCGATTTCGTATGCGCTACCGCCAGCTGCTAGTGCAATAGTGTCACGAGGCTGGTTAGCATTGAACTCGTAATGCATTGCCTGAGCTTGTACGCCCCAACCGTTGTAAGTTGAGTCTAAGTGTAGTGCGTAAGCAAAACGGTCACCGTCTTTCTTCGTTACGCTATCGTATAACTGACCACCTTGAACCGAGCCACCTAGGATAGTGCGGCCATTTTCGTAGTTGATTGTATAAGTTTGACGAATGTTAAACTGGTTAGTTTCTTCGTTGCTGTACTCAGTACCGTTTACTTCACCAGTAAATACGTTAGCAGAGTAGCTCTTCTTCTCTGTAGGAGAGTATTCAGAACCTTTGAAGAATGCGATGTCTGTGTTCCAACCGTTACGAGCGTAAACGAACTTAGCACCCATGTCGAAATGGTCTTCAAAGCCCATGTAGTAACCAATGCTTGACCACCATGAGTTAGAAATCATACCTGGGTTACCAAATGGTACCTGAGTTAGACCCACTTGTACTTGCATATGGTCGTTTACGTCATAGAAGCCGTAACCGTACTTAATGAAGTCAACGCCTGATTTGAAACGGTATTCTGCAGCGATACCAAAATCATCTTTTTTACCAGAGATATTGATTGTTGCTACGTCAAAACGGAAATCACCGTATTTGTTTTCGCTGTCTTTGTTGAATTCGTTATAAGCATAGTTACCACGAACCGAACCACCAAATTTAAAACCATCTTCTTCTGTTGCAGCTTGTGCACTGAAACCCGTTAAGGTGATTGCTGAAGCAACTAGAGATAACAAGAACTTTTTATTAGACATTTTAATTACCTGTGCCTTGGATCTGATGAGTTCGTAAGGCTTATGTTGTAAGTATTAAGCGAGTTAATCGTTTGGTCGGCGATATATCACCATTCCGTGGCTCAGATTCTATGGGGTTTTTATCGAAATGCAGCGTAATTGTTTGAGAAGTTGCGAACTTGATTATGTTATTAACTCAAGTGTGAACAGTGTCACATATATGATTTATTTAAATGTTAAATTGGCGGGTTTGGTTTTGGCTAAATGTAAACTGAATGGTTGTTTTTATTTGCCTTATTATTGCATTTATTAGTGACAGCTCAATAAGAAAGATCATATTTAACACTGATGTATCAAGATGTATCAAAAAGTAATCGAATTAGATTGAATTTAATTACTTGCGTGATTGCTAATGTGAACTAGATCACTCATTTGAATTGTGTCACATCATTAACTTTTCAATTGAACTTTTAACTCGATCTTAAAATAAGATTAAAAAGAGGTTTAAGGGATCTAATTATAAGTCGATATTGTCATTTTTAGTTGCCTTGTTTACTTAGGCTTGTTTGGGTTTTTGTCTTGACTTTAGTGTGGCCGATTAATAGTCTGATTCTTAAATAATTAAGGCGAAAAATAATGCAAATAGAATATCAATTAAAACCCTTAGAGCAGCGCCGTACAGAACCTTTTATTCCTGAGTCAAATGTTGGTTTCGGTTTGCTAAGAACTGATCATATGTTTTTAATGGACTACCGTGATGGCCAATGGCAAGACCCTCGTATCGTGCCATATGGACCATTTGAAATTTTCCCCGGTAATATGACCTTGCATTACGGGCAGTCTATTTTTGAAGGCGCTAAAGCTTTTTTGCATGATGATGGTGAGATTTACACTTTCCGTATTGATCAAAATGCAGCTCGTTTAAATCGCTCTGCTGAGATTGTTTGTATTCCCGAAATTGATCCGAAGTGGCAACTTGCAGGCATACGCGCACTTATTGATGTTGATCGTTTATGGTTCCCGCAGCAGCAAGGTGCATGTCTTTATATTCGGCCTTTTATTTTTGCGACCGAAGATAAGTTGTCGGTATCGCCAAGTAAGAGTTATACCTTCTGTGTGATGCTAAGTCCTAGTGGGGCTTATTATGGTGATAGTTTCGATAAGACCATTCGTTTGCTGATTACAAAGAAATATCACCGTGCAGTATCTGGTGGTACGGGTGAGTCAAAAGCAGCGGGTAACTACGCTGCATCTTTACGTGCCGGTAAGGCTGCTGCTGAACATGGCGCTGCTCAGGTACTTTATCTGGATTCAACTAATACCCAAATTGAAGAAGTTGGGGCAATGAATCATTTCCATGTTCGTAAAGATGGCACCGTGGTCATTCCTACATTCACGGATACGATTTTAAAATCAATCACATCACGTTCAATTTTAGATCTAGGTGACATCTTGGGCTTAAACGTCGTACAAGAAACGGTCATGCTTGATCAGTTTATTGCCGATATTGAAGCGGGTGAGATTATTGAGGCTGGTGGCTTTGGTACGGCTGCGGTGGTTTCTCCCGTTGGCAGTTATATTTTTGAAGATGGTCGTATTGTGACTGTTGGCGATGGTGAAGTGGGGCAATACACTAAACGCATGTATAAAGTCTTAACTGATATTCAGCAGGGCAAGTTAGCTGGGCCTGATGGTTGGATGACTAAAGTTGAGCGGCATGAAACCATTTCAAAATAGTGATTTGATTGGTTGAATTCGTAGCGGTGATAACTCGGTTATCACCGCTTTTTTGTATTGTTATTATCTAACGTTTAGATATAAAACAGTGACATAAACTCAGATACTGGGAGTTTCTCTAACTGTTGTTGATCTTGGCATAGTTCAAATATGGTTGTACTTTGCTTAGCAGGGAAGCGCGTTGCTAAGTTATTTTTAAACTTCTGTTCAAGTAATGGGATACCTTCTTCACGGCGACGGCGATGACCCACTGGATATTCAACTTCAATCTTGTCTGTGCTGGTACCATCTTTAAAGAAGATTTGGATGGCATTGGCAATAGAGCGTTTATCTGCATCAAGATAGTCTTGGCTATAACGTTTATCTTCTTCCACATGCATTTTTTCTCGTAATGCATCAATGCGCGGGTCAGCAGCCACGCCATCTTCATAGTGTTCTGCAATTAAATGGCCAAATACCAATGGGACTGCGACCATATACTGTAGGCAGTGATCTCGATCGGCAGGGTTATTTAATTGACCTTGCTTGGAGATGATTCGGATCGCGGACTCATGGGTGGTCAGCACAATTTTATCAATATCATCTAAGCGATGTTTAACTTGTTGATGTAACTTGTAAGCACACTCTACTGCGGTTTGTGCATGAAACTCTGCTGGGTAAGATATTTTGAACAGAATATTTTCCATTACATAGCTTTCATAAGGCTGAGTGAATTCAAATTCTCTGCCTTTAAATAGCACATCATAAAACCCCCAACCCGGCGCTGATAACACTCCTGGGTAGCCCATTTCACCTGTCATTGTGATCATGGCTAAACGCACCGCACGTGATGTAGCATCACCTGCAGCCCACGATTTACGCGAACCGGCATTGGGCGCATGGCGATAGGTACGTAATGACTGACCATCAACCATGCCTGTGAAACCGCATCAATAACTTGCTCTTTTGTGCCGCCAAGCATATGTGTGATAACTGCAGTAGAAGCGACTTTAACCAGTACCACATGATCTAAACCGACGCGGTTGTAGCTATTTTCTAACGCCAATACACCTTGAATTTCATGGGCTTTAATCATGTAGGTAAGCACATCTTTCATGGTTAAAGGGGCTTTACCTTCGCTAATATTCTTTTGCGAGAGGTAGTCTGCAACAGCCAAAATCCCCCCTAAGTTGTCTGATGGATGGCCCCATTCAGCTGCAAGCCATGTATCGTTGTAATCAAGCCAACGGATAAGTGCGCCGATATCCCACGCTGCTTTGACGGGATCAAGTAGTAATTGCGTGCCCGGTACGCGCACGCCATGTGGTACGACTGTACCCGGTACAATGGGACCTAAATGTTTAGTACATTCAGGAAAACGTAGTGCTAATAAACCACAGCCTAAGGTATCGATAAGGCAATTACGCGCAGTTTGATAGGCTTCATTACTGGTTATTTGATAGTCACAAACATAATTAGCAATATCCACTAAGACCTGATCTGGATCGGGACGGACATTGGTTTCAACATTGGCTGACATAGTGCTTCCTTTTACTGTTAATGTTTATCGTTGTGCTATTGGCATAACTGCACGTGGTGATTCACCGATATAATCGGCACTTGGACGGATAATTCGATTATTGGCGCGCTGTTCCATCACATGCGCAGCCCAGCCTGTTACTCTTGAACAGACAAATATCGGGGTAAATAGATGGGTCGGAATCCCCATAAAGTGATAGGCACTGGCATGGAAGAAATCAGCATTACAAAATAGTTTTTTCTCGCGCCACATGACGGCTTCACAGACTTCCGATACGCGATATAAACGGTCATCACCATATTCACCTGCTAACTCTTTTGACCATTTTTTGATGATGGCATTACGTGGATCTGACTCGCTATAAATGGCATGACCAAAGCCCATAATCTTGTCTTTACGCGCAAGCATATTCATGATGGTTTGCTCTGCGTGTTGTTCATCAGCTAGAGGCTCAATTAATGCCATTGCTGCTTCATTGGCACCGCCATGCAATGGACCACGTAGCGAGCCAATTGCACCTGTAATACAAGAATGCATATCCGATAGGGTGGATGCACAAACTCTGGCAGTGAAGGTTGAGGCATTAAATTCATGTTCAGCGTAGAGAATTAACGACACATCCATCACTTTTGTGTGTAATGCTGAAGGCTTTTTACCATGTAATAGATGCAGGAAGTGTGCGCCTATTTGCTCGTCATCGGTAACGGTATTGATACGTACACCATGATGACTAAAGCGATACCAATAACAGATAATAGATGGGAAGGCGGCAAGTAAACGATTACTGATCAGCTGTTGTTGATTAAAGTCTTGTTCAGGTTCTAAATTACCGAGCATTGAACAACCTGTACGCATCACATCCATTGGATGAGCATTAGCAGGTATACGCTCTAATACTTCTTTAAGTGCTTGTGGTAAATCACGCATCGATTTTAATAATTGGCGGTAATCGATAAGTTGTTGTTGATTAGGAAGCTCGCCATAAAAAATAAGATAAGCCACTTCTTCAAAAGTTGCATTGTTACTTAGGTCTTCAATATCGTAGCCTCGATAGGTGAGACCTGAGCCAGAAACGCCAACGGTACAAAGTGCTGTAGTTCCTGCACTTTGCCCTCTGAGTCCTGCACCCGCTAATGTTTTATCTACCATTGTTATTCCCTTATTTTGTTGTTCGCTGCTTAGTCACAAGCAATCAGTAACTACAAGGCGTCATCCTTTACTGACACGGCTATAAAGCTTATTTATCTTGCTCGAATAGTTGATCTAGTTTTTGCTCAAAATCGTGATAACCCAGTGTTTGATATAGCTCATCACGGCTTTGCATTATGGGCAGTACATCGCGCTGATGGCCGCTTTGAATAATGGCATTCATCACTCTTAATGCAGCTTGGTTAGCTGCTCTAAAACTGCTGAGTGGATACAGCACCATATCAACACCAACATCAGCAAGCTGTTGTTTATTAAATAGTTCGGTTTTGCCAAACTCAGTCATATTGGCGAGAATCGGGGCGTTAACCTGCGCTTTAAACTGTTCGTATTGTGGTAATTCAGTGAGGGCTTCTGCGAAAATCATATCGGCTCCTGCTGCAATATAAGCATTAGCCCTATCGATGCCTGCTTGTAATCCTTCACCAGCGACTGCATCTGTACGAGCCATAATGACAAAGTTTTCGTCAGTACGAGCATCCACTGCGGCTTTAATTCTATCGACCATTTCTGCACTGCTAACAATGGCTTTATTGGGGCGATGACCACAACGTTTTTGAGCTACTTGATCTTCAATGTGCACCGCTGCTACACCGGCTTTTTCAAACTCTTTGATGGTACGGGCAATATTGAATGCACCGCCCCAGCCTGTATCTATATCGACAAGTAAGGGTAACTTGCTAGCGGAGGTAATACGGCTTGCATCAATAAGAACATCACTCATTGAGGTCATGCCTAAATCGGGTAATCCATATGAAGCGTTGGCAACGCCAGCGCCTGAGAGATAAAGTGCTTGAAAACCAGCTTGTTCAGCCATCAATGCAAAATAGGCATTGGTCGTGCCCATTATTTGTAGTGGATGATGTTGTTTTACTGCTTGTCTAAATGCATATCCGGCACTGTGGTTCATAAATATATTCCTTATAACTGTGCTGAGGTAAATGGTTCTATCTGCTGTAGGCGCAGTACGGCTTTCTGGCGGCCACGTTCAATGTGTCGCCGCATTAATAGCCCTGCTAGTTCTCCATCTGCATTGGCAATGGCGGTATAAATTTGTTGATGCTCAGCAATAGCTTGAGTCGGTTTGATACCGCTAGAACATTGGTATCGGTACATGCGTAATAGGTGATACAAACCATCAATTAACGTCCGTCGTAGATGCTGATTGCCGCTGGCATGGATGATTTGATAGTGGAAATCGATATCACCTTGCTGCTGAAAATCGAAGTCATCATTTTGTAAGGCGTGTTGTTGGTATTGAATGAGGGTGGCTAATTGCTGTAATTGTTGAGCGCTAATATGGATTGCAGCAAGTTCGCAAGCCATGCTTTCTAATGTACTGCGTAGCGCATATAGCTCATTCAGTTCATTTACGGTCAGTCTTGCAATACGAGCACCCACATGGGGAGCACGAATAATCAGTAGTTGCCGCTCTAATGTGTGTAATGCTTCTCTTGCCGGACCGCGGCTGATGCCAAATTGCTTGGCAATTGCTTGTTCGTTAATTTTACTGCCAGCGGCTATTTCACCTTTAATAATACTATTTTGAAGTTGTACCAATACCTTATCTGCCAAGGTGAGGTGGCTTTCAGTTTGTTGTTGATGAGTCTGTTGCGAAAGAGACATAGCGCTATTAGTTGCCTGATTATTTATTAGTCAGGTTAGGGTTTGTTTAACATATTGTCAACAATCCCTTGAGCGAACTTTAAATCGAATTAAATCAATTATCGATTTATCTATCTGATTTATTAACTGTATTTGTTGATCTTAATTATATTGCTGAAATCTGGAAAGATAACGTAACACTTGTGATTGTTAACAATTATATGAAATGAAAAATGCGCTAAAAGCGCATTTTTGAGAGGGAATGGTGAGTTAACTAATGTTTGTTATAAACATTTGTTGTTGCATTATGTTGCTCAAGTAGTTGATGTATTAAATCATCTTTTTGTTGCCAAATATCATTGAGATTGCGCTGAAAGCTAGCGCGGTATTGGCCATCACTAAAATATTGATTACTATCAACTTGTGGTACTGGTAATGCCTCAATTCGAATAATGACTTTATTGACCTTGCCATGCATCACGCCTGATAAAACATCCTTTGGCGCATCAGGGTAGACAATGGTTAAGTTAAGTAATGCATCAAATTGCTCGCCCATTGCTGATAAGGCAAAGGCTATCCCGCCTGCTTTAGGTTTGAGTAAATAGCGATATGGTGAGTTTTGTCTGGCCTGTTTATCGATGGTAAAACGACTGCCTTCCACATAGTTAATAATGGATGTTGGAATGGTCTTAAATTTCTCACATGATCGCCGAGTCGTTTGTAAATCTTTACCTTTCAATTTTGGATTTTTACGAAGTTTTTCAGGGCTTGTTCGGTTCATAAAGGGCATATCGAGTGCCCAGCAGCCTAATCCCATAATTGGCACATAGAGCAATTCTTTTTTGAGAAAGAATTTAAGCATTGGGATATGGTTACGTAAAATATAGGTTTGTGCCGCAATATCAAAACCACTCAGGTGATTACTAATCAGTAAATACCAGCCTTGTTTATGTAGGTGATCGAGTCCTTCTATATCCCACTCTATATCTGCAATTAGCCATAAAATCCCACCATTACAGCTTGCCCATGCCCACATAAAGCGATTCATTATCCCTGTGATTGCTGAGCGTAATGAGGCTATTGGAATAAAGATTTTAACTATGCCACCAACGCAGATCAGTGAGCCCCAAACTAATGTATTGATGATTAATAAGGTTAGGCTAATAGCATATAAAAACGAGCCGGGAAGAAAACTAAGCATTAACCACTATTCCTTTGCTTGCTTTGCATATTGTTGATGATATTTTTCAAGCTGTGCGTCTTTTTGCTGCCAAATATCATTTAATTGATGTTGAAAGTGCTGTTTAAACTCTCTATTAGACAGGTAATCACCTTTCATATCGTCACCAATGTCAGAGACTTTGACATGTACGTTAACCTGTTTTACTTGGCCACTTATAAATTGCCAGTAACTCGGTGTTTTTTCAGGGTAATAGATGGTTACATCAACTAATTTATTAATGTTCTCCCCTAATGCTGATAAGGCAAAAGCCATTCCTCCCGCTTTAGGCTTGAGTAAATGCTTAAATTGAGACTGTTGTTTGCTATGTTTGGCTTGGGTGAAGCGTGTGCCTTCAACAAAGTTCATAACGCTTACAGGCTTTGACTTAAATTTCTGACAAGCTTTGCGGGTTATTTCAATATCTTTCCCTTTCAATTTTGGGTTCTTTTTAATTTTTGCTGCGCTATAGCGACGCATAAAAGGAAAGTCGAGTGCCCACCATGCCAGTCCCATTACTGGTACGTAAATTAACTCTTGTTTTAAAAAGAATTTGAGGAAGGGAATATTGCGGTTAAAAATACGCTGCAAAATTAAGATATCAACCCACGACTGATGGTTAGCGATGACCATATACCAATCGTTAATATCTGATGGGATATCACCTTCAATAATCACATTGGTCGGATGCAGAATACTGGCAATAATGTCATTGCCTGTGATCCAAGCGCTAGCAAAAAAATGTAGCAAATGAGTACAAAGCTTACGCCATATTTTTATCGGTAATAATTTAAGTAAACCGAAAATAAATACGGGTGTGACCCAAAGCAAAGTGTTTATTACGATTAAGCTGAATGCAATACAACCTTTGATCAGTGTTAACAACTGGCCCATCTATGTCTCCGAAAAAATTTGGTCGTTTATGTTACTCGGTGTTGGCTTGTCGCTCAATGTAAAGGCTGAGATATTAATTACTAATAAGTTATTTTAGCCATATTTTTGCTGACTATGTTGTGATTTGTTGTGGTTAGTGTTGCATCTTTTGTTGGTTAATATTGTTGTAGCTGTTTCAAGAGTTTATCCATCGCTCGATAACCTAAAGCTTGCGCAATATGGGGACGAGTGACTTGGGATGAATCTTGTAAATCCGCAATCGTTCTTGCTACTCGTTGGATGCGGTGGAAACTTCGAATTGATAACCCTAATTTTTCGACGCTGTTTTCTAGAAACTGGATATCGACCTGTTTAAAACCGCTATGTTGTTGTAGCTGTTTGCCTGACAATTGACTATTTAAATGTCCTTGGCGGCTTAATTGTCTATCAATGGCGGCTTGTACTCTAGTGGCCACTTGAGCACTGGTTTCCGTGGCTTGGTGAGCGGTATTACTTAAACTTCCACTGGGTAATCTTGGTACATCTATGGTGAGATCAAATCGGTCTAAAAATGGCCCTGATAATTTAGATAAATAACGAAGAATTTGATCTGGGCTGCTACGGCTATTCGCGTCAGCCGAGCCGCAGGGGCTAGGATTCATTGCGGCAATTAATTGGAAGTTACTAGCAAAAGTAAGTTTAGCGGCGGCTCTTGATATCACGACTTCGCCTGTTTCCATCGGTTCTCGTAGGCAATCGAGTACCTTTCTTGGAAACTCTGCTATCTCATCTAAAAATAACACTCCTTTATGGGCTAATGATATTTCTCCTGGTTTGGGAATACTGCCGCCTCCGACCAGTGAAATTGCCGAACTCGTATGGTGTGGACTGCGAAAAGGGCGGCGATAGAAATCTTTTAATGGGACTTCTTGGCCTGAGACTGAATATAAGGCGGCAACCTCAAGGGCTTCGTCATAATCCATTTTGGGTAATAGATCGATAATACGACTTGCCAGCATAGTTTTGCCTGTACCTGGCGGACCGATCAATAACAAATTATGGTTGCCAGCAGCAGCTATTTCTAGTGCTTGTTTGGCCTGATATTGGCCGATGATGTCACTTAGGCAGACAGTATTGGGTTCATCTTCAACCGTTACCCACGTAAGCCCTTGGCTTATTTCTGGAAGTGATTGCTGACCGTGCAAATGTGCTGCTAATTGTTGTAAGTGGTTGGCTAAAAATACCTTATCAAATCCGACTAATTCTGCCTGCGGGCGATTATCAAGTGGGATAACAATCGCTTGGTTTTGTTGTCGTGCACTGATGATGGCAGGCAAAATTGCTTGGCAGGGGCGGATATGACCTGATAATGCCAGCTCTCCGGTAAATTCATATTGCTGAATTGATGCTAATGGAATTTGGTTTGAGGCCGCTAAAATACCTACGGCAATGGGTAAATCGTAACGTCCCCCTTGTTTTGGTAAATCTGCAGGAGCAAGGTTGACGGTAATACGGCACATGGGGAATTCAAAGCCTGCATTTATTAAGGCGCTGCGGACTCGTTCTTTGGCTTCTTTTACTGATGTTTCTGGTAAGCCAACTAAGTTGAATGAAGGTAATCCTTTGCTTAAGTGAACCTCGACGCTAACTATCGGTGCATCTACACCATTGCATGCCCTTGTTGTGACTGCTGCTATCGCCATTTAAGCCTCACTTTACATAAGTTTATTTTTTAAGCTAAATAAAAGTTTAGCAGAGTAAAATATGAAATAGGGGACTTGAAAGCTGTAGTAAAATTAATCTTAATAAAAAATTCAGTATAAATTGTCTACAAAGAGGTATAATAGGTAAGATTGTCTTAATGCCATCCTACTTTTGGTTGTGCTAGTAGTTGCATTCTTATCGTTCGAATATACGAATGCAACTAGCCACTAGCTCGCGTCAGATTTTTATAATACTCCCGCTCGCGTGTTGGCTTAAGGCATGCAGTTTTAATAGATTATTTCTGTGTAACGTCTAAGGTGACAAATGAATTTCGTCGAAAACATCATGATCATATTATGTTTGATCGGCACAAGTTGTTTTTTCTCTATGTCTGAGATTGCATTAGCAGCATCAAGAAAAATTAAATTGCGCCAGCAAGCAGACGACGGTGATCATCGGGCTCTAAAAGTACTGCAACTACAAGAGTCTCCAGGTAACTTTTTTACCATTGTACAAATCGGTCTAAACGGTGTAGCATCATGGGTGGTATTGTGGGTGAATCTGCATTTACACCATTCTTTAGATCAATATTAGAGGGCGTAATCCTGATGATTGGTTAGTACAAACTAGCTTTACACTATCGTTTGTTATGGTAACCAGCTTATTTATTTTATTGGCTGACTTAATTCCAAAACGTATTGCTATGATTATGCCTGAACGTATTGCGACAACCTTTGTTGTGCCAATCATGTTCTGTATTACCATCTTAAAGCCATTTGTTTGGTTCTTTAATATGTTGGCTAATTTCATCATTAAAGTACTGCGTATTCCTACAGTACGTAATGACGCCATTACTTCTGAAGATATTTACGCCATTATGGATGCTGGTGCTGCTGCAGGTGTGTTACATCAAGGCGAGCATGAGATGATGGAAAGCGTGTTTGAAATGCAAACAGTCTGTATTACTTCAGCGATGACACCACGTGAAAATCTCGTCTATTTCTTGCTAACTGATAGCGATGAAGATGTTAAGCGTAAGGTTGCAGAAACTCCTCATACCAAGTTTTTAGTATGTGATGAAAACTTAGATAATATTAAAGGTTATATCGACGCCAAACAGTTGCTGATCCGAGTTATAAATGGTGAAGAGATTAGCTTAACGGATATGACGTTGGTGCGTGCTTGTCCAATTTTACCTGATACTTTGAATCTATCAGAATCGATGGAATACTTTAAGAATAACCGTGCTGATTTTGCGGTAGTCATGAATGAGTATGCCTTGGTATTGGGTATTGTGACCGTTGACGATCTGCAAAGTGCAGTGATGGGCGCATGGGTTATCCATGAAAGCGAAGAGCAGATTATCGCAAGAGATGAAGACTCATGGTTGGTTGATGGTGTTACACCTATTACTGACGTGATGCGTGCTTTTGATATTGATGAATTTCCGCATAATCAAAATTATGAAACCATTGCCGGTTTTATGATGTTTATGCTACGTAAAATTCCAAAGCGCTGCGACTTCGTTAAATTTGCAGGTTACAAGTTTGAAGTGGTTGATATTGATGCCTATAAGGTCGATCAATTACTGGTAACTAAATTGAAAGAAAAACCGTTAATCCCGGTCGAACAGCAGTTAGAACAATAATATGAGGAAGCGCCGTAAGGCGCTTTTTTATTTATAGTAACGCGAAAAAGGCATTAATTACCGCTTCATTTAATCGGTTCTTCTTACAGCAACAACCTAACTCAAACGGGGCGATGCTGATTGGAGAATCGATGACTTGTACCCTCTCTTTTACTGGACTGTTGTTAATAACTGCATCAGGACTAATGGCAATACCACATCCCAAGGCAACCATAGATACGATCGCTTCATGTCCAGCAACATTGGCATAAATATTTGGCTTAATATCAAGTGCTTGAAACCACTGTTTGGCTCTTGTTCGACCTAATCCCCGCTCTGGCAAAATAAAGGGCAAAGATTGCCAATCAATACTGTTTTTCTCCACTAACTGCTGGCTGACACAGTGTACTCGTGGCGCAATAATTTGCATTGCGACGTTATCAATTTGAGTAAAATGCAGTTGCTGCGGGAATTTATCATCCAATGCCGCAATGGCAATATCTGCTTGTTGCTGTTTAACGCTATCTGCAGCATAGGCCGCATCACCTGTGGTTAAGCTAATTTCAACTAAAGGGTGATGATGTCTAAATTTATCCAGCAGATGAGGTAAGTGACTATAAGCTGCGGTGACCGAACAGAACAGATGCAAGCTACCGCTGAGTTGTTGGCTATTGTCGAGCTGTTGTTTTAATTGGTGCCAGTTCGTTAAGGTTTGTTGTGCAAATTGACGATAGTTTTTACCTGCCGAAGTGAGGCTGACATGGCGGTTATCACGTTGTAATAACTGCGATCCGACCTCTTGTTCTAACCTAAATAAAGCGCGGCTCAACGTGGATGGACTGACATGCATTTGCTGCGCTGTTTGACCAAAATGCAGACTGTCACAGAGGTGTAAGTAGAGTTCTAACGTGCGTATATCCATATTTTGCCATCACTTTAGTTTGTTGCGTTTTACGCAACGTTATATGTCGAATATATCATTTTAAGCAATTTAAAAGCTAGGTTATAGTTTTGTTAATGCTTATGGCGGAATTGCAATTTAGAGGGGTAGAACAGCATGGCAAATTATTTTAATTCGTTACCATTACGACAGCAGTTAGCGCAATTAGGCCAGTGTCGTTTTATGCAGGCAAGTGAGTTTAGCCAAGGCTGCGATTATCTGAAAGATTGGAATATTGTCATTTTAGGTTGTGGTGCGCAGGGACTTAATCAAGGTCTTAATATGCGTGACTCCGGACTGAATATAGCTTTTGCATTACGCCAACAAGCGATTGATGAAAAGCGTGACTCATGGCAAAGAGCGACAGCGAATGGCTTTAGTGTTGGTAGTTTTGAACAATTAATCCCAGCCGCTGATTTAGTGCTGAATCTAACGCCTGACAAACAGCATACTAATGTAGTTAATACAGTGATGCCGTTGATGAAGCAGGGTGCAACGCTGTCATATTCCCATGGGTTTAATATTGTAGAAGAAGGCATGCAAGTCAGATCCGATATCACGGTTATTATGGTTGCTCCTAAGTGTCCGGGTACTGAAGTGCGAGAAGAATATAAGCGTGGTTTTGGGGTGCCAACACTGATTGCCGTTCATCCTGAAAACGATCCAAATGGTGATGGCTTTGACATTGCGAAAGCCTACGCGAGTGCTACTGGTGGTGACCGTGCTGGCGTGTTGCATTCTTCATTTATTGCAGAGGTAAAGTCCGATTTAATGGGCGAGCAAACTATTTTATGTGGCATGTTACAGACAGGGGCGATATTGGGGTATGACAAACTGGTTGCTGATGGTGTTGAAGCAGGTTATGCCGCAAAACTTATTCAGCAAGGCACTGAAACTATCACCGAAGCATTAAAACACGGTGGTATTACCAATATGATGGATAGATTATCTAATCCAGCCAAAATTAAAGCGTTTGAGCTATCTGAACAACTTAAAGTAATACTTGCGCCATTATTTGAAAAACATATGGATGACATTATCAGTGGCGAATTTTCGCGAGTGATGATGCAGGACTGGGCTAATGATGATATTAATCTGCTGACTTGGCGTGAGCAGACTAACCAAACGCCTTTTGAAAATGCCCCCTACAGTGACGAGGTCATTGCAGAGCAAACCTATTTTGATCAATGTATATTTATTGTCGCAATGATTAAAGCAGGCGTTGAATTAGCATTTGATACCATGGTTGCCGCAGGCATTATTGAAGAGTCTGCCTATTATGAGTCGTTACATGAAACACCATTAATTGCCAATACGATAGCTCGTAAACGCCTTTATGAAATGAACGTTGTTATCTCTGATACTGCCGAGTATGGCTGTTATCTATTTAATCATGCTGCACTACCACTACTACGTGATTTTGTTAATCAGTTACCAGCAACGTTACTCGGTCAAGGTTGTGAACAATTAGGTAATGGCGTCGATAACCAACGCTTGATTGAGGTCAATGATGCTATTCGTCATACCAAGGTAGAGCTTGTTGGAGCAAAGCTTCGAGGCTATATGACACAAATGCAACAGATAGCCGCATCGTAATTGTAAAATAATTGATTTTTATAGTTGCCTAAAACGTAGTCGATATGTTACTTCTAAATACGACACTAACAATAATTAAATATTATCGATATTGTATAAGGATTCTACGAGTTTATGTTAACACTTTGCCGTCAACTCATTATTGAGATTATTACCTTGGTGATTATTAAATCACCGTGGGGGCTAAGTGTATGGCGACACAACTAATGTAATCGCAATATTGAAACCTAACCCTCGCTCTGCAAAGAACGAGGGTTTTTTTATTTTACGGCAATCACAAAGCAACTGAAGTAGGTAGGCATTATGGTTCAAGCACAACAAATAAGAGGCGCAGATGCAGTTATTAAAGTATTAAGTGCGCATGGTGTAACAAGTGTTTTTGGTTATCCTGGTGGTGCCATTATGCCAATTTATGATGCCTTGTATGATAGTGAAATGGAGCATTTACTCAGTCGACATGAGCAAGGAGCAGGTTTTGCAGCAGTCGGTTATGCTCGCTCAACAGGGAAAACAGGTGTTTGCTTTGCAACATCAGGTCCTGGGGCAACGAATCTAATTACCGCATTGGCTGATGCGATGTTGGACTCCGTCCCAATCGTTGCGATTACGGGGCAGGTTTCTAGTGCCGTTATTGGTACCGATGCATTCCAAGAGATGGATGTGTTAGGTATGTCACTTAGCTGCACCAAACACAGCTTTATGGTGACAGATATTGAACAGTTAATTCCGACCCTTTATCAACCTTTGTCATTGCCTCTTCTGGTCGCCCCGGCCCAGTTTTAGTTGATATACCGAAAGACATTCAGTTGGCCGCATTAACGTATAAAGTGCCTATGACCACCAGTGTAGCTGAAACAACGCCTGATGATGCAATGTTAGCCGATGCCATGCAATTACTTAAACTAGCCAATAAACCCATGCTGTATATCGGTGGTGGTGTTGGCATGGCTGGAGCAGTGGCGCAGTTACGTGAGTTTATGGCGGTCACCGGTATTCCATCTGTGGTGACATTAAAAGGAATTGGTAGTGTTGCACCTAATGATCCCCATTACTTAGGCATGTTAGGTATGCATGGTGGTAAAGCCGCTAATATAGCGGTGCAAGAGTGCGATTTACTTATTGCTGTAGGGGCTAGGTTTGATGACCGGGTCACTGGGCGCTTAGCCAGTTTTGCTGAAAACGCACGGGTGATTCATCTGGATATTGATCAGGCTGAATTAGGTAAGTTGCGTCAGCCTCATGTATCGATTGCTGCTGATTTATGCCAAGTTTTACCTGCGTTAGCACAGCCGTTAGAAATAACATCATGGCAGCAATATATCGAGAGTTTAAAGGAACAATATCGACAGCAGTATCAGCATGCAGGCGAGCTGATTTATGCGCCAACCATGTTAAGGCGATTAGCCGATAAATTACCTGAAGATAGTGTGGTGTGTTGTGATGTTGGTCAGCATCAAATGTGGGTCGCACAACATATGTGGTTTCGGCAGCCAGAAGATCACCTTTCCAGTGCAGGTTTAGGCACTATGGGATTTGGGCTGCCAGCAGCAATTGGTGCGCAAATGGCAAGGCCAGATTCGTTAGTGGTTACTGTCTCTGGTGATGGTTCTTTTATGATGAATGTACAAGAGCTTGCTACTATAAAACGTCGACAGCTTCCCGTAAAAATTCTACTGATAGACAATCAAAAACTAGGCATGGTTAAACAGTGGCAGCAACTCTTTTTTGAGCAACGTTACAGTGAAACCGATCTGTCTGATAACCCTGACTTTGTCACGCTAGCCAGTGCCTTTAGCATTCCCGGCCGTACCATCAGCCAAGCACAAGACGTAGAGTCAGGTCTTGATGATTTACTAAATGCGACAGGGGCTTACCTATTACATGTGCAGATTAATGATCACGTTAATGTATGGCCATTGGTACCTCCCGGTGCTTCAAATAGCGAAATGATGGATGAAATGGAGAAGCAAACATGAAACATCAAATAGAACTGATCTTAAATTCATCTCCTGAAGTGCTTGAGCGTGTATTACGGGTGGTGCGTCATCGTGGTTTTACCGTAGCAACCATGAATGTTGAACAGCAAGCCAGTCGAGATACATTACTTAATATGGTCGTACAAAGTGAGCGAGCAGTACCATTATTGGTTAACCAATTAACTAAGTTGATCGATGTGAAAACGTGTCAGGTTTTATAAGTATATGAGTTTATAAATAGTGCGGTAATTATTGCAAGATTAAGGATGAATAACATGGCAAAACTACGATCAGCTACCAGTACTCAAGGCCGTAATATGGCTGGCGCACGAGCATTATGGCGTGCTACAGGTGTGAAAGACCAAGATTTTGGTAAGCCTATTATTGCGATTGCTAATTCCTTTACCCAGTTTGTTCCGGGTCATGTGCATTTAAAAGATATGGGCGCCTTAGTTGCATCTGCAATTGAAGAGGTGGGTGGAATTGCAAAAGAGTTTAATACCATTGCAGTTGATGATGGTATTGCCATGGGCCATAGCGGTATGTTGTATAGCTTGCCGTCGCGAGAATTGATAGCCGATAGTGTGGAGTATATGGTGAGTGCTCACTGCGCCGATGCTTTAGTCTGTATTTCTAATTGCGATAAAATTACTCCGGGTATGTTGATGGCTGCATTAAGACTAAATATCCCAGTGGTATTTGTGTCCGGTGGACCAATGGAAGCGGGTAAGACTAAGCTTTCTGATAAGCTGATTAAGCTAGATTTGGTCGATGCTATGGTTGCCGCTGCCGATGAGCGAATTTCCGATGCAGACAGTGAACAGATTGAACGAAGTGCTTGTCCGACGTGTGGCTCATGTTCGGGTATGTTTACGGCTAATTCAATGAACTGTTTAACAGAAGCGCTAGGGTTATCGCTACCAGGGAATGGGTCATTACTTGCAACTCATGCTGATAGACGTGAACTGTTTTTAGAAGCGGGCAGGCAAGTGATGGCACTTGCTAAACGATATTATTTTGATGATGACGTTACTGCATTACCGCGTAATATCGCCACTAGACAAGCATTTGAAAATGCCATGGTGCTTGATATAGCTATGGGGGGATCGAGTAACACAGTGCTACACCTATTGGCTGCGGCGCAAGAAGCTGAAGTCGATTTCGATATGAGCGATATTGATCGATTATCGCGACAAGTCCCACATTTATGTAAAGTCGCACCCGCAACGCCTAAGTATCATATGGAAGATGTACATCGAGCTGGTGGCGTAATGGCTATATTAGGTGAGTTAGCGCGTGCTAACTTACTTGATACCCGTGTTAATCATGTCGCAGGCAAAAATCTTGCTGATGTACTGAGCCGATTTGATTTAATCCAAACCCAAGATGAACAAGTTCATCAATTCTATGCTGCAGGACCTGCGGGTATTCCAACTACACAAGCATTTAGTCAAGATTGCCGCTGGGATAGCGTTGATATCGATCGGCAGCAAGGTTGTATTCGCAGTAAAGAGTATGCATTCAGTCAAGAAGGTGGCTTGGCCGTATTAAGTGGTAATCTTGCACCACAAGGTTGCATTGTTAAAACCGCAGGTGTTGATCCGTCCAATTTAGTTTTTACTGGTCGTGCCAAAGTGTATGAAAGCCAAGATGATGCCGTTACTGCAATTTTGGCGGGAGATATTATTGAGGGCGATGTGGTGGTCATTCGCTACGAAGGCCCTAAAGGTGGGCCAGGTATGCAAGAAATGCTGTATCCCACCAGTTATTTAAAATCCAAAGGGCTAGGAACCAAGTGTGCATTAATTACCGATGGTCGTTTTTCGGGGGGAACCTCAGGTCTATCAATTGGCCATATCTCACCAGAAGCAGCATCCGGTGGCACCATTGCCTTAATTGAAGATGGTGACACTATCGCAATTGATATTCCAAATCGAATCATTGAACTAAACGTGAGTGAGCAAACACTTGCGCAACGCCGACAAACGATGCAAAACAAGGGCAAACAAGCATGGCGTCCAGTTAACCGAGAACGTCATGTTTCTGTCGCATTGAAAGCTTATGCGATGTTAGCGACGAGCGCAGATAAAGGTGCTGTTCGTAATAAAGCATTATTGGGAGACTAGCATGTCAGTATCACTCGCACAGCTTTCACTTGCGCATTACTATTTACAGAAGACGTTATTGGCTAATGTTTATCAAGTGGCTAAAGTGACGCCTTTAACGCCGCTAAAAAAACTGTCAGCTCGATTAAATAGCCAAATTTTATTAAAGCGTGAAGATTTACAACCAGTACACTCGTTTAAACTACGTGGTGCCTACAATAGGATAGTGAATTTAAGTGCGGAACAAAGAGCATGTGGCGTAGTATGTGCTTCCGCAGGAAATCATGCACAAGGTGTTGCACTCTCTGCAAATAAACTCGGAATAAATGCCCTTATCGTAATGCCTGTAACCACACCAGAGATAAAAGTCGATGCCGTGAGACGTTTTGGTGCCGAGGTTAAGTTAATTGGTCAATCGTTTGATGAAGCAAACCATTATGCTAAGCAACAAGCAGAAGAATATGGCCGTGTATACATTGCTCCTTTTGATGATGAAGATGTTATAGCTGGGCAAGGTACTATTGCGCAAGAGTTACTACAACAACAGCAAGACCTTGATGCAATCTACGTTCCTGTCGGTGGCGGAGGGTTGGCCGCTGGAGTGGCCGCTTACTATAAGGCCGTCATGCCACATGTTAAAATTATTGCAGTTGAACCGGAAGACTCGGCTTGTTTAAAAGCTGCGATAGCCGCGGGTCATCCAGTTGACTTAGCTCAGGTAGGTTTGTTTGCCGATGGTGTTGCGGTAAAACGGATTGGTGAGAAAACCTTTAAAGTGGCGCAGCTATATATAGATGATGTGATCACTGTTAGTTCTGATGAAATATGCACGGCAGTGAAAGATATCTTCGAAGATACGCGAGCAATTGCTGAGCCATCAGGAGCATTAGCGTTAGCAGGCTTAAAGAAGAATAGATCGGCTCATGCCGATAATGAAAAATTAGCAGCGATATTAAGTGGTGCTAATGTCAATTTTCATAGTTTACGTTATATGTCAGAGCGCTGTGAGCTAGGCGAACAAAAAGAAGCTGTACTGGCGGTTAAAATTCCTGAGCAGCCAGGTAGCTTCTTACGTTTTAGTCAGTTGCTTGGTAGTAAAGGTATTACTGAATTCAATTATCGCTTTAGTGGGCGGCAGCAAGCTGTGGTATTTGCTGGTATTCGAGTTAATGGCATTGATGATGTAAAGCAACTAACGCAAACACTAATAGATGCTGATTTTGATGTGGAAGATCTGTCTCATGATGAAACGGCAAAATTGCATGTACGCTATATGGTAGGAGGTAAACCTTCAACAGTGATTAATGAGCGTATATTTAGTTTTGAATTTCCAGAACATCCAGGCGCATTATTACAATTCTTAATGACGTTAAAAAGCCGTTGGAATATTAGTTTGTTTCATTATCGAAATCATGGCGCGGCTTATGGCAAAGTCTTAGTGGGTTTTGAAGTAAAAGCCGAGGATGATGAACAATTACATCGCTTATTTGATCAATTGGGCTTTGTTTATCATGAAGAAACTCAAAGTCGGGCTTACCAATTATTTTTACAATCATAGAGTTGATTGATTTTAATACAAAATATGACGAATTCTGTGGATAACTTGTGGTTAATAAGTGGTTAAGCTGAGTGTAAAAAATAATTGCCAGTTTTTGTTAAAAAGCGCTTGCGCTATCTGAGTTAGCCCCTATAATGCGACCCCACTGACACGGCAAACTGCGCTGTAAGGCAAGTTTGTAGAGTGTAAGCGGTTACTCACTGAAGCGTAGTTTGATTGATAAATCATCACTCAAACATAATGCGAAAATTAAGTGTTGACGGCGACT
>NZ_BALM01000011.1 GCF_000614975.1 Shewanella marina JCM 15074
AGTGGCCTTGTTTTTTCCAATAATAAATTGTCCCATGTAATGTATAGAGGCTAATAAATAAAAATTAATATCACATATCGTATTTACAGCCTCCATTATTACAGTATTTATACTTAATCTTGTTTATTACTATGTAGGCAAGATTAAGTAAACAGGAGTTTGCTATGAAAGAAATAAAGTTAGAACAGGTGATGGCATATCAAAATGAAGATATTGTTGCTCGCTTTATAAAAAATTATGGTGTTGATAAAGAACAAGCCAATATTATATTTGATGATGTTAAACGTTGGTTGTGGCTAGCTTATAAAGTCAGAGCTGAAGGAATCAAAAAACCATTAGTGATTGATGCCCAATTAGTTGTTTTAGATGAAATGTGGCACAACTTTATTTTATTCACTCGAGAGTATAGTGGTTTCTGTAAAGCGTTATTTGGTCAATATTTACATCACTCGCCTAATACTGAATCAAATAAAAAGAAAGAAGCTGACAAATATAAAGATATGTCAGTTGCGGAACGAAAGAAAATATTGATGGACAGTAAACGTTGGCAGTATGAGTTTATTTATGATCATTTAGGTAAAGATGTATTTATTCGTTGGTATAAAGAATATCCAAGTCAATATACGGTTGAATCACTGTGTCAGATGGCTTATGAGGCTGAACATCAGCGTTCTGAAAATAAACGCAATGAGTTTGAGCGGATGAGAGGCGAAATGTCTGGCGCAGCTTAGACAAACGGGAGGACGGTATGCAGTATTTTTCTGATAGAGATAAACTTTTTAGAAAAGAGGTTTTGGAAAAGAATAATAAAGTAAAAACGTTAGGTGAAGTGCTGCTACGTCAACCGCCTGAGTACAAGTGGATTGCCTATATTTTATTTATCGCAATTTGTGTTTTTGTCGTTTATTTATTTATGGGGAATTACGCTAAACACGCCACTGTATTTGGGGTCATTACTGTAGATAAAGGCGTTGTAAAATTAAGTGCGAGCCGTGAAGGAAAAATTGAGCAGCAGTTATTTAATGAAGGCGATATCGTTGCGAAAGGGCAACTGCTATATGTTATTTCAACTGAGCGACATAGTTCTTTAGATAAAAACTTAGATCAAAATATTTTGCTGCAACAACAACAATTAAACCAGTCTTTACAAGAAGATATTAAGATTGCCGAACAAAAGATGGTGCTCGATAAACAGCTATTAAGTGACAGAATAGTCGCTAAAAAGAGTGAGATTAATCATCTTGAACAACAGCTCGTTATCTATGACGAACGTTTGGTGTTAGCACGTAAAAGTCTACAACGTAATGAGCAACTATTAGCTTCAGGGCATACCAATCAAGCCCAAATCGACAATGTCTATGAAGATTATTTAGCGCTGAAAACTAAACGTAACGATCTGAATTTAAAAATCACAAATAGTGAAACTAAACTCACGGAACTGAATAATGACTTAGCATTAATGCCTGCTGTTTTTAATGAAAAAATTAACTTACTCGAGCGTAAACTGATTGAGAATGAGCAACGCATTGTCGATGCTTCCGCTAAAATTGATTATCGAATTTATGCGCCCACAGCAGGCGTTATCGCCACTCAGCATTCGTTTATTGGTGAGTACATTAAAAAAGGCGAATTGATTGGCAGTTTGATCCCCGCTGATTCTACTTTGCAAGCAGAGTTATATGTGCCTGCAAGCTCCATTGGTTTTATTAAGGAAGGCCAACAAGTTGCCATGCGCTATAGCGCCTTTCCATATCAGCACTTTGGCTTGCAGCAGGGACAAGTTGCTAGTGTTTCAAAGGTCATTTCATTACCGGAAGAGTTGCAAACCACGGTCGAGCTGTCTGGCGCCGTTTATAAGGTGGTGGTGTCGCTAACATCGCAACACATTAAGGTTGGCGAGGACCTGATTAGCTTAGGTGTTGGAATGGAGTTAGAAGCAAGCGTAAAACTTGAAGATCGTTCATTGGTGCAATGGATTTTAGAGCCTATTTACAGCTTAAGGGACAGTTAACATGAATAACTTAATTGATCGAATTAATTTTTCTGGTAAGCAGTCTTTACCTGTTATTTTACAAACAGAAGCCGCTGAATGTGGTTTAGCTGCTATGGCGATGATTGCTGGATATTATGGCTGTAATATCGATTTATTTCATTTGCGCCAAATGCATCGAGTATCAATGACAGGCTCTACTTTACGTGGACTGACCCAATTAGCGGATAAAATTGGCTTAGAACATAGAGCGGTACAGTGTCAGTTAGAAGATATGAAGCAGCTAAAGACACCTTGTATTATTCACTGGGATCTTGATCATTTTGTGGTATTGAAAAAAATATCGGGTAACAAATTTCATATTCATGACCCTGCTACAGGTTTACGAGTGTGCTCTTTGGCAGAGATGTCAGATAGCTACACCGGTGTGGCACTAGAACTTACGCCTAAAAATGATTTTAAAAAACAAGAACACGTTGAAACGGCGTCGTTAAGTTCATTCTGGACCAACTTAGAAGGCTGGAAACAATCTTTACTGACGATTTTTATTTTTTCGATGTTATTACAAGCATTTATTTTGGTGACGCCAATATTTATGCAGCTTACTGTGGACGACGTCATTATCAGCAATGATTATAGTTTGTTGATGATACTTGCAATTGGTTTTGGCTGCGTGTTGCTACTACAGGCTTTATCGACTGGACTCAGGTCATTATTGATTATGTTATTAGGTAATCAGTTGTCATTGCAGATGAACTCGAATTTGGTCGGTCATCTGTTTAAATTGCCGATGGATTACTTTGAAAAGCGTCATATTGGTGATGTGGTATCACGTTTTCGCTCATTAGAATCGATTAAAAATCTACTGACTACCACGTTAGTTGAAAGTATTGTTGATGGTCTAATCGTCATCGGCTTATTAGTGATGATGTACATCTACAGCATTGAACTCATGTTATTGGTGGTATTGGCTTCAGCCTTGTATTTATTAGTACGGGTGGTGTCATATCAAAAGCTACGCCATGTAAACCGTGAGAATATTGTTGCCACTGCAAAGAAAGACAGCAATTTTATGGAGTCGGTACGGGGCATTCAGAGTATTAAGTTATTTACTAAAGAGGCCGACAGGTTAAGCCTGTTTAATAATTTCAATGTCGACAGTGCTAATACCTCGATTAAAGTTGAGCGTCTACGAGTCATGTTTAGCTGGACCAGCATGCTTATTTTTGGTGTTGAAAATATTCTAGTCATTTACCTGGGGGCTGAAATGGTGATGACGAATATTTTAACTGTGGGAATGTTACTAGCTTTTGTGTCATATAAAACTCAGTTTGAGCAAAAAATTAATAATCTCATTGATAAATATATTGAGTTTAAAATGTGTTATCTGCACTTGGAGCGTTTGGGCGATATCACCTTAACGGAACAAGAAAGTGATTTGGGCGAAGCAGATGATGAATTTAATGTGGCTGGTAATTTGACGCTTAAAGAGATTCAATTTAGCTATTCTGACGAAGAGCGAGATGTGTTAAATAACTTAAGCTTAACCATAAGTAGTGGTGATTCAGTCGCGATTGTTGGGCCATCAGGTTGTGGAAAAAGCACGCTCATGAAAGTGATGTTAGGATTATTAAAACCGAGCCAAGGGCAGGTCTTAGTTGATGGTCGAGATATTCGTAAGATCGGTTTAGTTAACTTTAGAAATCAAGTGGCTAGCGTCTTGCAAAACGATCAACTTTTATCTGGCACCATTATGGATAATATTACATTTTTCAGCCAAGAACCTGATCGTCAGTGGGCTGAAAAATGTGCTGAACTTGCGGGGATAGATAAAGACATACAGCGGTTGCCCATGGCTTATCGTTCTCTGATTGGTGATATGGGATCGAGTCTTTCTGGTGGGCAAGCACAACGTCTACTGTTGGCTAGAGCTTTTTATAAGCGACCTAAGATTTTATTCTTAGATGAGGCGACCTCGAGCTTAGACTTAGCGACCGAACAACATGTTAATGCGGCAGTAAAGCAGCTTAATATTACGCGAATTATGATTGCTCACCGACCGCAGACAGTGATGACAGCAGATCGCATTTTGCGTTTTGATAAAAATGGTGTGCAGGAAATCAGTAAAGAGGACTTTGGTCAACGCCGCCGCGCAAATAGTGCTGCATTTGCCTCTGCATGATAGGTATAAGCCAACTACAATTGTTGAGCGATAGCTTTATATTGTCTACAATGGCGCACTTTTTGACTTTGGGTAAGAAATAATATGAGCGACACTCAATCACAACCAGCTTTACCAGATCGCCTTTCAGGTAATCCACGTAGCCGTTTTCATGTGGCAGAATTTTTTGAGCATGACATTGGTATCCGTTTAAACGGCAAAGAGCGTTTTGATGTTGAAGAATATTGCATCAGTGAAGGTTGGGTAAAAATTCCTTCGCCTAAAGCGCTAGATCGTTTCGGTCAACCGATGTTAATTACCTTAAAAGGTACTGTTGAAGCATTTATTAAGTAACCTTGTTTGGGTAATTAATTGCAGAATTTAACAAGGGTCTAATTTATTTAGACCCTTTTTTATTGTGTTATTTATGCATTGAGCGAGACTTTATTTGAGTTTGAAGCTGCATGAGTTTAGTTTCTAGCTCTTGTCGATACAGGCTTTGACCTTGGCATTTTTGTAGGACAAAATTACAGGTTCTTACGACAGTACGCCATCTTGGATTTTGTGGTAGGGTAGCTAAGCTAAAATAACGCTCCATCGCCCTAGCACGTAAGCGGCCATCATCAATACCCACGCTCCAAATTTTACTCTGTTGTGCCAGTTCTAATTTACCTGTTTGGGTATTTTCTTCCCACATTTGTAGGGCTAAATGCATTAACTCGATTAATTGACTTTTAACCTCATCATCGCTGATCTCTTTTATTGGTGGTGTCACCTGTTTAGTTGTCTCTGGTGTGCTTTGGTTTTCAGGCGTAATTGCTGTTGCGGTTTTAGTGCGGAAATGATGCCATCCCCATATTACTAATAGCGAGCCAATGATTATCGCTGCTAGTATCCAAAATAAAGGAAAAAACAATTTATTATCGGTCGTTGCAGGCTGTGGGGTAAATGTAAATGAGCTCTTAATTTTTTCAATTCTTAGATCATTTTTACGAATAAGTTGCGAAGATAATGTATCTGCATATAAACGCCAGTATTTGCTGGATTGTTCAAAGTTAAGTTGTTTTTCACTGAGCGTCGCCATCGCCGTATAGAGCTGTTCTTGTAGTTTATACTCTTTATTTTTTTTCATTAATTGGTATGCCATTTCAAAGGCTTGATAAGCTTGCTCTAGTTTGTTCTGCTTTTCATAAATGATGCCTTGAATATACCAATATTTAGGGTTTTGCTCAGATGATTGGAATAAATTAAAGGTATGCTTAGCTTGATCTAACCATGATTGTGCTTGGCTAAGTTGATTGGATTGTGCGGTTATCTCTGCCAATAGTACATAAGCATTTGATAAATATCGAAAGGCATTTTCCTGCTTAAATATATCTGCAGCATTATTGAGTAATTCTAACGCCTTATGTGTGTCTCCATTTAAATAGAAGGCATAGCCTAGTTTTGACAGGGTATTGTTAGCTCTGAGCGATTGGCCGATATCATTAAAAAGTGAGTAGGCATTACGATATGACACAATCGCTTCGTTAAGCTTGTGTTGGTCAACATATAAGGAGCCTAAGTTGTTTAGTACAACCGCTTGTCCTAGCTTATTTTTTTCCTGATTATGGAGTTCATAACTTTTCATTAGCAATTGAATGCTGGTATCAAAATCACCGTAAACTTTATAGATATTGGCTAAGTCGTTATAGCTTAGTGAAACAAGTTTGTTGTTCTTTATTTCAATTGCTAGAGAAAGGGATTGCTCAAACTCTTTAAAAGCTTGTTCATACAAACGTTGGTGGAAATAACTAATACCTAATTGACGGTGGAGGCGAATCGCTAAGGTGGGATCTAGATTTGAGACTTGTTTTAAGTTGGTTTTAAGTAAGGTTTCTGCAGAGGTGAGATCGCCTATTTCTTGATACAGTGTCGACAGTGCCAAGCTGGATAATATGTATTGTTGACTATCAGGTTTTAATGTTTTGAGTAGATTCTCGCATTTTAAGATTTGCTGGCTAACATTAGTTTGTTCAATATTATGCGGACGACATACTAATTCATCTGCTTGAGTCGAAAATATAGTAAGAAAAGTGACTAAATAAACGAATAAATTGCAACTTCTGTGTAAGTACCTTTCGAAATCCATCAGTAGATGTTCCTTATCAATCTCTTATTATCTCAATAAGCGAAAATAAACAATGTATGTCTCTGTTCGCTTATAAAATAAGTTAAAAAGTCAGGTTTACAAGTCCTATGTATTTCAAGTTGTTAGAAGCAAAACATGCCCTGTAACTGTCATATTTTCCCTAATTTAAGCCCTAGATGACCCTAGCAAAAATAGCAAATATAGTCCAAATTTTTAACAAATTAATCGTTTTAATTTTACTTGCGGCAGTCGCAACTACAACTTGATGTGTGCCAGCAGTTATTCAGTTTTTGTAAGTATTGATTGAGATAATTGCGGACTAAAATAATGAAGAGGGCTAGACAGATGAATCCAACAAAGAATCAAAAAAGTATGAATAAAAATAGTCATGAGGCTGAGTTACAAGCCGATGCTAAAGATGAACGTTTGCAAACCATTGATGATGCATTATTGGATAATTGCTCTGGAGGCGTGAACGAAGGTATATGTAATGGACATCAATTTTGTGTGTATTGCCAAATACCACCTCAAAATTAAATAACTAAAACAAAGCAAGCTAACCGTTAAACAATATTAACGGTTAGCTTGTTTGTACTGATTAATCTGTATCGTAATCCAGTACCGGTTGTAGCCATTTTTCAGCTTCGGCGATGGTCATTCCTTTTCGGTTGGCATAATCTTCAACTTGATCGCGACCAATATTGGTTACCCCAAAGTAACGTGATTGTGGGTGGGCAAAGTACCAGCCGCTGACGGCTGCGGTTGGGTACATGGCATAACTTTCAGTGATATTAAGATCGATATTTTGATCAGGTTGCAATAACTGCCAGAGTAACCCTTTTTCTGTGTGATCTGGGCAAGCAGGATAACCTGGCGCAGGTCGAATACCTTTGTATTTTTCACGGATAAGGGCTTCATTATCGAGCGATTCATCAGTGGCATAACCCCAAAATTCTTTACGCACTCGTTCATGCATTCGTTCAGCAAAAGCTTCTGCTAAGCGATCGGCTAAACATTTGAGCATAATGGCACTGTAATCATCATGATTAGCTTCAAATCGCGCAATATGTGCGTCGATGCCATGCCCCGCAGTAACGGCAAAACCACCCATATAGTCTGCCACACCACTTTCTTTCGGTGCGACAAAGTCAGCTAAACAGAAGTTGTTATTACTGACTCGCTCAATCTGCATCCGTAAATGATGCGTGGTTAACAAGGTTTGTTGACGCGTTTCATCGGTATAGAGTTCAATATCATCATGATTGATGCTATTTGCGGGGAATAAGCCTATGACCGCTTTAGCCGTTAACCATTTTTCATTAATGATCTGGTTAAGCATCTGTTTGCCATCGCTAAACAGTTTGCGTGCTTCTTCACCGACCACCTTATCTTCTAGGATTTCTGGATAATGACCATGTAACTCCCAACTTCTAAAAAAAGGCGTCCAATCAATACGCTCGACTAAATCAGTCAGAGGATAATCATCAAATACTTGGATGCCTAACTTATTAGGGGGTATGGCTTGATAATTGTGCCAATCATGTTGGCATCGATTGGCTCTTGCTTCTTCAATAGAGATAATTTTTTTACGTTTAGTTTGGCTATTACGCTTGTCACGCATGGTTTGATATTCGTCATAGATGGCATCAATTGTTGCCTGACGGGTTTGGTTATTAATTAACTTACTCACCATTGGCACGGCTCTAGAGGCATCCGCAATATAGATAGCCCCATGAGGAGCGTGGGGAGCAATCTTGACTGCGGTATGGATCTTAGAGCAGGTAGCACCACCAATAATGGCTGGAATCGTTAGTCCTTCACGGTGAAAGGTTTTAACGTTATGAACCATTTCATCTAAGCTTGGGGTGATTAACCCCGACATACCAATAATGTCGACATTTTCAGCTTTCGCGACTTCGATTATTTTCTCAACCGGTACCATTACGCCTAGATCGATCACTTCATAGCCATTACAAGCCAGTACCACGCCGACAATATTTTTGCCGATATCATGTACATCGCCTTTTACCGTGACCATTAAAATCTTGCCATTGGATTGGCCAGCTATTTTTTCAGCTTCAATATAAGGATTTAAATAAGAAACAGCTTTTTTCATGACCCGAGCAGATTTGACTACTTGAGGTAAAAACATTTTGCCTGAACCAAATAGATCTCCCACCACATTCATGCCATCCATTAATGGCCCTTCAATCACATCTAGTGGTCTGCTAGCAGCTGCACGTGCTTCTTCAGTATCTTGGTCAATATACTCAGTGATCCCTTTTACCAGTGCATGCTCAAGTCGTTTATTGACTGGGAGTTGCCGCCAACTTAAATCAGTTTTAGATTCAGCTTTTGCCCCATCTCCGCGATATTTTTCTGCTACGTCGAGTAATTGTTCAGTATTGTTTGAATTAGTAAGGGGGCAAGGTAAGTTGAGTACCACATGTTCAACTAACGGTTTAAGTTCTGCATCAATATCATCATAAATTGCCAGTTGACTTGGATTGACAATGCCCATGCTCATTCCCGCCTTGATGGCGTGGTAAAGGAATACCGCATGGATTGCCTCACGGACGGGGTTGTTGCCTCTAAATGAAAACGACACATTCGATACGCCACCTGAGATCATGGCATGTGGCAGAGTGCGTTTAATTTCTGCGGTCGCTTCAATAAAGTCGACACCATAGTTATCGTGTTCCTCAATACCGGTGGCGATAGCGAAAATATTGGGGTCAAAAATAATGTCTTCAGGTGCAAAACCGACGCGATCAACAAGGACACGATAAGCACGAGTGCAGATCTCAATTTTACGTGCTTTAGTGTCTGCTTGACCCGCTTCATCAAACGCCATCACAATGGCAGCGGCGCCATAGCGTTTGATTAATTTGGCCTGTTCAATAAATTTAGTTTCTCCCTCTTTAAGCGATATTGAGTTAACAATCCCCTTACCTTGAATGCATTTTAATCCAGCCTCAATCACCTCCCATTTGGATGAGTCGATCATTACAGGCACTTTGGATATATCTGGCTCAGATGCGACCAAGTTTAAAAACTTAGCCATCATCTCAACTCCATCCAACATGCCTTCATCCATATTGATATCGATAATTTGTGCGCCATTTTCAACTTGATCTCGGGCAACATCGAGAGCAGTTTCAAATTGTCCCTCTTTAATCAGCCGTAAAAATCGTGCTGAACCCGTGACGTTTGTGCGCTCTCCCACATTCACAAACAGTGAATCTTTATCTATGGTTAAGGGTTCTAGGCCTGATAAACGACATGCAACTTCGATAGTCGGTAATGGCCGTGGTGAATAGCAAGCAACGGCTTGTTTAATTGCGGTAATATGTTTTGGTGTGGTACCACAACAGCCGCCAATAATATTGATTAGACCTCTGGCTGCCCAATCTGCAATAACTTGTGCCATCTGCTGCGGCGTTTCATCATAACCACCAAATTCATTGGGCAATCCCGCATTAGGATGAGCAGAAACATAACTTTCACTTATACGGCTTAATTCTTCAATATAGGGACTTAGTTCTTTAGGGCCCAGTGCGCAATTGAGCCCCATAGATAGAGGTTTGATATGGCGTAATGAGTTATAAAATGCCTCGGTTGTTTGGCCGGTTAAGGTGCGACCTGAAGCATCTGTGATGGTGCCCGATATCATGACGGGTAATTTGATATTGCGCTGACAAAATACTTCATCAATGGCAAATAAAGCGGCTTTGGCATTGAGCGTATCAAAGATGGTTTCCACCATGATCAAATCAACTCCGCCCTCAATAAGTGCATGACATGATTCTTTATAGGCACTGACTAACTGATCAAAATGGATATTACGATAACTGGGATCATTAACATCAGGACTGATTGAGCAGGTACGGTTAGTTGGCCCGAGTACTCCTGCAACAAATTTTGGTATCCCCGTAATTTGGCTCACTTCATCAGCCGCGGATCGTGCAATTTTCGCTGCAGCTAAGTTAATGTCTGCTGCAATCGATTGCATATCGTAATCGGCCATCGCAATAGTGGTCGCGTTAAAGGTATTAGTTTCAATAATATCGGCGCCAGCATTGAGATAGGCAGATGGATATCTTTGATAATTTGTGGCTGAGTGAGCACTAAAAGATCATTGTTACCTTTGACATCACAGTGCCAATCTTTAAAACGCTGGCCTCTAAAATCGACTTCTGAAAGTTGATGATTTTGGATCATTGTTCCCATAGCACCATCAAGAATCAAAATACGTTGGTTGAGTTCGTGTTCAATGGGGTGTAAGGCAGAATGCGATGATGTCATATTATTTACCAACCTTTAGAGTCCAAATATTCATAATGTTGTTATTTTTTGAGAAAATAGGATTTAGTTTTGGACATATATCCGTATAGACGTCCATAATAGCCGAGTTAGAAGATTAAGGACAAGCGTTAATCAGTAATTAATCATTTGTTAATATTTATGTGAGTGACGATTTAGCGATGCAGCAATTTTCTATTTATCTTTTGCGTCATGGTCAATGCCAAGGTGGGGATATTTTACGGGGGCGCACTGATGTGGCATTAACCTCATTAGGCCAGCAACAAATGCAACAAGCATTGGCAAAGTTTGAGCATTTACCTTCATTAATTGTGACCTCACCACTGCAACGTTGCCTGCATTTTTGTCAGCTACAATGGCCTTCAGAGGTCATTCATTGTGTTACGCAATTAGCCGAATTTAATTTTGGCGATTGGGATGGGCAAACCTACCAGCAGTTATATCAAGATTATCCACAGCAATTAGATGCATTTTGGCAAGATCCTTGGCACAATCCGCCGCCAGCAGGTGAAACCATGATGGAATTTGAATTAAGGGTGATGCAAGCTTGGCAACATGTATTACAGTTAGTCGAGCAACAACAGCAAGATGCGCTGGTGGTGTGTCATGCGGGCGTTATTCGTTTTCTGCTTAGTTATGTTTTAGGTTGTTCAAAGCAAGTGGGTTTTTACAATGCCTTGCACTTACCTTATGCTGCCTTGCTGCAAATAAAATTATCAATAACAACAGATGGTCAGCAGTTTCTACAGCTTTGTTGGCCAGATTAAGACCTATATGTTGAGTATGGGAAGTTAGCTTCGTTAAGGTGTTAGTTATTTTATGACTAACTTAAATGGGAATGTGTATCTCGTATTATATCAATTAGATACTGACTGTCCCCGCAACTGTGAGTGCTTAGCACAAGTCAGACACCAGCCTTAATGTTGTTTTTTGCTTAAGCGGGTGCACTTAAGCGTAAAGGATATTCATGTCACAGAACAAAGCATTAACGGTTTGCTCTTTATCTTGGAAAATCGATGCAAAATCGATTTTATCTGAGATTAGTTTTGAGTTGCCGCAGTCTCAAATGCTGGCTGTCATTGGCCCTAACGGTGCGGGTAAGTCGAGTTTATTACGAGCAATCTATCGATTTATTCAGGCTAATAGTGGTCAAGTCATGCTATTTGGTGAAGATGTCAGCAAAATGAGCTTACGTCAACTGGCTAAGCAAGTTGCGGTGGTACAACAAGAAAATAACGATCACTTTATTAGCACCACCTTTGATTTAGTGGCGATGGGAATGTTACCGCATAAAAGTTGGTTTGAAGGTCATACTTTGGATGATCAACAGCAAGTTGAGCAAGCATTGACTATGGTTGGATTACTTGACAAAGCCAACTGCATGTTAAGTGAGTTATCTGGTGGTGAGCGACAACGCGCCTTGATTGCCCGAGCGATTGTACAAAAGCCTAAGCTGTTGATTTTAGATGAACCGACGAATCATCTTGATATTCGTTATCAAATTCAAATTTTAACCTTAATTAAAAAGCTTAATTTAACGGTGATCGTCTCTATTCATGATCTGAACTTAGCCAGCGCGATTTGTGACCAAATATTGTTATTAAATCATGGTTGTGTTGTTGCTCATGGTACTCCAGATGATGTGATTACAGAGGCAACCATTGCTGATGTTTTTGGGGTTAAATGCCAAATCAAACCGCATCCGTATCACCAGCGACCAATGGTGCAATATTTTTATGATAGTGAGGCGACTTATGACTAAGCAGCATCATTATTGCTCTTTGTCTTGGGTATTGTTTGTACTCGCACTTTTTACTTTTTTATTTAGTTTATCTTTAGGCGCATACCCAGTATCAATGGTGCAGGTGATAAATCATTTGTTGCCTGACTCAATTAGTTCTATTTGGTCGACAGCAACGCCAGACCCTTTAGTTCAACAAGTTATTTGGCAATTACGATTACCGCGCATGCTATTGGCTTTTATGGCTGGGGCTGGTCTTGCTTTAGCTGGGGCAGTATTACAACGAGTGACCCGAAATCCTTTAGCCGATCCCTATCTATTTGGTATCTCATCAGGTGCTTCATTTGGCGCAGTGGTGATGCTTACCCTATTCAATAATAAACTCGGGCATATTGGTATTAGCACTGGCGCTATGCTTGGGGCATTAGCGGCAATGGTCATTGTGGTTGGCTTAAGTGGCCGGCAAGTTAATCGCCAAGTTGAGCGGATGCTATTAGCAGGTGTAGTCACTTCATTTATGTTTGCCGCCTTATCGAGCTTATTACTGTATTTTGCTGACCCTCAGGCGGCTGCGAGTGTGCTGTTTTGGAGTTTAGGCAGCTTTACCCGTGCATCATGCCTATTTTAATTTGGCCATTGTTAGCCTTGAGCATTAGTTACTGCATCATTGTTGCTTATAAACGGCCACTAAAGGCGTTAAGTGCGGGTGATGAAACCGCTCACAGTCTTGGTGTTAATGTGGTTAAAGTGAGATTGTTGATGCTGGGGGTGTGCTCATTACTCACTGCGGTGTTAGTGGCATTTTGTGGCGGTATTGGCTTTGTCGGTTTGATGATCCCACATTGTGCGCGTTTGCTTTTTCCCCAACAATATTCATTTTTATTTGTCGGTTTGTTAGGCGGTATCTTTATGGTGTGGGTCGACGTATTTGCTCGCATGTTGCTAACCAATCAAGAGTTACCTATTGGTATTATCACCGCTGCAATGGGCAGCATCTTTTTCTTATTTATTCTTAAAAAGCGTCAGCGCTAATTGATAGGTATTACAGCTATGTATTGCATTACACCCGTTTCAACCGTTAATGACAGCGCAATTTGGCATAAAATTAACAATAAAACTAAACCCATTGGCGCATTAGGCAAATTAGAACCGCTGGCAGCACAATTAGCGGCAGTATTAGGGCATCAGCATATTAAGTTAATGCCCCAAGCCATGATTTTTGCAGCAGATCATGGTTTGGCGAGAGCCGGTGTTTCGATTGCGCCAAGTGAAGTGACCCAGCAGATGGTGCATAACTTTGTTGCAGGCGGCGCGGCTATCAATGTGTTTTGCAGACAAATGCAGATTGATTTAGAGGTGATTGATTGCGGCATGTTATCGCCGTTAGATGATTCATTGGGCGTGATTAACCAGCGATTAGGGGCGGGTACTGAGGCCATTAATGTTACTGAGGCTATGTCGTTAACTACCTTGGAACAGGGCTTTGAATTTGCTAATCAACGCGTTGAGTATCACCGTCAACAAGGTATCAATCTGTTATTGCTGGGGGAAATGGGGATTGGCAACACCTCATCTGCGTCAGCCTTAATGACAGCATTATTAGATATAGATAGCGATCTCTGTGTTGGTGCTGGCACGGGAATAGATGAACAGACATTAATTAGAAAACGACAGCTAGTTGCTGATGCAGTTGTTTTACATCAAGACAAACGTGGTGATACTAAGGCAATATTGGCTGCATTGGGTGGTTTTGAAATCGTGCAAATGACCGCCACTATGCTCGCTGCAGCACAAGCTAACATGCTCGTTATCATCGATGGTTTTATCGCATCTGCAGCGGCATTAGCCGCAGTAAAGTTAAATCCCCATGTTAAAGATTACCTGATTTTTGCTCATACCTCCCATGAACAAGGCCATCAATTGATGTTAGCTAATCTCGCGGCTAAACCATTATTAGATTTAGGATTACGCTTGGGGGAAGGGAGTGGTGCTGTGTTGGCCTATCCATTAATTGAGGCCGCAGCAAATTTTTATAATCAAATGGCCAGTTTTGAAGATGCTGGTGTTAATTCTGTAGTTTAAGGCCATGTTATGTTAAAGCGTCAAATTGGGTTATTTCTTGTTGCTATGGGTTTTTTTACCCGTATTCCTATGCCTGCATGGGTATTTACTGACACTGAAAAATTAAATCGAGCCAGCCGCTATTTTGGTTTAGTGGGTACCTTCGTTGGTATTATTACTGCAACTGTTTTTTGGTTAGCACAAACAGTGTTACCGATTGGCGTGGCGGTGGTGTTATCGATGATTGTCTCTGTGCTGTTGACGGGGGGATTTCATGAAGATGGCTTAGCCGATACTGCTGATGGCTTAGGTGGTGGCTGGAAAGTGGCTGATAAGCTCAACATCATGAAAGATTCTCGGTTAGGCAGCTATGGTGCACTTGCTCTAGTACTGGTATTACTATTGAAGTGGCAGTCGTTAACAGAGCTAGCACTGTATGATCCGATTACCGTGGTTGCCGCATTAATTGCGGCGCACACCTTAAGTCGAGTGGTTGCGGCCAGTTTTATTTTTACTGAAACCTATGTTCGAGATGATGAAACCAGCAAGAGTAAGCCGCTAGCCTCAGAGCAAAATGTCAATGATATTTCGATTTTGTTACTGTGCAGTTTACCTGTTGCTTTGTTGGTGCATCATCAAGTCTTTGTTTATTTAGTGGTTACCATGCTGGTGGCTCGATTTGTATTAGTGCGTATTTTTAGACGCCAAATTGGTGGCTATACCGGTGATGTACTGGGCGCTGTTCAGCAAGTTTGTGAGCTAATTTGTTATTTGGTTATTTTGCTCGCAGGAGGCTTAAATTGATTGAGCTGGTGTTGGGCGGCGCGCGCAGTGGTAAAAGCCATTACGCTGAAGCAACGGCTGCCAGCCTCGATTGTTCGTACTATTACTATATTGCGACGGCTGAAGCTCAAGATGCCGAAATGGCACGGCGCATTGCTCAGCATCAACAAGATCGGCTTAATGCTAAAATTGATTGGCAATTGATTGAAGCGCCACAAGATATTTGCACTCCTTTAGCTCAGTTTAATCAACCTCAGCAATGTATCGTAATTGATTGCCTGACCTTATGGCTAACTAATTTACTTTTGGCTGGAGCTGATATTAATGCGAGCAAACAGGCGCTAATTGATCAGTTAAGAATGACTCAGGCTAATGTGATTTTAGTCAGTAATGAAGTGGGTTTAGGTATAGTGCCATTGGGTGAGTTATCACGCCGTTTTGTCGATGAAGCGGGTTGGCTCAATCAAGCGATTGCCGCGATAGCAGATAAAGTGACCTTTATTGCTGCGGGTTTACCATTAAGGATGAAGGCTGATGGCTTATACTTTAATGGTACAAGGCACCACCTCTGATGCGGGTAAAAGTACGCTAGTAGCTGCATTAGGCCGAGCATTTGCGCAAGGTATTGAGCCGCAATTAAGTTATGTTGCGCCTTTTAAACCACAAAATATGGCGCTTAATAGTGCCGTAACTACAGATGGTGGTGAAATAGGTCGAGCGCAAGCTTTGCAAGCTTACGCTTGTGGTGTCGAGCCGCATACTGATTTTAACCCCATTTTACTCAAGCCGAGCTCTGATACACGGGCGCAAATTATTGTGCAAGGGCATGCTTTGTCTGAAATGGATGCTGCTCAGTATTTTAATGGCTATAAAGTTAATGCCATGATCCCGGTACTCGATTCATTTTCACGATTACAGCAGCAATATCAATTAGTCTTAGTTGAAGGTGCAGGGAGCCCTGCAGAAATCAATTTACGTGAAAATGATATTGCGAACATGGGCTTTGCAGAGGCGGTTGATTGCCCCGTTATTATTATTGCAGATATTGATAAAGGCGGAGTATTTGCGCATTTAGTTGGTACTTTGGCATTGCTGAGTGAAAGTGAACAAGCACGGGTTAAAGGCTTTGTGATTAACCGTTTTCGAGGTGATATTAGTTTATTGCAATCAGGTATTGATTGGTTAGAAAACTACACCAATAAACCAGTGCTTGGGGTGTTACCCTATTTAATGGACTTAAAAATTGATGCTGAAGATGCCATTGTTGAGCAACAGGTCAATGCATCTCAAGCTAAATTTAAAGTGCGAGTACTGACCCTGCCAAGGATCAGTAACCATACTGATTTTGATCCATTAAGGCAGCGCTGTGATATCGATTTTGCTTATATCAATGCCGCTAACAGTCATTATCAAGATTCAGGAGATCTGTTGATTATCCCTGGTAGTAAGAATGTTGCTGCTGACTTAGCCTTTTTGCGAGCGCAAGGTTGGGATAAATTGATTGAACGTCATCTGCGTTATGGTGGCAAGCTCATTGGTATTTGTGGCGGTTTGCAGATGCTCGGTCAAAGCATTTATGACCCATTGCAGATAGAGAGTTCAGATGGCTTAACCCAAGGGCTTGGCTTATTACCTATCACAACAGAATTAACGACCAGTAAACGTCTAACCCAAGTACAAGGGCAGTTATGTTTAAATGGGCAACTTGCCGATGTTAAAGGTTATGAAATTCATTGTGGAATTAGTCAATTTAATGCTGATATAGTAGCGCCCTTAACATTACAACAAATTGATAACCAAAAATTTACTGATGGCATGTTGTCTGATGATAATCAAATTTTTGTTAGTTATTTACATGGTATATTCGATCAGCCGCAAGCATGTCAGTTAATGCTTGCTTGGGCAGGACTTGAACAAGTCGAAGCGCTTGATATTGATGCCCAGCGTGAAACTGAATTAAATCGTCTTGCTACCATGGTCAATCAGCATTTAGATATGGATAAGCTGATTAATATTATAAAAGGAACGTCATGACTTCTGCCGCTGACAATGCTAAGCGTCATCAACAACGTCAACAAAAACTACAACAAACCGTTGCTGGTAAAGTTGCAGCTGCAACTGATGAGCGTGGGGTCTTGATGGTGTTAACTGGGAATGGTAAGGGTAAAACCACTGCGGCGATTGGTACAGTAACGCGGGCGGTTGGGCATGGTAAAAAAGCCGCCGTCGTACAGTTTATTAAAGGTAATTGGGAATGCGGTGAACGTAATTTGTTAGCCGCAAATGGTGTGCTGTTTGATGTGATGGCAACGGGCTTTACTTGGGATACTCAAGATAAAGAAGCCGATATAGCGGCTGCGCAAGAGACTTGGCAACAAGCGTTGTTACGATTACAAGATCCAACCATCGACTTGGTGGTATTGGACGAATTAACTTATATGTTGAGCTATCACTATTTAGCGGTTGATGATGTTGTGGCTGCAATTGAGCAAAGACCTACCCATCAACATGTGATTGTCACTGGGCGAGCTTGTCATCGCAAGTTAACGACATTGGCTGATACTGTCAGTGAAGTTAAACCGATAAAACATGCATTTGATGCTGGCATCAAAGCACAAGTAGGTTTTGATTATTAAGATGAAGATATTAGTTGCGATGACTCAATGGGTATCCGGGATACTGCTATTAGCATTGACCAGCGTTAATGCAGTGGCTCAAGAGGCACCTGTAAAACGTATTATTGCTTTATCTCCCCATGCGGTTGAAATGCTGTTTGCTATTGGTGCAGGTGAGCAAATTGTGGCGGCAACTGATCATGCTGATTATCCTAAACAAGCGTTGGATATTCCTCGTATTGGTGGCTATTACGGGGTGGTGATTGAAAAAGTATTGGCGCTTAAACCTGATTTAATCGTCACTTGGGGCGATGGAAATAAATCTGAAGATATTGAACAGCTGAAAAAGTTAGGTTTTAAGGTGTTTGATAGCAGCCCTAAAGCGCTTGATGATGTGGCGGTCAATATGATTAGCTTAGGTAAATTGACAGGGCATGAACAACAAGCGCAACAAGTTGCTGAAAAATATCGACAGCAAATTAATGGGTTGCAGCAAAAGTATGCTGAAAAATTGCCTATAAAAGTTTTTTATCAGCTATGGGGTAGACCATTAATGACAGTGTCTAATAATAGCTGGATTGAACAAATTATAGAGATCTGCCACGGTCAAAATGTGTTTGCTAATTCGTGGAATGAATACCCTCAAATAAGTACTGAGAATGTATTAGTGACCAAGCCACAGGTGATTTTACAATCAAATGATCCCAGTAATTTAGATGCGGTGAATTGGCTTAATTGGCCTGAAATACCAGCTGTTGAAATGAACAATGTTTTTGTGATGAATGCCGATTATTTGCATCGAGCTGGGCCGAGAACGCCACTTGGGGTCGCCCAAGTGTGCAATGCGCTGCAAAAAGGTCGACAACATATTCATTCGAGTGTTGAATAACTCTATATATACTATAAAAAGGCTTAATTATTTAATAATTAAGCCTTTTTTACTCCACCACAAGTACGATTTAATTCCCCTGTCGCTAAATTACCATTTGCTTAAATCATAACTATATTTCAATTAGTTAAGCTATAGCTGTAACAATAATGGACTAGTTATTTTGGGTTATTTCGGGCACGTATTGCCGACGACTATGCCGCTGAACCATCATTCTTGTTATTATTGATTTTAACAATGCATTTACAAGTGTATTGTTGGCTACCAGTAATACAGGGATGTAGTGATGATTAATCGGTTTATTTTATTATCAATATTAGTGCTGTTGCCATGCAGCCTGCCGCTGCAGGCTCAAGATCATGATATTGAAATTAGTGGTTTAGTGATTGATCGTACCTTAACCCGCTTTGGTAAAGATTTTAATTTTTACTATGCCAGCTATTGGCGAGACCTGCCTTTTACCCAAGGATTTAATGTCACATTAATTGAGCAAGTATTTCCGCAAGCAGGGACTTCATTAACCCTATTAATTAATGATATTCAAATATATAAAACCTATTTTGGTCGCCGTGCCAGCCCCATAAAAGAAAGAGCTGAGCAGGCCATATTATTGACCATTGATCATATCGCCAATACCAGAGCGAATGCATTAATGGGTGAACTTGCTGATGTAAATAATGGATTCTAGGAAGGAATTATGTTGAACAGGATGTTGATTATATTATTCATATTTAGTGCCAATGCTACCGCTACTGAATTAGTTTATACCCCGATTAACCCTAGCTTTGGCGGTTCTCCGCTAAATGCTTCTTTTTTGCTGAGCAAGGCGCAGTCTCAAAATGATCATACCGCTGAAAGTCGTGAAAAAGACTTTGTCACGCGTTTTAAAGAATCACTAGAACGTAACATTATTAACTCGATTACTCGTGGTGTGGCAAATGGTGAAATAACAGAAGGGGTTTACGATACTGGTGACTTTCGCGTTGAGGTTGCTTCGACGGGGGGCGGTGTGATGTTAACCATTACCAATATAGTCTCTGGTGAGGTGACTGTGATTGAGATGCCTACATTTGGAGGTGGCCTATGAGGTTAATCTTCAGTGGCATCATCGCATTATTACTTAGTGGTTGTAGTTTAGTGCCAAAACCTGATCTTAATATATCCGCTGCAGAAGTGAACCCTATTAGTGCCACCATGCGTCAATTGGCGCAGCAACCAGGGCCTAAATATCCTATTCCAGTATCTGTATATTCATTTAGAGACCAAACTGGGCAATATAAACCACAAGCTAATGTGAGTTCATTCTCAACAGCCGTGACACAAGGTGCCACTTCAATGTTGGTGCAAACTTTACTTGATTCAAAGTGGTTCACTCCGCTTGAACGTGAAGGACTGCAAAACTTACTCACTGAGCGAAAGATAAGCCAAAAGCAACAAGTTAACGGCAACAATGTTCCATCATTGACCCATGCTAGATTGCTGCTAGAGGGCGGCATCATTAGTTATGAGTCAAATATTAGTACAGGCGGTAGCGGGGTTGAATATTATGGTATTGGCGCATCTGAGCTGTATCGTGAGGATCAAGTTACCATCTATTTACGCGCAGTGGATGTTCATACCGGTAAAGTGCTCTTGTCTGTTAACACCAGTAAACGGGTGTTTTCACAAGAAATGCGCGCAGGACTATTTCGTTATACAAGTTTGAATCGCCTAGCAGAGGCTGAAATTGGATTCTCAACCAATGAACCAGTGCAATACTGTGTGCTACAGGCGATTGAACTGGCCGTTGCTGAACTCATTGAAAAGGGCATATCACAAGGATTTTGGTCGGTTAGTTAACGGGGGCCAATTGCCTGCCAGAATAATTGAAAACTGGCCTGTTTATAACGCTCATTTTGCCATAGGTGCGGTTGCTCAATATAAAAGTGGCTGAGTGTTAAAAACTGGCCATGACAAGTTTCTAACATAAGATCCATTGGGTAATCGGCGACCAGTGATTGTTGCTGACCTTGTACCAATAAGGGTTCCAGTAATTGATAAACACTTGCTAGAGCTTGTTGTTTAATGGCTTTGTTAATCGTGGCAGATTGTGAATATTGTTGGAAAAAACGCTGTTTAAGCGGATTTTCCATTGCCCATTCAATGGCGCCAAACCATATCTGCTGGGCTAATTGTTGCAGTGTTAAGTTTGGCGCTTGTTGACGGATTTGCATGACATGATTAGCAAACTCTTGCTTTATTGATAAATAGAGTTGCTCAATTAACTTGTCTTTGCTACTAAAATGGTGGAATAGCGTTCCTGTTGCTACCTGAGCTTGCTTCGCAATTGAGGCCGTAGAGGTTGCATAAAATCCTTGCTCAACAAACAGCAATAAAGCAGCATCAAAAATTTGTTGTTTTTTCTGAGATAACTTAGCCATTAGCGCATAAATATCTTAAACAGTAACTGTTGGATTTTATTGCCATAGGGTGGATGTACCAATTTGCCGGTATTGAAACGCCCTCTGCTCAGTACTGTTTTAGCGTGACTAAAGCTTAAGAAGCCCTCTTTACCATGATAATGGCCCATGCCCGATGGTCCAATGCCACCAAAAGGCGCATCGTCTGCGGCTACATGAAATACCGTCTCATTAACACAGACTCCGCCGGAATGGGTGCGACTAATAATCTGTTGGCTCGTCGTCTGCTCGAAACTCATAATATAAAGTGCTAACGGACGAGGACGTTGATTAACGTAGCTAATCGCTTGTTCAAGGTCATCATAAGCAACAATAGGCAGCAGTGGTCCAAAAATTTCTTGCTGCATAACAAGCATAGAATCTGTGACTTGGCTGATAAGCTGCGTGGCCATTTTTCGCTGCGGAATATCAATACTATTACTGGTGACTGGTTCGACTTGCGCCCCTTGTTGTTTGGCATCTTCAATAACTGCCAGCAAGCGTTCAAATTGACGTAAATTAATCACATTTGAATAGTCTTGATTGTCGATAAAATTAGGATAAAGTTGTTCAAATTTAGTTTTATAAGCATCAATGAAAGCTTGTTGTTTATCTTTCGGGAGCAAGACATAGTCTGGTGATACACAAATTTGCCCTGCATTTAAACATTTACCAAATATCATCCGTTCAACTGCAATATCTATGTCCATATCAGGTGCAATAATAACGGGCGATTTACCACCGAGCTCTAACGTCACTGGGGTTAAATTCTCGGCGGCCGCACGCATTACATGCTTGGCGACTTCGGTTGAGCCAGTAAAGAGTAAGTGGTCAAATGGTAGCGCTGAAAATTGGGCGGCAACATCAGCTTCACCTTCCACAATATAGACCTGTTCATCACTGAATACTTGGGCGACAATTTGTTTGATGACTTGGTTTACCGCTGGCGTGAATTCACTCAGTTTGATCATGGCATGGTTGCCAGCAGCCACTGCGGTAATTAATGGCCCTAAACTGAGCATAACCGGGAAATTCCATGGCACGATAATGCCGATAACGCCTAATGGTTGGTAATGTACTTTGACATTGGCAGGCGCTAATAATAAGCCTGCGTGGCGGCGGCTAGGTTTTATCCATTTGGCTAAATGTTTACGAGTGTAATTGATCTGGTTAATACAAGGCATAACATCAGCAAGCAAAGTATCAAAGCTGGCTCGATGTCCATAATCATTAGCGAGCGCGCTGACAATATGTTGCTGATGTTGGATGAGTGCATGCTTAAGTTGGTTTAATTTGTCGAGCCGAGTTTGGAAGTCAAAGCCACCGCTTTGCTCAAAACTATGACGTTGTTTTTGCAATTGGGTAATAAGTGCTGAAGCTTGATTTTGTTGTGTATTAACCCTATCCATGTTGACACCTTATTTGTTATAAAAACAATTAAACCGACTAGTCAGTCGGTTTAACATAGCGTGCTTAATTGGACGGGGCAATAGCTCAATAGTCGCTCAACAGAAGTGCCTTGAGCTGAACGAGCTTAAGTGCTTCTAGAAATAACAGCTTCAGGTCGTTTGGCTATTATAGTTTTGCAGTTGCTGTTGTAACTCTTTCAATTGCTGTAAGCGTTGCTGAGTCAAATAAGCTTGCCACTGTTGTTTGGAGGTATTGGGCGTCAGTAAACTGAGTAGATGGGCGGTACTATCACGATAATTTAACCATGCACGTTGAGTTTGCTTTAGATCATCAAAATGAAAGCTAATATTGAAGTCAGTTACGGGATGAGCACGCAGGTTTTTTCTAAGCTGTCGGTAGACTTGATTTAGAGCCTTATCTTCAGCGCTGAAATCGACCACGACAGGATGACTTAATAGCGCCACTTGATTATAAATCCAATCAATATAGTGCTGCTTTTGTTGATTGATATCTTCAATGATCATGCCTGAACGGCTAGTGCCTGCATAAAGTTGTTCTCCAATCGCGCGTAATTGGGCAAAAGTCGCAAATTCATTGTAGCTGTCATCAAGTGCCATTAATAATTGTTGGTGCTGTGGCTTATGCAGTAACTGCTGTTTGATTTTTGATAACTGCAATTGTTGCTGTTTAGCCTGCTTTTGGGCATCGCGATTAGCACAAAAACTCATGCCCATACCGCTGGTAATATAGTGACAAATATTGAATGTTTGGCTGCTATAGTTCTGTAACCAAAATTGATAACGTTCTTCAACCGCAGTTTCTAACTCTGCGGGGACTTCACTGCCTCGGCAAATAATTTGCAATACCAGCTGATTGGTTTTATTGGCATAAATGGGGTTATGCGAAACACGCTCAGCGAGTTGCCATGTTTGATAGATATCACCATGGTGGATTAAGTAACTTTGCTGATCTGCTTCGGTTAAATCAGCTAAGTTAAATGTACCTGCATTGACGCATTGCTGCAGGCTTTGACGGCTGTTTACCGCTAAATGGGGTTGCTGTTTCTTCTGTAGTTTGACTAATTCGAGTGCGCGCTCAGGAGAGGCATTTTGTAAGTATCTGGCGCGGGTAAATAATACCTCAATAGCATCGTCTAGCGCAGGACTGTAGCCCAGTTGTACCGCTTTTTCATAATAGTTGATTGCTTGTTCATTGCTGACAACATAACGATATGCCAGTTGGTAATAGGCTTCACCACTGTCTAATTGTGCTGCTTTGACGTAAAGGTTTTGGGCTAACTGAGTTTGACCTTGTTCGAACAGTTGATTGGCTTGTTGCAGCAACAGCGTTATTGATTGTGACGGAGCTATTTGAGATGACCGCAGCTCAATATGTTGAGTATTAACTGAGGCTGATGCCGCGTTAACATTAAAGAACAACGTTGATAGCAATGAGCAGAGTAAAGCTGGGTACATCAGAAAACGCATGGAGGCTCCATCACAAAACAGTAACAATAGAATAATTCATTACAACTACATTAGGGATTAATAATAAGTTGTGTATCTCCCATTCTACTTGAATTTTTGTTATTAATTAATAGAAGTGTGATGCTGATATATTGATCTTATTGTTAATGGCGTATCTAATTGTTAACAACTAGAATCAAATCAATACAACAGAGTGAGGCGATGATGAGAAACAAACCGATATTATGGCCAACAGATTTTTCTGAAACAGCCGCACATGCATTAAGCTATGCCATTGAAATGGCAAATTTATATGATGTTGATTTACGTATTTTGCATGTTGTTGAACAGCCATATGGTTATGAAAATTACCAAATTATGGCAATTACTCCACAAGAGCTCGCAGATAGTATGGAACTGGCCGCGGCTCAAAAAATGAATGATTTATTAGCAAAATTAAAAATGACATTGAAGGTCGATACTGTTATTCGTCATGGGCAAGCGATTGAGCAGATAATTGAAGAAGCTGAGCAGGCTGATGTGGGGATGATTGTGATAGCTTCACATGGCCGCACTGGCATTGATCACTTCTTACATAGTAATGTCGCTGAAGCGGTTGCAAACGGTTCTAAATGTCCGGTGCTCGTGGTTAAATAAATTAAAAACTTGAGCCAGGCTGATTGAGAAAATCAAGTTCAGCTTGGCTAGATTCGCGTCCTAAAATCGCATTACGATGTGGATAGCGACCAAATCGGTCAATAATAGCTTTATGGCTTAATTCATATCCCAATTGTGCTTTTGCAGCTTCTCTATTAAATAAAATCTCAGCGACCTCATGAATTTGTTTTGATTCACTGTGCATATAAGGCATATATAAAAACGGAATATGTTTGGTTTTTAATTGAGTATCAATATGTAATGCAACGGCCTCTTGCGCTAATACCAAGGCTATATTATCAGCGGCAAATGCTTGTGGAGTGTCGCGGTAGATATTACGTGAAAATTGATCAAGTACGATGATCTCGGCTAGACGTCCTTCAGGAGTACTACGCCAATGATATAATTCCCCCAGTTTCGCTTGCTCCAACACAGATTGATATCTCTGGCGTAGTAATTGATCAAATTCAAGATCTTTTACCCACCAACATTGACAGTCTATCTCTTCAAACCAAAAGTTTAAGATTTCATCAGGGGTTATCATTAGCCATGCTTCCGTTTCAGTGGTTAACGATTTACTTTAGCCTTAGATTGCGCATAAAATCAACTAACGCTTTATCTATAGACCAAATTATAAGTATTACAAATGGATAGAATTACTATGCTCGATCCTAACAATAGCTCAAAACAGCAGAAAGCCTTCCTACGTAAGCTTTACTTGGCACATCTTATCAAGAGTGAGTCTCATAATTTACTGTCATTAACTCAATTAACTGGGATGCCTCGCCGCACGTTGCAAGATGCCATTGCAGCATTCGCTGATATAGGTATTGAATGCCAGTTTGTTCAATCTGGTGTCCGCAACAATGCGGGCTATTATCAGATCGATGCTAGCGGTCCAATCAATTTAGATTGGGTTGCTGATCACCTTGAGCAGATAGCATTATTACTGGAAATATCCGCAAGCAATAATTGAAATAATATTCAGAATAATATTATTTAAAGTTTAAATTAGTTTAGGTTTTATTTATAAAATAATAAAATTGATACATTATGCAATACTTGTTTAAATAATATTAAATAAGCAGTGAATTAATTATGTGACCTAATTTACATTATTAATTTATTCTTATTCACCAATAATTAAATATATGCAATATTAGCGCCGCATAGTTAAGCGGCGCGTGTTTATTTTCTGCTAATTAACTTGCCTTTGAAATTAAATAATAATATGTGAAATTTAATTACCTCTTATGATTTTTAATCATGAGTATGGCTTCGTATATTCTAAATTTAATGATGTTTTTATTTGTTTATGTAATTTAAATACAAAACAAGGCTTGTTTAGAGATCAAATAATTTGGTCATTAACTGAAAATAAGCATAGGAGTTGGTGTGAGTATTTTATTGGTATCTGGCCATCCTGATTTGCAGCGCTCTGTCGCTAATCAGGCCATTTTGTCTGAGTTATCAGCAACCGAGATACAGTGTCGTTTACTCGATAAATTGTATCCTGACTATCAAATTGATGTTTTGCAAGAGCAACAAGCATTGTTGGCAGCTGATGTTATTATTTTTCAGTTTCCTCTGTATTGGTCGACTTATCCTGCATTAATGAAGCTGTGGTTTGACGAAGTGTTTACTTATAACTTTGCTTTTGGTCCAAATGGCAGCCAGTTAAAAGATAAAAAAGTGATTTTGTCGATTACTTGCGGTGCAACTGCAGAATCTTACGCACCTGAACAATTTAATTTCTTAGATATCAATCATTACCTGCAAGCAGCTATGCATCCTGTTAATGCTGCGCAAATGGACATTGTTGACACTATTCTCACCTTTGAAATGAACTCTACCCCTGATGAAGGTGGTGATCAGCAACAAGTGATGCAGTTAGCGCAACAGCACAGCCAACGGATATTGGCCTCAATCCAACAATATAGTTAATTTTTAGGATATTTTATTATGTGGCAATCTCTTATTGGTATTGTAGCGTTATTGGCGCTGGCATATTTATGCTGTAATGCTAAATCAAATATTAACTGGCGTACCGTAGGTGGGGCGTTAGTGATTCAAGTGCTTATTGCAGGTTTCGTACTGGCGACTGAGTTCGGTAGCGATATGCTGTTAGCACTATCAAATGGTGTTTCAAGCATCCTAGGTTATGCATCTGAAGGTATTGGCTTTGTGTTCGGTAACCTCGTGACCTTTAAAGTTGAAAACTTAGGTTTTGTGTTTGCTTTTCAAGTATTACCTGCGATTATTTTTACCGCTGCATTAGTGAGCTTATTGCACTATATGGGCATTATGAATCTATTCGTTAAAGTATTGGGTGGTGGCTTACAAAAAGCGATTGGTTCATCGAAAGCTGAGTCGATGAATGCGATTGCAAACACTGTGTGTGGTCAAACTGAAGCGCCATTATTTGTAAAGCCATGGCACCCATACTTGACTAAGTCTGAAATCTTCGCGGTGATGGTGGGTGGTTTAGCGTCTATTGCCGGTTCTGTATTAGCAGGTCTTGCAGGTATGGGCGTTGAAGTTAAGTATCTTGTGATGGCTTGCTTTATGAGCGCGCCTGCGGGTCTATTGTTTGCTAAGTTAATTATCCCTGAAACTGAGCAACCAATGAATGATGTACCTGAGCTACCAGATGATGAAAAACCAAGTAACTTTATTGATGCGATTGCTAAAGGTGCGATAGCGGGTCTTAAGATTGCTGTAGTAGTGGGTGCAATTTTGATTGCATGTATCGGTTTAATTGCCATGGTTAACGGCATGTTAGGTTGGTTTGGTGACAAGATTGGTTTTGAAGGTTTAACGCTTGAGCTGATTCTAGGTTTTGTATTTGCGCCGGTGGCATGGTTGATTGGTGTGCCTTGGGCTGAAGCTAATATTGCAGGTTCGTTCATTGCGCAAAAGTTAGTCCTTAACGAGTTCGTTGCTTATGCAGGTTTTGCTCCTTATATCAGTGGTGAAGCGGTTGTGGCGACAACGGGTGAAGTGATGTCACCTAAGTCGGTTGCCATTATCACAGTCGCACTATGTGGTTTTGCTAACTTAGGTTCTGTTTCTATGGTGGTTGCAGCACTTAGCAGCATGATCCCAAATAAATCGAGCTATATCGCTAGCGTGGGTATGAAAGTGTTACTTGCAGCGACATTAGCTAACTTACTTTCTGCAACAGTGGTGGGTTTATTTATGTCATTCTAATTGGATGATGTAAATTGAAGCGAGTCAGTGCAAACTGACTCGCTTTTTTATTGGCTCAATGTTTTGTGTTGCTTAATTACAGAGTGAGCGGCTATTTAGGTTGATAATTGCACAGGCTCTAACTTTTTAACTTGCTTCATTAGCAAAGGTTAATGAAATACAAAGCTATCATTATGATTTAAAAGTATTAATCTGATAGTGCGTAGATGTGTCGATATTTGTTTGCGTAATAAAATTACATGTTAATTCTGATTTGTGCGTTAGCTCACGGAAGTTTGAAGTGCTGCAAGGTACTTTGAAGATACCGCTTTTCCTGAAAAGCCTTAGCTAAGTGATTAGCTTAGCTAAATCTTTTTTGGGAGTGGTATTAATGAAAGTCACTAATCAGCAGGAATTAGATCGTCTGGTTACTCGCGTTGCTAATGCACAGGCAAAATTTGCCACTTATTCGCAACAGCAAGTTGATAAAATTTTTCGTGCGGCTGCACTTGCAGCAGCAGATGCCCGTATTCAATTGTCCAAAATGGCTGTTGCAGAAACACGCATGGGGGTGATTGAAGATAAAGTGATTAAAAACCATTTTGCTTCTGAATATATTTATAACAAATATAAAGACAGCAAAACCTGTGGCATTTTAGACGAAGACACCACTTTTGGCACCATGACTATTGCTGAGCCTATCGGCATTATTTGTGGCATTGTACCGACTACAAACCCGACCTCTACCGCCATATTCAAGGCATTAATTAGCCTTAAAACCCGTAATGCAATTATTTTCTCACCCCATCCGCGCGCTAAAAAATCAACCACGCAAGCCGCTAAAATTGTACTTGATGCTGCTGTTGCCGCAGGTGCGCCAAAAGATATTATTGGTTGGATTGATGAGCCAAGTGTCGAGTTATCTCATCAATTAATGACTCATGATCAGGTCAATTTAATTCTCGCCACGGGTGGTCCCGGTATGGTGAAAGCGGCATATTCATCAGGTAAACCTGCAATTGGTGTTGGCGCCGGTAATACGCCGATTGTGATTGATGAAACTGCAGATATTAAACGTGCCGTCAGTTCTATCTTAATGTCTAAAACTTTTGATAACGGTGTGGTATGCGCATCAGAGCAAGCGGTCGTTGTTGTTGATAGCATTTATGAACAAGTTAAACAGCGTTTTGCAAGCCACGGCGGTTATTTACTGAATGCTAAAGAAAATAAAGCACTGCAACAAGTGATCTTAAAAAATGGTGGTTTAAATGCCGATATCGTGGGTCAAAGTGCGGTAGATATTGCGGCAATGGCTGATATTAAAGTGCCAGCAACCACTAAAGTGCTGATTGGTGAAGCCACTAAGATTGATGATTCAGAAGCCTTTGCCCATGAAAAACTGTCACCATTACTCGGTATGTACCGTGCTGATAATTTTGAGCAGGCTGTGATTAAAGCTGAGGCATTAGTTGCCCTTGGTGGTATTGGTCACACATCGGGTTTATATACCGATCAAGATACTCAAATTGATCGTATCAGATTATTTGGCGAGCGCATGAAAACGGCGCGGATCTTAATAAATACGCCTGCTTCACAAGGTGGTATTGGTGATCTTTATAACTTTAAATTGGCACCATCATTAACCTTAGGTTGTGGCTCATGGGGTGGTAACTCTATTTCTGAAAACGTTGGGCCAAGCCATCTTATTAATAAGAAAACTGTCGCTAAACGGGCTGAAAATATGTTGTGGCACAAACTTCCATCATCCATCTATTTCCGTCGTGGTAGCTTACCGATTGCACTTGAAGAGCTTAAAGATAAAAAACGTGCGCTGATTGTGACCGATAAGTTCCTATTTAATAATGGTTACTGTAATGAGACGCTGCAAATCCTTAAAGCGCAAGGATTAGAAACTGAGGTGTTTTATGAGGTAGAAGCCGATCCAACTTTAGCCGTAGTGCGTGATGGTGCTAAAGTCGCGCAGAGTTTCCAACCTGATGTGATTATTGCATTAGGTGGCGGTTCACCTATGGATGCCGCCAAAATTATTTGGGTGATGTATGAGCATCCAGATGTGGCCTTTGCTGATTTAGCGTTGCGCTTTATGGATATTCGTAAGCGTATTTACACTTTCCCTAAGCTAGGCCAAAAAGCAATGATGGTGGCGGTGCCAACCACATCAGGCACTGGCTCTGAAGTGACACCGTTTGCTGTGGTCACTGATGAAGTGACTGGAATGAAATATCCAATCGCTGATTATGAGTTGACTCCTGATATGGCCATTATTGATCCTAATTTGGTGATGAATTTACCCAAATCATTAACGGCTTTTGGTGGTATTGACGCCATAACTCATGCGTTAGAAGCTTATGTGAGCGTGATGGCCAATGAATATAGTGATGGTCAGGCATTACAATCAGTTAAACTGCTCTTTAGCCATTTGGAAGATGCTTATCAGTTAGGCGCTAATGCCCCTGTGGCGCGCGAAAAAGTGCATAACGGTGCCACAATTGCGGGTATTGCATTTGCTAACGCTTTCCTTGGTATCTGTCATTCAATGGCACACAAATTAGGGGCAGAATTCCATCTTGCTCATGGTTTAGCCAATGCGCTACTGATCAGCAATGTGATTCGTTTCAATGCTACTGATTTGCCTACTAAACAAGCCGCTTTTAGTCAGTATGACCGTCCTAAAGCTAAGTGTCGTTATGCTGAAATTGCTGACTACCTGCGTTTACCGGGCCAAGATGATAGCGCTAAAGTGAATGCACTTATTGATGAAATTGAACGGATTAAATTGGCGTTAGATATCCCGATGTCAATTCAGGCCGCAGGGGTGAATGAAGCCGATTTCTTAGCTAAATTAGATGAAATTGCAGAAGATGCCTTTGATGATCAGTGTACTGGCGCGAACCCTCGTTACCCATTGATTAGCGAGTTAAAAGCGATTCTGTTAGCCAGTTACTATGGTAAGCCGTACCAAGATTGATTTTCAGCTAGCTAAACAATTTAAAATGGAGCCTAAGAGCTCCATTTTTGTTATGGTGCAATCATATTAACGATAAGGAATACTAAAGTGGCAGTAACTCATGATGAAATAGTCGTGGTATTGAGCTCTTTGAATTGTAGAACCAATTTTACCATTAAGAAGATTACTGAATATATGTTACCTGAGTTGAAAGAGCCGATCTATTTGCAAGGTTCAGGTAAAGATTGCCAACTAGTGATCCGTCCAGCGTATGAAATTTTTCTTAATGAACTATCGTCGCTTGAGGGGGTTAAATATAAAGCGGGCTATTTTCATAATAGTGAGATGACTCGTTTCCCTAAACGTGTGCAAAAAAGCTTAAATGGTATTCATTATGGCTTAGCATTTAAATTTGATGATGAGATGGCGATTAAGCGTTTTATTCAGCAGTTATTGAATATTATTAATGGCGCTTAAACACATGGATAAGGCATTATTGCGCGATATTATTGTGGTACAGCTTGAATCAATTAAACAAGCTGCAGTTAATGCGGCTAATCAAGCTCATGAAACCGCGACACACAGTGAAGCCATTGCTAGAAGCAAATACGAGACTTTTGGCCTTGAGGCATCATATTTAGCCCATGGACAAACTCAACGGGTGGCAGAGTGCCAGTTAGCGCTGCAACAAATTAATGGCTTAGTACTGCGAGATTTTGATGCTGATACTGCCATTGGTTTAGGCGCTTTAGTGATCCTTGAAGATGAGCTTGAACAATTACAGGCATTATTTATCAGCCCAGCGGCTGGTGGTGTAAAAGTGCAGTGGCCAGAGCTTAGTCAGTATCATAATGATATCAATAACGTTATGTTAGTGACGTCTGCTGCACCATTAGGTTATGCATTAATGGGCAAATATGTGGATGATGATATTGTGTTAGCAGGTCAGAATAAACAGTATCAAATTATTGCGGTTTATTAAAAGCCAGCAAAGGTCGCTGGCTTTCAATACTATGCTATTGCATCAGCGCCTTTGATTGTGAAAGGTGTGGCTCAATCAATTCATTTTCAAAAGGTCCCACCATAAATTGTTGTTTACCATCTAAATACTGGATATTTACCTGAGTTGCTTGGTTATCACCTAAACCAAAAGTGATGATACGGCTGCTATCAGAGCATAAGCCTTCTCCAGAGACGTAAGGCCGTTGTAGTACATCACCATTACTTAATTTAATTGCAACCACGGCGCCAATAGAATTGATGGTATCAGCAAGCTTTACTTTTAAGTAATTACCAGAGCCAGGCTGGCTTAAAAACAGTTTGGAGTCACTGTTTAAATTGGCATGAACAATATCAGGTCGGCCATCTTGGTTAAAATCAGCTGTTAAAGGGGAGATTGAATATAATCGATTGGATACTCCAGCTTGCGCACCCGCTGGTGCAAACTCACCATTAGCGGTTTGCAGGAGTAATCGACCATTTAAACGTAAAAATGGCATTTTATGCATAGGTAACCCTATGTAGTTTTCTGCCACAATTAAATCATCACGACCATCTAAATTAAGGTCATCAAATACGCCACCCCAAGCAAATTCGTAATCAGCAATTTTAGCTTGTTGAGCAACATCCTCAAATTTGAAGTCGCCGTTATTTTTAAACAGTAACCATTTCCAATTACTGATTTGGTCATCGGTTAGCTCGCCTCTAATCATAAAGTTGGGCGGAGTCGTACCGACATTCGAGAAGTAAAAGTCAACATAACCGTTATTGTCGAGGTCGGTAATACCTAAGCCCATCGGATAGCTGTATTCACTTGAGTTAGGATTGTCGACCGCTGCAAATTTAAGATTACCCAAATTACGCCATGTACGGACGTGTCCAGTATCATGCGCGACGATCAGATCTTCTTTACCATCACGATCGATATCGATAAAAGCTGATTGAAAAGTGTTATGTTTATATTCAAGTCCTGCTTGCTTAGTGTAATCAGTAAAGCTGTTGTCGCCATTATTGATAAATAATCGACTTGAACCGCCATAACCTTCTCGGAAGATATTTTGCCCTTCAACTAATTCATGCTGAATATAGCCTGCAACATACATATCAAAGGCACCGTCACGGTTAAGATCTGCGATAGCAATCGAGAGAGGCGTTGTACCTGCAGGCATTTGTGCTGCTAACTTTTGATTGTTAAACATGCCGTGTTCATTTAAATGCAGCCAAATACCATCTTCGCGGGCTACAATCAGATCTTGATAACCATTGCCGTCTACATCAAGCACTACACTACCAAAGCTGGCTTGACCGTTATTGCTTATTCCTGCACTACCTTTAATGGCAACCAATTGATTTTTGGTAAATTTAAACAGACCATCATTACTCTTTTTACTGCCGCCCAAAAAAAGCTCTTCAACGCCGTCATTTTCAATATCAATAATAGCCGACCCTAAAAATGGCAAACTATCACTAAAGTCATTAGCTTGATTAAATGGGATAGTCGATTCGATATATAGCGGCACTTCAGTATCCGCTAGACTGACGTCGTAATCGTCTTGTCTATCCATAATGGAACGAATAATGATCATAATAAACATAGCGATTATGAGCAGTAACAAAGCAAATAATAGTTTTAAGGTTAGGCGCATCTATCTGTCCTTATTGTTTTATTTTTATGGCAATAAATAGTGAGAGGGTAAATAGCAAAGCAAATGAAGTGTTTAATGCGATAGGCATTAAATATATACCTACAGCAGGTGAGATAAGCCAAATAGCAAAGTTGAGCAGAATTAAGGTAAAGGGATTAAATAACATAAACCAGCGAGGATAGTGAGTTTTGCCGGTTGCAATTAATCCAACAAAAATGGCTGAGAATAATAAAACGATGACTCTGGTCACTTGCAACAGACTTTCATATCTCGCTTGATAGAGTGCAATTAATTGAGTTTGGTCTATATTCACAGATTGATTAATCATGGCACTGATATCTGCTCTTGAGCCAATCCACACCAGCCCGATAATAATGCCATAGCTTAGTAATACAAATCCGATGGTGGCGAGTAATTTATTAGCAGGTTCAAGCATTTTCATCAAATGCCAAAAACCTATGATATATAAAGGGCCACTGAGTACTGCAATAAAATGACCATAACTGGTGCGGGTTGCACTGATCCCCTGCATAAATTGATAAGGAGAGTCGGCATTAAAGCGTCCTTGAGGGTCAAAATGTAATAAAAATTCGCCACAGCCGACTAAAAGCGCGGCTAATAAACCGATAACGGCTGATAAAAGTAATTTTCTCTTTAGTGTCATCATTATTATTTTATTCTCGCTGAACTCGCGTTTTGATGAATCAAGCTTGTTATAAACCAGAACTGTTATGGATAAGTGTTTTTTTAACCTAACAGTGACACTGAAGATGTCAATAATTAAACAGTTATATACCCTGTGAAATTAATAATATAACGGTAGCTGTTTAAATAATTATTTATATTAAATGATTTGTTTTATTGTGTAGGTGGTAATAATTGCTTAGATATTCAATTATTATTTAATGGTTATTAATGATAAATATGCGCGAATAATTAAAATCGTGTCGTTATTAAAATAAAGCCCATAGGGTTAAATATGGGCTTTAAGGGAGAGGTGACGTCGAGTTAAGTTATTATTGACTGCTCGTCGTAATACGATTGATCGTCAGTGGATCTAAGCTTGGCTTTGGTAAATTCAGTGCCTGTACGCGACTTAAGCCAATATCAGTAATACCACCTTCATATTGCGGCGTGCTGTCACCTGGGTAAATAAATGATTTACTGCCCGGATTCCATGCCTTGAAAAACTCACTTAAATCAGTTTGGGTCGCATACGACATACATAGCATCAACTGATCACTGGCTGATAGCTGGCTGTTATAACACTGATTTTCACCATGTGCAGGCGCATCTGCATTACGCGTTAAGCGGTGCATTAACTTAAATAAGTTCCAGCCAGCGAGTCCTTTTTGTTCATCGTAATAGCTTGGTAAGCTTTGGTTTGGATACCAAGTATTAATATCAAACTCGGTTTCAGCCCATTGTTTAATTTGAGCAAACATCAGTAGTCGCTCGCCAGCTCCGCCAGCAGCCCAAGCATGACCCTGTTCGCTTTGCACAAACTCAGGGGCAATACGAATGTCTTGCTCAACTCGGTTCATTTTACCTAAATGTTTGTCCTGCATATAAAGTGCCAGTAAGTTGTTAACCACTTCTGTGGCACCAGCAACATTAAACGGGGCTTCAGCCATATTGTGGCCAACTTCATGCCACAGTAACCAATCATTCAGTGGTGTTGTCGGCAACTGCTGGCTTTGCGGATTAAAGTTAGCATTCATGACCGGATAGCCCGAGTGAGCAGCACCTATACTGATGGCAACATCATTGACGAAATGATGGCGGCTATTGCCAATACTGCTATCAGTCGCTTTACGGTTGAGCAGTCCATTTACCCCTTCATCACGACTGTAAAAATCGTTACTGTCTAAGGCAAATTGATCTAGCTGCTGTGCAAATTGAGCCAGATTACCCTCAAAATTACTCGCGGCTAAGTTTGCTTTGGCTGTGGTATAGATGAAGCTTTGGCTAATGACTTCAGCCAGTGGTGCAGGCGCATCTTGTGGGTTAAGCCATTGCCCTTGTTGACCATCAAATTGATATAACGGTGCAGCAACAGTGCCTTGCAGGCTCAATTGTACTGGTGTATCAATATTGGCTTTGGCATAGATTAAACCGCCATAAGGCACTGTCATGGTGTAGCTATTGCCAATATCGCCGCTGTTTAAGGTGATACTTTGGCTTATACGTGGTGGACGCATTAAACCAAGCTCATGTTTTTCACGACCTGTTAAATCGTCATTGAGGGCAACGGTAATCGTAATTGGTTGATTGCTATTAGCCGATATGGTGAAAGGCTGCTGCGCAACGGCCCACTGACCCGTTGCTTGGCGACTACCAGCAAACCAAGCCGCACTGCGGTTACTTAAATCCAATGTAACATTGTGATTGCTTGGGCTGGCATTGGCTTCACCAGGGTATTGCCTAATATCAACTTTGATATCTAAATCCCAAAAAGAGCGGCCTAACATTAAACGTGTTAACGGCTTTTCCATATAATTCAATGGATAGCTTGGGTTCATGTAGTCTGCATACTGGCCTGCATCGTCGCCGTAAATCATGCTAAGTGATTGCATGCTAGTACGCAGTTCAGTCGGGCAAACTGTACCACCTGCAGCGCGGTTGTCGCTATAACAGTTCAACATTTGGGTGAAACGTTCAAAGCCAAGTTCATCTTCTATTCCCGCTTGGAAACGGTAATCAAGATTATTCCATAGCCAGACCGACATATTTTGATAAATACGTTCTAAATCAACACTATTTAAACGCTCACCTTGTTTACCTTTGCTACGGAAGTAGCGCTCATGCTGATATAAACGTTCAATGTTATCGCCTAAGTTTGCGGCTTGTACCATAGCTTTGGCTTCATCGTTACCCAGACTTAACTCGGTATAATGCGGTACATACATGCCACCAGAAAGGGCAATGCCATTGCCGGGACGGTACTCTAAGCAGTTGACTTCATAATGATAGTTACTGTCTTTACATTCACTATACGCCAAGCTGTCATCAGCCTTTTTAAAGGCATTCAAAATACGTGCTTTATCAGCGGCGATATCTTTACTGTTGGCAACATCAATATAAGCAAGGTGTTTGATTTGTTCGCCTTGGTCATTAGTTTCTGTCCAACTAGCTACCTCTAATTTTGGCTTATCGTCTGGCTTGCCTTGTAGCTGATATAACCAATCAACGCTACCATCGGCATTAATGATATAGGGGGTGGTTGGCTTATTATCTTCACCCTCAACTGCGGCATAACGTTCAATCACCCATGCCCCTAATTGATTGTGGCTACGAACGCGATCAGGATAACCTTGGTTAGGGCCATTGCCATTGTTAACCACATTTTGGCCAATGCCAAATGCAATGCCAGCACTGTCAAGTAGACGCGCTAATGGATTGCCCTGCGGCATATCTAACAAGGTTTCCATCACTAACACATTGCCGCCGCGACTCACATAATCAATCAGGTCAGTAGCATCTTGTTGAGTCAGCTTTGCTTGCTCTGTATCGGCTCTTAGCGGTAATTCGTAATGGTTACCATTAGGATTGAGTAGATATTCAAAACCATTAATCATCACAATTGGCATTGTTTGCGGATCAAGATGACTGAATTGGCTAACTTGCTCGGTAGCTACGTTAAAGTCAGGATGGATTTGATACGGCGCTGAGTTGCCAGTGACTTGACCATGACGTTTAAAATAAACCAAAGGAATATTGGTGCCTATGGTATAACCACTTTGGCCATGGCTTAGATAGTTCAAGACGTTCTTCATGAAATGCTTCATATCGTCACTATCATTGCTATTGGTGCATTGACCTTGGTTATCAACGCCACCTTGCCAGCTATAACCATTTGGACAAACTAAGATACTGTTATAACGAGCATTACCCATTACCATCACTTTACCTTGGCCCATTTCACCAATGCTGATAAAAGGCAGATTAAAAGTGGCGGTGTTGGCGCCAACACGTTCTGCAATCACAGTTGATGGTGCCTCAGTAATATAAGCTAGACCATGTTGATCCCACGCTTTTTGCTGACCAAACGGTAGCCAATAGTTATTGTCATTGCGGGCCATCATGACCGGAAATGCAGTATTGGCAATGTTAACTGCCGCTTGACCACGGGCATTACCGGTACTGCCATAAAAGTTAGTGCTGTCATGGAAAACATGGAACTGTTTAACGGGTAACCAACCTTGCTGTTGGACCTCAGCAGTACTGCCCCACAGTTTTTGAATATCAGTTAAAATCTGATTGCTGCTTTGCTCTACCAATTGGCGCTGCGCTGGGGCTTGGCAACCATTCGCGCAAATTTGTTGATCGATTTGTTGAGCCAACCCTTGTTTAAACTGCTGCTCAAATTCGGCGCTGATAGTTTGGGTTTGACCATTGCCTAAATCGAGTATTTTATCGTTAGCAGTTAATGATAATGAAATGATCTCATTAATTGCGTTCGGGTATTGGCTGAAGACTCGATTAACTTGCTCAGCCAACTGCCAATGTTGTGACTGTTCAGTACTATAACGTAGCACTAATTGTTCGATATTTTGACCTACATCGCCATGGCCGAGCTGGCTGAGTGTAAATTGAGTTTGATTGCCTCGAATGCTGCCCAGCTCAAAGGTGTCGATACCAAAGCTGATATTATCACCCCAATTAAATTCAAAATAACCCTCGCTGTCTGTGATACCACGGCTATGGGCACTAAAATATTGAATACCTGCAATAGCTTTACCTTGGCTATCGGTCAGTTTAGCCTTTGATAAAATCACTTCTGTGGCTTGATACTGATAATGACTTTCAGCATTAGCCGCTACAAACTGGCCGTTAAGATCTGAAGATGCGCCAGCCGTCACTGCGGGCTTAATGTCCGGCACATGAGTACTTGGCTGTTTATCAACTTGATTGTCGTTACTTTGCTTTTGCTCAATCAGCTCAACAAACTGGCTATGTTCCATATCCAAATCATGTTGGTAATAGTTAGTAAACTGCAGCTGTTGAATTGGGGTTAATTTAAGCTCAATTTGATTACCATACGTGGTTGCCATGCTATTAATTAAGCTGCTGGCATTAACTACAGCATTTGGGCGCTGCGCCATATTATCAGCATGTTCAAGTACTAACAGCTTACGGCTGGTTGGTTGCTCGCTGCGGCTAGGGTCTGCTTGCACATTGCTAAATTCTGCCAACGTCAGTTGATCCAATTGACAATTAACATCATCACCCACTTGAATGGTAAAGGCATTAGCTGACATACCGTTACACAGAACACTGTCGCCAAAAGTAAGATGGCCATCTAATGAGAAACTCGCATTAATTTCAGTGGGAACACTGGTGGCTGCGGGGGTTCTGGCGGTAGCGTTTCATGGTCATTATTGTCTTTTTCGCTACATGCACTAAGCAAGGCAAGTAAAGACACTGCAATAATTGATTTATTCATACAATCCGTTTGTTTTATAAAGATATTAATCTAAAAGTGTTAAATATCATTTGCTGATTATTTTGCTAAGTTAATTAGTGTTAATCATTGGTTGTTTTTTGACATGCCAGCAATTTATCACTCAAGTAGAAATAATTTAAAGGTTGTTAAGAATAAAATGATAATCTTATTTTGCTTGTTAGTGAATCTTGTAATTTGCTGTTTTTATAGCTTTTATTTTTATTGCTTAAACGCTGCCACTTTATTTTATGATGAATGCTAATTATTTGAATAAATTTGATTTAATTCAAAAAAAGAAGACTTGTGATGGATTTGAACTGTAGTTTGGTAAAGTAAGGATTATCCATTGTTAGATGTTTATATTATTGAAATACATGATAATTATTTTTAGTTTTCAGTTGGGGTTCCATTGCTAGCAATATAAAGATAGGCCAATGAGTTTAAATTTAAGACGTGATTTCGTGAGTAATGATAATAAATTATTACAGTACCTCTATTTATACAAATTGACACATTTTAAAGACATCAAATACAGCAATTAACTGATGCGTATGTTAACTTAATGTAAATTTCGTTGTGTAATAAGCATGACATGACCACTTAGTTAATATCGAGGAGCAACTGGATTATGATGAAGTGTGTACCATCATTTTTGTTAGTGTCACTGGCTATAGGGCTGACTGCCTGTAATCAAGCGTCAGAAAAAGACAGCAAAGTGAATATTAACAAGGATCCTTATCCTAGCACTTACCAAGCTTTAGCCGCGAAGCCCATCTTAATCAAGAATGCCACTATTTTAACCGGAACGGGTGAACAGTTAGATAATGCCGATATTTGGTTAGTTGACGGTAAAATTAAACAAATTGGCCAAAATATTGAAGTTTCCAATATTCAAATTATTGATGCTAAAGGTAAATGGATCACGCCGGGGATCATTGATGTGCATTCCCATTTGGGCGCTTATCCCAGCCCATCTGTTGAGTCACATCAAGATGGTAATGAGATGACCAATCCGAATACCTCACGGGTGTGGGTTGAACATAGTGTTTGGCCGCAAGACCCCGGTTTTGATACTGCTCGTGCTGGTGGTGTCACTAGCCTACAAATTTTACCCGGTTCAGCTAATTTATTTGGTGGCCGAGGCGTCACTTTAAAAAATGTACCATCAACTACGATGCAAGGGATGAAGTTTCCACAAGCGCCTTATGGGTTAAAAATGGCTTGTGGTGAGAATCCTAAAAATGTGTATGGTGGACAACATATTGCGCCATCTACTCGTATGGGCAATATGGCGGGTTATCGTGAAGCATGGGCCGAAGCCACAGAATATAAGCGCGAATGGGATAAATATGAGCGTGATTACGCAGCTGGATTAAATCCAACCCCACCACAACGAGATCTTACTCATGACACGCTACGCGGCGTGCTTGATGGTGAGATACTCATTCATAATCATTGTTATAAAGCTGAAGAGATGGCGATGATGATCGACTTATCAAAAGAGTTTGGTTATCACGCTGGTACTTTCCACCATGGGGTTGAAGCGTACAAAATTGCTGATTTATTAGCTGAAAATGGCAGTTGTGCTGCGCTATGGCCTGATTGGTGGGGCTTTAAAATGGAAGCTTATGACATGGTGCCTGAAAATGTGGCTATTGTTGATGCCGTTAAAAATAGCTGTGCCATCGTTCACTCTGACTCAGCCGACACCATTCAACGTTTAAATCAAGAAGCTGCCAAAGTGATGTATAGCGCCAACCAAAGTGGCTTTGATATTGATGAGGCACATGCGATTCGCTGGATCACCAGTAATGCGGCTAAATCATTAGGTATTGATGATGTGACTGGTGATTTGAGCGTTAATAAACAGGCTGATGTAGTGATGTGGAACATGAATCCTTTTAGTGTGTACGCGCAAGCCGAGCAAGTGTTTGTTGATGGTGCCAAGGTTTTTGATCGCCATGATGAGCAGTATCAAGCGGTGAGTGATTTTTTGTTAGGCCAACAGTAATAGGGGTTATCTGATGAAACTATTTTCAAAAACACTGTTGGCAATAGCACTGTGCTCGATGACCAACGCTTACGCACAAAGTATTGCGATTACCAATGCCACATTACATACGGCATCAGATGAAGGGGTATTAACTCAAGCCAGTTTAGTGATGGATGACGGTAAAATTATCGCCATTAATCCTGCCAAAATTGATGCTGACGTGGTGATTGATGCTAAAGGTGCAATCGTGACGCCGGGTTTGATTGGCTCTCTCAATCAATTAGGGTTAGTTGAGGTGGGGGCGGTAGCAAGTTCGCGCGATGGCCGTGATAAAGATGCTGATATCAGTTTTAATGGCGAGACAGCTTTTAATCCTAAATCTAGCGTAGTGGCATACAGTCGTAAGGGCGGTATTACCCGAGATGTGATTATGACCAGTGGTGGCTCGCTGTTTTTAGGGCAAGCATCATTGGTTGAGTTAACCGGTGAGTTCAACAGTGTTATTACACCAACCAGTGCAGTCGTGATGGAGTTTGGGGCTCAGAAAAAAGGGTCGCGCGCGCTTAAGTTACAACAGCTCGTCGATGAGTTGACTGAGCATCAACAGCAGTCTTCTGAAAAGCCGCCTAAAAAGAAACAAGCGCCATTATCAAATAAAGCTAAATTATTAAATCAGCTATTGGCTGGCACATTGCCACTGATTATTAAAACAGATCGCGCTCAAGATATATTGCATTTAATCAAATTAAAGCAGCAGTTTAATTTAGATATCAGTATTGCCGGAGGCGCCGAAGCATGGCGGGTTGCACCGCAATTAGCCGAGGCCGATATAGCGGTTATTTTAAGCCCATTGCAAAATCTACCGGGTAATTTTGATTCATTACATGCCAGCATGGAAAATGCGTCACGATTGGATAAAACAGGGGTACAAATTGCCTTTACCGTCGTCGGTGATGCGACTCATAATCTCTACCAATTACGCTTTGATGCGGGTAATGCGATTGCTAATGGTTTGAATCCGGCATCGGCGTTAAAAGCAGTGACTTACAATGTTGCTGACATCTTTAATATTGATGCAGGACAATTGGCTGTTGATAAAGCCGCTGATGTGGTGATTTGGAGTGGCGATCCGTTTGAGCTAAGCACGCATGTCGAGCGTATATTTATTGGTGGCAAAGAGTATTCGACGCAGTCGCGTCATGACAAATTACGTCAGCGCTACACCACAGATAGCCAGATGCCACGGGCTTATACTAAGTAAGCGAATGATATTGACAAGGCCTCGCAATGAGGCCTTGTAAATTTGATTAACGATAGCTGACAAACAGCTGATAACCGATAAACCCCAGCCAACTTATAACCAGTAATATCCAAGCTAATTTACTACTTGATTGAGGTATTTCAAATTCATCCTCATCGCTATCATCAGTCGCATTTGTTTTCTGCTTTAGTTGCTGCTTCTTAAATTTATCACGATCTCTTGCTTTGGCTTTTTGCAGCTTTTTATACTCACTAATGCCTTTTTCAATGCCTGCGGCAATCAGTTTAGTTTGTTCTTTAGTTTGTCCTGGTCGCTGCGTTGCTTTAGCCACTTTTAGCGCTTCTTCTTTGGTGGCGTCAGAGATAGATTTCTTCATGATTATTGATTATTGCTACTGAGATGATGGTAACTATACCGAATGCAATCTGATCCTGCACCTTTAACTCTTTTAGAGATTAATCTGGCTGATAGCTAATTTGAGGTATGTTAGAAAGTTGTTCCTTAACCCGCTACAAATCATGTGTTATATCTGCACATTATGGGTTGAATAGCGTAGACTAAAATTAAATTTAGAGTCTAATAATCAATAAGGAACGCTAGTGCCGCGTAATATAAATTACGAAACAGAACATACTAAAACCATGGCAAAACGTGCTATCTGGCCTTGGATTGGTTCCTTTTTAAAACCATATAAATGGCAAGTTATTGCCGCCATTATCTGTTTATTTGTTGGTTCATTAGCATGGTTGTCATTGGGGCAAGGCGTACGCCTTATGGTCGATGAGGGCTTTGTTAAAGATAATGGCAATAGGCTGAATGAGATCATTTTATTGGTGTTGTTGATCACTTTTATTAGTGGTGCAGCGGTATTTTGTCGCTTCTATTTAATGTCATGGTTAGGGGAGCGAGTCAGTGCCGATATTCGCCTCAAGGTCTATAACAATCTGCTGACACTATCTCCTACTTTTTATGCTAAAACGCGTACTGGTGAAGTGATCTCAAGATTTACGGCTGATACCACATTACTGCAAACCGTGGTGGGATCCAGTTTGTCGATGGCATTGCGTGCTAGCGTCACTGCGCTCGGAGGCTTAGTGATGATGTTGTTTAGTAGCGTTAAGCTCACTTTACTCGTGATGTTAGCAGTGCCTTTAGTATTGGGACCGGTCAGCTTCTTTGGTAAAAAAGTACGCAAATTAGCCCGTGCTAGCCAAGATAAAGTCGCTGACTTAGGGGCTTATGTCGATGAAAGCTTACATGAAATTCACACCGTACAATCATACACACATGAAACACTCGACAGTCAGCATTTTGGTGAGCGAGTTGAGTCTGTAATGGCGGCAGCCAGTGAGCGTATTCGTTATCGCTCGATTTTAATTTCATCGGTGATGTTTTTAAGTATCGGTGCGATTGTAGGGGTGACTTGGGTCGGCGCCCATAATGTGATGAATGGCAGTATGTCTGGCGGTGAACTATCTGCATTTATGTTTTATGCGGTAATGGTTGCAGGCTCTGTCGCCACCATTAGCGAAGTGATTGGTGATATTCAGCGCGCATCGGGCGCGACCGAAAGGCTAATTGAACTAGCAGAAGTTCGCAGTGAAATTGAAGTCCCTACTCAAGTCATGCAATTGGACACAACGGCAACGGGTGAACTGAGCCTTAATGGACTTCAATTTGCTTACCCCAGTGATGATATGCCATTGGTGCTTAAAGGTATTGATTTAACCGTGAGTGCGGGTGAACGCGTCGCGTTAGTCGGTGTAAGCGGTGCGGGTAAAAGTACTTTGTTTGAATTATTGCAGCGTTTTTATATTCCGACCGCAGGCAGTATTTGTATTGACGGTGTTGATTTGGACAAGCTGCATCCGCAGCAGATCAGACAACAGTTTGCATTGGTACCACAAGAGTCGGTCATCTTTGCAACCAGTGTTTTTGAAAATGTGCGCTATGGTCGCGTTGATGCCAGTTTAGACGAGGTGAAACAAGCTTGTATTGCGGCGCGTGCCGATGAGTTTATCAATGAGTTTGAACAGGGCTATGAGACTTATTTAGGTGAACGAGGTGTGCGGTTATCGGGCGGTCAAAAACAGCGAATTGCGATTGCCAGAGCCATTCTTGCCAATCGACCCATGTTACTATTAGATGAGGCCACCAGTGCATTAGATGCGGTGAGTGAACGTATGGTGAAATTGGCGTTAGATTCGTTAATGACCAACAAAACTACCTTGATTATTGCGCATAGGTTGGCCACGGTTATCAATGCCGATCGTATAGTGGTATTAGATAAAGGTCAGATAGCAGCTATTGGTACTCATCAAGAGTTGATGCAATCAAGCAAACTCTACCGTGAGTTTGCTGATTTACAGTTATTGACGGACTAGTCGCTTACCGGAGCGCTTAAAACAAAAATGACGCGATAATGCGTCATTTTTTGTGTCTACTATTTGATGATATTGAGTTTAGTAGGCAAATTTTGGCTTTTTGCAGTAGCGTTGCTCAAAACTAAATGGACTCATCTTGAGGGTGCGAACGGCATCCACCCAGCCCAATACGGTAGGCACTAAGGTCCAACTAAACAGCAGGTATAGACTACCTTTCATATACTGACCTAGGTAAAAACGATGGATACCTAAGCCGCCTAATAAGAAACTAAACCATACCGCAAGGCGCTGATTTTTGATACGTAAGTCAGGATCAATACCTGCTAATGCATCTAAACCTTGAGCAGCATGACATTGGGGGCAGGCCACTAGATTTAAGTCGATTTTTTGGCCGCATTGTGGGCAACTAATTTGTTTCATTGCAAACTCCAACTGTCATTTAGCTAATGACTAATTATGTGTACAAGTGTGCGCTGAAATAAAGGTGTCTAGATCACATTATTAAAATAAACATTAAAAAGCCAATATGGTCTAGCGTTATACATTTACTACAGTCGTTGATAATTTAGACTAAAACTCACCTGTTTTAGCTATATTTACGACATTAATCAATATGGATAGTTTCATCATTACTGAAATAAAAAGTACATGCATAACCTCGCTTATAGGTTACGCATGTACTTCTAGTGTTAGATATGGTTTTAGTTACTTCTTTTCAGAGTAAGGGTAAATATGACCCGGTATAAAGCGGTGATATAACACGGCGAGTGCCACAATACCTAGGGTACCAATTAGAATGGGGTGCAATAGGAAAGTCCAACTTGTATGGCCGCCAAGCATGATAAGTAATGGATTACCGCCTGCTGGTGGATGAGTAACATCAAACATCAACATAATAAATAAGCCAAGGCCGACAGCAAGCCCTAGAGTGAGCGGTGTAACCTCAATGTAGTTGATAAAAAATAATCCCACTGCAGCAGTAATTAAATGGCCAAAAATGACGTTCTTAGGCTGGGCTAATGGACTGCGATGCACACCAAAAATCAAAACCATAGTGGCGCCAAATGGTGCGATTAATACATAAGGAGTATCAATGCTGTTATCAATGGCTGCGAGTGTCCAAATACACAGTGTTGCACCAATGGCTGAGATGATGGCGGTGAGGAGTTTGTTTTCACGAATTAATGTGACGTAGTGTTCTTTCATACGAATAATGAGTGGTGAACTGATAGGCGTAAGTGTGGTTAGCGCAGATGAATAGATCAAGTTGTTGTATCGTAAAAATCTAATTTATTGATGCGTTTGCTTACTTTTGTGGCGATTATGGGTTAATTGGTGTGAGTATGTTGTTGCATTAAGGAGGTTGCGGCTTAGCTGCAACCTCGGTTTCAATTATCAGTTAAGCTTGGCGTAGCTCGCGACGTAAAATTTTACCCACAGTTGATTTAGGCAGTTGTTCAACAAACTTAATCACTTTAGGTACTTTATAAGCGGCTAATTGCTCACGACAATGTTGACGAATATCATCACTTAATTGCTGTTCATCAGTGATTTCTGTTTTACAAACAATAATGGCTTTAACGATTTCACCACTATGTTCATTAGCGCAAGCAACTACGGCAGACTCAAGGACCTGTGGATGCATGGCGAGAATATTTTCAACTTCATTAGGGTAAACGTTGAAGCCTGACACCAAAATCACATCTTTTTTACGATCTACAATGGTAATAAAACCATCATCACTGATGCTGGCAATATCACCCGTTTTGAAATAACCATCGGCCGTCATCGCGTCTTCAGTTTCCTGCGGGTTATTCCAATAGCCGAGCATCACTTGCGGGCCCTTGATGGCTAATTCTGCTTCGGTGCCAGTGATGGTTTGCCCTTGTTCATCGAGCAATTTTACTAGAGTATCGACTAAGGGTTTGCCAATCGTTCCTAAACGCTCATGCCCTGGTAAGTTAATACTGACTACTGGCGAAGTTTCAGATAAACCATAGCCTTCAGAAATGGTGCATCCAGTAGTAGTGAGCCATAAATCAGCGGCGGTTTGGGTTAAGGTTGTACCGCCTGAAATGGTTAACTTAAATTGGCTAAAATCCAATTGTTTAAATTGCGGATGATGGCATAGACCGATGAACAGCGTATTTAGGCCAATCATACCTGTAAATTTATGTGGACTGATGGCTTCAACAAATTGATTTAAATCTCTTGGGTTAGGGATCAAAATTGAGCAACAACCCATCTTGAAGTAAAGCAGTAAATTTACGGTAAAGGCGTAAATATGGTATACGGGCAATGGTGCAATGATGACCTCTTTACCAGTGTCTAAAGATTGGCTGAGGCGTGACTGGCATTGCAAGGTATTGGCAATGAGGTTTGTATGGGTCAGCATTGCTCCTTTAGCCAGCCCGGTTGTTCCTCCCGTATATTGTAATGCCGCTAATGCATTATCAGCTATGTTTGGGCGCTCGTATTGTGTTTGCGCACCTAAAGCTAATACGTCACAAAACTCAATATGCTGCAGTCCCGTTTGCGGGTGGATTTGACGTTCAATAAGGTCAAATACATGGGTTGAAATCACATACTCAATTTGGGTCTGCGGTACCACTTTAGCGATAACAGGTAATAGATCTGACAATACCACTAAGGCTTTTGCACCAGAGTCTTGATATTGATGCACTAACTCTCGTTCTGTGTAGAGCGGGTTGGTATTAACGAGTACCAGTCCAGCTCTTAATGCGCCATAAGCCGCTATCACATATTGGACTAGGTTAGGTAATTGAATGGCTATTCTATCGCCTACTTTCAGCTCTGTATGCTGTTGTAGATAGGCTGCAAAATATCGGCTTTGTTGCTCTATATCTGCAAAACTATAACGCTGATCTAAGCAGATATAAGCAGGGTTAGCGGCGAATTCTTGACAAGTCTGCTCGATAAGGCCGATTAAATCAGGATATTGTTCATTTTCAGTTAATGAAAAAGCATCAAATTGCATAAGTAGGGTCCAAGTAAATGGCAAACAGTCCAGTCTGAAGCCTAATGGGCTTTTGGCGATGGAGCAATCTTGCTGAGTTAAAAGTGTGCTTGGTAACGAATAATATTGGTCAGTTTACTTTAAGATACATGTAGTAAGTATGTGAATTCGGTAACTGTAAACAAGTATATTTTTATTGACACATAATAAAAATATATTTAATGGTAATCTATTGTTTTTCTGTGTTTTTTATTGTTATCAAAATATAAGAATGCGTAACCGTTTGAGTTATCGACATTATTTTTATAGCCATGGCTGTAAATTTGTTATAAAAATGTAGCACGCAATAATACTAATATATTAATTGCTAATGTAGGTTGTGGGGAGGATGAGCCGTATTGCCGCAATCAATTGCATTGTTAACAACAATTACAATTGAGAGTGATAACATGAAAACCAATAATAAATACTTACCTAAGTGGAGTACGTTGAGTGTTGCTGTCTCCATCGCGCTAGCGGGCAGCATGGCAACCCATGTATATGCTGCCGAAGGAGAAGAAGGTGTTCCGCAGGATCCCAAAGGTCCTAAAATGGTCATTGAAGAGGATGTGGAGCGTATTGCGGTTGTAGGATCAAGAGCCGCGCCGCGTTCAGTCGGTGAGTCACCCGTACCAATCGATATTGTTGATGGCGATGAGTTTACTCGTAGTGGTGTTAGCGACATGAGCGACTTACTCGGTAAAGTGGTGCCGTCATATAATGTTAATGTGCAACCTATCAGTGATGCCGCAACGTTAATTCGTCCAGCTAATATGCGTGGTTTAGCACCGGATCACACCTTGGTGTTAGTCAATGGTAAACGTCGTCATCGTGCATCGGTTATTTCATTCTTAGGTGCGGGTATCTCTGATGGCGCACAAGGCCCAGATATTTCGGTTATTCCATCTATTGCATTAAAACAGGTTGAAGTTTTACGTGATGGAGCTGCAGCGATTTATGGTTCAGATGCCATTGCTGGGGTAATTAACTTCGTGCTTAAAGATGCATCTGAGGGCGGTGAAGTTGAAGTTAAATACGGTCAATATTATGAGGGGGATGGGGAGTCGCCTCAAATTGCAGCAAACATTGGCTTACCTTTTACCGATGAAGGTTTTATTAACCTCAGCATGGAGTACCGTGAAGCTGACCCAACCAGTCGCAGTGTACAACGTGAAGATGCTGCAGGATTGATTGAAGCTGGCAATACTCATGTGGCTGATCCAGCGCAAATCTGGGGTAGCCCAGAAGTGAAAGAGGACGCGAAGTTATTTTTCAATGCAGGTATCGATTTAAGTGAAACTCAACATGCTTATATGTTTGGTAACTGGGCAAGACGTAATGTAGAAGGTGGTTTCTACTTCCGTAATCCCAATACCCGTGGTGGTGTGTTTAAAGGTAATGTGAGAAATGTTGGCGGCGTGAGTATGTATCGTCCCGGGGATGATGATGTTGCCGGACAAGAAGCATGGGATGCTGCACCCTCAACGATTCTAGTTGGTGCTTTAGAAGGTGGTAATCAACTGGATTGTCCTGTAGTTGAGATCATGGATAATGTGCCTAATCAAGCGGCATTAGATTCATTAGCCGCAGCCAATTGTTTTGCATTTAACTCTATGTTTCCTGGCGGTTTTACCCCACGTTTTGGCGGTATTGTTGAAGATACCTCATTAGCGGTTGGAGTACAGGGCACCTTTAGCAATGAAATTAATTATGACTTCAGTGGTTATTATGGTCGTAATGAATCCTCTTTTTATATTAAAAACACGGTTAACCCATCAATGGGCCCCAACACGCCAACTTCATTTAAACCGGGCAGTTATGTACAGCTTGAGCGTGGTTTAAGCGCTGATTTCAGTTATTACGAGTTTGATACTTGGTCATTAGCATCAGGGGTTGAATACCGCCGTGAAACCTTTGACATTATTAATGGTGACACAGGTTCATTTGAAATTGGTCCATTGGCGTCACAAGGGTTTGGTATTGGTTCAAATGGTTTCCCTGGCTTTAAGCCTGAAGATGCGGGTTCATTTAGTCGTACTAACTTTGCGATTTATTTTGATGCAGAAAAAGAGTTGGGAGATTCATTCTTAGTCACTGGTGCGGTGCGTTATGAATACTATGATGATTTTGGTGCAACCACGAATGGTAAGTTAGGCGCATTATGGAATGCGACCGATGAGCTTTCATTCCGTGCCGCTGCGAGTACGGGCTTTAGAGCGCCGACGGTTGGTCAAAATAACGTGCGTAACGTGACTACTGCATTTGGTCCTAACGGTCTGGAAGATCAGGCAACATTGCCGCCAACTAACCCTATAGCAATCCAAAAAGGCGCGACGCCGCTTGAGCCTGAAACATCGGTTAACTTCTCGATTGGTTCGGTTTTAACGCTTGATCAACTGTTTGTGACCGTGGATTACTTCCACATTAAATTGGAAGACCGTTTATCACAAACCTCAAATCTAGCATTAACCCAAGAAGATAAAGATCTATTGATTGCGCAAGGGGTACTAGATGCTTCAAGTTTTGCATCAATTAAATACTTCACTAATGACTTTGATACCACCACGCAAGGGGTCGATATTGTTGCTAACTATCTACCTGATTGGTTAGAGGACGGTGAGTTTGCGTTAGCCTACAACTGGACTGATACCACGGTTGATGATTACAACCCTGCCAATATTAGTCGTGCCAAAGTGATTGCACTTGAAGATTCACTGCCAGCGCATAAAGCGACCTTTACTTGGAACCAAGGTTACGGTAATAACTTCTATTCATTATTGCGCATCAATTATTATGGTGAGTATTTTGAAAATCATTTAGATGCTGAAGATGATTATGGTAATCCTGCTATGCCAATCTTAGAGGGGGCTTCAGTCACCGTTGATTTAGAGTTGAGCTATGATTTCTCTGAGCAATGGACTGTCAGTGTAGGCGCACAAAACTTGTTTGATCAATACCCTGATGATAATCCATATGAAAAAGTCGCAGGTGCTAAGTACCCTGTGAGTACACCATATGGCTTTAACGGCGGCTATTATTACGGTCGAGTGAACTACCGCTTCTAAATTGTGATAATACCAACTTGATTAAGAGGGTGATCATTCAGCGGGAGTTCAAGGTGCTGTAGACAAGGCGGACATTTGACTGGAATAGTTATTCTATTTTGAAAATGTTCAACGCAGAATACAGTACCTTGAAACCCGCACGAAGTGAGCTTTTCAGGCCTTTCCATTTCGATGTTGCATTGATTTGAAAGGGAATAGCCATTACGGCATCAATGCGCCTAGAACTGAAAAGGCTGACAAGCTCTGAATAGATTACATCTTTAATCAAATTGGTATTACAGATAAACTAGCCAAACCGCAGCATTACGCTGCGGTTTTTTATGGCTTTTTTAATACATTAAGCAATGTTTCTAATGTCAATTCTCTTGGCAGTTCAATACCTTGAGGATGCGTGGGGGTATAAAAACGGTTGTAGGGCAGCCCTAACGCTTGATTCGCGTTTAAATATTGAGTTGCTATTGGGTTGCTTTGGCTAAGATCGCCGCGCATTAAAATAATATTACTGTTTTCAAAAACCTTGATGGCTTCATTGCGGTGTAAAGCATTGGCTTTATTAGCGGCGCAAACATTACACCAATCGGCGGTGATATCGACAAATACCCGATATCCTTGAGCGAGATAATCTTCAATTTTACTGGGTGCGAGCGGTTGCCAGTTGAGTTTTTGGTAAGCCTGATAGTCTTCACCAAAATAGATAAATTTAACCATGGTGCTACTAATGGCGCCAAAACTCATAAAAATAATAATGACGCTGATTGGAATCGCTTTGCCTTGGCGACGTATTCCATATAGCCCAGCGGCAATAATAAAAAATAATAAGCTAATCAATATGGCAATGATCATTGTTGTTAGTATGTTAGCGTTAGATTGATATGGAGAATAACATAAATATGGAATTAACCAGTTGGTTTGCTCTGCTTGCCATTTGTTGTTTGGGCGCTATGTCACCCGGACCAAGTTTAGCCATGGTAGTAAGACATACCTTAGCGAGTGGGCGACTGCACGGTATTGTTTGTGCGTGGGCTCATGCGATGGGCATTGGTTTTTATGCGCTAGTGACGTTACTTGGCTTGGCGGCATTATTACAAAGTGCGCCAATGGTATTTAATGGTATTGCTGTTATTGGTGGACTCTATCTTATTTGGCTGGGGATTCAAGCGCTCAGAGCTACTGCAGGAGCTGATAAAAAATATCAAGCAGGGCAACAAACATCTTTATTAAAAGCGGCGGCTGATGGTTTAGCTATTTCGCTGTTTAATCCTAAAATTTTATTGTTTTTTATTGCGTTATTTAGTCAATTTGTACTGAGCGCACAATCGTTATTGGGTCAAGGTTTAGTGGTATTAACGCCGTTGGTGATTGATGGCTTGTGGTATACCGTTATTGCAACGCTATTGTCGCATCAAGCGGTCTTGCCTAAGATAAAACAGCATGCACAATTGATTGATAAGATTTCTGGGGTCGTGCTGCTATTTTTAGGGGCGAAAGTGATAGTGGGAATTGCTTTTTAATTTCTGTAAATTAATAAAAATGCTGCCAATGGCAGCATTTTTTAGTTGAGGAGCATTAACCTTTAAAAATCTCAACAACCTCTTCTTCTTCCACCGTTTGTGTTGGTGGATTTTTGATATGGTCGTCAATGTTGTCACTCAACATATCTTTATATTCAGCAACAAACCATTCTATTGCATTTTGCTTTTCGGTATTTAAATCCGCAGATTTAATCGCAGCTTCAAAAGCGTTAAAACGCGCAGCAGCGAAACGTAATGCAGTACCGACTTTACCCACATCTTGTTGATCTTGAACGAGTTGGTTAGCAAGGGCGATAAATTGATCTGCAAGTTGATAAATAGTGATCTCTTGCTGCTCAGTAGTGTTGTCTGACATAACTTAATACTCTTAACTTTAAAGGTGTAAACTCAAGTCAGTTTACTCCATATCAACCTTGTTAAACCACTTTTTCTTTATCAATCCTTGTTAATTGAACTAATGTTATAATCCAGTAATTGAGTGATTTAATGAATACAACCATGACTAGCATTTCGACTTGGCAACAGTTTTTACAGCATCAACAGCAACAAGCTTATTATCAACAGTTAACCGAATTTGTCGCAACAGAGCGAGCCTCTAAGGTTATTTATCCTGAGCCTCAAGACGTGTTTAGTGCGTTTGAATTAACGCCGCTTGATCAAGTTAAGGTGGTGATTTTAGGGCAAGATCCCTATCACGGTCCTAATCAAGCACATGGCTTAAGTTTTTCAGTCAAGCCGGGCATTAAAGTACCGCCGTCATTAGTAAATATGTATAAAGAATTGGAGCAAGATATTGCTGGCTTTGTTCGGCCTGAACATGGCTATTTATTGCCTTGGGCTAAGCAAGGAGTATTAATGCTTAATACCGTACTAACGGTTGAACAAGGTAAAGCGCATTCACATGCGAAATCGGGTTGGCAACAGTTTACTGATAATGTACTCGATTTACTCAATCAGCAGTCTCAGCCGATTATCTTTTTGTTGTGGGGCAGTCATGCCATTAAGAAAGGCAAGTTGATTACTGCACCTCAGCATCAGTTAGTGACGGGGCCACATCCATCACCATTATCTGCTTATCGTGGCTTTTTCGGTTGTAAGCATTTTTCTCAAGTGAATCAACTACTAACTGCACAAGGTTTGGCTCCTATTAACTGGCAAGTTTAATCGGATTTTTATTCATAACTAGCTTTGTTAATTATCAGATATTTCACACGAATTAGGGCTAAAGTTATAAAATATTAAGCTTTGCCCTATTTATATAGGTAACTATGTATTTACTGTGCTAAATCATGGTTAAAATGTCATTTTTATGACTACTAAATTGTAGATTGATGATATTTAATCCGTTGTTTTCAGCGGTAAACTAAGATTTGTGTTACAATCGTTACGTTTTCGATATCCAATTTAAAGCTTTGGAGGGGCGAGTGGACGTATCTAATATTAATCAATTCTTTCTTATTGGGGCGGTACTGACGGCATTAAGTGTTTTGCTAAGCCCCGTATCATCTCGTTTAGGTATCCCCATTTTATTAGTCTTTTTAGGTGTGGGTATTCTTGCAGGTGAAGATGGTATTGGTGGTATTATTTTCCATGACTACTCAATTGCTTACTTTGTGAGTAATTTAGCATTAGCTGTTATTTTACTCGATGGTGGTATGCGCACCTCTGTGGCCAGTTTTAGGGTGGCTTTATGGCCAGCGTTGTCGCTGGCAACTGTTGGCGTTGCCTTAACCACTTGTATTACCGGATTGTTAGCTGCTTGGTTATTTGATTTAAGTCTATTACAAGGCATTTTAGTGGGCGCGATTGTTGGCTCAACCGATGCCGCGGCGGTTTTTTCGCTGCTTAAAGGTCGCCGTCTAAATGAGCGTGTTGGCGCTTCATTAGAGATTGAGTCAGGCAGTAACGATCCCATGGCAGTATTTCTTACTGTCACCATCATTAGTATTCTCGCTCACCCCGATGCGGCAATTTCAGGTTGGCAATTAGCCTCAAACTTAGTGATCCAATTTGGTCTTGGCGGCGCGTTAGGATTAGGCGGTGGTTGGCTATTATGGAAAGTGATCAACCGTTTTCAGCTTGATGAAGGTTTATATGCCATTTTAGCGTTAAGCGGTGGCTTAATGATTTATGCACTGTCTAATATGTTAGGCGGCAGTGGTATCTTATCCATCTATTTGGTGGGCTTGTTGCTGGGTAATAAAGCCACTCGTGGTAAACACGCTATTTTAAATGTACTCGATGGTATGACGTGGTTAAGTCAAATCGGTATGTTCTTAGTGCTTGGTTTACTCTTAACGCCATCACAGTTAGGTGATATCTGGTTACCTGCATTGGTGTTAGCGTTTGGTATGATCTTATTTGCGCGGCCAATTGCAGTGTGGGTTAGTTTACTGCCTTTTTCTAGTTTCAGTAAGCGTGATCGCTGGTTCTTATCATGGGTTGGTTTACGCGGTGCAGTACCGATTATTCTAGCGGTATTCCCCATGATGGCAGGGCTTGAGCATGCGCAGCTTTATTTTAACTTAGCCTTCTTTGTGGTGATGGTGTCCTTGTTAGTGCAGGGCAGTTCATTAACCACGGCGGCCAAGTTAGCTAAGGTGGAGTTACCGCCAAAGCCAATGCCAATTTCACGGACGGGGTTAGAGATCTTCCCTAAAAGTGAATGGCAATTGTTTGTGTATTGCCTAAGTGAACATAAATGGTGTGTGGGTGAGCCGTTAAGCCGCTTAACTATGCCAGAAGGGACGCGCATTACCGCAGTATTTAGACAACAGCAGTTAGTCAATCCAAAAGGAACCACGGTACTAGAGTCCGGCGATTACCTATGTGTACTCGGACAAGAGCATAATCTTGATGATTTAAGTCAGCTCTTTAGCCAAGCGCCGCAAACAGAAGAAGAAGCCCGTTTCTTTGGTGACTTCTTTGTTGATGTCAGTGCCAAGCTTGCTGAATTGGCATTAATGTACGGCATTGAGTTAGACGCCGATGAGCAGCAACTGAATCTTGCACAGTTAGTACAACAACAATTAGGCGAAGCACAGTGTGTCGGCGACCAATTTTATTGGCACGGCTAGATTGGATTGTATGTGATATTGACGAGGGTAAAGCGGCTAAAGTGGGTATTCGCTTACCGCCAGAACCTGAGCCGGAAGCGACTTAGTGACAATCTTTGTGATCAACAGATAATAAAAAGGCGCTTAATTGCGCCTTTTTGCTGTTTTGATACTGATAAATTAATACAAAGATTCTGGTTTATCTTCAGGGCGCGTCTTAAAGCGGCGATGTAACCACATATATTGACTTGGGTTACGGTCAATTAATTGCTCGATTATTTGATTACCACGAATGGCATCATCCACTTCATTGTCGCCAGGGAAGTTGTCTAACGCTGGCATAATCTCAATGTTATAACCCGTATCATCACTATTACGTTCAACAAAGAAAGGCAGTACTTTTGCACGGCCAAGTTTAGCTAAGCTGGTGGCGCCAGTAATGGTTGCTGCATCTGGTACCGCATAAAACGGAATAAATACCGCGCTTGAGCGACCAAAATCTTGGTCAGCGGTATACCAAATCACATCGGGTGAGCGCAAACTGCGGATCATTTGGCGCACATCACGCTTAGGCACTAGCGCCTTATTTGAACGTAAGCGACCTTTCACCTGTAGATATTCCATGACCGTATTATTGTGTGGGCGATAAACGCCAACGCCGGGTTGGAATTGACCAAAAATACGCGCGCCCATCTCTAGTGGTAAGCAGTGAACGGCAAATAAAATCACACCTTGGCCGTTTTCTAGGGTTTGGCTGACGTGCTCTTGCCCTTTAATGTTCATATGGCGCTGAATTTTAGCGTCAGACCACCACCATGCATTGATGGTGTCAAAAATCGCTTTGCCAGTATTTTCAAAGTTAGCCGTCAGCAGTTTGGTTTGCTCTGCTTCACTCATGTCAGGAAAACATAAGGCGAGATTACGCCTTGCAGTATTAACTCGACTTTTAGCAAATCGCATCGCTAAACGACCAATTGCGGCGCCGATTTTCATTTGGCATGACATAGGTAACAACTGGGTAAGTCGCATAATTGCAACACCAAGCCACAGTAACCAGTATTTGGGATGACACAAATGTGCAGAAAATTGTGCTTGCTCGACCACGGTTAACTCATAAATAAGGAAAATTTAGCGTTATTCTAACGCAAAACTGCTAAAAAATTAGGTACAATCACAGTTTAATTTTGTAAAAGATATGAGCGCTATGAAGGTTACTCTACCAGCATTTGAAAAAGCCCGTGTGTTAGTCGTCGGTGATGTGATGTTAGATCGCTACTGGGTAGGGCCTACAGGCCGTATCTCACCAGAGGCTCCTGTGCCTGTGGTTAATATTGATCAAATTGAAGATCGTCCCGGCGGAGCAGCTAACGTGGCATTAAACATTGCCACTTTAGGCGGCCAAGTTAAATTGGCTGGACTTGTAGGTGAAGATGATAATGCCAATGCATTAACGCAAGGCATTGAAGCTTTAGGCGTGGTGCCACAATGGCAACGTGTGGCAGATAAGCCAACGATTACTAAGCTAAGAGTGCTTTCACGTCACCAACAGCTGATCCGTTTAGACTTTGAACAGCCATTTGCATTAAGCGATAGCCAAGCACTGTTAACTCAAAGTGAGCCATTACTGCAAGATTGTGATGTGGTCATTCTATCTGACTATGCCAAAGGTGCATTAGCACAGCCACAAGCTTTTATTGCAAAAGCCAATGCTAATGGCGTTAAAGTGCTGGTTGACCCTAAGGGCAGTGACTTTAGTCGTTATCATGGCGCTTATTTGATTACACCAAACATGAGTGAGTTTGAGGCGGTTGTCGGCAAAGTGACATCAGAAGCTGACCTTGTGGCCAAAGCTCGTCAATTGCTGGTTGAGCATCAATTACACGCCATGTTAGTCACTCGTTCAGAAAAAGGCATGACCTTAGTGGTACAAGACCAACCTGAACTGCATATCCCAACCGTAGCCCGTGAAGTTTATGATGTAACAGGTGCTGGTGATACTGTGATTTCTGCATTAGCGACAGCCATTGCCGCTGGCGCTGAATTGCCACAAGCTTGTGCGATTGCCAATACCGCTGCAGGTATCGTGGTTGGTAAGTTAGGCACATCAACCGTGAGCCGTGTTGAACTGATCAATAGCCTTGCGGTGACCGATGGTGAAACGGGTTTTGGCGTGATGAATGAAGATCAATTAGCTTATGCCTTAGAGCAAGCTAAATTACGCGGTGAACGTGTGGTGATGACCAATGGTTGTTTTGATATTTTACATGCAGGTCATGTGAGTTATTTAAAGCAAGCCCGTGAGCAAGGTGATCGCTTAATCGTGGCTGTAAATGATGATGCCTCTGTGCGCCGCCTAAAAGGTGATGGTCGCCCTGTTAACTCTGTTGATCGCCGTATGGCAGTATTAGCCGGTTTAGCATCGGTAGATTGGGTGGTGCCATTTGCTGAAGATACCCCACAACGTGTGATTGCCCGTTTATTGCCAGATATGTTGGTGAAAGGTGGCGATTATAAGGTTGAAGATATTGCTGGTGGCGCCGAAGTGATGGCTGCTGGTGGTCAAGTTAAAGTACTTGGCTTTGAAGATGGCATCTCAACCACTGCCATTATTCAAAATATTATGGCTAATCAGTAAATGCTAGCCGCAGCGCTATTACTCAGCCAATTAAGCTTGAGTCATGGCGTTGCTTGGGTCGCTTCGCACACTAAACCTGCGTTAGTGTGCGAGGTGAACTATCTCCAGCCCTGCCAACAATTAATCGATTCAGATTTACATTCACTACTAGGTTATCGTGCGGCGATGGCGATTCCGTTAACTCACCCGTCATATGCAGGTGTGGTACTGCTTAATAAAATAGCGATGCCGACAGAGCAATCCGCTTATTGGTATCTCAATTCGATTTCATTGACGTTAGATAAACAAAAACAGTTAAGCTTATGGCATGAGTTAGGCCATTTGCATCAGTCGCTAAGCAATACTGTGCTAACGGATTATCAACATGAAGTGTATGCCGATTTGTATATGATTTGGCGTATCGCATTATCACAACAAGATTTTAAATTAGCATGGCAACAATATCATCGACGTAATATCGCCATGTTGGATGACCCAGATAATATTAGTCATTGGACCGTGCCTGCAATCGCGTTAATGCTTGAGCATTATTCGCCAACTGCATTAGTGCAGATAACGGATTTTAATCAAATTTGGCAGCAGCTTTTACCGCAAATAGAAACGTTGGACATCGAGCGTTTAAGCAATTATCAACGTTTATTTAAACAGCAATATCATGCTTCACATAATCGTCAAGTACCTCGCTACCTACAACCTTTGCAGCAGTCATTAAGCCTGTATTTGCAACCGACGATGAACTTATACCAATTTGATTTATTTTAATTTTACTGACGATTCAAATCGATGAATAATTTATATACGTATATATCCCAAATAAATAAAGTGGATAGCAGAGATTCTGCGTTAGATAGCATTCATATTGTTAATAGTGTGCGTCAAGATAACTCATATCAAGAGCTGGAAGGCAAGATTGAAGCATACGAAATCCTGTACTCTTTCAATAACGGCGTCACCATTCAATGCTCTACAGAGGCGGAGCAATTTGAAGTTAACCCACAAGTCTGCCCTGAATGTTGGATCTCTTACCAAGTTATAACTGACTTAGCTGATAATCCTATTAAGCCACATCGCAAAAATTTTATTAATCATTGCCAACAGGCATTTTGGTTAAAAATGAATAGTGCGCAGTAACTAAAAAACTCATGATATTTTTGTGATCTAGTGTCCTGTTTTGATATGTCAGTTTATAAATTAGTCATTATTCATATAGCCAGATATGAAATTAAGGTTACAGCACCGTCAAATAGGGTAATAATGGCGCTCATCAGCAGTACAATTATTATATTTGGATAGTTACCTATGCGCGCTTTTGTATTAAGAGCCAGATCCGCCCCTACAGAAAGTCAGGCATTACTCGCAGGTGTTGGCCACGAATGCCACTCTGAGATTTTAGCTCACACCTTAATGAATTCTATTTTTGTGGCGCAGTCACACCGAGATGATGTGATTGTTTATTTAGTATTAGAAAGTACCAAAGACTTCTCTCGTACTATCTGTTTTGAGCCAACAAAAATCAGTGATTTTGGTGGTTTTCATGAACAGGCGTTATTAGCTAAAGTCGTTAAAGCCCTAGATGTATCGCAAGGTATGGCCAAAGAGCAAACGCGTATTGTTGAACCGGGTATTAGCGTACAAACATTGAGTTTTGAACGTTTAGTGCAGCAATTAGCTGAAGATTATCAAATTTACATGATGGATAAAAAAGGCACCTCTATCCGTGAGCAAGAGTTCTCAGGTAACAGCTGCTTTTTATTAACAGACCATATTCCGATGCCAAAGAAAAGTTATAACAGTTTGAAACGCTTAGGTGCACAAAAAATTAGCCTTGGCCCGAAAATGTTATTTGCATCGCAATGTGTGGTACTGATCCATAACGAACTTGATCATCAGTTATAATCAGTCATAAAAAAACGCCAGCAAGAGTCTATCTCGCTGGCGTAATTTTAGTTGTTAAAAACGATTACCTTGGTAATCACTGTAAGCTTGTAATAACTCCTGTTTAGTGTTCATGACAAATGGCCCAGCTCGGGCAACGCTTTCATTGAGTGGCTGTCCTGCAATCAATAAAAATCGGCAGTTATCTGTCTGACTTTGAATATTAATCTGTTCACCTAACGATAAAATGCCTAATTGGTTACGGCCAATTCGTTGCTGCTGTTCACCGACTATCGCTTCACCTTCAAGTATGTAGATAAAGGCATTATGTTCAGCATTGAGTCGATGACTAAAATGGTCGTCAGCATTCAAGCTCACATCAAAATAAGTCGGTGAGACAAAATGCTCTGTTACCGTGCCTTGAGTGCCATTATTGGTGCTTCCTGCAATGACTCGTACTTTGCTGCCATGAGTTAATGATTCCACAGCAATTTTATCTGCTGCAAATTCTTGATAACGCGGTGCTGTCATTTTATTAGCTTGAGGTAAGTTGACCCAAAGCTGAAAGCCACGCATTAAGCCCGCGGTTTGCTCTGGCATTTCAGAGTGAATAATACCTCGGCCAGCCGTCATCCATTGCACACCATTGGCTTCAATCACGCCTTCATTTCCTATGCTGTCTTTATGACGCATTTTACCGTCGATCATGTAGGTAACCGTTTCAAAACCACGGTGTGGATGGCTAGGGAAGCCACCAATATAATCTTGTGCTTGTTCAGTCTCAAAACAATCCAGTAATAGAAATGGATCAAGCATCTCTAATTGATGATGACCAATTAAACGGGTCATTTTAACGCCATCACCATCGGTTGCTCTTAAACCATTAGTGATATGGCTGAGTTCACGGATGCGCCGTTGTTGTACTGTATTTATAGTCATAATATGCCTCCGTTTGTTGTTGCTGATATGGTGACATATTGACCAATAATGGATAAACCTACAGAATAGAAATTGATTGTTGAATAAAGGAGAACAATCAATGGGCCAATTAGAAGATATGAAAGTGTTTATTCGGGTGGTTGATACCGGCAGTATTACCAAGGCATCCGAACAATTAGGCATTGCCAAATCAGCAGTAAGCAAGCGTTTGGCTGATTTAGAGCAGCGTCTAGCCGCCAAGCTTATCCATCGTACGACTCGTAAATCGAGTTTGACCGAATCGGGCAGTTTATATTACCAACAAGCTAAGCAAATATTGGCTGAAATTGATGATTTGCATCAGCAAATTGCGGTCACCAGTTTATGCTTACAGGGACGCTTAAAAATATCCTTGCCACTCTCTTTTGGTTTATGCCAATTAGCGCCTTTAATTGATGAGTTCTCGCAGCGGCATCCTGACTTATTATTGGATGTGGATTTTTCAGATCGCAAAGTTGATGTGGTTGAGGATGGGTTTGATTTAGCATTTAGAATCGATAATTTTGAAGATTCATCAATGCGAGCCCGTAAAATTTGCACAATTAAGCATGTGTTATGTGCAAGTCCCAAGTATCTTAAATTGCACGGAAAGCCACAAACACTCCCGCAGTTAAAACAGCATAAATTCCTAAAATACAGTAGCCAAACAGATAACTTAATTCGTCTAGCTGATGCCGATAAACAGCTGTATAACGTCAGTATTGAACCTGTGATTGTGGCAAATAATGGCGATTTTTTAAAGCGGTTGGCTTTGTCTGGTCATGGTGTCACCTTATTGCCTGAATTCATCATCAGTAGTGAACTTAAACAGCAACAATTGTTGCCTATTTTGACGGATTATCATGTGGCAGATATGTATGCTTATGCGCTGTATCCTGCCAGTAACTATTTACCGTTGAAGGTCAGGTACTTAATTGACTTCTTAGTGGAGCGATTAGACTATCATTAAATGTATGCTATGTTAGTGATTACTTACAGTTAATGAATGCGAGTTAAAATGGAATTTTTTGATAACCTGTTTACTGAATATGATGGCATCACATTAATATTAATCGTATTCGCGATTGTATTGGTGTGGTTTCTACCAGCTTTGTTAGCACTCATCTTTAATCGTAAACATGTAAAATATATTTTTCTGGCTTGTATTCCCGCAGGTCTTTCTTTCATAGCGTGGGGCGCAGTGTTGGTGTGGGCTGTAGGCGGTAAAGCCGCAGGTAAATATGCTGATAAACTTAAACAAACTAAATCATAAAGTCATTAATAAGAGATCATAAAAAAGGACAGCAATTGCTGTCCTTTTAAGTCTGCTTAAGCCGCTAAATTAATCAGCTTCTTTTAAGTCTTTAGTTAGTTCAACGATTTCCTTTTTACCATCGCCAAATAACATTAGGGTGTTATCGTTAGCAAACAGTGGGTTAGGGATACCAGCAAATCCAGGACTTAGAGAGCGCTTAATGACAATAACCGTACGTGCTTTATCAACGTTTAGAATAGGCATACCATAAATTGGGCTAGTCTTATCTTCACGGGCAAGTGGGTTGGTTACATCGTTAGCACCAATAACAATAGCAACGTCAGTTTGTTCAAATTGAGGGTTAATTTCATCCATCTCAATTAACTGCTCGTAAGGCACTTCAGCTTCCGCTAGCAATACGTTCATATGACCCGGCATACGACCTGCTACTGGGTGAATCGCATACTTAACATCAGTACCACGGCGTTGTAATTCATTGGCTAAATCACGCACTGCATGTTGTGCTTGTGCCATTGCTAAACCATAACCTGGCACAATGACTACGCGCTCTGCAGTTTCAAGTAACATGGCCACTTCTTCAGGTGAAGTTGACTTTACTTTGCCGGCATACACTTCATCAGCATCAGCAACAACGCCACCTTCACCCATTACGCCAAATAGCACGTTAAACAGTGAACGGTTCATCGCTTTACACATGATTTGGGTCAAGATGATACCAGAGGCACCCACTAGTGCACCTGCTACAATCAGCACTGTGTTGCCAGTAATAAAACCTGTAGTTGCAGCTGCAATACCTGAATATGAGTTCAGTAGTGCAATCACAACAGGCATGTCTGCGCCGCCAATAGGTATTACTAAGAAAATACCTAACAGTAGCGATACTGCTGCAAGTGCATAAATCAGATCAATTTGAGTTGGATCAACCACAATTGCACCTGATAGCGCAATAGCAGCCACTAACAAGACAAGGTTAATCACCTTGTTACCCGGTACGCGGATTGGGTTACCTGAGATCAACTCTTGCAGCTTCGCAAACGCGATAAATGAGCCGGAAAGCGTGACCGAACCAATCAGTACCGTTGCACCGATTGAGATAAGTGCCACTGTATGAGTGGCTGATGCAGGGTCTAAGAAGTTAGCAATCGCAATAAATAACGATGCACCACCACCAAAACCGTTTAGTAATGCCACCATTTGTGGCATGGCAGTTACTTGGATTTTCTTCGCCATAAAGGCGCCAATTGCACCACCAACAATAATGCCTGCAATAATCCATTGATAGCTAATAATGCTATGGTCAAGCAGTGTTACCACTACCGCAATTAGCATACCTAATGCAGATAGTTGGTTACCACGTACCGCAGTACGAGGTTTGGTTAAGCCTTTAATACCTAAGATAAATAAGCATGACGCCACTAGGTAGGCTAGATAAATAATCGTGTTATCCATTGCGCTTATTTCCTCTTGAACATGCTAAGCATGCGGTTGGTTACCATATAGCCGCCAACCACGTTAATGGTCGCTAATACCACAGCGATAAAGCCTAGAATGTTGACCCAATAGCCAGCGTCAGAGCCCGCAGATAAAATAGCACCGACCAATGAGATACCAGAAATTGCATTGGAACCTGACATCAGTGGAGTATGCAGTGTCGGTGGTACTTTAGTGATTAATTCAACCCCTAAAAAGACAGCAACCACAAATAGCGTCAGCAGTAGTAATAATTCCATTATTGAGCCTCTTGTTCAGTGGTGGCTAATGGTGCTAAATCAAGTAGTTGACGTACTCGATTGTTGATCACTTGGTGATCGTGAGCCACGAGGGTTTCGCGAATAATTTCATCTTCAAAATCCAGTGTTAACACACCTTCTTTATCAATGATTAGATTCAATAAATGTTCGATATTGGTACCGTACATTTGGCTGGCATGATTTGCCGCTGTGCCAGCAATGTTTTCAGGCCCCATAATGATCACGCCGTTGTGATTAACCTCAACCCCTTTTTGGGTCAGTTCACAGTTACCGCCAGTTTCAGCGGCTAAATCGACAATAATGGTGCCCGGTTTCATGGCTTCTACCATCGCTGCAGTAATCAATACTGGTGCTTTACGACCCGGAATGGCAGCGGTAGTGATTACAATATCTTGCTGCGCTAACACATTCGCCATTGCTTGTTGCTGACGGGCAATAAATTCATCACTTTGTTCGGTGGCGTAACCACCTTTAGTTTCAGTATTTTCAGCTTCGATATTAAGCTCAACGGGTTTAGCACCAACCGAGATAATCTGTTCACGTGCAGCGGGGCGAATATCGTAAGCTTCAACTACAGCGCCAAGACGCTTTGAGGTTGCACAAGCTTGTAAGCCTGCTACACCAACGCCCATAATAAAGGCTCTTGCTGGCTTTAAGGTGCCCGCAGCAGTCATCATCATTGGGAATAAACGCGGAGCTTTGTGAGCGGCTAAAATAACGGCTTTATATCCTGCAATCGTCGCCATAGAAGAGAGCACATCCATGCTCTGAGCGCGAGTAATACGAGGAATTAATTCAAGGGCAAAAGCACTGCAACCTGTCTCAGCTAATTGCTGCGCATGAACTGGATTCATCAATGGATCCATCATGCCAATAAGTAACTGTTGTGGCTTACAAATGGCTTTAATTTCTTCGAATTGTGGGCCTTTTAGATTAACCAGCGTAATAATATCTGAACTGGTCAGTAGGTTTTGGCGATCTGTAGTGATTTGTGCGCCAGCTTGCTGATATTCTGCATCAGTAAAACCAGCAGCTAAACCAGCGCCAGACTCAACAACCACTTCAATCTGCTTTTTGATTAATCGAGCAATATTGGCAGGGATCAGAGCAACTCTGGTTTCCCCGGCAAAATTCTCTTTTGGTAGACCTAGTTTCAAAGGAACACCCTCAGTTAGGAAATGTATGATTACATTTTAGATGAAACGTCATTGTCGCAATTTCTAGGTACCTGACAAGAGGTTATTGAAGAATTGCATTGTCCTACATCAAATAAAAATGTGTTTTTTGCACTACGTCACACTTTTGTAGCCTATTTTGTGACCTTGCACATATATTAAGAAAGAATAAAAAATATGTTTTTATTCTTTTTTGGATTTTGTTGATGACGATAAGCTAAAGCCATGTTTAATTATGGCCGTAAGCTATGTCTCAAAATGCAGTAAGTTCGATGGCTTTGCCATTATCACAATCACAAGCAGAAAAGTTATCACAGCTGTCTGCCGAATTAGATCCATTACAACTCGCTTGGACGAGTGGTTATTTAGCGGCTAAAGCCGAATTGCCTGCTCAGTCAAGATTGCCACAAACAGACAGTGCCAGTGTGATGACCATTTTGTATGGTAGCCAAACGGGTAATGGTCGGATGATAGCCCAGACCTTAGCAAATTTAGCGACAGCCAAAGGCTATTCAGTAAATTTGCAATCAATGGCCGATTACAAGCCGAAGCAGCTCACCAAAGAAACCCTAGTGACTTTTGTGGTCAGTACCCATGGTGAAGGCGAAGCGCCAGATGACGCCATCGAGTTGCATCAATATTTAGCCTCTAAACGCGCAGCCAAACTCGATAAGTTACAGTTTTCAGTACTGGCGCTAGGTGACTCAAGTTATGAGTTTTTCTGTCAAATGGGTAAAGACTTTGAACAGCGCCTAATTGCGCTTGGTGCTAAGCCAATTCTCGAACGCGTGGATTGTGATGTTGATTATCAGCAGGACGTTGCCGCGTGGCAGCAAGCGTTACTGACGCAAGCCGATGCTATTTTGCAATCAAGCGGCGACAGCGGCAGTGTGGTGCCATTTCAACAAGCGACCAACAGCCAGTACGACAAGTTTAATCCTTATCAAGCTGAGGTGATTGTTAGTCAAAAAATCACAGGCCGCGATTCTGATCGTAGTATTAGCCATGTTGAACTCGATTTAGCCGATTCAGGTATCAGTTATCAAGCAGGGGATGCGCTTGGGGTCTGGTTTGAGAACTCAACGGCCTTAGTGGATGAAATCCTGACGGGTCTACAACTTGATGGCAATACTGACATTGAGCTGGCGGGCAAAACCCAAACATTACAGCAATTATTATTGCAGCATAAAGAGTTAACTCAGTTATCACCTAAGCTAATTGAGCAATGGGCGCAGGCCAGCCAAGCCGCGCCGTTATTAGCATTGATAGATGATAAACCTGCGTTAAGGCAATTTATGCTACAGCATCAATTGGCTGATTTAGTGGCGCATTATCCAATCAGTGTCACCGCTGAACAATTAGTGTCGTGGTTACGCGATCTTACCCCAAGACTTTACTCTATCGCCTCAAGTCAGCAAGAGGTTGAAGATGAAGTGCATTTAACCGTGGCATTGGTGGCGGATGAGCATCAAGGCGAACTACGTTATGGTGGCGCATCCTCCTATTTAAGCCAAGTCACTGAAGGGCAAAACATAAAGGTTTATGTCGAGCCCAATCACCATTTCCGTTTACCTGAAAATCCAGATACGCCAGTGATTATGATTGGTCCAGGTACAGGCGTCGCACCGTTTAGAAGTTTTATGCAGCAACGCTCAGCACTAGGTCATGGTGGTGATAACTGGCTGTTTTTCGGTAACCCTCATTTTGAGCAAGATTTTCTGTATCAAACCGAGTGGCAACAGTGGTTAAAACAAGGGGTGTTAACTCAATTAGATTTGGCCTTCTCGCGTGACCAAGCTGAAAAAATCTACGTACAACACAGATTACAGCAACGAGCTAAGCAAGTGTGGCAGTGGCTTGAACGTGGCGCTCATCTCTATATTTGTGGTGATGCTAATCGAATGGCTAAAGATGTGGAGCAAGCACTAATTAATATCGCCATGCAGCAAGGTGGGTTAGATGAAGCCGCTGCTGAACAATATTGGCAAGATTTACGCAGCAATAAACGCTATCAAAAAGACGTTTACTAACAATAAAGGTATGACAATGAGTGAGCAAAAACTAGCGGTAAATGAATACCTAAAAACAGATAGTGATTATTTGCGCGGCAGCATTCAACAAGGTTTAGATACCCAAGTGACCGGCGCATTTAGCGATGGCGATCAGCAGTTGATTAAGTTTCACGGTTTTTATCAACAAGATGATCGTGATTTACGACTTGAGCGAAAAGCACAAAAACTAGAGCCCCTTTATAGCTTTATGTTACGTGCTCGCGTCCCCGGTGGTATTTGTAGTCCGCAGCAATGGTTAGCGGTAGATGAAATCGCCTCCAGCTTAACCAGTTCTAATTCGATTAGATTAACCACGCGGCAAACCTTTCAATATCACGGTATTCCTAAGCGTAATCTAAAAACCTTGATTCAAGGCTTAGACAGACAAGCACTTGATTCCATTGCCGCGTGTGGTGATGTTAATCGTAATGTGATGTGTAATCCCAACCCACACGTTTCGGTATTGCATCAACAAGCCTATGATTGGGCTAAAAAGCTGTCAGATGAATTGCTGCCACATACTGCCGCCTATGCTGAAATTTGGTTAGATAAAGAGAAGCTATTATCGGTTGAAGATGAAGTCGAACCGGTTTATGGCAATACCTATTTACCGCGTAAATTTAAAATGGCAGTGGCAGTACCGCCCGATAATGACGTTGATGTGTATACCAATGATCTGGGTTTTATTGCGGTGGCAGAGGCAGGTGAGCTAATTGGTTTTAATGTGGTCGCTGGTGGCGGTATGGGATCAACCCATGGCGATGTTAATACTTTCCCTCGTCTAGCGGATGAACTGGGCTTTATTGCCGCGCAAGATTGTGTTGAATTTGCCAAAGCGGTGATGACGGTGCAGCGAGATTGGGGTAACCGAGTCGACCGCAAACGAGCTCGCTTAAAGTACACCATAGTGGATCATGGCTTGGCCGAGTTTAGCGCCGAAGTGCAGCAGCGTTCAGGTATTCAGCTACAAGCATGGCGTGATGTCGTGATAGGTGATCGTGGTGATCGCTATGGTTGGGTAGAGGGCGAGAATAAACAGTGGCATTTAACCCTGTTTATTGAAAGTGGCCGAGTCAAAGACACCGCCCAAGGTATGTTACAAACAGGCTTGCGTGAAATCGCTAAAATCCATCAAGGTGATTTTAGAATGACCGCCAATCAAAATATGATTATTGCCAATGTGGATGCGGCAGATAAAGCGCAAATTGAGCAGATTGCCCGTGAACATGGTTTGCTTAGGGCGGAATTATCAGCAACTAGAGGCCACTCGATTGCATGTGTGGCACTGCCAACCTGTTCATTAGCAATGGCCGAGGCCGAGCGCTATTTCCCGCACTTTATTGATCAAGTGGATGCACTGCAGCAAAAGCATGGCATTAGCGAACAAGCCATAGTGGTGCGAATTACTGGTTGTCCTAATGGCTGTGCTAGACCCTTTGCCGCAGAAATTGGTTTAGTAGGTAAAGCGCCCGGTAAATATAACTTCTATTTAGGTGCTAGCTATGAAGGCACACGCTTAAATAAAATGTACCGCGAAAATGTCGATGAAGCTGTCATATTAACCGAGTTAGATCAGCTATTTGGTCAATATGCCGCACAAGGTTTAGCGGATGAAACCTTTGGTAATTTTACCGTGCGGACAGGCATAGTAAATGCTGTGACCGATGCCGCTAAGGATTTTCATGGATAAGCTAACGCTTACATCACCATATACTCAGGCGCAGCTGCAAGCACTGTTACAGGCGCCTGCAGCCGAACAACAACAGGTGCTAGCCAAGCTCAATACATGGCTACAAACGTTAACCGCCAATGAGCGAGTTGCGTGGGCGCTTGCCTATTTGCCCGCACAAGCAGCATTGTCATCCAGTTTTGGTATTCAAGCCGCTGTTATGCTGCATATGCTAACGGTAAAGCAAGCTGATATGCCGATTATCTTGACCGATACTGGCTATCTTTTTAGTGAGACATATCAGTTTATTGACAGACTGACCCGAGAGTTAAATTTAAATCTTAAAGTCTATCGGGCGCAGCGCTCAAGTGCATGGCAAGAAGCCAAATATGGGCAGTTATGGCAACAAGGCGCCGAGCAACTCGCGCTTTATAATCGCATCAATAAAGTGGAACCAATGCAACGCGCTTTAGACGAACTCAAGGTGGGCACTTGGTTTGCGGGATTAAGGCGCAGTCAGTCAGACAGTCGCAGTGAGCTACCCATCCTCGCCATACATGGTCAACGTTATAAAGTGTTGCCGATTATTGATTGGAGCAATAAACAAGTGCACCAATATTTAACCGAGCAACAGTTGCCTTATCATCCACTTTGGCATCAAGGTTATGTGTCAGTGGGCGATACTCATTCCAGTCAGCCATTAACCGCAGGCATGAGCGAACAAGAGACGCGTTTCAATGGATTAAAGCGAGAATGTGGCTTACATGATGAGATTTAATCGATTGATTGGGTAAGTTTGTATCATAGTGTATTATCCTAGAGGTTAATAATTAATCTAGGATGATGCATGATGAATAAGACATTGGTCGTTGCGGCAGTGGTTGCCGCTTTAGGAGTTGGCTATTGGTACAATAGTGATGAATCGAGCCGCGATGGTTTTGACGAAAAAGATATAAGTTTCTTAAAGCAAGTACCTGCCGATACCCTGTTTTTCTCCGCATCATTTGATCCATTTCCAATTAAAGATTATATCGACGCTACACCATCAAGTTATACCACCGAAGAGGTAATGAACGCCTTTAGCGCAGTCGATGACTCGCCGACCAGTAGTTTTTTTGCCAGCCTTGTACGTCAATATTTAGTTAGTATGCAATCAGGCGAGCAGTTTGTTAAAACCTTTGGTTTAAAAGAACGGGCTAAGTTTGTGAGTTACGCAGTGGGCATGATCCCAGTATTTAAAGTGGAGTTAGCCGATCCTGCCGCATTTTGGCAGGTGTTAGATACCGCAGAAAAAAATAGCGGTATTGCGTTAGCTCGCCAGAGCCAAGGCGACCAAACCATTCGCACGCTAGTCGTGCAAGACGATGCTAACCAGCCCTTTGCTAACTTAGTTTTTGAGGTCGAAAAAGGCTGGCTTACTATCGCTATTATGCCAGTTGAGCTGTCAGATAAAGATGGCAAGATTGCACTCGGTCAAACCGCACCTAAAACCTCATTGGCTGATGTGACTAAAATTACTGAGATGTATAAACAGTATCCATTAGAACACTCAAATATTACCTATGTTGATTTCAAACAGTTAGCGACGGCATTAACCACCAAAGATGGAAACTTATTAGCGCAGCAACTCAATCAGTTAGGTGATAGCGAGCTTAATAGTGAGCTTGCAGCATTCCATACGCCGCAGTGCCAAACTGAAGTGGGCGCCATCGCCGCAAATTGGCCTTATTGGATAGGCGGTACCACGGATCTACAAATCAGCAATAAGCACGTTAATATGAAGACCGCATCTTATATACCGAGTAACAATAAGGTGATATTAGATGCGCTGATGCAAACCAAAGGCGTGTTAGCAATTACCTCAATAAAGATGATGCTATTTTGTCATTAGGTGTGGGTCTTGATGTCGCCAATGTGGGCTCAGCAGTATATGACATTTGGCAAGACTTACTGACGCCGCAATATCAATGTCAGCCATTGGCTGAAATGCAGACCATGTTAGAAGCCTCAGATCCAACTGCATTAACCATGATGAGTGGCATGGTGAGCGATCTTAAAGGCATGAGCTTTAACCTGTACCAATTTGACGTGCAAAATGATGAAAACAATCCAATCAAGTCAATGGATGCAGTATTCAGTATTGCCCTGAATAATCCGCGCCAAGTGTGGTCAATGCTGAGCAGCATGCAGCCGATGTTAGGCCAAATTAAACTGCCGCAAGATAACACCCCTATCAAACTTGAGAATACGCCGCTGTCGATGATTGCCCCTAATATTGACATGATGTTAGCGGTAGAAGGTCAGCACTTAGTGGTTTACACCGGTGAGCGTGGTCAGCGCGCAGCGCAATCTCTCGCGCAGCAAGATTTAACCCCCAACGGTAGCCTTAAAGCCTTTGCTGATTACGGCGCCATGATTAAACCGATTATGACCTTTGCCGAAATGAGTGGTGAACAGCTACCACCCGAAATGAAGAACTTTGAAAAGTTTGATTTTGAAATGGGCACAGAGCTTAAGTTTAACCCAACTAATATTCAGATTGATTACGATCTACTCAGCACTAAAAAGCCAGTTAAATAAGGTTTTTGAGTTACGGCTGAGTTTAAAAAGTAATGAGATGATAAAAGGGCAAACGTAAGTTTGCCCTTTTAGTTGCTAAGTTTATAAACTTATCAATTTCCCTTTTTCTAAGAGGAAACTATTACTTTGGATAAAATAAAATTTCATTAGTTTCGACATAGGGACGTTCTACTGGTGTTCCAAAGTTTTCAACTAATTGAATTCGCACATATCGTGCATTCACTGGTTTTTTCAAGGTAAACTCAAACCAGCCTTCTTGTTGTTTCATTTCTGCATTTACAATTTTTTGCCATTTGAATTTCGTTATGTCTGCTTTCTCATCGCCTATACGCTGTAGGTTAGAGTCATCAGATACGAAGATATTAATTTCTTTAGCTAATTCATCCAATGGGCTGATAGTTGCTCCTACGTTATGAAAGATACGAACACGTTTAATTATTTGTTTTTCACCAAAAAAACTCAAAACTGCTTCTGCTGGCCCATTGGTAGGAGCCCCCCAGCTCCCACCATTTCGAGCTGTATCATCATCGTTAAGGTTAGCAGCCCAATATAAAGGGGTTGGTAAAGTCGCGTTTGTCCATTCTAAACGACTATAGTAGCTTCCATTACGGCGCACACCCAATGGACGTTTTACATCTGTGGCATGATAAGCAAGGATTTCTCCTTGTAAAGCCATAGGAATAATAATCATGTCCTGTTGTTTTAAGTATTCAATATCTCCGGCACTGCGTTCAGTTTTAATTATTTCTGTTACTTTTCCACTGGGCGTAATTGTGAATATCTTTCCCGCTTTCCAGTCAGATAACAAAAAGTCTTTTTTATATCGCTGAATACCATCTAAATTTCCTAGCGCTTGTTTAGTTATTTTTTTTATTTGTTTATCCTTTAGTGATACTTTTAATAAATTGCCATAGGGCGCTTCTAGGGGATTTTCATCATTAAAAGAACCCCATGCAGATATGTATATATCGTTACCTTCGATGAGCAACCCATTAGGATTTTCAAGTTTTGGACTATCTAGCCATAATTCAAAATTATCTTTAGTATCTAGCTTATAAATAGCGCTATTAAACATGTCAGATACATAGACATTACCATGGGGGTCAATGGCAACATCATTAAGTGCTTTAGCACCCTTACCGATATAACGTTTTATGATTTTTCCTGAAGGAATGTCAATTTTAACAAGAAATGTTTTATCACTGACATAAAGAGTATCACCAGCAATGGCAATACCTTTGGGTTCATCTAATCCTGTAACCCAATTAGTTGCTATGACCGCACCATTGAGTGTCAATTGTCCTATAGATGCTTCCCCATTTTTACCTGCATATGCTTGGTTTGAAATAAAAAGTATGTTTCTAGTTGAGTCATAAACTACTGACTCAGGATTAGGTAAATTATTGGTTTTCCATGCCAATTCCCAAGTTGATGCATTTGTAACTGATATTATGATTAAACTATTAATTAATAAAATTATTTTAATTATAAATCTCATTGTAAAACTCCTTTTATTAAAGACTTATGACTTTAAATGATATGTTTGAATGAATTGATAATATTGGTATTAAGATATGTGTGGATGTTGGTATATAATTCCATGCAGTTGTCGTAATAAATTTATAATGATTAAGTGTAATGGTTTTTGCGCGAGTAAATATATTTTTTGTTATTTTATTTTTTGAACAAGCAATATTGTTATTAATTATTTGATTTTGTGGATTTAGATATATTTATTGTATGTTGTAATAAAGAATTGTCACCAAATTCACCATGACCTGGAATTACAGTAGCAATATTGGGGTAGGTTGATATGATATTTTCAATAGAACCAGACCACTGCTGAATATCAGCTTCTCCGGTATAGCCTAAGCTTTTACTATCAAGACTACGAATTAAGCAACCACCAAACAATATTTTAGATTTAGGTAGCCATATCACTACATTATCGATGGTATGACCGTGCCCCGGGTAAAACACCTCAATTAAGCCATTCGCTAATGTAAATGGTGTTTTGTCAAAGCTGACCGTTGCTAACTCTTGTTTGTTATCTTTTAAGATTTGATTAGTTAAGCTCATCGCATAAGTGGGAACTGAGTGATTATTTAGGAACTTTATGCCAGTGGTTCTATCAGTATGTGAGTGGGTTGAAATACTTCCCTTTAATTCATAACCATTAGATTTTATCCAGTTGACCAATTTTTTAGTGTCTTGAATTGACCACGGTGTATCAATAATAAAAGCCTGTTTGTTTTCGATAATGATGAGACCATTTGCACTCACCAAACCATACTCTTGAACATAACGAAAAGACTTATGTAAGAAGATATTATCTTTAAGTTTTACAATCTCAATGTTAGGTATTACTGACTCAGCCAATGAGTTAACACTGAAGAATATTAACAAGATTAAATAGTATGGTTTCATTGCTTTACTCGAGAGATTGTCAGTCGATATTACCGAAGCTAACAGGGGCATAATCAGTTTACAAATGGTAATTAGCAATGAATTATTATTTTTATGTCTTAAATAGGATGATAAAAGGACAAACGCAAGTTTGCCCTTTTTTGTGTGGGAAAATACAAACATCTATCTGCATTAGCTAGAGACTGCATCAAAGCCACAACCCTATCCGCTACAACAAATCATTAATAGACACCCCAATGCCAAAGCGCTGATTATGCACATTGTAATCAATCAGACTTTCACCGTAGCCGTTAAAGTATTGAGTGTAGAGGCGTAAATTACCTATGATGGGGTAGCTCCAAGTGAGTTCGATAGCACCCTTATTACTCTTGCGCAGGTTATTGCGCAGCAGCATGGTAAAACGATGTTGCTCAAGCCCGTAAACCGCATTGATTTCAAAGTTACCCATATATTTGCCAATATCGGGGTTATCGTCACCGCGCGGATCGCCAATATAGTCCTTTTCATCTTCTGGCAGACGCCACCACACCTTAGTGCCAATCGCGATGGGACCACCATCAAATACCATAGTGCCATAAATGCGGTTCCAACTGCGTGAACGTAGATTAGAAGCGCCATTCGATTGGTGGCTAATACCAAAGCCCCAAAATGAGTTGATAAAATTACCGACTTGCCAGTCATTGTTGAACAGCATAAACAGTTCGGGTTCGTGATTGGTTTCCCTAAACGGGGATGAAATATCCTTATTAAAAACCTGCCAGTATGACTGATTGGTGTAAGCAAAAAACAGGTGACCATTATCACCAAACAGATTGTAAGCCAGTGGGAATTTAAAGCTAATTTGAAATTTGGCTTCGACTTTATCCAGCGGATAATGTACCTCATCTGATTGCTCAAATGGCGCATTATTAGGGGATGGATTATAGGTCACTGGCAGTAGATAGTTGACCTTATGCGGCGTGATAACAAAGGGCAGTTCTGAGGTGGCGAGTTCATCTTCAACCCGTTCTTCTAATAATGATGCATCAGCATTGGCATAGTGGGTACTGAGCATTAGCCTAATAAACTGGTGGGCAAATATCGTAACTGCGGCATTGTTATTATCTTCCTTAATACAATCTTTCTCTGATGGCATCCTAGCAGTTTCAGTGTCTAACTAGAACCTTTGGCTATGGCTTATAGCGTAATCGTTAGCTGAATTAGCCGTTTTGGCGCTATCTACTGCTACAGCACCACTTTGTATCAAATGCTCACTGTTTTTATATCATTCTGTTATAAAAACTAATAAATACTTATTTATATTGTAATAAGAAGTCTCGCTATATTGCACTAAAGCAGCAATAGGGGGCATCAATGGATTTAGTCACACTACCGGGACTCACACAAACAGGCAAGGTCTGGCTCGTTGGCGCAGGGCCTGGTGATCCTGAGTTATTAACTGTAAAAGCACTGCGTGTGCTTGAGCAAGCAGAAGTGGTGTTATTTGATGCCTTGGTTAGTGCTGAGATTATGGCGTTAGTGCCGCGCAGTTGTGAAACCATTGCGGTCGGTAAACGTGCCGACAAACACAGTGCAGCGCAAGATCAAATTAATCAGTTATTAGTCACTAAAGCGGCAACGGGTAAACGGGTGGTGCGTCTTAAAGGCGGCGATCCTTATATTTTCGGCCGCGGTGGTGAAGAGGTACAGGTATTGGCGCAGGCCAATATTGAGTTTGAGGTGGTGCCGGGCATTACTGCTGCCAGTGGCGGCGCTGCTTATGCGGGCATTCCGTTGACTCATCGTGATTTTGCCCAAGATGTCAGTTTTATCACGGGCCACTGCCAAGCCGATAAGCTTGATTTAGATTGGGCGCAATATCGCCATGCTAATCGTACTTTGGTGGTGTATATGGGCCATAAAAATGCGCAAATTATTAGTGATAATTTGATTAACGCAGGCCGCAGCGCCAGCACGCCGATTGCGGTGATTGCCAATGCTACGCGGCCGAATCAACAAGTGTTTACTGGTGATCTTCAATCGTTAGCGCAAGTCAGTGCCAATGCGCCTACTCCTGCTTTAATCATTATTGGTGATGTGGTGACCTTAGCTTCGCAATTAAGCTGGTTTAACCCTATGGCTGCGAGTGAGTTAACTGCGGTTTTAAATATTAACTAATGGAGTCAAACATGTCAGACACAGGATTAACCCATCTGCAGCAGCTTGAGGCTGAGAGTATTCAGATTATCCGCGAGGTCGCCGCTGAATTTGATAATCCGGTGATGCTTTACTCCATTGGTAAGGACTCATCGGTGATGCTGCATCTTGCGCGTAAGGCTTTTTATCCTGCCAAGATCCCGTTTCCGTTATTGCACGTTGATACGGGCTGGAAGTTTAAAGAGATGATTCATTTTCGTGATCAGCAGGTGCAAAAGTTAGGGTTGCAATTGTTGGTACACACTAACCCTGATGGGGTTGCACAGGGGGTAAATCCCTTTACCCATGGTAGTGCTAAACATACCGATATTATGAAAACTCAAGGGCTAAAGCAGGCGTTAGATCAGTATGGTTTTGATGCGGCTTTTGGTGGCGCCCGTCGTGATGAGGAAAAGTCACGTGCTAAAGAGCGAGTTTATTCATTTAGAGATAAGCATCACCGCTGGGATCCTAAAAACCAGCGGCCTGAACTATGGCGCACCTATAACGGCGCGGTAGATAAGGGCGAAAGCATTCGAGTGTTCCCACTCTCTAACTGGACTGAGCTTGATATTTGGCAATATATCTACCAAGAGAATATTGAGATTGTGCCGCTCTATTTTGCCAAGCCAAGACCCGTCGTTGAGCGCGATGGCATGTTGATTATGGTAGATGACGAGCGGATGCCGCTAAATGAAGATGAGCAAGTGACAGAGCAATCCGTACGTTTTCGAACTTTAGGCTGTTATCCGTTAACGGCGGCGATGCCTTCTACTGCAGATAACTTAGAACAGATTATTGAAGAGATGCTACTGACCCGTTCAAGTGAACGACAAGGGCGTTTAATTGATGCCGACCAAAGTGCATCGATGGAACTTAAAAAACGTCAAGGCTATTTCTAGGAGGAGAGTCATATGAATGCAGCAGTACAAAATCAAGCTGTCGCCGCAGAAATAGCCGAGCTAGGTGTCGCTGAGTATCTAGCAGCGCAGCAGCAAAAAGGCTTATTGCGCTTTTTAACCTGTGGCAGTGTTGATGATGGTAAAAGTACCTTAATTGGCCGCTTATTGCATGACAGTGCCCAAATTTATGAAGACCAATTAGCCAGCCTAAAATCAGACAGCGCGAAGATGGGCACTACGGGTGATGAGATTGATTTGGCTTTGCTGGTGGATGGCCTGCAAGCCGAGCGTGAGCAGGGCATTACCATTGATGTGGCTTATCGCTATTTTTCCAGTGATAAACGTAAATTCATTATTGCAGACACGCCGGGGCATGAACAATACACCCGTAATATGGCAACGGGCGCATCCACTTGTGATGCTGCGGTTATTTTAATTGATGCGCGTTATGGGGTACAAACGCAAACCAAGCGCCATGCTTTTATTGCTTCGCTACTGGGGATTAAGCATCTCGTGGTTGCGATTAATAAGATGGATTTGGTGAATTTTAGTGAGGCCAGCTTTAATCAGATTAGTGCTGATTTTGCTGAAACCATTAGCCATTTAGCCGAGCTGAATATCGACTATGTACCTGTGTCTGCCTTAACTGGCGATAATGTGGTTAATCGATCTACGCAGATGAATTGGTATCAAGGTGAGACATTACTGCGCTTATTAGAGCAGATTGACACCGACCAAGGTAAAGCCAGTAAAGATGCGCGTTTACCTGTGCAGTATGTGTTGCGACCGGATCTGAATTTTAGAGGCTTTGCTGGCACCATTAGCAGCGGCGTGATCCGCGTTGGCGATCCATTAACGGTATTGCCGTCGGGCAAAACCAGTAAAGTGGCGCGGATTGTCACCTTTGATGGTGATTTAGCTTCGGCGCAAGCAGGGCAAGCGGTCACGCTGACCTTAACCGATGAGATTGATATCTCCCGTGGTGACTTATTGGTGAGCAGCAATGCACCGGCGCAAGTGGTGGATCAACTTGAGGCTGATTTAGTGTGGATGGATGAAACACCGCTGCAGCTAGGTAAGCTTTATGACATTAAAGTGGCGGGTAAAAAGACCCAAGCCAAAGTCGATAGCATTGAGTATCAGTGGGATATTAACAGCCTGACGCAACACCAAGCGAGTGAAGTGGCTTAAATACTATTGCCAGAGTTAAATTGACTGTCGTTGAGCCAATTGCCATTGACCTTTATTTGCAACATGGTGAAACAGGCGCTTTGGTGCTGATTGACCGCTTAACCAACGCCACCGTGGCAGCGTTAACGGCGCAATCTGGGCAGTTAAGTCAAACTCAAGCTGCAAGCCAACAATTTAGTGAGTTTGAACTTGAGCTTAATGCGCTTATTCGTCGTCAATATCCACATTGGCAAGCGATTGATATTAGTCGTCTGAAGGAATAGCCGTGAGTGATATTAGTTGGCTAGCATTGATTTTAGTTGGGTTACTTGCTGGATTGATATCTGGCAAGTTTAAGCCTGCAGCGGTATTTGCTAGCGCAGCTATTGTGAGTTATTTACTGGGATTGGTATCACTGGAGCAGATGTTTGCCAGCTTTACCAATGCCAGTTTAATCACCTTAGTGCTGCTGTTGTTGGCAAGTTTAGCCTTAGAGAAAACCACGATATTAGCCAAACTCAGCCAGCATATTAGTCAGTCTAGCTTTACTGCATCGATTGCCAAGCTCGGTTTTTTTACCGCGTTATTGTCATCGTTTACCAATAATACCGCCGTGGTTGCCTCATTGATTGGGGTGGTGCAGCGCAATGAAAATCATCCACCGCATAAGCTGCTATTGCCCTTGTCATACGCGGCTATTTTAGGCGGCACATTAACCTTGATTGGCACCTCCACTAACTTGATTGTGAACTCGTTTGTTGAAGATGCAGGCTTAACGCCATTAACCTTTTTTGAGTTTACGCCGATTGGCATTGTACTGGTGTTCGCTGGTGGGCTATTGCTGATGCTGTTAGCCCATACCTTACCAAATCGTAGCCAATCGCCTGCGGCGTTGCAGTTGCCATATTTATTGGAAGCGCGCATTAGCTGTGATTCTAAATTGATTGGCCGCAGCGTGCAGCAGAATCAATTGCGAGCGCTTAAAAAACTCTATTTAGCCGAGCTAGAGCGCGACGGTGTGCGTATTTCACCTGTGCCGCCGCAGTGGATTTTACAGGCGGGTGACCGCTTACGTTTCAGTGGCGATGTTAACTCTGTCAGCTTGTTACAACAGTTTGATGGCTTGCAATGGTTTGGTCAGCATCAAGCGCAGGGGCAACATTTAGTGGAGGCGGTTTTGTCGCCGAGCTCAAATTTAGTCGGGCAGTCATTAAAGTCGAGCCAATTTAGAGAGCAATATGATGCTGCAGTGATGGCTATTCGTCGAGGTGCCACGCCATTAAAAGGTGGTTTGGGCGATGTTAATTTACAAGCGGGTGATGTGTTGTTGCTTACACCCGGTAGTCAGTTTCAACAGGCTTCGCAGCGATTGCATGATTTTGCAGCGGTGACGGGGTTAGGGGTGAGTTTAAGTTTAAGTCGTTATCGCAGTTTATGGGTGCTAATTGGTTTTGCGGTGGCGATATTTGCCAGCATGTTAAGTGGCATTGCGTTAGCGAAAACCTTATTGGTGTTGTTATTGGTTTATCTATTCATGGGCGCGGTGACATTAACCGAGATGCGACAACGCTTCCCACTTGAATTAGTGATTATTGTTGGCAGTGCGCTCAATTTGGCGCATTTGATGATTAGCTCTGGATTAGCGGCCAATATTACCAGTTACCTATTAGCGCAATTTAATCATATGGGCGTCTATGGCGCGTTTATTGGGGTCTATTTATTAACCTTATTACTGACGGAGTTAATTACCAATAACGCCGCCGCAGCGTTGGCATTTCCAATTGCTTATTCAGTGGCATTACATTATGGGGTTGATATTAAGCCGTTTATTTTGGCGGTGGTGTTTGGTGCCAGTGCCAGTTTTATTTCACCTTATGGCTATCAAACCAACTTAATGGTGTATCACGCGGGCAGTTATCGTTTTAGTGATTTTGTCCGTTTAGGTTTGCCCTTATCTGTGCTGTATAGCGTGATTGTGTGCACTTTAGTGCCGCAGTGGTTTCCGTTTTAGTTTTATTTTTGGAGTCATAAATCGAGATGAATAATATTGTCTGGCATCAGCATCAATTAACGCAAGCATTGCGTGGCCGTCAAAAGCAGCAGCAACCTTTACTATTGTGGTTTACGGGCTTATCGGGTGCGGGTAAATCAACTTTAGCTGGCGCATTAGAACAGGCATTATTTGCACGCGGAGCGCATACTTATCTGCTCGATGGTGACAATGTGCGCCATGGTTTATGCCAAGACTTGGGCTTTAGCGAAGCTGATAGAGATGAAAACCTGCGCCGTGTTGGTGAAGTGGCTAAATTGATGGTGGATGCAGGCTTGATTGTCTTATCTGCTTTTATTTCGCCTACGGCAGCAGAGCGCAACCGCGTTAGAGAGCTGTTCGCCGAGGGACAGTTTATTGAGGTGTATGTGTCTACCTCTTTAGCTGAGTGCGAAAAACGTGATCCTAAGGGCTTATATCAGCAAGCAAGAGCTGGCGAAATTAGTCACTTTACTGGCATTAGTGCCCCTTATGAGGCGCCACAAGCTGCGGAAATTGAAATTGATACCAGCAAAGGCACACTGGCGGCACAGGTCGATACATTATTGGCTTTTTTAAGTGCCATCAATGCTATTGATGTGAGTGACCATAACGATAATGGCAGTGGTATTTAAGCAACAGTTTTTAAGCGAGTAGCTGAGTGCATGAGGCGATTAAAGCTTTAATGTCTTGCTGGTAGCGCTTAGTTACTCGGTTATCAAACAGGGGCAATAACTGTTCGGCCAAAGGGGTAAAGCGGTAATATTTGAATTGTATTACCCCTTGTTTTGCGCGCCAATTAAGGTGCTCGTCTAAAATGGTCAATCTACCTTCATGCAGCTTTTGGGTTTCAAACTCATTTAATTCTAATAGCTGCGCATCAATCAAATTAAGTAACTGTCGATTATTAAAACTATGGCTAGTCAGATTAATCGCGTAGCGGCTTGGTCCTTTAAAATAGTGGTTTAAGCCACCGCTGTTAATGCAATTAAAAATCAACTTTGGGTAACGTTCGTTATTGAGGCGACAACTTAAGCCAAAGGCTAGCTGTAAATCGATAATGTCTGTTTCGGTCAGCTGTTTTAATTTACTGAAATTACGTGCTTGAAAATGCTGACTATGGCTAAGTTGATAGGCTAATAATTTAGCCCACAATAACTGCATTTGTGGCTGATGAACTCGCTCTGCATGTTGCCAATAGTCATGCAACCAATCACCATCAGGCACTTCACCAAGTTCGTCTGTGGCCGCATTTTTAATCGCAATATGGTAGATGGTTTCAACATTGGACTGGTATTTACGATGCTGCTGATAAAGCCGCTGCTGACGGCGTTCAACCAAGGATGCTTGGCTCACTTGGTACTCTTTAGTGCTGACCAAACCCAAATTTAAACCAAGTGATAACGCTTTTTTACGGGCGCAATTATTGGCGTTCACCTTAATCTCAGTGGTGTCGTTAGCATTGGTCGAGCTTGGTTTGGTTGCAACAGCTGCTGTCATAATAAAAATGATCCCAAATAAACTTAACTTGTTATCGGCCGTATGGCTGAAAAGTGAAGTAATACCACCTTGAACTCCCGCTGAATGATCACCTTCTTAATCAAGTTGGTATAACAAGTGTGAGCTAGGTAGAATTATCTTGCGTTAGCTGTGGCAGTGACAGAGCAAGGTGATCTGCTTCAAGTAATTACACGGCTTTTTGACCTATGATGCTTAAATCTGTTTTCTGTGTAATTACAAGAGGCACACGTGTCTAAAACGCTCATTATTCATTCAAGTGTTCATGGTCAAACCGTTAAGATTTGCCAGCATATTTGCCAAATCTTGCAACAAGCAGGCGAACAAGTTGATTTGGTTAGTTTAAATGATAATCCTGATATTACTGATTATGACAAGGTGTTAATTGGTGCCAGCATTCGTCATGGTAAGCATCGTCCTGAGTTATATGAATTTATCAGCCGTAATCAGAGCCAACTAGAGCAAAAACAAAATGGCTTTTTTGCTGTCAGTTTGGTGGCGCGTAAACCGGCTAAAAATACTCCTGAAACTAATCCATATATGCAAGAGTTTCTCGCTAAAACCACGTGGAAACCTGAGTTTTTACAAGTGTTTGCCGGTAATTTAGATTACCAAGGCTATGGCGTAATGGATCGTAATATTATTCGCTTTATTATGTGGATCACTAAAGGCCCAACCGATCCTAATACTCAAATTGAATTTACCCCTTGGGACAAGGTTGATGAATTTGCGCAGCAGTTTCACCAATCTCGTCAAGCAGCATAATAGAGGCAACGGATGAAACTCTATCAAGGCATTGTGCGCCATTTACATGTGATTGTGTTAGTGGTTGCAACGGTACTTATTTTAGGGAGTACCCAAATATTAATTGGCCGTTCATTACGTGCTAATGCCAGTTTTTGGGATTTACTGCATGTTTACCTAGGCTTATTTAGCGTGTTACTTGCAGCCGCTTTTTGGTTATACAACATGAGCCAAGGCCGTTGGCGTCAATATTATCCATGGTTAGTATTGGATTTCAGTCAATTAACCGCTGATGTGAAAAACCTATTTAAAGGTAAGTTGCCTTCTGCTGGTGGCAAAGGGCTATTTAGCGTGGTTGAAGGCATCGGCATGCTGCTATTTTTAGCAACGGCGGTGACAGGCTTGCTTTGGTATATCTATCAAGGCACGAGTGATGCGCTTATGTGGCGCGGTTATCATATCGATGTCGCCTATTATTTTGTCGGCTTTATATGCGTACATATGGTATTAGCCTGTTTGCATATTATTGATTTTATCAGGCAGTAATACTCACTATCACTGAACCTAGCATCCATTAAGCCAGCATATTGCTGGCTTTTTTGTGTTTGTTTACATGATCTTGAATTAATTAAACTTCATCCTTTAATCATGGGGATGAGTGCTACACTCTTATTATCTAATTGATGAGGGAGAGACACATGGCCGCTTTTGACAATATGCTGCAAGGCGCATATAAGGCGAGTAAAACTTGGGGATACGCCACCATAATTTTAGGCTTGTTAGCCATTGCGCTGCCGATGGCGATGGGGCTAGCAATCACTATTCTTATTGGATTAGTGCTCGTGATAGCTGGCTTTGTGCAAACGGGTGCTGCATGGCCGGGAGAAGGTCGTGGTTTTAGCGTGCGCCTATTATTAGCAGTGTTAACCGGTATCGCCGGTTTGGTCATGTTGTTAATGCCGCAAGTAGGCTTAGCCAGTTTAACCTTAATGCTGTGTGTTTATTTCTTACTGGATGCGGGCGCTAACTTTGCTGTCGCCAGCCAGTTACGTCCTCATCACGGTTGGGGCTATGTCGCGTTAGGCGGTTTTACTTCATTATTAATGGCATTGTTTATTATGTGGCAATGGCCTGTATCAACTGAGTTTATTATCGGTATTTTAATCGGGGTAAAATTGTTGATGTTAGGGGTCACTATGGTATTGGTGGCAAGAGCTGGCGAGCGTATGTTCAGTAAACAACAGCAGCAACAAGAGAAAGAGATAAATCCTAAAGAATAGATAGAAAAAAGGGCTCCATCCTGGAGCCCTAAAGGTTGTTAGCTAGTTTTTTTAGTTATTAATTATTCTTGTCTAAAGCGAGGTAGTTAATTAAATCAACTAGCTGGCCAATAGTGCGAAGCTGGGTCATGTCGATAGCATACTTATCGTTAACAATGAACGCTGGCACACTCTGAATACGGAATTCGCGTTGCTGTTTAAGCCATAAAGCGATTTTCTCTTCAGTGATAGCGTTAGTTGCTAATGCATCGTATTTAGTACCATCGATACCAAACTTAGCGAAGATTTTCTTAATATCATCACGGTTATTTACTGTTGGCTCATGTGTATGGCCTGGTGCACTGTGATCGTGACCTGCCGCGCCTTCCTCACCTTGGATTGCAGCAAACATTGCGTGATTAATCTTGTCGTTACCACCAATCTGCTGGATAACTGACAAAGCGCGCATTACTTCGATTGGCATCACATCGTTTTGATCTCGAGAGAAGTTAACGTGTTTAGTTTCGAAAGCAACTTGCTTGTTTAAGCCCGACTTAATGTCAGACATATACATAGTTTCCATGCCAAAACAGTTATGGCAGTAGAATGAAAAGAATTCGGTCAATTTAGGTTGACTGCTCGGTGCCTTTTGGGAAATCACATTGTAGTGTTTTCCTTCAACAAACTGACTTGCAAAACTGCTTAATGGTGCAATTGCTAAGGTCAACGCTAGTGCGATATGTTTAATCATTTTGTCCTCGTTAGGCCGATAATTGCAGCGTTTAAATTCACTGCATTTCGAATGGGTGTAGATTAATGCTATTAGCTTAATTTTGTCTTAATTCATGCGTCGAATACAGTAGATAAATGTGAGCTAAATAAGACTTTTGCAATGGAATTACAACGAGGCGGGTATTTTTGTGAGCTAGATCGCCAAACCGCGATGAATTCGCGGCTTGACGATAAATTAATTATATTTATATTTCGCTAAAAATCACTTCTTGGCTTAAACGAGACTTAGGTAATTTAGCGTTAAAGTCATCTTCTGCGTGGTAACCCAATGCTAAAACAACCGTGGCGCTGTAGCCTTGCTCTGTTAGTCCTAAAACTTGGTTAAGTTTGGCAGCATCAAAACCTTCAATAGGGCAACTATCTATATCCAGTAAGCTTGCGCCGAGCAGTAAGTTACCTAACGCGAGATAAACCTGCTTTTCCATCCATGCTGGTGCGTCATGTAGTTCATTAACATGTAAGCCAGTAAAGAATGCACGAGCGCCTGCCACCATCTGTTTGCCTTGTTCATCATCAAAACGGCCATCTTGCTGCTCTTGCTCAAGTAGCTGATTAAGATACTCATCTGTGATATCAGTTTTGCGACATAACACTAGCACGTGTGAGGCATTTAAGATTTTTGGGGTATTAAAGGCAAACTCTTCAGTTGCTTGGGCGATGAGCTGCTTACCTTCATCTGTCGCTGCTAGCACAAAGTGCCAAGGTTGTGAGTTAACTGAAGAGGCGCTGTACTGCGCTAGGCTTTTTAACTGCTGGATCTGTTCATCACTGATTTTCTTTGAAGGATCAAAAACTTTAGTGGTGTAACGCTTTTTAGCATAGTGAACAACATCGATCATAAATATACCTATAAATGGAAGTAAATCTAATCAGATTTATCAAGAGTACTTGATACTAACGCGACTTAATTTGTATTACCAATGCTGAAAATCGATAGCCGGATTCTGTTGTTTGCTTGCATGTACATTATTAAGCAAACGCTTTAGCATAGCGGGGTTGAATTGAAAGGATAGAATTGTGCGTATTTCCGCTAAAAAACGTTATTCATTATGGGTTAGACCATTACTCTGGTTGCAGGCGAGACACTTTGGCAAAGTGCTTAATCCGGCGAAATTATGGGGTCGTAAACCTGCACTTTTTTGGTTGATTGCCATGTTATTTGGTTTTTTAGACCGTAAAAAATCACCGCTTGCTGCAGTTATGCGTTCATTAGTTTGTGTGCGTGTGTCACAGCTGAATGATTGTGAGTTTTGTGTTGATGCCAATGGCATGAAATTGGCTGAGCGTTGTGATTCTGTCGATAAAATAAAGGCATTGGCGTATTGGCAGCAATCTGACCTATTTAGTGAGCAAGAACGGGTGGTATTGTGTTACACCGAAGCCATGACAATTACTGGGCAGAAGGTGACTGATGAGTTATTGAGTCAGTTAAAACAGTGGTATAGCGAAGATGATATTGTTGAGCTAACTGCGTTAATTAGCTTTCAGAACTTATCGGCCAAGTTTAATACCGCCTTAGATGTACCTGCACAAGGTTTTTGCGCGTTACCGATTCAGCCACAAGCAGCAAAGAAATCAGTGGCTAAAGAGAGTGACGAATCTTCGCAAGGTTGAACAAGCTTATGTTGTAAATTGAATTGTTGCTGCCAAGCGGGTAAGATCCCGCTCTATTTTTGCTCTCTTGTCTCACAAATTGTGTCGCGCTATTTAGGTTAACCATCTTATATGCACTCCCCAGAACATTGCTTTACTCCTTTTAAACAAGCCATTGCGGATATCTCTTTACCTGAGCGTTTCACCTTTCCGTTTTACTACGATCCACATCCATTGTCATTAATGGCAGCGCAGCAGTTACAGCAACATATTGAAAGCCAAACGCTTTGGCAGCATAACTTCGGCCTAACAGGCATTGAGCAAGGTGCCATTGGCAAGATGTTTGGTGTGTTAGTAGTGCGAAATCAAGCAGGAGAAATCGGTTTTCTATCAGCATTTTCCGGTAAGTTAGCCGACAGCAATTTATTGCCGCACTTTGTACCGCCTGTATTTGATATGTTGACTGAAGATAGCTTCTTTTTAAGTGAGCAGGTACGAATTAATCAGCTGACGGCAGACCTTAATGACTTAATGGCGGATCCTAAACTAGCTGAATATAAAGCTAATTTAGCGGATAAAGTCAGTGAAAGTGAGCAGGCGATTGCTGCGCAGCGACAATTGATGATTGAAAATAGAAAGCTACGTAAAGTGCGCCGAGTGCAAGCAGAATCAAGCCTTAATGCTACAGATTTCATTGAGTTACAAGCGCAACTGAGTAAAGAGAGTGTTGCTGATAAAAACCAGTTAAAAGCGCTTAATGCTTATTGGGAACAGCAGTTACAAAGTGCTAAGCAGCAATTAGCCCAGTTAATGGATGGCGTTACTGCGTTAAAACAGCAACGTAAGCAGGCATCAAGTGCATTGCAACAACGCTTGTTTGAGCAATATAAATTCTTAAACATTAAAAGTGAGCACAAGAGTTTAGGCAGTATTTTTAAAGATACTGTTTATCAAACGCCACCGGCGGGTTCGGGTGAGTGCGCGGCGCCTAAATTGCTACATTACGCCTTTAAATGGGGCATGCAGCCGATTGCTCTAGCTGAGTTTTGGTGGGGCAGTTCGCCTAAATCTGAGATCAGACAACACAAGAACTTCTATGGCGCTTGTCAGGGCAAATGCCGACCTATTCTGGCGCATATGCTTGATGGTATGGCTGTGGATGACGACCCATTATTAATTAATACCGCGCAGTCTAAAAATATTGATGTTATCTACCAAGATCAGCATATGGCGATTATTAATAAACCTGCTGAGCTGTTATCGGTACCGGGCAAAAATATCCAAGACTCTGTGTATGAGCGGATGAAGCAGATGTTTCCTGCTGCTACAGGCCCTTTGATTGTACATCGGCTTGATATGTCGACCTCCGGGTTAATGGTGATTGCATTGACTAAAGAGGCCAATAAACATCTACAAGCGCAGTTTATTGCTCGTACCATTAATAAGCGTTATGTGGCTTTACTCAGTGGTGAGCTGGCACAAGATCAAGGCATCATTAATTTACCTATGCGCGGTGATTTTAATGATCGGCCACGGCAATTGGTTTGTTTTGAGCATGGTAAGCCTGCTGAAACCCGTTGGCAGGTGATTAGTCGAAACAATGGTTGCACTAAAGTCTATATGGAGCCTAAGACTGGTCGAACTCACCAGTTACGGGTACACAGTGCTCATCCGCAAGGGTTGAATATGGCCATGGTAGGTGATGACTTGTATGGAACTCGTGCTAACAGACTACATTTGCACGCACAGTTACTGGAACTTAATCATCCTGAAACAAACGAGCGTATGAAGTTTGAGGTTGAGGCTGAGTTTTAACGCTTAACACTGCCTAAGTTAACGCTATTTAACCCACTGAAAATGTAGCGGCATGTATACTTAATGTTTGTTCATTAGTAAGTGGTTAAGTTGTGCCTAGCATTGATAAGTTGATTATTAAAAATCTCCGTTTGTTTCATGTTATTCGGATGACCTTAGTGTGTGTGATTGCCGTTGTGATTGGTGCCCTGTTTGCCTTGCCTTACAGTGCTTGGGCACCCATTACCATTATTGTGGTGATGGCATCAGATTATGCTGGCGCAGTGGTCGATAAAGCCAATCAGCGTATTGTTGGCACCATTATTGGTGCGGCTTGCGGTTTATCTCTGTATCTATTACCTGCCACTTATGCCGTGACTCACTATGTGCTGTTGATTGCTATTCTTGCCATATTTCTATTTTTTACTTTAGGTAAATATTCATACAGTGCCATTCTGGCATCAATTACATTTGTGCTTGTTGCGGGTAACGGCCCGAGTGAATTGCATGTGGCTGCTTGGCGCACCTTCAATGTGATATGGGGCGCATTGTTGGCAATGGCCGCCAGTAAGTGGTTATTTGCCGCTAAAGCGTCATATCATTTTAAGTTACTGACACAAGATTTTTTGATTAAATTTCAAAATATTTATCAGCAACATAATCAGCAGATGCAAGACGAAAAGGGCTATCAACGGGCTACGTTAGCTGAGCTTGAAACGGTATCTAAAAAATTGTCATCAATTGCACCGAGTGCAATCCAAGAGGTCAGCCAATTAACACCGACGATAACTGAGATAACAGCATTGCAGGTGAGGATGTTTAATCTATTAGAAAACATGGTGAAAACGCCTTGGAGTCATCAATATGGTAGCCAAAAGATTAAGCATTGTGCGGGGTTATTTGAATCGAAACAGCAAACGGTAATGTTGATTAAGCAACTGGCTGATTATATTGATGAGTCTGATAAAACACTCCCTCCATTTGTAATAAGCCAAGATGATTTAACTATTTTACAGTTGTTTCCCAAAATTGAAGATGATCATGAGGTTAAAACTGATATCAGTTATTACGGTTATTTATGGTTAAACCGTGAGTTAGCAAGACAAGTTATCGCCATTAATCATGAAATCAATCAGCTGGTTAAAGTGCGATAACTGAACGCTATAGTGCTGTCCGTTAGGCATATTTTTTTAGCATGAAATAACGGGCAGGGCTCGCTGCTATGGCCTCTACTTGGCCGACAATTTCAAACCCCAGTTTTTGATAAAATAAAGGCGCTTGAAATGACAGGGTATCCAGTTGTGCAGCTTTGCAACCTCGCTTAATGGCTTCAACTTCTGCCTGTTGCATCAGTTGACGCCCTAAGCCTGTACCACGTAAAGATTGCTCAACCCAAACTGCGATAATTAAAAATTGCTGGTATATGGTACGCCCTGACACGCCAGCAACTAATTTGCCCTCATCGTTATAGGCAACTACTGATAATGGCTGACTTTGTTCTGTGCCCATATGTTTGAAATTAAATTGCCGCACGCCATCGACAAGGGCTTCAAAAATATCGTTGTTCTCTTGGTTGATGATTTCAATTTTCATTCGCTATCTTCCTTGTTAGAGCACTTGTTAGCCATTGAGTGATAATTAAACTACATTAACCATGAATTGGTTGCAAATTAGCCATGTCGTTGGCGATTTCTCACTTATGGATAAAAATAGCTTTACAATCTATAAAATAAGCGACACAATATCGTTGCTTTGATAAAAGAAGTTATTAATAGTACATCTAGTTAAATCGCTAACCCTCATACTTTGCTACATATCTGCTCTGTTCCGGCTTATCTCTTTCGCTACATCGTTAATGTCAATAATTCATTTTAGTACCGTTTATTTCGAATATTATTTCGAATATCAGTTCGGTATGGCATAAAGAATTTGTTATCTCTATAACATCATAAATTACTAAGAAAATTGTAAGTTACAGATGACAAAATAGGTTTTAAATGACTATTCATGTATATGGTTTTTATATATGTGAGTAATTCTGGGTAAATATTACCGATAGCTAATTAACTATTTTTATAGGCATATAGATTGGTTATGCTACCCAGTGTAATAAACAGAAAATTAATAGAATGAAAAACGTTATATATACAAGTGAACAACAACATCAAACATTAGATTCAATCCTTACCGAAATGCTATGGGGTGATGACATCATTATTGTTAACCAAGCCTTTGATAAGAAAGAAGTAAGTAACCACCTTGCTTGATATAGTTTTAAATAAATAAAACAAAAATAAAATAAAATAAAATATAAGATAAGAGTTAAATAATGAATAATACATACCAAAATACAACATTGCCTCATCCAGACACGATTGTGGCTACACAAATATTACAAGATTATCAGGCTGAAAAAGAGCTATATTGGTGTCATGTTGACACTGAATACGGCACTGGGATTAAGCTTGTTTATTCAAATGATAAGTCATATGAAGTTATGCCAACGCATATAGATGGCCATATATCGATTAATTATGATAACGGCAAACAAGTGACAGAAATTTATAATGGTTTGAAAAAATCAAGAATGCAATAATTTACATTAGTAAGTCACCATTTAATATTAACCTACTCTAATTAATCTTTTATTAATAAATAAAAATAATAACAATAAGAGATTAAATAAGGCATTACCTTAACGGTAATGCCTTATCCAAAATACGTTAAATACCCACTGAGCCCTGCAACTTCAAATAGCTTGGGTGTAGCACTTAACGTAACACTTTACTTAAAAATGCTTGAGTACGAGGTTGACTGGTGTGGTCGAATACTTGCTCAGGCGTCCCTTGTTCGACAATATGACCGCCATCCATAAAGATCACTCTATCTGATACTTCCTTAGCAAATCCCATTTCATGAGTGACTACCACCATGGTCATGCCACTGTGTGCCAGTGATTTGATAACATCTAATACATCACCGACCATTTCCGGATCAAGTGCTGAAGTGGCTTCATCAAATAACATAATTTTAGGTTGCATGGCTAACGCTCTTGCAATAGCAACCCGTTGTTTTTGACCACCCGATAAGCTTGATGGATAAACATTGGCTTTGTCAGCAAGTCCCACTTTTTGTAGGAGTGGTATTGCAATCTCTTGTGCTTGCTGCGGTGTCATTTTTTTCAGTAACTCTAATGATAGGGTCACATTTTGCAGCACAGTTTTGTGTGGAAACAGGTTAAAGTGTTGAAACACCATGCCTACGTCTTGGCGTAATTTATTTATATCGGCATGGCTATCGGTAATGACCTCACCATCAATGCTGATACTACCTGCAGTCGGTGTTTCAAGCAGGTTTAAACAGCGTAGAAAGGTACTTTTACCACTGCCACTTGGGCCAATAATACTGACAACTTCACCGCTATTAATGCTGATGGAGATCCCTTTAAGTACTTGATTATCACCATACTGTTTATGGAGGTTATCTATTTTAATCACTTTGTTTTAACCTCTTTTCAAATCTGCCAAGGATAAGCGTAAAGCTATAAGTTAAGATTAAGTAGATAAGGGCACAGGTAAACAGTGGCACCATATCTTCAAATGTTCGGCTACGGATAATTTCACCTGCACGCATCAAATCAACGCCACCAATAAAGCCGATAACCGCGGTTTCTTTAAGTAACATAATAAATTCGTTACCCAGTGCAGGCAGAATATTTTTAATCGCCTGCGGCAGAATAATGTGTCTCATACTCTGGTTATGCGATAGGCCTAATGAGCGTGCAGCTTCCATTTGACCTTTATCGACCGCTTGAATACCTGAACGAATAATTTCAGAAATATAAGCGCCACTATTAATACCAAAAGCGATAATGGCAGCGGTAACTTTATCAATGTCAAATGATGCCAAAATAACAAAATACAGAATGACTAATTGGATGACGACTGGTGTTCCGCGAATAATACCGACATAAATATCAGCGGGTAACTTGAGATACCATTTACCCGATGTTTTACAATATGTGATTATTATGCCGAGTAAGGCACCTAAAATCATTGCGAAAAAAGTGACAATTAAGGTGACTTTTAGACCATTCAAGATCAGTAAGATACCGATCATGCCGTCTGCGCCTATTGGTTCAAATAATGATGTATAAATGGCATCCATAATCTTTACTTCATGTATTTTGATAATAGTGACTGATATTCGCCATTGGCTTTCATTTTATTCAAGCTTTGGTTAATGGTGGCAACGAGTTCTGGGTTATCTTTACTCACTGCAAAACCATAATATTCCGTGGTAAAGGTCATAGGTACTTGCTTAAGTGTAGGGTTTTTAGCTAAAAAGCTTTGGGCTGGTTCTTTATCAAAAATAACCGCATCAATTTTGCCATTGTTAAGTTCCATCACCGCCTCGAAACCGCTATTAAAGGCCGTCACCGCGGGGGTGAGTGACTTTGCCATAATGTCTCCGGTAGAGCCCAATTGCACCCCAATTTTCTTATCTTTTAAATCGGCTTCAGTGTTAATGGTCGCGTTATTAACTTGCACTAATACGGCTTGAGTTGCTTCGTAATAAGGTTCTGAGAAATCAACATTTGCCTGTCTTTCAGGAGTGATAGTCATACCTGAGGCAATAAAGTCAATCTTGCCTTTGTTAAGCGCGACGATAAGTGAATCGAAATTCATATTTTCGACTTTTAATGTTTTGCCTGCATCTTTAGCAATCTGCTTAGCAAGGTCGATATCAAAGCCGATCACGGTTGAGCCATCGGTACCGCCCATATATTCAAATGGAGGGAAGGTCGCATTAGTACCAACGACTAAAACATCATTGCTTTGTTGGCAGGCGCTTAAACTAAGAGCAAGTAGAGCAGCTAGAGGTAACTTATTCATATCATTCTCGATTTATGATTATTCTTGATTGAATGCACTATAATGCTGAAACTTACTCATGTAAATAATTATTCAAAAAAAGTGAATTATTATTTCAAAATAACATTATCTATCGATTTGTTTAGTAGCAGTTTATATAGGTTATTTCGTGAGTTACAGGTATGACTGTATGATGCTTAAGGTTGTTTTTTTAGATAAATATGCTGAATGTGACAAATTGTGAAATGGCTAAAATGGACAAATAACAGCCTAAATTAGTCATGATAACAAAATGGAATAATTAAAATTCTCATTATTCATTATTTTTATTTATAGGGTGGGCTTACACTGTATCTCTCATTAATTTTACGCAACTAGGTTGCTGCTTTATGTCTCCTCTACCTGCTGTTAAATCACGCTCATTTAAGCTGTTACAACTATTATTACAAGTCGCTTTTCTCTGTTTATTGGCTTGGTTTACTCATACCATTGCGGTGTATTTAGGGTCTCCTATTCCAGGTGCAGTATTGGGGATGACGTTATTACTGATTTTACTCTCTTTTAAAGTGGTTCCTGAAAAAGCGGTCAATCTAGGTGCTTCATGGTTAATTGCAGATCTGTTGCTGTTTTTTATTCCATCAGTGGTCGCAGTACTAAAATATGAGCCACTATTTGAAAAATATGGCTTAAACATTATTGCAGTGGTGATTTTAGGATCTTCTATGGTGTTGCTGGGTACGGGGTTTGTGGTTGATAGAATTTTTAGATTTGAACGCCGCTTAAACCATAGACGTCGTCAGCTTATTTTAGCCACTCGTTAGGAATTCATCATGTCTGCCACTGCATTATCTATTGTTTGTTTAGCGTTAACTCTGTTTTGCTATTATGCCTGTAAGTATCTTTATCTGCGCCACCGAGTGTGGTGGCTAGCGCCTATTTTTTTAGTGCCGCTGGTTGTTATCGGTATTGTGGCGCTATTTAAAATTGATTTACCTATCTATTTTCAATATACCCATTTGTTAGTGATGTTATTAGCGCCTGCAACGGTTGCATTCGCACTGCCAATTTATCGTGAACGTGCTCTTATTCAGAAATACCCCATTACCATTTTTTCTGGGGTTGTTGCAGGCTTATTTTTGGGTATGTTTTCCTCTTGGTTATTAATCAAATTTATTCCACTGCCAACAGAGCTTGCACATAGCTTTATTGTTCGTTCTATCTCTACTCCATTTGCCGTTGAAGCAACCACTTCATTTGGTGGTATTCCTGAGCTAACCGCTGTGATGGTGGTGATGACAGGCGTGGTTGGTATTTTGATTTGTGAGCCTATTTTTAAATTGGCACGTATTAGAACAAGCTTGGGACGTGGTGTTGCTTTAGGGGCATCTGCTCATGGTGCTGGAGCCTCAAAAGCCACTGAATATGGTCGTGAAGAAGGGGTTGTTGCTAGCCTAACTATGATCTTTGCTGGTGTATCTATGGTATTGGGCGCACCTTTCTTTGCTATTTTTGTCGGATAAAAATTAAACAAACGTTTAACATTTGTGTCATATTGATGTTTCACTATTGTGGGAACATTCGATAGAGGACAAAGATATGTCACAAATATCACGCCGAGATTTTTTAAAAATATCGGCTCAAGGTGCGGGCGCTGCCGTATTATCATATGGTTTGATGGGGTGCTCTAATAGTAATGAAGAGCATGGAACGGGTCAGTTTATGCATGGGATTGCCAGTGGTGATCCCACTCATGATGGCATTATTCTGTGGACCAGAGTGACCACTGAGCAAACTGACGCTAAAGTTGCTTGGCAAATCGCAACTGATAGCGGTTTTAATGACATTGTAAATAGTGGTGATACTGTCACTGATGCCAGCCGCGACTTTACCGTAAAAATTGATGCTCAAGGCCTAAGCTCTGGCATGAATTATTATTACCGCTTTAGTAGTGGTGATGCGCAATCTGAATCTGGGATGTTTAAAACTTTGCCGCAAGGTAGTGTGGCGCAAGTAAAGTTAGCCGTGGTGTCATGTGCTAATTACCCTGCCGGATATTTTAATGTTTACCAATTAGCGGCAAAGCAAGTTGATGCTGATGCGCTGATCCATTTAGGCGATTATATTTATGAATATGACCGCCAAGGCTTTGCCAGTGATCAAGCTGAGCAACTTGACCGTCAAGTACTTCCCGCCCATGAACTCCTTTCTTTAGCTGATTACCGCCAGCGTTACAGTCAATATCGCAGTGATACTGACTTACAGTTATTACACAGTAAATTGGCTTTTATCTCTGTATGGGATGATCATGAAGTGGCGAATGATGCTTGGTTAAATGGTGCTGAGAATCATCAAGCTGATGAAGGTGATTTTGATCTGCGTAAAGAGGCAGCACTGCAAGCTTACTTTGAGTGGATGCCGATTAGACCTTGGCGTAATGATGAGCATGACGATATTTATCGTAGTTTCAATTTTGGTGATCTCGTCGATCTACATATGTTAGATACTCGTCTTAAAGGGCGTGACCAACAAGTCGATTTTAATCAATTTATCGATCCCGCGACAGGTGCTTTTGATGGTGATAATTTTACCCAAGCGATCACGGACAGCAATCGCACTATGTTAGGTCAAACTCAAATGCTGTGGTTACAAGGAACCTTGTTGCAAGCTAACGCAACTTGGCAAGTATTAGGGCAACAGGTGTTAATGGGCAAAATGCTCTTACCCGCAGCCATTGCCACCCAGCAACTCTCTATTAGTCAATACGCAATGTTAGGTGAGTTAGCTCAGTTAGCTGCCCGCGTAGCGGCGGGCGATCCTAGTTTAACCGCAGCAGAGTTGGCATATTTACAAGCGAATCAACATTTACTTACTGCTGAAGTGTTGGCACTACTACAACTGCCTAATATTCCTTATAACTTAGATGCATGGGACGGTTATAGTTATGAGCGAGAAGTGATTTTTGGTACGGCTCGTTCACGTCAACAAAACTTAGTGGTGTTAGCAGGAGATACTCATAATGCTTGGGGCAGTAATTTAGTTGATGTTGATGGCAATGCGGTTGGAGTTGAGTTTGCGACCAGCTCAGTCACATCACCTGGGCTTGAGTATTATCTGCAAATTCCTGAAGCTGAAGTGCCAGCAACAGAGGCAGGAGTGGTGAGTTTGGTGAAAGATTTACAGTATGCCAATCTGTTTGACCGAGGCTATATGACGGTTACCTTTACCCCTGAAAAGGCGCAATCAGATTGGTATTTTGTGGATACGATTTTAAACCATGAATACCAAATGTTAACCGATCGCCAGCACAGTATGAGCTGTCAACGAGATAGTTTTAAATTGAGCTAGAGATAGTTTAATCGTGGTGATATTACCTAAAAAAGCAGAACTTATTTCTGCTTTTTAGATCAATCACTAAAATAAAACCGAAATCCACAAGCAAAGTTGTTCATTTTAAGCTAAAATTCGCGCCCAAAATCAGCTGAATACCTAAACAATAAAAATATTCAGTGTTGATCGAGGCCATGGACTTTACCACAGCGTACACAAGTTCATTCGAATAAGATGGAGTATCCACTATGTCAGAAAAACACTTTATAACTGCGCAAGCGTTATTAGAAGACTCATTTCGTTTAGCAGCACAAGTTTATGATAGTGGGTTTAGACCGCAATTCATCGTTGGTATTTGGCGTGGTGGTGCCCCAATCGGTATCGCAGTTCAAGAATTCTTCGATTTCAAAAAAGTTGAAACTGACCATATTTGTGTACGTACTTCTTCTTACTATGGTATCAACCAGCAAAGCAAAGAAATTAAGGTACATGGCTTACAATATATTATTGAAAATGCCAATGCAGCAGACAGCATTCTGATTGTTGATGATGTATTTGATACTGGTCGTAGTGTGCATGCTCTAATGGAAAATCTACGTGAGCAGATGCGTTTAAATATGCCACATGATATCCGTATTGCTTGCCCATATTACAAGCCGAAGAATACTGCAGTACCGTTAAAGCCTGAGTATTTTATCCATTCTTCAGATGAGTGGTTAGTGTTCCCACATGAAGTGTCAGGCTTAACGCCGCAAGAGCTTGCAGAAGGTAAAGGCGATCTGAAAAATATCAGTGAACTATTTATCTAATCGATATTAATTTATAAAAAAACGGCCAATCAATTGATTGGCCGTTTTTTTATGGCGTTATTTATTAAGCTGAGTCTGCCAAAACTGAGTTAGCTCACTATTAGCGGGTAACTGCATTATTCGTCGCTGTGCTAATTGACGTAAGCCTTGCTGAACTCGTTGTTGATAACCTTGCGGTAAGCTGCGCCACAGTGTCGGCGTTGCTTGTAGCTGCTCAAGTTGAGCGGCGATAAGCTGTAATATGGCAAGCTTATCTTCATCTGCATAATTGACAAAAACCGTTTGTAAATAACTGCGGGTATCCATCTTTTCTGCCATTAGGTTTTTACCTAGTTGCTGCCAAATTTGCTGTCTAATTTGACTGTCTTTAATCTTGTTCAAGCTGCTTTTAATGGTTTGTAAACTGGCTTGACTAAATAAACTGTAAAAGTGCTCATTATTTGCGGTGGTCGCTAAGATTAAGTTTGGGCATCGGTAGCCAATTAATTGCTTAACCTGTGTGACAGCGCCTGTTAATGGCAATGTTTGTGTTTGTTGTTTATGTAGCTCGTGCAGACCCTGAGTGTAGCTGGTGAGGGTAACGATACGATTAGCTATTGCTTGCTGATTTAAGCTGATCACATCCAGTGTCAGTACGCTGACTTTGCCTTGTTCGCATTGCAGTTGATAGCTCAATTGAGTTGGATTTTGTTCTAGTTTAAAACTTTGATACCAAGAGTTTAAATCCTGTTGGCTAGCCTGTGAAAATGCTTTGATAAGTTGCTTGATCCCTGCCTGTTTAAAGCTGTTGTGTTGTAAATACAGGGCTAATCCGGCGCTGAAGTCACTATCTGATAATTTATGCGTTAATGCACTCAATAAGCGTTCTGTTTGTTGGCTAATAAGGTCATTATTGTTAGCTTCTCCACTGACAATGGTTGCAATATAAGTGGCGATGCCATGGTTAAGCCTTTTGTTTGTGGTTTATCTGCGACTTTGATACCAAACCATTGTTGACTTAATTGTTGCGCCAGTATCGATGTTAGCTGCGGACTGGTCAGTTGTTCAGGTCTAAGCATCAATGTTGCCGGGGTCATTGGCGTAATATTGATTGGGGCTGGAGCCACCACAATATTGAGTTGCTGTGCAGGGTAAGGACTGGCAGTAATCAGCGCTATTTTATTGATTAATGAGGTAACGCTTGCTAGCAGCTGGGGTTTATTAATTGAGTCTTGGCTGAGATTATAGAGTGTGAGTTCAGGTGTTTGCTGTGATGGCTGCGGTGGTTTTATATTCGCTGCAACGAGGACTAATTGACTGCTGTAAATTTCAGGCGTGGCTGCAAATTGCCATAATCGCGTGGCGCTTGAACTTTGAGTGATGTTCGCTTGAGTATTGCTAATAACTTGCCAATCATTAGCAACGTTTACTGCCAAGCTAAAGTGGGCTTTGGTGTGCTCAGGATTAAATAATGCAATGGCATGACTTGCACTATTGGCATTAAGTTGATCAACACTTAATGAATCGGTCAGTGGATAGTTAATTACCCCCTGTTGGCTGCCATAATTGAGTTGGTAACTTAAGCTAATTTGATTATCACCGCGTTGTAGTAATCGTTTTGAAAGCTGGATCTGCTGGCCATTATAATTAGGTATAAGGATTGACCATTAATGCGCAGTTTTAGCATTTGGGCATTATTGAGTTGTAGCATTAAGTCTTGTTTATTGCTGGCTAAATGAAAGTTCACTTGGCCCGATACAGTAAAATGATCAGTTAATAAATTTAGCTGATATTGATAGCTTAATTGCTGCGGTTCCGCAGTGTTAGCTTGCGCAGTTACACTGCTAACTAATAGCAAAAATACGCCAATAATCCTAAGTTTAGTAAAAATAGTAACCACTACTGACCCTTTCTATACTCGTAAAAAAAGCCAGTAGTAACTGGCTTTTTGATCTTGCTTGGATTATAACCCGAAAAACGATTTTTCTTTAGTTTTGCGGATCTCTTTTTCATCAGACCATTCAATTAAGCCTGTATTTAAATCCATTAAGCGCATGGTCATTTTGTAGTAAACATCTTTGACATCGCCATTTGATTTTACAATGCTTGATAAATTGCCATATAGCATATATTCAGCACCAATTTGGCGGCCAAAATGGATGGCTGTTGATGGGTCAACCATGCCAGAGTTGTTTTGGTAATCAAGTTGTTTGCGTACCGCATCCACTTTGGTCATATCAATAAAGCGGAATTTGCCAGAACGCAGTAATTTATTACTGATTGAGTCGGTAATTGATTCAGTATCAATGTGCTCAGAGGTTTTATTTTTGATTTTATCAACAAAAATAATCGGGCGATCATGGGCGGTGAGTGCAACTACTGGTGGGAAAGTCAGCATGCTATCAACCATTTTAGCTGCAATTTCTTGCAAGTCAGTTGAACCAAAGTTCTCATTTACGGTTTCAACTGCAGTCGCGTTACCATACTCAACCTTCGTTTGACAGCCAGCAAGGCCAACAGCGAGCGCGAGCATTACAATATATTTTACTTGTTTCATAGTCAGTTCCATATCGGTCGTTAAATAATTATTGAATGAAAATAGGTGTAATTACCAGTGTCAATTGCCCACACTAGTGTTGTATGGCCGGCTTTGACTTGAATTGACTGGGTGCTATGGTTCAGGCTGATAGTGTATTGACCTCCTTTGACATATTGGCGTGCAATTTGTGCTTGCTTTGGGAGTGTTAACCAGCTGCGTAAATCAGCTTGTTCTGTGACAACATTAAATATTTGAATGGCTAATGATGCCACACTTGCGGCATTACTTTGGCTATTATCATCTCGTTCAAAAGACTGGTTTAATCTTGATTTTGCATAAACTCGTGCAGCCTGTCTTGCTAATGCTGCGGGTAAATCTTCTTTTAATGCGGTTATCGCAAGTGCGCCTATATTGGCGATAGGCGCTGTGGTGAGAGGCTGACCTAAGCCGCTAATTGTGGTTGGGGTCACCATTTGGTAATTAGGTAAATAACTGGCGATAGAGGCTGTTTGCCAATTGCCATTAATAGTAAACGGTACGGTAATACTTTGTTTGGTAGGCACAAAGCCCTTTTCAACAATAAATACCACCGTGCCTTGTGTGCTTGTTGCTGATTTTGCTGTCCCCCAGCGCCGTTTAAAATCACTGTACTGTGGCATATCAAGTTGTTTAGCTAGACGGACGAGGTCTTGTTGAATATAGCGGTTATCGGGCGCAATTTGCGCGGCTTTACGGTAATCAATAAAGGCATCATTGGGCTGCCCTAACAGTTCATAGAGTAGTGCCGTGGTGTAATAGCTATAGGCATTAAGGTATGAACTAGTGGTTTTACCCGCTGCCGCAGAGAGTCTATCAACTTCAGCATCTATGGTGCCATTATTAATATCACTGACCGCTTTTAATGAGTTCTGATAACGCTGCTGCTCTGTTTGTTGTAATTCATTGGCGCGGCGCACTTCGACTAATGCGGCTTCATAGTTATGTTCAAATACAAAGTTAAGCGCTTGATATTGATGTAGCATAATGCGCTCATAGCCGGGGCCTCGATAAGGAATGACATTGTCATTAATCAGTAAGCTTGAACCTGTCGCCCCTAAATCCGATAAGCTAACCTTGGCTTTATCATCAAAATGCTGATAATCACGAATGGCTTGCTGATAGTAATCTTGACTGGCTTTGAAGTGGCCCTCTATTTGTGCGACCCGTCCCGCCTCTTGAGCATAAAGTAAGCCGTCATCAGTATTAATTCCTGCAGCCAATTGCTTGGCAATATCAGTGTTACTGGCTTGATTGAGTTGATTTTTGATGGGAGCGATATGAGATGGGTAGCTAACAAATACACTACTAAATGCACAAGCACTAAGATTGATGCTGATACCAATAATGACTAGATGACGCGACAACTTCATTGTTGCTCCTTGATTTAATCATTTAAGTTTTGCATTAGTGATGCTTTGTTGAGTTAGGTTTGCTGACCTCTACTCTATTATAATAGGTTATTGCTTATATTCAGGTTCGCTTGGCTAGAACAATATATAATACCAATTTGATTAAAGATGTGAGCTATTCAGAGCTTGTCAGACTTTTCAGTTCTAGGCGCATTGATACAGTAATGGCTATTCCCTTTCAAATCAATGCAACAACGAAATGGAAAGGTCTGAAAAACTCACTTCGTGCGGGTTTCAAGGGGCTGTATACTGCGTTGAATATTTTCAAAATAGAATCACTATTCCATTCAAATATCCGCAAGCCACATGGATGTGGTGAATGTCAGTATTGCAGGAGCAAATACTGACCTTGCCTACAACCCCTTGAACTCCCGCTGAATGTTCACTTTCTTAATCAAGTTGGTATAACCTGATGATATTTAGCAAATAAGCGAAAAAAAAGAACGGACATTGCCGTTCTTATTTTGTAACTAGATATTCGTGCAGTTAGTAATGTGGCGGCGGCGTCTCTTCTGCTTGAGTTGCCATATTACTTGGTTCAATCGATTTTAATTTGCTGATCATGAATAAAATCTGGTGCTGTTGATCTGCAACAATACGATTCAGTTTAATCACTTCTTGGTTGAGTTCTTCAACGCTCATATCTTGGAAAGCTAATTTAGTTTCTAGCTCTTCAATACGTTCTGCTAGGGTATCCATCGCTGGCCTCAAAACTGGGCTAAGCTGAATTTGGCTTAGCTAGATGGCAATAATTGCGGATTATTATACAAGAGTAAGTGTAAATCGAAAAAATTTAATTATTTAAACTTGAAAAATGAACTTTTCAGTCGCATTTTAGTCTCTATGAACGTTTATTCATGGTTGTCACCAATGCAATTGGAATAAGCGTGATAACTAGTATAGAGTGGACAGCTAACAAAAGTTAATTAACTGTCTGTAAGTCATGATTTAAGGGATTTTAGTAATGAAATCAGTTTATAAGTATTCGTTAGTCGCGTTAGCTGTTTTTGGTTTAAGCGCATGTAATCAAGAAGAGAAGCAGCAAGTTCAAGCTGAAGATATGGCAACAGCGCCAGCACTACAACTGATCACTGATACTCAAAAAGAGTCTTACAGTGTGGGTGCTTCTATTGGCCGTTACATGGGGACTCACTTAAAAGAGCAGCAAGCGTTAGGTATTCCTGTTGATGAAACTTTAGTGATTGAAGGTTTCAAAAATGGCTTAAATGATAAAGTGACCCTAACTGAAGAAGAGATGCAAACTGTTCTTCAAGCGCTAGATAAGAAAGTTAATGATAAGCGTACTGCTGTTGCGAAAGAGTCTGCTGTTAAGAACGAAAAAGCAAGCGAAGAATATCTAGTGGCTAACGCTAAGAAAGAAGGCGTTAAAACCACTGCATCAGGTTTACAATATCAAGTACTAACTGAAGGTACTGGTCCTAAGCCAAAAGCAACGGATACTGTAGTTGTAAACTACAAAGGTACTTTAGTTGATGGTAAGCAGTTTGATAGCTCTTATGACCGTGGCGAGCCAGCAACATTCCCATTAAACCGTGTTATTCCAGGTTGGACTGAAGGCGTTCAGTTAATGAACGTAGGTTCTAAGTACCGTTTCGTTATTCCTGCTAAATTAGCTTATGGCGATCGTGATACTGCATCAATCCCTGCTAACTCAACTCTAATTTTCGATGTTGAGCTATTAAAGATTGAACAACCTAAAGCTGCTGAAAAGCCAGCTGAAGCTAAAAAGTAATTTTAGCTGAGTTAAATTTAATTCATTAAAAAGGGCGCTGATAGCGCCCTTTTTGTTGTTTCAACTTTGATGATTACTTACTCATACGCTTGTACTTTAAGCGATGTGGCTCGACAACATCTGAGCCATAAGTTTGTTTTAACCATGCTGAGTATTCAGTGTAGTTACCTTCGTAGAAGTTAACCTTACCTTCGTCACGGTAATCAAGGATATGCGTCGCGATACGGTCAAGGAACCAACGGTCGTGCGAGATACACATAACACAACCTGGGAATTCTAAAATTGCTTCTTCAAGCGCACGTAATGTTTCTACGTCTAAGTCGTTGGTTGGTTCGTCGAGTAGTAATAAGTTACCACCAGTTTGCAATAGCTTAGCTAAATGCACACGGTTACGCTCACCACCAGATAATTGACCCATGATCTTTTGTTGATCGCCACCGCGGAAGTTGAAGCGGCCTACATAGCACGACTTGGAATTTCCATGTTGCCGATACGCATAATATCTTGGCCACCAGAGATTTCTTGCCATACGGTATTCTTATCATTGATATCATCACGGAACTGGTCAACAGAAGCTAATTGTACTGTTTCACCCACTTCGATAGTGCCTGAATCTGGTTGCTCTGTGCCTGAAATCATTCTAAATAGGGTAGATTTACCCGCACCGTTTGCACCAATGATACCGACAATAGCGCCTTTAGGGATGCTAAATGACAAGTCATCAATTAATACGCGGTCACCATATGACTTAGTTAAGTTGTTAACCTCAATAACTTTGTCACCTAAACGTGGTCCAGGCGGAATAAACAGTTCGTTAGTCTCGTTACGACGTTGGTAGTCAGAGGTGTTTAGCTCTTCAAAGCGAGCCATACGCGCTTTACCTTTAGACTGACGGCCTTTGGCACCTTGGCGAACCCATTCTAGTTCTTTAGCAATGGTTTTTTGACGAGCGCTTTCAGTGGCAGATTCTTGCTGTAGACGGGCATCTTTTTGCTCTAACCAAGATGAGTAGTTACCTTCCCATGGAATACCTTCACCACGGTCAAGTTCTAAAATCCAGCCTGCTGCGTTATCAAGGAAGTAACGGTCGTGGGTAATTGCCACCACAGTACCTGAGTACTCTTGTAAGAAATGCTCTAACCATGCCACAGATTCTGCATCTAAGTGGTTAGTTGGTTCGTCAAGTAATAGCATATCTGGCTTTTCAAGCAGTAAGCGACAGATGGCGACACGGCGGCGCTCACCACCTGATAGTACTTCAATCTTCTCATCCCAATCAGGTAGACGTAGGGCATTAGCCGCACGCTCTAAAATATGATCTAGATTGTGGGCATCTTGTGATTGAATAATGGCTTCCAATTCGCCTTGCTCTTTAGCTAAAGCATCAAAGTCAGCATCAGGTTCAGCATAAGCAGCATAAACTGCATCTAGACGCGTTAGGGCGTTTTTAGCTTCAGATACCGCTTCTTCAATTGCTTCGCGAACGGTTTTGTTTGGATCTAATTGTGGTTCCTGTGGCAGATAACCAATTTTTAGATCTTGCATTGGTCTTGCTTCACCTTCGTACTCTTGGTCTACGCCAGCCATAATACGTAGCAGTGAAGATTTACCTGAACCGTTTAGGCCTAATACACCAATTTTTGCACCGGGGAAAAAGCTTAATGAGATATTTTTTAGAATTTGTTTCTTCGGCGGAACAATCTTTCCCACTCGAAGCATACTGTAGACGAATTGAGCCATATTGATACTCTTTAGCCAATAAAATTAACCCAATTCTACTGATTTAAGTTGAGATGTGAATATCTTATGTCGTTATCCATTCAAATATGTGGCATGTTTAAAATTATGCTTAAAAAATCCTGATAATTTATTTTATTACTGTTATATCGGTAAAAGCTAAAGTAATTAACAAACATCTTAAAATTGTTGGTTTTTTTACGGTTTAGCTACTGTGATTGTTGGTCGTTGCAGAGTAGAATGCTAAGCCAATTAACCCCTCAGAACCTGCACTGGAGTATGCAATGTTGACAAAAGATATGAATATCGCTGATTTCGATCCTGAACTGTTTAAAGCTATTGAAGACGAAACTCGTCGTCAAGAAGAGCACATTGAGCTAATCGCATCAGAAAACTATACCAGTCCACGTGTACTTGAAGCACAAGGTTCACAACTGACAAATAAGTATGCCGAGGGTTATCCGGGAAAGCGTTATTACGGTGGCTGTGAATTTGTAGATATTGCAGAGCAGCTTGCAATTGATCGTGCTAAAGAGTTGTTTGATGCAACTTACGTCAATGTGCAGCCGCACTCTGGTTCTCAAGCTAATGCCGCAGTATTTATGGCATTATTGCAAGGTGGCGATACCGTATTGGGTATGAGCCTTGCTCATGGTGGTCATTTAACTCATGGTTCTCATGTGAGTTTTTCTGGCAAGTTATACAATGCAGTACAATACGGTATTGATGAAGTAACTGGTCAAATTGACTATGCCGAGGTTGAGCGTTTAGCGCTTGAGCACAAGCCTAAAATGATCATCGCTGGTTTCAGTGCTTACTCAGGAATTATTGATTGGGCTAAGTTCCGTGAAATTGCTGATAAAGTGGGTGCTTATTTATTTGTTGATATGGCACACGTAGCAGGTCTTGTGGCTGCGGGTATCTATCCAAACCCATTACCGCATGCGCACGTAGTGACAACCACTACTCATAAAACATTAGCAGGCCCTCGCGGTGGTTTAATTTTATCTGCATGTAATGATGAAGATATTTATAAGAAGTTAAACTCTGCGGTATTCCCAGGTGGTCAAGGTGGCCCATTAATGCACGTAATTGCTGCAAAAGCAGTTGCCTTTAAAGAAGCATTAAGCCCTGAATTTACAGTGTACCAGCAACAAGTGGTCGCTAATGCGAAAGCCATGGCGAATACCTTTATTGAGCGTGGTTACAAAGTGGTTTCTGGCGGTACTGATAACCATCTATTCTTGTTAGATTTGATTGATAAGGATATCACTGGTAAAGATGCTGACGCAGCTTTAGGTCGTGCGAACATTACAGTGAACAAGAACTCTGTACCTAACGATCCTCGCTCACCATTTGTGACGTCAGGTTTACGTATTGGTTCGCCAGCAATGACACGCCGTGGTTTTAAAGAAGCAGAGTCAATTGAGCTGACGCATTGGATGTGTGATGTGTTAGACAATATCAATGATGAAGCTGTAATTGAGCAGGTCAAAGGTAAAGTGTTAGCGCTTTGCGGTAAGTTTCCTGTTTACGGTTAACCTAATCTGCTAAATAAGTTACACTGCAATGGCCGCTTTTTTGCGGCCATTTTATTTTTATTTTGTGATGGTAAACCATCACAAAGCAAATGTTACAATGTTATTCTGTATTTAAGTTAAAACAACGTGTTAAGCGGAGGCTACATGCACTGTCCATTTTGCAACGCAACAGATACTAAAGTGATCGATTCTCGATTAGTTGCCGATGGCTTACAAGTTCGTCGCCGTCGTGAGTGTACCGAATGCCATGAGCGTTTTACGACATTTGAAGGTGCAGAATTAGTGATGCCACGAGTGATTAAACGTGATGGTACGCGCCAGCCTTTTGATGAAGATAAATTACGTGGTGGAATGTTAAGAGCTGTAGAAAAAAGACCTGTTTCGATAGATCAAATAGAGCAATCGTTAAGTAAAATTAAGTCGACATTACGCGCCACTGGCGAGCGTGAAATTAACTCTGAGATGATCGGCAACTTAATGATGGAACAATTGATGGGGCTTGATAAAGTCGCTTATATCCGTTTTGCTTCGGTTTATCGTGCATTTGAAGATGTGTCAGAATTCGGTGAGGCAATTGCCAGTTTACAGAAATAAACTGCGCTAAATTGGCTTGGCGAAGTAAGGTTTTATATGTGGTCCAATCAAGATTACCAAATGATGGCACGCGCCATCGAGTTAGCTAAAAAAGGGCGTTATACCACTAGACCGAATCCATGTGTAGGGTGTGTGATTACTCAACATGGTCAAGTTGTGGGTGAGGGATTCCATATCCGCGCTGGTGGTCCTCATGCTGAAGTTCATGCGCTGGCAATGGCTGGAGAGCGTGCTCAAGGCGGTACGGCCTATGTCACGTTAGAGCCTTGTAGTCATTATGGTCGCACTCCGCCTTGTGCATTAGCCCTAATTAATGCCAAGGTTGCTCGAGTCGTTGTTGCTGTGACCGATGCTAATCCTCAAGTTTCAGGCCGTGGCATCAGTATGCTAAAAGAGGCCGGCATTGAGGTTGAAGTTGGCCTATTAGCTGATGAAGCCTATCAAGTTAATCTTGGTTTTATGAAGAAAATGGCGCAAGCCATGCCATTAGTGACGGTAAAGTTAGCCTGTAGTATTGATGGTAAAACTGCACTATCTAATGGCGTGTCAAAATGGATTACGGGGCCACAGGCTCGCCAAGATGTACAACGATTACGCGCACAACATTGTGCGGTTGTGACAGGTAGTGAAACTGTCCTCGCTGATAACCCAAGCATGAATGTGCGTTATCATGAGCTAGGTCATATTACCGAGCAGCTAAATGAAACTGATATTATTCAACCACTACGGGTGATATTAGATAGTCGTGCTAGATTAAGCCACGAATTAGCCATTTTCCATATAGACTCCCCATTATTACTGGTTTCCCTAGTTGATTACCCTGAATCGCAACAAGCTTGTTGGGGAAGCCATGTGCGTCACATTAAATTACCTGCGCTAGACGGTAGAATTGATCTTGTTGCCTTATTTAGTTATTTAGCAGATGAGTGTAATTCGGTATTAATTGAAGCCGGGGCCACATTAGCTGGAGCTGTTATTGAAGCTGGGCTGGCTGACCGATTAGTGATTTATCAGGCAATGAAGTTGCTTGGCAGTCATGGCCGTAATTTAGTGCAATTTGCTGATTATCAAACGATGGAACAACTGCCACAAATGCAGTTAGTTGAGCAGCGTATGGTTGGCTTAGATAATCGTTTGACTTTTTCTTTAGGTAATAAATAGATGTTTACTGGAATTATTGAAGCAGTAGGTAAAATTGCGAATATTGAGCGCCGTGCTGATGATATCAGGTTGACGGTTAATAGCGGTAAACTTGATTTATCCGATGTAAAGCTGGGTGACAGTATCGCGACTAATGGGGTTTGTTTAACTGTGGTTAAGCAGCTACCAAATGGTTATGTTGCTGATGTGTCAGCTGAAACGGTGGCATTGACTAACTTTAATCGCTATCAAGTTGGCCAAGCGGTTAACCTTGAAAAAGCGTTAACGGCAACAACCCGCTTAGGCGGTCATATGGTCAGTGGTCACGTAGATGGTGTCGCAACCGTTGAGCGTCGAGAGCTTCGCGGTAAGGCAATTGAATTTTGGTTAGCCGCACCTGCTGAGCTTGCTCGTTACATTGCTCATAAAGGCTCCATTACCATTGATGGCGTGAGCTTAACGGTTAACGAAGTTGACGGTCATTGTTTCCGCTTAACTATTGTACCGCATACTGCAGATGAAACGACTTTGGTGACACTGCAAGCGGGTCAGAAAGTGAATATTGAAGTTGATTTAATTGCGCGCTATTTAGAGCGTTTATTGACGGCGAATAAACAAGAACAACAGCCACAATCAAATGTGACCATGGAATTGTTAGCTCGCTCTGGTTTTCTTAAATAAGTAGGACATTGATACCCAAATCACTTCTTAAATAACTAATAGCTTGTTAACTGTGTTTATTGTGACTGGATTATAACAGTGCTGTTATTAGGTTTACATGAGGTTGTTCGGGTATAAACCCTACCAAATTTCATAAAGGTTTTAACATGGCGTTGAACAGTATAGAAGAGATCATTGCCGATATTCGTCTCGGTAAAATGGTTATTTTGATGGATGACGAAGATCGTGAAAACGAAGGCGATCTGATTATGGCGGCCGAAATGGTAACGCCAGAAGCGATCAACTTTATGGCGACCAATGGTCGTGGTTTAATTTGCCAAACCATGACTAAAGAGCGTTGCCAGCAACTTAATTTACCATTAATGGTCACTAATAATAATGCTCAGTTCTCGACTAACTTTACAGTTTCTATTGAAGCTGCTGAAGGCGTGACAACTGGGATTTCTGCACATGACCGTGCGGTGACAGTTCAAGCCGCTGTTGCTAAAAATGCGGTCGCGAGTGATTTAGTGCAACCGGGTCATATTTTCCCATTAATGGCGCAAGATGGTGGCGTGTTAATTCGTGCAGGTCATACTGAAGCAGGTTGTGATTTAGCGCGTTTAGCAGGCTTTGAAGCCTCTGGTGTTATTGTTGAGATTCTTAATGATGATGGCACCATGGCGCGTCGTCCAGACTTAGAAATTTTTGCTGAAAAACATGGTCTTAAAATGGGTACCATTGCGGATTTAATTGAATACCGTAATACTCAAGAAACGACTGTGGTATTAGAAGCAAAATGCAAATTACCAACCCGTTTTGGTGAGTTTGAGTTGGTCACTTTCCGCGACACGATTGATAACCAACTGCATTATGCCTTAGTTAAAGGTGAGGTGGCTGATAACACTTTAGTACGTGTTCATCTGCAAAATACCTTTAATGATTTATTGTATTCAGAGCGCGACCAAGCCCGTAGCTGGCCATTAGATAAAGCAATGGCTCGTATTGGTCAAGAAGGCGGCGTGATTGTTGTACTTGCTAATAACGATCAACCTGAAGACACCTTGGCAAAAGTAAAAGCATTTGCCGCAGAAGACGCTGGTGAGCAACCGCAAGCTGCTAAGTGGATTGGTACTTCTCGCCAAGTTGGCGTGGGTTCGCAAATCCTATCACAGCTGGGTGTGACCAATATGCGCTTGTTAAGTTCACCAAAACGCTATCATTCTCTATCAGGGTTTGGTTTGCAAGTTGTTGAATATATAGCAGAATAAATTTTTTAATCATTTCAATTCATTTGCATAGAGCTGATGGCGAATGGCTGTGTTATTATAGCGCCACTTTTCACCCCAGCTTGGGTGCTTTAGCAAATTATTAGGTAAGATAATGAACGTAGTTCAAGGTAATATCGAAGCGAAAAATGCCAAGGTTGCGATCGTAGTATCGCGTTTCAACAGTTTTGTAGTTGAAAGCTTATTAGATGGGGCGATTGATACGCTTAAGCGTTTTGGTCAGGTTGCTGATGACAATATTACTGTTGTCCGCGTACCGGGAGCGGTTGAGTTACCATTAGCTGCACGTCGTGTTGCTGCAAGTGGTAAATTTGATGGCATTATTGCACTAGGTGCGGTAATCCGTGGTGGTACACCTCACTTCGACTTCGTTGCTGGTGAGTGTAATAAAGGTTTGGCTCAGGTTGCATTAGAATTTGATGTGCCTGTGTCATTTGGTGTGTTAACTACAGATACTATTGAACAAGCTATTGAGCGTTCTGGTACTAAAGCTGGTAACAAAGGTGGCGAAGCTGCACTTGGTATGCTGGAAATGGTTAACGTACTTAACGAACTTGAAAAACAGCTGTAATTAGGAATTGAGATGAAGCCTTCAGAGCGCCGTAAGGCCCGCCGCTTAGCGGTACAAGCCATTTATTCTTGGCAACTAAGCGGGAACAACATTGCTGACGTTGAACATGAGTTTTTAACTGAGCAGAGTCTAGACGGTGTTGACGTAGCTTACTTCCGTGAGCTATTTGCTGGCGCAGCAACTAAGAGCGGTCAGTTAGACGAAGCTATTGCTCCGTTTGTGGTTGAACGTCCATTTGACGAAGTTGACCCAATTGAAAAAGCCGTTCTTCGCTTAGCAGCATACGAATTGACTTTCCGTAAAGACACTCCTTACAAAGTAGTGATTAACGAAGCTATCGAATTAGCTAAGTCATTTGGTGCTGAAGATAGCCATAAGTTTGTTAATGGTATCTTAGATAAAATGGTTGCACGTAAGTAATTAAAAAAACGGTATCAATTGATACCGTTTTTTCTATCTCCATTCATATTTAACTCTAGTTGAGTTTTCTCGTGAAAGAATTTCAATTAATCGAACATTATTTCAAGAGTCATCGCCAACCACGTAAAGATGTACTGATTGGTATCGGTGATGATTGTGCTTTGGTTTACCCAAGTCCTGAGCAAGCAATTGCTATTTCATGTGATACCTTAGTTGAAGGGACTCACTTCTTCCCTAATATTCCTGCTGCTGCACTGGGCTATAAATCATTAGCCGTCAGTTTGTCTGATTTAGCTTCTATGGGCGCACAACCTGCTTGGTTCACTTTGGCATTAACGATGCCGAAAGTTGATAGCGATTGGCTTGAAGCTTATAGCAATGGTCTATTTGAAGCCGCGGATTATTATGGTATTGCCTTGGTCGGTGGTGATACAACGCGGGGGCCATTAGCGATTACCATTACCGTTCAAGGATTAATGCCAAAAGATAAAGCATTAACACGTAGCGGTGCTAAAGTAGGTGATTGGTTGTATGTGACCGGTACCTTAGGTGATTCAGCATTGGGCTTAGATCTACTTCGTGGTAAGCAACAGGCTGCAACGAGTGATTATGATTATTTAGTCAACCGTCACTATAAGCCGACGCCAAGAGTGCTTGCTGGACATTGTTTACGTGGTCTTGCTTCAAGCTGTATTGATCTATCAGATGGATTGGTATCAGACATCAAGCATATTCTAAAAGCATCTACTGTTGGCGCAGTGGTTGATGTTGATGCGGTGCCATTATCACCTCAGCTTAGTGGGTGTGTCGATCAGCATCAGGCATTGTCTTATGCATTATCTGGTGGCGAAGATTACGAGTTAATGTTTACCGTTGCTGAAGCTAATCGAGGCCCATTAGAAAAGTCACTTATTGAAAACGGTGTACATTTTACTAAAATTGGTCAAATCAGTGCAGGTAATGAGCTGCAACTTCAACAACAAGGTAAAGCTTACAATGTAAGCCATTTAACCTTCGAGCATTTCTAATGAGTCTTTTTACTGATGATAAAGCGGTTAAGCGATTAACTCTCAAGCATCCTATTCACTTTCTTGCACTGGGTTTTGGCTCTGGTCTATTTGCTAAGGCTCCAGGTACTTTTGGTACGTTAGCGGGTATTCCCGTTTACCTACTATTGGCACAACTTAGCTTACCTTGGTATTTAGCATTAACTTTTATTGGTGCGCTTGCTGGTATCTATATTTGCCATAAAGCTTCAAAAGATATGCAAGTACATGATCACGGTGCGATTGTATGGGATGAAGTGATTGGTCTGTTAGTGACCATGATTGCGGCACCTACAGGCTGGCCATGGGTGGTACTGGGGTTTGTATTATTCCGTATTTTTGACATCCTTAAACCGTGGCCAATTCGATTGCTTGATGCCAAAGTTCATGGTGGTTTTGGCATTATGATTGATGACATTTTAGCGGGTGTATTCTCGTTAATCTGTTTACAAGCGATTGCTTATTGGTGGTTTAGCTAAACCAAACAAGACGATATATAAAAAGAGCGGACTAATGAGTCCGCTCTTTTTATATGTGCTTAACACAGATCTGATGCTAAGTGTAATTGAGCCAAACGAGACAGAGTGGTGAGTGATTGCTGGTGCTCATCTAAGCTGGCGGCAGCGCAAGCATTACTCACAATATGTACAGGATAATCCCGATCATGGGCATCTCGAACAGCGGCTTGAATGGCCCAAGTGGTACTGACACCACAGAAATAAAGTGCATCAATATTATTAGCGCGTAACACGCTATCAAGAGAAGTGTTATAAAAAGGGCTGACGCGAGGCTTAATAATGACAATATCATCATTATTTATTGCTAAGTCTTGATGAAATTCTGTGCCCCAGTGATTAAGGGCTAAAGCTTGATGCTTGCTCACCGCGCCAAACATAGGCGATTGCGTGGGGACATCTTGATAACTAGGATTAAAGCCGACTTTGATGAAAATAGGTAGGATGCTGTTGGCTCTGGCCCATGTGATAGCATGATTGGCGTGAGAGATGACATCATGGTCTTGTACTTGTTGAGCGCAACTGGCAATTTTGCCCTGTGGATGGACAATATCATTGATAAAGTCGATAACGATTAAGGCTTTTTTCATCTAAATAACTAAAGTTAAGCGGACTATAGTCTTTATCATAGCCCGCTTGAATGAGTTCGGTAGATTAAATCTTGATTAATATTAATGACACAAGAGTTCTTTCGCATTGGCCAAGGTGTTGGCGGTAATGGTATCACCCCCTAATAAGCGTGCTAACTCTTCAACTCGTTGTTGCTCTGTTAGTGGTGTCATTGATGTTTCTGTTTGACCGGCCTTGGCTTTTTTACTGACAAACATATGCTGATGGCCATTACCTGCAACTTGTGGCAAGTGGGTTACACACATTACCTGAGTTGATTCTCCTAAACTGCGTAGCATTCTACCGACTACTGCCGCGGTTGGGCCAGAAATACCAACATCGACTTCATCAAATATTAAGGTTGGCGTGGCTACTTTTTTAGCGGTAATGACTTGTATACCTAGACCAATACGTGAAAGCTCACCGCCAGAGGCAACTTTTGCGATTGGTTGTAGTGGTTGACCCGGGTTAGTGGTCACCATAAATTCAATATGATCACAGCCATTACTGCTCATGATCTCTGGCTGAAAATCCACTTGTATTTCAAATTTACCCTTTGGCATATTCAATTCGTGGATTGATTGCGTCACCAACTTATCAAGCGCTTTTGCATAACGGGCACGGCTCTGGCTGAGCTTTTGAGCATGGTTAACATAATCCGCTTTGGCCAAGGTTAATTGCTCATCAATTTCATCTAATGCTTGTTCATCATTATCTAGCTCTGCTAACTCTTGTGCGAGCATTTGATGATGTTCCGCCAGTTTTTCCGGCATCACATGATGCTTACGTGCTAGCTGCATACATTGAGTTAAGCGATTATCTAAATATTCATAATGCTCAGGATCCAGCTCTAACTTGCTTAAATAATGCTGTAACTCACTGGCACTTTCTTGTACTTGAATAAGTGCTTCATTCAGCATTTGGCCAATATTGCTTAGGCTATCGTCATACTGTTGTAAGTTATCTGCGTGACTCAGCGCACGATTAAGCATAGAGACAATATTGACTTCATCATCTTGTAAGATATTTAGGCCTTGCTGGCATTCATCAATCAGTTCGGTGCCATTAGCTAAACGCTTATGCTCTTGTTCTATCTCTTCAAATTCACCTAGCTTGAGATCAAATTCATTCAATTCTTCAACTTGATAGCTGAGTAACTGTTTACGTGCAATACGTTCTTGGCGCGACTGTTTTAATCGTTTTAAAGTCAGTTCAACTTGCTTGTAGCGGTTATAACTGGCATTGACATTATCGAGCAGCATATGATGGTTTGCATAACTATCAAGCAAGGTTAGTTGATGCTCATTTTTTAACATTGCATGGTGCGCATGTTGGCCATGAATACCAACCAGTAGTTGACCGATATGTTTTTGTTGGCTTAACGGTACAGGATTGCCATTGATATAAGCGCGAGAACGACCATCTGTGCTGATAGTACGACGTAAAATACACTCGTTATCGTGGTCTAAATCATTATCTTCTAACCAACGTTTTGCTTGTGGAATATCATCTAACATAAAGCGTGCACTGACTTCGGCTTTACTCGCGCCAGGGCGAACACTGGCTGCATCAGCACGATTGCCTAAGCATAACCCCAGCGCATCAATAGCAATTGATTTACCCGCTCCTGTTTCACCGGTAATGGTTGTCATTCCTGCACGGAAGTCTAATTCTAAAAAACGTACAATCGCAAAGTTATTAATATTTAGTTGGCAAAGCATAATGGGTCCTGTTTAAAAACTCATCAAGTACTGTATTGATAAACAGTATATACTGATTTTATATACAGTAAAGTGTTATACATCAATTTATCACTCAGTTTGGGGTGTAAACGCATAAATTTTTAGCGATTAGGTAACATTTAGGAACATATTTTTTGTTTTCAGGTATCCCTAAATAAGTCCACTTGCTGGTTGCACCTAATTAAAATGGAATGCCATTCTTACATAGGCACACCTAGTGTTGGACTTGCTTAAGTGTTCCGAAAATAGCAACTTCAGCTAGTTTGGAGATATAATGTAACTAACATCTTAAGCATATTTGAAATGCTATGGTGATAGGAATATAACCAATGAATGAAAATTTAGCCTCTGAGTTGCAACTTATATACGTGTTTGTGCATTTAGTTAATGCTGGTAGTTTTTCGCAAGCTGCTAAAACAATGGGTATGCCTATTGCAACGGTTAGCCGTAAACTTGCCAAGTTAGAAGAAACATTAGATAAGCAATTGTTGATGCGTAGTACGCGCAAACTAAGGTTAACAGAAGAAGGCTTAGCATTATTTAAACGCTATCAATCACTGATCAGTCAGTTTGATGAGTTGTGTGGTCACAGTCCTGAAAAACCGGAAGGTACTTTACGGATTGCCGCTCCTGTTTCCATTGTTTCTATGGTGTTTATTGAAGCATTGAATGAGTTTGGTCGTCGTTACCCTGATATTAAATTACATATTGCGCAAAGTAATCAGACTGTCGATTTAATTGACAAAGCAGTAGATGTTGCAATTGTGGGGGGCAGCCAGCCAGACTCTTCATGGGTATCAAGTACGCTTGGGGTACTTGAATATGGGCTTTATGCCTCACCTGCCTATCTTCAGCAAGCTGAAATGCTAACTCATCCTAAGCAGTTACGTGACCATCAATTAATTAAGGTGTGGCCATTATATAATTGGTTATTGAAACATACTGATGGTGAGTCATTTTATTATGATGGCCCTGCTAAGTTAACCTTGAGCGATCTCAATGGCGCAATTGCAGCTTGTAAAGATAATGGCGGTATTCTTTATGGGCCAAAATTGTTTGCTAAGCAGGAGTTAAAACAAGGAAGCTTAATCCCTGTTTTGCCGAGTTGGCAGGGTGAGAAAAGACGTATATCAATTCTTTATCATCAACGTAGTCAGCAACCTTTAAAAGTACGTTTATTTATTGATTTTATGTTGGAACAGTCCGCTAATTTATTCAATATAAATTGATTTTGAATAAAAAAACCGATGCATTGGCATCGGTTTTTTTATGGGCAAAGAAGCAAGTTATTCTTCTTGCATGCTAATGCCGATGTTTGACACACCTGACATTACGATCTCTTTGCGTAAGCCTTTAACTAACTCAGGCGTGATTTTTGGATTTTCTTCAATAATATCCAATAATGCATTTTGAAGCTCTTTTTCTTCTTGCATCACTTCGTGCGCAAAAATATAGTCATCTAAAGCATCGCCTGTTAAATCAACATCGATAATGGCTTCAATATAGTTAGCTACAGTGCTTGAAGACAGCTTACTGATGTTAACAATATCATCTTCAATCTTACTCTGCATCGCGCCTAGTAAAGTTGATAAGGCAACTACTGCGTCCATTGCTGGGTAGACACCATAAGCTTCAAACTCACTTGGCTCTGGGGTATTCTCTTCAAGCTTTTGTAGTTGTGAATCTAGATTGATTTTAAGCTTGTGGTCATACATTGACTGCCATAACAGGTTAAGTACAGTATCAAGCACTTGTGGATCACCAAATTCACATACTTGCGAGAACAATTGGTAATTTGGGTACATACGTTGGCAAAGTGCGATTGCAAAAAGTTTCTTTTGCGGCAGTTCTAGTGCTTTCACGCGCTTAAAAAATCCGGGTTTCTTGGTCATCTAGTAAATCCGTTGATAACTGTGAAATAAGTTGAGTTGCTGCTGATTCTACCTTAGTTAGCTCATCAAGTAACTCAAGTATTTCAGGTTCTAACTCTGCGACAGATAAATTATGTTTTAAATTGGACTCAATTGCTTGGCAGAGTTGCTGGGTGGCGGGTACACCGCAGTAGCAACTGGCACCATGTAATTTATGAATAATCCGTTGCATGTTGGTTTTGTCTTGCTGATCGAGTGCTAATTCTATCTCTTCTGTGGTTGCTGGAATCGAGTCAATTAACATTTGTAGCATTTCGATCGCCAAATCAGTTTTATTATTGGCTTGTTGTAAGCATAGCCCCCAATTGAGTGTGCGTGGGTCAAAATGAGTAAATTGTGGTTTGCTGACCCAGTGGTTGAGCATATTCTTTAAATCATTTTCAATAATAGGTTTTGGTAAATAATCGTCCATACCACTGCGGCTTATTTTTTCTCTTTCCTCAGCCAGTGCATGGGCGGTAACTGCAATAATTGGCGTGTGTCGATTCAGCGAATCTTGTCTTATTTGCTGCGTCGCGGAAATTCCGTCAACGCCGGGCATTTGGATATCCATAAAAATAATATCGAAATGGTGCTGTCTAGCTTGTTCAATTGCCTGTTCACCACTATTGACCGATGTCACATTGGTCACGCTCTCTTTTAATAGCGTATCAATCAGTTTTAAATTAGCGGGATTATCATCAACAGCGAGGGCGTTTAATGTTAAGCGCGCAATAGGTGCTGCTTCAGTGACCTGATTATTCAGCTTAGGCTTAGCCGCAGGCATAAGCATCATTCTTATTAGACTATTTTCAGCAACTGGGGCATTGAGTACACCATTACAATGTGGGTGCACATATTGATGTTGATAGTTATGGTCATGAAAATCACATATCGCCAATAGTACTTTGCTCTTTTTAGCTAAACGCTGTAATTGCCTACTCAGTTGTTGGCCGTCACGTTGCTTATTGCAGCTCATAATTGCAAAATCATATTGTTGATTATTGGCCAGTTCTGTATGTAATTGTTCGGGAGTCTCTATTGCCGTAATTTCTAGTTTTAAACGGCTTAACTGAGCGGTAATCAGATTGCGGCTGAGTAATTTTGGTTCATATACAATAACTGTTTTGGACGCTAATTCATCAACCACAACAGGGCCTGCTAGTGGGAAGTTGCTGATATTAATTGGTAAGGTAAACCAAAATGTCGAACCTTGTCCCATCACCGAACTAAAACCAATTTTACCGCCCATTTGATTGAGTAATCGCTTAGTAATAATGAGCCCAAGCCCAGTACCACCAAAACGACGTGAAATTGATGAGTCAGCTTGACCAAATGCTTGGAATAGTACTTCTTGATGGCTTTTATCAATACCAATCCCTGTATCTTTAACTTCACCTCGTAGAATAATCTGATCGTGGGTCGCTGATATTTTTTCGATTTTTAATTGAATGCTGCCAGAGTCAGTAAATTTAATGGCATTACCCACTAAATTGGTGATGACTTGATTGACGCGTATGGCATCACCGCTAAGGTGATCAGGTATTTCTGGTGCAATGTCGACAATCAGTTCCAGTTGTTTTTCATAAGCACTGGCTGACATTAAGCTGAGCGCATCATCAATATTATCTCGCAGTGAAAATGAGATATTCTCCAGTACCATTTTACCTGCTTCTAGTTTTGAAAAGTCTAGAATGTCGTTGATGATACTAAGTAAATTAGTCGCACTGCGCTCAATGGTTTTAATGTAATCGAGCTGACTTTCATGCAGCGGTGTTTTAATCAATTGTCTTGCAAAACCGATAACACCATTGAGTGGTGTACGCAGTTCATGTGACATGTTAGCTAAAAATTCAGATTTTATTCGGCTTGCTTCTAGGGCTCTTTTCTTGGCTAAATCCAACTCTACGTTTTGGATCTCAATTTGCTCTAAGGTTTCGCGCAGATCTGAGGTTGCTTGGTCAATATTTTGCTGCATTTCATCATGGTATTCTGACAAGGAACTGGCCATATCGTTAATACCACGTTTAAGGAGATCCAGTTCGCCTATTAAATTCCCCTTTAAGCGGGTGTCTAGTTTACCTTCTCGGATTTTTGCAACCACTCGAACCATATCGGAAATAGGTTGGGTTACGTTTTTAACCAATCTAAAGGTAAATAGTAGGTTAAGTTGTACGCCAATAAGTACAATGATAAAGGCTGCTACGGCGGCTCTATGTTGCTCTAATAGTGCCCGCTCTTTATTGATTACCATGGCAATATAGCCAAGCCGCGCCTGACGACTGTTTAGATCCATATTAGGCGAGAGCGATAAGGTGGTATAGATAGGTGAACGTAAAATAAGCTTATCGCCCACATGTTCAAATTCAGTATTATGAAGTTCTGTAAGGGGGGTTGCTAACATCAGTTCTTCAAGGTTTCGGTGCGAGTGTGAAGTCACAAATAACTGATTTTTATTGTCGAAAATAGCTATCGATTTCACCAAGGAAGACCGATGTAATTGGGCTGAGGCTAATAATCTTTTAGTCGCTTCTCGATTGTTATCGACTAAACTGATTTCACTGGCAATAGCAAGTGGTTCAATAAAGTTTTTTCCCTGTTCTAGCAAGCTATCTTCAAGCTCATAAAAACGATTTATGGTAAAATAGCCGCCAAGTAAGATACCGACTAGTATCGTCGGCGCAAGGGCAAGCACTAACACCCATGAACGTAAGCTGTATTTGGTCATGTTATTGCTGGTGCTTTTGCGGTTCATGATAGCGATTAAGTTCCTAGCATATTTTTTAGAGATATAAGTCATAGACTGCCAGAAACTGGCGAGTCGGTGTTAGTTAATTATTAAAATAGAGACCTCCATGGCACAATTTTTTAAAGCACAACCCAATAAATCGAAACAGTTGTCGAGCAAGGTTAATTTATCAGTCACGCAATTGGATCATTTAGGTGCTGGTATTGCTCAGCATCAGGGCAAAGTGGTATTTATTGCCGGCGCCTTGCCTGGAGAAACTGTATTAGCGCAGCTAGTTGAACAGAAAAAAACCTATGCTAAAGCAAAATTAATTAAGATTGAAACGGCGAGCGAATTACGTCAGCAACCCGATTGTCCACATTACCAACAATGTGGTGGTTGTGATTTGCAACATTTGCAACTCGATGCTCAACGTGAATACAAGCAACAAACATTAACGCAGCTAATGGCTAAATTCAGTGGTTGTGAACTTGATACTATGCAAACATCGATTGCTGAACAAGCGTGGCAGTATCGTCGTCGTGCACGTTTAGCGATTTGGTTTGATAAGCAAAGCCGTCAATTAACGGTAGGTTTTCGTGGTAAAAACTCAACTAAAGTGATCAGTATTAGACAATGTCCAGTACTACCTGATTCATTGTCAAAACTGATTGCCCCTTTTGGACAAGTGCTTGGTCAATTATCAGATAAGAGCTTGCTTGGGCATTTAGAACTGTTTGAGGTTGAAAGCGGTAAAGTTGCTGTTTTACGTATTACTAAAGCCCTTAAAAACAAAGATAAACAGCTATTAATTGACTTTGCTAAACTGCAACAAGTTGAATTATTGCTACAAGATAATGAAGGACAATGTAGCGCAATTGAAGGTGAGTTTAGCCTTCCTTATTATCAACTTGAGAAGCAGCTCAAACTTCAGTTTAAGCCGGGGAACTTTATCCAAGTTAATGGCTCTGTAAATCAACAAATGGTTAAGCAAGCATTAACTTGGTTAGATGTTCAGCCACAAGATACGGTACTTGATCTATTTTGTGGTGTAGGTAATTTTAGTTTGCCATTAGCACAGCATGTAAAGCAGGTGATTGGTGTTGAGGGCGTGGTTGAAATGGTTGCGCAAGCGACGGCCAATGCTAAGGCAAATAATATTACTAATGCGGCTTTTTATCATGCGGATTTGAGTGCGGATTTAAGTGGTGAGGCTTGGTTGCAGAAAGTTGATAAGTTGCTACTTGATCCCGCTCGTGCTGGTGCTTATGAATCTTTAGCTTGGCTTAAAAAGATGCAACCGAAAAAGGTCTTATATGTGTCTTGTAATCCTGCCAGCTTAGCTCGTGATAGCGCAGAATTATTCGCACAAGGATATCAGCTTAAACGTCTTGGTTTAGTGGATATGTTCCCACAGACGCATCACATTGAAGCTATGGCATTATTTGAATTAAAGTAAAAACTGATTAAAAATGAGTTTTATTCAGTAATAAATCGATTTGGTTGATAGTTCTATATTAATATTTCATCATTATTCAAGATATAGGTGATATCGTTTGACAATTTAATGGCAAACTACAGAATAGGATTTGAGAGAGAGAACTTCGTTGTAATGTTAAGGAAAAACACCCATGGTATCAGTTAGAGAAGCACATTTTAATGATCCCGATTTCCATTTGGATGAATGGGTAAATCGTTACGTCAGTGATACCGATGAAGCATTAATGCTATTACAGTTAATGCAACAAATCGACGCGATGGAATTTGATCATCCAGAAGATCGCCGTGCATTTATTGAGCGCGCGCGTGAGATGATTGAGATTTTAGCGCCACTCAATATGGACATTGAGACCCTGCAGGCATCAGTGCTGTTTTTGGCGATTGAAGCTGGGGTAATTACACACGATAACTTAGAAGAAAACTTTGGTGCTGAACTGACTGCGCTGGTAGACAGCGTGGTAACCATGAATGGTATTAGTAGTTTAAGCCTAGATAAGCAGGCGCGTGCAACTGAGCCGCAAATTGATACCATCAGACGTATGCTGTTGGCTATGGTTGAAGATGTGCGCGCTGTTGTGATTAAGCTTGCAGAGCGAGTTTGCTTATTGCGTATTGTTAAAAACGCAGATGAAGCAACACGAGTTGCGTTAGCAAGAGAAATTGCAGATATCTATGCCCCACTGGCGAACCGACTTGGTATTGGTCAATTAAAGTGGGAATTAGAAGATATTTCATTCCGCTATTTACACCCTGATACCTACAAAGAAATTGCAAAGCAGTTAGATGGTAAGCGACTTGATCGCGAAGTGTTTATTGATAACTTTGTGACAGAGTTACAACAACGTTTAGATGCTGACCAAATTCGAGCAAAAGTCTATGGTCGACCTAAACATATTTATAGTATCTGGCGCAAAATGAAAGGCAAGTCGCTGAAGTTTGATGAGCTTTTTGATGTGCGCGCAGTGCGTATTGTGACTGAACGTCTGCAAGACTGTTATGGTGCTTTAGGTGTGGTACATACCATGTGGCATCATATTCCGCGCGAGTTTGATGATTATGTTGCAAACCCGAAACCCAATGGTTATCAATCTATCCATACGGTTGTTGTTGGCCCAGAAGGGAAAACGGTTGAAATTCAGATCCGTACCCAAGAGATGCATGATGATGCTGAACTGGGGGTTGCCGCACACTGGAAATATAAAGAAGGTAACCTTTCTGGTAAGCAAAGCGGTTACGAAGAAAAAATTAATTGGCTGCGTAAGATTTTACAGTGGCAAGAAGATGTGGCTGAAAGCGGTAATTTGGTTGAAGAGATCCGTAGTCAGGTATTTGAAGATCGCGTTTATGTCTTTACCCCAACCGGTGAAGTCGTTGATTTGCCATTAGGTTCAACGGTACTTGATTTTGCTTACTATATTCACTCGCAAGTCGGACATCGTTGTATTGGTGCTAAAGTGGATGGTCGTATTGTGCCATTTACCTACCAAGTGGAAACGGGTGAGCGCATTGAGATTATTACTGCAAAACAAGCGAACCCTAAACGAGATTGGATTAACCCGAGTATGGGCTATATCAAATCATCTCGTGCCCGCTCTAAAATTTTGCATTGGTTTAAGCAACAAGATAAAGAGAAAAATATTCCATTGGGACGGGAGATGCTTGAAGTTGAGTTAACCAAGCTCAATCTTAAGCTAAAAGATGCCAATTCAGCGGTTGAACGCTTTAACTTGCAATCAATGGATGATTTATTAGCTGCGGTAGGCGCGGGTGATTTAAAGCTTAATCAGGTGGTTAACTATGTGCAGTCACACCTACGCCTTGATGAGCAGACTGAAGCTGAAGTACTTGAAGATTTAGTTAAAAAGACCCAAGCCAAGCAGGCATTGAAGTCTCGTAGTCAGGTTGAGGTTAATGGTGTTGGTAACTTATTAAGTCACATTGCTAAGTGCTGTCGCCCTGTGCCAGGTGATGAAATTTTTGGTTTTATTACCAAAGGTCGTGGTATTTCAGTACATCGTGCTGATTGTGAACAGGTTAAAGAGTTAACCAGAGTACATCCTGAACGTGCTGTTGACGTTATTTGGGGCGATGACTATGGTGGTGGCTTTAAAATTCGGGTTCGGATTATTGCTAATGATCGTAATGGTTTGTTGAAAGATATTACCACCATACTTGCAACCGAAAAGTCAGGAGTACAGTCAATGAATACTGCGACTGATACTAAAACTCAAACTGCGACTGTCGATTTGGAGTTAGAACTGTCTAATTTAGATGTGTTAGCCAGAGTTTTGACCAAGCTAAATCAGTTAAATGGTGTTATTCAGGCGCAACGTTATTAATGACTATGCAAGTAACTAGTGATATTCAAACATTACTCAATATTATGGCCAAACTTAGAGATCCTAAGTCTGGCTGTGATTGGGATTTAGCACAAAACTTTGGTTCTATTGTGCCCTTTACATTGGAAGAGGCCTATGAAGTTGCAGATGCTATTGAGCGAGCTGATTGGCAAGCATTGCCTTCTGAGTTAGGTGATTTACTGTTTCAAGTCGTATTTTATTGCCAACTTGCGCAAGAGCAGGGCATGTTTGATTTTGGTACGGTAGTGGAACGTATCTCTAATAAGTTAATTAGTCGTCATCCGCATGTCTTTGTTGATTCAAGCAAGCCCTTATCAAGCAAGGAGTTAAAGCTGCAATGGGAAACGCTTAAGTCAACTGAGCGTGCCGAGCAGCAACAATACTCGCTATTAGATGATATTCCTCAAGCGATGCCAGCATTATCGCGTTCGATGAAGATCCAAAAGCGAGTTGCGCAAGTGGGCTTTGATTGGGATGAATTGCCGCCCGTAGTCGCTAAAGTCTATGAAGAGATTGATGAAGTGATGGAGGAGGTCAATATGCCTGCTCGTTCATCGACTCGAATTACAGAGGAAGTTGGCGATCTATTATTTGCTGTGGTTAACATGGCGCGGCATTTAGGTGTTGAGCCTGAACAAGCGTTGCGACAAGCAAATAGTAAATTTGAGCGACGTTTTCGTGGTGTTGAAGCATTAGCGGCTACACAGCAAAAGCCGATGCAACAGCACACTTTGGACGAATTAGAGCTATACTGGCAACAAGTGAAATCTGCTGAAATCAAATAATATTGTTCACCTTGCTAAATGTGATTGGTATAACAAGTTATAAGATGAATATCAGTTAAAATTAAATAAGCGTTGATTCATCAGCTTAATATGGATTTTTAATGAAATTTGGCGGAATTTTACATTTAATGTGAAATCTTATTTGTCGAAGCGGGCTTACTTTGGTAGACTGTCGCCCCGTCCTAGTGCTTTATTACGAGCACATTTTTCAAACTCATTTTCTCAGGTTCAACATGACTACAAGGTATATCTTCGTTACTGGTGGAGTTGTTTCTTCACTAGGTAAAGGCATTGCAGCAGCATCACTAGCTGCAATTTTAGAGGCTCGCGGCTTAAATGTAACTATCATGAAGCTGGATCCTTATATTAACGTTGATCCGGGTACTATGAGTCCGACTCAGCATGGTGAAGTATTCGTGACCGAAGACGGCGCTGAAACGGATCTTGACTTAGGTCACTATGAGCGTTTCATCCGTACTAAGATGAACCGTCGTAATAACTTTACGACTGGTCGTATTTACGAAGAAGTATTACGTAAAGAGCGTCGTGGTGATTATTTAGGTGCAACCATTCAGGTTATTCCTCATATTACTAACGCAATCAAAGAGAAAGTGCTGGCGGGCGGCGAAGGTCATGATGTATGTATCGTTGAAATTGGCGGTACGGTAGGTGATATCGAATCACTACCATTCTTAGAGTCTATTCGCCAATTAGGTGTTGAGTTAGGCCGTGAGCGTACTTTGTTTATGCATTTAACATTAGTACCTTTCTTAGGCGCAGCTGGTGAAGTTAAAACTAAACCAACTCAGCATTCTGTTAAAGAATTACGCTCAATTGGTATTGCGCCAGACATTCTTATTTGTCGTGGTGATCGTGCAATTCCATCTAACGAAAAAGCAAAGATCTCATTATTCTGTAATGTTGAAGAACGCGCTGTTATTTCATTAAAAGATGTTGATAGCATCTATAAGATCCCTGCGTTACTACGTTCACAAGGTCTAGATGAAATCGTAGTTAAGCGTTTCAACATTGATTGTGCTGAAGCAGACTTATCTGAGTGGGAAAATGTAATTTACCAAGAAGCGAATCCAAACGCTGAAGTGACCATTGGTATGGTGGGTAAATATATTGAACTACCAGATGCATATAAGTCTGTAAACGAAGCATTAAAGCACGCAGGTTTAAAGAACCGCGTATCTGTGAACATCAAGTATATTGATTCACAAACAGTTGAAGCTAAAGGTGAAGAAGTTCTTCAAGGCTTAGACGGTATCTTAGTCCCAGGTGGTTTCGGTGAGCGTGGTGTAGAAGGTAAGATCCTTGCTGCAAAATTTGCTCGTGAAAATAACCTACCATACTTCGGTATCTGTTTAGGTATGCAAGTTGCGCTAATCGAATTTGCGCGTAACGTAGCTAACTTAGCTGGCGCACATTCTTCTGAATTCAAGCCTGGTTGTGAGCATCCAGTAATTGGTCTTATCACTGAGTGGATCAATGAAGAAGGTGATGTTGAGCAACGTGATGCAGCATCAGACTTAGGTGGTACTATGCGTTTAGGCGCACAGCTTTGTCATCTAGTTGATGGTACTAAGGCGGCATTAGCATACGGTTCTGAAACTTGTGTTGAACGTCACCGTCACCGTTATGAAGTAAACAACAACTATATTGAGCGCTTACAACAAGCCGGTTTAGTATTTAGTGGTTTATCAGCTGACCGTAAGTTGGTTGAGATGATTGAGCTACCAAATCACCCTTGGTTTGTTGCTGGTCAGTTCCATCCTGAGTTTACATCAACTCCTCGTGATGGACATCCATTGTTTGAAGGCTTTGTAGCCGCAGCAATGGCGCATCAAAAGCGTGAAGTTAAATAATTGAATACTGAGGCCGGATCCGTGAGGATGCGGCCTTATTTTTTGTAAGTCTAAGTTTGTCGAAAGAGTTTGAGTTTTACATTTAACTTTTATTTTTAAATCGAGGGCATTATGGCTAAGATTATTAACGTCATTGGTCGTGAGATCATGGATTCTCGCGGAAACCCAACCGTAGAAGCTGAAGTACATTTAGACAGCGGTTTTGTCGGCATGGCTGCTGCACCATCTGGTGCATCAACTGGTAGCCGTGAAGCATTAGAACTGCGTGATGGTGACAAAGCTCGCTACATGGGTAAAGGTGTATTGACGGCAGTTGCAAATATTAACGGACCAATCCGTGATGCAGTTATCGGTCAAGATGCAACTGAGCAAGCCCAATTAGATCAAATTATGATTGATCTTGATGGTACCGAAAACAAAGATAAGCTAGGTGCTAACGCAATTCTAGCTGTATCACTTGCAGCAGCAAAAGCAGCCGCAGCTCATAAACGTATGCCTTTATACGCACATATTGCGGAATTAAATGGCACTGCGGGTCAGTACTCTATGCCTGTTCCTATGATGAACATTCTAAATGGCGGCGAGCATGCTGATAATAACGTTGATATCCAAGAGTTCATGATCCAACCAATCGGTGCGCCTAACTTCCGTGAAGCGCTGCGTATGGGTTCTGAAATCTTCCATACACTTAAGAAAGTATTAAGTGCAAAGGGTTTAAGTACTTCTGTAGGTGATGAAGGTGGTTTCGCTCCAAACCTTTCTTCAAATGCTGAAGCACTTGCTGTGATCAAGAATGCAGTAGAGCAAGCGGGTTATATTCTAGGTAAAGATGTGTCTTTAGCACTAGATTGCGCAGCTTCTGAATTCTATAAAGATGGTAAGTATGATCTTGCTGGTGAAGGTAAAGTGTTCACTGCCAACGAATTCTCTGATTTCCTAAAATCATTAGCTGAAGAATACCCAATTCTTTCTATTGAAGATGGCTTAGATGAATCTGATTGGGATGGTTGGGCATATCAAACTGAAATCATGGGCGACAAGCTACAGCTAGTCGGTGATGATCTGTTTGTAACTAACACTAAGATTTTCAAGCGTGGTATTGATAATAACATCGCGAACTCTATCTTAATCAAGCTAAACCAAATCGGTTCTTTAACTGAGACTTTAGCAGCTATTCGCATGGCGAAAGACGCAGGTTATACTGTTGTGATTTCACACCGTAGCGGTGAAACTGAAGATTCAACAATTGCTGATTTAGCCGTTGGTACTTGTGCAGGTCAAATCAAAACGGGTTCATTATGCCGTTCTGACCGTGTTGCGAAATACAACCAATTACTTCGTATTGAAGAGCAGTTAGGTGACAATGTACCTTACCGCGGTCGTATTGAGTTGAAAGGCCAAGCATAAAAATTAGCTTTTCCGTTAAAAGGCCACCACTAGGTGGCCTTTTTTGTTGTATGATCGTAGCAATTTTACTTAAACGATAACCAGACGCTGATTATGAAACGTTTCTTGTTTGTATTACTGCTATTACTTGGTGTAATGCAGCATCGACTATGGTTCGGTGAGAATAGTCTGCCTGAGTATTTTAATTTGTCTCATCAAATTCAATTGCAGCAACAAAATAATGGCCAGTTGGTTGCTCGTAATCAGGTACTCAAAGAAGAGATCACTGATTTAAGAAGCGGTACTGGTGCATTGGCTGAGCGTGCTCGTAATGAACTGGGTATGGTTAAAAAAGGTGAAACTTTTTATCGTGTTGTAGAACCGGTCAAGTAATGGAGTTTAATGTGAGTAAGCAAGCTGTTGTTGCTATCGTGCCCGCTGCTGGCATTGGTGCGCGTATGCAGGCAGACAAACCTAAACAATATTTATTGTTAGGTGAGCAGTCCATTTTAGCGCACACCTTAGATACCTTATTGAGTCATCCGCAAGTGGATCAAGTGATTGTCGCTTTGCATCCTGAAGATCAATTTTTTGCAAGCTTAACTCAAGCTAAGCATCCTAAATTAATTACAGTGATTGGTGGTGGTCAACGAGCTGATTCAGTATTAGCGGCGATGAATCAATGTGCCGATAATGCTTGGGCTATGGTGCATGATGCGGCGAGGCCCTGTTTAACCCATAGCGATATTGATAAATTGCTGGCAGCAAGAGAGCAATTTCCGCAAGGAGCCATCTTAGCAAGCCCGGTACGTGATACGATGAAGCGAGCATCTACAGATGGTGTGATTGACCATACCGTTTGTCGAGAGCAATTATGGCACGCATTGACACCACAGCTGTTTCCGGCGGCCAAGTTGCGCCAAAACTTATTAAATGGTTTAGCGAATGGTGCAACGATTACTGATGAAGCATCGGCGATGGAATGGGCGGGTGAGCACCCAGGATTAGTGAGTGGGCGTAGTGATAACATTAAAGTGACACACCCAGATGATTTAGCACTTGCTCAGCTGTTTTTATCGCAAATACACAATAAATAGGAAGTCTGATGAATATACGTATTGGTCATGGGTTTGATGTGCATAAATTTGGCGGTAATAAACCGTTAATGCTTGGCGGAATTGAAGTTGCCTATGATATGGGATTGATTGCCCATTCTGATGGTGATGTTGTATTACACGCTGTGACAGATGCTATTCTTGGTGCAATGGCATTAGGAGATATTGGTAAGCATTTTCCTGATACCGATAGCGAATTTGAAGGTGCTGATAGTCGTCAATTATTGAAGCATTGTTATCAGTTAGCTACTCAAAAAGGCTTTGTAATTGGTAATTTAGATGTCACCATTATTGCACAAGCACCAAAGATGTTGCCTTATATTAGTGCTATGCGTGAATGCATTGCGCTAGATTTGGCGACAGATATTGACAATATTAATGTCAAAGCGACAACGACAGAAAAGCTTGGCTTTACTGGTCGTAAAGAAGGTATCGCTGTTGAGTCAGTCGTACTAATGATTAAGTCAGCGTAACCAAAATTACGTTTAATATATAGAAAATACCATGAATTCATTACATTATCTTTTTGAACAACCTACGGCTACAGCCGATCTTCGTACTCATAATAGCGATTTTATCGTGAAGGAGATTTTGCCATTTTTACCGACAGGTGAAGGCGAACATCACCTATTACATGTACGTAAAGATGGTCTTAATACCGTTCAAGTCGCTGAGATGTTAGCTAAATTTGCTAAGGTACATCCAAAAGAGGTGACTTACGCAGGTCAGAAAGATAAAAATGCGGTCACTGAACAGTGGTTCGGCATCCGTATTCCAGGCAAAGAAACACCAGATTGGATGAGTTTAAATAGCGATCAATTGACCATTATGACCGCATCTCGTCATACTAAAAAATTACGTATTGGTGCTTTAGTGGGTAACCGTTTTGAGCTAACACTACGTAATGTCAGCGATATGGATCAACTGCTTGCCCGATTAGAAAAAATTGCAGTAACAGGTGTACCTAACTATTTTGGTGAACAGCGCTTTGGGCATGACGGTAAAAACCTAGTATTTGGCCGCCAAATGTTTGAAGGCCGTAAAGTTAAAGACCGTAATAAGCGCAGCATGTATTTATCAGCCGTGCGCTCTAACTTATTTAACCAAGTGGTTTCATATCGTTTAGCACAGTATGGTGTAGCTACGATCACTGGCGACTGTGTCATGTTAGCGGGTAGCAAAAGCTATTTTGTCGCTGAGCAGTGGGATGATGCGTTAAATAAGCGTTTAGCAGAACATGATATTCAATTATCTGCACCTATGTGGGGTCGTGGTTTACCATTAGCACAAGCAGATGCTGCAATGATGGAAGCTAAAGCAATTGAAGATTTAGCAGCAGATTGCAATGGTTTAGAAATGGCTGGTTTAGATCAAGAGCGCCGCCCATTACTGTTAATTCCGCAAGGGTTAAAGCACCGTGTTGAAGGTGATGTTATTACTGTTGAGTTTATGCTGCCAGCTGGTAGTTTTGCGACTTCAGTATTGCGTGAATTGGTTAATTATGAAGACGTGCAAGAACGTTTATTTAAAGAGCGCCGCGCTCAACAGTTAGCTGAGCAATCACAAGCATAATGAAGATATTACTTAGCAATGATGATGGTGTTTTAGCACCAGGAATTAATATACTGGCACAAACATTATCTGAATTTGCTGAGGTAATGATGATTGCACCTGACCGCAACTGTTCAGGTGCAAGTACCGCGCTAACGTTAATTAATCCTGTCCGTATGCAGCATTTATCTGAGCTTCAGATTGCTTGTAGTGGTACTCCTGCTGATTGTGTCCATATCGGTGTTCGAGAATTATATCAACCTGATCTTGTTATATCGGGTATCAATGCTGGTGCTAATTTAGGGGATGATACTTTATATTCTGGTACGGTAGGCGCTGCAATAGAAGGGCGTTTTTTAGGGTTACCAGCAATTGCTGTTTCATTAGTGGGTAAGCAACACTATCAAACGGCAGCAGTATATACCTTGAAAATAGTGAATGCGCTCAATTCTATACCGTTAGATAGCAATCAGATTTTAAATATAAATGTTCCAGATTTGCCATTAGCGCAAATTAAAGGGATAAAGGTTACTCGATTAGGCGTGAGAAAGCCTGCTGCTGATATTATTTGCCAGCAAGATCCTGCTGGCAGGGATATTTATTGGTTAGGGGCATTAGGTCAACCAGATGATCGCAATGATGATACCGATTTTGCTGCGATTGCGGCAGGGTATGTTTCTATCACACCATTAACGGTTGATTTAACGGCATATAAAAAAATAACACCATTACAAGAGTGGGTAGCACATTTATGAGATTCATCTCTACTGCGGCAGCTAAAAACTTAACAGATAAGCTTAGACAAGCAGGTATTGCTAATGAGCAGGTGTTAAACGTTATAGCTAATACGCCTAGAGAATTATTTGTAGATGACGCCCTTGCGCATAAAGCTTATGAAAATACGGCATTACCGATAGGTTTAGGTCAAACCATTTCACAGCCATATATTGTTGCTCGAATGACCGAAATTTTATTGCAAAAGCCAGCTTATAAAGTATTAGAAATAGGTACAGGTTCTGGTTATCAAGCCGCAATACTCGCGCCACTGGTTGAACAACTATTTACGGTTGAGCGAATCAAAGCGTTACAAATTAAAGCACGAATGCGCTTAAAGCGTCTTGATTTGCATAATATTGCTTATAAGTATGCCGATGGTTGGCAAGGATGGGCTAATAGAGGCCCATTTGATGCATTATCGTTACTGCTGCCGCTAAAGAGATACCGCAGGCATTGTTGCTACAATTGCAAGATGGTGGCCGTTTGATTATTCCTGTTGGTGAACTGCAGCAGCAATTATTATGTGTTGAACGTAGCCAAGATCAATTTTTCTCAACCGTGATTGAAGCTGTTAAATTTGTGCCATTAGTGAATGGCGGTCTAGCTTAAGGGTTTTTAATTTCGATGCTGTTGATGATTGTAGAGAAGTGCCGTTAATGAATAGATTAAGCATTGTATTTATTATGCTGTTGCTTATCAGTGGTTGTAGTTTTCAAGCGACTCGTCCTGCGCCAGTGGTGAGCTTATCTAATGATCTGCAACCAAGTATTGGCAAAGGGAGTATTCGAACCAGCCAGTATCGAGTCCAAAAAGGTGACACTTTATATTCAATTGCTTGGGGCGCAGATAAGAATTTCCAAGAAGTCGCACGATTGAATGATTTAAAAGAGCCATATACTATTTACCCTGGTCAGTTACTGAGTCTTTCGTATAAAAAAACGCCAAATAAGCCATCAACTGGTACTACATCTCAGCCCCCTAAAAAGAAAGTAGATAAAAAACAAAGTACTACCAATATTAGACCAAAGTCTAACAGTCAAAAACCACTTGAACCCAAAGATAAAGCTCAGTATTCTGAAGTTAAGCAACAATCTGTAAACAAAGTTAACCAAAGTGCATCAACCGATCAAACGGTAAAACAATGGTACTGGCCGGCGAAAGGTCGAGTTATCGGATACTTCTCAGCAACAGAACAAGGCCGAAATGGCATCAAAATTGCTGGTAAACGTGGTGAGCCGATAACAGCTGCTGCTGCAGGACGTGTTGTTTATGCTGGTAGTGCATTAAGAGGTTACGGTAACTTGGTTATTATTAAACATAACGATGATTACCTCAGCGCTTATGCACATGCTGAAAAGATTACAGTAAAAGAGAAGCAGTTTGTTAAAGCTGGCCAAATGGTTGCTACGATGGGAAGTTCAGGGACGAATAAAGTGATGTTACATTTTGAAATCCGTTACCACGGGAAGTCGGTAAATCCCCTCAATTTTTTACCTAAGCACTAATTGTGTTTAGTCGCCAATTTGGCATCAGTGTCGGTTAAGACGTGATTTTATCTGCTAAATTTGGGAGACGTTTATGGTACAGAAATCTAATAGTTCATCAGCACTATCAGAATATCCAGTTGACGCCGTAAAAACTGGGCATGCTAAAAAAACAACTGCATCTGAACAAGAGAATAATTCAGAGTTAGAACAACAGACTCAAACTGATATCCAGAAAAACCTAGATGCGACACAGCTCTATTTGAGTGAAATTGGCTTCTCGCCACTGCTAAGTGCGGAAGAAGAAGTCTTTTTTTCTCGTAAAGCATTAAAAGGTTGTGAAAAATCACGTAATCGCATGATTGAAAGCAATTTGCGACTTGTTGTTAAAATTGCGAGGCGTTATAACAATCGTGGTCTGGCCTTACTCGATTTAATTGAAGAAGGTAACCTAGGTCTGATCCGTGCGGTAGAAAAATTTGATCCTGAAAAAGGGTTTAGATTTTCAACCTATGCAACTTGGTGGATTCGACAGACGATTGAACGTGCCATTATGAATCAAACCCGTACGATTCGTTTGCCTATTCATGTGGTCAAAGAGTTAAATGTATATTTGCGTACTGCTCGTGAATTAGCTCATAAGTTAGATCATGAGCCTACAGCAGAAGAAATTGCAGATAAACTCGACTTACCAAGCAGTGATGTCAGCAAAATGCTTAAGTTGAATGAGCGTATTACTTCTGTTGATACACCGTTAGGTGGTGAGAATGATAAAGCACTACTCGATGTGATTGCTGATGATGATCAAGTAGGACCAGATCACAAAGTGCAAACAGATGATATTTCAGAGTCTGTAGTAAAATGGCTAAATGAACTCAATGTAAAACAACGAGAAGTATTAGTTCGCCGTTTTGGTTTGATGGGGTATGAGCCATCAACCTTAGAAGATGTAGGTACTGAAATCGGTTTAACACGAGAACGAGTGAGACAAATACAAGTAGAAGCATTACGCCGTTTACGTGATTTACTCAGCGAGCAAGGTTTGTCAGTAGAAGCATTATTTAAATCATAGTCTTTACTCGGTACTAGAGATTAAAAAGCACATCCTTAGATGTGCTTTTTGTTTTTAATACTACTGATTTAATTGTTTTAAGCGATAAATTAAATCCAATGCCTGACGTGGGCTTAACTCATCAGGCTTAACATTATCTAATTCTAGTGCAACCATTGAACGTTCCGGTTCTGCTAGGCTTAGACTTTGCTGGATAGGCATCGCATCACTGCGCACATCACGCTGTTCCAATTGTTGTAATTTTCGTTTTGCTGCTTTTATCACTGTACTCGGTACACCAGCCAGCGCAGCTACTTGCAAACCATAGCTCTTGCTTGCTGCACCTTCTTGTACCGCGTGCATAAAGGCGATAGTGTCATCATGTTCAATGGCATCTAAATGGACATTATGCACATTATCAAGTAATTCAGGCAGGCTTGTTAATTCAAAGTAATGAGTAGCAAATAAGGTCATCGCCTTCACTTTCTTAGCGAGATACTCTGCCGCAGACCATGCTAGTGATAAACCATCATAGGTTGATGTACCACGACCAATTTCATCCATTAATACCAAACTATTGGCGCTGGCATTGTGCAAAATATTGGCGGTTTCAGTCATTTCGACCATAAAGGTTGAACGGCCAGAAGCTAAATCATCTGATGCACCAATTCGGGTGAATATACGATCAATTGGACCAATAACAGCTTGAGTCGCTGGTACAAAACAGCCAATATGTGCCATGAGCGTGATTAATGCCGTTTGACGCATATAGGTAGATTTACCGCCCATGTTTGGGCCTGTAACAATTAGCATTTTACGCTGGTTATTAAGATTAACCGGATTGGCGATAAACGGTGATTGGCTCACTTGTTCAACAACTGGGTGACGACCTTCAGTAATATTGATACCTGATTGCGTCGTTAATTGCGGGCATTGATAGTTAAGCACTTCAGCACGTTCTGCAAAGTTGCTGAGGACATCTAATTCCGCAGCAGCTTGAGCAAAGAGCTGTAATAGGTGTAATTTAGGTAAAATAAGATCGAATAACTCTTCCCACAGTTTCTTTTCTAGTGCTAATGCACGCCCTTGGCTAGAAAGTACTTTTTCTTCGTGTTCTTTTAATTCTGGGGTGATGTAGCGTTCCGTGTTTTTAAGGGTTTGACGACGCTGGTAACTTAATGGCACATCATCAGACTCACGGCGACTCACTTCAATGTAGTAGCCATGTACACGGTTGTAACCTACTTTTAGCGTTGATAAACCTGTTTGTGCTTTTTCTCTTGCTTCCATTTCTGCAAGATAATCCGTTGCACCATCACTTAAATGACGCCATTCATCTAGTTCACTGTTATAACCATTACGGATCACACCACCATCACGGATTAATACCGGAGGATTATCAATAATTGCACGTTCTAGTAATTGGTGTTCTTCTGGGAATTCACCTAATTTAACGGCCAGATCTTGTAAATATTGGCATTGAGTTTGGCTGAGTAATTGCTGTATTTCAGGCAATAGTGCTAACGCTTGGCGTAAGCGGGCAAAGTCTCTTGGTCTAGCACTTCTTATGGCAAGACGCGCCATAATACGTTCAACATCGCCTAAGGCTTTAAGTTGTTCATGTAAGGCTTCAAAATCACCTGAACTCAAGAGCGTTTGTACCGCCTGTTGGCGTGCAATAATCTTGTTGTGATCGGTTAATGGCTGATGGATCCAACGCTGTAGCATACGACTGCCCATTGGCGTAGCCGTATTATCGATTACTGCTGCAAGGGTGTTTTCACGGCCACCACTTAAATTGATGGTTAACTCTAAGTTACGGCGAGTTGCGGCATCTAATACAATACTGTCAGTTTGGTTAATGCGAATAATAGAATTAATATGTGGCAGCGCTGTACGTTGGGTATCTTTGACGTACTGCATTAAACAGCCGGCAGCTTGCAGTGCAAGGCGTGCATCACCGATACCAAAACCGTGTAAATCTTTAGTACCAAACTGAGCTAATAACAGATGTATAGAAGTGTCGTAGTCAAACTCCCATTCAGGGCGACGACGCTTACCTTTGCAGTGTTCGATTAGGCTGAGCTCTGCGAAATCTTCGCTATATAGGAGTTCAACTGTTGGTACGTTGTAATTCTGCTTCTAATGCTTCTTGTGTTTCAAGCTCGCAAATAACAAAGCGACCAGAAGCAACATCAAGTGTCGCATAACCATAGCCGATTTTTCCTTGATAAACTGCGGCTAACAGATTGTCTTGACGCTCTTGTAATAAAGCCTCATCGGTTAAGGTACCTGGCGTCACAATACGGACAACCTTACGTTCAACTGGTCCCTTTGAGGTGGCTGGGTCGCCAATTTGCTCGCAGATTGCTACCGATTGACCAATCTGAACTAACTTTGCCAAATAGCCTTCAACAGCATGGTAAGGAATACCTGCCATTGGAATAGGATCGCCGCCACTTTTACCTCGTGCAGTGAGCGAAATACCTAACATTTCAGATGCTTTTTTAGCGTCATCATGAAACAGTTCATAAAAGTCACCCATACGATAAAATAGCAACATATCAGGGTGTGCTGCTTTCATGGTTAGGTATTGACGCATCATCGGCGTATGTTTTTCTAAATTCGAGATATCAGTCATAGTGTCTATTAAGTCTGCTCAATAATAATAAACGACAGGGTATGTCGTGAGGCAATGCAGCAGATTCTACCCTATTTAGTTGTCATTATCTGCATTAGAACAATTGAAGTAATCTGAATTCTGTAACGTCAAGTCGCTTGGGGATATATCACCGATTAACGCAATTTGAAAAAAACTTAATCACAGGGCTTGATACTGTATGATTGTACAGTATACTAGGTGCAACTTAGAAATATGTCACCGTAATCGACTTTAGTTAGCGACGTTATCGCTGCATAAGAGGGAAGAGTAATGAAGATAGATCCAAATAAAGAAAAAGCACTTGCTGCTGTGTTAGGGCAGATTGAAAAACAATTTGGTAAAGGTTCTATTATGAAATTGGGCGAAGACCGCTCAATGGATGTTGAAACTATTTCAACAGGCTCGCTTTCTCTTGATGTTGCATTGGGTGCTGGTGGCTTACCGATGGGCCGTATCGTTGAGATTTATGGTCCAGAATCATCAGGTAAAACAACACTAACTTTAGAAGTGATTGCCGCTGCGCAAAAACAAGGCAAAGTTTGTGCTTTTATTGATGCAGAGCATGCACTTGATCCTATCTATGCACAAAAATTGGGTGTAGATATTGATAATTTACTTTGTTCACAACCTGATACGGGTGAGCAAGCTTTAGAAATCTGTGATGCGTTAACTCGCTCTGGTGCTGTTGACGTCATTATTGTTGACTCTGTAGCGGCATTAACACCAAAAGCTGAAATTGAAGGTGAGATTGGTGATTCTCATATGGGTCTTGCGGCGCGTATGATGAGCCAAGCAATGCGTAAGCTTGCTGGTAACCTTAAGCAATCGAATACACTACTTATCTTCATTAACCAAATTCGTATGAAGATTGGCGTGATGTTTGGTAACCCTGAAACGACTACTGGTGGTAATGCGCTTAAGTTTTATGCGTCAGTTCGTCTAGATATCCGCCGTACTGGTGCGATCAAAGAAGGCGATGAAGTTGTTGGTAACGAAACTCGCGTTAAAGTGGTGAAGAACAAGGTTGCAGCACCCTTTAAACAAGCTGAGTTCCAAATTTTATATGGCCGTGGTATTAACCGTACTGGTGAGTTAGTTGACTTAGGTGTTGCTCATAAACTTGTTGAGAAAGCGGGTGCATGGTACAGCTATAAAGGCGATAAAATTGGTCAAGGTCGCGCTAATGCCGGTAAGTACTTGACTGAAAACCCAGAAATCGCTGCTGAAATTGAAAAAGCATTACGCGACAAGTTATTGCATAAAGAAGATGCGGCAGCTGCTGCGTCAGGCAGTGACGCTGCTGATGGTTTTGATAAAGAAACTGGTGAAGTATTCTGATCCAGCAAGCCAGACAAATCGCGGTAGCGCTATTAGCGCGCCGCGATCATTCTCGCCATGAAGTGGTGTTGAAGTTACAACAAAAAGAGATTTCGGCTGAAATTGCAGAGCAAGTCGCCACTGAATATGAGTCGCGTGGCTATATTGATGATAGCCGTTACAGTGCCATTGTTATTCGCAGTCATATTAGCAAGGGGCATGGCCCAATCCGTATTAAGCAAGCCTTGGCACAAAAAGGTGTTGATAAGCAGATTATCAATCAGGTATTCGATCAATCTGATTGTGATTGGTATGAACTCGCGAGAATGAAAGCGCAAAAAAAATACCAAGATAAGCCAATTACTGAGGCTAAAGAGCGTGCTAAACGTATTCGATTTTTAGTCGGTCAAGGTTTTAGTTTTGACCAAATTGCTTATGCGCTTGATTATGATCCCGACCAATAGCCAATAATTTGGCTATTTTTGCATTAAAAACCCCCTCAACTATCGATAGTCTTTGATTCAGGACTAGTCTAACCAACTTGCACTGCTTATAATGCTGGCAATATTGTCAGTGAGGTGCAACACTTCACTAAATTTTTCGAGTTTACCTAATTCAGGACGTTTTCATGTATAAAACCACTGCTGAGCTGAGAAGTGCTTTTTTAGATTTCTTTCGCAGAAATGGTCATCAGGTTGTGGACAGCAGTTCACTAGTTCCTGGTAATGATCCTACTTTGCTTTTCACAAATGCTGGTATGAACCAGTTTAAAGATGTGTTTCTTGGTATGGAGAAACGCAACTATTCTCGAGCGACCACATCACAGCGTTGTGTGCGTGCAGGTGGTAAGCACAACGATCTTGATAACGTAGGCTACACCGCGCGTCATCATACATTCTTCGAGATGCTAGGTAACTTCAGTTTTGGTGATTACTTTAAGCATGACGCAATTCGCTTTGCTTGGACCTTCTTAACTGAAGATCTTAAGCTGCCAAAAGAGCGTTTATGTGTGACAGTGTATGAAACTGACGACGAAGCTTTCAATATTTGGAAGAATGAAATCGGTGTACCAGAAGATTGCATTATCCGTATTGGTGACAATAAAGGTGCTGCATTTGCTTCAGATAACTTCTGGCAAATGGGTGATACCGGTCCTTGTGGCCCATGTACTGAAATATTCTATGATCATGGCGATCATATTTGGGGTGGCCGTCCAGGTACGCCTGAAGAAGATGGTGATCGCTTTATTGAGATCTGGAACATTGTATTTATGCAGTACAACCGTCAAGCAGACGGCACCATGAATCCGTTACCTAAGCCATCTGTGGATACCGGTATGGGCTTAGAGCGTATTGCTGCAATTCTACAAAAAGTGCATTCAAACTATCAGATCGATATTTTCCAGAAGCTAATTGCTAAGACTGCAGAAATTATTGGTACTGACGATCTTGAAAATAATTCATTAAAAGTAATTGCCGATCATATTCGTTCATGTGCATTTTTAGTTGCAGATGGTGTGATGCCATCAAATGAAGGTCGTGGTTACGTATTACGCCGTATTATTCGCCGTGCCGTTCGTCATGGTAATAAGTTAGGCGCCACCGATACTTTCTTCTACAAGTTAGTGCCAACCTTAATCGAAGTGATGGGTGATGCAGCTAAGCAGTTAGCAGATACTCAAGCTATCGTTGAGAAAGCATTAAAAGCGGAAGAAGAGCAATTTGCTCGTACGCTAGAGCGTGGTCTAGGTATTTTAGATAATGCACTAAGCTCACTAGAGGGTGATATTTTAGATGGTGAAACCGTGTTTAAGTTATATGACACTTATGGTTTCCCTATGGATTTAACCGCTGACGTATGTCGTGAGCGTAATATCACTGTTGATGAAGCTGGTTTTGATGTGGCAATGGCTGAGCAAAAGCAGCGCGCTAAAGCCGCAGGTCAGTTTGACACTGATTACAATGCGACATTAAAAATTGATAGCGAAACTCATTTTAGTGGTTATGAACAATTGTCTGCAGACAGCGAAATTGTTGCTATCTATATTGATGGTGAGCAAGCTGATAAAGCGAGTGCAGGTGATAAAGCCGTTGTTGTGCTATCAAGTACCCCATTTTATGGTGAGTCAGGTGGCCAAGTAGGCGACCAAGGTCTATTAGTGCTGATGGCGTTGAATTTACTGTGGCGGATACACAAAAGTATGGTCAAGCTACAGGCCATATTGGTAGCGTGACTGTAGGTGAAATTGTTGTGGGTCAATCATTGACTGCTACAGTTGATAAAAAGCGTCGCCACCGTACTCAGTTAAACCACTCTGTGACTCACTTATTACATGCTGCATTACGCCAAGTACTAGGCGAGCATGTGACTCAGAAAGGTTCATTAGTTAACCCTGATCGTTTACGTTTTGACTTTTCGCATACTGAAGCAGTTAAAGCTGAACAGTTAAAGCAAGTCGAAGAGATCGTTAATACTCAAATTCGCCGTAATCACAAGCTTGAAACTGCTGAAATGGCAATTGAAGAAGCGAAGAACAAAGGCGCAATGGCATTATTTGGTGAGAAGTATGATGACAACGTTCGCGTTGTGACCATGGGTGATTTCTCTATCGAATTATGTGGTGGTACTCACGTTGGTCGTACTGGTGATATCGGTCTATTTAAGATTGTATCTGAAGGTGGTATTGCTGCGGGTATTCGTCGTATTGAAGCTGTTACCGGTGCGGCAGCGATGGATTATGTTGCTCACGAAGAAGATCAACTTGCACAAGCTGCAAGCTTGTTGAAATCTGATAACGCATCTGTAGTTGCTAAGTTAGCTGCACAGCTTGATCGTACTAAGCAACTTGAAAAAGAGTTAGCCCAATTAAAAGATAAACTGGCTGCTGCGGCAAGTGCTGATTTAGTGGGTGACGCTATTGAAATTAACGGTGTTAAGGTACTGGTTAAGAAATTATCTGGTGTAGACGCAGGTTCATTACGTGGCTTACAAGATGAAATCAAACAAAAGCTAGGTTCAGGCGTTGTATTACTTGGCTTAGCTGGCGATGCTAAAGTAAACCTAATTGCAGGTGTGACTAAAGACTTAACGGGTAAAGTTAAGGCCGGTGAGCTTGTTGCTATGGTTGCTGCTCAAGTTGGTGGTAAGGGCGGTGGTCGTCCTGATATGGCACAAGCAGGTGGTAGTCAGCCTGAAAACCTTGATGCTGCTTTAGCACAAGTTATGCCTTGGTTAACTGAGCGTCTGTAAATGCTTTTGCAAGTACAACCTAGTGCGGTGAAACTATTAGTTAAAAAGTTTGGTGGGACTTCAGTGGGCTCGATTGAGCGCATTGAGGTCATCGCTGACAAAATAGCGGATGCGTTTCATGCTGGCGAGCAACAGGTGGTGGTGTTATCTGCAATGGCAGGTGCAACTAATCATCTGTTTGCGTTAGCAGATCAAATTGATCCCCACGCAAATGCTCGTGAGTTAGACATGTTAGTGTCTACTGGCGAGCAAGTTAGTATCGCTTTAATGGCGATGGCATTACAAAAACGGGGTATTAAGGCTAAATCTCTAACAGGCGCACAAGTTTCTATTACGACTAATAATCAGTTTGGGCGAGCGAGTATTGAACAAATTGATTGCTCACAAATTAGTGAGTTATTAGCGGCTGAAACAATCCCTGTTATTGCCGGCTTTCAAGGGGTAACTGGTGATGGTGATATTACCACACTAGGCCGTGGTGGTTCTGACACAACAGCGGTAGCCATTGCTGCTACTATTGGTGCAGATGAGTGTCAAATTTATACTGATGTATGCGGTGTATTTACCACGGATCCAAATATTGAACCCAGTGCTAAAAAATTAGATCAAATAAGCTTTTCTGAAATGTATGAAATGGCAAGATTAGGTGCCAAAGTATTACATCCTGACTCAGTCTCTTATGCAGAGCGTTTTGGGGTTAAGCTTAGGGTGCTTTCAAGTTTTGAGTCTGGTACTGGAACTTTGATTGAGTTTGATCATCCAAACACATTGAATAACCAAATAGCGGGTATTGCTGTTGCCCAGCAACAGGTACTAATGCAGTTAGATTTAACTGAAGTTGATAACGACAGCCATAGCCATTTATTTCAACAACTAAGCCAGCAAGGAATCGAAGCGGATTTAATTACCTCATTAAATACCGATGTACCGCAATTGAGTTTTGTTGTTAACCAGTCATTGTTGGCTTCTTTACTCGCTCAATTGGACAATTTGAGTCAATCTATGGCTATTGCTAAAATCGACTATAAGGTTGATTTAGTAAAGATATCGATTGTAGGTAAAGGCGTTATAGGGCAAACTGGTACCGTTGCTAAAATTTTTGAAATTTTGGGCGATCATGAGATTCATGCTAGATTAATGTCAACGTCAGATATCAAATTGTCACTGATAATCGAACAAAAGGATTTGCATAAGGCTGTTCGGGCGTTACATCATGCTTTTGAGTTGAATAAAGCGTAATTAAATAACCGTTTTAGTATTAATACTATTAATTTGTACTAAGCTGACCTTATAATAGGCTCATATAACGGACAATAGCCGTGTATTAAGCCAAAAATAGGAATATTAAGGAGCAATCGAATGCTGATTTTGACTCGTCGTGTTGGAGAAACACTGATGATTGGTGATGAAGTCACGGTTACAGTGTTAGGAGTTAAAGGCAATCAAGTGCGTATTGGTGTGAATGCACCAAAAGAAGTATCTGTTCACCGTGAAGAGATTTACCAGCGCATTCAGTCTGAAAAGAATGGTTCAAATTCTGAAGGCGGAAACTTTTAAGTTTGCCTATACCTGAACACGTCGAAAAAGCCAGTCAATGACTGGCTTTTTTTATGGCTGCAATATGACATTGCTGTCATTCTGAAATAGCCTTATTTGAACTGAAATGACAGAAATCATCGCAATGTCAGTATTAGTGTGACGAGTCATATTAGGGGAGGGGCTATATATAAAGTGTAAAGCTAATGCTATTTCAATTTGATTTGAACGTTTGTTATATAAAGTATCTACATTAAGGTATGAGATGAATCATAAAAGTGCTTAAGATTGCGATCTCTCGACATTTTAGTGTAATCAAATAGTTGAAAAAATGAGCTTAAAAATGGCGGTTCTTTCTTGTATTGGTTGAAGTTTTTACAATTTGATTAAAAACGCTTCAAACGAATTCTGAATTTTAAAAATGGTTTGACTTATTTTCGTTAGACAGTATTATGAGCGCCAAGAAACGGAGAGGTGGCCGAGTGGCCGAAGGCGCTCCCCTGCTAAGGGAGTATGGGCTTTATCTCCCATCGAGGGTTCGAATCCCTCCTTCTCCGCCATTTCTTACCAATCGCATATGCGGGTGTAGCTCAGCTGGATAGAGTACCTGGCTACGAACCAGGCGGTCAGAGGTTCGAATCCTCTCACCCGCACCATTGTGCTTGGAAAAATTTAGTTATCGCGGCGGG